>CAWCGA010000018.1:0-203332 GCA_963794775.1 uncultured Alphaproteobacteria bacterium | reverse complement strand
TGCTGGAGCGCAAATTCTCCTGGGTCGGCGGCATCGGCATCCGTATCCGCCGCATTCCGCTCGCATCAATTGCCCCCGGCGCTGTCATCGACGGCCCCGCGATCTTCAACGCCGATCTCGGCCAGGAGATCGACAATTTCGAAGGCATCGACGCCCATGTCACGCCCGAAGGCGACACCGTGCTGACGCTCGTCTCCGACGACAATTTCTCCCTGATCCAGCGCACGCTGTTGATGCAATTCACGCTTGCTGAGTGAACTTCCGCTGCCGATGTGAGACCAAAAGAGATGCACTTCCCTTTCATGTCGTTCGCCATTGCCGCCTGCCTCGCGCTTGCGCCCGCCGGCGCGACCAGCAATCACCAATATGCCAAGGGCGAATATGGCGTGATCCGCGACGGGCTCGCGCCGAACAAGCAGCTCTCGCTGGCCTCCCACGGTGAAGGCGAACTCGGCGATGATGGTTTCCGCGTCTGGCTGATGGCGGAGCCCGCGCATCGCAAGCTCGTGGCCCTCGACAGCATCAGCGACGACAACAACCTCGATACCGCGCCGGAAGCCTACCATGCCTTCTGGTCGAAGGACTCGCGCCGTGTCGGCGTCGCCTTCCGCTCCAGCCGCCACGAAGTGACGCTCAATCTCTACCGCATCGACGGTCGCCGTGCCTTTCTGATCAAAAGCCCCGATCTGTTCACGGAAGTGATGCGCCGCGAGGTCAAGGACGAGGACGGGTTGCGCCAGCGCATTTCCATCGTGGAATGGAAAAGCGGCAACCGCTTCGTGCTGCGCGAATTCAAGTCGTTCGTCGTTGACGACGACCGTCTTCTGAAGCAGTTCGGCAAATACGGGTCTCTCGCCGAGAAGATGGAGGACGGCAAGCTTTTCATCCAGTTCGTCGCCAGCGCCGAATGCGAGCTCTTGCCCGGCGACCGTGCGCGCGTCATCGATCTCACGCCCGGCAAGCCCGGCGACGCCGACAAATGGTGGGACCCCTCCTGACATCGGGCATCGCTGATATGCCCGGGCTGCCCTAACCAGCCCGCGGTGAGCCGTTACATTACGCCGCATCCTGCCTTCCTCCTTCCTCCCCCGGACTTATCCCATGAGCACGCTTTTCACGCCGATCTCCTTGCGCGGCCTCAATCTGTCGAACCGCATCATGGTGTCGCCGATGTGCCAGTATTCGGCCGACGACGGCTCGGCCAATGACTGGCATTTCACCCACATCAACAACCTCGCGCTGTCGGGCGCGGCGATGTTCTGCATCGAGGCGACGCATGTCGAGGCCATCGGCCGCATCACGCCGGGCTGCCTCGGGCTTTACAGCGACGCCAACGAGGCGGCGCTGAAGCCGATCCTCGCCAGCGTGCGAAAGCATTCGAAAGCTGCAGTGGCGATGCAACTCGCACATGCCGGCCGCAAGGGTTCCAGCGCGCGCCCTTGGGACGGCGGCCAGCAAATCCCGCTCGGCAAGCCCGGTGCCTGGCAGGCGGTGGCGCCGTCGGCTGTCGCCCACAAGGAGGGCGAAAACGCGCCGGCTGCGCTCGACGATGCCGGCCTCGCCCGCATCCGCGACGCCTTCGTCGCCTCGGCCAAGCGCGCCGAGCGGCTCGGCATCGACGCGCTGGAGCTGCATGGCGCGCACGGTTATCTCCTGCATCAATTCCTGTCGCCGATCTCCAACAAGCGCACCGACAAGTATGGCGGCTCGCTCGAGAACCGGATGCGCTATCCGCTCGAAATCTACGACGCCGTGCGCGCGGTCTTCCCCAAAGACAAGCCGATCGGCATGCGCGTGTCCTCCTCCGATTGGGTTGATGGCGGCTGGGACCTGCCGCAAACCATCGCGTTCGCCAACGAGCTGAAAAAGCGCGGCGTCGACTGGATTGATGCGTCTTCCGGCGGCGTGTCGCCGCTGCAGAAGATCGCGCTTGGGCCCGGCTATCAGGTGCCGTTCGCGCAGGCGATCAAGGCGGCCACCGGGCTCACCACGATGGCGGTCGGCTTGATCACCGAGCCGAAGCAAGCCGAAGACATCGTCTCGACCGGCAAGGCCGACATGGTCGCGCTGGCGCGCGGCATGCTCTACGACCCGCGCTGGGGCTGGCACGCCGCCGCCGAGCTGCACGGCGAGGTGACGGCGCCGCCGCAATACTGGCGCTCGCAGCCCTCCAACCAGAAGGCGCTGTTCGGCGCCACCACATTCGGTGCGCGATAACGCGCGCCGCATCGCGCCTTGATCCGGATCAAGCCGATGTGATGGATTGATGCACCCGACTGTGTGATCGATCATACGGCCGTCCCGCAAACGGGATAGGCTTGATGTCGATACGAACGGTGGCAGCCCATGCGTTTCCGTGTCCGTAAAGCCGCCCATGTGTTCGAGCGCATCGGCCTTGCGATGGCCGGCGCCGCCTGCGGGCTGTTCGTCGCCGCCCATGTCGGCACGTCGATTGGCGCGCTGACCTCGCAGGCGTTCCTCCTCATCATGATGATCGCGGGCGCGATCGCGTTCTATCTCGGCATCGACACGCCGCAGCTTCCCTTTCATGGCGACGACGATCCCAAAATCGACGCGGCTGAACTGCTGACCTCGGTCGGCACTTTCCTCGCTACGCTCACTGCGTTCGTCTCCGTCGGCATCATCATCCTGCGCGAGGAGCCGCACATCGGCTGGACGTGGCTGATTTTCATCGGCTGGGTGTTCGGTATCTCGATGCAGATCGTCGCCGGCGCGAAGGCAAGGATGCGAAAGTAGGGTGATCGCGGTATCGTAGGGTGGGCAAAGGCGCTCTTGCGCCGTGCCCACCATCCCGCGCTCTGAACAAGCATGGTGGGCACGCTCGCAGCGTTGCTCGCGGTACCACCGTGCGTGGTGTCGCTTTGCCCACCCTACGCACCATCGAATTTTCAGAGCCATCATTCCGCCGCAACCGGGGCAGGTAATTTCCGCGGGCTGCGCCCAAACCACGACAACAAGAACAACAGCGAGAGGAACACCCCATGGAACTCGGATATTTCGCGATGCCGTCGCATCCGCCGGAGTGCGGGCTGAAGGAAGGGCACGAATGGGATCTGCAGGTGCTGCGCTGGCTCGACGAACTCGGCTATCAGGAAGCCTGGATCGGCGAGCACCACACCGCGCCCTGGGAGCCGCATCCGGCGCCCGACCTGCTCGTCGTCGAAGGCTTTCGGCAAACGAAGAACCTGCGCATCGGCCCCGGCGGCTTCCTGCTGCCCTATCATCACCCGGCCGAGCTCGCCAATCGCGTCGCGATGATGGATCACCTCTCCGACGGCCGGCTGAATTTCGGCGTCGCCGCGAGCGGCCTGCCGAGCGACTGGGCGATGTTCAATGTCGACGGCATGAGCGGGCAGAACCGCGACATGACCCGCGAGGCGCTGGAGATCATCCTGAAGCTGTGGACCGAGCCCGCGCCGTTCACTCACACCGGCAAATTCTGGACGGTGACCAAGCCCGACGTGATGTTCGACTTCCTCAAGCCGCACATCAAGCCGAAGCAGGCGCCGCATCCGCCGATCGGCGTCGCCGGTCTCTCCAAGAACTCCGACACGCTGAAGCTCGCGGGCGAGCGCGGCTTCATCCCGATGAGCCTCAACCTCAACCCGGCCTATGTCGCCAGCCACTGGGACTCGGTGGAGGCGGGTGCGGCAAAGAGCGGGCGCAAACCCGACCGGCGCGACTGGCGGCTGGTGCGCGAGGTGTTCGTCGCCGACACGGATGAAGAGGCGCGGAAGCTTTCGACCGGCGACATGATGGGCCGCATGATGAGCGAATATTTCCTGCCGCTGCTCGGCCATTTCGGCTTCAAGGATTATCTCAAGCACGCCCCTGATGTGCCCGACAGCGACGTCACCGTGGATTATTGCGCCAGGCATAACTGGATCGTCGGCTCGCCCGATACCGTCGCCGAGAAGATCGAGAAGATCTGGCACGAGGTCGGCGGCTTCGGCGTGCTCCTGGTGTTCGGCTTCGACTACAAGCACAAGCCGCAGGCCTGGCAGCGCTCGCTGCATCTGCTCAAGCACGAGGTGATGCCGCGGTTGAAGCATCTGGATGCGGGATTGGGGAAGGCGGCGTGATCTTCTCCCTCTCCCCGCTCTTGCGGGGAGAGGGCTGGGGTGAGGGGCCTCCTCCCCGAGTTTGCAAGCGGAGAATCCCCCTCACCCGCGCTTCGCGCGACCTCTCCCCGCACGCGGGGAGAGGTGAGAACACCATGCACGCGGCGCGTGTATTCGCGCGAAAATTGCGCTATATTCACGCTATGCCCCATATCGCCCTCCGCCTCCTCGCCCTCGTCCTCCCGCTCCTCGCAGCCACTGCCGCCTTCGCCGCGCCGGAAACCGTCTATTTCAAGAGCGCCGACGGCAAGACCGAGATCGTCGCCTATCTCTTCAAGCCCTCGGGCGCCGGCCCGCATCCCGCCATGGTGATGCTGCACGGCCGCGCCGGGCCTTACTCCGCCAACGACAACGCCGATTGCAAGTTCGTCAGGCGTGGCGAGACCTCGCGCTGCAACGCCGACACGCTGTCGAAGCGGCACGTGATGTGGGGCGAATACTGGGCCGGGCTCGGCTATCTCGCGCTGCTGCCCGACAGCTTCGGCCCGCGCGGCAAGGCGAATGGCTTCCCGCGCGACAGCCATGGCGATGACGACCGCAAGAGCACCAACGAGAAGACGGTGCGTCCGTTCGACGCCGAGGGCGCGCTGACCTGGCTGCGCGGCCGCGACGACGTCGATGCCGGCCACATTTTCCTGCAGGGCTGGTCGAACGGCGGCTCGACCCTGCTCAACACGATGATCCGGCAGGGCAGCAAGGCCGGTTTCCGCGGCGCGCTCGCGTTCTATCCCGGCTGCGGCGAGGACGCTCTGCTCGACCAGACGGTTCGCACCACCGCGCCGATGGCGCTGTTTCACGGCGCCGCCGATGAGGAGGTCTCGTCCGCGATCTGCCGGCATGTGGTCGGGCGCTCGCTCGTGGCGGACACGATGTTCGGCGACGTCACCTTCTATCCCGGCGCGACGCACGACTTCGACGACCCCGGCGAGACGCGCCAGAAGGTGAAAGCCAACCAGGCCGCGAAAAAGGACGCGATGGCCCGCGCGATCACGATCGTGCAAGGCATGGGCGGTACGCCGTAGGGCGCGGCGATGCCAATTCCCGGACCCCGAAAATCGTGGTACCCATCTCCGTGGCGAATGATCGCAACGAGGGTCTGATGTCGAAGCCCACAATATTCACGATTTCAGCGGCCTGGGACGACGAGGCCTCGGTGTGGAGCGGGCATTGCGACGACGTTCCCGCCGCCGCCGATGCGCCGACGCTTGACCAGTTGCTTGAGAAGATTTCGGCCATGGCGCTCGACCTGCTTCCGGACAACCATCCGGATGTCGATCCGCAATCGCTGTCTGTCCGCATCGCCGCGTAAGGCGCCCGTGCTTCTTCCGATGTGAATGTCAAACAGCAACTTGTTCGGTGTCATCGCCCGGCTTGACCGGGCGATCCAGTATTCCAGAGGCAGCAGTGCTTGAGCGAGAAGCCTCTGGAATACTGGATTCCCCGCATGCGCGGGGAATGACGACGGAGAGGGCGTGAGACAGCATTCCCGCGGCGCGTTTTTGCCCGGGTGATGCAAGATCGCAAACCCTCCCGAATGAAGAGGGCGCAGGGAAAGCCGGATGCTGGCCGCACCCGCAGCCGGGGGTGGGAAAGGAAAAACACCACTCCCGCATAGTCACTACAGGTAGGACCGAAGCGACCCGGCCTTCCCTGCGCAATGGTTTTAACGGTGTCCTTCGTGCTCTCCCCGGAGTACCGGGCTTGTTAGCCTCCGTCGCCCGCAGGATCATCACCTGCGCGCTTGACCCCAGCGTCGGGGGGACAGGACCACACGACTTCGCCGTCCGCGCTTGCTTGCGATCGTCTCGCTAGCTCTCGCGTCCATCGCACCCCGCCTCACGTTTCGTGACGATTGGCCGTAACGTCCCTCTTCGAAGAGGCGGGATGGCGAGGGATATACACGAGTTCTGTATTTCGTAAAGAGAAATTTTTGGAGGGAGTGGCCTGAACGGGCGCAGCCAATTGAATTGCTTCGCAAAAGCGGAATTAATGAGCGAGCGATTTTGGGCGCGGCGGAGGCCTTTGCGGCCGTGATGATCGACAAAAATCCCGCAGAAAACACGCTCAGGTGTTTTGCCCGTCGGGCAAAAGAGCCCCTTGCAACGGCTGGTGCCCTGATCGGAGATGACGGTGCAGAATGACTTTCAATTTCGTAACACTCTTTGTCTCGCATTCCCATATCGTTACGGGCGACCAACCCAGATGATGGAGTTGATCTCGAACTTCTTGGTCTCGTTGGATGTTTCGATTTAGCTTCGCTAACCAAAAGGCGCGATTTGTCTTGGGTATGGTGCCTTTCACGCACCCCTTGTGCTGGTGCCAGAAGCACCCGTTCACAAATAGAGCGGTCCGCGATTTTGGAAAGACAAGGTCAGGCCGCCCGGGGAGATCAGATCGATAGAGCCGAAATCTCAAACCCATGCGATGCGCAGTCGCCCGAACAACAAGTTCAGGCGTGGTGTTCTTGTAGCCGACGGCCTGCATGTTTAAGCGTCGCCTCGGATCAACCGTCGCGAGGTTGGCGAGTGGCTTAGCCTTCGTGGTCACCTTTTCGGAATGGCTCGAATTCGTCAAAGCCAAGTCTTCCCAAATCTTGCCCAAGTCTTTGAGCTGTTCTTAACGCGCGTCTAGCCTGCCCGAAGACATGCGCGAGCTCGACGGGGACAGCATTCCCGATCTGTCGAGCGACAGAGGCGAAATTTCCCTGAAATTTAAAATTCATCGGGAACGTCTGTAAGCATGCTGCTTCGCGAAGACTTATGGCGCGATCCTGCGTTGGATGACCGAAACGTCCATTCGAAAGACTGACACATCGCGTGGTAAGCGCAGCCGCGGGCTTGTGCTTGCTCATGCGTCCGTAGACGTCGGTATGGCCCAAATGATCCTTATGACATTCCAATCGAAGGCGTTTTGGCCAGTCTCTCCGTCCTCCACCTTCTGGAGTCGCTGCGATGCGCTTTAGGTTTAGTGGCGACAGATTCGCGGCCCTGTGATTCGGTATCTCTGGGTGGCTCTCGCCCGCCTTAAGACGCGGTAATTTCGAGATGCTCTGCCAAACAGTAGGAAGCCTCTTCCTGGCTTTCGGTCCGTGCGTTTTTAGGGGAAATTCAATCGCGCCAAGGCGACTGCCAATTAGGATGAGTCGGCGACGGCTTTGCGGTACACCGTAGTGATAGGCCATCACGATTTTGTACTCATACGAGTAGTCGAGGTCGGTCAGCAATTTTAGAAAATCAGCGAAAGGACCTTTGAGATTATCTTCGGCATGCAATTCCGGAACATTTTCAACAAACAAGTAATCCGGTTTATATGCTCTCACAAACCGATGAAATTCGCGCAATAGAGTCCTGCGACCGTCGTTGCCTTTCCGATGAGAATTTTGTCGCGAGAAGGGTTGGCAAGGGGCGCAAGCTCCGAATACGAGAGGCTTCCGCCGTTTGCTTGGAATATAAGGCGCTAAATCGCTAATGCGAACCCGACGAATATCATTCGAGATAAATTTCGCGTTTGCGAAGTTCGCCTTGTAAGTTGCGCCGGCATCTGCATCCCAATCCAAACCGAGACGGACTCTCATGCCGGCCCGCTTCATGCCTGCGCTGGTGCCGCCACAGCCGCTAAAAAAATCGAAATAATCCATACTCATTGAAGGGCCACCGGCGTCCCCTGGCGCCAGTTTCGACTGCATTTTAACAAGTGCATATGTCCTGTCTATTGGCCAATTCGAGTAGCGAGAACATATCGGCACTTTTTTGCAACCACAGGCAGAAGCCGTTCTTTGCACTGCAAACAAAAACGGCCGGGTCGTTTCCAACCCGGCCGCCATCACTCAACTCACAGCTCACGCTACAGGACGCTTACGCGCCCCCAGTTCGTTAGCTCCCTAAATCAGCTCGCCTTCTTCTCCGGCGCCGCGCCGACCTTCTTCTGGATCTGGCGCTTCAGCTCCAGCGCGCGCGGCGACAGCACCGTGGCGCGGGCCTTCAGGAGATACGCATCGAGGCCGCCATTGTGATCGACGGTCTTGATCGCGTTGGTCGAGACGCGCAGCCGCACATTCCGCCCCAGCGCGTCCGAGATGAAGGTGACGTTGCACAGGTTCGGCAGGAAACGCCGCTTGGTTTTGATGTTGGAGTGGCTGACCTTGTGGCCCGTCAGGGGGCCCTTGGCCGTCAGTTCGCAGCGCCGCGACATGTCGAAAAATCCCTGAATGTCCCCGGCAGCCCTTTGGGCGCCTGGAGGGGTCAAATTTGCTGATGCTCTTGGGAGCGGGCGGACGTATAGGGGTCGGTGCGCGGAACGTCAAGGTTTCAGGGCGGCCGGACAGCTCCGGAAATGCCGTTTTGGCAGGCGTTTTAAGCGCTTAGCCCACCATATAAAGGGCGCATTCGGACCCGAAAAGCGAGGGGTTCCCGCCCATCGCCGGTTGGCGCGTTGTTTGCCGGGTTTGTTTGCCTAAATGAGATTTGGACCGCGCCGCTTGGCCAAGGACCGCCAGTGACCATCCGCCCGAAGAATTCGGCCCGATCGGCGCTGCTCGCTGCCGCAGCGCTGCTTGCGCTGGCGCCGGTTCCAGCCGCCGCGCAAGGCAAGCTCGAGGCGCAGTACGAGGCGACGCTGGCCGGCATCTCGGTCGGTCGCGGCACCTGGGCGATCGAGATCGGCGACGACTCCTATTCCGCGGCCGCCCAGGGCGGCACCACGGGCATCCTCAAATCGATCTCCAACGGCTCCGGCACCGGCGCCTCGCAGGGCCGTGTCGTCAATGGCGCGCTGGTGCCGCAGGCCTATCAGGCCTCGACCGCCACCTCGCACAAATCCGAGTCCGTGCACATCACGCTCCAGAACGGCAACATCAAGGAGTTCGGCATCGAGCCCGTGCCGCCGGTCGATCCCGACCGCGTCGTCGTCACCGACGCGCACAAGAAGGGCGTGTCCGATCCGATGTCCTCGACGCTGGTGCGCGTGCCCGGCACCGGCGAGATGCTGACGCCGGAGGCTTGCAACGGGACTGCGGCCGTGTTCGACGGCCGCCTGCGTTACGAGCTGAAGCTCGATTTCAAGCGCATGGAAACCGTGAAGGCGGAGAAGGGCTATTACGGCCCGGCCGTGGTCTGCGCGCTGTATTTCACGCCGATCGCGGGCTACATCCCCGATCGTCCGGTGATCAAATATCTCTCCGCCGCGCGCGGCATCGAGGTCGCGCTGGTGCCGATCGCGGGAACCCGCTATCTCGTGCCGTTCCGCACCGTGATCCCGACGCCGCTCGGCACCGCCGTGCTGGAGGCGACGCATTTCGTCACGCAGCCGGTCGCCCCGCACGTCGCGAAGACGCAGTAATTCCGCTTTCGCCGCGAACTCCGCTTCACCTCGCCCCGCGTGCGGGGAGAGCGTAGGCCGCCTTCGGCGGCCGTTCTTAGCGCTAAGAACGCCGATGCTTCGCATCGGCTATGCCGAAGGCGCGGGTGAGGGGAACTCACCACTTGCTGAGTGCCGCTGACCGAAGAAGCCCCTCACCCCAACCCTCTCCCCGTAAGAACGGGGAGAGGGAGCGAGAGAGCGTCGCCCGCTTCGCTATGTGCACAAGGAGTCGAAGACGCCGGCCTCGCGCAGTCCGCTCGCGACGCCAAATCGCAGGGAATCCCGTTGACTCTTTCCCCATTCTGATTCAACTCCCGGCCATCCAAAACTTAAGGAATCCGCGCCTCAAACCGCCGCTTGCCGGAGCCTGTCAAACTTGATCTAGTGTTGGTTGAGGGAACCACGCGCGAGATGTTGCGGTGAACGAAGCAGGTTACCGTATGGAGTCAGCGATTCGGGCCCCTTTCGTTCGAGACTCGTTCCGAACGTTGAATTCCAACCCCATATCATCGTCGAGACGTCGCAATCTGAGACAGAATTGAGCGTAAGCGCTTTGGAATCACGCTGGTACAGCGCGCACGGTGAAGCTCCCTCTCCCCGCGTGCGGGGAGAGGGTTGGGGTGAGGGGGAGTCTCCAGGTATTCAGCTCGTGGAGAGTCCCCCTCACCCGCATCGCTTCGCGATGCGACCTCTCCCCGCACGCGGGGAGAGGTGAAACTCAGAGCTCGACGCGCGCCGACAAACAATAAAAGAAACACCCTCCACACATGGCCTTCTCTCCACTCGCTCACTCCAACGAGAGAGCACCCGGCGCGGGCGTCACCGCCGTGCTCGGGCCGACCAACACCGGCAAGACGCATCTGGCCATCGAGCGCCTTCTTGCGCATTCGTCAGGCATGATCGGGCTGCCGCTGCGGCTGCTCGCGCGCGAGGTCTACAACAAGATCGCCGATCGCGCGGGCGTCGACTCGGTCGCGCTGATCACCGGCGAGGAGAAGATCAAGCCGAAGAACCCGCGCTTCTGGGTCTCCACCGTGGAAGCGATGCCGCGCGACATCGACGTGTCGTTTCTCGCCGTCGACGAGATCCAGATCGCGGCCGATCTGGAGCGCGGGCATGTGTTCACCGACCGCATGCTGCACCGGCGCGGCCGCGACGAGACCATGCTGCTGGGTGCGGCGACCATGCGGCCGATCATCGAGCGGCTGCTGCCGGGCGCGTCCATCATCACACGCCCGCGCCTGTCGCAGCTGGAGTTCGCCGGCGATCGCAAGATCACGCGGCAACCGAGACGCACCGCGATCGTCGCGTTCTCGGCGGATGAAGTCTATGCCATCGCCGAACTGATCAAGCGCCAGCATGGCGGCGCCGCCGTCGTGCTGGGTTCGCTCAGTCCGCGCACACGCAACGCGCAGGTCGAGCTGTTCCAGAACGGCGACGTCGATTATCTCGTCGCCACCGACGCCGTCGGCATGGGCCTCAATCTCGACGTCGATCACGTCGCTTTTGCCTCCGACCGCAAATATGACGGTTATCAATTCCGCCGGCTCAACCCGGCCGAGTTCGCGCAGATCGCAGGACGCGCCGGGCGCGCCACCCGTGACGGCACCTTCGGCACCACAGGCCGTTGTGCGCCGTTCGAGCCGGAGCTGGTCAACGCGCTGCAGAACCACTCTTTCGACAGCGTGAAGGTGCTGCAGTGGCGCAATTCCAAGCTGGACTTCTCCTCGCTCGGCGCCCTGCAGGTCTCGCTGCTCGCAACGCCCGCGCATGAGACGCTGACCCGCGCACCTGTTGCCGAGGACCAGCGCGTGTTGGATCACGCCGCGCGCGACGTCGAGGTACGCGATTTCGCGCATGGCGCCGATGCCGTGGAGCGGCTGTGGGAGGCCTGCCAGATACCGGACTACCGCAAGTTGTCGCCGGCCGCGCATGCCGAGCTGGTGACCACGATTTATGCATTCCTGATGCGCAACGGGAAGGTGCCGGACGGCTGGTTCGCCGCCCAGGTCGACCAGGCCGACCGCACCACCGGCGATATCGACACCTTGTCGGGCCGGATTGCGCAAATCCGCACCTGGACCTTCGTGGCCAACCGGCCGGACTGGCTGTCCGATCCCGACCACTGGCAAAACGTCACCCGCGAGGTGGAAAATAAATTATCCGACGCGCTGCATGAACGGCTCACCGAGCGTTTCGTTGATCGCCGTACCAGTGTATTGATGCGCCGCCTGCGGGAGAATGTCAGCTTGAGTACCGAAATCGGCAAGATGGGCGAGGTGATCGTCGAGGGCCATGCGATCGGCCGGCTCGACGGCTTCACTTTTGCGCCAGATAGCGCGGAGGCGGGTTCCGACGCCAAGGCGCTGCAGGCTGCAGCGAGCCAGGTGCTGGCCCGCGAGATCGACGCGCGCGCCGAGAAACTGGGTGCGGCTCCCGACGATCAATTCGTGCTGACGTCGGACGGCACCATCCGCTGGACCGGCGATGCCGTGGCCAAGTTGGTCGCGGCCGACGACGCGTTGCATCCGCGGCTGCGCATCATCGCCGACGAGCGGCTGACCGGCGCTTCCCGCGAGAAGGTCGAGACGCGGCTGAATTTGTGGCTGAAGACGCATATCGAGAAGCTGCTGGGGCCGCTGTTCGATCTGTCCAAAGCCGAGGACGTCACCGGGATTGCGCGCGGCATCGCGTTCCAGCTGGTGGAGGCGCTCGGCGTGATCGAGCGCGCGAAGATCGCGGCCGAGATGAAGGATCTCGACCAGCCGTCGCGCGCGACGTTGCGCAAATATGCCGTGCGGTTCGGCGCCTATCACATCTATTTCCCGAACCTGCTGAAGCCAGCTGCGCGCGCACTCGCCGCGCTGCTCTGGGCGATCAAGCAGGACAATGTCGATCTGTCCGCGCTCGCGGGCGCCCAGCAGCTCGCCGGCAGCGGCCGCACGTCGTTCCCTGTCGACAAGACCTTGCCGCGCGATGCCTATCGCATGCTCGGCTATCGCCAGTGCGGCGAACGCGCCGTGCGTGTCGATATTCTGGAGCGGCTCGCCGATCTGATCCGCCCGGCGCTCTCCTGGCGCGAGGCTTCGCCCGGCGAGAAGCCGGCCGGCGCATTCGATGGCCGCGGCTTTGTCGTGACGCAGGCGATGACCTCGCTCACGGGATCCGCCGGCGAAGACTTCGCCTCGATCCTGCGCGCGCTCGGCTATCGCATGGAGAAGCGGCCGCCATTGCCGCCGAAGCCGGCGGTGGTGGAAGCGCCGACGGAAGCGGCGAGCGAGACCCCTGTCGAGGCGTCGACGGAAGCGCCCGTAGACGCAGCTCCGGAAGGCGTTGCGGAGATCGTCGAGCAGCCCGTGTCCGGCGATCCCGCGCCGTCAGCCGCATTGCTGCCCGAAGTCACGCCGTTCACGGCCAGCGAAGAGACACCTGCTGTGGTCGAGCCGCAGCCCGAGCCTGTGGTCGAAGCTGCGCCGGAACCGGTGCCTGCTGAAGCAGCAGCGGAAAGTGCGGCGCCTGCAGCCGAGGCGCCTGCGGAAGCTACCGTGGTTGAAGCAACATCGGAAGCCGCAGCGGAAGCTCCGGCAACAGCTGAAGCGCCCGCCGAGCCGCAACTCGTCGAAGTCTGGCGGCCCGGCGGCCGCAACGAGGATCGCCGTCCCAGGCATGAGCGGCATCGCGGTCGTCGTCACGAACCCCGCAAGGAAGGTGAAGCCGCCGCCGCGCCGACCGAGGGTGGGGGTGAGAAGCGCGAAGGCGAACGGCGTCATCGTCACCGCCGTCACGATCGCAGAGATCGCAAGCCCGGCGAAGGCGCACCGGCGCAGGCCGCAACGGCCTCGACCGAAGGCGCGACCGCAACTGCACCGACTCCTGCCGAAGGCGCGACTGCGACCGCGCCGGCTTCCGAGCAGCGCCGTCACGAGCAACGCGGCGACCGCCGCGAGCGTTTCGAGGGCAAGGGCCAGGATCGCGACAAAGATCGTGACAAGAATCGCGACCGCGACAACAAGCGCGAGAAATTCGGCGATCGTCAGGGCGCTCGCCGCGACGAGCGTGATCAGCGCGGCCGCGACAAGGGACGCGACAAACGCGACCGCGAAAGCGGACCGGCGCTGCGTCATTACGCGACCTCGGCCGCTCCGCGCGACCGCGCCGCCGATCCCAACTCGCCCTTTGCCAAACTCGCTGCGCTGAAGGATCAACTCGCCGGCAATCGCAAGGACTAGGCCATAGCGTTTTCAAGCGAAGTGGGAACCGGTCCGCGTCAAGAAAACGCGTCAAAACAAAATGGATCGGCAGCGCCTCGACAAGTTCCTGTGGCATGCGCGGGTCGTCAAAGCCCGCACCAGCGCCGCGCAACTGGTCGAGAAGGGCCGTGTCCGCATCAATGGTGTGCGCGAGACCGCGCCGGGACATGCGGTGAAGCCCGGCGACGTGCTGACCATCGCGCTCGACCGCAGCGTCCGCGTCCTCAAGGTGATCGGCTTTTCCGAGCGGCGGGGGGATGCCTCATCCGCCCGCGTGCTCTATGAGGATTTGCAGCCGCGGCAAGAATGACTATCTCAATCGGGCATGAATTTGAGCCGCCGCTTCCCTTGCGGCACTGCACGTCCTGCGCTAGGCAAAGCCCGAATTTCGAGCTGTTTTCCGGAGTTTTGGATGACTTACGTCGTCACTGAAGCCTGCATCAAATGCAAGTACACCGATTGCGTTGAGGTCTGCCCCGTCGACTGCTTCTACGAGGGCGAGAACATGCTGGTGATCCATCCGGACGAATGCATCGACTGCGGCGTGTGCGAGCCGGAGTGCCCGGCGGACGCGATCAAGCCGGATACCGAGCCGGGGCTGGAGAAGTGGCTCGAGGTGAACACCGAATACGCCAAGATCTGGCCGAATATCACCCAGAAGAAGGATTTCCCGCCCGAGGCCAAGACTTTCGAGGGTGAGGAAGGCAAATTCGCGAAATATTTTTCTCCAAAGCCGGGTGAGGGCGACTAGCGCATGACCCGGAAAAGTGTGCAGCGGTTTTCCGATAAGGTCATGCGCCAAAGAGCCCCCGCGAATCACTTGCATTCCGCGGCTGGATTTCATCCACAGCCGTCCACAGCAATCCACAACCGTAGTATTGCGGTGCAGCACGACCTCAAAAACGCCTCAGACTTAACCCTAATAGGCGTTGGACCGGCCAAAGGCGGCCCTGACACCCTCTAAATCATTGATTTTTCCGGAAAATGTGCTATATATGGCACATTCTGAGTTGGATCGGTCAGACGCTCTGACCCTTTCACAGTGTTTCCGCGAAAACCCATCGAACAGGGGCGTGGCAGTTCCGCGCACAGGCCGTGTCACAGAAAACGCGTAAGAAGAGTACCTCCAAGCCGTCCAAGAAAGCCGCCGCGGCCAGCCGTAGCGCATCCAAGAGCCGTGCCCGGGATACCCGGGCCGCCGGTAAGGCGACTGCGGCTTCAAAGTCCTCAAAAAACAAAAGAAGCGCAATGCCACCCAAAAAGACTGTCGCGAAGGCGGCTCCCTCGAAGACGACTGCTTCGAAGGCCCCCGCGAAGACTGCTCCGAAGGCCGCTCAAAAGCCCGTTGTCGCGAAGACCGTTGCCGCCAAGCCCGTGGCTGCGCCCCGCATCGAGGAAAAGAAGGTCGTGACCCAGCGCCAGGGGTTCAAGGCCAATGAATTCGTGGTCTATCCCGCTCACGGCGTCGGCCAGATCCTGTCCATCGAGGAGCAGGAGATCGCGGGCGCCAAGCTCGAGCTGTTCGTGATCAACTTCATCAAGGACAAGATGACCTTGCGGGTGCCGACCGCCAAGGTCGCCAATGTCGGCATGCGCAAGCTCTCCGAGCCCGCGCTGGTGAAGCGGGCGTTGGAAACCCTGAAGGGCCGCGCCCGGGTCAAGCGCACCATGTGGTCGCGCCGCGCCCAGGAATACGAAGCCAAGATCAATTCCGGCGACATCGTCGCCATCGCAGAGGTCGTGCGCGACCTCTACCGTTCGGAATCGCAGCCCGAGCAGTCCTACAGCGAGCGTCAGCTTTATGAAGCTGCGCTGGACCGCCTGTCGCGCGAGATCGCTGTGGTGCAGCACTCGACCGAGACCGAAGCGGTCAAGGAGATCGAGAGCCAGCTCGCCAAGAGCCCGCGCCGCGGCGTCAAGACCGAAGGCAGCGCTGAGGGTGAAGGCGACGCCGACGGCGATATGGACGAGGCGGATGAGGCCGACGGCAACGGCACGACCGTCGCCGATGAGGCCGCCTGAAAGCGTCAGCCGTAAAATCGGTACAGAGGATCAAAAGCCCGGTCGAAAGACCGGGCTTTTTGTTTCGTCATTGCTCCGCGCAATGACGACGTAACGTTCAGTTCCCTTTGTAGTTCGGCGCGCGCTTCTCGACGAACGCATTCAGTCCTTCCTGGCAATCGTTCGTGGTCGCGACCAGCGCGAAACTTTCCGCGGCATTCTCGACCGCGCGGCGAAAATCCGTATCGATCGCGCGCATGAAAGCGTCGCGGCCGA
This sequence comes from uncultured Alphaproteobacteria bacterium, assembly GCA_963794775.1. Lineage (GTDB taxonomy): Bacteria > Pseudomonadota > Alphaproteobacteria > Rhizobiales > Xanthobacteraceae > Bradyrhizobium. Next base: position 187,305 of record CAWCGA010000018.1, on the reverse strand, counting down.
TCTTCATGATCGCGGGCGATTTGGCGGCCAGCCGCCGCGCGATCTCGCGGGCACGATCGAGCGCGATGCCCTTCGGTACGACCTCGCTGAGCAGGCCCATGCGGTACGCCGTCGCGGCGTCGAAGGCATCGCCGAGGAACAGCGGGCCGAACGCCTGATGCTTGCCGACCAACCGCGGTAGCTGCACGAAGTGGATCGCCGGGATCAGTCCGACATCGATCTCGGGATAGCCGAAGGTCGAGGCGTCGCCGGCAATGATCATGTCGCAGGCGATCGCAATGGTCATGCCGCCGGCGCGCACCGCGCCGTCGATCGCCGCGATGGTCGGCTTGCCGAGGCGATACTGGGTGTCGTTCAGCGCGAAATAGAGCTTTTCAAGGAATTTCTTGGTCTCGATCCCCGGCTTGCCGCGGACCAGATCGAGGTCGAGGCCTGCGCAGAACACCTTGTGCGCGCTGCCGATGATGATCGCGCGCACGCTCTCGTCGTCGCGCGCTTTGGCAAGGCCTGCGAGCAGCGCATCGATCAGGGGGATGCTGAGTGCATTGACCGGCGCGCGGTCGAGCATCAGTTCGGCGATGCCGTCAGAGGCGGAATAACGAACCAGATCCGAGCTCACGCGCGCTCTCCTTTGCTTGATGCTGTCGGCTGAACGATTTCAGAGCGAGGGGTCAGGCGTCAAGCCGGGCTTGTTCGGTCTAGCCTCTTCGTTTGTAGGCTTCGACATTGCCGCGAGTCGCGCTCGGCTCCCCTTCCCCTTGCGGGGAGGGGTTGGGGGTGGGGGTTCCCAAGTGAAGACGGTCATGATGGAATCCGTGCAATGCACGAACGCCAGAAGCAATTTGCCAAGCAAATGCGCGCAGAGCCGACGAAGGCCGAACGCGTTCTCTGGCGACACTTGCGCGAAGACATCGCACTCTCGGGATCGCATTTCCGCCGGCAGGCCTTGATCGGCCCGTTCATCGTCGACTTCGTCAGCCGCAAGGCGCGACTGGTGATCGAGCTCGACGGCGGTCAGCATGATGAACAACGTGCTGCTGACGCACGTCGCACACGCCAGATCGAAGCGAGCGGTTATCGCGTGCTGCGCTTCTGGAACAACGACGTGCTTGGAAATATCGACGGCGTTCTAACGGAGATACAGACCGCGTTGACCCCCACCCCCGACCCCTCCCCGCAAGGGGGAGGGGAGTCGCAGCCGGGTTGATTGCAACAGGTCAATCCACCACGATCTTGACCTTGTCGCGGACCTTGACCTGGGCGTGCGCGTCGAGCCCGTTCAATATCCGGAAGCGCTCCATCGGATGATCGACGCCCGCCATGCGGTGTGACAGCGATTCCACGGTGTCGCCCGGCTGCACGGTGATCACCTTGATGCGCAGCGCACGCGCCGCCTGCACCTCGTCGAGCGACAGCCGGCGGAAGGAGTTGACGGTCTCGCGCGCGTTGCGCTCGCTCTCCTGGGTCTTCTGCCGGGTGGCGAAGATGAAGCGATAGACGTCGCTGCCGAAGCGCAGGGCATAGACCTTGAACTGCCACTGGTCACCCTTGGCGATCGCCGAAGCCGCGGGGAAGCCGTTGATGGAAATATCCTCGGTCGAGGCCTTGTCGACGCCTTCCATCCAGCCGGAATTGAGGTAATCGCCGAGCGTCTGCTCGCCCGGCACGCGCACCACGTCGAAGCGCATCGCCTGGCTGCCGCCCTCGCGCACGCCGATCACGGCTTGGGCAGTGTTGTCGAGCGTGAAATTGTCCGGGGCCTGGAAAGTGAAGCCAAGCTTCGGATGCAGGAAACGCCGCCCGCGTACAAAACCTTCGCTGGGATCCTCGCCATAGACCATGTTGTCGATCGTCTTGAGATAGTCCTCGCGGTCGCGCTCGGTATTGTCGGGCGACAGGTATTGCCGCGCCGAGGTGCGCGCGCGCTGCACGCGCTCGGGCGTTGCCGGATGCGACGACAAAAAGTCCTGCGCGCGCGGATCGAGCGAGGAGCGCCCGGCCTTGAGCTCCGCATTGCGTTCCATCGAGGTCAGGAAGCGCGAGGCTCCGTACGGATCAAAATGCGCATGCGCGGAAATCGCGACGCCCATGTCGTCGGCCTGCAGCTCCTGCTCGCGGGAGAAGTTCGCCATGGTGAGCTTGCCCTTGGCAAGCGTGAAGGCGGTGATTTCGGGATCGTTGCCCATCTCGGTGACGACGCGCGCGGCGATCGCGGCCTGCCGCGCCTGGTCCTCGCGCATCGCCGCGTGCTTGGACAGCACATGCGCCATCTCGTGGCTCAGCACCGACGACAGCTCGGAGGTGTCGCTCGCCAGTGCAATCAGCCCGCGCGTGACATAGAGCTGGCCCGTCGGCAGCGCGAAGGCGTTCACCGCGCCGGAGTTGAGGATGGTGACCTTGTAGGCCTGATCGGGACGATCGGAGGCGGCGACCAGCCGGTCGACGGTCTTGCTGACCAGCGACTCGAGTCTCGGATCGTCATAGATGCCGCCATAGGAGGTGAGGATGCGGTCATGCTCGCGCTCGGAGGCGGGCGTCGTCGCAACGGTACGGTTCGGCTTCGCAGGCGCGGTTGGCGGCGCCACCGCGGTCGAGAACTGGAAACGGCTCATGTCGCCGCAGCCTGCGAGCGCGACCGGCGCGCACAGCAGCGCTGCCGCGGCTAAAACGCGGCGGCTCATTCCCCTGTCGCGCAGTCGCGCAGTCCCATCCACTTTTTTTGATACTCGCGTTCGGCGGATTACTTCCCGCTCAGCACTTCGATTTGTCCCGCCCTGACCACCTCGATCCGCGGCCCGGGGTGCGCTTCGACCCAGCCGCGGATACGAATCCGCCGATTCTCCAAGGACTTGAGCGTGAGGCCGCTAAATTCGACCTGCGGCATCATGCGCCTTGAAATAGTCGCAGCAAAGTCCCGTGTCCAGTTCCGGCCAAAATTCAGGTAAGTCATTGTCCCCGCTTGCCGAACCGACAAAACCCGGCCTTCGACAAGCACAAAACGCCCGATCCCGGCCAGAATATCGGCTGCACTTTCCGCGTTTTTTATGACGTTCGTGGCAGCCCAGATTCCCTTTTTTCCGGCGCGCGCTTCGGCCTCTGCGGCCAACAGCGCGGCGGCGCAATCCTTGTCGGTGACATCGGGCGAGGCCAACGCCGCCCCTTGTGCGAGAAGCTGGGCCTGCAGCGAAATATCCGAGCCCGCGAGAAGTACGAATGCGGTTTGCCGCCCGTAGCGATCGGGCGTGTCATCCGCACCGTGCAGGCTCACGTCCTTGTCCCTGACGAGCGCGGCCAATGCGCCGGGGTCCTTTGCGACGAGCTCGATGCCGGCCAGCCTGACCTCGCGACCGTCGCTGAGGCGGAAGTTGCGCCCGTCGATCACGTCAGTGACGTGGCCGTCGTTCTGCGTCGCGAATGCGCAAGCACCTGCATTTGCCGATGTTGCGGTCACGAAGATCGAGAGAGCTGCTGCGACAAGCCTGCGCATCGTCACCACATTGCTATGCAGTATGCTAGTTACAACCTAGCACAGGGAGGGGCAGGGGATGGAAATCAACGGCATGGCGCATGTCATCCTGACGGCGTCGAATTTCGAGCGCGCGCGCGACTTCTATCGCAAGCTGCTGCCGTTCCTCGGCATGACCGCGGTGATCGACACCGACACGTACTACTATTGCGTCGGCGGCCGCACCGCGCTCGGCATCAGCGCGCCGGCGCCGGAACATGCGAATGCGGCGTTCGACCAGCGGCGTGTCGGATTGCATCATCTCTGCTTCCGCGCCCGCGAGCGCGCCGATGTTGATGAGCTCCATGCCTTCGTGAGCAAGCTCGGTGTAAAGATCATCCGCGCGCCGCGTGAGGATTCCTGGGCGCCCGGCTACTATTCGGTGCTGTTCGAGGATCCCGATGGCATCCGCCTCGAGATCAATCATGTTCCCGGCAGGGGATTGCTGAAGGACAAGTGAGGATATGATGAAGGATAACCCGAAGGCCGCAACGCTTCGAGCCAAGCTGGACATCCGCAAGCCGGCGGTCGCGATGGCCGCGCACAACCCGCTTGCAGCCAAACTCGCCGCGGCCGCAGGCTTTGATGCGATATGGGGAAGCGGCTTCGAACTGTCGGCATCCTATGCCGTGCCTGATGCCAATATCCTGGCGATGAACACACATCTGGAGATGATGCGCGCGATCGGTGAGGTACAGGATGCGCCAGTCATCGCTGACATCGACACCGGCTTCGGCAATGCGGTGAATGTCGCCTATGCCGTGCCCCGCTATGTGGCAGCCGGCGTCGCAGCGGTTGTCATGGAGGACAAAACCTTTCCGAAGGACAGCAGCCTCCGTGCAGATGGCCGACAGGAGTTGGTCCCTGTGAGCGAGTTCCAGGGCAAGATCGAAGCGGCCAAGGCAACAGCGCGCGGCGCGCTGGTGGTGGCGCGCACGGAGGCGCTGATCGCAGGACTCGGCCAGGAAGAGGCGCTTCGTCGCGGCGGCGCCTATGTCGATGCGGGTGCTGACGCCGTGTTGATCCACAGCAAACAGAAGACTCCCGACGAAATCCTGTCGTTCTGTCGGGCGTGGCCGGCGCGTGTACCGCTGGTCCTGGTGCCCACCAGCTATCCGAAGCTCTCGTTCGCGGATGTCGCGGCCCTTGGCAAGGTAGGGCTGATCATCTGCGGCAACCACGCCATTCGTGCCGCGGTCGCCGCGATGCAAAGCACTTTTCGTCGTATCCTGGCCGAAGGCGGCATTGCCGGGGTGGAGAACGACATCGCCTCGGTCGCAGAGGTGTTTGCTCTCCAAGGCGATGCAAAAATGCGGGAGTTGGAGAGCGCGTATCTGCGCTGAAACGGATCGTCTGCTTCCGATGGCATCCGCCTCGAGATCAATCATGTTCCCGGCAGGGGATTGCTCAGGGATAAGTGAGGTGAGCCCACGACATCGTCGCGAAACAACATGGTGGCAGGATCGAGGGGGCTGCGGCGAAAGATACTTCCGTAAAACACGACGTGAATACTGATTGAGAGAGAAGCCCATGACCTATTTCGATCTCGGACCTTACAGCCGCAAAGTCACCACCTCCGCTCCGGAGGCCCAGCTCTGGTTCGACCGAGGGCTCAATTGGTTGTTCGGTTTCAACCATGTCGAAGCCATCAAGTGCTTCCAGAAGGCGATCGGAAGTGACGGCGAATGCGCGATGGCGCATTGGGGCGTCAGCTATGCGTCCGGGCCAAACTATAATTTGCCGTGGAATCGCTATGACCCGAATGGGCGGCAGCTCGCGCTCGCCGCGTCACATGACGCCATGCAGGTAGCGCTCGCACACGCGGGTAAGGCAACTCCGGTCGAGCGGGCGATGATCGAGGCGTTGCCCGCGCGCTATCCCCAACGCGAAGCGATCGAGGACATGACGACGTGGGACAAGGCTTACACCAGGGAAATGCGCAAGGTCTTCGCCGCCTTTCCCGACGATCTCGACGTCCGCTCGGTGTTCGCCGAGTTGATCATGAACGAGACGCCCTGGCAGATGTGGGACCTGCGGTCCGGTAAGGCCGCCGTCGACGCCAACACCGAGGAATGCAGGGCAGTCCTCGAACAGGCCTTCGACAATGTGCCGGCCGCCTGGGATCACCCGGGCCTGCTGCATCTCTACGTCCACCTGATGGAGATGTCGCCATTCCCGGAGCGCGCGCTGCGGGCCGGTGACCGGCTGCGCACGATCATGCCCGACTCCGGCCACCTCATCCACATGCCCACGCATCTCGATGTGCTGTGCGGGCACTACAATGACGTGCTGATCTACAATCAGAAGGCGCTGGCGACCGACCGCAGGTTCCTCTCCTATTCGGACAATCCCGGCATTTATCTCGCCTACATCATTCACGACTTCCACTTCGCGATCTACGGCGCGACATTTCTCGGCCAGTACAAACCTGCCATCGCGATGGCCGAAGAGTTGATCACCAGGATCCCCGAGGCGGTGCTGCGCATTGAAACGCCGCCGATGGCGGATTTCCTCGAGAGCTACCTGACGATCAAGCAGCACGTGCTCGTGCGCTTCGGCAGATGGCACGAGATCATCGCGCAAGGCCTGCCGGCGGATCGCGATCTCTACTGCTCGAATGTCGCCATGCTGCACTACGCCAAGGCGGTTGCGCATTCGGCGCTCGGCAACGTGGCCGAGGCCGAGGCCGAGAAGGCGTCGTTCATGATCGCAAAGGGCCGCGTGCCGAAGAGCCGGCGCATGCACAACAATGTGGTGGTCGACCTGCTTGCCGTGGCCGAGGCCATGCTCAATGGCGAGTTGGAATATCGCAAGGGCAATTATGACACCGCCTTCGCGCATTTGCGCAAGTCCGTCGAGCTCAGCGACGGCTTGCTTTATGACGAGCCTTGGGGATGGATGCAGCCGACCCGCCACGCGCTCGGAGCGCTGTTGCTCGAACAGGGACGCATCGACGAGGCCGAGGCGGTCTATCGCTCCGACCTCGGTCTCGACGGCAAGCTCAGCCGCGCCTGCCAGCACCCGGACAATCTCTGGTCACTGCATGGCCTGCACGAATGCCTGGTGCGCCGTGGCGCAAAGGTGGAGACGTCGCTGATCAAGCAGAGGCTCGACCTCGCACAAGCGCGGGCTGACGTCCCGATCAAGGCGTCCTGCTTCTGCCGCGGGATGTCGGTGGCAGCCGGGTAGTCAGCCCAGGCGGCAGTTTTTGTCTCGCATCCGTTCCGCTTTGCGGAAATAGACGTGAGCCATGCGAAAGCCGCGCGCGCGTCGCCATGGCGCGTGCTTGCTGCGCCAAAGGCCATGCGGCATGATCGCGCCCAATGGAAAAAAAGCGCCGCCCGCGCAAGGGCAGGCGACAGGGAGAAGTTGATGAGAAGTGCCGTTTTCGCCGCGATGTCGTTGCTGGCGCTGTCGATCACGCCGACCCAAGCCGAGCCGCTGAAGATCGGCGGCATTCTCGACATGTCGAGCCTGTATGCGGATATTACCGGCGCAGGCAGCTTCGAAGCGGCGAAGATGGCGACGGAAGATGCCGGCGGCGAAGTTTTGGGCCGCAAGATCGAGGTGATCGCGGCCGACCATCTCAACAAGGCCGATCTCGCCGCCAACATTGCGCGCGACATGATCGACAATCAGGGCGTCGAGATGATCTACGACGTTGCGGCCTCCGCCACCGCGCTTGCCGCGCTCGAGGTCGCCAAGACGCGCAACAAGATCGTGATCTTCAACGGCCCGGGTTCGATCCGTCTGACCAACGAAGCCTGCACAGCGCTCAGCGTGCATTACGTGTTCGATACCTATGCGCAGGCCCGCGTGACCGGGCTTGCGACGGTCAAGAGCGGTCTCGATAGCTGGTTCTTCCTCACCGCGGACTACGCCTTCGGCCAGGACCTCGAGAAAGACACCACCAATGTCGTGCTGAAGACCGGCGGCAAGGTACTCGGCGCCGTGCGTCATCCGCTCAACACCTCGGACTTCTCGTCGTTCCTGTTGCAGGCGCAGGCCTCGAAGGCCAAGGTGATCGGCCTCGCCAACGCCGGCGGCGACACCATCAACTCGATCAAGCAGGGCGCCGAGTTCGGCATCATGAAGGGCGGCCAGAAGATGTCGCCGCTGCTCGCTTTCGTCACCGATATCGACAGCGTCGGATTGGACACCGCGCAGGGCCTGCTCGTGGCCGAGGCTTTCTACTGGGACCTCAATGACGAGACCCGCGCTTTCTCCAAGCGCTTCATGGAACGGGTCAAGCGCATGCCGACGTCTGCGCAGGCCGGCGTCTATTCCTCGGTCGCGCATTATTTGAAGGCGGTGAAGGCTGCAGGCACGACCGACGCGGCGGCCGTCATGAAGGTGATGAAAGAGATGCCGATCAACGACTTCTTCGCCAAGGACGGCCGCATCCGCGTGGACGGCCGCATGGTGCACGACATGTACCTGTTCGAGGTGAAGAAGCCGTCGGAGTCGAAGGGCCGCTGGGATGTCTACAAGCTGCTCGCGACCGTACCCGGGAATGAGGCGTTCCAGCCGCTGGAGGCGTCAAGGTGTCCGCTGGTTAAAAAGTAATCTTCGTCATTGCGAGCGAAGCGAAGCAATCCATCGCGCAACAAGCGGAAATGTGGATTGCTTCGTCGCTTCGCTCCTCGCAATGACGACGTTAAAACTTCCGAACAACAAACGAAAGCCACACACATGACCACCAACGAAATCGTCCTGCAGCACCTCGACAAGGGCTTGCTCACCATCACCATGAACCGCCCGGACCGGCGCAATGCGCTGAGCCCGGACATGACGCGCGGGCTGGTCGATGCGGCGCGGCGTGCGGCCGAGGATCACGAGGTGCGCGCCGTGCTGCTCAAGGGCGCGGGCGGCACCTTCTGCGTCGGCGGCGACGTCAAGTCGATGGCGGCAGGCCGCGCGCCGATGTCGTTCGAGGAGAAACAGGTCACCTTGCGCAAGGGCATGGAAGTCTCGCGCATCCTGCATCAGATGAGCAAACCCGTGGTGGCGCAGCTCGATGGCGCCGCCGCCGGCGCCGGCCTCTCGATCGCGCTGTCCTGCGATCTCCGCATCGCCAGCGAGTTCCTGCAAAATCACAACGGCGTTTGCGAAAGTCGGTTTCTCCGGCGATTACGGCGGCACCTATTTCCTGACCAAGATGCTCGGGACCGCGAAGGCCCGCGAGCTCTATCTGATGTCGCCGGTGCTGACCGCGAAGGAAGCGCTCGGATTGAACATGGTGACCAAGGTCGTGCCGGATGCGGAGATCGATGCAGCGGCGCACGAGGTGGCGATGTCGCTGGCGACAGGTCCGTCGATTGCGCTCGGCTACATCAAGCGCAACATCAACAATGCCGAGACGATGACGCTGGAAGCCTGCTTCGACGGCGAGGCGATCCACCACTCGCGCGCCGGCGAGACATCGGACCACAAGGAAGCGGCGAAGGCCTTCGTCGAAAAGCGCAAGCCGGTGTTCGGGGGGCATTAGAGCCGCATCGGCGGTGCGCTCCCTCCCCCCTTGCGGGGGAGGGTTGGGGAGGGGGGTGCTACGAGACATCTCTATCCGTGGACCCCCACCCATAGCCGAAGCTTCGCTTCGGCGTTCTTCTAAGAAGACGGCCGCCGAAGGCGGCCTACGCCCTCCCCGCAAGGGGGAGGGGAGTTACAGCTCCCGCTTGGCCTCATCTCTCATCTCATCACGCAGCACGATTGGAGATTTTCATGGCGAGTTACATGCGGCTACGGCAGATCTGTCTGGTCGCGCCGCATCTCGAGCCCTGATTCCCGATATCGCAGGCATCATGGGTCTCGAAGTCTGCTACCGCGACGGCAATGTCGAGAAATACGGCCTCGTCAACGCGCTGCTGCCGGTCGACACCATCTTGCTGGAAGTCGTCGCGCCGTTCCGTGACGGCACGGCCGCCGGCCGCTTCATCGAGAAGACGGAGGGACGCGGCGGCTACATGGCGATCTTCTGCTGCGACGATCCCGATGCGCATGGCGCGCGCGCCAATGCGATGGGCGTGCGCACGGCGAATCGCATCGTGCATGCACCCTATCTCGGCGTGCAGCTGCATCCGCGCGATTGCCGCGCCGCCTTCATCGAGTTCAACCACACGGATGGCAGCGACGACGTGCTCGGCGTCTATCCTCCCGCGGGACCCGATTGGCAGAAGCACATCCGCAAAGAGATGACGCAGGCCATCACCGGCGTTGAGATGGAGAGCCCCGATCCCGCCGGGCTCGCCGAGCACTGGGGCAATATCATCGGCGTTGCCGTATCGAAAGGCGCGAATGGCGCACCCGAGCTGAAGCTGCCGAACGCGACCTTCCGCTTCGTCAAGGGCGCCGCCGACATCATGAGTGGCCTGGATTTCCGCGTGGCCGACGTTGCGAAGGTTTCTGACGCCGCAAAGGCGCGGGGTTACAAGGTCGACGGCAATGCGTTCTTCATTGGCGGGGTGAATTTCAATCTTGCCTCGTGAACGGCTGCATCCCCGCATTGTAGGGTGGGCAAAGCGCGCAAGCGCCGTGCCCACCTTTCTTGCTTCGACAGAAGTGGTGGGCACGCTTCGCTTTGCCCACCCTACATTCTTCGCTCCTCGCGATGACATAACAAGAACACTGGAAACGACTTCATGCCCCATCCGCTCGACAGCTTCTTCGCGCCCAAAAGCATCGCGCTGATCGGCGCCTCGCGCGACAAGGAGAAAATCCCCGGCCGGCTGCTGTCGATGCTGCGCAAGAACGAGTATCCCGGCGCGATCTATCCGATTAATCCGAACTACGGCGATATCGACGGGTTGACGTGCTACAAGAGGGTCGCCGAGATCGGCGCGCCGATCGACCTTGCCGTCATCATCATTCCCGCGCGCGCCGTCGTCGGCGCGCTCGAAGAGTGTGCGGCGGCCGGCGTCAAGAATGCCGTGATCATTTCCTCGGGCTTTGCCGAGGAGGGCGGCGACAGCGCCGGCATGCAGGACCAGATCGTGGCGATCGCGAAGCGCACCGGCATGCGCATCTCCGGTCCCAATGCCGAAGGTTTCATGAGCGAGGTGCAGAAGGTTGCCGCAACCTTCAGCCCGACCGTCGACGTCAAGCCCGGCCATGTGCCGCTGCACGCGACGAAGAAACGGATCGCGGTCGTCGCGCAGTCCGGCGGTATCGGCTTTGCGATCAAACATCGCGCCAAGGCGATCGGCGTTGCGATCTCCTATTGCGTCAGTGCCGGCAATGAATGCGATCTGGGCGCCGGCGAGTTCCTCGATTACATGGTGCAGGATGCCTCGACCGACGTGATCCTGCTGTTCATCGAGGGCATCCGCGACGTCGACAAGTTTCTCGCAGCCGCAAAGCGCGCCGCCGAGATCGGCAAGCCTGTGATCGTCACCAAGGTCGGCCGCTCCGGCGCGGGCGAGCGCGCGGCCGCGTCCCACACCGCAAGCATGGCCGGCTGGTCGGCGGCGTATGACGCGGTGTTCGCAAAATACGGCTTCATCGTCTCCAACGATCTCGACGAGGCCGTCACCATCGCCGCGGTGCTGGCGAGCAATCCGCTGCCGCGCGGCGACCGCGTCGCTGTTCTGACCGTGTCGGGCGGCGGCGGCATCTGGGGCGCCGACACCGTGTCGCTGCAGGGCCTGCAGGTGCCGGAGCTGTCGGCCGCCGCACAGGCCGAAATCAAGCAGTGGATGCCGTCCTACGGTTCGGCCAAAAACCCGATCGACGTCACCGCCCAGGGCGTCACGCTGGGCGGCCTGCAGAAGAGCATCGAACTGTTCGACAAGTCCGATGAGATCGACGCCACCCTGGTGATCATGTCGTTCTCCAGTGACGTGCGTATGCCGTTCAAGGAAGCCGAGCTGAAGCCGATCATCGCCAAGCAGAACAAACCGCTGGTGATGTATTCCTACACGCTGCCGTCGGATTTCGCGCGGCGGGAGCTGGCGAAGTCAGGCGTGATGGTGCTGACCGGCATGACCCATGCCGGCGTCGCGCTGAAGCGGCTGGCCGAATATGCAAAGTTCAAGCTGGCGGCGGACGCGGATATTGCGGCGTTGCCGTCGCGCGATCTTGGCGCGCATCTGAACGCAGCGACGCTTTCCGAGGCTGACAGCAAGGCGCTGCTGCGCGACGCCGGCATCGCGCTGCCGGACGAGGTGTTGGTGGCCGAACGCGACGCGCTCGATGCCGCGATCGAGCGGGTCGGCTTTCCGCTTGTCATGAAGATCCAGTCGCCTGATATCGCGCACAAGAGCGAGGTCGGCGGCGTTCGCGTCGGCATTGCCAGCAAGGGCGAGGCGTTCTCGGCCCATCGCGAGTTGCTGGAGAACGCCGGGAAGCATCGGCCAAATGCTGATATCCAGGGCGTACTGGTTTGCCCGATGGCGAGGAAGGGCGTCGAGATCATCATCGGCACGCTGCTCGACAAGACCTTTGGGCCGATGGTGATGGTGGGGCTGGGCGGCATCACCACCGAGCTGTTTCGCGATGTGGTCTATCGCCCCGCGCCGGTCGGCGTGACCGAGGCGGGAGCAATGCTGAGCGAGTTGAAGGCAGCACCCTTGCTGCGTGGTTTCCGCGGCGCGCCGAAGGCAGATGTCGCGGCGCTCTCGAAGCTGATCTCGGAAGTGTCGGTGCTGGCGGCGCGGTTGAAGGATAGGGTCTCGGAGATCGAGCTCAATCCGGTGCTGGTGCATCCGGTGGGGCAGGGAGTCACGATCGTCGATACGCTGGTGGTGAAAATAAAATCGTAGGGTGGGCAAAGGCGCGCTAGCGCCGTGCCCACCAACTTTGAGCGCGCGAGAAGTGGTGGGCACGCTTCGCTTTGCCCACCCTACGCACTGAGCAAGCGGCTACCGCCCCCGGAAATTCGCGACGCGGCGCTCGGCGGTGGCTTTGACGCCTTCCTTGAAATCCTCGGTGGCGCGAAGCTTGTTCTGTTCGACCAGCTCGTGATTGGTCGCGGCCAGCACGCGATCGGCAAGCCCCGCGCGCATGGTCGCCCGCGTCGAGATCAGACCGAGCGGCGAGCATTCGGCGATCTCGGCCGCGAGCTTCATCGCCTCTGATCGCACCTGGTCCTGCGGCACGCAGATATTGGCGAGGCCCATCCGGGTGGCGTCCTCACCGGTGACCCGGCGAGAGGTATAGAAAATCAATTCCGCATTGTTCTTGCCGACCAGCTCGGGCAGCGTCGCGGTGAGCCCGAAGCCCGGATGGAAGCCGAGCTTGGTGAAATTCGCGGCAAAGCGCGCCTCGGGGCAGGTGACGCGGAAGTCCGCGGACACCGCGAGGCCGAGCCCGCCGCCGATGGCGGCGCCATGCACGGCGGCGACAAACGGCTTCTTGTTGCGAAAGATGCGCACCGCCTGCACATAGAGATGGTTGATCGGCAGGTTCGACGCCGGATCCTTTTCGACGTGCTCCTGCCGCGCGGGGTCGGAGAAATTGGCGCCGGCGCAGAAGGCCTTGCCTTGCGCGGCCAAGACCGAGGCGCGGATTTCGACGTTGCGGTCGAACTCTTCCAGCGCATCGGCGATCTGGTTGATCAGCGACACATCGAAAAAGTTCAGCGGCGGCCGGCGGATTTCGATCAGGCCGACGTGGCCGTGCGTCTCGACGCCGATATCGGTGTATTTGGTCATGATGTCCTCGTTGAGTTAACGCAAGCCGAGCCCGCGGGCGATGATGCCGCGCAGGACTTCCGTGGTGCCGCCCTGAATGGTCAGCTTCGGCGCGGTCTTGATCGCAAACGACAGCTGATGCTCCAGCGCCTCGCGATTGCTGGCCTCCTCCTCGACAAAGGCGGCGAGGTCGCGCACGCGATGCGGCAGCTGCTGCTCCCACACCGTGCCGACGTCCTTGACGATGGAGGCTTCCACCACCGGCTCCTTGCCGGCCTGCAGCATGCCCGCGACCGACACCGACATGCGGCGCATGGTGTGGACCTGCGCGACGAGCCGTCCAATGCCTTCCGCTGCCCGCGCGTCCGGCTTGTCACCGACCGCGCGTACGAGCTCGGTGAGCACGTAATAAGTCTCGAGGAAACGCTCGGGGCCGGAACGCTCATAGGCGAGTTCGCTCGTCGCCTGCTTCCAGGCGCCGTCGATCTCGCCCAGCATATAGTCGTCGGGGACGAAGTAGTCGGTGAACACGACTTCGTTGAACTCGGACTGGCCGGTGATCTGGCCGATCGGGTTCACCTGGATGCCCGGCTGCTTCATCTTGACCAAAAATTGCGTCAGGCCGTGACGGCGGTTTTCCTTGGTCGGCGGTGACGTCCGGAAGATCGCGATCATGTAGTCGGCGATATGCGCCGACGAGGTCCAGATCTTGGTGCCGTTGATCAGATAGCCGCCGTCGGTCTTGGTGGCGCGGGTTTTCGCCGCGAACAAATCCGAGCCGGAATTCGGCTCGCTCATGCCGATGGCAAAGCACAGCTCGCCCTTGCAGATGCGCGGCAGGATGTCCTCCTTGACGTGCTCGGGCGCGTATTTCAGCAACACCGGGCCGCTCTGGCGGTCGGCGACAAAGAAGCGGCGGGTCGGCGCGTTCGCGACCCGCATCTCCTCGGTGACGACATAACGCTCGAGGAACGAGCGCTCGTGGCCGCCATATTTCTTCGGCCAGGTCATGCCGATCCAGCCGCGCTCGCCGACCTTGCGCGAAAACGCCGGCACGTCGGTGTCTTCGCGGTTGGGCTTGAAGGGCGAGAAGGTGCCGGCGGCGATTTCCTCGGCGAGGAAGGCGCGCACTTCTTTACGGAGCTGCTGGCATTTCTCCGGCAGGCGGATCGGATCGAAACGGAGGGCTGCGGTCATGACGGGTCTCTTCTAAAAAGGTTCAGCGGGAGGCCACCAGTGGCCACAGCTCGTCGGCGCCGCGCGCCGCGACGCGCTTGCCGAGCTCGACCGCCCAGAAACTCTCCGAGCCGAAATCGTCGCGCCATGACAGCGCGCGCAGCGAATAACGATGCAGGATGTGCTCGATGGTGAAGCCGATCGCACCATGGACCTGATGGGCGATGGCGCCGCCTTTCTCGGCCGCCTCCGAGCAGCGGATTTTCGCGGCGACGGCTTCGAGGAATACGGCGTCGTCGTCGAAGGATTTGGCGTTCGCCAGCGTATCGGCCGCTGAGGTCGCGGCCGCAAGCGCCGCGGCGGATTCGCCCGCGAGCCTTGCGAGGTTGTGCTGCACCGCCTGGAATTTCGAAATCTTCTTCTCGAAGGCGACGCGCTCGTTGGAATAACGAACAGAAATGTCCAGCATGGATTCCAGCGCGCCCGCGATCTGCAGCGAGCGGATCACGCCGCCCATCAGCATCAGCGCGGTCTGGTCGAAACCATCAGACGCAGGCTTCGCGACCGACGGCGAGACCTTGTCGAAGATCACGGTGTCGCTGTTGTCATTGGCAAGCGTCAGGCCGGCGTCGATGCGGACGCTCTTGGCATCGACCAGCGCGATTGACACGCCACCCGCGCCGCTCGCCAGCACTGCGATGTGTTTCGCCGCCTTGGCAAAGGGAACGCCGCGGGCGCGGCCGGAAATGGTGCCGTCGCTGTTCAGCGTCAGGCGGTCCTTCGGACTTGCGGGCGCAACGGTCATCTCGCCTTCGGGAGACGAAATCTTCGCCTGCGCCAGCAGCCACCCGGCCAGCATGGTTTCGGCCAGCGGCACCGCGATGGCGTGACGTCCGGCAGCGCCGAGCACGCCAAAGCCTTCGGCGAGGCTCGCGCCGGAGCCGCCAAATTCTTCCGCGACCCATGACAGCGGCAGGCCGGCCTCAGTGAGCGCCTGCCACAGCGGCGCTTTCCACTCGCCCTTCTTGTCGCGGTTGATTTCCTGGGCATCGGCGAGATCGGCAAAGATCTTCTCTGCGGTCTCGACGACGATGTTCTCACTCTCCGACACAGCGTTCCCCGGCTTTTGGATTGGCATTTTGCTGCCACTTCTTGCAGCGCATGATGGGGAAAAGCCACCCCCCTGACAAGCATGGAAGTGAGACCTCCTTGCGCGGCTGGCATGCCTCAATTCCGCGCAATGGAGTTTCGCCCTGACCCGGCGGTATGGTAGAGCCGCAAGCGGATTTTGAG
This sequence comes from uncultured Alphaproteobacteria bacterium, assembly GCA_963794775.1. Taxonomy (GTDB): domain Bacteria; phylum Pseudomonadota; class Alphaproteobacteria; order Rhizobiales; family Xanthobacteraceae; genus Bradyrhizobium. Next base: position 171,705 of record CAWCGA010000018.1, on the reverse strand, counting down.
GCTCAAACAACAAGAGGAAACCGATGTCCAAGGATGGTTTGTGCGTGATCGTGACGGGCTCGGCGTCGGGTCTGGGGGCCGCGACCGCCGGTATTCTGGCCAAGGGCGGCGCGCGCATCGTGGTCAACTATTCCAACAGCAAGAACGAGGCCGAAGCGACCGCGGAGGCCTGCCGCAAAGCTGGAGCTGCGGAGGTCATCGTCGTGCAGGGCGACGTTTCCCGCGACGAGGACTGCAAGAAGATCGCCGCGGCCGCCGCGCCCTGGGGCCGGATCGATGCGCTGGTCAACAATGCCGGCACCACCAAACACGTTGCCCATGACAAGCTCGACGATCTCACGGCCGAGGATTTCCAGCGCATCTACGCCGTCAACACCATCGGGCCGTATCAGATGATCCGCGCGGCGCGCGCGCTGCTGGAAGTCGGCGCGAAGGCCTCTCACAGACCGGGGGCGGTGGTGAACATCTCCTCGGTCGCGGGCATTTCCGGTGGCGGCTCCTCGGTCGCCTATGCCGCGAGCAAGGGCGCGCTCAACACCATGACGCAATCGCTGGCGCGCTCGCTGGCGCCGCTGATCCGCGTCAACACGGTCTGCCCCGGCTATATCGATACGCCCTGGTTCACCAAGGGTCGCGGCGAGGCCGGCGCCAAGCAGGTGCGTGATTCCGTGATCGCGCGGGTGCCGCTGAAATCGGCGTCAACGGCCGACGACATCGCGCAGCTGGTCTGCTTCCTCGCGCTGCCGCAGTCCGGCCAGATGACCGGCGAGTTCGTCCGCATGGACGCGGGCATGCATTTGATTCAGTAGGATTCGTCATTGCGAGCGAATCCGTAGCAACCATTAACTGACGGCGTGGGTGTCAGTCCAAGGTGTTCCACGGGCTACAACGGTGTTGGCGTAGATCAGGAGCTTCCTGGCGCAAGCGACGAGGGCGGCGTTGTGAGCCTTCCCCTTGGCTTTGAGCCGCGTGTAGAGGTCGATCAGGGCTTTATTCCATCGGAAGGCGGCGGGAAGCGCGGCTGCGAAGAGAGAGCGCCGGAGGCGGCCGCGTCCGCCGGCAATGTGCCTTTGGCCTTTGTGTTTGCCGCTCTCGTCGTCGAAGGGAGCAAGGCCGGCGAGTGCAGCCGCCTCTTCGCGATTGACGCGGCCGAGCTCGGGCATGCGGATGATGAGCGCGAGCCCGGTGCGCTCGCCGATACCGGGAACGCTCAGCACGAGATCAAGGCGAGCAGCGAGATCGCGGTGAGCACGTAGTTGCCTGGCAATGAAGCGGATCTGGGTAAGCCGTCGTGCCTTCAACCGCGCGATGTCGCCAAGGACGGTGTGTCGCAATCCGGGGTCGTTGATATGTTCGAGCCGGACCTTGAAACGGGCCATGTCCTCCTCGATCTGCTCGAGGAAGGTCAGATGGTCCGCAAGGCTGGCCAAGCGCTGATCGGGCTCGATCCGGGGCTTCTCCATGACAGCCGTGCAAGCTGCAATCAGAGCCGCGTCGAGCGTATCGTTCTTGGCCCGCTGAAGATGAACGCGCGCGAAGGCGCGCACCTGGAGCGGTTGCAGGATCAGGACCGTAAAGCCGGCTTCCTGCAGATGCCTGACGACTCCGCGTTCATAGCCTCCCGTCGCCTCGATCCCCACACGCTCGATCCCGGCCTTCGCCAGCTCCGAGCGCAAATGCTTCCAGCCTCGCAAGGCATTCTCTACACGCCAATGCAAGTTCTGGCCGTGTACTGCGATATCCAGCTTGTCCTTGGCCGTATCAATGCCGGCCACTGCCGTGTTAGTCTTCGTCATCTTCGTCGATCCCTGCCTTGTGAAGCGAACCAAATTGTTCCGGCAACCATCCGGGTCCGATGAAGTTCTGACGACGATCACGCTACGGGGCAGCAACAAACTGCTCAGGGTGGGTTCGATCCGATCGCCAGACGCTCTGCCGCGGATGGCCGTCCGCGGCAGAGCATTCCTTTCGGAACACCCTCACAATATCCCAATCGCGCTATTACAAGGGTGGGTTAGCCGGTCACGTATTCGGTCGCTCAACAAGCGACGGCGGAAGGCGTAACCCACCTCTTCTGTTGCCGCGGATAGAGAAGTGGTGGGTTACGGCGCTTCGCGCCTAACCCACCCTACGAAGTCTACCGGTTGTAATCCTTGATCGCGCCGCTCGCGACCAGCCGGTTCCAGATGAACAGCACCACCAGCGCGCCGATGGTGGCGGTGATGAAGCCCGCGCCCTGGTCCGGGCCGTAATGCCCGATCATCTGGCCGATGAAGGTCGCGAGGAAGGCGCCGACGATGCCGAGGATCGTGGTCAGGATGAAGCCGCTCGGATTGTTCGGCCCCGGTGACAACATCCGCGCGATGATGCCGGCGATGAAGCCGACGATGATGATCCAGATCAGTCCGCCCATGCTCATGACGTGCTCCCTCTTATTTGGCGCATGATCTTATCGGAAAACCGGTGCCCACTTTTCCGGATCATGCGCTGGCCCTACAGCCGGCCGTGCGTTTCGCTGTCGGTCGGCAACCTGCCGTCTGGCGTCAGATGATCGACCACCTGCGGCAGATATTGGCTCAGGCCCTTGAGCAGGTCGTCGCGCGACAGGCCGCTTTGCGAGGCGATTGAATCGATCTGGTCGGCACCCAGGGCGCTTGCCAGATCACCCTGGGAAATCGCCTTGTTCGGACCCTTGCCGACCCAGGAATTGGCCGCGTCGCCCTGGCCGCCCTGCTGCAGCTGCTTCATGAGGTCGCCGAGCCCACCCGAGATGACGCTGCCTGCGGCGGCGCCACCGAGCAGTCCGCCGAGCGGACCTTTCAGGATGTCGCCCAAACCTCCACCAAGACCGCCGCCGGTATTGGCAGGAGCCGATGGCGGTGTCGGGGCAGGGGAGGCCGGCGCCGCGCCCGGCGCGGTGATGTGTTTGACGGCTTTCCAGGCGAGCAAAGCGAGGATCGCCATGGTCATTGGCGACATGCCGCCGCTCGATTGCGAACTGGGGCTCGAAGAGCCGCGGGGTCCGTGCTGCATGCCGTTGAGTACGTCGAGTAAGCCCATATTAACCTCCCGAAGCCCCCGCTTCCCGCGGGACCATATCGGCCGGCCATGACGGTTACAAGGCGAGGGTTCCCGTAGCCGCCGGTAATGGACCGCGGCGTCGCGGTTCCGCTCAAGTCAATAAAATTGAAAGGGTTTTCGACACAATCTGGCAAACGGTTCCGCGGCACACTGCCGGCCAGTTCCGCTTTTCAAAACGAGCAAGCGATCCGCCATGCCCACAGGCCGCATCACCGCGTTGATCTCCCGTTTCCGGCGCGACACCAGCGCCAACATCGCCGTCATCTTCGCCATGGCGACGATACCGATCCTCACCGCGGTCGGATGCGCCACCGACTATTCCATGGCGGCGCGCATGAAGACGAAGCTGCAATCGGCGGCGGATACCGCGAGCCTGGCTTCGGTCTCGGTGCATTCGGCCGGGTGGACCGCCGCGTCGCAGATGGTGTCGAACGGCTCGGTCGCGGCCGGCGTCACCGAAGCCAACAACATGTTCAACGGCAATGCGGCGACGTTCTCGGGCTACCAGAACCTTTCAGTGAACAGCACCGTTACCAAGACGGGCGCGACGCTGACGTCCGTCGTCACCTTTTCGGCCGACGTGCCGGTCACCTTCATGAAGGTTGCCGGCTGGAGCACGATGCATATCAGCGGCAGCTCGACGTCGAACTACACGATGCCGCTCTATCTCGACTTCTACCTGATGCTCGACGTGTCCGGTTCGATGGGCCTGCCTTCGACAACGGCCGAGGCCGTCCGGATGCAGAACATCAACCCGGACAATTATGTGCAATATCCCACGGGCTGCACGCTGGCCTGCCATTTCCAGCCGCAAAACAGCGCCTGCACCAATGGCGGGACCCAGCGATACCCCACCAACAATTATTGCATGGGCTACGCCTATTCGCGCGTGGGCCAGACCGCGCTTGCGGCCCTGGTCAGCGCGGCCTCTACGGTCAGCCGGCCGAAGTCGAATGTTCCCGGCCTGCCGAACGCGATGCTGACCAACCTGAACAACGCGGTGGACGGCTCGCCCAATTCGTTCCTGACCGGCAACGTCAATAGTCTGCCGTACAGCCTGTCGGCGGTGTCGAGTTGCCCGACCGACGGTACCGATTCCTGCATCCAGTTGCGTCTTGATGCAGTTGGTGTCGCCGTCAACGCGCTGTTATTGACCAGCAACGATCCGACATACAAGATATTGACGAACCAGTTCCGTGTCGGACTGTTCCCGTACATCAATTCGCTCTACTCGAGCTATTTTCCGCTGACCAGCAGCACCAACCAAAGTTCGAGTACCCCGGGCACGATCAACTATGCGGCGGCGAATCTCGCGGCCTTGCTCGACACCAACATGAACGCCAGCCTGGGCTCCGGCGGCACCAATCAGGATGCTGCGTTGTCCGCGATGAACAGCTACATCACCAGTGTCGGTACTGGCGGCGCCTCGAACAATACATTGCCCTACGTTTTCATCGTCACTGACGGCGCCGTGACGCCGCAGACCAAAGGCGTGCCCAATGGCAATTGGTCCGGGAGCAACCACGACACGACGATTGCGATTCCCGATGCGAACTGTGCGGCGATGAAGAGTCGCGGGATCATCATTTCGGTCCTGTACATCCCGTTCCAGACCATCAATCCGGTCAACGCCTCGTTTGCCGGCGACGAGGACGACTACGCCAACAACAACATCCCGAACATTCCGGCAAGCTTGCAGTCCTGCGCCTCGCCCAACTTCTACTTTACAGCGAACTCACCGACCGACATCACGAATGCGCTGGTGAAAATGTTCAAGCAGGCTGCCTCGCAGGCGGCGCTCTCTCATTAGCCAACTTGAGCCAACTTGCTTCTGCTGCGATACGGGGCGATGCTGTCTGCATCACCCCGCATGCGTTGGGAGCCGTCGATGAACCTGTCGTGCAAGGCTTGTGTGATCATGGTGATGCTTGCGGCCGCGAGCGTCGTCCATGCCGCGCCGCCGACGGTGACGCCGTCGCCCGGCTATGACGCGCGGTTGCAGGAACAGCGCGCGGCCGCCGCAAAGGCGACGCCGCCTGAGGCTTCGCCGATCGCGCCGCGCCGGCACAAGAAGCCGAAGGGGAGTTAGCGCGCTGAGATGGGAGCAAAAGCCGATCCGAGAGTTGCGCTCTGATTCCCCTCCCCCTTGCGGGGAGGGGTTAGGGGTGGGGGTTCACAAGCACGGATCTTCGTGGTCGAATCCTGCTGATGTATGAGCGTCAAAAACATTTCGCGCGCCGGATGCGCGCCGACCCGACCGAGGCTGAACGTGTTCTTTGGCGACGGTTGCGTGAAGATATTGCGATTGCTGGATCGCATTTTCGGCGTCAGGCGTTGATCGGTCCCTTCATCGTTGATTTCGCCAGCGGCAAGGCTCGACTGGTGATCGAACTCGATGGAGGTCAGCACGATGAGCAACGGGCCGCGGATGAGCGGCGGACCCGCCAGATCGAAGCAAGCGGATATCGGGTGCTGCGCTTCTGGAATAGCGATGTGCTGGAAATATTGACGGTGTTCTGATCGAAATACAATCCGCGTTGACCCCCACCCCCAACCCCTCCCCGCAAGGGGGGGGGTATAGTGATATTGCTAAAATAGGCCAGTTTTGACCAATGACCAAGGTTAGGTGCTTAGTGCCGAAACGGGACACGCCAACCGCCGTGGGCTTCCAGTGCTTGGGTCCAAAACGGTGAAATCGGCTTGCGTTACCGCAGCTACGTAAGAACATGGAAGTGACTGAACGAGGTGTTGCCGGAATAGTCGTGCCCATCATAGACCATGACTTCAAGATCGTCCGAGCTTCCCGCGGCACCACTCACGAACGTGGTCTGCGCGATCTGCGCATCGTTTAAAGCAATGACGGTCTGAGCTGGCACCGTATTGCCATTGACCGCGAAATGGCCGCTGGTAGCGGCCGGAGTGTTATCATACAGGAAATAGGTCAACGTATCCCCATCGAGGTCGGTCGCGCTGAACAGGCTGGAGGCGGCGAAGGTCTGGCCGGCGGCCGCCGTCACATTGGTGTTGGGAATGTTCACCACCGGCGGGTGATTTACCGGAACGTTCACACTGAAGTGGTTGAACGAGGTATTGCCGGAATAGTCATGGCCGTCATAAGCCATCACCAGAAGATTGTCTGATGCGCCGGACGTTCCAGCCACGAAGGTGGTCTGCGCCAGCTGGGCGGCGTTTAGCGCAAACACGGTGCCGTTTGGCTCTGCCTGGCCATTGAAGACGAAGTGGCCGCTGCCCGGCGCAGTCGAGGCATCGTCGAGAAAGTAGGTCAGCGTATCATTGTCAACATCGGAGACGCTGAACAGGCTGGAGGCGGCGAAGGTCTGGCCGGCGGCCGCCGTCACATTGGTGTTGGGAATGTTCACCACCGGCGGGTGATTTACCGGAACGTTCACACTGAAGTGGTTGAACGAGGTATTGCCGGAATAGTCATGGCCGTCATAAGCCATCACCAGAAGATTGTCTGATGCGCCGGACGTTCCAGCCACGAAGGTGGTCTGCGCCAGCTGGGCGGCGTTTAGCGCAAACACGGTGCCGTTTGGCTCTGCCTGGCCATTGAAGACGAAGTGGCCGCTGCCCGGCGCAGTCGAGGCATCGTCGAGAAAGTAGGTCAGCGTATCATTGTCGACATCGGAGACGCTGAACAGGCTGGAGGCAGCGAAGGTCTGGCCGGCGGCCGCCGTCACATTGGCGCTGGGAATGTTCACCACCGGCGGGTGATTTACCGGAACGTTCACACTGAAGTGGTTGAACGAGGTGTTGCCGGAATAGTCATGGCCGTCATAAGCCATCACCAGAAGATTATCTGATGCGCCGGAGGTTCCAGCTACGAAGGTGGTCTGGGCTAGCTGGGCGGCGTTCAGCGCAAACACGGTTCCGTTTGGCTCTGCCTGGCCATTGACGACGAAGTGGCCGCTGCCCGGCGCAGTCGAGGCATCGTCGAGGAAGTAGGTCAGTGTATCATTGTCGGCATCGGAGACGCTGAATAGGCTGGAGGCGGCGAACGTCTGGCCCGCAGCTGCCGTCACATTGGCGCTGGGAATGTTCACCACCGGCGGGTGGTTGGTGGCGGGGACGTTGACGTGCAATTCATTGAAGCTGGTATTACCCGAATAGGCTTGGCCATCATAGGCCATCACCAGAAGATCGTCGGAAGCTCCGGATGTGCCGGCCACGAAAGTGGTCTGAGCGAGTTGGGCCGCGTTCAGCGCAAACACCGTGCCGTTCGGCTTCGCTTGGCCGTTGACGACGAAGTGGCCGCTGCCCGGCGCAGTCGAGGCATCGTCGAGGAAGTAGGTCAGCGCGTCGTTGTCGGCGTCCGTGACGGTGAACAGGCTGGAAGTCGAAAACGATTGGCCGGCGGTCGATGCGACATTGGCATTCGGAATGTTCACCACCGGCGGATGGTTGGTGGCGGGGACGTTGACGTGCAATTCATTGAAGCTGGTATTACCCGAATAGGCTTGGCCATCATAGGCCATCACCAAAAGATCGTCGGAAGCTCCGGAGGTGCCGGCCACGAATGTGGTCTGAGCGAGTTGGGCCGCGTTCAGCGCAAACACCGTGCCGTTCGGCTTCGCTTGGCCATTGACGACGAAGTGGCCGCTGCCCGGCGCAGTCGAGGCATCGTCGAGGAAGTAGGTCAGCGCGTCGTTATCGGCATCCGTCACGGTGAACAGGCTGGAAGCTGAAAACGATTGGCCGGCAGTCGATGCGACATTGGCATTAGGAATGTTCACGACTGGCGGATGGTTGACAGGAACGTTCACGTGGAGTTCGCTGAAAGACGTGTTGCCTGAATAGGCTTGGCCATCATAGGCCATCACCAGAAGATCGTCGGAAGCTCCGGATGTGCCGGCCACGAAAGTGGTCTGAGCGAGTTGGGCCGCGTTCAGCGCAAACACCGTGCCGTTCGGCTTCGCTTGGCCGTTGACGACGAAGTGGCCGCTGCCCGGCGCAGTCGAGGCATCGTCGAGGAAGTAGGTCAGCGCGTCGTTGTCGGCGTCCGTGACGGTGAACAGGCTGGAAGTCGAAAACGATTGGCCGGCGGTCGATGCGACATTGGCATTCGGAATGTTCACCACCGGCGGATGGTTGGTGGCGGGGACGTTGACGTGCAATTCATTGAAGCTGGTATTACCCGAATAGGCTTGGCCATCATAGGCCATCACCAAAAGATCGTCGGAAGCTCCGGAGGTGCCGGCCACGAATGTGGTCTGAGCGAGTTGGGCCGCGTTCAGCGCAAACACCGTGCCGTTCGGCTTCGCTTGGCCATTGACGACGAAGTGGCCGCTGCCCGGCGCAGTCGAGGCATCGTCGAGGAAGTAGGTCAGCGCGTCGTTATCGGCATCCGTCACGGTGAACAGGCTGGAAGCTGAAAACGATTGGCCGGCAGTCGATGCGACATTGGCATTAGGAATGTTCACGACTGGCGGATGGTTGACAGGAACGTTCACGTGGAGTTCGCTGAAAGACGTGTTGCCTGAATAGGCTTGGCCATCATAGGCCATCACCAAAAGATCGTCGGAAGCTCCGGAGGTGCCGGCCACGAATGTGGTCTGAGCGAGTTGGGCCGCGTTCAGCGCAAACACCGTGCCGTTCGGCTTCGCTTGGCCGTTGACGACGAAGTGGCCGCTGCCCGGCGCAGTCGAGGCATCGTCGAGGAAGTAGGTCACCGCGTCGTTGTCGGCGTCTGTGACGGTGAACAGGCTGGAGGGCGCGAAGGACTGACCGGCCGCCGCCGATACGTTGGCATTGGGAATGTTCACCACAGGGGGGTGGTTGATATGCCCGCTGGTCAATGCATTGAACTCATCTACGAGATTGATCTGGGAAATTTGTGTGCCCGACTGATTATAGACTGCAAGCGTCTCAACTTGTGAAAGCGCTTGGCTCATATTCTTGATGGTGACGGTATCTTTGACGTCTCCGTTGGGATGAATTATCAGGTCGTTCCCGTTTGCAGCGATCTGGTACGTCAGGTCCGTCGATGCGTTGGTAACAACCCCGTCGCCATAAACGCGCAGAACGTCGTTCCCGCCTTGCCCTTGCTCATCGATTATCTCCGGACCCGTGCCAGTGTATGTGTGGGTTGCGCCACCCGACGTAAAGCTATAGCCAACCACGACGGAATAAATATCGTTGCCGGGACCGCCAACTACGGTACCGGTCGATGCGTCGAGATCGACGAAGGGGTGGGTTGAGACGCCAGTGAGAGTCGTGGACCACTGATATTGCGTTATGAAGGTGTTTGGATAACCACCGGAGTTTGGATCGGAAGTTGCAAAGGTTGTGCTAGAATCCGTTTGAGCGGCGGTCGTCAGGATATGCTTGGTCCAAAGCAACACATCAGGCAAGATCTGATGAACGGTACTTGCATCTTGGTGCGCTAAGTAAATGCCCGGCTGGTACCCCGCATTAGCCACGGCGGTTGACCAAGCGATGATGTAGTTCTGGACTGCCGTGCTCAAGCCGGTAAATTCTATGTCGAGGAATACGGCTGACCCACGGACAAATCCCTCGGACGCCATGAAGCTGGCTGCCTCCTGCCCTTCCGATGTTCCTTCAGGAGCGGTAAAGAGCGAGCTTCCTGCCGCGGGGCCGAGATACAGAGGCTCAAGCCTCCAGCCCTGATCCATGAGCACCTGGCGTTCGCCCATCCAACTGGCGTCAATGCGATTGCCGTTTTCAGTTGGTGCCAGATAGTAGCCAATAAACTGAAGGTTGGTCGTTCCTATCATTGCCGCAGTCTGGCTTGCGGAAAAGCCAGACATATCGAGACCTGCTGAGCTCGCATCAGTCGGGCTACCTCCTCCTCCTCCGCTTCCCGGCGTCAGGAAGTACAGCGGGGTGGAAAAGTTCGAGTGGCCGGCACTGTTGATTGCGTCGACATTCCAAACATACGAGCCGCCGGACGGGAGTGATGCCTGATAGCTCGTTCCAGAAACGAACTGGTCGACGACGAATTGGTTTGTGGCCAGGTCTTTGACGGCGACTTCGTAGGAGGTTGCGCCGGAGACGGCGTTCCAGCTGAGCGTCACCGCGCTGCTGCTCAGCGTCGGCTCGGACGATTGCGAAGTGGTGCCGGGCGAAGTCGACCCCGGGACTGCAGGGATGGAGACGCTTGCCGGCGTCAGGAAGTACAGCGGGGTGGAAAAGTTCGAGTGGCCGGCACTGTTGATGGCGTCGACATTCCAAACATACGAGCCGCCGGACGGGAGCGATGCCTGATAGCTCGTTCCAGAAACGAACTGGTCGACGACGAATTGGTTTGTGGCCAGGTCTTTGACGGCGACTTCGTAGGAGGTTGCGCCGGAGACGGCGTTCCAGCTGAGCGTCACCGCGCTGCTGCTCAGCGTCGGCTCGGACGATTGCGAAGTGGTGCCGGGCGAAGTCGACCCCGGGACTGCAGGGATGGAGACGCTTGCCGGCGTCAGGAAGTACAGCGGGGTGGAAAAGTTCGAGTGGCCGGCACTGTTGATGGCGTCGACATTCCAAACATACGAGCCGCCGGACGGGAGCGATGCCTGATAGCTCGTTCCAGAAACGAACTGGTCGACGACGAATTGGTTTGTGGCCAGGTCTTTGACAGCGACTTCGTAGGACGTTGCGCCGGAGACGGCGTTCCAGCTAAGCGCCACCGTGCTGCTGCTCAGCGTCGGCTCGGACGATTGCGAAGTGGTGCCGGGTGAAGTCGATCCCGGGACCGCAGGGATGGAGACGCTTGCCGGCGTCAGGAAGTACAGCGGGGAGGAAAAGTTCGAGTGGCCGGCACTGTTGATTGCGTCGACGTTCCAAACATACGAGCCGCCGGGCGAGAGCGATGCCTGATAGCTCGTTCCAGAAACGAACTGGTCGACGACGAATTGGTTTGTGGCCAGGTCTTTGACGGCGACTTCGTAGGACGTTGCGCCGGAGACGGCGTTCCAGCTGAGCGTCGCCGTACTGTTGCTCAGCGTCGGCTCGGACGATTGCGAAGTGGTGCCGGGTGAAGTCGATCCCGGGACCGCAGGGATGGAGACGCTTGCCGGCGTCAGGAAGTACAGCGGGGAGGAAAAGTTCGAGTGACCGGCACTGTTGATTGCATCGACGTTCCAAACATACGAGCCGCCGGGCGAGAGCGATGCCTGATAGCTCGTTCCAGAAACGAACTGGTCGACCACGAATTGGTTTGTGGCCAGGTTTTTGACGGCGACTTCGTAGGACGTCGCGCCGGAGACGGCGTTCCAGCTGAGCGTCACCGTACTGTTGCTCAGCGTTGGCTCGGACGATTGCGAAGTGGTGCCGGGCGAAGTCGACCCCGGGACCGCAGGGATGGAGACCATGGTATTAACCTCTCAATGGGAAGAGCCGACGACGCACGGATCGACGGACAACGAGGCGTTCGGCGCCACGCTCGTCGACCTAACGAGACGTGCGCCGCCGTACCGGGCGCCAACTCGACAAATTTAGACTGATATTCTTCGGTAGGCGATCTGATGACGTCGCCAGGGATGGGTCCTCACAAGAGGTGAAGACCAATGAATGTGTGGAGGTAGACGCGGCGCAGAGATCAGCGAAGCGCTGCTGGGGCAAAAGCGATACGGCCATTCAATTCCCCGAAGTAAAGAAGGGCTAGGAGCAATGAACGCACAAAAGACACAATCAGCGCGGGAGTCAAGGGCCGAGCTTCTATCGAAGCGTTTGCTACGGATTTTTGCGCCTGGAATTCGCTACTTAGCTGCTGCCTCACACCTCGGAAACGGTGTTTGGATCGCTCGTTCTGAGGCCCGAGTGTGTGGGATGGCTCAGTAGCCCGCTCTGGCAGGCCAGCGCAATGGGCCCATCCTCAATCGCCAAGGCACCGATTCCACAGAATTCTATTCGAGCGTCATTCTTGGCGCATCGCGAGCCCGTCAGGCTTTTGGACTCTTCAACCTCACACCTTCACCCTTTTCGCCCGCCGATAAAAACTCGACACCCGCTTTCGTGAGCGCCTTCTCCACGGCTTGTAGTGTGCTCACCCGGGAGTCTACGATTCCCTTCTCCAGCCTCGCCAGCGCGTTAAGCGAAACGATAGCCGAGCTGTGACCCGTGCGAATGACCTCTCCGCTATTTCCTGCTTTCCAGCCAAGCGATCCATGAAGTTTCCAAAGCCGCGTCCAGCGAGGGGGCAGGTCGTTACTTGCAACGGTAACCGGGTCAAAAAAGGGCTCTCTTCCACCAGTAAATCCGTCAAAATAGGGGGCACCCGAACGCTCGAAAGCCTCTTCGAACAACAGATCATAATTGGTCGTGAATATCTCTACCGGAAAATCTCTTGATGTTCCCGTGATCCAATTGATGATTTCAGCGTAGGGAGACAGGCCGCTCGGAAGTTTGACGTCGACGATCTTCCCTATCTCAGCGCAGATAGCATTTCCGAAATCTTGATATCCACTCCCATCAAGGTCGTGAACCTTTGAAGACCCCAAAACTTTGCTTAGGGCTCGAACCCGGGACAAAATAGTTTCGATATCATGCAGTTTGAGTTCTGCCTTAAGAGCTGAAACTTGTTTGCCGTAGGTGGAATTGACGGTGGCGAGAACCTTTTCGGTTAGTCCAACTACAGCTGGAATTCAAAGGACGATCACCATTGTGATCCTTCATTCCAGCTGGTGCACCGGCCCCAACGAGAAGTCCAATCCGCTTCCTACCTTGCGCTATAATCGTTCGTAGAGCCGCCATGTGCTGGTCGGGGTTGTGAATAGTGGTACTCATGAACGGCCCTACACAGATGATCACGTCGGTGCACCGCGCGACCCCGAGGAGTTAAGAGAATCGGATAGTGATTGTGTAATTAACGACGTGCTCTTGCAAGTAGAGCAGGACGTTGTTTTGGTCAAAACTGGCCTATTTTTCTGATATCACTATACCCCCTCCCCGCAAGGGGGAGGGGAGTTGCAGCGGAGCCGATCGCTCGACTGAATGTTTTGGCCGAAGAGAGCGTTGCGCTAGGTCGTCAACTCTTCTTCTGCTTGCCCGGTGACGACGTCAGCAGCTTCTTGAACTCGTTCCATGTATCCGACAGCCGCGGAAAATCGCAGGAGAACGATTGTCTTGCGCACTCTCCGTTGCGATAGGGCGGCCGTATGTCGGCGGTTGGAGCCGGCTGCTGTTGCTTCGGCCGCTGCTGCGGCAGCGGTACTTTCGGTGCGTCACTCTTCGGCGAGGCCTGCAACTGCTGTTGCTGCCTGGCGGCAAAGGCGGCCGCGATGGTGCTGCGCCGCTGGTTCTCCAGATAGACGGTGTACTGCTCGTCGATATGCTTCTGCTCTTCGGCGCTCGGATTCGGACCGGCGATGTCGAAGCTGCGATCCTGCATGAAGTCGTAATAGGTGTAGCCGCCGCCCACTTTGCGGCGGCCGGCGAACTTGGCGTTGCATTCGGCAAGCGCCGCGGTCTTCGCTTCCTTGCTGTCGGTTTTCTCCGCGGCCGTCGCGCAGTCCTCGAAATCGGCCGGCGCACGGCTCCACCATTGCGCGGAGGCGCGCAACGGGCAGAGCAAAACCAATGCAGCAATCACGGCGACGGGCAGGGCCGCGCCACGCGATGCAATCACAGCCGATCGTCCCCAGCGAATTAGAGGTCACGATTGGCACCAATTGTCGCCATTTTGCGGCGACTTGCCAGCCATAACGCCGCAATTTCCGGGCGGTATCACGTCGAACCAGGATGTCATTTGACCCGACCAAGAATATCGGAACAGGTGACCGGGGAACACGAGGCGAGGTCATGACCTATCGGCACACGCAGCGGGGAACGCTGATTCTGATCCTGTGCCTCGCGGCTGCCGCGTTCGGCCTCACGACCTCGTGGCGTTCGGGGCATTGGCCGCCGGCGCTCTTCATGGTCGCCGTCATGATCGCCGTGGCCACGCTGTTTTCGTCGCTCACGGTCGAGGTCACGGGCAACGACCTGCGTTGGCACTTCGGGCCTGGCCTATGGAGCTACCGCCTGCCGCTCGACGAGATTGAGGACGTTGCCGTCGTTCGCAATCAATGGTGGAACGGCTGGGGCATCCGGAGGGCAGCGGGCTTCCGCCTCTACAACGTGTCGGGCCTCGACGCGGTCGAGTTGCGCCTGCACTCGAACGACGTCCGCCGCATCGGCACTGATGATCCCCAGGGGCTGGTGAAGGTGCTGCGCGCCCGCCGTGGGCTCGGCTGATTCGGATGACCGATCTTTAACGCGCGGAGGCGGTCGCGACCGCCTTGCTGGAAGCATTTTGTTTACCGGCAGTTGGCATGGTTAATCGATTCTTGACCAGAGAGCCGCCGTGACCCCGCCTGCCATTGCCGCCACCGAAACTTCCGCGCAAATCCAATCTTCCGCAGAGCAGCATCTGGCCGCTGGACGTGAGCATCAGGCCAGCGGCCGGCTCGCCGAGGCCATCTCCGCTTATCGCAATGGGCTCGAAGCCGCCGGCGGCAGCGGGCCGGAGCTGACAGCCGAATTGCATGCCAAGCTCGGCAATGCCCTGCTGCTGGCGGGGCATCTCGATCCGGCGGCCGACAGTTACAAGGCCGCGCTGCGGCTGGTGCCTGGTCTCGCCGCCTGCTGGTGCAACCTCGCCACCATCAACCTGCGCACCGGCAACGCCGAGAACGCCGTCGCGCTCTATCTGCAGGCGCTCAAGCTCAACCCGACGCATTGGCCATCGCGCACCAATCTGGCCGAGGCGCTGATCGCGACACGGCAGCATCTCGTTGCCAAGGCGCTGTTGATGGAGCTCATCGAGGAGCGGCCGCAGGACGCGCAGGTGCGGCAGCGGTTGGGGCGCGCTTGCTACGAACTCGGCGACAAGGAGGCGGCGCTGGCGCATTTCCGGCTGGCCGCGGCGCTCAACCCGCAGGACGGCGAAAGTTTCTACTGGATCGGGGGCATCAGCCAATCGCTTGGCGATCTCGATGCCGCGCAGTTGGCCTACGCGCGTGCCGCGCAAATCACGCCGTTGATCCGGCGCAACGCCGTCAAGTCGCCGGCGGATTTCCGCCTGCTGGCGCTTTACGCGCCGTTTGCCGGCAACACGCCGGCCGAATTCCTGCTCGGCAATGCCGCCTACGACACCGATACGCTGGCGCTGCTGGCGACCAGCCGGATCGATGCGGCCGCGCTCGGCGGCATTGACGTCGTGGTCAACCTGATCTCCGATCCCGACCAGGCTTCCGCCGAGCTGCCGATCGCGGCCGCGCTTGCCGCGCAACTCGGCAAGCCCGTCATCAACGAGCCTGCGAAGATCGTTCACACCACGCGCGATGCCGTTGCATCGCTGTTACCCGGCATTGACCGCTGTTGTGTCCCAAAAATCCTTCGGATCGATGCCGCCGCCGATGTCTCGGCCGCCGCGCTCGAGGCGATGCCGACGTTTGCCTTCCCGCTGCTGGCGCGCCCCGCCGGTACGCACGGCGGCGACGATTTCGAGAAGATCGAGACGGTCGAGGCGCTGTCGGATTTCCTGACGCAGCTTGGCGGCGATCGCTATCTGATCGAATATATCGACTACGCCTCGGCCGACGGCCTCTTTCGCAAATACCGCTTCATCTTCGTCGACGACGAGATCCTGCCCTATCATCTGGCAATGGGGCGCGACTGGAAGCTGCATCACGATTCCACCGACATGGGCGACCATGAATGGATGCAGCGCGAGGAGGCGGCGTTCCTCGCAAATCCCGGCGCGGTGTTCGATGCCGGCCACTACGCCGCATTGCGCGCAATCCGCGCGCGCATCGGCCTCGACTATTTCGGCATCGATTGCGGCCTCGACCGCGATGGCCGGCTTGTCGTGTTCGAGGTCAATGCCTCGATGCTGGTGCACGCCGACAACGCGGAATTTCCCTACAAGGACACGTATGTGCGTGCGATCAAGGCAGCGTTCGACGCGATGCTGCGAAGGCGGGTGGGGACGCAGAGCGAGAGTTAGATTTCGATCTCGTCATGGCCGGGCATGACGATCCTAAATGTGGGACCCTCACGGCGTGTACAAATACTGCGTCAACGTCCGTCCGACCGCTTCCAGCGACTGCACCGAGCATTTGTCGGGTGTGTCCTCGGTGGTGTTGTAGAACGGCTCGTATTCGAAATCGATCACGACGAAACTCGGAATGCCCGCGAGCTGGAACGCGGTGTGGTCGTCCTGGATCGAATAGGGTGCCGGCTGTTTGTCGAAAGCACCGGGCGCGATCTTCATGCCGATCTCCCAGAACTTCTTCACCTCCGCCGGCGCCGAGTGGAGGCCGGACTGTTCGATCTTCAAATGCAGGTCGCGGTCGCAGACCATGTCGAAGTCGAGCATCTTTTCCGGTTTCGCATTCGGGTAGAACTGGGCAAGGCGGTCGACGAAGTATGGCGAGCCGATCGAGTGGAAGTTGGGATCGCCGGCGCCCAGCGACAGCGGGCCTTCCTCGCCGTCGAAGAAGATCATGTCGATCCCGACCGGCGGCGCATCCGGCAGCTGCGAGATCACCCGCGCGGTCTCCAGCAGCACCGCAACGCCGGAGGCGGAATTGTTGGCGCCG
The DNA here is from genome assembly GCA_963794775.1 of uncultured Alphaproteobacteria bacterium. Classification (GTDB taxonomy): domain Bacteria; phylum Pseudomonadota; class Alphaproteobacteria; order Rhizobiales; family Xanthobacteraceae; genus Bradyrhizobium. The sequence goes on along the minus strand of CAWCGA010000018.1, from coordinate 155,074 downwards.
GGCATCGGCGCGTCAGGATTTTTGGAATCGCGATAGGCCTTGATGATGCTGTCGAAGTGCGTGGCCACGATCACCCGGCGCGGGTTCGAAGGATTGAAGCGGGCGATGATGTTGGTCATCGCCATGCTGCGGCCGGCCTCACGTGCGATCCAGCGCTGGGTCTTGATGGTGTCGAACTTCGTCTTCTTCAGCTCGGCCATGATGTAGTCGATGGCCTGCTGGTGCCCCGGCGTCTCCATCGAGCGCGGCGTGAAGCGCAACAGATCCACGATGATGGCGAGCGCGCGCTTGCCGTCCCACGATTTGACGTTGACCTCCGCATGGGATGGCAAAGGCGCAATCGAGGACAGCAATGGCAAGGCAAGAATGGCGACAAGTTTCGGCAGGCGGGATTTCAGCATTCGGACCATTGCCTCGATTGGGGATAGCGCGTGACTTATTAGACCATCACGGACGACCGGGATAGGGAAGGGGCCGTTCCAAACGCGAGCGTGATCTACTCCGCCGCTTTCATGCGCTCAATGCTGACGGAGGCGACGCCGAGCGCTGCGCGGCGGTCGGCCACCGCGTGGTGGAACTGGTCGAGCACCAGGCTGTAGGCGGCGATATCGGACTCGTCGATCGCGCCATCATCATAGCAGTCGAGCGTTTCGCGCAGAATATCGTCAGCCTCGTCTTGCAGCGCGTCGAGCTCCTGAATGGTTTCGATCTTGCGCACCTGGGCGACCGCTGCGACCAGCTTCTCGCGATGCAGGATGTTGAGCCTGCGCTCGTCGCGCTTGATGAAGTGGCGCACCGCGGCGGTGGCCGAGCCCAGCACCGAGAACAGCAGCACCACGCCCCAGATGTAGTCGCTGTATTTGTCCATGAAGGTGCGCTCGGTGCCGTCGATATAGGCGGCCGCGCCGGGATGCGCGGGCAGCGCCGCGTCCTTGTCGGTGTCGGGCTTTTCGATCTTCGATGCGCCCGCGACCTGCCGTGCGAGTGTGGGCTTGGCGGCAAAAATCTGCCGGGTCAGCGTGCCGACCACGGTCTCTGACAGCGACTTCGGCGCGACCATGAGATGATTGACGCTGACGGTCTCCAGCGTGTCATCGGGCCGCGCCGGTGAGGTGGTGAAGGTGCTGCCTGGGATTTCCTCCGACTCGTAGAGCGGATGCCGCGCGGCAATCGCCTCCGACACGTCGATCGGCAGGAATGTCGGCTCGCCGCGTGCCCTTGCGGTGGCGGTGATCGCTTCCAGCAACAGCTTGCTGTCCGATGGACCGACCATCATGAAGGCATCGATCGATTGATCTTTCACCATCGCGCCGATCTGGTCGGTGCCGAACTGCGTCACCTGCACCTTGTCCGGATCGACGCCGGATTCCTTGAGGACAACGCGGAGCAGCGCGGCGTTGACCTTGGTGCGGCCGACCACGCCGACGCGGCGGCCCGCCAGATCCTCGATCGTCTTGATCTTGCCCTTGCTCTCCTTCTTGGCTGCCTTGGGCTGCGCGCCTGACGGCGCCCACAGCACCACCACGTTCTTGCGCATGATGGCGACCGACTGTGTTCCCTCGGGCATCTCCTCGTCGGTGCGGCCGACCGCGAGATCGGCCTTGCCCGCGCCGAGCGCGGCGAGGCTGTCGACCGGACCTGCCGTCGTGATGACGGTGAGGCGGACCGAGGCGCCTTCGCTGGCGAAATTCTGCGCCATCGCCTGGATCAGCTGCAGGTCGTCGCTGCCGGCCGGGCCGACGGCGATCCGCAGATTGGTCGGGCGCAGCATGATGAAGGCGGCGCCGACGGCGGCTGCAAAGAACAGCAGCCCGGCGGCGAGCACCAGGAACGGGGCGCCTTTCCTTCGGCTGCGCAGATTCGCGGAGCCGGTTGAGTTGTCAAGTGAAGACATCGTGGCGCCAGTCAGCGAGAAATGCCGGCCACCCTAGCACGGCTGCAACCGCCGGTCATGGCTGATACGCCCTGCGCGTTCTGTTATGGTGGTGCGGTTAACGTGAACAGGACTGTAAGCTCATGTATCAGCCGCCCGCCTTTCGCGAGGACCGGATCGAGGTCCAGCATGCGCTGATCCGCAAGCATCCCTTGGGATTGTTGATCACCGCAGGGCCAGCCGGGCTGCTTGCCAATCTGTTCCCATTCCTGCTCGACGTCGACGGCACGGAGAAGGGCACGCTCCGCCTGCACATGGCGCGTGCCAATCCGCAATGGCGCGAACTGCAGGCTGTCGAGGAGTGCCTGGTCGTGTTCCAGGGGCCGCAGGATTATGTGACGCCGTCCTGGTATGCGACCAAGCGCGAGACCGGCAAGGTGGTGCCGACCTGGAATTACGCCACCGTGCATGCCTGGGGCAGGCCGCGCGTGATGAACGACGACAGCTGGCTGCGCCGGCAGATCGAGGATCTCACCGATAGCCGCGAGGCGCAGCGCGCGGAGCCTTGGGCCGTCAGCGATGCGCCGGATGATTTCGTCGCGATGCAGATGCGCGCCATCGTCGGCATCGAGATTCCGATTTTGCGTATCGAAGGCAAATGGAAGATGAGTCAGAACCGCCCCGAGGCCGATCGCGCCGGCGTGATCGCGGGATTCCGCGAGACGGGCGATCAGGCGATCGCCGCGCTGGTCGAAGAGCGTGGCGCGAGTTTGAAGAAGTAGCGTCGTCGGTATTGTGGAAATAGACCTGTCCTTGTCACTTTCGTGTCAGGATTGATGGCCAACGCTTCGCTGCATCGCTGCTTCAATTTGCCCCTTGCGGCGTCTCAATTTCGACGCCGACTCAGGCGAATCTCCTTGGCATTGTTTGTAACCGAACGGACTCGGCGGGGTTCAGAGGGGGTTTGTGATGGGAAATGCGTTTCCGCCAGCTAGTCCAGCCGATCATGCCAACCGGCTGCCCGCCTCGCGTCACGAGGACGACGACGGCTTCGATACCGATCTCGATCATGAAGTGATTTTGCTGCTGCAGGAGAACGCCCGGTTACGGGCGCTGGTCACCCAGCTCTCCAGCCTGGTGCTGAAGCACGTCGTCGACGGGAAATAGGGACCGCGGTTCGCTTGCACGCCGCTCAGGGTCCGCATCCGCGCGGGCTTCCGGTCGCGTGCGCGCTCTGCTATGAGGCGGCTTCGCGGTCCCGTAGCTCAGCTGGATAGAGCGGCGGTTTCCTAAACCGTAGGTCGCATGTTCGAGTCATGCCGGGATCGCCATTTCAAGCCTCGCCTGCGATCGGTGGCCTGACGGCGGCAATGCCGTATTGCGCTTCAGCCGCTTGAGCGGAGCTCCATCGTCACTTACCATTTCGGTTCGGGAGGAACATAGGGATGGACCGGAAATGGCCCACTAGCGTTCTCATGGCTGCAGCGTTCACGCTTTGCGGCGCCTTGTCCGTGACATCAGTCTTTGCCGCTGAACCCTGGCCCACGCGATCGGTCCGGGTCATCGTGCCGCATCCGGCGGGAGGGTCGGTGGATGCCGTGGCGCGCATCATCACGCGAAAACTGGCTGACGTGCTCGGCAAGCCCTTCATTGTGGAAAACCGCGGCGGGGCCAACGGCAATATCGGCGCTGCTGCCGCAGCGAGCGCGCCGGCGGACGGCTACACGCTGCTGCTCACGACGACCGGTCCGCTCGTCTACAACAGGCTGATCTACCGGTCGACCGCGTTCGATCCCGCGAAAGACTTCGCGCCCATCGTCAAGGTCAGCGCGATACCGCTGGTCGTGGTCGCCAACGCCAGCGTTCCTGCCAAGACCATCGCCGAACTCGTCGCTTACGTGAAAGCCAATCCGGGGAAGCTCAGCTATGCGAGCCCGGGGACCGGCTCGATGGGGCGTCTGGTCGCCGAGCTGGTGCAGAGCGATCTCGGCATCCAGTTGACGCATGTGCCCTACGCCGGTTCGGCGCCGGCGATGAACGATTTGCTCGGCGGCGCGGTCAATTTATCTTTCGACCTGTTGCCCACCTACGTCGAACATGTCCGCAGCGGCACGCTGAAGGCGTTGGCCGTCACGACGGCCAGTCGCACCGCGATTCTTCCCGACGCAGCGACCCTGGCCGAACAGGGCATGCCGAAATTCGAGGCGACCGCCTGGACCGCGCTGCTCGGACCCGCCGGCCTTGCGCCCGAAACGATTGCGACGGTCAATCGCATCGTCAACGAATTTCTTTCGAGCGACGAGGGCAAGCGAACGCTGCTCAACTTCGGCATGGAGCCGCTGGGCGGAACGCCCGACGATCTCGCAACCTTCATGGCATCCGAACTTGTGAAGTGGCGTCCCGTCGCCGAGAAACTGACGCCGGAATGACGGACGCGCAAAAGCTCACGATCGAGGCTGGAAAATCCATCACGGTGACGGGGCTGCTGATGCGGCCGCGCGATGCGCGCGCCTGCTACGTGTTTGCGCATGGCGCTGGCGCCGGCATGACGCATGCCTTCATGACGGAAGCAGCCGAAGGTTTGGCCGCGCGTGGCATCGCGACCTTGCGCTATCAATTCCCCTATATGGAGAAGGGCGGCAAGCGGCCCGATCCGCCCGCGGTCGCACAGGCCGCCGTGCGTGGCGCGGTTGCGGCGGCCGCGCAGCATTGTGCAGGCTTGCCGCTGATCGCGGGTGGCAAATCCTTCGGCGGGCGGATGACCTCGCAGGCGCAAGCGAAGGCGCCGCTTGCCGGCGTCACGGGCCTTGCCTTTTTCGGCTTTCCGTTGCACGCCGCCGGAAAACCATCCAGCGAGCGCGGCGATCATCTCGCGGAGGTGCGCGTGCCGATGCTGTTCCTGCAGGGCACGGCCGACAAGCTTGCGGAGACTGACCTGCTCGAGCCGGTCGTGAAAAAGCTCGGCGCCCGCGCCACCCTGCATCTGGTCGACGGCGCCGATCACTCCTTCCACGTTCCGAAGCGCTCGGGCCGCAGCGACCGCGAGGTGATGACGGAGATCCTCGACGCGTTCGCGGCGTGGGCCGCCAAGCCTGGATAGACGACTCAGTTCACCCTCGTGAAGACGTCGTCGTTCTTCAATTCCTTGAAGTTGCCGTCGTCATCGGCGCTGAACAGCTGCCAGCTGGTGGAGATCGTCTTGTCGCCGAGCGTGCCCTTCCAGGCCGTGATGGTATTCACGCAAGGCGCAAAGTTGGCGACGAAGGCGATGGTGTTGCCGCTGATCTTGCCCTTGACCGGCACCGCGAGGCCGGCGCATCGGTAACCCTTGGCATTGTTGATGAAGGTGCCTGAGAAGGTGCCGGCGGCCGTATCCACCAGGCTGATGACCAAGAGCGAGTCGCGCGGATTCTTCCAGATCGACCATTCCGGCAGTCCGTCGGCGCGTGCCGCCGTGGTGAAGCCGAGCGCGAGCAAGAGACACACAACAATTCGCTTCATGGAACATCTCTCCGAAATACCAATGCGGTTCTGCTTCCCTTAGCGCATTTTTGCGGCATGATCCAAGCCAACCCAAGGGAGGCGCGCCGTGGACGTCATTGCCATCAAGAACAATGTCAAAGCCTGCATGTTCGACCAGTACGGCACGGTGGTGGACATGCAGGGCGGGCTGGTTGCGATTGCAACGCCGTTCCTGAAGGCCAAGGGATGGGCCGGAAATCCCAATTCCTTCGTGACCTGGTGGCGGCGCACCCATTTCGAGAACTCGATGATCGACGCGCTGCTGCATCGCGAGCATACGCCCTATCGCGAGATCGGCCATCGCTCGGTCGCCCATGTGATGGACCGCTCCGGCATCAAATATACCCAGGATGAGGTGCGCTACCTCGTCGGCGAGATCGAGAAGCTGAAACCGTTTCCGGAAGTGCCGGCGGCGCTGGCGAAGCTGCAAACGAAGTACAAGCTTGTCGTGCTGTCCAACGGCGATCCTGATATGCTGGAGACCGCGAAGCGCTATCACAACATCCCGTTCGACCGTGTCATCTCGGTCGCAGAGGCGAAATCGTTCAAGCCGCATGTCGCGACCTATAGCAAGGCCGCCGAGCTGTTGGGCCTGCCGATGGACCAGATATTGTTCGTCGCCAACCACGCGTTCGACTGCGTCGGCGCGAAATCCGCGGGCATGCGTACCGCCTTCATCGACCGACGCTCGCGCCCGTTCGGCGAGACGCCGCACCAGCCGGACATCCTGGTGCCCACGATGAAGGATTTGGCGGAGTTGATTGTTTGACGCGTGATCGCGCCGCGGATGTTCCCCTCCCCCTTGCGGGGAGGGGTTAGGGGTGGGGGTCCACGGATAGAGATGTCTCTGTGACACCCCCCTCCCCAACCCTCCCCCGCAAGGGGGGAGGGAGCCGACCTCCGATGCCGCGCGACTTCAGTTCATATCATCCCGCCACCGCCCCGCCATAAATCTTGTCACGCAGCCGCCGCATCCCCGACAGCCAGCGGCCGCGATCGGCGGCCTTGCGCAGGACGTATTCCTGCACCTGCGGATGGGAGAGGATCATGAACCGCTCTTCCTCCATTGCCGCGATGATCATGCGCGCCACTTCGGGAGGCTGCAGAACCCCGTCGACCCGCGCCGCGCTCGGCCCCGGCATGGTCATGCCTGTCTGCACCGACTGCGGACACAGCACGGAGACGCGGATGCCGCGGTCGCCATATTGAATCGCGAGATGCTCGGCCAGCGCGACCGCGGCGCTCTTGGTGACGCCATAGGGCATCGAGTTGAGCGACGCCAATAATCCCGCGGCGGACGCCGTGTTGACCAGATAGCCTGAGCCGCGCGCCAGCATTTTCGGCACGAGATCGCGTGCCGCGAACACATGGCTCATGACATGCACGCGCCAGCTGACGTCCCAGTCGGCGTCGGAGGCGCTCTCCTGGCCCTTGCGCGAGAGGCCGGCATTGGAAAAGAACACGTCGATTGCGCCGTATTTTGCTTCGGCCGCCGCGATCAACGCTTTCACATCTTCTTCGAGGCCGACGTCGGCGGTGACCGCGAGGCCGTCGATATCGCCCGCGACCTGCGCGAGGCGATCGCGCGTGGTCTTGAGGTCGGCGACCACGACGCCGCGTGCGCCGGCCTGCGCAAAAGCGCGCGCGGTGGCTTCGCCGATGCCGCTCGCACCACCGGTGACGACGCAGACCTTGCCCTTGATGTGCATGCGGTGTTCCTTTTTTAGCCGGGCTTATAGAGGCCCTTGTCGCGCGCCCGCTGGATCGCGAGCCCGGCCAGCATGTCGAGCAGTGGCGTCGACAAATTGGCAGCGCGCGCAAACGCGGCCGGCGCGCGCACCAGCACGTCGATCTCCATGGCGCGGCCGAGTTCGTAGTCCTGCAGGATCGAGGGCTTGTGCTCGGGCGCCGGCCCGGTGCGCGAGAGGCGCTTGACGGCGGGGATGCAGCTCTGGCCGACCGCGTTGGCCTCTTCCAGCAGGCGCGGAATCACGTGCTGCAGCGACGGCTCGTCGCGCACCGCGCGCGCGGTCTGTCCGGTGAGCAGACACAGCACCGACATCGACATGTTGGTGAGCAGCTTCGACCATATGCTTTCGCGGATCTGCGCCACCGGCGCGGACGCGATCGATGCGGCTTCCAGCGCCGCGCGCAGCTTTCCGATCCGCTCGCTGGCGCGGTCGTCGCATTCGCCGATCAGCAGCATGTTGCGGTCGGGCGAGATATTCGCAACCACGCCGGGCTCGATCACCTCGTTGGAGGAGAAGATCACGCCGCCGATGATGCGTTCCTTCGGGACCGCCGCGCGCAGCGCGCCGCCGGGATCGAGGAACCCAAGATCGGGCACGGCAGGATGGCCCGAGGGCAGGCCGATGTCGTACCACCAGGGAATGCCGTTCTGCGCGAAGACCACAGGCGTGTCCGCGCCGAGCAGCGGCTTCAGGCCGGTGGCGAGACTTGCCACACCGGTCGCCTTCAAGGTCGAGATCACGAGGTCCTGCGGCCCGAGTGCCGCGGGATCGTCGGAGGCCTTGACCTTGGCATTGGTCTCGGTCCCGCCGACCCGCAAGGTCAGACCGCGTGCTTTGACGGCTGCAAGATGCGCCCCGCGCATCACGCAGGAGACATCATGGCCGGCCCGTGCCAGCCGCACCGCAAAATGGCTACCGACGGCGCCCGCGCCGAAAATACAGATGCGCATTGGGTGGAAAGTCCTGTCTGGAAGGGGCAGTATAAAGGCTAGTTTCCAACAAGGACGCGCGACGCGCAACCGCTCGCGCCGTGCAAAAAGGGAGGATCAGATGATCACCGCCATCGTCCGCTTCAAGCTGCCCGCCGATATCGATGCCGCCAAGGCGGCCGAGCTGTTCCAGGGCTCGGCGCCGAAATATCGCGACCTGCAGGGCCTCGTGCGCAAATACTACCTGTTCGACGCCGAGAACCACACCGGGGGTGGCTGCTATCTTTGGGAGAGCCGCGCGGCGGCCGAGCGTGTCTACAATGCCGAGTGGCGCAAGATGATCACCGATCGCTACGGAGCTGCGCCGGAGATCAGCTATTTCGAGACGCCGGTCATCGTCGACAATGCCGTCGGCAAGACCATTCTGGACGCGGCCGAGTAGCTCAACCGATGTCCAATCCCGTTCTGTGGGACCTCGACGCGCGCGGGGTCGCAACCGTCACGTTCAACCGTCCCGAGGTGAACAACGCCTACGACGGCGGCCTGATCCACGGCGTGCTGTCAGCGATGGACGAACTCGGCAGGAAGCCGTCGCTGCGCGTCGTCGTGCTCAAGGGCAACGGCCGGTATTTCCAGGCCGGCGCCGATCTGAAATGGATCAACGGCGTGCGGCCGAAATCCGTTGAAGAGAACGAGGCGGTGTCGCGCGCCACTTATGAAGCCGTGCAGCGGCTCAACCGGCTGCCGATCCCGACGGTGGCGCTGGTGCAGGGCGGCTGCTTTGGCGGCGGGACAGGGGTGATCTCGGCCTGCGACGTCGTGATCGCGGCCGACAATGCGCTGTTCGCCATCACCGAAGTGCGCTGGGGCCTGACCGCAGCGATCATCATCCCGCAACTCTGCGACGCCATCGGCGTGCGCCAGGTCCGCCGCTACGCGCTGACCGGCGAGCGTTTCGGCGCCGACGAAGCACGCCGCATTGGACTCGTGCATGAGGTGGTGCCGCTCGCTGAGCTGGAGTCGGCCGGCGCGAAGATGGTGGAACAACTGCTCGCCAACGGCCCGGACGCGCTGGCCGAGACCAAGGCGCTCGCCATGGAGAGCGCGTTCGGCGGCATGGATGTCGGTGACTCCGCCTACGCGCGGCTGGTGAAGATGCACGCCGCGCGGCGGCAAACGACAGAGGCGTCCGAGGGGCTGGCGTCCTTTGCCGAGAAGCGCGTCGCGAACTGGGGCGAGTAGTGACGATCGCAAGCAAGCTTGCTATAATTGACTGATGGCAAAGAACTTCGATCAGCTATTGGAACGCGTGAGACATTGGCCCGAACGCCGAAAAGACGATGCGGCTGAAGTTCTGCTCGAAATGGAGCGGCAGGATACTAGCGGCTACCATCTGACGGAGGCTCAGGCCCAAGAGGTCGCTCGCATTCAACGCGGCCTGCGTGAGGGCAAGGGCAAACTCGCGACCGACGAGGAAATGGCGACGCTTTGGAAGTCGTGCGGCCTATGAGGCTGCGCTTCAGTGCGGAAGCGCAAGAGCACATCGCGTCGATTTATAGTTACATTAGAGATCGTAGCCCTTTGGCGGCAACGCAAGTTGTCTTGCGCATTCGGCTCGCGGCCGAGAGGTTGATTGAGTTTCCGCGTATGGGTCGAACCGGACTAGTTGAGGGCACGCATGAATGGGTTGTGCGAGGCTTGCCCTACGTCATTGTTTACGAGATAGGTACCACTGATCCCGACGAGATTGTGATCCTTGGAGTGTTCCACGGCGCACAGGATCGTGAGGCAGAATGAAAACCATCTCCGAACCCGCCCGCGACATCCCGCTCTACGGCGAGTACGAAGTCGCTGTGCTCGGTGGCGGGCCCGCGGGAATCACGGCGGCGGTCGCGGCGGCGCGGGCGGGCCGACGCACGCTGCTGATCGAGCGCTACGGCTTTCTCGGCGGCATGGGAACGGCGGCCGGCGTCACCAATTTCTGCGGGCTGCATGCCAACGTCCATGGCGAGATGCATCGGGTGGTGCAGGGCATCGCTTCCGATCTGCTCGGACGCATCGACCGCCTCGACGGCCTGAACAAGCCGCATCTGATCCTCGGCAAGATCTTTGCGCAGGCCTATGACACCGCGGCCTACAAGATCGCCGCCGACGATCTCCTGGCTGCGCACAAGGTCGACATCCTCTTCCACGCGCTGGGCGCGGGCGTCGCCATGCACGATGACAAACGCATCAACGCGCTGTTCGTCGAGACCAAGGCCGGGCGGCAGGCGATCCGCGCCGATGTCTTCATCGATTGCTCCGGCGACGGTGATCTCGCGGCCTGGGCCGGCGCGCCCTATGAGGTCGGCGACAGCCACGGCCACATGCTGTACCCGTCGATGATGTTCCGCCTCAATGGCATCGATCCGGCGAAGGCGGGCGATGCGTGGCGCACGATTCCGCAGCTGATGGAAAAAGCTGAAGCGAAAGGCACGCACAAGTTCCCGCGCAAGGGCGCGATCGTGCGGCCGCAACGTCACGCCAACGAGTGGCGCGTCAACTTCACTCAATTGAAGCGCAGTGACGGCAGCGCCATCAACGGGCTCGAGCCCGACGATATGACGCGCGGCGAGATCGACGGCCGCCAGCAGGCGCTCGCCGCCTTTGAATTCTTGCGTACCGTGCCGGGCTTCGAGAAGGCCTACATCGTCGACTTGCCGCCGCAACTCGGCATCCGCGAGACCCGGCGCGTGGTCGGTAGCTACCAGCTTTCCGGCGAGGACGTGCTCGGTTGCGCGTCGTTCGACGATTCGATCGGCGTCAATGGCTGGCCCATCGAGGAGCATGTTGCGGGCGACGTGGTCTTCAAGTTCCCGCCGATCCCGGAATCGCGCGGCTACAATGAACTGCCGTATCGCATGCTGTTGCCCCAGAAGATCGACAATCTGCTGGTCGCCGGCCGCTGCGCCTCGATGACCCATGAGGGGCAATCGGCGGCGCGCGTCTCCGGCGCCTGCTTTGCGATGGGGGAGGCGGCGGGCACCGCGGCCGCACTTGCGCTTTCGGGTAATACCTTTCCTAGGGATATTGAGGTAGCCCGGCTGCAGAAGGCGCTGACACAACGAGGTGCCTTCATCGGCCGGGATCAGGCGATCCCGCAGGGGCTATGAGAGGAAGCGGCATGAAGGGTGTTATGCGGGCCACGCTGGTGGCGCTGCTGGCGTTGACGGCAAGCGCCGTGCGCGCCGAGGAGCCGCTGAAGGCCAGGATTGGTGTCTTGCGCCTGTCGTCGTCGGCGCCGGTGTTCATCGCGCAGGACAAGGGCTATTTCCGCGACGCCGGCCTCGACATCGAGCTGAAGTTCTTCGACGCCGCGCAACCGATCGCGGTCGCGACAACCTCGGGCGATGTGGATTTCGGCATCACCGCCTTCACCGCGGGCCTCTACAATCTCGCGGGCAAGGGCACGCTAAAAGTGATCGGCGGCATGAGCCGCGAGAAAGCCGGCTATCCCCTGATCGGCTATTTCGCCAGCAATAATGCTTACGCCGCCGGGCTGAAAACGCCGAAGGATCTCGCCGGAAAGCGCATCGCGGTGACCCAGGTCGGCTCCAGCTTTCATTACTCGCTCGGACTTCTTGCCGATAAATACCATTTCAAACTTGCGGATTTGAAGATCGTGCCGCTGCAATCGCTGTCGAACGCTGCGGCTGCGCTGAAGGGCGAGACCGTCGATGCCGCGTTGCTGCCGATCTCGACCGCCCGCAAGCTCGTGGACGATGGCGGCGCCAAGTTTCTGGGCTGGGTCGGCGACGAGACGCCATGGCAGCTCGGCGCGGTGTTCGCTTCCCCAAAGACGCTGCAGAACAAGGCGCTGGTGACCAAGCTGCTGGCGGTGCTGGAGCGCGCCGACCGCGAATATCACGACGTGATCCTGGCCTCGGTGAAGGATGGCAACGCCGTCATCAACGACAAGACCAGGCCGCTACTCGAGATCATCGCCAAATACACCAACCTGCCCGTCGAGCAGGTCGTCGGCAACTGCGCCTATATCGATCCCGCCGGCAAGCTCGACGTGAAGAATGTCGACAACCAGATCAAATGGCTGCAGGAGCAGGGTTTCGTCGACAAGGGTTTTGATGCCGAAGGCATCATCGACAAGGCCTATGTGAAGGCGGATTGATCGTCATTGCGAGCGAAGCGAAGCAATCCAGCTATCCGCTTGTGGTACTATGGATTGCTTCGTCGCTGCGCTCCTCGCAATGACGATCCTATTAGCAGTGAACTAGCCAATGGACCTGATCGCCGACCATATCAGCCATCGCTTCGGCACACTCGAGGTGCTCGACGACGTGTCGTTCACGGTCGGTGCGGGCGAGGTGGTGGCGATCGTCGGTCCCTCCGGCTGCGGCAAGAGCACGCTGCTGTCGATCCTCGGCGGTTTGCTACAGCCGATTTCGGGCGCGGCGGAATGGCGCGGCGAAGCCCCATCGGGCAGCCTCAATCCGCTGACTTTCGTGTTCCAGGATTTTGCACTGCTGCCCTGGTGCACCGTCGAGGGCAATGTCGAATTTCCATTGCTGCATGCCGCGCTGACGCAAACCGAGCGCCGCGCATTGATCGACGATGCACTGCGCCGCACCGGACTGACCGATTTCCGCAACGCGTATCCCAAGCAGCTTTCCGGCGGCATGCGTCAGCGCGTCGGTATCGCGCGCGCGCTCGCAGTGCGGCCGGCGATCCTGCTGATGGACGAGCCGTTGTCGGCGCTGGACTCGCAGACCCGCGAATTGCTGCTGGAGGATTTCATCCGCCTGCTCGTCGACGGCGCGATGGGCGCGGTCTATGTCACCCATAATCTGGAGGAGGCGGTGCGGATTGCCGACCGCATCGTGGTGCTGTCGCGCCGGCCGGGCAGGGTACGCGAGACCGTCACTATCCCGATGACGCGCGACGAGCGCGGCGCGATCGAGGCGCGCGGCAAATTGCTGGCGCTGCAGAACGAGTTGTGGTCGCTGATCCGCGAACAGGCGATCGATGCCGAGCGCGAGGTGCAGCATGCTTGACCGCGCCGAGCAGGCGAAGGCCGAGGTCAAGCCGGTCGCGTTTCGCGGCGCGGGCTTTGCACCGCGCGCCAGCCGCTATGCCGGCTGGATTGCGCTACTCGCCGTCATTGTCGTCTGGCAACTCGCGGGCAGCGCGGGCCTGGTGAACTCGTTGTTCTTGCCGGCGCCATCGGCGATCATTCGCGCGATCTGGAATTTGGCCGTGAGCGGCGCGCTCTGGCACCATCTGTCGGCCTCACTGCTGCGGATCGGCACGGGCTGGGTCCTCGGCACCGTCGCCGGCGTCGCGGTCGGCTTCGCCATCGGGCTGTTCAATCACGCCCGCAGCATCGGCATAACCTTCATCTCGGCGCTGTTCCCGATTCCGAAGATCGCACTGCTGCCGCTTCTGATCCTTTGGCTCGGGATCGGCGAACAACCGAAGATCGCGACCATTGCGCTCGGCGTGTTCTTCTCCACCGCAATCTCGGTCTATAGCGGCGTCGACGCGGTGCCGCGCAATTTGATCCGGATGGCGCAAAGCTTCAACGTGCCGTTTGCGACCATCGTGCGCCGCGTGATCTGGCCGGGCGCGCTGCCTTCGATTCTGGCGGGCTTCCGCATCACCGCCTCGGTGGCCTTGCTGCTCGTGGTCAGTGCGGAAATGATCGGCGCCGAATACGGCATCGGCGCCTTCGTGCTGCAGGCCGGCAATTTGATGCAGACCGATCAGCTGCTGGCGGGTGTGGTGATCCTGTCGCTGTTCGGGCTTGCGGTGGGAAAGTTGATCGGCTGGCTGGAGACAAGGTTGTTGCACTGGCGATAGCTGTCGTTGCGAGTTTGTAGGGTGGGTTAGCCGGGTCAAGCATTCGGTCGTTCAACAAGCGAAGACGGCAGGCGTAACCCACCGCTTCTGTCGCCGCTGATAGAGAAGTGGTGGGTTACGCCCTTCGGGCTAACCCACCCTACAAAGCCGATCCTACTTCTTCTCCGCCGGTGCCGCCGCTGGGTCCTTCTTCTCTTTCCCGGGCTGACCGGCCTCGACATAGGCCTTGGTCGCGAGCGCGCATTCGCCGAGCACGGTGAGGAAGCGGTCGACCGTGTCCTCGCCGACCACGAACGGATTCGGCGCGTTCGGCTTGCGCTCCTTCAAAGTGCCCATCTTGCCGATCGTGTTGTCATAGAAGACGTGGTTCGACAACAGCACCTCGGCGTTTTCCTTCTTCATGATCGGGCGATATTTCTCGGTGGTGTCGGCATAGATTTGCAGGCGATCAGCCAGCGGGCCGAAATTATAGGCCGTGCCGCCCCAATCCACGGCACGAATTGCCTTGCCCTTGTCGTGCACCGTGAACACGGTCGCGAGCGTGCCCAGCGTATGGCCGGGGATCACGTAGAGCTTGAACTCCGTATTGCCGAGCTTGATGGTGTCGCCGTCCTTCACCGTCATATCGCGTTTCGGCGGATCGTCGAACAACGGGTCAGGCTTGGGAGGCGATGCTGGATCTTCGAGCGCCTTCCAGTCGATGTCGCTCATCACGATCTTGGCGCCGAATTTTTTCTTCAGCGCGGCGGCGCCGCCATAGTGATCGCGATGGGCGTGGCTGACGACGACGTATTTGATATCGGACGGATCGAGCTTGAGCTTCTTCAAGCCGCCCTCAATGTATTTTTCGACTTCGCCGGCATTGTCCAGCGCGTCGATGATGACGATGCCCTTCGAAGTCTTCACCGCCCAGGCGCTGGTCCAGTAATTGCCGACAAAGTAGAGGTCGTCCATCACCTGCATCGGCTCCAGCGGAGGCTCGTCCTTCATTTTGTCGTAGTTCTGCCTGAAGCCGTCCGCCTCGTCGGGCGTCGCGGTCTTGCACAGGCCGAGCGGGCCGAGCAGGTCGGCCTTTGCGGCTTTGGTCGCGACCGCCATATGCCGGTCGATGATGGCGTTGTCCTGGGCAGAAGCGGCGGTGAAGCTGGATGCGAGCGCGACTAACGCGAGGAAAAGCTTTTTCATGAAATACCCCCGAGCCTGATGAAGCCGGTCAAATGAACAGGCGCATCCGCGGCCGGGGTCTGTGACCCCGGTCATGGATGGCAGCTTGGAATGTTAGGGCGCGAACGCCAGGCCGTGGCGTCAATTAGGCGTTACCGCGGTCCTCGCGGAACAGGTCGAGCTTCTGCTGAACGGGACGGTCCGAAAAAGAGAACAGCACGGAATCCGCCTCCGCCTCGTGGGTGACCCAGTGCCAGCTCGGCACCACGAACAGGTCGCGCGGGCCCCACTCGAAGGTCTTCTCGCCGATCTTCGTGCGGCCTTTGCCCTCGATCGCCGCGAACACGGTGGCATCGGTGGCGCGATAGCGCGCGGTCTTGAAACCCTTCGGCAGCAGTTGGATGAAGGTGCCGATGGTCGGCATCGCGAAGTCGCCGGTCTCGGGATTGGAGAATTTCAGCTTCAGCCCGTGGCACGGGTCCCACTCGTTTTTGGCCTTGGCCTGCTCCAGCGCCTCGCGCGTGTGGCTGTAAGGATAGTTGAAGATCGGCGAGGTCTTGGATTTCCGTTTCTCGTCCACCGGAAGCAAGTTATGGCCATATCGCGCAAAACTGTCGCCGGACGGCTTGGTGATCTTCTGCTGGTCGTCCTTCAGGCCTTCCGCAAAGGACGCGTCGAGGAACTGCACGATGGGAATATCGAGGCCGTCGAGCCAGAACATCGGCTCACTGGTTTCGTTGGAATGGTCGTGCCATGTCATCGACGGCGTGATGACGAAGTCGCCCGGCTCCATCGCGGTTCGCTCGCCGTCGACCGAAGTGTAGGCGCCCTTGCCTTCGAGGATGAAGCGCAGCGCCGACTGGCTGTGCCGGTGCGCGGGCGCGATGTCGCCGGGCACCACCATCTGAATGCCGGCAAACAGCGAGGTCGTGACTTTCGACTGGCCGCGCAGGCCCGGATTTTCCAGGATCAGCACGCGCCGCTCGGCTTCTTTTGCCGTGATCAGCTTGCCCGCTTCCGTCATGTAGTCGCGGATCGTGTCGAACTTCCAGAGATGCGGCCGGCACGCGCTCCTCGGCTCCGGCGTGATGATGTCGCTCATCACGTTCCACAGCGCCGCGAGGCTCTCGCCTTCGATCTTCTTGTAGAACGCCTCGCGCTCCGGCGTCTTCTGCACGGCTTCCATGGCTGGCCTCCCGGTGTTCTCTGGCTCAATTTGATTGACAGTATACTTACAATATGGATAGCGTCAACGAACAATCAACGAGGGAGGTTCCTTTGAAGCTGCACGGCTATTTCCGCAGCAGCGCGGCCTACCGGGTCAGGATCGCGTTGAATCTCAAGGGGCTCACGTCCGAGCACCTCTCCCATCACCTTCGCAAGGGCGAACAGACCGCGCCGGACTATCTCAAGCTCAATCCGCAAGGGCTGGTGCCGACGTTCGTGGACGACGAAGGCGGCGTGCTGACGCAGTCGCTCGCCATCATCGAGTGGCTGGACGAAACGCACCCGACGCCGCCGCTGCTGCCGCTTGACGCGTTGCAGCGGGCGAAAGCCCGCGCGTTTGCGCTGGCGATCGCCTGCGATATTCACCCCGTGCAGAATTTGAAGGTGCTATCGCGGCTGCGTCAGCTCGGCGTGGCCGACGACAAGGTGACCGAGTGGGCGGCCTGGGCCAACCGCGAGGGGCTCATGGCGTGCGAGAAACTGATCGCAAGCGAACCCGGCCCGTTCTGCTTCGGCGAGGTGCCGACCATTGCCGATCTCTGCCTGGTGCCGCAGCTTGCCAATGCGCGGCGCTTTGGCGTCGACGTGTCGATCTTTCCGCGGCTGTTGAAGGCCGAGGCTGCATGCAACGCGATGCCGGCGTTTGCCGATGCTGCGCCGGACAAGCAGCCCGATGCCGAATAAACCGATCACGATGGACGAGGTCTACACCGCGCCCGGCTATCTCTTTCGCCGCATGCAGCAGATCGCGGTCGCGATCTTCGTCGAGGAGTGCAAGGCGTATGACCTGACGCCGGTGCAGTACGCGGCGCTGATCGCGATCCACACCCATCCCGGCATCGACGCGACGCGGCTGTCGGCCGTGATCGCCTTCGATCGTTCGACGCTCGGCAACGTCATCGAGCGGCTGGAAGCGAAACGCTGGATCGAGCGCAAGCCGTCCGGCGAAGACAAACGCGTGAAGCTGCTTTATCTGACCAAAGCGGGCGCGTCGCTGCTGCGCGACATCATGGCCTCGGTCGATCGCGCGCAGGCGCGGATGTTGCAGCCCTTGAAGCCGGCCGATCGCAAGACTTTGATGGCGCTGCTGACCCAGCTCGTCGACCTCAACAACGAGGCCTCGCGCGTGCCGTTGCGCGCCGAGGACGCGCTCGAGCATATGGGCAAGTCGGCTTGACGCGCAGCTTGCCAGTCTTGATCGCGGGCGGTGGCATCGGTGGGCTCGCCACCGCGCTGGGCCTCGCGCAAAAGGGTATCCGCTCGATCCTGCTGGAAAAGGCGTCGGTGCTTGGCGAGATCGGTGCCGGCATTCAACTCGGGCCGAATGCGTTCCACGCCTTCGACTATCTCGGCGTCGGCGAGGCCGCGCGCGGCATGGCCGTGTATATCGAGCAGATGCGGCTGATGGATGCGCTCACCGCCGAAGAGATCACCCATGTCGATCTCGGCGATGATTTCCGCAAGCGCTTCGGCAATCCCTATGCGGTCGTGCATCGCGGCGACCTGCATGGCGTGTTCCTGAAGGCTTGCCGCGACAGCGCTCTGATCGACTTGCGCGTCTCCAGCGAAGTAATTGGCTACGATCAGGATGGCTCGTCGGTCACCGCGCGCCTTGCGAATGGCGAGCGCGTCATCGGATCGCTGCTGATCGGCGCCGACGGGCTGTGGTCGAACGTGCGGAAGCAGGTGACTGCGGACGGTCCGCCGCGCGTCTCCGGCCACACCACATATCGCTCAGTGATCCCGACCGAGCAGATGCCGGAGGATTTGCGCTGGAATGCGGCGACGCTGTGGTGCGGCCCGAAATGCCACATCGTGCATTACCCGCTGTCGGGCTGGAAGGTGTTCAACCTCGTCGTCACCTATCACAACGACGCGCCGGAGCCGGTCGCGGGCCAACCGGTGTCGGACGAAGAGGTGATGCAGGGCTTTGGCCATATCCACGAGCGGGCGCAGGAGATCATCCGCCATGGCAGGAATTGGCGGCTCTGGGTTTTGTGTGACCGCGACCCCACCGAACGCTGGATCGACGGCCGCGTGGCGCTGCTCGGCGATGCCGCACATCCGATGCTGCAATATTTCGCGCAAGGCGCCTGCCAGGCGATGGAGGACGCGGTTTGCCTGTCGCATATGCTGGCGCAGCATGACGATCACGCAGTGGCGCTCGATGCTTATCGCGATCAGCGCTTTCCCCGCACCGCAAAAGTGCAGATGCTGTCGCGCGCGATCGGCGAGCACATCTATCATCCCGACGGCGAGAACGCCCGCCTGCGCAACGCCATCATGGGCGCGAAGTCGCAAGCCGAGTGGCGCGACGATTTCGCATGGCTCTATGGGGGGACGGGGTTGAGTTAACCCGTCGTCCCCAAGCGACGAATCGTAGGGTGGGTTAGCGAAGCGTAACCCACCACTTCTCTATCCGCGGTGACAGAAGAGGTGGGTTACGCCCTTCGGGCTAACCCACCCTACGAAGCTCACATCCGCATCACCGCCTGCCGGTCGATCTTTCCCGTCCCCGTCTTCGGTAATTCCGCGACGAACTTCACCTCGCGCGGATATTTGTAGGGCAGCAGCTTCTCCTTGACGTAATCCTGCAATCGCCGCGTGGCCTTCACCTCATCGACCGCTCCGCTAGTCATCACCACCACCGCGCGCAAAGTCATGCGGCGATCCGGCAGCTCGGTGGCGTAGACCGCGCACTCCCTGATCTCCGGATGCTCGGCGAGGCACAGCTCGACCTCGAGCGGATAGACCCATTGCCCTGATATCTTCACGAGATCGTCGGCGCGGCCACGGAAGAAGTAGAACCCGTCATCGTCGCGCTGGAAGCGGTCGCCGGTATAGATCCAGCCGCCGTCGCGGATGGTCTCGGCCGACTTGTCGGGACGATTCCAGTATAGCGGCGTCGCGGAATCGCCGCGCACCCACATGATGCCTTCCTCGCTGCCCAAGATTTCGCTGCCGTCCTTGTCTCTCAGCACGACCTCGTAACCGGGCACCCGCTTGCCTGCCGCGCCCGGCTTCTTCTTCTCCGGCAAATTGGAGAGATAGACATGCAGCACCTCGGTCGAGCCGAGGCCTTCCATGATTTCCTGGCCGGTCAGCGCCTTCCAGTGGTTGAAGACTTCGCTGGACAGCACCTCCGCGGCCGAGAGCGACATCCGCAGCGAAGAGAAATCGGCCTTGTCGGCCTCAGCGGCGTTGGTCAGCATGACATAGAGCGTCGGCAGGGCGAAGAACGCGGTCGGGCGATATTTTCCGATCGCGTCGAAGATTCCGGCTGGCTTCGGCTGGCCCGGCAGCAGCAGCGTCGCTGCACCTGCAGAGAACGGGAAGGTGATTGAATTGCCAAAACCATAGGCGAAAAAGATTTTCGGCACCGAGAAGCAGATGTCGTCCGGTTTGAGCCTGAGAATGTTCTTCGCGAACGCCTCGTCGCTGTAGGGCATGTCGTGCTGCAGATGCACGATGCCCTTGGGCCGGCCGGTCGAGCCCGACGAGTACATCCAGAACGCCATCTCGTTGCGATGGGTATCGGCTTCTGCAAGCTCGGCCGCGAAATCCTTCAGCCATGGCTCGGCGGCAAGCACTTTCGGCGCAGCGTTGCTGCCGGCAGCGCCATTGACGACGATCAATGTCGCGAGTGCCGTGTCCTTGCAGGCCTCCGTGTTGAAGCGCGAACAGAATTCGGCGTCGGCGACCGCAACCGTCGCGCCGGAATCGGCGAGATAGAATTGCAGCAGATCAGGCGGCGTCAGCGTGTTGATCAAGAGCGGCACGAAGCCGGCGCGCACCGCGCCGAAGAACGCCGCCGGATAGGCCGGCGTGTCGTCGAGGAACAGCAGGATGCGATCGCCGCGCTTCAGACCGAGCGCGGCAAAGCCGTTGCCCCATCGGCAGGCTTCTTCGCAAAGCTGCTCGTAGGTCCGCGTCCCCCCAGGCCCGATCAGGGCCGTCCTGTCGCCATTGCCCTTTGCGAGATTGTCGAACAGCACACGGCTGGCGTTGTAGCGCTCCGGGATCTGGAAGCCGATCTCGCGGCTGCCTGGATTGTCGCGGGGAACGCCGTCGGCGATCTCATGTGCCATGACGGGCTTCCTTATCCGAGGCCTCGTAGCGCGCCATGAAGCGCGGCGACAGCGCGCGCAACCGCGCATCGTCGATGCGTCCGGAGCGGGTGATATAACTGTAGGCGAAGTCCATCACGCCAAGCTTCATATGCTCGGGAAATCTCTCGTACCAGTCGGCGCTGGCGCGGGCGGCGGTGACGAGCTTCCGCACGATAGGCTTGCGCTCATTCTGGTAACGCGCCAGCGCGGCTGGAACGTCCTTCTCTGCCTCCAGCGCCTTCACCAGTGCAATCGCATCCTCGATCGCAAGCCGCGTGCCCGAACCGATCGAGAAATGCGCCGAGTGCAGGGCGTCGCCGATCAGCACCATGTTCCGGTGCGACCAGTGCTCGTTCCAGACCCAGGGGAAATTGCGCCACATCGATTTGTTTGAGATCAGCCTGTGGCCGTCCAGCGCTTGGGCAAATACCTGCTCGCAAATCGCCTGCGACTCCTCGACCGACTTGTTGGCGAAGTCGTAGGCCTGCCAGGTGGCGCGGTCGCATTCGACCAGGAACGTGCTCATCGCGGGCGAATAGCGGTAGTGATGCGCATTGAAGGCGCCGCGGTCTGTTGTCACGAAAGTCTGCGACAGCGTCGCGAAGGGTTTTGTCGTGCCGTACCAGGCGAACTTGTTGGTCGAGTACGACACCGAGAAGCCGAAATCACCCTCGAAGGCGCGGCGCACAGCGGAATTCAGCCCGTCGGCTGCGACGATCAAATCGTAGCCCGCGAATTGATCGAGCGAGGTAACGGCCGTTTCATAACGCGCGGCGACACCGGCATCGTGCGCGCGCTGCTGCAGGATGGTCAAAAGCTCCAGCCGGCCGATCGAGGAGAAGCCGATGCCGTCGATCTCGACGTTTTCGCCGCGCAGGTTGAGCGTGATGTTCTTCCAGCTCTCCATGCGCGGCGTGATGGCGTCGACCGTATCGGGATCGTCGGCGCGCAAAAATTCCAGCGCCGCTTCGGAGAACACGACGCCAAAACCCCAGGTCGCGCCTTGCGGGTTCTGTTCGAACAGGTCAACGCGCGCCTCGGGATGGCGCCGCTTCCAGAGATAGGCGAAGTAGAGGCCGCCGGGGCCTCCGCCGATCACGGCAATACGCAACGTCTCCCTCCCGGCGCCTGCTTCTCTATTGCGCGAACTGTCCGAGCACGTCTTTGCAGGCCGGTGAGAGCGCGCCCGCCTGCGAGGCGAGGCACTGCACGACTCGGCCGCCGCCCAGCGGCACGCCGCCGCAAAGCCGCGCGACGTCGGCGCCGCAGGCGGAGCGCACCACGAACAGCGCTTCGCGCGGACGCATCGGCCGCAGCACGATGACCTCGGGGGCGGCCGGAGCCGCTCCTGCGGCAGGCGCACCGCCGCTGATGTTGCCGCCTGCAGCCGTTGCCGGCGCACCGCCTCCACCACCGCCGCCAACGGCGGCAACAGCCTTGGCGCAGGCCGCCGACACCTTGGCCTTGTTCTTTTCCAGGCATTCCAGCGCAGGTGCTCCACCGGTCGGCACACCGGCGCAGACTTTCATGTAGTCGGAACGGCACGCGCTCTTGATTGCTGAAACCTGGGCCTGGCTCGGCTTCTTGGCGGCGCCCGCTGCCTTCGGTTCGGCGGCGGCAGGCTTTGTCTCCTTCGCTTCGGATTTGGGCTCGGCCTTCGGCTCTGCTTTGGGCTCCTCCGCCTTCTCGGTCTTCGGTTCTGCCTTTGGTTCTGCTTTGGGCTCTTCCGCGGTCTTCGGTGCCGCGGCCGGCGCCTCCACGGCGCGCACGGCGCCGGCGCAGGATGCCGACAGGCTCGACATGTTCTTCTGCAGGCACTCCAGCGAGGCCGCGCCGCCCGGCGGGATGCTGGAGCAATGCGCGATATAGTCGGAGCGGCAGTTCGACTTGATCGCCTCGCGCTGAGCCTCGCTCGGCGCTTGTGCATAAGCCTGGGTCGCGAACGCGAATGTGGCGGCGATCAGAAACGCGGCCGTCTTTGTCACCTGTGTCATTTCAATCAAACCCTGTTTTGTCCGAAGCTTTGCTTCGGGTGATGCCAAAACGCGAGAAGGAGTAGCTTATTTTCCTCCGCTTTCGCGGCGCACAGCAAGCCGATTATGTCGTTGACTTTGTCACACCTTGACCATGCGCTTGCCGCGGTTCTCGCCGGCGAGCAGCCCGATCAGCGCCTTCGGCGTATTCTCGATGCCGTTGATGACGTCTTCCTGCACTTTCAATTTGCCGGAGGCGACCCATGACTGCAGCTCGGCCAGCGCCTTGCCGCTCTCCTTCATGAAGTCCATCACGATGAAGCCCTGCATGATGATCCGCTTCACCACGATCAGTCCGGGCACGCCGCGCGGCCCGTGCGCAGACGGCACGCCGTCATATTGCGAGACCGCGCCACAGCAGGCGATGCGGCCGTAATTATTCATCTGGGGCAAGCAGGCTTCGAGAATGTCGCCGCCGACATTGTCGAAATAGACATCGATGCCTTTGGGGGCGGCGGCGCGCAATGCCTTGAAGGTCGCGCCGTCCTTGTAGTCGACCGCGGCATCGAATCCGAGCTCGCTCGTCAGCCAGTGGCACTTGTCCTTGCCGCCGGCAATGCCGACGACATGGCACCCCTTGATCTTCGCGATCTGGCCGACGATCGAACCGACCGAACCGGCGGCGGCCGATACCACCACGGTCTCGCCGGCCTTCGGCTTGCCGATCTCCAGCAAGCCGAAATAGGCCGTGAGCCCGGCGACGCCGTAGACGCTGAGCAGATGGGTCATCGGCTCCATCTTCGGGATTTTCGTCAGATGCTTGCCGGGCACGGCGGCATATTCTTGCCAGCCGGTATCGCCCCAGACGAGATCGCCGGGCGCAAGTCCTGGTGTTTTGGATGCCACGACTTCGGCGAGGCCGCCGCCGGCCATCACGCTGTTGGCTTCGATCGCCGAGCGATAGGTCGCGCCATGCATCCAGGCGCGATTGGCGGCATCGAGTGAAATATACCGTACGCGCAGCAGGGCTTCGCCGTCCTTTGGCTCCGGCACCGCGCCGTTGGTGAGCTTGAAATGTTCGGTGCCGAGTTTGCCGGAAGGCTTTTCCACCAGCAGAATCTGCCGATTGACGCTCGCGTTCATCGCTCTCTCCCTGACGATTTTCGATGCAGGCCGCGCAGGATAGGTGCAGCAGCTTTCATTGTGCGAACGCTAACTACGGTGTGTCGAATCCACAACGGGAACATTCTGGCAAACGTACGAGCGGCCAATCGTGTTGCGCGGCTCTTGAAATCTGCCAAACTGACCCTTCGCCGGAAGACCGGACTTACGGGGGTAAGCAATGTCGAACAGGTTTACGCAATACATTCTGATCGCGATGGCACTGGGCATCGTGATGGGCGCATTCATTTTCAACTTCCTGCCCGACAGCCGGGTCGAGCTCGCAGCCGACATCAACCTGATCGCCATGCTGTTCCTGCGCCTGATCAAGATGATCATCGCGCCGCTCGTGTTCGCAACTCTCGTCGGCGGCATCTCTCATATGGGCAGCGGCTCCAAGCTCGGCCGTGTATTCGCCAAGACCATGGGCTGGTTCGTCAGCGCGTCCTTCATATCGCTGCTGCTCGGCCTCGTGATGGTCAATCTGCTGCAGCCCGGCGCCAACTTCCCGGGCACCCTGCCCGACAAGGGTCAGTCGACGGGCCTGCCGGTGTCGGCGTTCTCGGTCGAGAAATTCCTGACCCATTTGATCCCGACCTCGATCGCGGACGCGATGGCGCAGAACGAAATCCTGCAGATCGTGGTGTTCGCGGTGTTCTTTGCGGTCGCGCTCGGCGCGGCGCCTGAGCGCGCCAAGCCGATCATGGGCCTGATCGACGATCTCGCCCATATCATGCTGAAGGTGACGGGCTATGTGATGCTGTTCGCGCCGCTGGCGGTATGGGCGGCGATCACCGCGACGGTGGCGAAGAACGGCCTGCTGGTGCTGTGGAAGCTCATCGTGTTCATGGGCGGCTTCTATCTCTCGCTGATGATCCTGTGGGGCATCCTGGTCGTGGTCGGCTTCATTGTGATAGGGCCGCGCTACAAGAACCTGCTGAAGCTGATCCGCGAACCGCTGATGCTGGCGTTCTCGACCGCATCGTCGGAAGCCGCCTATCCCAAGACACTGGAGGGTCTCAACCGCTTCGGCGCCTCCTCGCGGATCTCGGCCTTCGTGCTGCCGCTCGGTTATTCCTTCAATCTCGACGGCACGATGATGTACTGCACCTTTGCCAGCATCTTCATCGCGCAGACCTATCACATCGACATGCCGCTCGGCACGCAGCTCGCGATGCTGGCAACTCTGATGATCACCTCGAAAGGAGTCGCCGGCGTGCCGCGCGCCTCCCTCGTCGTGATCGCCTCGACCTTGTCGCAGTTCGGCATTCCCGAGGCGGGCCTGTTGATGATCATGGGCATCGACACCTTCCTCGACATGGGACGCAGCGCCACCAATGTGATCGGCAACTCACTGGCGACTGCGGTGGTTGCGAAGTGGGAGGGCGAGCTGAAGGAAGAGCATGAGCTCGGGCCCGACGACGCCGTTCCCTCCGACGCGGTGGCCGGCGATCCCGTGCCGGCGCATTGAAGGGAGTGATCCATGCGTTGTCCCGTCATCACGGCGGGCGTCACGTTGCTGGCAAGTTGTATGCTGGCACATGCCGCGTCCGCGCAGGGTAGCGGCGGCGAGGGGCTAAGCCCCACGCTGGCCGCCATCAAGAGCAGCCACGTCGTACATCTCGGCTATCGCGAGAGCTCGCCGCCGTTCTCGTTCCTCGACGCGTCCAACCGACCGATCGGCTACAGCCTCGAGCTTTGCGAGGCCGTGGTGGAGGAGATCGGCGCCGAGGTCGACGATGCCAATCTGAAAATCGAGTACGTCAAGGTCACCTCCGACGACCGTATCCCGGCGGTGGTTCAGAACAAGATCGACCTGGAGTGTGGATCGACCACGGCCAATGCCGAACGTGCCAAACAGGTGGCGTTCTCGCCGCTGATGTTCGTCGCCGGCACCAAGCTGATGGTGCCGAAGGCTTCGGGCGTCTCTGGAGTGACCGACCTGAAAGGCAAGACCGTGGTGGTGACCAAGGGCACCACCAACGAGCAGGCGATGCACAATGTCGACAAGAAGTTCTCGCTCGGCCTGAACATCGTGACGTCGCCGGATCACGAGCAGTCCTACCAGATGCTGGTCGACGGCAAGGCGGATGCGTTCGCGACCGACGACATCCTGCTCTACGGCCTGATCGCACGGCACAAGTCGCAGGACAAGTTCCGCGTCACCAGTGACTACCTGTCCTACGATCCCTACGGCATCATGTTCCGCAAGGGCGAGCCGCAGCTGACCGCGGTGGTCGAGCGCACCTTCCGCAAGCTTGGCACCAACCACGATTTGATTCCGCTTTACAACAAGTGGTTCGTGTCGCGGCTGCCGACCGGCGAGCGCATGAATGTCGGAATCTCGCCGCAGCTGGAGGATGCCTTCAAGGCGATGGACGATTCGCCGGCCGGGAATAACTAGATGACCCTCGGGGTAGGAGGGTCATGAGCTCAGGGTCGAGTGTCGCGAGGCCGCGCCGAAAGCCGTCCGTCGAACGGGCGGCCGAGGGCCCACTGATCGATCTCGACCGTTACGTTCCGGCCTTCGTCACCTTCATCGCCAACAAGCTCTCGAACAGCGCGACTGCGGTCTACCAGCGTAGTTTCGGGATCAATATCACCGAATGGCGGATCATGACTCAGCTCGCGCTCGAACCGGGCATTCCGGCCTCGCGCATCTGCCAGGTCATCGGCTTCAACAAGGGGCCGATCAGCCGCACGCTGGCGGTCATGCAGAAGCGCGGGCTGGTGACGATCCGCACCGATCCGAACGATGCCCGCACCCATTCGATCTCGCTGACGGCGAAGGGGCGGGGCATCCATGACAAGGTGATCGTGGTGGCGCTGGAGCGCGAGAAGCGGTTGCTGTCGTGTTTCAAGGCCGACGAGCGCGAGATGCTGGTCGAGCTGCTGCGGCGGCTGCACAACAATCTCGGCGCGGTCACGGGAGGCTGATCAGCTCGCCGTAAATCAGCGACCTTCAAACCAGGACCGAATGCAACATATGGGCGCCATTCAGGACCAGGAACAACGCGAACAGCCGTGCCAGCACCCCCGCAGGCAACCAGTGCGCAACCGCTACGCCCAAGCGTACCGTTAGCAGGGTTCCTGCAACAACGGCTACGAGTGCAGGCAAATTGATGTAGCCGACCATCCAGTGACCAAGTGGCACATTGCGGCCTTCCCAGGCGTAGGTCAGCGCACCCGCCAGGCTTATCGGCAACCCGATGGCTGCCGAAGTGCCGATCGCAAGCTTCGGCTCCATGCCGGCGGCCTTGAAATAGGGCGTGAATAACGTCCCGCCTCCGATTCCGGCGAGCGCAGCGACGCCGCCAAAGGCCAGGCTGAACATGTTCAGTGCGGAGCCGCGCCGCGCCACCGTCTGCAACGCTGCGAACCTCGACACATCTGTCATCATTAACGCCGCCGCGAACAGCTGGAAGCAAGCTACGAAAGTGAGCAGTGGGACGGCTGGCGATTCCGAAGCCACTGCACTGCCAAGCGCGACTCCGAGGACGACCCATGGCGTGGCACGGCGGAGCATTCCGGGAGAGGCGCTGCCTCGGCGATAATGGCCGTAAGCACTCTGCGCCGCCGAGAACACGATCGCGGCCATCGACGTCCCGAGCGCCATCGCGACCGCATGTTGCGGGTCGCCCCCCGTCGTTGTGAAGGCGTAAACCAGCACCGGCACCAAAATGAGTCCGCCGCCAATACCAAACAGCCCTGCGAAAAATCCCGCCGCTATTCCGCTCAGTGCGAACACCGCAAAAGGCAGGTCACCCACTTTGGCCTCCCGTCATTCCGGGTTTTCCGGAAGCCAAAGATCCGTCTGTCGGCGTTGGCAGAATTTGACCCAGCCGCACGCCCGCTTCGGTCAGGCGCAATTTGAACGGCCGCTGCCTTTTGAAAAGCCCGATGATCCAGCACCGGGCATCTTGTGTCCGGCGGTGATGCGCGTTGCGCCAGATATCGGCCAACTCACCATGACCATGGTCATGTCGCTCATTCTTCATGGCAATAATCTTTCAAAAAATAACGACAATACGCGCACAGCTAAGCAGCACGACGACCGCACTTAAAACGCCGACTCGCAGTCCAATAAACTCACGATGCCACCGCGCCCGACGGGCCGGCTGTGATCGATCTCACATCTCAAGAAATGTTGAAAAGCGGGGTCTCTGTCTTCTTGTGGAGCCGGCGCCCTACGCAAACAGCTTGTCGAGCGCGGCAGTGTAGGCCGCCTGCACAAGCTCGGGATGATGTCGGCCGAGCGTCTCCATCATCACACCCGAATTGATTTCGAGCACTTTCCAACCGCCGGCGACACGCACGATATCGACCGACGCAAAGCGGATGCCGATCGTCTGCGCGGCTCTGATCGCAAGCGCGACGCAGGCGTCGCGTGTTGCGCCCGGCGGCAGCAAGACAGGCCGCGCGCCCAGATCGAGATTGTGCCGCCAGTCGGCGCCGCGCGCCTTGGCATAAGTGACAAGCGGTGTCTCGTCGATCAGGACCACGCGTACCTCTTCCTCGATTTCGACATAGGGCGAGATCGCCAGCGAAAGATGCGACGCAAAAATCTTGCGCGCAGCCTCGTCAAGCTCTGCTTCGCTGGTGACCTTGAACACCAGGCGTCCCGACGTACCCTCATTGGGTTTGGCCACGACGCCTTGCGGATGTTGCGTCAGAAGCGCGCGCATCGCCTGATGCAGGCCTGAGGCCGGCGCGTAGTCGGCAAGCACCGGATTGGAAAACTGTGTGTGCGCGACGCAGGGGATACGCGACATCGCGAGGATGTCGGAGGTCGCGGCCTTGTCGCTGGCGATGCGATGGGAAATCGCGCTGTTTAAGCCCAGATCGTAGCCGAGCGCGAAGCGGCGCGCGCCGTCGCGCTCCATCACGATCAGCCAACCCTGCGATTTCACCTCGCAGGAAATGCCGTGGCCTGAGCAATATTTCGTTATCGCGTCGACAAAAATGCGGTTGCTGCCGGACATCGCTCTCACCGCTGAAATTTCGTGCTGCATCGTGCACAGATGCGGCAAGTTCATTGCGTATTTCAGCCTCGAATTAGCATGGATCGAACCGTTTACCAGATATCAGCGACATGCATCTGGAAGTCCTCAAGAGTGCGTCAGCGCGGGTTGATTATCGCGCCGATTGCAGTACATCAGCCCGCGAAAAGTGCAGGTTTATCAGGACTTTCAGCCTGCTTCCCAGCGACATCCGATTTCTTCCAACTCCCGCATCCGAGGAAAAATAAACGACCATGAGCGCGTTCTACCGAGAGAAGGTTCTTTCCGTTCACCACTGGACCGACACGCTGTTCAGCTTCCGCGCCACGCGCGATTCCGGCTTTCGATTCCAGAACGGGCAGTTCGCGATGATCGGCCTCGAAATCGAGGGCCGGCCCCTGCTGCGGGCCTACAGCATGGCGAGCGCCAATCACGAGGAAGAGCTCGAGTTCTTTTCGATCAAGGTGCAGGACGGCCCGCTGACCTCGCGCCTGCAAAAGATTCAGGAAGGCGACACCATCCTGGTCGGCCGCAAGGCGACGGGAACGCTGGTCACCGATAATCTGCTGCCGGGCAATCGCTTGCTGCTGTTGTCGACCGGCACCGGCCTCGCGCCCTTTGCCAGCCTGATCAAGGACCCCGACGTTTATGATCGCTTCGAGAGCATCGTGCTGGTGCATGGCTGCCGCCAGGTCTCCGAGCTCGCCTATGGCGAGGAGTTGGTCGCGAAACTGCGCGACGACGACCTGTTCGGGCCGCTGCTGTCGGAGAAGCTGATCTATTATCCGACCGTCACCCGCGAGCCGTTCCGCAATCGCGGTCGCATCACCGACCTGATCACGTCGCGGCAGATTTTCGACGACATCGGGCAGGGGCCGCTCGATATCGCCACCGATCGCATCATGATGTGCGGCGGCCCGGCGATGCTGGACGAGCTGAAACAGATGTTCGAGTCCCGCGGCTTCCTCGAAGGCTCCAACAGCGCCCCCGGTCATTTCGTGATCGAGAAGGCGTTCGTGGAGCGGTAACAGCCGTCGTCCCGGCCAAGCGAGCGCTTGCGAGCGCGAGCCGGGACCCATAACCACGAAAATCTGTGTCGCACTCCCGCCGCGGCCCCAGCGATCCATCACCTCATATGTCTGTGGTTATGGGTCCCCGCTCCCGTGCGCAATTGCGCACTAGGCGGGGACGACAGCGGTGATGGTGGCGCGCTTTCCCAATCCCTTGCTATAACCCTCCCCAACGGCGCGCGAGAGACGCGCCGGCGGAGGGAGCAAGCCTTGTCGGATTCCGGCAATTCCGGACACCCCAAAACCGCATTCGTGTTCGCCGGCGGCGGCAGTTTCGGCGCCATCCAGGTCGGCATGATGCAGTCGCTCGTCAGCCATGGTGTCACCGCCGACATGGTGGTCGGCTCCAGCGTCGGCTCAATCAACGGCGCCTTCTATGCCGGCGATCCCACTCTCGACGGCGTCAAGCGCCTGGCCGACATCTGGCGCGGGCTGAAGCGTCACGACGTGTTCCCGATCTCGATGCGAACACTGTGGGGCTTCCTCTGGCGCCGCGATTTCCTGATTCCTCACGACGGCATCCGCAAGCTGATCGACGACAACATCCCCTATCGCAACCTCGAAGACGCGAAGCTGCCGGTGCACATCGTCACCACCGACATCATCACCGGCGACAGCGTGGTGTTGTCGGACGGCCCGACCGCGGACGCCATCGTGGCGTCCACCGCGATTCCCGGCGCGTTCTCGCCGATCCATTATAAGAACTACTATCTCGCCGACGGCGCGGTCTCATCCAACACGCCGGTCCGCGTTGCCGTCAAGAAGGGCGCAAATCGCCTGATCATCCTGCCGACCGGGCACGCCTGCGCCAGCGACGCGCCCCCTGTCGGCGCGGTCGCCAACGCGCTGCACGCGCTGACGCTGTTGATCTCGCGGCAATTGGTGAGTGAGCTCGAAAACCTCGGCCCCAATATCGAATATTACGTCGTGCCGCCGCTCTGCCCGCTGGTGGGATCGCCCTACGACTTCTCACGCACGGCCGATCATATCGCGCGCGCCATCGACGTGACCGACGCGTGGCTGGCCGACAAGGGCCTGCAGCAGAGCGAGATTCCCCACGAACTTCGGCCGCATGATCATTGATTGTGTTGCGCTGCAACCCAAAACACGGGCTACAATCGGCCGGATTGATTCTTTGGGATGCGCGGCGTTAGCCTGAAAAACCGAGCCTGTCATATCCATGACGGCTGTCTTGGCTAGCGTTGCCGATAACAACAATCAGGGCATAGCCCGAGGGGTGCCATGGAAACGCTGATGCTTCCGTTCTCGCCGCGGTTCATCGTGCTGACGATTTGCGCCGTGGTCACGGCCTTGCTGCTTGGTATGGGCACTTTCGATCATAAGCTGTTCGACATCGTCCTTATTCCCATCATCATCTTCGGGGGCCTGACAGTGCTGGGCCTGCGCGATCTCACCCAGAAGAACCACGCGATTTTGCGCAACTATCCGATCTCGGCGCATATGCGCTTCCTGCTCGAAGAGATCCGGCCGGAGATGCGGCAGTATTTCTTCGAGAGCGAAAAGGACGGCATGCCGTTCTCGCGCGATACCCGCGCGCTGGTTTATCAGCGCGCCAAGATGGTGCTCGACAAGCGTCCGTTCGGCACCCAGGAAGACGTCTATCGCGAAGGCTACGAGTGGATGCATCACTCGGTCGCGCCGAAGCCGCACGCCGAAGAGAAATTCCGCATTACGGTCGGCGGCCCCGAATGCACCAGGCCGTATTCGGCCTCCGTGTTCAACATCTCCGCCATGAGCTTCGGCGCGCTGTCGCCGAACGCGGTGCGCGCGCTCAATGCCGGCGCGAAGAAGGGCGGCTTTGCTCACGACACCGGCGAGGGCGGCGTCAGCCCCTATCACCGCGAGATGGGCGGCGACATCATCTGGGAAATCGGCTCCGGCTATTTCGGCTGCCGCAACCGCGACGGCACCTTCAATGCCGACGAGTTCGCGCGGATTGCCGGCGAGGACCAGATCAAGATGGTCGAGCTCAAGATCAGCCAGGGCGCCAAGCCCGGGCATGGCGGCGTGCTGCCGGCGGCGAAGGTCTCCGAGGAGATTTCGAAGATCCGGGGCGTCGCCATGGGCGAGGATTGCATCTCGCCGGCCTATCACAGGGCGTTCTCGACACCGATCGAGATGATGCAGTTCGTCGCCAGCATGCGCAAACTGTCGGGCGGCAAGCCGGCCGGCTTCAAGATGTGCATCGGCCATCCCTGGGAGTTTCTGGCGATCTGCAAGGCGATGCTGGAGACCGGCATCTATCCCGACTTCATCGTGATCGACGGCAACGAGGGCGGCACCGGCGCAGCACCGCTGGAATTCATGGATCATCTGGGCATGCCGATGCGCGAGGGCGTCAGCTTCGTCCATAACGCGTTGATCGGCATCAAGGCGCGCGACCGCATCAAGCTCGGATCGTCCGGCAAGATCGCGACCGCCTTCGACATGGCGCGCGCGATGGCGATCGGCGCCGACTGGTGCAATTCGGCGCGCGGCTTCATGTTCGCGCTCGGCTGCATCCAGTCGCTGAGCTGCCACACCGACCGCTGCCCGACCGGGGTCACCACGCAGGATCCGACCCGCAACCGCGCGCTCTATGTCCCCGACAAGAGCACGCGCGTCTACAACTACCATCACGCGACCTTGCATGCGCTGGCCGAACTGATGGCGGCAGCAGGCCTCGAACATCCGCAGGAGTTGCGGCCGATCCATTTCTCGCAGCGGAGCACGACGACGGAAGTGCGGTCGTTCGCCCAGCTTTATCAGGCCCTGCGGCCCGGTGAGTTGATCGATGGCACCGACGACCGCCGCTATCGCGACGCCTGGGCGATGGCGCGCGCGGATACGTTCCAGCCGGCTCTATAAGCTCGTCGCCCCCGCCTAGTGCGCAATTGCGCACGGGAGCGGGGGCCCATAACCACAGGTAGTTGTTGTGACGAAGGCAGAACTCCCAGCGTGCTTCAGCACGATGGCCTGTGGCTATGGGTCCCGGCTCAGCGCTCACTTCGTTCGCTTGGCCGGGACGACGATGGATTAATTCAAAACTCCGCGTGCAGGCGGCCCGAGAAAATCGAGACCGGGCCGCGGTCGGCGTTGTAGGCGGGATTGGTGATGAACTGATAGTCGAAGGTCAGGGTGCTCCAGCTGGCGAGCTTGTGGGCATAGTAGGCTTCGAAAATTCGCTCGTTGCTGTAGTTCAGGCGGCCATCGCCGATCAGCAGGCCAAGACCGCCGGCAGCGAGGAAGTCGCGATGTGCGGCTGAAAGCCCGTTGACCGCCCCGCCGACGCCGATCGTATCGTCCGGCCGCCCCCAGAAACTGCCCTTGATCGAGAGGCCGCCGGAGACGCTGCGGTCGACATCGGTAAAGGACAGGACTTCGTTCTGGCCATCGTTCCAGCTTGCGCGCGCGAACAGGCCGACGTCCTTGACGAGCTGCTGCTCGAGATTGGCGTAGACGCCGTATTTCGGATTGACATGCCGGATGCTGGCCATCACGTCGTTGATGTCGAGCATCGGATTGGCCGCCTCGATCGCCAGCGCCTGGTTGTAATTGCCGGTGACGCCCTGGTTGCCGAAGGCGCCGAGCCGCAGCTTGCCCGGCTGGTCGAAGATGGTATGGCGCTCCTCGAATTCGACGACCGTGCCGGCGCTCTTGAATTGCAGGATGTCGCTGGCCGGCTGCGAGGGCACTTCGACGACGGCTGCGCGTATCGCCCAGTTCTTCCGGTTCAACTCGACCATGGCGCCGCGGGTGAAGCCGGGCAGGTCGGCGGGAAAATCCCAGGCGGCAGATCCCCACATCGCCCAGTTCATGAAGTCGGCGCGCGGATCGTGCGCATAGGCGTTGTTGTCGAAGAAGTCGCCCATCGCGAAGCGGCCGACCACGAGCGTTACGCGGTCGATATCGCGCTTGCCGGCAAGCTGGTTCGGACCGTCGGCGACGTCTTCCTGCTCGCCGCCGAGGCCGAAGGTCTGCTTGAAGTAATAGCGCTGTGGCCTGATCTTCGGGAAATCGTAGCCGCCCTTTTGCGCTTCGCCATTGGAAAAACCGGCGAGGCCAAACGTGTTGTTGATGCCAAAACCCTGCGCCAGTTCGGGATCGAAATAGATTTCGCCGCCTTGCCACAGTCGCATGCCGAGGAATGCGGTCGCGGTCCATGTCGACTGCATTTGTCCGCCGCCCGGCAGGCTGTTCGTTCCGGCATAGGGCGAGCGGAACGACGGATAGCCCTGCGGCAGGAACGTCATCTGCCCGTGCACATTCCAGATATCGGACTCCGGCAACAGCGGCGCGCGTGGCGTCGCGGTCCACGGCAGGTCGCCGATGTGATAGTTCAGCCCGAACTTGAGCAGATGGATGCGCGGGTCGATGACGACGCCCGGCAGCAGAAATCCGCTCAGATCGTAGCGCTGCCGGTTCAGGTCGACATATTCATATTCGAGCTTGGCGCTCCAGTTGCCGCTGACGGCGAACTCGACACCGGCGCCGGCAGTCCATCCGAATTGCGTATAGCCGACGCTGGCACCACTTCCGTCATTGATGAGCGTGCCGGCGTGTCCCCAGGCGAAGCCGCCGGTGACATAGGGCATGATGCGGTCAAAGGCATAGCCGATGCGGCCGCGCACGGTGCCGACATAATCGATGGTGCTGTTGAAGGTAGTTTGCGGCATTCGTCCGAGCGCGGCCTGGTCCAGCGGCGCGGTGAACGTCGAATCCGCCTCGACGCCGAGCACGATGCGGTTGGCGAGCTCGCGGTTGTAGCCGACCTGATAGCCGGCGATCACACCGGTCACGCTGGTGGGGAACAGCACGCCCTGTTCGGGCAGCGGATTGGTGCCGGGGCCGAGGCCGCCGCCGCCATAGCCGAAATGGCCGCCGACATAGAAGCCGGTCCAGTCGTAGACCGATTGCAGCGCCGGTGTCTTGAGCGGCATGTCCGCGGCATGCGCTGCGCCCGCGCCGGCCAACAGGCCGAGCGCGACAGCGTGCTGCATGGTTTTGCGGTAGCGGCTCATCGCAAAGCTGTCCCCGCGCGAACATCTCACTCGTTCGCACCGCACGCCAATGCCGCGCGGCGATCAAACCAAAACGAACGAAATGACCCGCTATCCCCCAAAGATTCCGAAGTCCCGACAATTCAGCCTTATTGCGAGCCATTCGCAAATACAATGGCTCAAAGCGCCGCGCCGTTGGGTTGGCATTGTTATGTGACGGCCATGCAACATGTGAACTGTGGCTGCCGTCCTGGCGTTCCTCGAAAAAGGGTGACCCGCCCGGGGGGACGTCCGGGCGGGTCGGGGCACGACACGGGGTGGATGAGGCGCCCGTGTCGGACGCAATCCACAACGTCAGAAGAAATCAGTAGCAAACGTTCATGGTGCCGATGTAGCGGCCGAAGGCGTCGTACTGGCGCACCAGGCAGGAGCGATAATAGGGAGCCGGGGTCGAGGCGGCGATCGCGCTGCCGACGATGGCGGCGCCGACGAGGCCCGCACCGAAACCCCAGCCGGGGTGGAAGCCATGAGCTTCTGCCTTGGTGGTGGTGGAAGCGATGCCGCCGGCAACAGTGAGGGCGGCGACAGCGAGAGCGGCAATCTTGGTCTTGATCGTCATGGGAAACTCCATCCGGTTGAGGGCGAACCGTTGTGGCCCGCTTGTGCCGATTGGACGGAGGCTCTCTTGATCCGGTTCGTTTGGCCGTGGGTGAATTTTCGGTAAGGTAAATTTATCTATATAAATCAATACGATATAGCGAGATAAATTTCACTTCGGGGAATTTCGCGAAAAATCCCTCACGTCGAATTTATCGACGTCATCGAGCAATTCGATGAACCCGCGCGCGCCGTGTTCGAGCAGCGCTTCGCCTTTCTCGGCAGAAGCGAGCGTCGCGTTTCCAACCGCGCCGCTGGGGTGAAGATCTTGCGCCTGCCACGCGAATGGCGCGGGACGTTGCGTCGACAGCCAGCGATATTGTTTTTCGAGTCCGATGCTGCGTGAGGGAAAGTCGGCGATCGCCTCTCGCCGCACATGATCCGCGTAGCGCGCCAGCATGATCGAGGTCTCGACCGCGCCGCCATGTATGCCGTGCCGCAATTCTTCTTCGGGAAACAATCCATCGGGCACGCCGAAGCGCGACCATGAGGTGGTGACCGCAAGCATGCCGTGATGGGCGCGCAGATCCTGCGCCACCAGCGTCATCGCGGCGGCGTTGCCGCCATGGCTGGTGACGATCACGATCTTCTTCACGCCGGTGCGCGCCACGCCCTCACCGATGGACTTCCAACGCGCGAGCGCCGCTTCCGTCGACAGCGTCTGCGTTCCCGCGAAATCGATATGCTCGGTCGAGATGCCGATCCGCTCGATCGGGAGAAACGTCGCTGGCGTGGCGTTGGGGAGATACTCGCGCACCCGCGCCAGATAGGCCTGCCCGATCATCACGTCGGTCTCGAACGGCAGATGCGGGCCATGCTGCTCGGTCGCGGCCAGCGGCAGCACCGCGATCCAGCGCGCAACTGTAGCGGCATCGACTTTTGTCCAGTCGATCGCGGTCCAGTCGCGGGGAGGGGAGGGCATCGCGGGAGGTTTCTTTTGGCGGGCTTCGGGGTTAGTTAAGTGGCCCCATCATGGGGCACAACGAATGACGGAGTCCAATCATGCGGCCAGTCCTCTTGCTGCGAGCGTTAACGGCAGGCCTCTTGGCCGCCTGTCTTGCCGCGGCACCTGCCCTGGCGCAGGAGAAGGACGGCGCAAAAGACAAGCCGCAAACTCTGGACAAGGTCTCATTCGGAACCAATTGGGTCGCGGAGGCCGAGCATGGCGGCTTCTTCCAGGCGGTCGCCGACGGCACCTACAAAAAATACGGCCTCGACGTATCAATCGTGCCGGGCGGGCCGAACGACAACAACCGCATGCTGCTGATCGCCGGCAAGATCGATTTCTTCATGGCCGCGAACACGCTGATGTCGTTCGACGCGGTCGCCAACAACGTGCCGCTGATCTCGGTTGCCGCGATCTTCCAGAAGGATCCGCAGGTCTTCCTGACGCATCCGGAATCGAAGATCACCAAACTCGAGGAGCTGAGACCGCTGACGCTGTTCGTCTCCAAGGACGGCATGACCAGCTACTATCAATGGCTCAAATCCGAATACGGGTTCAGCGACAAGAACGTCCGTCCCTATACGTTCAATGCGCAACCGTTCATCGCCACAGCGCAAAGCGCGATGCAGGGCTATGTCACCTCGGAGCCGTTCGCGGTGGAGAAAGCCGCCGGCTTCAAGCCCGGCATCATCCTGCTCGCCGACGCCGGTTACAACACCTATTCGACCCTGATCGAGGCGCGGGTCGAAACGGTACAGAAGAAGCCGGACCTGGTGCAGCGCTTTGTCGATGCCTCCATCATCGGCTGGTACAACTATCTCTACGGCGACAATTCCGCCGCCAACGCCGCGATCAAGAAGCTCAACCCGGAGATGACCGACGACCTGCTCGCGTTTTCGATCGCCAGGATGAAGGAATACGGCATCGTCGATTCCGGCGACACGCTGAAGGACGGCATCGGCGCCATGAGCGACGAGCGGGTGACGAACGTGTTCCAGAAGATGGTGAAAGCCGGCGTGGTCAAGCCCGATATCGATTACCGCAAGTCCTATACCCTGCGCTTCGTCAACAAGGGCGTCGGCGCCGAGCTGCGCCCCAAGAACGCAAAGTAAGGCATGATCCGGAAAAGTGTGAAGCGGTTTTCCGAGAAGATCATGCCCAAAGAAAGTATTTGATGGCGGGACCCGCGGCTTTGTCAGGGGAGACGAGAGGTGCGACCGGCCCTGCCGTATCCTTGCGGGCGGTCACCAAGGTTTTCGGCAATGGTGTGATGGCGCTCGGTCCGCTCGACCTCGAAATAGCGAGAGGCGAGTTCGTCTCGCTGCTCGGTCCTTCCGGCTGCGGCAAGTCGACGGCGCTCCGAATCATCGCAGGGCTCGCGAGCCCGACCGCGGGCAGCGTCGCGGTCTCGCACCATGCAGGGCAGCCCGGCCACAGCATCGGCTTCGTGTTCCAGGAGCCGACCTTGATGCCCTGGACCAGCGTCGCCGAGAATGTGCGGCTGCCGCTCAAGCTGGCCAACGTCGCCGCTGCAGAGTCGAACGAACGAACCGCCGAGGCGCTGGCGCGCGTCGGTCTCGCGGACTTCACGAACGCCTATCCCCGCGAATTGTCGGGCGGCATGAAGATGCGGGTGTCGCTGGCGCGCGCGCTGGTGACCGATCCGGATATTCTGCTGATGGACGAGCCGTTCGCGGCGCTGGACGAAATCACCCGCTTCTGTCTCAACAATGATCTGCTGACGCTGTGGCGCAAGCTGAACAAGACCGTCGTCTTCGTGACGCATTCGGTGTTCGAGTCCGTCTATCTGTCGCAGCGCGTGGTCGTGATGACCGGGCGACCGGGCCGCCTCTGTGCCGACATCGCCATCGCGACATCGGAGCCGCGCAACGAGGATTTTCGCACCTCCACTGAATATGGCGAATATTGCCGCAAGTTGTCAGCGGCGCTGGCGCCTTTCTATGAAGGGCAGTCCGCGCTGTGAGCACAGAGCCAAATGGGCAAAGTCCCACGCGCATGAATGAGCATGCGCTGCGCATCATGCGCATCGCGCTTCCCGTCATCGTCGCTGCCGCCGGCACCGCGCTCTGGGAAGCGGTCGTACGCATCTACGACATCCAGCCTTATGTCTTGCCGGGTCCGTTGTCCGTCCTGGCTAGCCTCGTCGGCGATTGGGGCGTGCTGTCGCAGTCGCTGGCGACGACACTGTTCACCACGCTGGAAGGCTTCATCGCCGCTGCCATCGGTGGCATCGCGCTCGCGCTGCTGTTCAATCTGTCGAAATGGCTGGAATATTCGCTGTTCCCCTATGCGGTGATCCTGCAGGTCACACCGGTCATCGCGATCGCGCCGCTGCTCCTGATCTATTTGCCGCAAGAGACCGCCGTGATCGTCTGCGCCTGGATCGTGGCCTTCTTCCCCGTGCTGTCAAACACCACGCTCGGCCTGAACTCGGTCGACCGTAACCTCGCCGGCCTGTTCCAGCTCTATGGCGCCTCGCGCTGGCAGACGCTGCGTTACCTGAAATTGCCGGCGGCGCTGCCCTACATCCTCGGAGGCTTGCGGATCGCGGGCGGACTGTCGCTGATCGGTGCGGTGGTTGCCGAAATCGCGGCCGGAACCGCCGGGGCAGGTTCGGGGCTTGCCTATAGAATCGCCGAATCCGGCTACCGGCTCAACATTCCCCGCATGTTCGCGGCGCTGCTTTTGCTGTCACTGGCCGGGATTGTCATCTATGCCCTGCTGGCGCTAGTTTCGCACCTCTTGTTGCGGCGCTGGCATGAGAGTGCGCTTGGAAAGGAAAACTGATGGCTTCCGTGTCTTCCGACAAAATCGATATCATCACTCATGGACCGGCCAAGCCGATTGTCGAGAACGGGTTCTCCGATCAGTTCGTGCTGCACCACTATGAAACCACGCATGACCTCGAGCGGGTGCCGCCCGACGTCGCGGCACGCGCGCGCGGCATGGCAATCACCTACAATACCGTTCGCGGCGACGCCAAGACGCTCGCGATGTTTCCCAAGCTCGAGATCGTGGCGGCCTTCGGCGTCGGCTACGACCATGTCGACGCCAACTATGCGCGCGACCACAAGATCATGGTGACCAACACCCCCGACGTGCTGACCGAGGAGGTCGCCGACATCACGATGGGGCTGTTGATCTGCACGCTGCGCGAATTCGTCAAGGCCGACCGCTATCTGCGTTCCGGGCTCTGGACCACGCAGCAATATCCCCTAAGCGTCGGCTCGCTGCGCGATCGCAAGGTCGGCATCGTCGGCATGGGGCGGATCGGGCAGGCGATCGCGCGCCGCATCGAGGCCTGCAAAGTGCCGGTGGTCTATCACAGCCGCAACCCGGCCAAGGGCGTGTCGTACAAGCATTATCCGGACCTGATTGCGATGGCCAAAGACGTGGACACGCTGATCGCGATCGTGCCGGGCGGGCCGGGCACCGCCAAGATGATCAATGCCGATGTGATGAAGGCGCTAGGTCCCCGCGGCGTCATCATCAATGTCGCGCGCGGCACCGTGGTCGACGAGCAGGCGCTGGTTGCGGCACTGAAATCAGGCACCATCCTCGCCGCCGGCCTCGACGTGTTCGAGAAGGAGCCGAACGTGCCGGACGAGCTCAAGAGCATGCAGAATGTCGTCTTGCTGCCACATATCGGTTCGGCTTCCGTGGTAACGCGCAATGCGATGGATCAGCTGGTGGTCGACAATCTCAAGGCCTGGTTCGCAGGCAAGCCACCGCTGACTCCGGTCGCGGAGACGCCCGTAAAGGCCAGCTGATGAAATCCTGTTTTTGTCTCGTCGCGCCGCTGCTGGCGCTCGTCATCGTATCGCCGGCGCGGGCGCAGGACGCCGCGTCGCTGAAGAAGAACATGATAGGACAGTGGGAGCTCTCCACCACCGAACGCAGCAAGACTTGCGTGGTGACGCTGAAGCCCGACACAGCACCGCAGGGCTTCAAGCTCGAGCTCGAGCCTGCTTGCGCCGCCGCTCTGCCCTTCACCAAGGACATCGCCGGCTGGAACATCAAGGGCCTCGGTGACATCGTGCGGCTGCAGGATGCGACCGGCGAGGCTGTGATCGATTTCACCGAGGTCGAGGCCGGCATCCTCGAAGGCGTGCGCAGCGGCGAGGGCGTCTACATCCTGCAGAATCTCGCCGCCGCCCGCTCGCTCGCCAAGTCGATGGACCAGATGATCGGCGACTGGTCGATGGTGCGCGGCAACGGCAACGTGGTTTGTACGTTGGTCCTCACCAACACCGACGCCGGCAACGACAATTTCCAGGTGTTTTTGAAGCCGAAATGCGATCCTGCGGTCGCCGCCTTTGCGCCGAAGCAATGGCGGCTCGAGCGCGGCCAGATCATGCTGATGTCGGACAAGGGCGAGACCTGGCGCTTTGAGGCCGACGACAATGCGCAGTGGCGGCTGGTGCCTGACAGCGCCGATCCGTTGATCATGCTGCGGCAGTAAGGATGGCCAGCAAGCCAGACTGAAATTTTTCCGCCGGCCGTGTCGATCCGGCATCGGCCGGATCGTCGTTCCTATTAGCGAGGGGAATTGCGGGCCAATGCCTGCAGCTCGCGAGCCACACAGGAGCTTTTCATGCGCTTCATGTACATCGTTACCGGCAAGATGCTGCAGCCTCCCAGCCCGGCGCTGATGGAGGCCATCGGCAAGATTTCGGAACGCGAGATCAAGGCCGGCCGGATGATCGACAATGGCGGGTTGACGCCGATGAATGACGGCGCCCGAATTGCCATCGCTGACGGCAAGCTCAGCGTGACCGATGGTCCCTTCGTCGAAGCCAAGGAAGTGATCGGCGGCTATGCGATCTTCGAATTGCGCGACAAGGCCGAGGCACTCGCCATGGGGAAGGAGTTCATGCAGCTCCATCTCGATCACATGCCGGGTTGGGAAGGCACGTGCGAAATGCGCGCGATGATCGTCCCCGGCGACGAGATGGGCTGCGAACCCAAATCCTTCGCTCGCGCCTGATGTGGCGTAGCCGTACGCTATGACGGCCGCCGACACCCATGCCGCCATCCTCGCCGCCTGGCGCATCGAGCAGCCGCGCCTGATCACGTCGTTGTCGCGGATGCTGCGCGACGTGCCGCTGGCGGAAGAGCTGACGCAGGACGCGCTCGTCGCCGCGCTGGAAGACTGGCCGTCCTCCGGCGTGCCGGAACGGCCGGGCGCGTGGCTGATGGCAACCGCAAAGCGCCGCGCGCTTGATCATCTGCGGCGCGGCAAGATGCTCGCGCGCAAGCACGGAATGCTGGCGCTCGATGTCGAGCGGGAGCAGGAGACGATGCCGGATTTCGACGCCTCCCTCGACGACGATATCGGAGACGAGATGCTGCGGCTGGTCTTCACCGCCTGTCACCCGCTGCTCTCGCGTGAGGCGAGCGCGGCGCTGGCGCTGCGCATGATCTGCGGGCTTACCACCGAAGAAATTGCGCGCGCCTTTCTGGTGCCGGAGGCGACGATCAGCCAGCGCATCGTGCGCGCCAAGCGCACGCTGTCGGACTCCGGACTTGCGTACGAAACCCCGCATGGCGAGGCGCTTTCCGAACGGCTCGCCTCCGTGCTGGAGGTCGTCTATCTCATCTTCAACGAAGGCTATGCGGCTTCGCGCGGCGATGACTGGATGCGGCCGCAGCTCTGCCATGAGGCGCTGCGGATGGGCCGGGTGCTGGTGTCGATCGCGCCTCGCGAGCCCGAAGCGCACGGGCTTCTCGCACTGATGGAGTTGAATGGCTCGCGCACGGCAGCGCGGGTCGATGCGGAAGGCGAGCCCATCCTGCTGCTCGAACAGGATCGCAGGCGCTGGGATGTCCTGCAGATCCGCCGCGGTCTGCAGGCGCTGGTCCGGGCGCGCGAACTGGGCGGCGAGGGCGGTTTCTACGCGCTGCAGGCCGAGATCGTCGCCTGCCACGCACGCGCCGACAGACCTGAAGCCACCGACTGGTCGCGCATCGCGGCGCTCTAC
Organism: uncultured Alphaproteobacteria bacterium; assembly: GCA_963794775.1. Taxonomy (GTDB): domain Bacteria; phylum Pseudomonadota; class Alphaproteobacteria; order Rhizobiales; family Xanthobacteraceae; genus Bradyrhizobium. Next base: position 112,837 of record CAWCGA010000018.1, on the reverse strand, counting down.
CAGACGCTCAGTGCACGCGTGCGTTCGCCGGTCATCGAGCTCAATCGTGCGGTGGCCGTCGGCATGGCCGAAGGGCCGCAGGTCGGACTGGCGATCATCGAGACCATCGCGCACGAGCCGGCGCTGAAGAACTATCATCTGCTGCCAGGCGTGCGCGGCGATTTCCTGCAAAAGCTCGGCCGACTTGACGAAGCGCGGGCCGCATTCGAGACGGCGGCCGAGCTTGCGGGCAATCGCCGCGACCGCAATCTGATGCAGCGGCGCGCGGCAGAGGTTGGCAAGCCGGCGCGGTAGTGGTCCATTCGTCAGATCGCGCATTGCCTGCCGTCCGGCTGCTCGATTGACCTCAGGTGTCGTCGACAATAGGTTGCAACGAGAAGGTCCTCACAGCAGAGAACCGGATGGCCAAAGCGCACCAGCCGATCAGAATGTCGATATGCACTTGCGGTCGCGTTCGGTGCCAAGTCAGTGGCGCGCCAATCTTGAGCGTGATTTGCTACTGCGACGACTGTCAGAAAGGCGGTCAGGAGATCGAGAGCCTGCCGAATGCTGCACGTGTTCTCGACGCTGACGGCGGGACACCTTATCTGAGCTACCGCGACGACCGGTTTAGTTGCGTGTCCGGCGCGGACCTGTTGGTGGGCTACAAAATCAAGGACAGCGCACCTACCCAGCGGTTCGTGGCGTCCTGCTGCAACTCGGGCATGTTCCTGAAATTCGGCCGCGGCCATTGGGTATCGATGTATCGCGCCCGTTTTGAGGGCGAACTTCCGCCCATCGAGATGCTGACTCAAACAAGATACCGTCTCGTCAACACTGAAATTCCACACGATGCACCCAGCTATCGAACATACCCGATGAAACTCATCGGAAAACTGCTCGCGTCGCGTCTTGCGATGCTTATCGCATGATGAGCCGTTCAATGGCCTTGCAAAGATGACCTGGCGCAGCCTCTTGAGAATCCCACCAATCATTTTCTTGGCACTTGCCTTACCGTCGGGCCACGCGGTCGCCCAGTCATCGGCGCCAAAACCTTCGCAGGCCGCCGCCGCCAATACGGGCGAGCTTCGCTTAGCCAGTGTACCCCTGGCTTTCCAGATGCGGGACGTCGCGTACCTTCAGGTAGACGGCAAGACGTTTCATGCGACCGTCTACCAGCCGGAGGGTTCAGGACCCTTTCCCGTGATCCTGGACGTTCATGGTGGAGCTTGGGTGCGTGAAGACGTTGGTCGGAACGAACACTTGCTTCTGGACAAGGCTCTTGCAGCGATGGGTATCGTGGTGGTCGCGATTGATTATCGGCAGAGCGCACAATACCGCTACCCCAACTCCGTTGCAGATGTGAACTTTGCACTGCGCTGGCTTCGCGCGAATGCCTCGACGTTCAACGGCTCGTCCGAAATCGTTGGCGTGTTCGGTTCTTCGAGCGGCGGTCATCTCGTCTTGCTCAACGGCCTGCGGCCATCAGACCCTCGATATGCGGCGCTGCCATTGGCGGGATCAACAGCCGACGGCGCAGGTCTTGACTACATCGTCCTCGTCTATCCGATTTCAGACCCGCTTGCGCGAAGGGCATACGCCGCGGAACTAGGCAACAACGCTCCGGTCAAATCCACCGACATCTACTTTTCACCGCCCGGGAGCGTTCAGGAAGGCAACCCGCAACTCATTCTGGATCGTCATGAACCGGTCAAGCTGACGCCGGTCCTTTTGATGCAGGGCAGTGCGGACACAAACGGCGTGGTGAAGGACACGAACGTGTCGCCGGAAATTCAGCAGCGATTCGCAACTTCATATGGGGAGGCGGGCGGCAAGATGCAGCTGGAGCTGTTGCCTGGCGCTCCCCACAATTTCGTTAACGTGGATGGTTCGAACCTGGATCGCGCGCTTGGCTTGATGAAGGCATTTGTTGAGCAGCAGTTGACCAGGCACTAGCAGATTCGGTCACGCGCGCCCTATTCCGCGTATTGCGCGATCCCGCCGCCGAACGACCAGTTCTCCTTGACGCATTCGACGAGGTTGATAACCACATCATCCTTACGCAGCTTCAGCTGCGCATGGATGTCGTCGGAGATACGCTTGAAGAAGGCCTTCTTCATCTCGACGGTGCGGCCGGCATTCATCGTGATCTGGATGATCACGATGTCCTTGCTGTAGGTGTTGCCGAGATAGTTGTCCGCGATGTTCAGGTCTCCGGGCGGATGCTCGGTAATGACCTGGAATTTGTCGTTCTCGGGCACGTTGATTGTCTCGCGCATGGCGCGATAGATGATCTCTCCGAGCGTTTTGCGAAATTCGGCGGATTTGCCCTGATTGAGGTCGATACGAACGAGCGGCATGATGCGGATCCTCCCTTTCGCCCTGAGCTAGGGCATTGTTGGCGGCGCGGAAAGTCCGCTCACGGGAATTTGCGGAACGGATCGCCGTGGAAGCGGTGCGGCGCCGGGTGTGATATAGGGCTCGCCGGCCGTCGAGCCTGTCGATGGCCATGGGAGGCAAGCCGTGACAAAGCCCGAAATCATCGGCTCCGAGCGATCGAGCTATACTCGAATCGTGCGCATGGTCTGCGAGGAGAAGGGCATCGACTACGATCTGACCGAGACGCTGCTTGGCGCTGCAGAAATCCGCGCGCTGCATCCGTTCGGCAAGATGCCGGTGTTGCGCCACGGCGATCTCGTGCTGTGCGAGTCCAAGGCGATCGCGACCTATCTCGATCGCGCGTTCGCCGGACCTGCACTCATACCGTCAGACCCGCCTCTCGCCGGTCTCACCGAGCAGTGGGTATCGCTGATCAACACCGCCATCGATCCGCTGCTGGTGCGGCGCTATCTGCTCGCCTATGCCGCGCCGAAAACCGCCGACGGCAAGCCGGACCGCGCGTTGATCGAGGCGCTGCTGCCCGATGTGCGCGCGCAGCTCGCTTTGCTCGACAGCGCGGTCGCGGCGACCAATCATCTGGTCGGCGACCGCTTCACGCTCGCCGACATCTATCTGCTGCCGATGCTGCATTATCTGAAGCTGCTGCCGGAATCGGGGGCGATGATAGCGCCGTCGACGGCGCTCGGCCGCTACCACGCGACCCATGCGGCGCGCCCGAGCTATGTCCGCACCGCGCCGCCGCTGGGCCCCCCGCGGCGGGCGGCGGGTTAGCGCGATGCATGGTCGCACTGCCATTGACCCGCCGCATCCGGGGTGCAACACGGAGGCGTTCGCAAATAAGGAGAATCGGGAATGATTCGGAATTTGGCAATTGCAGCTTTGGTTGCGTCGGTGTTGGCGATGCCATCGCATCAGGCGGTGGCGCAGAACACGCTTGGCGGCGCCATCGTGGGCGGCGTCGGCGGAGCGATCGTCGGAGGCGCCATCGGCGGCCGCCGCGGTGCCGCGATCGGCGCGGTGATCGGGGCCGGCACCGGAGCGGCGATTGCGTCCGAAGGCGAGCGGCGCCGGGGCGGCTATTACTATTACCGCGACCGCTGCTACTGGCCGCAGCCGGACGGCAGCTACGTGCCGGTCGATCCCCGCTATTGTTACTGAGTTCAAGCCGCGACGAGTTCAAAGAGGCGCCCTCGCGGCGCCTCTTTTGTTTTGCGGCTGAAGCCGATCACCCCTTGCCCTGAACGGCGATGATGGCGCGCCGATGCGTGCCTTCGCCGACCTTCTTGTGCTCGTCATGCGCCTCGACCTTGAAGCGCAGCTTGCGTCCGTCCACCTCGAGCAGTTCGGCGCGCACCGTCACCTTCTCGCCTTTGGGAGTAGCGCCGAAATGCTTGACATGCACCTCGAAGCCGACGGTGGTGTGCCCCTCGGGCAAATGCGACTGCACGGCCTGAATGCTGGTGCGTTCCATCAAGCCGATCATCGATGGCGTGGACAGCACGCCATCGCCTCCCATGTGCTTGACCACCAGCTTTTCGTCGACAGTCGTGACGCTCTCGGCTTTCAGCCCCGGTGTCAGGTCGGTTGGCATGTGTTCTCTCCCTTGATTGAGCAGCGTTAGATCAGCCGCGGTTGATCGAAATTCTTCCAAAAACGGGTATCGCTAATTGTCCCTCAGGAGAGCGAACCGACGTTGGTCGATCCGCTCGCGCGCCGACAGTCCCGCTGCTGCGCAAAGATCGGGTGCATAGAGCTGGCAAGTTCCTCGCCTTTCGATTGCCTTATCGATCAGATCCAGGAGTTGAGAAGGTGCGATGTCGGGCGGGGCGGCAATGCGACCCGTGACGACGTGCTTTTCCATTCTTTCGTGGACCTCGTGGTCGAGATCCGGGTTGCGCCAGCAATTTTCGCACATGATCTTGAAGTTCTCCGAGTGCGAATAGATGACGGTGTCCCCGTCCAATTCTTCGCTCAGGTCTGCCAATTGCCGAGCAGTCTCCTGCGTGCCCGCGAAATCGAAGAACTGGTAATTCCGACGCAGGAGCGTCGCCAGATGGGGGAACACGGGTACCTGCTTTTCACCATAGGTGTGGTGCGTAATCGGGGCGCCGTCCATGAGAATGACATCGCCATAGTCGACACGGAGCTTGCCGTATAGCACGCTGCGGATAATGCCATGGCATGGACTTAACCGTTCGATCCATACCGTCTCCTCTTCGCCTGGATCATCAAGGTCTGCCGCACGCTCTGCAAGCGGCCGTTCGGCGAGCTTCACCTTGCAGGCCGGATATCCGCCTTCCGGCAACTCAAACCTTCCAAGCTCTATCTTTTGCCCCATGCGCTTCCACACGTCCAAGGCAGTCTCCGCGTTCCCCGCGCCTGTGGCGCAGATTCCAAGGTTCCACTCGGTGCTGTCGACAATCTCTTGCGACAGACTTGCAGCAGCCCGGTTTGCCGCCACGCCTTCTGCAAATCTGCCCCGAGTCTTGTAGAAGAGACCCAGGTTGTAGTGATGCGAGCTCTTCCGCGGGTTGATTTCAGTCAGCTTGCGAAGACTGCTCTCTGCGATCGCATCTTTCTGGCGCGCCATCATTCGCGCCGATGTGGCGAGCCCGCGGAGTATCCGCTCCTGTTCGGGCTTCCCCTCATGAGCCTTGGCCAGGCAGTCCAGCTTCTCGACCATCCTTTGAAATATCGAGTGTCCCGGGGGTGGCGCGTTCAGATCATCAATATCGCGGACGGCTTCGAGACATTGGCCAAGCGCCGACAGGATATTGACGTCCTCTTCGTGAGCGTCTGCTACCTCCGAAAGAACGCCTGCCGCTTCCTCCCTTGGAAGGTTTCGCTCGTCGACCAACCACAACAATGCCATAGCGGCGTTCGGCTGATGGCGCTGGGCCTTCCGCAATGGTTGAATCTTCTGCCAAGCTGCGTCCTTGTGGCCCGCCTGCCCTTCTGCAACGACGTCGCATGCAATCGCGTCGATCTCGTCGGAAGAGAGAATGGCGCTGAGATCAGTCGACATGATCGGCTTCTCCGTGGAGGCGCTTCGGCAGGTGGATGAGGGGGTTGCACAGACACATTGAAACACACCGGGACTAGATCAGCCGCATCCCTTTCAAACTCGCGTGGCCACCTTTGCCGACGATGATGTGGTCGTGCACGGCAATCCCGAGCGGGGCGGCGATGTCGACGATCGCCTTGGTCATCGCGATGTCGGCCTGCGACGGCGTCGGGTCGCCGCTAGGGTGGTTGTGCACCAGGATCAGCGCGGTGGCCGATAGCTCCAGCGCGCGCTTGATCACCTCGCGCGGATAGACCGGGGTGTGATCGATGGTGCCGACCTGCTGTACCTCGTCGGCGATCAACTGATTGCGCTTGTCGAGGAACAGCAGGCGGAACTGCTCCTTGTCGGCGAAGGCCATGCTGGAGCGGCAATAGTCGATCACCTCGCTCCATGACGACAGCGCCACGCTGCGCTTGATCTCGCCTTTGGCGATGCGGCTTGCTGCGGCTGCGATCAGCTTGAGCTGGTTGACGGAGGCGTCCTTGAGGCCGGCCTCGCGCAACCGCGCTTCGGGCGCATGTACGACTTCGGCAAACGAGCCGAATGTCTTCAACAGCGCCTTCGCCAGCGGCTTGGTGTCCTTGCGCGGGATCGCCGTAAACAGCGCCATCTCCAACAATTCATAGTCGCTCAGCGCGTCGGGGCCGGCGCTGTAGAACCGCTCGCGCAGGCGCTCGCGATGGCCGAGATAGTGCGGCTCGTCGGCGGGTGCCTCTTGCGGCGGTTTGGGTTTCCCGGACATCGGCCAATAACCATGCCGTGCCGCGCGGGTTTTGCAAGTGTGAAGGCCGTGTCGCCCGGTCCGTCGCTACAGCGGCGGATAGTTGATCGGCACCGAAGGGTCGCGATGCCAGTCATATTCGGCGGATCGTACGGCGATCTCGGCCACTTCGCGGCTCACCAGCCGCGAGACCAGATAGAAGCCAAGGTCCGTGCCTGCCGAAACGCCGGCGGAAGTGACGTATTTGCCCGCGTCGACCCATCGCGACACGCGATCCCAGTGCACGCGGGGACCATGGCTGGCGACCCAGCCGAATGCGTTATGGTTGGTGGCGGCAGGAAGGCCATCGAGGAAACCGCAGGTCGCGAGCACCGCCGCGCCGGTGCAAACCGAGGCCATGATCTTCACCTTCGCGTTCATGTCGTGCATCCACTTGAGAAGGTCCGCGACGCCGTCGGGGTCCGCCTCGCTGTCGAGCAACGGCCACGTGCCGCCGCCGCCGGGCACCATCAGGAGATCGAGCGGCTCCTTTCGCGCCTGCGCCCAATCCCAGTCGGGGGCGACCGAAGGGCCGTTGATGCTTTTGACATTGGCCTTGGTCCGCGCGATCAGGACTATCTCGAACGGATAGGGTGGCGGATCCGAATAGCCCTGGTCCAGATAACGCGCGATCGAGAAACCCTCGACAAAGCCGAACACATCGATCGGCTCGAATTGGTCATAGACGAAGATGCCTATCCTTTGCGTCGGAGCGTTTGCCATCGTTGAACTCCGGAAGCTTCAGTGGTGGGAGTGCGCGACGCCGCCGATTCCGTCGGGCACCGCGATCCGGATGTTCTGCATCATGCCCTGATCCTCATGATCGAGGATGTGGCAGTGGAGCACGAAATCCCCGATGTAGCGCTGGTAGCGCGTGCGCATGACGACGGTGTATTGGCCCGGAGCCCCCTTTGCGAAGTTCTTGACCAGCAGGGTGTCCTTCCAGACGCCCTTGAGCCCCGGATATTGCGGATCGATGATCGCATGGCCCTTGTCGTCCTTTTGCGCGTCGTCGACCGCGCCTGGCGCGCTGACGTCCTTGCCGTTCGGATCGAGGATCTTGACGATCTGGAACGGGTTGACGTGGATGTGGAAGGGGTGGCTGGCGAGGTTCGATTTCAGCGTCCACTCGTCGACGCCGCCCAGCATCAGGGTGCGATCGATCCGGTTGCCGTCATAGGGCTGGCCGTCGATCTCGAAGAACACCTCGTTGATCTGCGATATGTCGATGTTGAAGGTCAGCGTCTGCGTGCCGGTCTTTTCCTTCTCCTCGATGTCGGGATGCGGAACGAAGCTGGTGAGCTTCATGCCGTCCTTGATCTCCGCACTGACCTTGGCGAGGACGTCCTTCGGCATGTTGGCCGTGGCCGCGTCCAGAAGTTGCTTCTTGAGATAGTCCGACGGACTTTCCTTCACGTCGGTCACGGGAGGCGTGCCGTCGACATGGACCGTGCCGAGCAGCTGCGTCGGCTGGAAATTCTGGTTGATGGCGCCGCCGGTCTGGCTGTCGAGGATGCAGTAGTCGCCCTTCTCGGGGAACACGATGAGCGCATCCCAGCGATAGCCGGGCTGGAACACCGCGACCTGGGCAGGCGTGGCGGCCGCCATGGTGAGGCCGTCGGCCGCCACCAGATGATAGGTCAGCGGCGCGCCCGTACAGTTGGTGTCGACATAGGCCTGCGCCGCGGCCGCGCGCAATCCGACCGGCTCCGGCGCCTGGTCTGCGCGTTTGCGGAATTGCAGCGAGATGGTATCGCGCACGCCGCCATGGATCATGCGCCAGCGTTCGACCTTGCCGGCCTGGGCGTTCGGCAGCGTGCCGAGCACGGCGCCGTTGATGCTGGTGAAGCGCCCCGAGGCCGGCCAGGTGCCGGGGCCGAACTGATCGTAATCCTCGACGCCGGCGGTCTCGGTCGCATCGCATTTGTAGGTGGTGTTCTTGCCGTCCTTGTCCTTGTTGTATTCGATGTTGCCGTCCTTATCGCGGCAGGCGTACTGGATTTGCTGGAACACCATCACGCGCTCGGTAAACGGCTGGGCGCCGATCGGCTTCAGCAAGGTGTCGAGATCGCCATTGCCGGCCGGCGTCGGCGGCCGCGTGCCGCGCACGATCAGGGCGCCCGCCATGCCGCTGGAGACCTGCAGCGCGGTCGAGCCGTGCCGATGCGAGTGATACCAGAAGGTGCCAGCCGGATGATCGGGCGGAAGGTTGTATTCATACTGGAACGTCACGCCCGGATTGACCGAGACCAGCACGTTGTCGCCGTTGCCGTTCGGATTGACCCAGAGTCCGTGGGTGTGAAGGTTGGTGCCGTTGAAGCAATGCGGGATGTTGACGCTGCCGCCTCTGACGCCGCAGTTGGGATCGTCGGGCAACTCGTTGTGGAGGGTCATGCGGACGGTCTGGCCAGGATAGACCTCGATCTGAGGGCCGACGAAGGGGAAGGTCGGATCGATGCCCGTGCCGATATAGCTGCGCAGCTTGACATTGTCGGGACGGTTTTCCGTGGGATTATTCAGCGTCGCGGTCGTATATTTGATGGTGAGGTCGTAGATGACGTCGCGCTGTTCGGCCAACGGCACGGCCGCCTTCGGCGCGAGAGCGAGCATCGTCGACAATCGCGGGGCGGGTGCGCGCGGCTGCAGCACGCCGGGATTCCTGATGATGGGAGGGCCCTGCGCGTCGGCGGGCTCGGCAAGTGCTGCGCACGCGATCAGGCCGGCAACATGAAGAAGATGTCTCGCTCGCATGGCGCGTCTCCGTGCAAATGGGCGGCCATCTTGAACAAGATGCTATCGCGCTTCAAGAGCGGTTTCGAAAACCACGCCTACAGATTGTCACACCATTGTCGTTCCGCGAGCATGCGTCGCGGGCTGCCTCTCAGCACATGCCCGGCGCCTGGGTCTGCAAGCATGGCTCGCGGCCGGCACGATCGGTCCGGAACGACTCGATGAACCGGCCATCCATCTGCGTCACGAACACGGTCTTGCCGTCGACGCCGCCGAAGGTGAGGTTGTTCGGATTGAGTCCCTGCGTCTTGATTGTCTTTACAAGCGTGCCGTCGGGCTTGAGGATCACGACCTGCTGAGCGCTCGGTCTTGCCAGAAAGATCCGCCCGTCCATGTCGGTCCGCAGGCCGTCGACCTCCTTCTGGTCGTGGAATTGGAAAACCACGCGACGGTCGCGCAGTCGGTTGCCGTCGATCCGGTAGGCCAAGACCAGCAGCGTGCTGGACTCGCTGACATAGAGCGTGGAGCCGTCCGGGCTCAGATCGATCCCGTTGGTGGTGCCCATCTCCTCCGGCAGGTCCTTGTCCATGATCTCGCCATGCCCGGTACCGTCCGCGTTGCGGGTCACCCGCCAGATCCGGCCTGTCGTGCCATGAGGGAAATCGGGATCGCTCAGGTAGAGCGTGCCATCGGTGGCGATCGCAACATCATTCGGCTGGTGGAAATCGTTGGAATGAAAGTAGGGTTTCGCCTTGGTTTCTCCGCGCTCGACGACGAGCACGTTATGGTTCCCGTAATCGGCGATGAACATTCGACCATCGCGATCGAACCGGATGCCGTTGCCGATGCTTTGCTTGTGCGAGTTGGGGTCCTTGTCCAGCGTCGTGAACAGTTTGAATTGCGATGCGCCCTTTGCGAGCCTGCCAATGGTGCCGTCGCCATTGGCGTCAGGGCTGTTCTTGAAATTGACGGCATAGAGATTGCCCTCCGCATCCACTGCGGGACCCTCGATATGCTTGTTGAAGCTGCCGCCGACGGCGAGCCGTTTGCTCTGGAACAACGGCTGGTCATCGGCAGCGACCGCACACGGAGCGACCGATGCGAGCGCAAGCAGACCTGCCGCGAACCATCCGCTTCGTGCGCGCGAATGCCTGATGCCCATGCCGGCCTCCCGTCAAATCGAGGGTAGTTGCGTCTTTCGGCAATTTGTCCGACGCAACAGCAAGGTGCAAGTGAACTGCTTCACAGGTGCGCTGGACGCGCAGCGATCATCTCTCGCGCGAAAGTCAGGGCGTGCCGGGGCGAGAGGTGCGTGTCTTCGGCAGGATCAGACCGCAACCGGCGGCTTCTCGGCGTGCCGCTCCGACAGCGTGAAGATCTCGAATCCATCAGCGGTGACGCCGACCGAGTGCTCGAACTGCGCCGACAGCGAGCGGTCGCGCGTGACCGCGGTCCAGCCATCGGACAGGATCTTCACATGCGGTTTGCCGAGATTGATCATCGGCTCGATGGTGAAGAACATGCCGGGCTTCAGCGGCACGCCTTCGCCGGGCCGGCCGATATGGATGATGTTGGGCTCGTCATGGAACAGCCGGCCGAGCCCATGGCCGCAGAAATCGCGCACCACGCTCATGCCTTGCGGCTCGACGAAACTCTGGATGGCGTGGCCGATGTCGCCGGTGGTGGCGCCGGGCCTGACCGCGGCAATGCCGCGCATCATCGCCTCATAGGTCACCTCGATCAGCCGCTCGGCTTTGCGCGCGATCGGCGCGATCGCATACATCCGGCTGGAATCGCCATACCAGCCGTCGACGATGAAGGTGACGTCGATATTGACGATGTCGCCTTCCTTCAGCGCGCGGTCGCCGGGCATGCCATGGCAGACCACGTGATTGATCGAGGTGCAGGTCGAATAGCGATAGCCGCGATACATCAGCGTCGCCGGATAGGCGCCGTGGCTGAAGGCGAACTCGCGCACGAAGTCGTCGATGACGGCGGTCGGCACGCCCGCCTTGACGATGTCGGTAAGCTGGTCGAGGCATTTTGCCACCAGCGCGCCTGCCTTGCGCATGCCGGCAAATCCGCTGGCGCCATGGAGCTTGATCTGCCCGGTCTTGCGCAGCGAGGTGTCGGTGGCTTCGATATAGCTCATGGGAGGGGAGGGTTCCGGGGTGATTTGCAGGCCTGATTTGCAGCCTAATTTAATGATCGGGGCGCGCCATGCAAGCCGGGGAATACACGGACTGGTGGGGCATTTCCAGATGCATGGCGGCGAGCCAGAGCCGGCGGCCCACTATCAAGTGGTGCGCTTCCCCTGTACCATCGCGCCAACACGGCCGGACATATAGCGGTCGATAAGGCAGGGAGGATTTCATGCGTCGCAAGATGATCGCCGCGCTCGCGCTCCTGTTGTGGGGAGCGGGGCTGACCGCCGCCGTTGCGCAACAACCCGTGAAACTCGGTGTCCTCAACGACCAGACGGGACTCTACGCGGATTTGACCGGCATGGGCTCGGTCCACGCCGCGCGCATGGCGGTCGAGGATTACGGCGGCAAGGTGCTGGGCCGGCCGATCGAGGTCATTTTTGCCGACCACCAGAACAAGCCCGACATCGGCGCCAACATTGCACGGCAATGGATCGAGACCCAGGGCGTCAATCTCATCCTCGACATTCCGAACTCCGCCGTGGGGCTTGCCGTGCGCGAGGTGACGCGCACGCACGACGCCGTCGACATCAACACCGGCGCCGCCTCGTCGGATCTCACCGGAAAATACTGTTCGCCGCATGGCGTGCACTGGAGCTTCGACACCTACGGCCTTGCGGCAACGATCGGTCAGGCGCTGGTGAAGCAGGGCGGGGACAGCTGGTTTTTCCTCACCGCCGACTACGCCTTCGGGCACGCACTGGAGCGCGACACCGCGGCGTTCGTCACGGCCGCCGGCGGCAACGTGGTCGGCGCCGTGCGCCACCCGCTCAACACCGCCGACTTCTCGTCGTTTCTGCTGCAGGCGCAAGCCTCGAAGGCGAAGGTCGTCGCGCTCGCGAACGCCGGCGGCGACACCATCAACGCGATCAAACAAGCCGGTGAATTCGGTCTCACCCGCAAGGGCGACCAGCGCGTCGCCGCGCTGCTGCTGCAGTTTCCGGACACCCACGCCCTCGGCCTCGAGGCGGCGCAGGGCCTGACCGCGAGCGAGACGTTCTTCTGGGACCTCAATGATGCGACCCGCGCCTGGACCAAGCGCCTGGTCGCCCTCAACAACGGGAAGCCGCCGAGCATGATCCACGCCGGGACCTACGGTGCAACGTTGCATTACCTGAAGGCGGTGGCGGCAGCCGGCACGACCGACGCCACCGCGGTCGTTGCCAAGATGAAGGAAATTCCGATCGATGACTTCTACACCAAGGGCACGGTGCGCGAGGACGGCCGTGTGATGCGGCCTTATTATCTGTTGCAGGTGAAGAAGCCCTCGGAATCGAAATATCAATTCGACTATCTCAAGCTGCTCGCCACCGTGCCGGCCGAGGACGCGGCGCGTCCCTTAAGCAAGAGCGAGTGCCCGATGGTGAAGAAGGGCTAGGGTAAGATCCGGAGCCGCAATCAGTAAACATATTGGCGGCTACCGGCGATGTCCGCTTGTGACCTAGAGCGGTCATTTTCACCTCTGGTTTGATAGCGGTCTTGTGTGGTCAACTGCTTGCCATAGGCATTATCGTGCGGGGGTGAATGAAGCGGCGCGAGTTTGTGGGGCTAATCGGCGGTGCCGCGCTGCTACCGATGGCAGGGCGCGCGGAGCAGCACAAAGTATATCAGGTCGGCTTTCTTATGGGGCCGTCCGCCGAATTTGTGGCTTCGCTATTTCACGCGCTCAAGGAAGGGCTGCGCGAACGCGGATATGTGGAAGGGCGTAACCTCGCCTTCCTGCCGCGGTACGCAGACGGTAGGGTTGACCGACTGCCGGAGCTTGCTGCTGAGCTGGTACGGCTCAAGGTAGACGTAATTGTTACCGGTTCAAACCTACACGTTGAAGCAGCCCGACAAGCGACATCAACGATACCCATCGTGATGATCTACGCTGCAGATCCGGTGGGCGCCGGGTTCGTCGCGAGCCTGGCCCGGCCCGGGGGCAATATTACCGGGCTGGCTTCTGATGCAAGCCATGAACAGTGGGCCAAGTTCCTCTCATTGCTGACGGAAGTGGTCCCAAGCCTATCGCGGGTGGGAGTGATCGGTCGGGTATCGACCCGTGTCGAGTTTGCTGAGCTCGATGCGGTCTCACGGATGCTCAACGTGGCGTTTGAGGTCGTCGATCTACAACGTCCGGAAGACCTCGACAGCGCATTCGAAACGATAGTCAATAAGCGGGTGGAAGCACTATTGGTCGTCGGCAGCCCACTGGTTTATTTCCTGAGACAAAGGATTGCGGACGCGGCGCTCAAGCACCGTCTTCCCGGAATCATAAACGTGAGGCAATTCGCGCAGGCGGGTCTGTTGATGAGCTACGGGCCTAATCTGGAGGATCAATACCGGCGGGCCGCGGTCTACGCCGACAAGATCCTCAATGGAGCCTTACCCGCCGACTTGCCGGTAGAGCAGCCGACCAAATTCGAACTCGTGATTAACCTGAAGACAGCCAAGACGCTCGGCGTCAATATTCCAACCGCGTTGCTTGCCACTGCGAACGACGTGATCGAATGATGCGGTCACTTCCGCTTCTGGCCCAAAGCGGTCCTGGGCGGGGTGGCGCTCGATTTCTGCTTTTGACCCGAAGCGGACACTAGCCTATCCGTTCTCCCTGCGGCAGATACGGTCAGCGCGTCTCAGCATCGGTCATCGCAATGAAACGACGAGAATTTATTATCGGCTTCACGACGCTCGCTGGCGTTGGTCGAGCCAGAGCTCAGGACAAGGTTCGTCGTGTCGGATCACTCGTAACCGAGCTATCGAGCGAGAAGCTCTTGGAAACGGCCCTGACAGCGTTCGGATGGACGCTGGGTAAGGACCTTCAGATCGAGTCCCGCATCACCGGCGGTGATACAGACCGTACCCGGCAAGACGCGCGCGAACTACTGGCATTGAAGCCCGACGTTCTCTTCGCAGGCACCAACACATCGATGGCGGCGCTGCATGCTGAAGGCTCTACTGTTCCGACCGTCTTTGCCATGGTGAGTGACCCGCTCGGAATGCACTACATCGAGAGCTTCGCCAGACCGGGCCGCAACGTGACTGGCTTTACGCCCTTCGAGCCGTCGCTTGGCGGCAAATGGGTGTCTCTCCTGAAAGAGGCTGCGCCTCACGTCGAGCACGTCGGCCTCATCTACAATCCTGAACCGGGGAATAACTCAGCTGCATTTCGCAACTCGATCGACAAAATCGCAAACGCATCGGGGATCGTATCCGTGGAAGCGCCGGTTGGTGACAGTTCGGGCATCGATCGCCTTATCCTGGCCTTGAGAGACAGGCCAAATAGCGGGTTGATTTTTCTGCCCGACGCCATCACGGCTGTTCAACGAGAACGGCTCATCGGGCTTGTGGCGGAATGTCGGCTTCCTGCTGTTTACACGCTCCGGCTCTTTAGCGCCGCTGGCGGCCTCGTTTCGTACGGTCCCGACATCAGGAAGATGTATGCGGGCGCGGCATCTTACGTCGATCGAATTTTACGAGGCGCCCAACCAGCCGAGATGCCCGTGCAGGCGCCAACCGAGTTTGAGCTGATCGTGAATCAGAAGACAGCGCGGCAGCTCGGCCTGCAGCTGTCGCCCGCGCTGCTCGCCCGCGCCGACGAGGTCATCGAATAACCGCTTCTGACCCACACCGGACGTCGTCGTCCAGCGACGGTCCTCAGCGTCGAACGCCGGTCGCGCCGTCCGGAACATCGTAGAAGGCCAGCGTCATCGCAACGCTGGTGTAGTGCCCCATCAGTGTGATCACGTCGGTCACTCCGACGTGGCCCAGCGCCTCGACCGCACGCTGGTACAGCCCGCGCGGTACCCATCGCGCGCCGGCCAGCACCGTCGCCATCTCGTAGACGATCTGCTCGCGTTCGTCGTCGAACGCGGTCGGCATTCCCGAGATCATCGCCTCGACGGCACGGGCCGGCAGTCCGACTTCCTTTGCCCGGCGCTCGTGCGCGGCGGTCGGGTAAGCCGAATGCCAGTGGCTTGTGATGATACAGACCGCGATCTCCCGCTCGCGCTCGGTCAGCGAGTAGCCACCGGGTTGAAAATGAACGCCGAAAGCGCTGACGACCTTTGCGAGCTTCGGGTTATGGACCCAGATCTTGACCGGGCCCGGCAAGCGCCCGCGCGCCTTCATGATGGTGTCATAGGCATCCTTCTGTTCTGACGTCATCTGGTCGTAGGGAATCTCGGCGTAGCGTCCGAAGGTCGGGGTTTCCGATGTCACTGTTTGCTCCCGCTTTTCGTTGTTTGCACTGATCGCACATTTCATCACCGGTGCGACGACAAAGCTACCCTTGGCGGCAGAGTGGCTCCCGACATTGCAGCTGCGAAAGAGACCCGCGCGATCGGTCGAGAGCCATTACAGTCCGTCATGGCCCTCCTGATGGATTTTGCTACCCCAATCCTTCCCAACTGCTCATACTCGATCATCCCATTCCGCCCATCCGGGAGCGCGACCATGGACAAGGCCCTCGCAGGCATCCGCATCATCGACATGACGCACAACCAGGCGGGGCCCGCCTGCACGCAGATACTCGGCTTCCTCGGTGCCGATGTGATCAAGCTCGAGGAGCCCAACGGCGGCGACGTCGCACGGGTGAACATGCGCGACCACAAGAACAGTGACAGCCTGTTCTTCCTGGTCCTCAATGCCAACAAGCGCAGCCTGACGCTGAATCTCAAGACCGACGCCGGCAAGGATCTGTTCCGCAAGGTCATCGCCGAGTTGGACGTGCTGGTGGAGAATTTCGGCCCCGGAGCGCTCGATCGCCTCGGGTTCGGCTACGCAGCGCTGGCCAGGATCAACCCGCGACTGATTTACGCCACCATCAAGGGTTTTGGCACCTACGGACCCTACAGCGGATTCAAGAGCTTCGAGCCGGTCGCGCAGGCCATGGGCGGGGCGATGAGCGTCACCGGTTTCCCCGAAAATCCGCCGACCTACATCTATCCGGCGATCGGGGATTCCGGCACCGGCATGCACATGGCGATCGGCATCTTGGCCGCGCTGCAGCAGCGTCATGCCACCGGCCGCGGCCAGCAGGTCGAGGTCTCCATGCAGGACGCGGTCGTCAACCTGGTGCGGGTCAGCCTGCGCGACCACCAGCGCTACGGCCATGCCATGCCGCGCAACGGCAATCAGCTCGGGCGCAACGTGCCTGGCACGACTTATCCCTGCGCGCCGGGCGGCCCGAACGACTACGTCTTCCTCTACGCGCAGCAGCAGATGTGGCCGGCGGTGGCAAAGGTGTTGGGGCAACCGGAATTGACCGAGGACGCGCGCTTCAAGACCGTGGAAGCGCGCTGGGATAACCGGGCAGAGCTCAATGCCATCATCGAGGCGTGGACGCGCCAGCGCAGCAAGCACGACGTCATGCGCCTGATGGGGGATGCGGGCGTTCCCTGCGGCGCCTGCCAGGACACCGGCGAGGTGCTGGCCGATCCGCATCTCAAGGCGCGCGAGATGATCGTCGACGTGGACTATCCGACCCGCGGCATCTTTCAGACCGTCGGCTGCCCGATCAAATTGTCGGATTCGCCCGTTGCGGTCAGCCGTCCGCCGCTGCTCGGCGAGCACACCGACGCGCTGCTTGAATCCCTGTGCGGGGTCGAGCCTGACGAAGCCAAACGCCTGCGCCAGGAGGGCGTCGTTTAGCGCGTATACTCATCTTCCTGTCGGCTTCGCCGCCAAAGGCGGAAGTCTGCCCTGCGCTATCCGCAGACCTGTTTCGGCGGGTCGCTCGTGGCAACCGGCTTCTCCTGCATCAACCGATGCAGCCCCTTCACCAGGAACCACAGAATCCATAGCAGGAATGCCGCGGCAAATGGCGCAAAAGCAAGCGCGCCGATCGACAGCGTTCCGGCGACGGCTTCCGTGACGAACACACGGATGCCATTGAGCGTCATCGCAGCGATGAACAGCGAAAAGAAAGCCAGCCAAAAAATCTCGCGCCGACGCCAGCGTTTGTGCAAGGTATTCGCCCATGCGGGATCGATACGATCGCGCAGCCAGGTCTGGTGAATACTAAACTCGTCAAGACGCGCCTTGAGTTCCGGGCGGTCGACGCGTGGTATCCGATACCCACCGATCCGTCGAAGCAACAAGCGGGCGACCTTGGCGCGCTTACGGGGGACCGGGGCGCGCGGAGCCGCGGCTGCGCCGAGCGCGTCGTACCAGTCTTCGGCCGCAAGTCGCGCCAGCACGCGCTGGCGAAGTTCCGCCGACGTTCCGGGGTCCTCCGCCGGCCGATCCCAGCGGAAGGTGCTGGCGAGTTCGCGAAATGCGGTGGGCTCGACCGTCGTATCGTCCAGGAGGAGGGCAAACAGCCTGTCGATCTGCGCCAGCGCATCCTGCAGCGGAAGCACTGCGCTGTTGAAAAGGCTCAACGCCGCGGCGCCGTCGCGCCGCTCAAGCGCACCCTCAAACGCATCGTGCGCGCTACGCCCGGAAGCCTGCAGGTCGAGCCAATCCGACGTTGCTGTGGAGACGTCGTCTGGCGTCGGTTCGTCGGACCTCCGAAGGACCGGGTCCCGTGATACGTCGCCGATCGGCTGCAAAGGACCAAAATCATTCCATGCATCCTGCCCGGCGTCCGGTTCGGAGGATCGGGCAGGGGAAGGTTGAAACAGCGACGAAGCTCCGTCGTCGATTTCCGCCAAGGCCCATTCGTACGCTTCGCGCAAGCGCGCAAAGACGGCAGGATCCTTGTCGACGTCGAGCTTCTTCAGGCGCGCCGCGTAGGCGCGACGGACCGCCTTAGGATCGTCGCAGGGATCGATACCCAGTTCGTCCCACATCAATGGTCCACCGTCATACGAAAAAGCTGCGGTCCATATTGTCGAGCAGCTCCGTCAGGCTGCGGCGCGCCTCGCGAATCGCGTCCGGATTTTGCCGGTCGAGTGTCGCAACGAAGATCGCCAGCGCGTGGCCGACCGTCGCCCGCTCGTCTCCGAGCCGCTCCTCGTACAAGCGTTCGGCGCGCGCGACCAAGGTCCGATTTTCGATGTCGTCGCGCGGATGAAGCTTGAGTTTGGCAAGCTCCGCGAGCCGCTGCGCGATCTCATCGGGTTGCATGGTGCCTGAATTGCCTTCAATCACCAGCGTGTCGACACGGGAGGTGCTCAACGCCGTTGCCTGTACCTCCAGAAGACCACTGGAGTCGTAGGTGAAACGGATGTCGGCCGTTTCGCGTCCGGCCGGACCGGGGGGCACCTTCAGCGTGAACTCCCCGAGCAGAACGTTATCCTTCACCATGCGCGACTCGCCCTGAAAAACCCTGATGCTCATGGCCCGCTGGTTATTCTCGACCGTGGTAAGGACGCTGCTCCGGCTCACCGGAATCACGGTGTTGCGCTCGATGATCGGCTTGAAGATGCCATAGAAGCGTTCGCTTGCGAGCTCGCCATGCTGAACCGTAATCTCAATTCCCAGCGTGAATGGAGCGACATCGGTCATCACCATTTCTTCGAGTGTGGCGTCACGCGCGACCATGCCTGCTCGTACTGCAGCTCCGCGAGCAACGACTTCCTCGGGACTGATTGTGTAGACCGGCAGGCGTCGGAACAGACGCGCGATCAGCTTGCGAAAGGCGGGCATCTGCGACGCGCCTCCGGCCAGTATGATCCGGGAAAGCGAATCCGGGTCGACCCGTGCGTCGCGCAGAGCGCGTACAATCGGTGCCCGCAGGCGCTGCAGGAGCGGCTCGCTGATGGTGTCGAACTGCTCGCGGCTGAGCCTCCATTCGATCGGCTTGCCGTTATGCAGGATCGAAATTGTTGTATGGTCTTGCGTGGTGAGCGCGCGCTTGGCGAGTTCGGCCTGGCGCCGCAGCATGCCCGGAGCTACGGAAGCGCCGGCTCCGAGCCCGGCCTGGAACGCCGCCATGATGGCGTCGACGAAATCTTCGCCGCCAAGCCAGCTGTCGCCGGCGGTCGCCCGCACCTCCATGACGCCCTCAAAGCGATGCAGCAACGACACGTCGAAGGTCCCGCCACCGAGATCGACTACCAGCAATAGTTCGTCATCCACCTGCGCATCGAGACCGTAAGCGAGCGCCGCAGCCGTCGGTTCGGTCAGCAAGCGACGGACCTTCAGCCCGGCGAGTGTGCCGGCGGCCATTGTCGCCTTGCGCTGCAAATCGTTGAAATAGGCCGGCACGGTGATGATCGCCTCGTCAACCGGCTCGCCCAAATAGGCTTCAACATCGGCCTTGAGGGAGCGCAGCACCAGCGCTGACAGCTCTTCCGCCCGATATCCCTTGTCGCCGAGAAAGATCAGGCGATCAGTCCCCATATAGCGTTTGAACGCAGTCGCGGTGACCGCAGGATGCGTAGGCAGGCGCTCGCGAGCGGCGAGACCAACGAGGATCGTGCCGTCATCGCCCAATCCGACCGCCGACGGCGTGATCGATTGGCCAAGCGCGTTGGGCACTAGGACTGCGACGCCATCGCGCCAAATGCCAACCAGGCTGTTGGTCGTTCCGAGATCAATGCCGACGATCATGGGCGAAATATCCGAGGCAACAGCGAAAGCAGGTAAAGCCTGCCGGCAGTCGAAATTAACGAGCCCGAAATTAACGAGCCCAAAATCAACTCGCCCAATGCTACCGGCTCCCGCCTTGCCACACCATACGCAAGAGGGAGGGCGCGTTCGCCGGCCGCCTTCCGGCGGCACGGGTTGACCAGAACCCGGCTATCGCGGACCAGGCTCGACCGTCGGGCCCGCACATCGGCCTTGCGCCACGATACTCGCGCCGTCGGCGCGGGCGTTGCACCGGTTCGAACAGGTTTTGCGGACGCCGTCGATGCGTCCACAGACCGGCTCATACTGTTCGGTGCAAACGGCCGGGCGGGGTTTACCGAAATCCTTCGGCTCAAGCTGTGCCGTCATGGTGCGCGTCGTTGCAGATGCGTGCGGGGCCGCAGCCAAGGATGGCAAGTGCGGTGGATCCGGCCCATATCGCCACGCGCATGACCGTCATCGCAAACACGCCCTTGCAAATGAGCCGGCGATAGGCGGCAGACAAGCGGATCAAGGTGAAGCGTCATTATCAGCTGTGCATCCTGTCCACGATAGACAGAATTGCCGGCAGCAAGCTGATGCCGGCGTTCCACGGAAGACACTTCTTGATGGTATCGAGCTCCGACGGCTTGAGAGTTGCTCGCTGCCGCGTCTTGTAGCTGTATCTGTTGTAGGCCAGTCTCGATAGATGAAATAGGACCGCGCCCGGCCCCAATATCAAATAGACGATTGCGATGACCGGACCACCCAAACTGCCGCTCGCGAAAGTCGACCCTACCGCTCCCATACAGATGACCTCCCTATTCCTGGTCCAGCGCGGGTGCCGCGCCCCGCTTCCAGTTCACGAAACCTCCAATCCAGCGCGTCCCGCGTCAAGCTATGGACTGTATGTCTCGACAATCCGGGAGGGCAGCATCGACACAAAGCACGTCCGACCTTTGCCTGTTAGGCCTTACTCTCACCCAAGACCATTGGATTCAGAACCGAACACGGCAATAATGCCAGGAATTTTCCGGCGTGGTTCAATGTGCGTCGCAAACTTTGAGCGATCGTCATTCTGTTCGGGGCGGTGAAATGCGCAGGAGTTTGATAGGTCACGGAATAGTCTTTTGTCTCATTCTGTTGCCTGCGTCGGAGAAAGCGCTGGCGCAAAGATATTGCGCCGGGGGCGACAGCCAAATTCGGTGCAATGGCAACGAATGCTATTGTCCGAACAGCGGTGGAAGCTATTCGCCGCCGCCTGCTGATCCGCGCATCGCTCAGCGCCAGCGCTTCCAGGCAATCGTGCAAAGCGGGCTCATCGGCGCCGATGTCGTGAATGGCTACAACATAAATGATGACAGACAATTCGCCGAAGCGTTGAGCCGCGTTCATGATGTCCTGAGCAGAAGCATTGCGTCCTGGAACGGCTACGCCGCCTATTACGCAGGGAAGTCCGCGGTCGAGATGTATATTCACGAAAACTTTTACGCACCGCGTTTCTCCCACGTCGATGTCGCCGGCTCACTGGATTTGACGGTCCGCAAGGAAAGTCAGGAAGCGAAGGATGAATTGGCCGGCTTGCAAAGGGAGATCGATCGCCAGAACGCGATCCGGGAACGTTTCGTGTATCAAAGCCATGCAGTCTCTCATGCGTCAAAAGTTTTGAGTGAGACCGCGACGCAGACAAAGAAGTGGATCGTTGTGTACCTGGGAGGACTGTCGAAAGATGATGTGGCCGAAAGTTATGGCGTAGGGAGCATGTCTCCGGTCAAGGCTTCGTGCTGCCATGAGACTCAATTGGTGTTGCCCGCCCGCTGGACTGAAGCGCCGTCGGCGCCGTCGCGAATGTATATCGATGTCGACGTAGCCAGGAAATCTGCCGAAGCCGCCGCGTCGGACAGCGTGCCGCCGCTGCGCGGCGACATGGATGCGCAGCTCGGGACGGTCGAAGCTGCAGTCGCGCGAGCCAAGGCGGCGTCGAAGGCGTATGAGGCTTCAAAGAGCCATTATGAGAAGGACGTGCACGACTGGTACACGGTTTCAGACGAGAAGGTCTGGAACAAGATTTCAGCAATCAACATTCCGATCATGCAGGAGACGCATCGTCTGATAGAGTCCGATATACCTCGTGCGAAGGTCGAGCTGCAGTGGAAGAAAGACATATTCAAAGGCGATGCCTACGAATTCTTGACCGCCGGCGGCGAAGCCGCCGCCTGGACGTTCTTTCGGAAATACTACGTTGAGCCGGAGGTGAAGCGTGTGGCCCTGGAGTATCACTCCGCAAGGCAGTTAAGCGATGCAGAAGTCGAGCACGCGTGGAACTCTGGCACATTCGACATCTTGAAGACTCAGCAACGGGCGACCAATTCCTACGAACTGTTCAAACAGACGACAAGCCTGGCGCATCTCGGGGGAGACCACGCGCTCACCGTTGCACGCATGCTTGGGAGCGCAAATCAGATCGACGTCAAGGAAGTCGGCGATAGACTTTTCACCGATGTCGAGGATGCCGCGAGGCAGGAAGTGAGAACCGCGCTGAGCCAGGCCGATATCCCCTTTGCGCTGAAGAAGTTTTGGGAAGCCTATTTCATCGGGACAAAGCCGAACTTCAAGGACGACCAATAAGGATCTGTCGTACTGGCCCAACCGGTTGTCGAGAGGGGAATTACCAATTGCCGACATGGGCCTATGCTTTGCCCGAGAAGCGGACATGGCGGGCTGATGTGTACATGCGCTGGCGCGGCGTGTCCTACTCCGCCGCTGAAGCGATCTTGGCCGGACGGAAGGCGGGCATGACCTCCTTGGCGAATCGATCCAGGTCTTCCAGCTGGACCTCGAGCGGGGTTCCCAGCGGCGTGGCGCACACCACGCGCTCAACGCCCGGATAGCGTTTTTCAACAGCCTTCAATTGCTCGATGATGTCGGCGGGCGTACCGGTCAGGAAGCCGCCGGCCTTCACTGCGTCGTCGATGTCCGGCAATTTCGTGGTGGCGGCGAGCTTGGGATCGCGCATCGCGGCGATCTGCTCGTCGGTCAGCGCCCGCACGAGGCGCAACTCGCCGAACATTTTCATGTTCTCCTCGTAGTGTTTGGCCGCCTCGCGCATGCCGTCTTCGCGGCTCTTTGCGATGTGAAACTGGAAGCCCAGCGCAAGCCGCTCGCCGAGTGCGAGTTCGATGCCGCGGCGCGCATAGGCGGCCTGGAAGCCGATCATGTGCCGCTCGACGGCGCCACCCTCGGCAGAGCCGCCGCCGATGATGCCGGAGATGCCATGCTTGGCCATGAAGTCGAAGGCCTGCTCCGAGCCGCTCTGGATCGGCTGCCAGCATTCGACCGGCAGCCGCTCCGGCGCCGGCACCAGCGTGATCTCCTTGAGCGTATAGCCGCGATACGGCACCTCCGGCGGGATCGTGTAGTACTTGCCCTTGTGCGCGAACGGCTTGCCCGCGAACGCCTTGAACAGGATATCGACGCCTTCCTCGAACAATTCGCGGTTGGCCTTCTGGTCGGTGAGCGGCGCGCCGAACGTCTCGACCTCGCGGGTGTGGTAGCCGCGCGCGATGCCGAAGATCACCCGGCCACCGGTCAGGATGTCGGCCATCGCATAGTCTTCGGCGAGGCGCAGCGGGTGCCACATCGGCACGACATTGAAGCCGCAGCCGAAGCGCAGGTTCTTCGTCACCCCGCACAGGTGGGTCGCCATCATCAGCAGATTCGGGATCAGCTCGGTGCCTTCCGGCTGGAAATGATGCTCGGCCATCCAGAACGTGTCGTAGCCGCGCTCATCCATCCACTTGGCGTAGTCGACGACCTTGTGTAGCGCGCCGCCCAATTCCGCTTGCGAATAGCGCCGCTCGTTGATCGGGGTGCCGGCGTACCCCAGATTCTCCATGTCGACCGTGCCGTAATAGGAGCTGTCGAATTTCGTGATCATCGCGGTGCCCTCGGCAGATACGAGCGTCGACTGTCACCTGCGTTGGCGGTTTCGTCTAGCGTAAATCTCACGCGGCTGCTGTCGGCCGGCGGAATGGCTTGTATCAAGTTAAGGCTCGCCGCAGTGCGGAATTTCGGCCCGGCCGCGCACGGCTCAGCTTGAAACCTCGACCACGGTCTCGACCGGCAGCGCGCCGCCGCGCACCCTGAGTTCACGCACCGGGTAGGGCACGCGGATGTTTTCGCGTTTGAAGGCCTCCCACAGCGCCAGCATCACGTCGCTCTTGACGCTGTCCATGCCGTCGGGGTCGGCGAGCCAGAAGGTGAGCGAGAATTTCATGCCGGCTTCGGTGAACTCGGTGAGCAGGCAGTTCGGCGGCTTGTTCTTCAGCGCGCGGACGTGCGCGGCGGCCGTCTCGATCGCGACCTTGCAGACCAGCTTCGGGTCGGCGTCGTAATTGGTGCTGAAGATCACTTTCACCAGTGTATATTTGTCGGTGTAGGTCCAGTTGGTGACCTTCTGCGTCACCGAGATCCTCGTTCGGGATCAGGAATTCGCGGCCGTCGCCGGCGGCGACCGAGATGTAACGCGTCTTCATCGCGCTGATGCGGCCCGAGTTGTCGCCGATGGTGACGAGATCGCCTGGCTTCACCGACTTGTCGACGAGCAGGATGATGCCGCTGATGAAGTTCGCGACGATCTTCTGCAGGCCGAAACCGATGCCGACGCCGGCCGCGCCCGAGAACACCGTGAGCGCCGACAGGTTGATGCCGACCGCGCTCAAGGCGATCGCGATCGCGAACACCATCAGGCCGATCCGGATCACCTTGCCGAGCAGCACCTGCACCGACGGCGTCAGATCGCCGGAGCGCGCGATCTGGCTCTCGGCGAAATTGCTCGCGACACTGGATAGCCACAGCGCCACCGCCAGCATCACCACGAGCTGGATCACAAGCAGCGGCGTCAGCCGCAGTCCGGCGAAATTGATCGCGACCGAGTCGAGCGCTGATATGGCCGGATCGAGCTGTCCGATGATGCTGAGCGCCGCGACCAGCCAGGCCGAGATCGACACCACCCGCAGCACGAAGGGATTGCGGATCACCGAAGTCAACAGGCGGATCGCGAGCCACGCCAGTGCCAGCTTGGCGAACACCGCCAGCAGATAGCTGCGGCTCGGCCAGGTCGAGGCCTTCATGACGATACGCGCGACGCGCATCAGGACGGCGAACACCGCGGTCGAGGAGTACAGCACCAGCACGCGCACGATTCCGCGGAACGGCGCCGGCCAGTTGGCGCCGAGCTTGCTGATGTCGACGCGCGAGCGGATCGCCGCACCCGACGCGAACGCGATCCCCGCGCCCGCCAGCACCACGCCGACCTGAAAATAGAACCACGGCGAGGTCACTTCGGCGCCGACGGAACGCAGCAGGGACTGCACGAGTTCCATGACGTCCTTGGTGTCCATGTCCATGGCGAGAAATCTCATTGGAAGGTTCGATTCGCAGTTTCGAAAGAATTCCACAATCGAGGCATCGATGCCATCGAATGGGATGACGGAATGCAGGGATAAGGTCCGAAAATCGGGCATTTCGCCGCGTTTGATGGAATGGGGTTGGCCTCGAAGTGTGGCGGCGATAAGGATGAATCGACAACGATTTTAGGGTGATTTGCTCCTCCTCATGGCTTCGCTCGACCAAGTCAGTATCGCGATCCTGCTGGGCGCCGTGCTCGTGATGGCCGGCATCCTCTCCAGCCTGCTTGCGCTGCGATTCGGCGCGCCGCTGCTGCTGGTGTTCCTCGTCATCGGCATGCTGGCGGGCGATTCCGGGCCCGGCCAATTGCAGTTCAACGACGTGCGCTCGACCTATCTGGTCGGTTCGATCGCGCTGGCGCTGATCCTGTTCGACGGCGGCCTGCGCACGCGCTTCCAGCACATCCGCGCCGTGCTGGCGCCCTCGATCGTGCTCGCCACCATCGGCGTGCTCTTGACCGCCGTCATCACCGCGCCGGTCGCGCGCTGGGCGCTCGATCTCGACTGGACCGAGGCGCTGCTGGTCGGCGCGGTCGTCGCATCGACCGACGCGGCCGCGGTGTTCCTGCTGGTGCATGCGCAGGGCTTGCGCCTGCGCCCTCGCGTCGGTGCCACGCTCGAAGCCGAATCCGGCAGCAACGATCCCTTTGCGGTGTTTCTCACGTTGATGCTGGTCGAGTTCATCTCGGTCGGCCACTCTTCGCCCGGACATGTGCTGGCGGAACTGCTGCAGGAAGCCGTGCTTGGCGGGATCATCGGCCTTGTCGGCGGGCGGGCGATGGTGATCGCGCTGAATCGTGTAGCGCTGCCGCAGGGCCTTCATGCGCCGTTCGTCACCACCACGGCGCTGGTGATCTTTGCGGCGGCGCAGATGGTGCACGCCTCCGGCTTCCTCGCGGTCTATCTCGCCGGCATCATCGTCGGCAACCGGCCGACCCGCGCGCATAATTCCGTGGTGACGTTCCTGGACGCCGCGACCTGGCTGGCGCAGATCGTGATGTTCGTGCTGCTGGGTTTGCTGGTGTCGCCGCATCGGCTCGGCTCCAGCATTGGACCAGCCGTGGTGGTCGCAATCGCCTTGATGCTGGTGGCGAGACCGGTCGCGGTGTTCCTGTGCCTTGCGCCA
Source organism: uncultured Alphaproteobacteria bacterium (assembly GCA_963794775.1). Taxonomy (GTDB): domain Bacteria; phylum Pseudomonadota; class Alphaproteobacteria; order Rhizobiales; family Xanthobacteraceae; genus Bradyrhizobium. The sequence continues at coordinate 86,625 of CAWCGA010000018.1, read as the reverse complement.
TTTCGTTTCAACTGGCGGGAAAAGATCTTCATCGCCTGGACCGGCCTGCGCGGCGCGGTTGCGATCTTCCTCGCCTCGATCCCGATGCTGGTCGGCTTGTCGAAAGCCTATCTCTATTTCGACGTCGCCTTTGTCGTCGTCATCATCTCGCTGTTGTTCCAGGGCTGGACGCTCGGCGTTGCCGCACGGAAGTTGCATGTCGCGTTGCCGCGCAGCGAGCGTGGTCCGCGTCGCGTCGAGCTCGATCTGCCCGGCCAGCTCGAGCAGGAGCTGGTCGGCTATCCCGTACGCTCGAAAAGCTTGTTTTTCAGGCGCGGGCTGATTCCGTCATGGTCGAAGCCGACGCTGGTGATCCGCAAGGAGCACATCCTGACGCCGTCCGAAGCCGATCCGATCGCGCCCGGCGATTACATCTATCTGCTGGCGCCGCCGGAGCGCGCTGAGGCGCTTGACCGCTTCTTTGTCGACATGCAGCCGAGTGCTGCGCCAGATCCGCATCTGCTCGGCGATTTCACCGTGTCAGGCGAGCACACGCTGTTCGAGCTCGCCGAGATCTACAGTGTCAAGGTGGAGGCCGGCGAGGAGCGGCTGACCTTATCGGACTATTTCGACATCCATCTTCACCACGCGCCGAAGGAGGGCGCGACGTTGCCGCTTGATGCGATCACCCTGGTGGCGCGTTCGATCTCCGGCGGCCGGGTCAATGTGGTCGGCTTGCGCCTGCCTGAGGACGAGGATGACGCGCCGCCGCCGACGCGGATGGCCACGTTCAAACGCAAGCTCGGCGAGCTCTGGACTTCGGTCGCCGGGATTTAGGCCCGTCCCTTACAGCCAGGGATGCTCGGCGTGCTTTCGCTTCTCGAAGGCTTCGATCTTGTCCTTCTGCAACAGCGAGAGCTCGATTTCGTCGTAGCCGTTTAGAAGGCTCTCGCGCGAGAACGCCGCGACGTCGAAATGGTCGACCTGGTCGTCCGGTCCGGTCACGGTCTGCGCGCGCAGATCGACGGTGATTTCGGCGCCGGGGAGTTCGGTCAGGAACTGGATCAGCTCGTGCACCCGCTTGGCGCTCAGCTTGACCGGCAGCATGCCGTTCTTGAACATGTTGTTGTAGAAGATGTCGGCGAACGAGGGCGCGATGACGCAACGGATGCCGAAATCGAGCAACGCCCAGGGCGCGTGCTCGCGGCTCGATCCGCAACCGAAATTCTCGCCGGCCACCAGGATCTTCGCTTTGCGGAAAGGTCCCTGGTTCAGCACGAAGTCCGGCCGCTCCTCGCCATTGTCGTTGTAGCGCCGTTCGGAAAACAGCGCCGTGCCGAGCCCGGCCCGCTTGATCGTCTTCAGGAACTGCTTCGGAATGATCGCGTCGGTATCGACGTTGGGAATTCCCATCGGGGCCGCCACGGCCTTCAGTTTCTCAAACTTCTCCATCGCTGGTCTCCTTTTGCGTTGTCTCGGTCAAGTCAGGTCGTCCAATGCCGATCAACACCAACGGCGTCTTGGGCGACACGCCCGAAAGTTCGCTGTCCACGATCTTGACCGCATTGGAATAGAGGCTTTCGCCGGTCACGTCGAGCAGGTGATGGTCATACAGCAGCACCGCTCCGGAAAAGGCATCGGCCTGACCCTCGGGTCCGAACAGCTTCATCGATCCAAGGCAATCCTGCCAGCTTTCGACGGTGGTCCGGACCGCGGCCGCATGACTGCGCTGCAGACGTACCCTTCCGTGCCGGTCGACGATCCGCAGTGAATGCCGCGAACCGGTTTTCGGAGTGTAGACGAACGCGCCCGGGGTTTCGGCGGCGAGCTCGATGCTGTCCTCGGATTGACCGAGCGATCTCGCCGCGATCCGGCGGGCCTGCCTCTCGGAAACGATGTCCGTTTCACCTGAACTGCGGAGCGCGGCGGCGCCGGTGGCGATCGCGCGGATCCTGCCGGTCTGGCGGTCGATCTCTACGGAAATGTCGACGCTCTTCGGGTCGGCGCCGAGCCGGCCGATCGCTTCCAATGTTTCAGCACGAAGATGCGCGATATCGTCGGACGACGGATCGGGATTGACCCGTTCCACGACTTCGCGAACCATCGCCAGCGCCGCGCCGATCGAGGAGATGATCTCCGCATCCTTCGCGATTTCGAAGCGCAGACCGAGTTGTTCTGCGACAGTCGGCAGCAAGGCGCCGATGCCGCCGCCCGTTCCGATCAGCACCTGCTGGTCCTCGTCGAGCTGATAATCCTTGATCAGCGTGCGAATGGCCGGCGTCACCTTGCCTGCTGCAGCGGCGAGCACCTCCTTTGCCAGCGCCACGACGTCCTTGCCCAGCTGTGCTGCGAGCGGAGCGAACGCCGCGCGCGCGGCTTCCGCCGGCGCGTAGCAATGCATCCCCGGATGCGTCAGTCCTGCGGCATTCGCGGCGCAGGTGGTCGTCAATGCAAAGCGGCCATGATGTTGGGTCTCGATCGCGACGAAGTCGTCGCCGTCCCCTCGCTTCGGCTCGAAGAAGACAACTCTGGCGTTCTCGAACATCTCGTCCCGCGCGAAGCAGGCGTATCGGAGGCCCGCGATGTGAGCGCTTCGCGGTCCGACCTCGCGCACCACGCCATCTGCGATCCTGATCAGGCTGCCACCGGCGACGCCCAGCACGCGCACGTCGAGCGAATTGACGAACGTATCGTGGCCGCCGACATTGGCGTAGGTCACGACCGGACGGCCGGCCTTGACCACGCCGAGATTGGTCGAGGTGCCGCCGACTTCGAAGTAGATCCCGTCGGACATGCCGACATGCATCAACGAGCCCGCCACGCTTGCCGCGGGTCCGGACAGCATCGTCATCGCCGGGCGATGCCGCATCTCGCTGATATCCATCACACCGCCGTCGCCGCGCATGATCATCAGCGGCGCGTCGATGCCGGCGTTCTTCATGCTGGTCTCGGTCAGATTGGCAGTCGCGATCATCCGCGGCAGGATCGAGGCATTGATGACGGCGGTACGCGTTCGCGTCGTCAGTCCGTACAGCCGCGTGACCTCATGCCCGCACGTCGTCGGAAGACCGAAGTCGCCGCCGACCGCGCGAACGAGTTCTTCGGTCGACGTGTTGTCGACGCCGAACGCGCTCGACGCCACCAGCACCTGGGCGCCCTCGGCGCGGAGCGCGCTCACGGCAGTCTCGACCGCCTTGCGGTCGAGGGCGTCGCTGAGCAGGAACCGGTTGCAGGTCTGCAGCACGCGGCCCGGCGCGAGCTCGATCGGATCGATGCGAACCTGCGCCTCTGCGAGTTTCGCTGCTTTCGCGGCCGCCAGTCCCAGGATTCCGACCCGGGCCACGTCGCCTTCCAACAGCGCGTTGGTGGCTTGCGTCGTGCTGTGCGCGAGCAGGACCACGTGGCTGGCATCGATGCCGGCATCGCCCAGCACCCGTTCGAATACCTCGATGACGCCAGCGGCGACGCCGTCCGGGTGATCATGGGTGGTGTGGACGGACGAACGCCCGACCACGCGGCCGTCGATGTGGTCGATGAGGGCGGCCTTGGTGAAGGTGCCTCCGACGTCGATTCCGATGCGATAGGAATTCTTGCTCAAGACGTCGTCCGTAATGCCTGTGCTCGCGGCCTTTTAACATGCCACAAGTACTGGTTTAAGGATCGAAATTATGCTGGTATAAAAACCACCATGAAAGCACAGGACCCGATCGCTCCGGCGCTCTCGCTCAGCGCGTTCCTGCGGGCGCTCCGGGAGCGCCAGTCTCCGGCAGAACTCGGTCTCGCGGCGGGACCGCGACGGCGCACGCCCGGGCTGCGGCGCGAGGAGGTCGCCCAGCTCTGCGGATTGAGCGTCACCTGGTACACGTGGATCGAGCAGGGGCGCGACGTGTCCGTCTCGGCTTCGACGTTAGCGCGCCTCGCCCGCGGATTGCGCCTGTCACGGGCCGAGCGCAGCTATCTGTTCGAGGTTGCGGGCAAGCGCGATCCCGAGCGGCCGGGCAACAGGGATGATCCGCCCGAGGGGGTGCTGGCCTGCGTCGATGCGATCGATGGACCCGCCTACATCCTCGATCGCACATGGGGCGCGCGCCGCTGGAACGCGAAAGCGTCCCGGCTGTTTGCCGGATGGCTCGATGCCGACGGCGAGAAAAACCTGCTGCGCTACATCTTCCTCAGGCCCGAGGCGCGAACCCTGATTCTCGACTGGACCTCGCGTGCGCAACGCGTCGTCGCGGAGTTCCGCGCCGCGGTGACTGGCTATTCCGACGATCCTGATATCCGCCGGCTCGTGGACGAACTGAGAATCGGAAGTTCCGACTTCGCGCGCTGCTGGCAGACGCAGGGGGTTTTGGCACGCGAAGGCGGCGAACGTGCGTTCAATCATCCGACCATGGGACGGCTGCACTATCAGCAGGTGTCGCTGTCTCTCGCGGGCTGGCCCGATTATCGGCTGACGATGCTTCTCTCGGCGGCGGACAAGACATCCGGCAAGGTGCCAAGACGGCGTCGCTAAAATATTCGCTTTTCCGAGCCTTGATTGCCGATTACTTTTCTCACGACCAATCTTCCGGGAACCCAACACGATGAATGTGGTCGCAACGATCAGCGAGACAAGTCGCCCTCCGGGGAAGGTCGACATCCCGTCGGCCTGGCAAGGTGCGGAGATGAAGGTCAATCCCGAGCGCTGGCTGGTATCGCTTTCTGCCGGCGAGATCGCGGAGCTCGAGAACGCGGCGCAATCATATCTTGCCGGCGGCAAGAAGATTGCCGACCTTACGAAGGACAGCTTTCCTCTTCCACGCCTCGGTGCGCATCTGGACGATCTCAAGACGAAGCTCCTGCATGGCCTGGGCTTCGAAGTCATCCGCGGCCTTCCGGTAGAAAAATACAGCCAGGAGTTCGCCGCCACGATTTTTTGCGGCGTGGGCGCCCATCTCGGATCGGCGCGGTCGCAAAACGCAGCGGGTCACATTCTCGGTCATGTCCGCGACGTCGGCGCCGATGCGAAGGATCCGAACACGCGGATTTATCAGACGTCGGAACGGCAGACGTTCCACACGGACTCGTCCGACGTTGTCGGATTGTTGTGCATTCGCGAGGCCATGGAGGGAGGAGAGTCCTTGCTTGTCAGCACGACGACGATCTACAACGAGATGTTCGCCAGACGTCCCGACCTTGCCGCCCTGTTGTTCGATCCCATCGCGACGGACCGGCGCGGCGAGGTGCCGGAGGACGAAAAGCCGTATCTTGAAATACCCGTGCTGAATTGGCATGCGGGATTCCTCACCGGCTTCTATCAGCGCCAGTATATCGACAGTGCGCAGCGCTTCCCCGATGCGCCAAGACTGACGCCGGCGCATGTCGAGGCGCTCGATCTGTTCGACACACTCGCTAATGATCCAAGGCTGCATTTTGGCATGCAGCTTCAACCGGGCGACATGCAGTTCGTCTACAACCATGCTTTGCTGCATGATCGGACCGGATTCCGCGATTGGCCTACCGCGGGTCAGAAACGTCATTTGTTGCGTCTTTGGCTGAGCATGGAAAACGACCGACCGCTGCCCGACTGCTTCAAGCAGCGCTACGGTTCGATCGAGATCGGCAACCGTGGCGGCATCATCACCAAAGGCACCAGCCTGAACGTTCCGCTGGATTGAAGAATGATACTCAACCCCGATCATGTGACGATCGCGGTGGCGGACGCCGGTCCGGCGATCGCGCTATTCGCGCTCCTTGGCTTCACGAAGGGTCACGTCGCGACGATCGACGGTGGTCTTCCCGCCCGCTACATGGGCATGCCGGGCATGAAGGCGCAGCACATCACCCTCACGCTTGAAGGCGCGAATCCGCCTTTCGAGATACAGCTGCTCGAGTTCGAGCCGGCCCCGGGGACCGATCCTGGTACGCACCCGACCAACCTGCGGCAACGCGGCTTCAATCACCTCGCGTTCCGCGTCGACGACCTCGAGGCGACCGCCGCGCATCTCGTGGCAAACGGCGTCACCATGCTGAGCGATGAAATGGACTACATCAGCCGAAAGCTGCGGCTGTTCGAGGGTCCCGAGGGCATCACCCTGGAGTTGGTGCAGCGGGACGACTGAGCCCGCTTCTGGTCAGGGAGGGCTCGTCAGAGTGTTGCTCCAACGACACGACGGGCAAAACACTTGATAGCGTGTCAAGCCCGTCGCGCAAAAATAATCATCTTTCCGAAACACGGAAATTATGATTTAACGAAGCCATCCCGCCTCGACAAGAGGGGCGTTAGGCCTATCGTCACCGAACGTGAGGCGGGATGCGATGGACGCGGAAGCGCGTAGGCGATGCGTGTTGACGCGGACGGTCAAGCCGTGTGGTCCTGTCCCCTCGACGCTGGGGTCAAGTCGATTGAGATGATCGATCGGCGACGGTGGCTATCAAGCCCGATACACCGGGGAGAGTACGGAGCAGCCGAAAAGAACCATCGCGCAGGGAGTGCCGGATCGTTTCGGCTGACCTGTAGTGACTATGCTTGTGGGCCGTCTACCCTTTTCTGCCCACGAGGCTACGGGTACGACCAGCGCCCGGCATTCCCTGCGCCCTCAGCTTGAGGAGGGACAATTCGATGCATCACCCGGACGCGAAATCGCGCCGCGGGAATGCTGCTTCATGTCTTCTCCGCTGTCATGCCCCGCTACAAGCGGGGCATCCAGTATCCCAGAGGCGTCTCGGCTCACGCACTGCTGTTTCTGGAATACTGGATCGCCCGATTAAATCGGGCGATGACACCGAACGGTTGTTTGGCAGCCTCGTTGCGCGGAATCGAGACCGCGATGGTTAACCGCAGGTTCATTTGGCCGCTTCACGGAATCGCAACGCAAGATGTATTTGCTACCGGAACCATGCATAGGTCCGCGTCAGCGCCTCAGATCAGCGCCCTCGAAGCCTCGAACAGCCGGCACGGCAACGATTCGGCCGAGCGATCCGAACGCGCGACCAGCCTGGCCTTCAAGGCCTTCATGAGCATGGACCGCGCGGTTGCGATCGTCGGGCCCGACGGCAAGCTGCTTCAGCCCAATCTGGTGTTCGCCAAATTGTTCGCCAACTCGGAGTTGCTCGATTGCATCAATCGCGATGCCGGGGCCAACAATGGCAGGAGCGATTGCCAGATCACGCTTTCCGATGGCCGTGCGTTCTGGGTCGAGACGATTCCGATGGATGGCGGCTGGCTGGTCAGCGCCTACGACATGAGCGAGCGGTCGGCCAAGGAGCGCAGCGACACCCTCACCAGGCTCGGCAACCGTCTGATGTTTCACGAACGGCTGACGGAATTGCTGGCCACGCCGGACCGCGCCGCCGAAAGCGCGGAGGCCGTTCTGGTTCTTGACCTGCGCCGCTTCAGGGCGATCAATGAATCGCTTGGTCGCAACATTGGCGGCGCCTTGCTGGTGGCGGTCGCGGACCGCATCCGCTCCGTGATCGGAGCCGGCGATATCGCGGCCCGGCTCGGCGGCGACAAGTTTGGCATCATCCAGGCCGGTCAACCGCAGCCGCAATCGGCGGCGGCGCTGGCGAGCCGGCTGGCCGACATGATCGGGCGCTCCTATGTGGTGGAAGGCCATCTGATCGACATCGCCGCCAGCGTGGGCATCGTCCTGCTCCCGGTTGAGCCGATATCGTGTGAAGAGTTGCTGAAGAACGCGGACCTCGCCTTGCACCGCGCCAAGGCCGACGGACACGGCGCCTATCGCTTCTTCGAGCGGGCGATGGACGACAAGATGCAACACCGTCGCAATCTCGAGATCGATCTTCGGCGCGCGCTGTCGCTGGGCGAGCTCTCGCTGGTCTACCAGCCGCAACTCAATCTGCGGCAAAACATGGTCACGGGCTTCGAAGCACTACTGCGCTGGCAGAGTCCGACGCGGGGTGCGGTGTCGCCGCTCGAATTCATCCCGATCGCGGAAGACACCGGCATCATCATCTCGATCGGCGAATGGGTGCTGCGGACCGCCTGCCTGGAGGCGGCAGGCTGGGACGGTGGACAGAATGTTTCCGTCAACGTCTCGGCGGTCCAGTTCAAGAGCCCGAATTTCGCCGCGACGGTGCTGTCGGCGCTGGCCGAAAGCGGCCTTGATCCGCGGCGCCTGGAACTCGAGATCACCGAAAGCGTGATGCTCGATGCCGGCGGAACGGCGCGTACCGTGCTCGACAATCTCAGAGAAATCGGCGTGCGGGTGGCGCTCGACGATTTCGGCATCGGATACTCGTCGCTCAGTTACCTGCGCGACTTTCGGTTCGACAGGATCAAGATCGATCAGTCGTTCGTTCGCGGCACCGCCGGCGATGCGGTCGGCCGGGCCATTGTCCGCGTCGTGGCCTCGCTCGGTCAAAGCTTGGGTATGGCCACGGTCGCCGAGGGCGTCGAAACCGAGGAGCAAATGGCCCGCGTTACCTCCGACGGCTGCACCGACTTGCAGGGCTACCTGATCAGCCGGCCAATGCCGCCGAAGCTGATCGACCGCTTTCTGGCGTCGCGCAACGAAAGGGTTTAGTCTCTCGGCAAATAGCCCGCGCCCGAAACGCAGGAGAGACATCATGACCGCCCCTGACAATGAGCAATTCGGCTTCGCGCCCGACTACGATTCGCCGGTCCCCTATATGCAGCGAACGCGCGATTACTACACCGCGATCGGTTACACCACGCCGTATCTCTGGGCGCATTATGTCGATGCGCCGTTCCAGCCATTGAAGAAGCCGCTCGCCCAATCGCGCGTGACCATCGTCACGACTGCCGCGCCCTACGATCCCGCCAAGGGCGATCAGGGCCCAGGCGCGGCCTATAATGGTGGCGCCAAGTTCTACACGGTTTATGACGGCGATACTTCCAAGCCGCACGATCTGCGCATCTCGCATATCGGCTATGATCGCAAGCACACCACGGCGACCGACAACGGTACCTGGTTTCCCCTGCCGCAGCTGATCAAGGCGCAGGCGAGGGGCCGCATTGGCGAGGTCGCGCCGCGCTTCTTCGGCGCGCCGACCAATCGCAGCCACCGCGTCACCCTCGATACCGACGCGCCGGAAATTCTGGCGCGCTGCCTCTCCGACAAGGTCGACGTCGCAATCATCGTGCCGAACTGTCCGGTGTGCCACCAGACGTCAGCGCTGGTCGCGCGGCATCTCGAGGCGGGCGGCATCCCGACCGTGGTGATGGGATGCGCCAAGGACATCGTCGAGCATGCCGCGGTGCCGCGTTTCCTGTTCTCGGATTTTCCGCTCGGCAATTCCGCCGGCAAGCCGCATGATGCGGATTCGCAGGCTCTGACGCTGGAGCTCGCGCTCGGCCTGCTCGAAAGCGCTGGTGGTGCGCGCACCACCATGCAGTCCCCGCTGCGCTGGAGCGCGGACGCCTCCTGGAAGCTCGACTACAACAATGTTGCGCAGATGAGTCCTGACGAGCTGGCCCGCCGCCGCGCCGAGTTCGATCGCCAGAAGGAGATCGCGCGCGGCAACCGCGCGGCGTGACAAGAGGCAACGACGTGACCCGACCGTTCGAAGGCGTGAAGATCCTCGACTTCACGCAGGTGCTGGCCGGCCCCTATGCGAGCTATCAGCTCGCGCTGCTCGGCGCCGACGTCATCAAGATCGAGCGGCGCGGCGGCGAGGACATGCGGCGCACGCCGCTGTCCCGCGAATGGGCGGAGCGCAACCTTGCGCCGGCGTTCCAGGCCGTGAACGGCAACAAGAAGAGCCTGACGCTCGATCTGTCGAAGCCCGAGGCGCTCGCCATTGTGAAGAAGCTCGCCGCGCAGGCCGACGTGGTGATGGAGAATTTCCGCCCCGGCGTGATGGACAAGCTCGGAATCGGCTATGAGGCGCTCGCCAAAATCAATCCGCGGCTGATCTATTGCGCGGTGTCAGGCTTCGGCCAGACCGGTCCGGCGCGTGACGGCGCCGGCTATGACGGCAAGATGCAGGCGATGAGCGGCATCATGGCGATCACCGGTCATGAGGAGAGCGGCCCGACGCGGGCCGGTTTTGCGGTCTGCGATGTGCTGTCGGGCGCGACCGCCGCCTTCGGCGTATCCAGCGCGCTATTCCAGCGCAGCCACACCGGCAAGGGGCAACTCATCGATGTCTCCATGCTGGAAGCATCGCTGGCGTTCCTGTCGGGGCAGGTTGCCGATTATTCCGTCGCTGGCCATCGCCAGCAACTCTCCGGCAATCAGGCGGTCAGCCGTAGGCCGACCGCCAACCTGTTCAGGGCAGGCGACGGCCATCTGCTGCTCGCCGTCAACAACGAGAAGCAATATCAGGCGTTGATGAAAGCGATCGGCCGCGAGGACACTTTTTCCGATCCGCGTTTTGCCGACTGGTTCACACGGCAGGAGAACGAGCCGGCGCTGCGCGCGATCATCGAGGAGGCGCTGGCCAGGAAGAACCCGCGCGAATGGGAGAAGATCCTCGATGCCGCGGGCGCGCCCTGCGCCAGCATCTGGAAGGTCGAGGAGGTGATCGACCATCCGCAGATATCAGCGCGCGGCGCGCTGCAGGAAATCGATACGCCCTATGGCCGCCTGCGTTTTGCCGGCAGCGGTTTTCGTCTCGCGCATGGCGGCGGCCGGCTCGACACCATGGCGCCCGAGCCCGGCGCGCATACCGATGAGGTGCTGGCGTCGATCGGCTATGACGCGAAGACCATCGCTGATTTGCGCGCGAGGGAGATTGTCTAGGACAACACCTTCACGCCGCCGAACGATGTCACGCGTCCGCCCTTCAACATCACGATCTGCGTCGCCAGCTGGCGCAATTCGGCGGCATCGTGGCTGACATAGACCATCGGAATACCCTCATCGCGCAGACGGATCAGATAGGGCAGGATTTCTACCTTGCGGCCCTCGTCAAGCGATCCCAGCGGCTCGTCCATCAGCAACAGCCGCGGCTTCGACAGCAGCGCGCGGCCGAGCGCGACGCGCTGCCGCTCGCCGCCCGACAACTTGCCGGGGCGGCGATCGAGCAGCGGGCCGATGTCGAGCAGGTCGGTGACGCGCTTGTGCTGGGCGGGATCGGCGGCGAGGCCATTCATGCGGCGGCCGTAATCGAGATTGTGTCTGACGTCGAGATGCGGAAACAGCCGCGCATCCTGGAACACGTAACCGATGCGGCGGCGATGCGGCGGCACGTGGATGCGCGCCGCGGTATCGTCGAGCGCCTCGCCGTCGAGCGCAATTGCGCCGCGATCGGGTGTGAGCAGGCCGGCAATCATGTTGACCAGCGAGGTCTTGCCGGCGCCGGAGGCGCCGAACAGGCCGGTGACGCGGCCTTCGCTTTCGAAGGCGGCTTCCAGCGAGAACTCGCCGAGCTGCTTGTGGACGTCGAGGCGCAGCATCGTTCAGTTCCCGTGCAGGCGTTGCGTCGCGCGGCGCGCAAACCATTCCGCGCCGATCAAGGCTGCGACCGCAATCGCAATCGAGATCAGCACCAGCCGTCCGGCGGCCGCGTCGCCGTCGGGCGTCGAGATCAGCGAATAGATCGCCGAGGAAATCGTCTGCGTCTCGCCGGGAATGTTGGAGACGAAGGTGATGGTGGCGCCGAATTCGCCGATCGCCTTGGCGAAGCCGAGCACCATACCGGCGAGAATGCCGGGCAGCGCCAGCGGCAAAGTCACGGTCGCGAACACGCGCCACGGCGCCGCACCCAATGTGGACGCGGCCTGCTCGAGCCGGCGATCGACGGCTTCGATCGAGAGCCGGATCGGGCGCACCAGCAACGGAAACGACATCACACCGCAGGCCAGCGCAGCACCAGTCCAGCGGAACGCGAACACGATGCCGAGATGATCGGCGAGCCACGCGCCGACCAGCCCGCGCCGGCCGAAGGTCAGCAGCAGCAGATAGCCGGTGACGACAGGCGGCAGTACGAGCGGCAGGTGCACCAGCGCATCGAGCGCCGACTTGCCCCAGAAATCGCGCCGCGCCAAGAGCCACGCCAGCGCGATGCCGAATGGCGTCGCGACCAGCGTGGCGATTACCGCGACCCTGAGCGAGAGCAGGATCGCCGTCCATTCCGCTGGTGTGAGGTCGAACACGTCGCGAGGGTATCAGGACGTCGGCTTGATCAGATAATTGAAGCCGTATTTCTCCAGCACCGCCTTCGCCGCCGAGGACTGCAGATAGTCGAGATAGGCTTTCGCCTCGGGCTTCGCCGTCGACGTCGCCGCCACCGGATAGATGATCGGCGGATGCGCGTCGGCCGGGATGGTGCCGACGATCTTGACGCCGGGCTCGACCTTGGCGTCGGTCGAATAGACGATGCCGAGTACGGCCTCGCCGCGCGCCACCAAGGTCAGCGCGGCGCGCACGCTCTCCGCCATCGCGAATTTCGGTTCGGCGGCGGACCACGCGCCGAGCTTCTCCAGCGCGGCCTTGGCATATTTGCCGACCGGCACCGCCTTGACGTCGCCGGTTGCGATCTTGCCGTCGCCGGCAAGCTTGGCGAGATCGAAACCCTGGCCGATCGTCACATTGTCGATCTTCGAATCCTTCGGCGCGATCAGCACGATGCTGTTGCCGAGCAAATTGACCCGCGTCGGCTCATTGATGGTCTTCTTCTGCGTGGCGTAGTCCATCCAGTCGGTGTCGGCGGACACGAAGATATCCGCGGGCGCGCCCTGTTCGATCTGCTTGGCGAGCTGCGAGCTTGCGGCATAGCTGGCGTTGACCTTGACGCCGGTCTTGGCGGTGAACGCCGCGTCGATGTCGTCGAGCGCGTTCTTCATCGAGGCGGCGGCGAACACGGTGAGGGTCTTGTCCTGGGCGGCGGCAGGCGAGACGGCCGCTCCACACAGGATCACGAAGGCGGCGAACAATGCGGCAACTCGGTACATTTGAATGCGCTCCATGCGTGTTTGCGCGGGCGCCTTGCGCGCGCAAATCAGGCGTCGGTTCTATCGGAATGCGACCGGCGGAAGCGCTGTCCCGGCAATCCCCGTGACTTACGGTGCACGGGGATGTCGCTGAGGCCGGACCATAACAGGCTGGTGGGCCTCGTCAAAGCGACCGATTGTCGACTTTCGCCTACCCGCGCCTATTCCGAGGGCAGGAGCGCAATGGAGATCGCGCTGTCCTTGGCGCTGGAGACTTGCAGCACGAACGGGCTCGCCGCCAACTCGTATTTCATGGTCTTGCGGATGCCGTCGCAATCGGTCGCGCCGCTGAAGGCCTTGGGTTTGAGGAAATGCCCATCCTGCATCACGTCGACCCAGGCGCCCGCCGACAGACTGATGGTGTAGATGCCGGCCTTGGGCGTACCCTTGAAATTCGCAAAGCCGGCCATCGTGCCGTCTTTCGGCGCGCGCTCCGGCGGCGAGGGCAGTTTCGCGTCGGCGGGCGAAACCAGCGACAGCGTAATGCCGGTCGACGGCATCGCGGCGACGTCGCCGCCCGTGTTGAGCTTCACGCGATCCGGCGCGGTCAGCACCGCGCGCTCGCGATCGATCGGCCATTTGAATTTGTCGCAGCCGCTCGGCTCCTCCGCCGCCCACACCGGGGCAGCGGTGCCGATCAACAATGCGACCAGCAGGAGCTTGCGCATGTCAGTCCACCCCGATCATGACGTCGGACGCCTTGATGACGACAGTGACGTTGCCCTTGGCCTTGATACCGAGCTCGTCGACCGCTTCATTGGTGATCGAGGCCGTCACGATCTTGCCGCCGCCGATATCGACGCGGACATGCGAGGTGGTGGCGCCCTTGGTCACCTCGGTGACGATGCCCTTGAGCTGGTTGCGTGCACTGATGCGCATATCGTTCTCTCACATGTTGAGCCATGCGCGGAGAGTCCGCGCGAGCGAACGGCTGTCTAATGGAAGTGGGGAAGGGACCGTCGTCCCGGATCGCCGGGCGCTTACGGCACGCGGACGCGGCCGATATTAGCGCATTCCGGCGCTGCCGCCCACCACGATGACGTTATCGCTTGGCGTATTCCTTGGAATCCGGCGCGTTCAGCACCGCCTTACAGGCGGCCGGCATTGCCGAGAGCTTGATCCCGTCGGTCAGTTTCGGCGGTGGCCTCGGCGGCTCGGGCTTGGGGTGAATGATCGAATCCTTGAACCAGTAGGCCATCTCGGCGGGCTTGCAGCCGTCGTCGCCGCCCTGATCCGCCTGCCCCTTGCATTCCTTGTCGCCGTCCGGGCAGCGCACGCGGATGTGGAAGTGATAGTCATGGCCCCACCATGGGCGCACCTTGGAAAGCCAGCTGCGATCGCCCTTGGCCTCGCGGCAAAGCGCCTTCTTGATCGCGGCATTGACGAAGATGCGCTGCACGGCCGGCTCCTGCGCGGCGTCGCGGATCACCATCCAGTGCTGCGGCGTCCAGGCTTTGGGGTCGACGTCGAGCCGGTCGTTGCGCACCATCATGGTCGCCGACGTTTCCTCGCGCTCCTGCCGCGACAACAGATGGTCCGGCATCGGCGTCAGCCAGATGTCGGCGTCGAGCCCGATCTGGTGACTGGCGTGGCCCGACAGTGCCGGCCCGCCGCGCGCCTGGCCGATGTCGCCGACCAGGATGCCGTTCCAGCCCGCGTCCTTGTGCGCCTTCTCCGACAGCCGCTTGATCAGTGCGATGGTCTCCGGATAGCCCCAGTAGCGATTGCGCGACAGCCGCATCACCTGCCAGGTGTCGCCTGTGATCGGCATCTGCTCGCCGCCGGCGAGGCAGCCATTGATGTAGGAACCAATCACCTTCGGCGTCTGCGAGGATGGCAACAGCTTGCGCGCGAAGAACTGTTTGGCGCCGATCTTCGGGTCCTTGGGATTGTCCAGCGGCGGCAGCGGCTTGTCATCGACGCTACCCTTGTCCTGCGCCGGCGCGGACGAGACACTGGCGAGAACGATCAGGAGCGAGAGGAGGATCGGGCAGGTGCGCATCGGCCTACTCTATGCGGCGATCACGGTCGCATGGAAGAGGGGAAGGCATCGCATTTGGTTGATGGTCCCCGTATTAATGTTATGGGCAACTCTGCGTCACCAGCTCTTTACAAGGCAGGTTCCCGCGCAACATTATGCGCGCAGAAAAAGGGTAGTGGGGCGATCATGACGGTTCGGTGGGCCGGACGGCTGGCGGCGTGTACGTTGGCGGCTGTGTTGTGGACGTCGGCGGCACGCGCCGAGTTGGTGGTGCACATCGACAAGTCGTCACAACGCATGTCGGTCAGCGTGGACGGCGCGACGCGCTACAACTGGGCGATCTCGACCGGACGCGACGGCTATGGCACGCCGAGCGGCACCTTCCATCCGCAGTCGATGATGCGATCCTACTTCTCGAAGAAGTACTACAACGCGCCGATGCCGCACGCGATCTTCTTCTATTACGGCTTCGCCATTCACGGCACCAACGACATCTCCCGGCTCGGCGGTCCGGCCTCGCATGGCTGCGTGCGGCTGCATCCGGCCAATGCCGCGACCCTGTTCGCGCTGGTCCAGCGCAACGGGCCGCGCAACACCACGATCGAGATTTCCAACTGAGGCGTCGATTTGGGGTTCGGCAGCGCCGGATTTTAACCGGTCGATAACCCTGTTGCGGATTGAGGAAATTTGATGCGGCGGGCGCGGATTTCGCGCTCCCCGGGCGGCGTGTCACGACGCCGTCGTTGCTTTGGCAACGATTTGGCCCTTTCGCACAACCCAGCAGTGCTGCGACTGCCTCTCATACAACCTTCGATGGTCATTGCTCCGCTACTGCGCCTGCAAAACGGGCAGCCTGATCAGCCGCGTTAACTGGTTGCACCCGCACAAAGATACCTTTTTTTCAGAGAGTTAGCCGACAACCCGAGACGCAGAATGCGAAGCGGGGCGGTTGATGCCGAGACGCCGGCCAACAAAACCAAAGAAGCAAAAGCGCGCGCCGATGACCCTCCTTCCGGTGCGGCCAATGCGGCCGCATCCGAAGCCGGCTCCGAACGCTTCCGTCGAGGCCGCGCATACCCGCGCGGAGTTCGAAGCTGCCATCGCCGAAGCGCGCAAATCGCATGAGCGGCTGCGCGAGGCGATCGACCTTTTGCCGGAGGGCATCGTCTTCCTCGACGACGAGGGTCGCTACATCCTCTGGAACAAGAAATACGCCGAGATCTACCAGGCCAGCGCCGACATGTTCCAGCCGGGCGCGCGGCTCGCTGACACCATCCGGGTCGGCGTCGAGCGCGGCGATTATCCCGACGCCATCGGCCGTGAGGAGGAATGGATCGCCGAGCGGCTCGCCAGGCTCGATCAGCCGGTCGGGCGGCACGAGCAGACTTTGGCCGACGGTCGCGTCATCCTGATCGAGGAACGCAAGACCGAGGACGGCGGCGTCATCGGTCTGCGCGTCGACATCACCGAACTGAAGCAGCGCGAGGAATCGTTCCGCCTGCTGTTCGACAGCAATCCCGTGCCGATGATCGTCTGCGCGCCGGAGGGCGGCCGCATCCTGTCGGTCAACGAGGCCGCGATCGAGCACTATGGCTACAGCCGCGCCGAATTCGAGAAGCTCACCATCCACAGCCTGCAGGCCTTCGAGGGCGAGCCGCCCTGGTTCGGCGATCACACCAGTGACGAGCAGGCGGCGCGGACCTGGAAGCACGTCAAGGCCGACGGCTCGCTGATCGATCTCGCGATCTATTCGCGCGAGCTCACCCATAACGAACAGCCGTCGGTACTGTTGGCACTGATGGACATCACTGAGCGCAAGCGCGCCGAGGCGCGGCTTGCCTTCCTCGCCCAGCATGACGGGCTGACCGGCCTGCCGAATCGCAACCTGTTGCGCCAGCAGATGGACGAGATACTCCTGCATACGCGGCGCAGCGCCGAGAAGGTCGCCGTGCTGGTGCTCGGTCTCGACAATTTCAAGTCGGTCAACGACACCCTCGGCCACGGCGTCGGCGACAAGCTGCTGCGCGGCGTTGCAAAGCGCCTGCGTTCCTCGTTGCGCGAGGAAGACACGCTGGCACGGCTGAACTCCGACGAGTTTGCAATCGTCCAGACCGGCATGACGCGTCCCGAGGACGCAGCTCTGCTGGCGCGGCGGCTGCTGGACGCGATAGGCGAACCCTATCTGCTCGACGGCCATTCCGTGGTGGTCGGCGCCACCGTCGGCATTGCGATGGCGCCCGGCGACGGCGAGGAGTCCGAAAAACTTCTCAAGAGCGCCGACATGGCGCTGTCGCGTGCCAAGACCGAATCGCGCGGCACCTTCGCCTTCTTCGAAGCCGACATGGACGCCCGTGCGCAAAAGCGCCGCAAGATCGAGCTCGAGCTGCGCGACGCCATCCAGAACGAGGTGCTGCGGCCGTATTACCAGCCGCTGATCGACCTCTCGACCGGCCGCATCACCGGCTTCGAGGCGCTGGTGCGCTGGCCGCATCCCGAGCGCGGCATGGTCTCGCCAGGTGACTTCATCCCCGTCGCCGAGGAGACCGGTCTGGTCAACGGCGTCGGCGGCCTGATGCTGCGGCGCGCCTGCATGGATGCCGCGCTGTGGCCCGACGACGTTCGCGTCGCGGTCAATTTGTCACCGGTGCAATTCCGTGTCGGCAATCTCATGGCCGTGGTGATGGATGCGCTGAAACAGTCGGGGCTGCCGCCGGAACGGCTGGAGGTGGAGATCACCGAGACCGTGTTGCTGGAGAAGAGCGACACCGTGCTTGCGACCCTGCATGCGCTGCGCTCGCTGGGCCTGCGCATCTCGATGGACGATTTCGGCACCGGCTTCTCGAGCCTGAGCTATCTGCGCAGCTTCCCGTTCGACAAGATCAAGATCGACCAGATATTCGTGCGCGACCTCGCCGCCAACCGCGATGCCCAGGCGATCATCCGTTCGATCGTCAGCCTCGGCCAGGGGCTCGGCGTCACCATCACCGCCGAGGGCGTCGAGACCGAGGCCGAGCTGAGTTGTTTGCGCGCCGAAGGTTGCCACGAGGCGCAGGGCTTCCTGTTCAGCCGCGCGCGCCCGCATGACGAGATCGTCGCGCTGCTGAAGGCGCAGTGCGATGCAGATGCGGAGGAAGATTTGCGCATCACGATGGTGGCGTGAGCCGCCTTCGTCATTGCGGGATTGTAGGGTGGGTTAGCGAAGCGTAACCCACCACTTCTCTATCCACGACGACGGAAGAGGTGGGTTATGGCGCTTCGCCCTAACCCACCCTACGATTTCTTCCGCGAATGATACGTCAGCGCCAACCCCACGCAGTGCCGCAGCTCCGCTTCCGGCAGATTGTCGCGCGCGTCCAGCAGGATCGCGCGATTGCCGCTGTACTTCAAATCCGGATAGAGCTCGCGAAAGGTGTCGACCAGGTTGGTTTGACAGTGAAAGTAAACCGCATATTGCCCTGGCACGGATTTGACCTGATCGATCCGGATCGTGCTGCCGCTCTTGCTTTCCGAGGTGAGGTAACTCGGCTGGCCCCATTTCAGCGCTTCCTCGATCGCGCCAACGCCCTTTGTCGTCTTCGCGGTATCGAGGATCAGCTTGCGCAGCGCCAGCAATTTCACTTTGACCGGCTTGGGATAGGACTCGAAAGTCGCCGACACCGCAGAGTCGGCCTGGCGAGAACCGGATGTGCCTTTGCGGACTGGCTTTGTCATCGCGACGTCGGCGGCTTCGTCAGGTTGGCCATCAGGATCGCCTTGCCGGCGTCCTCATAATGGGTGTCGCGGGCCTGGATTTGCTGCGCGATGGCGTGCATGTCCCGAAAGCGGCGCTCGAACGGATTTTTGGCAAACACCGCCGTCGCGCCGGACATGTGGTAGGCGGTATCGACCACGGCGGCGCATTGATGGATGGTCCAGGTCGCGGCAATGCGGATCGCGATGCGGCGCTCTTCGGTGATCCGCTCGCCGCGCTCGAGATCGCGCCAGATCTCGGCCGCGGTCGCGTAGAGATAGGCGCGTGCCGCGCGCAAGCTGGCCTCGGCGCGACCGATCACGCCCTGCACCGCGCTGTTGTCCTTCATCGCTCCCAACCCCTGCGGAATCTTGGAGCGCGCGAGGTCGATCGCGGCATCCAGCGTAGCGCGAGCCACGCCGCAGGAGGTCGCGGCAAAACCCATGCTGAACACGGCATTGGTGGTGAGTTTGTAGAGCGGGCCTTTCTCGCGCACCGCACTCATGTCGTCGCGCTGCGCCACAAACTTTTCGGGAATGAACAGGTTCTCGACCGAATAGGCATCCGTGGCGGTGCCTCGGAGGCCAATCGTGTCCCAGACGTCGTACATCGTGGCGCTACCAATCGGGAACAGCACGGTGCGGATTTCCGGCGCGCCGTTCTTGTTCTTGCGAACACTTCCATCGGGCTCGACGATCTTCACATGCGCACCGAGCCAGCTCGCCTGCCGTGAGCCGGAGGCGAACTCCCAGCGCGCATTGGCCGTATAGCCGCCGGGAACGACCTTCACCTCATGATTGATCGCGCCCCAGGCGAGGATGCCCGGCGGCGTGTTGAAGATCTCGTTGGCCGCATCCGGTTCGAGATAGGCCGCGGTCATGGCGCAGACCGAGCATTGGCCGAGACACCACGCCGTCGAGGCGTCGGCCTTGGCGATCTCCTCCTGCATCTGCATGAAGGTTTCCAGCGGCACTTCGTGCCCGCCGACGCTGCGCGGCAACAGCGCGCGGTAGAGCTCGTTCTCGATCAGGGCGGCCGTCACCCTCGGCGTCAGCCGCCGCGTCCGCTCGATTTCATCGGCCTCGCTGGCGATCAAGGGCTGCAGCGCGCGGGCGCGCTCCACCAGGCCAAGGCCGGAAGGCTTGTTCATTCCCGTTTCCTCGCCCTCTTTATCGAGTGATCAATTACATCAGACAGTGATGCATTCGCAGCGGGAGGGCAAGAGCGGCGTTTTATGCGGCGGCGTGGCCGAGGCCGACGGCGGCCCTGCGCTTCGACGGGAAACTCAGCGCAACGACGACCGCAGCGAGACCAATGGCAAAGGAACCGGCATGCAACCAGGTGTAGCCATGGGTGGTGTCGTAGATGTAGCCGCCGGCCCATGGTCCGAGCGCCATGCCGAGACTCGCAAAGGCCGAGACCGCGCCGAACACCGTGCCCATGATGCGTGCGCCGAAGAACTCGCGCACCAGCACCGCATAGAGCGGCATCACCCCGCCATAGGCGAGGCCGAACACGACAGACAGCGCGTAGAACTCGCCGAGATGCGCGACCGCAAGATAGGTCGCGATACAGAACGCCTGCACAAAGAGCCCGCCGACCAGCACCGGCTTGGCGCCGAGGCGATCGGCCAGCGCGCCGAGCAGCAGGCGGCCGCCGAGCCCGGAAAAACCAGCGAGGCTGTAGACGGTCACCGCGGTCAGCGGCGCGATGCCGCAGACCATGGCGTAGGACACCATGTGGAAGATCGGTCCGGAATGCGCCGCGCAGCAGGCGAAATGCGCGCCCGCAAGCGCCATGAATTGCGGCGTGCGGAACGCCTGTGCCGCGGTCCATTCGGTTTGGGGCGCGTCGTTACCATCAGCAGCCGCGTCGTCGGCGCTCTTCGGCGCCGGACGCACCAGGAAGCTCGCGGGGATCAGCAATGCCCATGCGGCGATGCCGATCACGAGCATCGCGGTGCGCCAGTCGTACGCCGTGATCAGCGCGCTGGCCGACGGCGCAATCGTCACCGGCGCCACGCCCATGCCGGCCGACACCAGCGCTACCGCAAGACTGCGTTGTTTTGATATCCACGCGCTCGCGACCGCCATCATCGGCGCGTAAAAGCTGCCGGCGGCAATCCCGATCAGCGCTCCGAACAGCAATTGGAATTGCCAGAGGCTCTGCGCCTGGCTTGCGCTGACGAGACCGAGCCCGAGCAGGATGCTGCCCGAAAGCACCACGACGCGGGTGCCGAAGCGGTCTGACAGCGTGCCCCAGGCAAAGGCGGCAAATCCCATGAACAGAAAATCGAGCGTCGCCGCGGCGGATATGCCGGCACGCGACCAGCCCATCGCGTCGGAGATCGGCTGCAGAAACACCGCAAGCGACAGCATGGTGCCGAAGCCGACGCAGGTCATTAACGCGCCGGCGCCGACGACAACCCAGCCATAATTGAAGGACGAGGCCTTGCTCATGCGTTTCCCTGCCGTCTTTGGTCTTATCGATGTTTGCAAGCCGGATGGTCGTCGATTTGGAAGGGGACGACAAGGTCGCCTTTGTCATGCCGGGGTCACGAATTCGCGCCTGCGCGCATGACATCACAGGTGTATCGTCCCGCCAAATACTGCCATCGCGCGCATCGATCGGAGGGACCAAGTGAAAACCTATCAGCTCTACATCAACGGTCAGTATGTCGATCCCGCCAATGGCGAGTGGTTCGACTCCATCGATCCCTATCGCGGCGAGGCCTGGGCCAAAATTCCGCGCGGCTCCAAGGCCGATGCCGACAAGGCCGCAACAGCCGCCAATGAGGCGATGTGGCGCGGCCCGTGGTCGAAGATGACGGCGTCCGCGCGCGGCAAAGTCATGCGCAAGCTCGGTGACCTCGTCGCCGCCAATGCCGAGCGTCTCGCCGAGATCGAGGTGCGCGACAACGGCAAGCTGATGGCGGAGATGCTGGGCCAGCTGCGCTATCATCCGGAGTGGTGGTGGTATTTCGGCGGCCTCGTCGACAAGCTCGAAGGCGGCCTCGTGCCGATCGACAAGCCGGAAACCTTTGCCTACACGACGCACGAGCCGGTCGGCGTTGTCGCCGCGCTCACCGCCTGGAATTCGCCGCTGTTGTTCGTCGCCTGGAAATGCGCCGCCGCGCTTGCCGCCGGCTGCGCCGTCATCGTCAAGCCGTCGGAATTTACGTCAGCGAGCACGCTGGAATTCGCCGCCCTCACGAAAGAAGCCGGCATCCCCGACGGCATCTTCAACGTGGTCACCGGATTCGGACCGGAGATCGGCACCGAGTTGATCAGCCATCCCGGCGTCGCCAAGATCACCTTCACCGGTTCGGATACGACGGGTGCGAAAGTTTACGAGACCGCAGCCAAGAGCCTGAAACGGGTCTCGCTCGAGCTCGGCGGCAAATCGCCCAACATCGTGTTCGAGGATGCGGACCTCACCGCCGCCGCGGCCGGCGCGGTGTCCGGCATCTTCGCGGCGACGGGGCAGACTTGCATCGCCGGTTCGCGCCTGCTGGTGCAGAACTCGATCAAGGACAAATTCGTCGAGCGTCTGCTGGAGCTCGCGAAGTCCGCCAAGATCGGCGATCCCATGAAGTCCGACACCAATATCGGACCGGTCACGACGCCAGCGCAGTACAAGAAGATTCTCGATTACATCGACATTGCGAAGAAGGAGGGCGCGCGCTGCCTGCTCGGCGGCAAGCCGGCCACGGGTGCAGGGATCGCCGGCGGCCAGTTCGTCGAGCCGACCATCTTCACCGACGTCGACAACTCCATGCGCATTGCGCGCGAGGAAGTTTTCGGTCCGGTGCTCTCGATCATCGGTTTCGAAACGGAAGAAGAGGCGATCCGGATCGCCAACGACACCATCTACGGTCTTGCCGCGGGGATCTGGACCCGCGATCTCGGCCGCGCCGTGCGCGTGCCGAAACTGCTGCGCGCCGGCACCGTGTGGGTGAACACCTACCGCGCCATCAGCTACATGATGCCGTTCGGCGGCATGAAACATTCCGGCGTGGGGCGCGAGAGCGGCATCGACGCGGTCCGCGAATATCTGGAGACCAAGAGCGTGTGGATTTCCACCGCGACGGACGTGCCGGCCAATCCGTTCGTGATGCGGTGAGTAACTCGTCATTCCGGGGCGCAAGTCAGCGCGAACCCGGAATCCATCTGAGACGCACTTCTGGGGGCTAATGCGCCGGACAGCGGCAGGTTGCTGGTACCGCGCGGCCTACGCTAGAATGGCCCAATGCTGTCGCTTGACGATCCGAGCTGGAGAGAGTTGCGGCACGCCTACGGCAGTGCAGCCGATATTCCTGAGCTGCTGCGAACGCTGGCGCTATCCACGTGGCCGAAGGCAGGCTCTGAGGATGAGCCATGGTTCAGCCTTTGGTCGAGCCTTTGCCATCAGGGCGATGTATACACTGCGTCGTATGCAGCTGTTCCCCACATCGTACAGATCGCAGGCGAAGCGAAGGAACCAGTGGACTTTTCATTTTTCCTGCTCCCAGCTGCCGTTGAAGTAGCCCGCCATGCAGGGCGCGGACCCGCGCTCCCCGAGGCCTATGCCGACGATTATCACCGCGCGATCGCGCGACTGGTTGAGAACGTGAATCTCCATCGCAACGAGGCTTGGGACCAGTCAATGCTCTTGTCGGCGGCCGCAGCGCAAGCCGTTGCGAAAGGTCATTTCGACGTCGCCGAAGCGCTAATGAACCTGGATGCCGATTGGATCGCCAAGATCAACAATTGCGACTGATCGCAAAACGAGACGGAACTTACCTCGGCCCGCACTGCCATGCCGGCCCGATCGGCGTCCAGGTCCAGCACGGACCGAAGCTGCCGCCATTGTAGCGGCCGCGGACAAATCCGGGTCGGCCGTAATAGTGCAACTCGCCGTCATAGCCGTAATACTGGGGTGAATAATCCGGCTGGCCTGTGACCGCTCCCTTCCGGCCATAGATGGGGACCGTGTTGTTCGGCGGCTGATGATAGCCGGGGAGGAAGCCGTAGCCGTGCCAGTGATATCGCTTCTGCGCGGGCGCGGCTGAGGTCCCGGCCGGGAGTGCGAGGAGCAGGGCAATCGAGATGAAGAGAATGCGCGACATGGATGCAGCCTAACGCGCCCGGCTCAAAACACGACTCACATTACCGGGAGAGATGGAGTCAGCTATCCACCTTCAGCGCGGCGATGAAGGCTTCCTGCGGGATGTCGACCTTGCCGAACTGCCGCATCTTCTTCTTGCCTTCCTTCTGCTTCTCCAGAAGCTTGCGCTTGCGCGTGATGTCGCCGCCGTAGCACTTCGCGGTGACGTCCTTGCGCAGCGCGCGCACGGTCTCGCGTGCGATCACCTTGCCGCCGATCGCCGCCTGGATCGGAATCTGGAACATGTGCGGCGGGATCAGCTCCTTCATCTTCTCGACCATGGCACGGCCGCGGCCTTCCGCGCGCGTCTTGTGCACCAGCATCGAGAGCGCATCGACCGGCTCGCCGTTGACCAGGATCTGCATCTTCACAAGGTCTGCCGGCTTGTAATCGGTGAGATGATAGTCGAACGATGCGTAGCCCTTCGAGACCGACTTCAGGCGGTCGTAGAAATCGAACACCACCTCGTTCAGCGGCAAATCGTATTTCACCATCGCGCGCGAGCCGACGTAAGTGAGTTCCTTCTGCGCGCCGCGGCGGTCCTGGCACAGCTTCAGCACGCTGCCGAGATATTCGTCCGGGGTGAGGATCGTCGCCTCGATCCACGGCTCGTCCATCTCCGCGATCTTGACCACGTCGGGCATGTCGACGGGATTGTGGATCGCGATCTCGCTGCCGTCGGTCAGCTTCATCTTGTAGATCACGCTCGGCGCGGTCGCGATCAGATTGAGATCGAACTCTCTGCTCAGCCGCTCCTGGATGATCTCCAGATGCAGCAGCCCGAGGAAGCCGCAGCGGAAGCCGAAGCCGAGCGCGGCCGAGGTCTCCATCTCATAGGAGAAGCTCGCATCGTTGAGGCGGAGCTTGCCCATCGCTGCGCGCAAGGTTTCGAAATCGTTGGCGTCGGCCGGGAACAGGCCGCAGAACACCACGGGGATCGCCGGCTTGAAGCCCGGCAGCATCTCGCTGACCGGCTTCCTGTCGTCGGTGATGGTGTCGCCCACGCGGGTGTCGGCGACTTCCTTGATCGCGGCGGTGATGAAGCCGATCTCGCCGGGGCCGAGTTCCTCGACCTGCTCCATCTTGGGCGTGAAAAAGCCGACGCGCTCGACGTCATAGGCCGCATTGGTGCCCATCATGCGGATGCGCGCGCCCTTCTTCATCACGCCATCGACGACGCGGATCAGCACGACGACACCGAGATAGACGTCGTACCAGCTGTCGACCAGTAGCGCCTTGAGGGTCGCGTCGCGATCGCCCTTTGGCGGCGGCAGTCGCGTGACGATCGCTTCCAGCACGTCGCCGACGCCTTCGCCGGTCTTGGCCGAAATCGGAATTGCGTTCGACGCATCGAGGCCGATCACGTCCTCGATCTGCTGCTTGACCTTCTCAGGTTCGGACGCGGGCAGGTCGACCTTGTTCAGCACCGGCACGATTTCGAGATTGTTGTCGATCGCCTGATAGACATTGGCGAGCGTCTGCGCCTCCACGCCCTGGCTGGCGTCGACCACAAGCAGCGCGCCTTCGCAGGCCGCCAGCGAGCGGGAGACCTCGTAGGCGAAGTCGACATGGCCGGGCGTGTCCATCAGGTTGAACACGTAGTCCTTGCCGTCCTTGGCGTGGTATTGCAGCCGAACGGTCTGCGCCTTGATGGTGATGCCGCGCTCGCGCTCGATGTCCATGGAATCGAGCACCTGCTCCTTGCCCGCCATTTCGCGATCGGTCAGCCCGCCCGTCATCTGGATCAGGCGGTCGGCCAGGGTCGATTTGCCATGGTCGATATGGGCGACGATGGCGAAGTTGCGGATGTTGGAAATGGGGGCAGTCGTCATGGGGCGCGGGATAGCATCCGCGACTCGGTGCGGCAACCATATTGCTTGATTTCAAGGGGGTTTCTTCACGCCAAGCTGATTTCACTGCTGCGAAAAACGCGCTACGCGTAAACCGATGTCGACTGCCTCCATTTCAGCCCCGCGCCGCCGCAGAGTGAGCTTCCGCAAGCTGGCGGCGTGGTTGGCCTCGCGCGCCATAAGCCCCAAGACCGATCTCTGGCTGGTCATCACCTTCGCGGTGGTGCATGCGCTGCTGTGGACGCGGATCCTGATTGATCTGAAGGCCGCGCAGGACATCCATATGGACGTCGCGGAGGCGTTCGCCTGGGGCCAGAAATTCCAGCTTGGCTATGGCAAGCATCCGCCGCTGGCGGGCTGGATCGCCGGCCTCTGGTTCCAGTTCTTTCCGGTGGCGGACTGGCCGACTTACCTGCTGGCGATGACCACGCTCGGTGTTGGTCTGGTGATTTGCTGGTTCATTGCGCGCCGCGTCGTGGATCGCCGCCGCGCGTTCTTTGTCGTCGTGATGCTCGCGCTCTATCCGATTTTCAATTTCAAGGGGTTCAAATACAACCCCGACCTCTTGCAGCTCGTCACCCTGCCGCTGGTGGTGCTGGCCTATCTCAACGCCTTCGAGCGGCGGACATGGCTGAGCGGCATTTTGCTGGGGCTTGCCGGCGCATCCGCGCTGATGACCAAATACTGGGTGTTGACCATGATCGGCGCCATCGGGCTCGCCGCGCTGCTCCATCCCGAGCGGATGAAATTCCTGTGCTCGCCCACGCCGTGGGTTGCGATCGCAACGCTTGTGGTCGCGATGATCCCGCATCTGGTCTGGCTCGAGCAAGTCGACTTCGTGCCGCTGACCTATGCCGGCGATGTCTACGGCCTGACGAATCACACGCAAAGCGCGATGCTCGTGCTCGGCTATATCGGTCATAATCTCGCGCTGCTGGCGTTGCCGGTCGTGATCGCGGCGCTGGTGTTGTTCTTGCCGCCGCGCTGGATCGCGCACGCATGGGACCGCGGGCCATCCGCTGTGAATGTTCCGCAGGCGCTCAACATCTGGATTATCCAGGCCATTGTCGCGATCGGCCCGCCGCTCGGCGGCCTCTTCTTCACGGTTTACATGAAGACCGACTGGGGTATCTCGCTGTTCTTCCTGGTGCCGCTGGCGCTGATCGCGATTCCCAAGCTGCGCATGCGTATGATCGCGGTGCCGTGGATCACGGCGATCTATCTGGTGGTGTCGCTGGCGACGCTGGCGGCCGCGCCGCGCATCGCCGTCATCGAGATGGAGCACAATCCCAACGGCGCCAACAGCTACGGCGCGCGCGCGCAGCTGGCGCGCCAACTGACCGAGGCCTGGCACAGCCGCTTCGGTTCGCGCTGGTCGGTGGTCGCCGGCACCACCGAGATCGGTGAGCCCATGACGTTCTATAGCACCGATCATCCGGCGCCGTTCACGCCGGGCGAAGTCTGGTCGTCGGGCCTGACCTCGTTCGAGGAAGCCAAACGCCTCGGCTTCATCGGCATCTGCGACACCACGGACGGTCGCCTGCCGACCTGCGAGAAGTGGATGAAGGACAATGCGCCGGACGCCGAGCAGGTGGTCATGACTACGCAGCGCTTCTTTGGGGGACACGCCGGGCCCTCGATCGCGTGGAAAGTCTATATCCAGCCGCCGGGAAGATAAGCCTTACATTCGTCATTCCGGGGCAGCCCTTCGGGCTGCCCCGGAATGACGATTGCAATTGAGGAACGAACGAATGGATCTCGATCTCAGGGGAAAACGTGCGCTGGTCACGGGTTCGACGCGTGGCATCGGCTTCGCGACAGCGGCCGGCCTTGCCGGCATGGGAGCGGAGGTGATCGTCAACGGCCGCGAGAGCGCGGCTGTTGCCGAGGCCATCGCGAAGATCAAGCAGGTGACGCCGAACGCGAAGCTTCATGCCGCCGCTTTCGATCTCGGCACCGCGCAGGGCTGCGCCAAGCTGATTGCGGCGTTTCCGCAAGCCGACATCCTCGTCAACAGTCTCGGCATCTATGAGCCGAAAGCGTTCTTCGACATCGAGGACGCCGACTGGTCGAAGATGTTCGAGGTCAACGTCATGAGCGGCGTGCGGCTGACCCGGCACTATCTAAAAGGCATGCTCGACCGCAACGACTGGGGCCGCGTGGTGTTCGTCTCCTCGGAGTCAGCCATCTACGTGCCGAAGGAGATGGTGCATTACGGCTTCTCCAAGGGTGCGCAGCTCGTGATCGCGCGCGGCGCCGCCGAGCAGACCAAGGGCACCAACATCACGGTCAATTCGGTGCTGCCGGGTCCGACCTGGGTCGAGATGGCGCCGGTGCGGCTCGCCGCGCGGGCGAAAACGATGGGCACCACCGTCGACGATCTCGCCGCGCGCACCTTCACCGAGCGGCGGCCGGCTTCGTTGCTGCAGCGTTATGCGAAGCCCGAAGAGGTCGCGAATCTGATCTGCTATCTCTGCTCGAAAGCATCGAGCGCCACCAATGGCGCGGCGCTGCGCGCGGACGGCGGCATCGTGACGAATCCGTTTTAGAGCTCGCTGCTAACGAGACGTTCGTAGGGTGGGCAAAGCGAAGCGAAGCGTGCCCACCATCGCGAGCACTGCGCTTGAAGGTGGGCACGGCGCAAGTGCGCCTTTGCCCACCCTACGAAGGCCCAACGCCTACGTCCCTTCCTCGTAGAACTTGTCTTCCACGAGCTGAGTGATGGCTGCCAGCGCGGCCTCCGCCTCGACGCCCGCGGCGGACACGCGGATGGTGGTGCCGGGCGCCGCCCCGAGCATCATCAGGCCCATGATCGATCGTCCGACGACGGTCTCGCTGCCCCGCGTGACCCAGATCTCGGCGCCGGGGAAGCGCTCCACCGCCTGCACGAATTTCGCCGAGGCGCGCGCATGCAAGCCCCGCTTGTTGGTGATCAGCAGCTCTTTCGAAATCGCGCCCTCGGGCACGCTCGGCCCCGGGATGTTCTCCGGCGAGGCATCCTCGTCGTCGCTCATTTCCCGGCGAGCACCCGGCTGGCGATTGTAACGTATTTGCGGCCGGCTTCCTGCGCGAGCGCGATCGCTTCAGGCAGCGTGCGCTCCTGGCGGACCTTGGCAAGCTTGACCAGCATGGGAAGATTGATGCCCGCGAGCACTTCGACCTTGGGGCGGCTCATGCAGGAGATTGCGAGGTTGGAGGGCGTACCGCCGAACATGTCGGTGAGGATGGCCACGCCTTCACCGGTGTCGACGCGATTGACGGCTTCGATGATGTCGCTGCGACAGAGATCGGAATCATCTTCCGCGCCGATCGTCACGGCTTCGATTTGTTTTTGGGGACCCACCACGTGCTCAAGCGCCGCCTTGAATTCGTCGGCAAGGCGCCCATGGGTCACCAGTACAAGACCAATCATCGGAAACTCCCGCGGGTGCCATTTGGTGCACCGCACGAACGCGCCACTTTGACCATCCAGAGCCCCTACGCAAGAGGGGATGTTTGGGATTCGCCCGGAATCTGGCGGCGGAAAATTAGGGCCTCGCCCGGTCTAATCGGTCGCGAGTGTTGCCGAGATATGGTTACCAATCCCCTTCCGGCAATGGTCCGAATGGTTACCGGAGGATGAACTCGCAGTTGTGGTCAGGGCTGCGACAACTAGCGGCAGGGGGTTGAACGCCGGATCGACGGGAATTCGCGGTATTTTGACACCGGAAAGATGGATTTCCAGGGTTTCCGGGGGCGGCAGCCGCTCGGCGTCCGCTGCCGCGAGGTCGACCACCAGCCCCACTGTTGCCTCGGCAACATACTCGCACCGGCGGATGCCGAGACCCCGAATCTCGATCAGCCCGGCCAGTTCGCGTGCCGGCCGCACCCAACATTTTTCGCCGTCTGTATCCAGATGGACACGGTCGTCGCCGACCAGAATGGCCGGCGGAAGCTGCCCGCTGCGGCCGGCCAGGATCAGATTAAAGGCGAGGCGGGACTTGCCCGATCCTGATGGACCGCGGATCAGCACCGCGCGATCGCCGACCTTCACTGCCGACGCATGCACGGTCGCATCTGCACTCATGGCTCGGGCAGCCGCACGACAAAGCGCGCGCCTGATACCGTCGGCTCGCCGTCGGCATCCTTCGGACCCGGACGGTTCTCCGCCCAGATGCGTCCGCCATGCGCCTCGATGATCTGCTTGGAGATCGACAGGCCAAGGCCGGAGTTCTGGCCAAAACCCTGATGCGGACGGTCGGTGTAGAAGCGCTCGAACACGCGCTCCAGCGCATCGGGACGAATGCCCGGGCCGTCGTCGTCGATCACGATCTCGATCTCGTTACGCACGCGGCGGCAGAGGATGCGCACTTTGCCGCCGGCATTGGAGAAGGACTGCGCGTTGGACAACAGATTCGAGATCACCTGGCCGAGGCGGGAGTCGTGGCCGGGCACCCAGAAGGCGTCGTTGACACTGCGGCCCTCGAAGTAAGCTTCGACGGCGATGTCATGGCCGATCCGGGTTTCGTTGGCGACGGAGGTCAACGTGGCGAGCAGGCGGCGCAGATCGACCGGCGCCATGTCCTGGCGCTGCAGCTCGGCATCGAGCCGACTCGCATCGGAGATGTCCGAGATCAGGCGATCGAGCCGCTTCACGTCATGCTCGATCACGGCAAGCAGCCGCGCGCGGCTGGTCTCGTTCCGCGCTAAGGGCATGGTCTCCACCGCCGAGCGCAGCGAGGTCAGCGGGTTCTTCAGCTCATGTGAAACGTCGGCGGCGAACGTCTCGATCGCCTCGATGCGGTTATAGAGCGCATCGGTCATGTCGCGCAGCGCGCCGGAGAGATGGCCGATCTCGTCGCGGCGGAGCGTGAAGTCGGGAATCTCGACGCGGGTCTTGATGCGGCGGCGGACGCGCTCGGCAGAGTCGGCGAGCCGCCGCACCGGACCTGCGATGGTGCTGGCAAGCAGCAGCGACAGCACGATCATGACCGCGGTGGCGACGCCGCCGACCTTCAAAATCGCCAACCGCTCGGCGGTCACCATCTGGTCGATGTCGTCGCCTTGGGTCGACAGAAACAGCGCGCCGTGAATGGTGCGCGAGCGCAGCACGGGGACGGCGACCGAGACGATCACCTCGCCGCGGGCATTGACCCGCACCATGCTGCGCTTGTGATTCTTCAGCGCATCGGCGACTTCCTGATAGCCGAGGCCGGAGTCGCCGAGCTCGCGGTAGAGCGGCAGGTCGCCGCGGTTGAGCCAGGTGCGGACCGCGATCACGGACCGCTCGTAGATGTTGGGGGTCGTGACCGGCGGCGGCAGCTCGAAGCGGACCACGTTCTCCAGCGTGCGGCTGTCGAGCAGCAGCCCGCCATTGGGATCGTAGATGCGGGCGCGGGTCTTGGTCGGCGAGATCAGCGTTTTCAGAACTGGCGCGACGCGCTCCGGATTGATCGGGAAATCGAGCGTTGAGTCTTCCTCCGGCCCCTTCAACGTGTCGCCGGCTTTGAGATCAGCGAGCCTTTCGGGGTCGATGGTAAGGCTGTTGGTTTGCACCGTGGCGGAGGCCGCGATCGCGCCCGCGATGATCTCGGCCTGCACCAACAGGCTCTGCGCGCGGGCATCGATCAGGCCGGCGCGGAACTGCGACAGATAGAGGATGCTCGCGACCAGCGCGAGCAGGCCTGCGATATTCAGCGAAACGATGCGGCGGGTGAGGCTCGAGAACGAGAGCGTGAACAGGAATTGCCCGGCGCGCTTGAGCCAGCTCAGCGGCCGCTGCCATCCCGTCATGGCCGGCTTTTCGGCGGCAACATCATCCATGGCCAAGGACGACGTTGCGTTCTCGGCTGTCAGACCCGAATCCGGCTGCGTTCGGTCAAGCAATCGCCATCCACCCGCAAAACCACCGATCCATCCTACCCCACAAGGACGTCGGCGTCAGCGCGCCCCACGCGCTCCTCAGTCCCGCTTAAGCTGCTTCCTTGAAACGGTATCCAACGCCGTACAGCGTCTCGATCATCTCGAAATCGTCGTCGACCACCTTGAACTTCTTGCGCAGCCGCTTGATGTGGCTGTCGATGGTGCGGTCGTCGACATAGACCTGGTCGTCATAGGCCGCGTCCATCAGCGCGTTACGGCTCTTCACCACGCCGGGCCGGGTCGCCAGCGCCTGCAGGATCAGGAATTCCGTCACCGTCAGCGTCACCGCCTCATTCTTCCAGGTGCAGGTGTGCCGCTCCGGATCCATCCGCAACAGGCCGCGGTCCAGCGCCTTGGCGTCGTTCTCCTTTGGAGCTGCGGTCGGATCTTTGGGAGCCGAGCGGCGCAGCACGGCCTTGACGCGCTCGACCAGCAACCGCTGCGAGAACGGCTTGCGGATGAAATCGTCGGCGCCCATTTTCAGGCCGAACAATTCGTCGATCTCTTCGTCCTTCGAGGTCAGGAAGATGACCGGCAGGTCGGACTTCTGCCGCAGCCGGCGCAGCGTTTCCATGCCGTCCATGCGCGGCATCTTGATGTCGAGGATGGCCAGATCAGGCTGGCTGGTGCGGAAGCCGTCGAGCGCGGAGGCACCATCCGTGTAGGTCATGATGCGGTAGCCTTCGGCTTCCAGCGCAATCGAGACCGAGGTGAGAATGTTGCGGTCGTCATCGACCAGGGCGATTGTGGGCATGAGCCTGCTTTCAGGTTGTCGTTCAGCTGAAACGGCGAGCATTCCGGTGATGCGCCGCATAATTGGGCTTCGGATGTGGTCACCGAGCAATGCAAGCTGGGCTGAAGTGTGACCAGTTCCGAAAGAATGCCGCATTTCGTGCCGGCATTCCGACCCTTCCACGTGCCGGTTTAGCCGGAAAAAGGGCCGTAATGCAACAGGATGGCGAGGGAATATCGATGCAGGAAACCACCGATTTTAACCCTTCCGGGCTGGCCAAATCCCTGCTCCGCAAGCGCCGGCAGGGCGCGCTTGCCACCCTGATGACGGGAACCGGGGCTCCCTATTGTTCGCTGGTGAATCTTGCTAGCCACCCCGACGGTTCGCCGATCCTGCTGATTTCCCGCCTTGCCGTTCACACTAAAAATATTCTGGCCGACAGCCGGGTTTCGCTGATGCTGGACGAGCGCGCCGAGGGCGATCCGCTCGAAGGCGCGCGAATCATGCTGTCCGGCCTTGCCGAGGTGGCGGACAACGACAACAGGGAACTGCTGCTGCGGCGCTATCTGAACGCCCACCCGTCGGCCGAGGCCTATGCCGACTTCGGCGATTTTGCGTTCTTCCGGATCAGACCATCAGGCACCCATCTGGTCGCGGGTTTTGGCCGCATCCTCGACCTGAAGCCCGAGCAATTCCTCACCGATGTGAGCGATGCGGCCGCGCTGATCGAGGCCGAGCAGGGCGCGATCGAGCATATGAACGCGGACCACCGCGAGGCGATGAACCTCTATGCGACAAAACTGCTCGGTGCCGAGGGCGCCGACTGGCGTTGCACCGGCTGTGATCCTGATGGCATGGACATGCAGGCCGGGCAAACGACCCTGCGGCTCGATTTTCCCGCACGCGTGTCCGGGCCTGGCGATTTGCGCAAGATGCTGGTGCAGCTTGCGAATGAGGCGCGGGCGAAGGCGGAGGGCGTCTCCCGCCATTTGAACGCGCCGGGGTCTGGCTGCGACCTAAGCGCATGATCCGGGAAAGCCGTCATCGATTGACGCTGATGCTGTGCCTTGCGCTAGTCGCGAGCGCCGGCCTTGCTACGCCGTCGTTCGCTCAGGGACTCGCCGCGCAGAGCGCGAAGATCAACGCGCTTGGCGATGCCGGAAAATACTCGGAAGCGATCCCGCTGGCACAAGCCATGCTGGCGAGCCTGGAGAAGGGCCCGCCCAGCAAAGATCTTGCCGGTGCGATGAACAACCTCGCGCAGCTCTACGGCGATGTCGGCCGCGACGCGGAGGCCGAGCCGCTCTACATGCGCGCACTCGCCATCGTGGAGAAGACGGTTGGCGTCGATTCCGTCGAGATCGCGCCTGAATTGAACAATCTCGCGGCACTGTATCAGCGCCAGCAGCGCTATGCCGAAGCCGAGCCGCTGTTCAAGCGCGCGCTTGATCTGTCGGAGAAGCAGTTGCCTGCGAATCATCCCGACATCGGACGCGCCCTCAACAATCTCGCCACCTGCTACGAGAAGCAGGATCGCCATGCCGAGTCGGAAGCGCTGACCAGACGCGCGCTCGCGCTCTATGAGAAGGTGGCGGGTCCGGAAAGCCCGGCGGTCGCGACGCTGCTCAACAATCTGGCCCAGATCGTCAAGGTTCAGGGGCGCACCGTCGAGGCCGAGCCCATGATCAAGCGCTCACTTGCGATCCGCGAGAAGGTGCTCGGCGCGAGCCATCCGGACGTCGCGCGCTCGCTCAACAATCTCGGCGATCTCTATCAGCGCGAAAGCCGTTTTGCCGAGGCCGAGCCGATCTTCAAGCGCGCGCTTGTGATCCGCGAGCAGGCCGTCGGGCCCGATCATCCCGACACCGCAGCGTCTGTGAACAATCTCGCCTCGCTCTATCAGGCCGAAGGCCGCGTCGCCGATGCGATTCCCTTGATGGAGCGGATGATCGGTAAGGGCCGCGCGCAGTTGGGCGTCGCGCTTGCCGTGTTGTTCGACGCGCAGCGGCAGCAGATCATGCCGACCGAGCAGGCGCTGGACGAAGCGCTCGATGTGATTCAGCGTGGTACCCAATCCTCGGCCGCGTCCGCCGTCAACAAGCTCGCGGTGCGCATCGCCGCCGGCAATGACCGGCTCGCCGAGCTGGTGCGGCGCGACCAGGATCTCGCCAGCGAAGCCGAGGCGCTCAACAAGGCCGTGGTGGCGGCTCTCGCGAAGCAAGGTCAGCGCGACGGTGCGGCCGCGCAGCGCACCCGAGAGCGGATGGCGGCGATCGCGACCGAACGCGCGACCTTGCAAAAGACCTTTGCGACCGAATTTCCTGATTATTCCGCGCTGTCGAATCCGCTGCCGCTCAAGACAAGAGAAATCCAGTCGCTGCTGTCAGGCGATGAGGCGATGGTGCTGTTCGCGCTCGCCGACAAGGACAGTTATGCGATCGCGCTGACGCGCGATGGCTTTGACTGGAAGCGTATTCCGCTAGGCAGCGACGCGATCTCGCAAAAGGTCTCCGCCTTCCGCGGCGGCCTCGACATCGGTCAGGCGAGCGATGCCTCCGGCAAGTCAAAACTGTTCGATCTTGCGCTCGCCAACGATCTCTATGTCGTGCTGTTCGGTCAGGTGGAACCGATCGTGAAGGGCAAGCGCAGCCTGCTGATTGCGCCATCAGGCGCGCTGACCGCGCTGCCGTTCCATTTGCTGGTCACGGAGAAGCCTGCCGCTGCGATCCCCGAAAAACTCGAAGGCTATCGCGAGGCGGCGTGGCTGTTGAAGCGCCAGGCGGTCTCGGTGCTGCCGTCGGTCGCAAGCCTCAAGGCGCTGCGCGGCTTTGCGCGCCGCGAGCAGGCGGTGAAGCCGATGACCGGTTTCGGCGATCCCCTGTTCAATCCCACGGATAGCAGCGGCGAGAAGCGCACGGCCTCGCGCAGCCTGACCAGCGTGGCCTATTCCGATTTCTGGCGCGGCGCCGGCGTCGATCGCAAGGTGCTTGCGGCCGCGCTGTCGCAGCTTCCCGACACTGCCGAGGAGTTGAACGCGGTGGCGAAAGATCTTGGCGTTCCCAAATCCGACATCCATTTGGGTAGCGACGCCAGCGAGACCACCGTGAAGCGCACGCCGCTGGCCGACTATCGCGTGGTCTATTTCGCCACCCATGGTCTGGTCGCGGGTGACATCAAGGGCATTGCCGAGCCCGCGCTGGCGCTCAGCATCCCGAAGGAGCCGTCCGCGCTCGACGACGGCCTGCTCACCTCGAGCGAAGTGGCTCAGCTCAAGCTCAACGCTGATTTCGTTGTGCTGTCGGCCTGCAATACCATCGCCGGTGATCGGCCGGGCGCGGAGGCGTTGTCGGGTTTGGCGCGCTCATTCTTCTACGCCGGCGCGCGGGCGCTCTTGGTGACGCATTGGGCCGTGGTGTCCGAAGCCGCCACGCGGCTCACAATTTCGACTTTCGATCGAACTCAAAGCCGACCCGAAAATCGGACGCGCCGAGGCGCTGCGCCAGGCCATGCTGGCCTACCTCAACGACACCTCCTCGCCGCAAAACGCCTATCCGGCCTTCTGGGGGCCGTTTGCCCTGATAGGCGAGGGCGCGGGGCAATAATTCTCCGCTTGTGCGGCGCAATAGCGCATTGATTGGCCCAATCTGGCCGCTTCCGGCGGCAATAAACCAAATTGTGCGGGATCGGCTTGGCAAAAAGGGCGTTCAACAGTAATAGGTCGCCCGACCGAAGCCGGTAAGGGCTATAATGCGGTCACCGCGAGAGCGGCGCGTTCGGCGGCATTCGCGCCACGAGATATGCGGGTTCGAGGAGGAGTCTTCGTGCAAGAGATGGGCGTGCATAACGGTGCCTCTGGCGCCGACAAATTCGGCTTCAAAAAACTGAAGGGCGTGAACTGGAATTTCGGCGCGCCCCAGCTCTACGAGCATTCGCTCAGGTCTGGCGAAGCCGTGGTGTCGGCCGATGGTGCACTCTGCGCGGACACCGGCGAGTTCACCGGCCGCAGCCCGAAGGACAAGTTCACAGTTCGCGATTCTCTCACCGACAAGTCGATGTGGTGGGCCGGCAACCAGTCGATCACAGCGGAGCAGTTCGAGGCGCTGTACCAGGACTTCCTCAGGCATGCCGAAGGCATGACGCTCTTTGCTCAGGATCTTTACGGTGGCGCCGACCCCAGCTTCCGCATCAAGACCCGCGTCTTCACCGAGCTCGCCTGGCATTCGCTGTTCATCCGCACGCTGCTGATCCGCCCCGAGGCGTCCGAGCTTGCGAGCTTCACACCTGAATTGACCATTGTCGACCTGCCGAGCTTCCGCGCCGATCCCAAACGTCATGGCGTGCGCTCGGAGAACGTCGTCGCCATCGATTTCGCCCGCAAGATCGTCCTGATCGGCGGGTCTTATTATGCCGGCGAGATGAAGAAGAGCGTGTTCACCACGCTGAATTTCTATCTGCCCGAGAAGGGCGTGATGCCGATGCACTGCTCGGCCAATGTCGGCCCCGACGGCGACACCGCGATCTTCTTCGGCCTGTCCGGCACCGGCAAGACCACGCTTTCGGCCGATCCCCAGCGCACGCTGATCGGCGACGACGAGCATGGCTGGGGCAAGGACGGCATCTTCAATTTCGAGGGCGGCTGCTACGCCAAGTGCATCAAGTTGTCCGGCGAGGCCGAGCCCGAGATTTATGCGGCGAGCAAGCGCTTCGGCGCGGTGCTGGAGAACGTCGTGCTCGACGCGCACTCGCGCGAGCCCGATTTCGACGACGGCTCCAAGACCGAGAACACCCGCTCGGCCTATCCGCTCGACTTCATCCCCAACGCCTCGCGCTCTGGCCGCGCGCCGCATCCGAAGAATCTGGTGATGCTCGCCGCCGATGCCTTCGGCGTGCTGCCGCCGATTGCGAAATTGACGCCGGCGCAGGCGATGTATCACTTCCTGTCCGGCTACACCGCCAAGGTCGCCGGCACGGAGCGCGGTCTCGGCAATGATCCCGAACCGGAATTCTCGACCTGCTTCGGCTCGCCGTTCCTGCCGCGCGATCCCTCGGTTTACGGCAATCTGCTGCGCGAGTTGATTGCGAAACACAATGTCGATTGCTGGCTGGTCAATACGGGGTGGACCGGCGGCAAATACGGCACCGGCCGCCGCATGCCGATCAAGGTGACGCGCGCGTTGCTGACTGCAGCGCTCAACGGCTCGCTGCGCAATGCCGACTTCCGTACCGACAAATATTTCGGCTTCGCGGTGCCGACCTCGTTGCCTGGCGTCGAGCCGCACATCCTCGATCCGATCAAGACCTGGGCCGACAAGGCCGAGTTCGACAAGACCGCGCGGGCGCTGGTCGGCATGTTTCAGAAGAACTTTGCCAAGTTCGAGAGCTCGGTCGATGCCGAAATCCGCGCCGCCGCGCCGGAGATCAAGCTCGCGGCGGAGTGAGGGACGAAGTCTAGCAAGCGCGATGAAATGAAGCTGGGGCGGCCGTGCGGCCGCCCTTCCATTTTGGCGTGCTTGCCTCCGCGAAGACCTCGCATTGATTGAGCGGTTGAAATAGGGTCAATTGTCGGGATTTCGCATCTTCGCTTGCGCGAGTTCGCACGATGCCTCGGATATTTGTCTCCTATCGGGCCAGTGTCAGGAAGACAGCAACTCGTGTCTCCAGCGAGTTGATCAATCAGTATGGCCCGGCAACGGTCGTCAATTTCGAGCAGCCAGACCTTCCTGTGCCCGGCTATCTGGATTTTATCCGGCAGGCCCTGCTGAGTTCGACCGCCATGCTCGCTCTGCTTGGGCCGGACTGGTTTGACGGCGACTACGACAATCCGACCCTCTTCGAACTGCGGACTGCGCTCAACCAGGGCATCCCTGTGATTCCGGTGTTCGTGGGGCAGCCGACCCTTCCGCGCGCTGCTCCTGCTTTCCTTTCCTCTGTCCTGGCAAAGCCGTACATCGTCATCGATGCACTTGACCAATTGGAAGCGAATTCCAGGCAGAACGATCTCCTGCCTGTCTCTCTATCCGACTACAGGCGGCTGGACGTCGACGAACTCATTGGGGAGATCGGCCGCCTTGTGGGCGGCCTGGCGAAGGAGGCTCCGGAGCGCAAATCTCGCCGAAGCGAAATCGAAGAAGGCACTTCCGGTTTGCGTGGAGCGCGCCCGGACCGCCGTCGCTTCGGACCTATGGTCGAAGTTGCTCCAGACGCGCGCATCGACTCAAGAAGGCGCTCAGCGAGCCCTATGGTCGAGGTTGCCCCAGATGCGCGCGTCGACAAAAGAAGGCGCGGAACCAGCATCAGGCGGCCATCTTCCCCGGCCGATTTTTCGGTCATTGCGCCCGGCCAGATCCAGTCAGGTCAGAGCTTTGTGGTGGAAGTCTGGGTTGCGCCGCGCG
This sequence comes from uncultured Alphaproteobacteria bacterium, assembly GCA_963794775.1. GTDB lineage: Bacteria > Pseudomonadota > Alphaproteobacteria > Rhizobiales > Xanthobacteraceae > Bradyrhizobium. Next base: position 48,013 of record CAWCGA010000018.1, on the reverse strand, counting down.
GCCAGCGCGACGCGATGCTCGCGCAGGCCCTCAAACCTGGACGTATGCTCGAGAAGGCGAGCCGATTGAGTGTCAACCTTCAGAGTGGTGTGCCGATCACGGTGATCCTGAGGCTGCCGGATCTTCAGATCAACGGAGCCGCTGAATCCATAGGTTGGAACGGCGGCATCGGCAACGTCGCCTTCATCGTCAAGGCGCCCGATGCAATCGCGCCGGGCAGCTATCCCGGTGCCGCGAAGATATTGCAGAACGGGATTCCAATCGTGGACATTTCATTTGAATTGACGGTCGTGGCGCCTGGAAAGGCGGTTGCTTCGTCGCCAACGCCGCTGGACTCGCAGGCTCAGCAAATCCGGCGCGCGTTCGCGTCTTACGCCAACCAGGACCGGTTGGATGTGCTGTTTCGAGTCCAGGGAATTGAAGCCACCGGAACCGAAGTATTTCTCGATGTTATCAGTCTTCGCAAGCGTTCCGATTGGGAGAAAGCCCTGTTTGAAGAGATCGACAGTCGCGATCGCCTCTTTCTCTTCTGGTCGCGGCGCGCAGCGGAATCGTCCTGGGTCAATCGCGAGTGGCGGCATGCACTGAAGGAACGAGGCGTAGACTTCATCGAGATGATACCGCTCGAAGACCCGCGCCTCTCCTACTTTCCTGACGAACTCAAGCAGAGGCATCTGGACTCGACGGTGCTGGCCTTCATAGAGCTGGAAAAGGCCGTTCGCGCGGCAACCGGCAAGCCGGGATAACCTCGTTGCAGCCCGCGGCGTGTGACCGGCCGGTACCACCAAATAAAAAGGCGGCTCTATGAGCCGCCTTTTTTGTTTCTACGCGTTTCGCCCCCGCCGATCTGGCGAGGTCGTTAACGTGCCATTAACTACACGCGCCCTGTAGTGCGGCGGATTGTCTCACCGCGCGAAGGGAAATGGCATGTCGGACATCATGAGCGTTCTGCAAAACGCCTACGCGACCACGCCGCTGACGTCGACCGCCACCAAATACACCGCCGTCGATCCGAAGGCCTGGCAGGGCAGTTGGAGCGGGACTTACGGCACCAACAACCAGAAATTCGACTTCACGATTTCCAACGTCAACGGCTTTCGCGCGCAGGTGAAATACCAGAGCGGCACGACCGTGCAGTATGGGCAGGTGCTGATCGGCAATTCGTCGTTTCGGATCGGCAACACCAAGTTCATGCTGACCGGCACCGGTCAGGCCACCATCGCCAACGCGGTGACCGATCCCGTCACCGGCGAAACCAGCCTGGTGCAGGCGACGGCCACGCAGGAGAAGTGAGTCCGCGCGTCCGTCCGCTTCTATCTTCGTCATTCCGGGATGCGCCGAAGGCGCAGACCCGGAATCCATTCATCGACTTGTTCCGGCGGCACCGTGGATTCCGGGTTCGCGCTTGCGCGCGCCCCGGAATGACGAGTCGAGTTAAGCCTTGAAATAACCCATCTGGGTCGTGGTCGCGATCAGCTTCCCGGACGGCGACCACAATTCGCCGGTCTGGTCGTGATAGCTGCGGTTAAACGTCCGCGCATCGGCGCAGGCGAGCACATGCGTGATGTCCTCAGCCGTGAGGTCCTCGACGCTGGTCTGGAAATAGGTCGTCAAGGTCACCGTGCCGAACGGCACCAGCTCGCGGCGTGCATGGAAGATGCGAGCGAAGAACGCATCCGACATCGAGACCAGCGACAGCATGTCGATTTTGCGTGGCACGCGGTCGCCGATCCACAGCTTCGAATAGGCGCTAGCGGGAATGGTCTTGCCTGTGCCCAGATCCGGGTCGCCCTCGACGAAGCGGAAATCATATTGCTTGACCCAGGGTGCGGCGATCTTGGCGTAAGGCAGGGTCTTGTCGAATGGCTTTGCGTCCGGCATCTGCGCAGCTTGATGCGACCATGACGGCCGGCGCTCGGCAAACACCGCGGTTGCAAGGCTTGCGACTTCGCCGCCGCCCTGGGAGAGCTCGACGCACCAATGTTGCGACGAACGGTTGGCCTTCACCAGCCGCACATCGAGATCGAACTCGCCCTCCGCGATCGGCGCGCAGTAATTCACCGTGATGGCCAACGGATCGCCCGAGCGTTGCGGATGCTCCATCAGCGCGCGCAGGATGGTCGCGGCCGTGAAGCCGCCAAACGGGCCGACAAAGGCGAAATAGTCCGGGTTGGTGCGCCCCTGCCATCTGCTGTCACCGGCGGTGACGCGGGTTGCCTCGTCGAACAGGTGCGGAAGTTTGGTGAGCATGATTCACTCGTCATTGTGAACCGCATTGTAGGGTGGGTTAGCCGAAGGCGTAACCCACCTCTTCTGCTGCCGCGGAGAGAGAAGTGGTGGGTTACGGCGCTTCGCGCCTAACCCACCCTACGAATTCACGAGCGACGGCGCTCCTTAGTATGATTGCCATCAGGCAAATTTCAATGACGCCGGAAGTAATGGGGTCTCGCGTCAGGCCCGCGCGCCGCGCACGCCTTTGTCCCGGTCGGCCACCGGCCGCACCGGCACGTTCCAGATCTCCTCGGCGTATTCGCGGATGGTGCGGTCGCTCGAGAACCACGCCATGCGCGCCACGTTCATCACGCTCGCCCGTGTCCATGCCGGGGGCACCTGCCAGCGCGCGTCGATGCCGCGTTGTGCGTCGAAATAGGAATCGAAATCTGCGCTGACCATGTAGTGGTCGAGATAGCGCAGCGCGTGCGCGATCTGCTCGAAGCGAGCAGGCTCGCCCGGCGAGAATTCGCCCGAGCCGATCGCATTGATGGCGCGCGCCAGCCGCGGCGATTTGCGGATCACGTCGGTTGCATCCAGACCTTGTTTGCGCCGGACCGTGACGTCCATCGCTTCCATGCCGAAGATCGCGATGTTTTCGGGGCCGACATGGTCGCGGATCTCGATGTTGGCGCCATCAAGCGTGCCAATGGTAATGGCGCCGTTCAGCGCCAGCTTCATGTTGCCGGTGCCGGAGGCTTCCATGCCGGCGGTGGAGATCTGCTCGGACAAGTCGGCGGCCGGGATGATCACCTCGGCGAGGCTGACATTGTAATCGGGCAGGAACACGACCTTGAGCCGGCCGGCGATGACAGGGTCGTTGTTGACGACCTCGGCGACGTCGTTGATCAGCTTGATGATCAGCTTGGCATAGCGGTAGCTCGCCGCCGCCTTGCCGGCGAAAATCTTCACCCGCGGTACCCAGTCCTTTTGCGGCTCGTCCTTCATCGCCTGGTACAGCGCGACGGTCTCGAGGATATTGAGCAGCTGGCGCTTGTATTCGTGGATGCGCTTGATCTGCACGTCGAACAGCGCGGAGGCGTCCACCTTGATGCCGAGGCGTTCGCCGATCAGCCGGGTCAGCGCGATCTTGTTGTGCAGCTTGACCTTGCGGAATTGCTGCTGGAACGCGTTGTCGCTGGCGCGCGCTTCGAGCAACTCGAGCCGGGTCGGATCGTCGAGCACGGCCTCGCCGCAGACCTCCTGCAACAGATCGGTCAGCTTCGGATTGGCGAGCATCAGCCAGCGGCGAAAGGTGATCCCGTTGGTCTTGTTGGTGATGCGGCCGGGATAGAGATGGTTGAGGTCGTGGAACACGGTCTCGCGCATCAGGTCGGAATGCATCGCCGAGACGCCGTTGATGCGATGCGAGCCGACAAAGGCGAGCTGGCCCATCCGCACCCTGCGGCCGCCACGCTCGTCGATCAGCGAGACCGAGGCGAGGAAATCCATGTCGCCGGGCGCGCGATGCTCGGCCAATTTGAGATGCTGCGCGTTGATACGGTAGATGAGCTCGAGATGCCGGGGCAGCAGCCGCTGGAACAACTCGACCGGCCAGCTTTCCAGCGCCTCCGGCAGCAGCGTGTGGTTGGTGTAGGACAGCGTGTCGACGGTGATTTTCCACGCCTCGTCCCAGCGGAAATTGTGCAGGTCGACCAGGATACGCATCAGCTCGGTCACCGCTAGGCTCGGATGCGTGTCGTTGAGCTGTACCGCGGCCTTGGCCGACAGGCTGCGCAATTGTCCGTCGGCGGCAAGGTGCCGCTTGATCAGGTCCTGCAGCGAGGCCGAGACGAAGAAATATTCCTGGCGTAGCCGAAGCTCGCGTCCCGCCGGGCTCTCGTCGTTCGGATAGAGGAATTTGCAGATCGATTCCGCGCGCGCTTCCTCGGAGGAAGCACCGACATAGTCGCCGCTGTTGAAGACGTCGAGCTTGAGCGGATCGGGCGAGCGCGCCGACCACAGCCGCAGCGCGTTGACGTGGTTGCCGCGCCAGCCGACGATCGGCGTGTCATAGGCGACCGCCTGCACGGTCTCGGCGGGACGCCAGATCGCACGGTCGCGGCCATTCTGGTCGACATGCTCGACATAGCCGCCGAAATGGACATGGTAGGCCACCTCCGGCCGCTGGAATTCCCAGGGGTTGCCGAAGCTCAGCCAGACGTCGGGATATTCCTGCTGCCAGCCCTGATTGATGATCTGGCGGAACAGACCGAAGTCGTAGCGGATGCCGTAGCCGATCGCGGGGATCGCCAAGGTCGCCATGCTCTCCATGAAGCAGGCGGCGAGCCGCCCAAGGCCGCCATTGCCGAGCGCGGCGTCCGGCTCGCATTGCCGCAGGTCGCCGAGCCCCGGGCCGAGATCGCCGATCGCAGTCTCGAAGATTTTCAGCAGGCCCATATTGTTCAGTGCGTCGAAGAACAGCCGGCCGATCAGGAATTCGAGTGAGAGGTAATAGACCCGCTTGCGGCCGGCGTCGTAGCTGTCCTTCTCCGCCATCAGCCAGCGATGTACCACGCGGTCGCGCAGCGCGAGCGCGGTTGCCTTGTACCAGTCCTGGCGCGTCGCCATGCTGGCTTCCTTGCCGATCGCAAGCCGCAGCTTGGTCAGTACGGCGCTCTTGATCTCGGCGATCGCGAGCTCGTCGATGGGTTGGGTGGATGCTGGCGGATGCGGCGAATGGTCTTGCACTGCTGACTCTTGGTACGTGGTCCCCGCGAAATCATACGCTTGGCGTTGGGGCATCGGAACCCCGGCGCCTGTGCATGACATGCTCAGGTTTTATGCAAGGATTGGGCCGATTCGGCCAGACCGGGGCGGGCTGAATGCTGCTATAGTGGGCGGCACTGCGCGACAAGGTGTGGAGGAACCGCCATGAGACTGCTGATCGAAATCCTCGCCGCGATCCTCTTGGTGTGCTGTGTGTCCGTCACCAGCGCAGCTGCTGCCGGCAAGATGGGCCGCGGCAGCGACGGTGTGAGCTGTGGCGTCAGCGTGCCGGCCGGCGCCTCACCGGCCGCGCGATGTGCCGCGATCAAGCGGCAATGCGGCGGGAAGTTCTACGCTAACTCCTGCGGCAAGTATTTGCTGTCGGCGGTGAACTAGGCAGCGATAAGCATATCACTGTCGTCCCGGCGAACGCCGGGACCCATACCCACAGGCATCGTGAAAGAGGCCGCCAACCAAGGCGGCCTATGTCAATGTTGAAACGATCACTCAAACGATTTGGGGTGGCGTATTTGATTTGCGGTCTATTGACCGCGATCTGGAACGGCGTCCAAGAATATCGCTTCATGAGAGACGAGGGTGATACGAAAACCCAAATAATCCGAGTGCAGGTAGAGGGTGCAATCGGCTCACTGATTTTCTGGCCGCCTATGGTTGCTCTTCAGCTCGGTCTCCATCTCGGAGTGATCCCTCGCTCGCCTGGTGGCGGCGGTGAAAAAGCTAAGTAGGACATCACTCGATTGATCTTGCTCGCTTGGAACGAATTAAGAACACTTTCACAAGTCTTTGATATATAATGGCGATTCGGCGCACTGCCGACACAATATCTATGGTCGTCCGAGCCCGGGAGGGCTACATGTCCACAATCGCCTTTGACCAATTCGCTCTCACCCGCATCGCCGACTTCGCGCGGACGCTGTCGCGCCTGCACCAGGCGTCCCGCCGCCGCGCCGTCGACGACGACGAGATGGACCGCGAATTCAACGCTGTCTGCATGTCGGTGTGGGGCTACACCACGGACGATATCGCGGACGAGCTGTTCTCGACCGACGATCACGGCTTCCTCGACACGCTGGACGAGGCGCATGCGCGCATCTTCGCAGCCGAGCAGGGCTACGACCTCGTCGACGACAACGGCATGCTCACCGACTGGTGGGGTTTTTGCTGGATGATCCTTGCCGAGAAGCGCGGACTGCTGACGGCTGAGAACCGCGCCGCCGCGCGCGCCGCGATCGAGGAGAAATATCTCGCCGCGCCGAATGTGATCGGCGTGATCGTGGGGCGGTGACCTCGTCATTCCGGGGCGCGCGAAGCGCGAACCCGGAATCCAGAAGTTATTGCTTCGAGATTCCGGGTTCGCTCGTTTCACTCGCGCCCCGGAATGACAGTTTCTGTCAATTCGCCGAGGCGCGTTTTTCCCGCGCCGGCTTCGCGATCGGCGGCAGCGGCACGGAGCCGACCGTCGCCGGTGGAGGCGCATCGCTCGCGACCTCCGCGGTCACAGGCGCGACCTTCATTTCGCCGAGCCGCGCGCGCACCGCGACCGTCAGTCCCGGATAGGATGCGATCGGCGTGAAGCCGCCAGCCTGCCCGTCAGGCCCGACGCCGGAATAAGCCACGAGCCCCACCGTGGTTGCAATCACGTCGCCGGCGCGCAGCGAGTTGTCCAGCGCGAGATCGACCGGCGCAAGGCCGGCGCTGTTCCTGCCGTTGCAGGTGCAGTCGGCGCGCAGCGCCTTGCGATAGGCGAAGGCGTTCTCGCTGTCGGCATAGCGTTCGCCGGTGATGCTGGTGGCGCCGTCGATATTGGAGCCGTAGAACACTTTCGTGGCGCTCGCCGGGCAGAACGCCTGGCAGATTTGCACCGGCGAGGCGACGCCGCGCATCAGCGGAAAATATTTGCCGTCGCAGCTGCGCACGCAGAACGCCGGACCCGAGCCGCCCGTGACCCCGCGCAGCGGCACCGACGCCGGTGGCTGCGGGCCATTGGTGGGATCGGCGAAGAAGCTCGCCTGCGGCGGGGCTTCCTGACGCGGCTGCTTGTTGCCGCCGAAGAAGAAATCGAACAGCCCTTCGGCCGAGGCGGGCAGCGGCGTGACCGCAAACGGGATCACGACCGCAATGGTGGCAGCCAGCATCATGCGGCGCCGCCGGAGCGCAATTAAGAACTCGTTACGCAACGCTTACTCCACCCCACGCAACACACGCACACGCGAACAACTGCGTCAAAGCGGGACGCGCTTTAGCCGCGGATTCACCTTAAGCGCGGATGGTAAACGAGCGGTGTGTGAGAGGAGAGATTTGCGGAAAAGAGTGCTGCTCTCGTGCTCAGATGCAGCGCTCTTTCTTCACCTCTCCCCGCGTGCGGGGAGAGGTCGGCGCGAAGCGCCGGGTGAGGGGGACTCTCAGCAAATGAAATCGTGGAGACTGCCCCTCACCCCAACCCTCTCCCCGTGAAGGACGGGGAGAGGGAGGTGAGAGAGCAGAGCGCGCCTCACAAAAACTCGGCCGCCCTGTAGAGCGAGCGGAACGGCAGGCCGGCCTCCCTGAAGGTCACGTCCGCCCCTTCCTCGCGATCGACCATGGTCAGCACCAGCGCGACTTCGGCGCCGGTCTGGCGCAAGGCATCTACCGCCTTCATCGCCGAGCCGCCTGTCGTGGTGACGTCCTCGACCACGACCACGCGTTTGCCGGCGAGGCTCTCGCCCTTGGCGAGCCCCTCGATCGCAAGCTTCGCGCCGTGCTCCTTGGGTGCCTTGCGCACGAAGAAGGCGGCGATCGGATGGCCCTTGATCCAGGACAGCTGCGCGATCGCGCCGGCAAGTGGGACTGCGCCCATCTCCAGCCCGCCGATGAAGTCGAACTTGTCGTCCTTCAGCGCTTCATAGGTCAGTTCGGCGAGCAGGGTCGCGCCCTCGGGGTCGCACATGGTCGGCTTCAGGTTGAAATAGAAGTCGCTCTTGCGGCCAGAGGCGAGCGTGATCTCGCCACGTCCGAACGAGCGCTTGCGGATGATCTCGTGAAGGCGGGCGCGATTGGCAGATTTGGACAAGATTTGATCCGATCTGTTGCAGGGTGCGGCAATTTATCGGCTGATCAGCCGGGATTCCAGCGCGCCGGTGGAGCCATCAACAACAGCGCGAGCGGCTTTGCCGTACGAATACGGGAATGCTAAGGACGCTCGCCTGAATAACAGATGAAGGGGGTTGAATGACCATCGAACTTCACACCTGGAACACGCCGAACGGCCGCAAGATCTCGGTCGCGCTGGAAGAAATGGGGCTGCCCTACAAGGTGATCCCGGTGAATATCAGCAAGGGCGAGCAGATGGCGCCGTCGTTCCTCGCCATCAGCCCGAACAACAAGATCCCGGCGATCGTCGATCCCGACGGACCCGACGGCAAGCGCGTCAGCATCTTCGAGTCCGGCGCGATCCTGCTCTATCTCGGCGAGAAGACCGGAAAATTCCTGCCGAAGCCGCTGGCCGAGCGGATCCCGGTCTATGAGTGGCTGATGTGGCAGATGGGCGGCTTCGGGCCGATGCCGGGCCAGGTGCATCACTTCATCGCGCTCGAAAATGAGAGCGACCGCGCCTATGGGCTGAAGCGCTACATGGCGGAGACGCGTCGGCTGTATGACGTGCTCAACAAGCGCCTTGCGAAGCACGAGTTCGTCGCCGGTCCATTGTCGGTTGCCGATTTCGCGATCCTCGGCTGGGCCTGGCGCCATCCACGGCACAAGGTGGAGCTCGCGGATTTTCCCAACGTGAAACGCTGGTATGAGCAGTTGATGGCGCGGTCTGCGGTGAAGCGCGGTATGGAAGCGAAGCTGGATTAGTCTTTCTTCTCCCTCCCCCGCATGCGCTCTCTCCACTCCCTCTCCCCGTTCTTACGGGGAGAGGGTTGGGGTGAGGGGCATCTCTCAGGGAGTGTGATTTGATTTGAGTGCGGTACCCCCTCACCCGGATCGCTAACGCGATCCGACCTCTCCCCGCAGGCGGGGAGAGGTGAAGAAAGAGCGCTACTCCCCCGCCTGGAGCTTGCGCTGAAGCGGCAGCAAATCGCCCGGCCCCGACTTCACCAGCCGCGGCCCGTCCGGCTCCTTGGAGAAATCGAGCTCCTCGATGCGGCCGGCGCGTTTCTCGATCTTCTCCGACGAGATCAGGATCTGGCGCACGTCCTCATTGACGTCGCCAAAGTGCTTGCCGAGCTTGAGCACGCGCTCGCGCAGCCGGCCGAGATCATCACCAAGATGCATCACCTCGTTGCGGATCTGGTCGGCCGCGTCGCGAATCCGCGCGTCCTTCAAAATCTGCTGCATCACCTGGATCGCCAGCATCAACAGCGACGGCGACACCAGCACCACGCGCGCGCGATAGGCCTTCTGCACGATGTCGTCGAAACCGTCATGGATTTCGGCATAGACCGATTCTGACGGCACGAACATCAGCGCGGTGTCCTGGGTCTCGCCGGCGATCAGGTACTTCTCCGCGATATCGGAGACATGCTTCATGATGTCGGCGCGCAGCCGCTGGCCCGCGAGCCTGCGTTCCTCATCGGTGCGCGCGTCGTGCAGCGCGGTCATCGCCTCCAGCGGGAATTTTGCATCGATGCAGAGCGGGCGCTGATCGGGGAGGAACACCACGCAGTCCGGCCTTTTTCCCGTCGAGAGCGTGAACTGGAATTCGAAGCTGCCCTTCGGCATGCCGTCCTGGACAATGGCCTCCATCCGCGCCTGGCCGAAGGCGCCACGCGACTGCTTGTTGGCAAGCACGTCGCGCAAGGTCGTGACCTGGGTGGTGAGATCGGTGAGGTTCTTGTGCGCGTTGTCGATGATGCCGAGCCGCTCATGCAGCTTGCGCAAAGAGTCCATCGTGTTGCGCGTGGTCTGTTCCATCGACTGGCCGACGCGATGGGTGACCGAATCGAGCCGCTCGTTGACCGCACGCGCCATCTCGGCCTGTCGTCCGGACAGCGCCTGCGCCATCGCGTCGACCCGGCCGGCGGACTCGGCCTGCGCGCGCATCATGTCGTGGATGCGCTCTTCCAGTTCATCGGCGCGTACCGCCTGCACCTGCGCCAGCAGTGTGTCGCGCTTGCCTGAACGTCCCACCACGATGGCGATGATCAGCAGCAACAGCAACGTGAGCGCGGCGAAGGCGATCAGCGCGTCGGTGAGGTGGACCGGCCAGTCGCCGATCAGGAACAGAGTTTGGTTCATGCCCCTGTGTAGCCGATTTGCAGGCTCACGCGAACGAAGAGGGAACATTTATGGTTAATACGGGCCTAATTTTCATGGTTAACGAAACGTCGAATTTTATGGTTAGCGAGCCGTTAACGGGCCGTCGGATCGATTGACCCAAAGGGATCAGCCCCTTAAATCGCCCGCCAGAGTAAATTGAAATCATGGCCCTCAGAGAAATCATCATCCTGCCGGACAAGGCGTTGCGTCTCGTGTCCAAGCCGATCGAGAAGGTGACGGCGGACATCCGCAAGCTCGCCGACGACATGTTCGAGACCATGTACGAGGCGCCGGGCATCGGGCTTGCCGCGATCCAGGTCGCGCAACCTCTGCGGCTGATCACCATGGATTTGGCGAAGAAAAGCGAAGACGGCGAGACCACGCCGCAGCCGCGCGTCTTCATCAATCCGGAAATACTGTCGTCGTCGGAGGAGACATCGGTCTACGAGGAAGGCTGCCTGTCGATCCCCGAATATTACGAGGAGGTCGAGCGGCCGGCGCGGGTGCGGGTGCGCTACACCGATCTCGACGGCAAGATTTATGAGGAAGATGCCGAGGGGCTGTACGCCACCTGCATCCAGCATGAGATCGATCATCTCAACGGCGTGCTGTTCATCGACTATCTGTCGAAGCTGAAACGCGACCGCGTGCAGAAGAAGTTTTCGAAGGCTGCCAAGCGCGCGGAGGAGTGAATGCCTCTCCGCCTGATCTTCATGGGCACGCCTGAGTTTTCGGTGCCGACGCTGCTGGAGCTGGCAGCGCATGGCCACGAGATCGCCGCGGTCTATACACGCGCGCCAAAGCCCGGAGGACGACGCGGTCTCGAGCTGCAGCCGACCCCGATCGAACGCGAGGCGCGGCGGCTCGGCATATCAGTGCTCACGCCAAAGACGCTGAAGACGCCGGAAGGGCTCGACGCGTTTCGCGCGCATGACGCCGATGCCGCCGTGGTCGTGGCCTACGGCATGATCCTGCCGCAGGCGATTCTCGACGTGCCAAAACTCGGCTGCTTCAACCTGCATGCCTCGCTCTTGCCGCGCTGGCGCGGAGCCGCGCCGATCAATCGCGCTATCATGGCAGGCGACGCCGAGTCCGGCGTCATGGTGATGAAGATGGATGTCGGCCTCGACACCGGCGACGTCGCCATGGCCGAACGGCTTCCGATATCGGATGCGATGACCGCATCCGACCTGCATGATCAGCTCTCGCGGCTCGGCGCCGATCTGATGGTGCGCGCGATGGCCGCGCTGGAGCGCGGCGCGCTGCAGTTGACGAAGCAGAGCGAGCAAGGTGTCACCTACGCCGCCAAGATCGACAAGGCCGAGGCGCATATCGACTGGAGCAAGCCTGATCATGCGGTGCTGCGCCACATCCACGGGCTCTCGCCATTTCCGGGCGCGTGGAGCGAGATCGCGGGCGAGGGAGCGCGCGTCAAGATTCTGCGTTGCGAGATGGCGAAAGGCGCGGGCGCGCCGGGCGCCGTGCTCGACGATCACCTCACTATCGCCTGCGGTGAGGGCGCGATCCGCATCGTCGAATTGCAGCGCGCCGGCAAGGCGCCGATGAAGGCGGCGGACTTTTTGCGCGGCACGCCTGTGACGCCGCCGGCGCGGTTTGGTTGAGATTTTCATGCGCGGGCTTGACCCGCGCATCCATCTCGAAAAAGACTTGCTTGGAGATGGATGGGCCGGGTCAAGCCCGGCCATGACGACTGAAAGAACTGATGCCCCGCTACAAGCTCACCATCGAATATGACGGCGCGCCGTTCGCGGGCTGGCAGCTGCAGCCCGATCATCCGACCGTGCAGGGCGCGCTGGAAGCCGCGGTCAAGGCGACCTGCGGCGAGGATGTGCGCGTGCATGGCGCAGGCCGCACCGATGCCGGCGTGCATGCGCTGGGGCAGGTCGCGCATTGCGATGTCACCAAGCCATTCACGGCTGGCCGCCTGCGCGACGCCGTCAACGCGCATCTGCGCCCCAACCCGGTCGCGGTGGTCTCGGCCGAAATCGTGCCGGAGACCTTCGAGGCGCGCTTCTCGGCGATCAAGCGGCACTATCTCTATCGGATCGCCAACACCCGCGCGAACCTTGCGCTCGACATCGGCCGCATCTGGCGCGTGCCGCGTAAACTCGACAGTGATGCCATGCATCAAGCGGCGCAGCGCCTGCTCGGCAAGCACGATTTCACCACGTTTCGCGACACCGAGTGCCAGGCGAAGTCGCCGGAGAAGACGCTCGACCAGCTCGATGTGATCAGGGATGGCGACGCCATCCGCATCGTGACATCGGCGCGCTCGTTCCTGCACAGCCAGGTGCGCTCGATGGTGGGCTCGCTGGTCTGGGTCGGCGAGGGACGCTGGAGCGCCGACGACCTTGCTGCCGCACTCGCCGCGCGCGATCGCGCAGCCTGCGGTCCCGTCGCGCCGCCGGAGGGGCTGTATCTGGTGAAGGTGAATTACTGACGCTCTCTCTTCACCTCTCCCCGCGTGCGGGGAGAGGTCGGATCGCTCGGCAGCGCACTTGCGCGCCAGAGCGATCCGGGTGAGGGGGACTCACCGCGAGTCCAACTGTCACCGTCCAGCCCCTCACCCCAACCCTCTCCCCGTAAGAACGGGGAGAGGGAGCGCAACGTCGTCACATCAATCGACTTTAGTCAGTACGACGTGCATCGCCTTGGCGGTCGCGACATTCTGTGTCACCTGATAGCCGAGCCGCGGCAGATCGATATTCGCAAATAAGCTTTCGCCCGATCCAAGCAGGACAGGTGAGATCGCAACATGCATCTCGTCGACAAGGCGCGCGTACAGATATTGGCGGATCGTCGCCACGCCGCCGCCGAGCCTGATGTCCTTGCTTCCCGCCGACTGCCGGGCGCGCTGCAAGGCCGCCTCGATTCCATCGGTCACGAAGTGGAAGACCGTCCCGCCCTTCATTTCGAGCGGTGGACGGGCATGATGCGTCAGCACAAAGACGTCGCAATGATAGGGCGGCTCGTCGCCCCACCAGCCTTTCCAGCTGTCGTCGGGCCAGAGCCCGCGCACGGGGCCGAACATGTTGCGGCCGAGAATCCAGGCGCCGATGTTTTCAACGCCGCGCACGGCAAAATCATTGTCCGGACCGGTGGTGCCGTCGGACTTGCCGAGATGAGTGCTCTGAAAGGTCCGCGTTGCGAGCACCCATTGATGCAGTGCCATGCCGCCGACGCCCATTGGATTGTCGAGGTTCTGGTTGGGCCCGGCGCCGTAGCCATCGGCCGACACCGAAAAACAGCGGACTACGAGATTAGATGGCATGGACGGCTCCGGTCTGACTGATGATATGTCCCAAGGACGCTCGGGGTGGGCTGGACCCGACAAATTCTTATCGGGGCGGCGGCGCAACCGTCACCTGAAATACCGCTCCAGAATCCCCCGATAAATCAGCGTTAGTTGCGCGATATCGGCCACCGACGCGCGCTCGTCGACCTGATGTATGGTTTGGCCGAGCAGCCCGAACTCGATCACCGGGCAGTAGCGGGAAATGAACCGCGCGTCCGACGTGCCGCCCGAGGTCGACAGTTCCGGCTTGCGGCCCGTGACTTCGGCGATCGCATCGACAGCGAGATCGGTGAACGGCCCCGGCCTCGTCAGGAACACGTTGGAGTTCGACGGTTCCCAGACGATCCGCGCCTTGATGCGATTGCCGGCGGCCTGCGCCAGCCGCGTCTCGATCAATTCGCGCAAGCTGGCCTGCGTGTGCAGGTCGTTGTAGCGGATGTTGAACTTTGCGCGCGCCTGGCCGGGGATGACGTTGGTCGCGGCGTTGCCGACGTCGACCGAGGTGAACTCCAAATTCGACGGCTGGAATTGCGCGCTGCCGCGGTCGAGCGGCTCGTCGGCGATCGCCACGATCAGTCGCGCGATGTCGGGGACCGGATTTGATGCGCGATGCGGATAGGCGACATGGCCCTGCACGCCATCGACATAGAGCGTGCCGGATTGCGAGCCGCGCCGGCCCACCTTGATGCAGTCGCCGAGCGCCTCGACATTGGAGGGTTCGCCGAGCACGCAGTGATCGAACTTCTCTCCCCTCGCGGAAGCCCATTGCAGCAGCTTGATGGTGCCGTTGATGGAGACGTCTTCCTCGTCGCCAGTGATCAGGAACGAGATCGAGCCTTTCGGCTTGCCACCGTTGTCCGCGAGATATTGCAGCACCGCAGCGACGCTGCAGGCGATGCCGCCTTTCATGTCGACGGCGCCGCGGCCGTAGAGAAAGCCGTCTTTCACCTCGCCCGCGAACGCGCCATGCTTCCAAGCGGTTTCATCGCCGGCCGGGACCACGTCGGTGTGTCCCGCAAAGGTGATGTGCGGGCCGTCCGTGCCGATGCGTGCGTAGAGATTGTCGACGTCGGCGAAGCCGGCTTCCGAGAACGTGACGCGATGCACCTCGAAGCCGGCAGGCTTCAGCAGGCTTTCGAGAACGCCGAGCGCGCCGGCATCTTTGGGCGTTACAGACGGACAGCGGATAAGGGATTGAGCGATCGAAACGGCATCATTCATGCCCCCCGCTTAACACGCATCGAAGGCGGCGGGGAACCGATAACGGGTATCAACTCAATTCCGCTCTGCGGATCAAAAGCGGTGGTGGCGCGCAGGCGGATCATGGCACTGCGCGGCCGCGCTTGCTGCTTGCCCAGCGGATTGGGGCCGAAGAGATTCGACGACGACGTGCCCTTCAGGACGTACAGTTCGACGAAGCACCAGGCGGTCAGAACGAATATTGCGGTCGCGACCGGCAACAGAAAGTACGTATCGGGCAGGCGGTCCTCGAACTGCTTGTAAATTCCGGGCACGGCGAAGAACAGCACCATCCACCAGCCGCTCTTGTCACGGTCGTGCAGCCGCTTCACGGAAACAGCCAGGAATATCCAGAGGACCAGCGGCGTCACGATCGCATGCGCGAGTGCAGCAGCAATGTCAATTCGCCGCAGCGCGCGCCAGGTAGCGGGATCGACGAGGGCGAAGACGTCGTTGATGTCGAGATGAAAGGCCTTGGGGCCGTCCAGCTTTGCATGGAGGCTCACAATTCCCGTGTTCAAGCCAATAGATCTGAAGTCGCCATACGCGGCGCTGACGACAAAGAAAAGGACAACGGCAAAGATCATCCAGCAAAGCAGCACGAGCCCAGCGAGCCAGTATTTGGCGCGGTTGATGCGGCCCTCAAAGGAAAACAGAAACCAGACCCAGTCCATGACGATCTCCGGACGGCGGGCTGCGCGGTCCGGTGATTGGTCGTTTCGGTCGAGAGTTTGGTTCTATCCGGCGCCGCGACAGAGGTAGGCTCCCTCCCCCCTCTTGTCCGCCGAAGCCCGCCTTCTGGCGAAGGCGGATGCGGGGGAGGGTTGGGGAGGGGGGTGCCTCGACTTCGGTGCGTGTGACTACCCCCACCCCCACCTCTCCCCGCAAGGGGCAGGGGAGATGAGAGCGCGCGCTACGGCACTGGAGAGAGTGTCCCTTAATCCCTCAGCAGCTCGTTGATGCTGGTCTTGGAGCGCGTGCGCTCGTCGACACGCTTGATGATGACGGCGCAGGCAGTGGAGGGCCCCACCTGGCCGTTTTTCATCGGCTTGCCAGGTAGTGCGCCCGGCACGACCACCGCGTATTCCGGCACCTCGCCGATGAAGACCTCGCCGGTGTCGCGGTCGACGATCTTGGTCGTGGCACTCAGGAACACGCCCATCGCGAGCACCGCGCCCTTGCGCACGATCACGCCCTCGACGACCTCGCTGCGCGCGCCGATGAAGCAGTCGTCCTCGACGATGACCGGCTCGGCCTGCAGCGGCTCGAGCACGCCGCCGATGCCGACGCCTCCGGAGATATGCACGCGCTTGCCGATCTGGGCGCAGGAGCCGACCGTCGACCAGGTATCGACCATGGTCGCTTCATCGACATAGGCGCCGAGATTGACAAAGGACGGCATCAGCACGACGTTCTTGGCGATGAAGGCCGAACGGCGCACGATGGCGCCTGGCACGGCGCGAAAGCCGGCATCGCGGAAACGGTTCTCGCCCCAACCTTCGAATTTCGACGGCACCTTGTCCCACCAATTCGCCTTGCCCGGACCGCCGGGGATCGTGATCATGTCGTTGAGGCGGAACGACAGCAGCACGGCCTTCTTCAGCCATTGATGCACTTTCCATTTGCCGTTCGCATCGCGCTCGGCGACGCGCAGCTCGCCCTTGTCCATCAGCTCGAGCGCGCGATCCACGGCCTCGCGGACCTCGCCCTTGGTCGAGGTCGAGATGCCGTCGCGCGCGTCGAACGCGGCGTTGATGATAGTTTCGAGCTGGGAGGCGGACATGGTTCTTCTCTGGGCGGAATGGACAGGGCAGGCTTTTTCGGGATTTGGAAGGGGAGAGTCAACCCTCGTCGTCCCCGCCTAGCGCGCAATTGCGCGCGGGGAGCGGGGACCCATAACCACAGGTCGGAGTCGCTGCGCCAAGCTGACACTTTCAGGCTTCGTAATCACCAAGGCCTGTGGTTATGGGTCCCGGATCGCGCTCGCTAACGCTCGCTTGTCCGGGACGACGAAAAACTATGACTGCACCAACCTCCTTAAAAACCCCGTCAGATCGTCCGTGACATGATCGACATGGACGGCGTCGCGGCCTTCCAGCTCCCAGTCCTCGCGCACCACGTCTTGCGAGCCGTCGGGCACCACCAGCACCGTGGTCATGCCGAGCTGGTGCGGCACCACGAGATTGCGCGAGAGATCCTCGAACATCGCCGCGCGCGTCGGATCGACCGCATGAAGCGCCAGGAATTTCTGATAGGTCTGCGGCGCCGGTTTCGGTTCGAGCTCGGCGGCGATGATGTCGAACACGCCATCGAAATGACCGCCGAGGCCGAGCCGGTCCAGCACGGCATCGACATGATCGACCGAGCCGTTGGTCAAGATCAGCTTGCGGCCGGGCAGTTTTGCGATCGCCTCACCCATGACCGGATTCGGTTCGAGCGGCGAGTGATCGATCTTGTGGACGTAGGCAAGGTAATCGTCGGCGTGCACGCCGTGCAGGGTCATCATGCCGCGCATGGTGGTGCCGAAGCGCCGGTAATAGTCCTTCTGGAGAACTCGCGCCTCTTCCCGCGAAATGTTCAGCCACGAACCGACGAACTCGTTGATCCGTGCGTCGACCTGCTGCCACAAATTGACGTGATGCGGGTACAGCGTATTGTCGAGGTCGAACACCCAGCTGTCGATATGGACGAAGGTGCGCGGTGAACTCATCGCACACTCCACTCGTCGTCCCCGCGAAAGCGGGGACCCATAACCACAGGCAGTTGTCGTTGCGACATGCAGGCACTCCCAGTCTTCGCTAGCACATCTGCCTGGGGTTATGGGTCCCGGGTCTCGCTTTGCTCGCCCAGGACGACAACGATATTTGTGGATCGCCCATCACGGCAACGCAAAGCGCAGCGTCTTGCCGCCGCCGGTCATGTCGACCGCGGCAAAGCCGGTGGCGGCGAAGCCGCGGCTTGGACAATCGCCCTGCTCGTTGGTCTCGAACTTGTTCTCTCGCGTGCAGAGTTGCGTCGTGCCGCCCCAGTTCAGCGGCTTGTCCTTCAGGCGGATGGTCTTGTTCTCGCTATCCACCGCCTCCGCAAAGCTGAAGATCTGCTTCGGCGCGCCCGTGACATCGGGATGCAGGCATTTGCCGGGATCGATGCGATACCAGCCGCGGCTGACCACGGCCTTGCCGTCGTCGGTCGCCACCGCCGCCATGATCTTGTGCGGCGTGTCGTTGCACCAGGTCAGTCCGCTCGCCGACGGCGACTGCACCGCTTCGATCATGGTGGTGAAGAAATTCGGCGACGCCACCGCATCCGACGACAGCCCGCGGCTCTTCAGGAACGCGTTCAGCGCGCCTTGCGTCTTCGGCCCGTCAGTGCCGTCGATCGGTGCGGCATCATAGCCGGCGATCACGAGCAGCCGCTGGATGCCGGCAAGTCGCGCCTGCTCGTCGTCATACTCCGAGTCCTCGGCGAGGTAGGCAACGAGATTGCCGTCGTCGCCCTGCTGCGGCGTGATCTGGGTGAACGGCGCCGGCGTCTGCCCGGAGCGGCACTGCCGCGCGGCGGCGATGACGAAATTGTCCTGCGCGATGCAGAGCGTGTCGTTGCCGTTCTGCGGCAGCGGCGAGGGGCCATAAAGCCCGAGCACGCGCGCATGCAAGAGCAGGCGATCGGCGGTGAGCGCGCCCTGCAGCACCACGCGGCAACCGGCAGGATCGATCCGGAACCAGCCGCGCGTTGCGGTCGCCGATTTCTCGTCGATGCCGATCGCGGCCTCCACCACATAGCTCATGCGGTTGCAGAGTTTCAACCCTGCGAGAGCCGGCTCGGATGAGGCGAGAAACGACACCGCGGCCGCCGGCAAAGCGAGCAACGTATGCATCCAATACCGCTGCAGCCGTGAACCGGCGCGGCGTGGCGATGTCGGAGGCGGGGTGTTCGCGAGTGTCACTTGTGGATCAGCGTGCCGGTGCCCTGATTCGTGAACAACTCAAGCAATACCGCATGCTGCATCTTGCCGTCGATGATGACGACGCCCTGCACGCCCTGCTCCAGCGCATAGATGCAGGTCTCGACCTTGGGGATCATGCCGCCGGAAATGGTGCCGTCGGCGATCAGCTTGCGCGCGTCCTTGATCGACAGTTCCGGGATCAGCTTCTTCGACTTGTCGAGCACGCCGGGCACGTCGGTGAGCAGCAGCAGCCGCTTGGCTTTCAGCGCGCCGGCGATCGCGCCCGCAAAAGTGTCGGCGTTGACGTTGAGTGTCTGGCCGTTGTCCGAGGTCGCCAGCGGCGCCAGCACCGGGATCAGCTCATAGCCGATCAGCTGGTTGAGCAGCGTGAGGTCGACCTTATCGGGATCGCCGACGAAGCCGAGATCGACCGCCTTCTCGATATGCGAATCCGGATCGACCATGGTGCGCGTCGTCTTCGTCGCCTTCACCATGTTGGCGTCCTTGCCGGACAGGCCCACCGCCTTGCCGCCGGCCGCGTTGATGTAGCCGACGATCTGCTTGTTGACCGAGCCAGCCAGCACCATCTCGACGATCTCGATCGTTGCGGCGTCGGTGATGCGCAGGCCCGCGGCAAATTCCGAGACGATGCCGAGCCGCTTCAGCATGGCCGCGATCTGCGGGCCGCCGCCATGGACCACGACCGGATTGATCGCGGTCTGTTCCAGCAGCACGATGTCGCGCGCGAACGCCTTCGCGGTATCCTCCGCGCCCATGGCATGGCCGCCATACTTGATGACGATGGTTTCCTCGTCATATTGCTGCATGTGGGGCAGCGCCTCGGACAGGATGCGGGCCTGATCGAGCGGGCTGATTTCGGTCATGGAATGCGTCTCTGTGGCGGCGGGCGGCGGGATCGGGCGGTTTCTATCCGATTGCCGGCGCGAGCGCAAAGCGCGTCTCGCGCCCCCGACGCGGCGCAGCACTGTTGTGGTGCGCTGCTGATCCGGGGTCTTTTGTCGTGTTTGAGATGGGTCCCGGGTCTGCGGAGCCATAGCGCGTCGAAGACGCGCGTAAACGCGCTTATGTCACGCTGCACCGCGCCCGGGACACGCGAGTCACATGCGCCGCGGCCAGACCGCCGCGAGCGCCAGCAACAGCCAACTCACGATCAGAAGCGTGCCGCCGGTCGGCGCCGCAAAAGCAAACAGGCTGTGGCCGGCATATTGCCGCAAGGTGAGGTCGCCCGCGAACAGCGCCGAGGCGACGACGAAGCCGAAGCCGGCGGCAAGCCCTAACCGCGCATGGATCAGGCCGCGTTCGGCGAGCGCGACGGCGCCGAGAATCGCGGTGGCATGAAACAGCAGCATGGAGGAGGCGGCCGCAAGCCGCGCCGCATCGGCCTGATGCGCGGATGCCGCGGCGAGGATCACGCCGTCGGCGCCCATCACGCCGGCGAGCGCGATCAGGATACGGTACACGCGCGTCACTACCTTCGCTCCTCGATCAGACGCACCATGGCCGCGCGCAGTTCCGGCATGCCGGTGCCCGAACGCGACGAGGTCGCGAGCACGTCAGGAAAAGCCGCCGGATGTTTGGCAAGCGCAGCGGCGGTCTCCGTGCGGCGCGTGTCGAGTTCGGCCGCCTTCACCTGATCGGCCTTGGTCAGCACGATCTGGTAGCTCACCGCCGAGCGGTCGAGCGTCTTGAGCACGTCGAGATCGACATCCTTCAGACCCATGCCGCGCGTCGATCAGCACATAAACTCGCGCCAGGCTCGCGCGTCCGAGCAGGAATTTGTGGATCAGCTCGGTCCACGACGCCACCTTGCTCTTGGGAGCTGCGGCATAGCCATAGCCGGGCATGTCGACCAGCCGCAGTGTCTTGTCCGGCACTTCGAAGAAGATCAGCTCTTGGGTCCGCCCCGGCGTGTGCGAGGTGCGAGCGAGGCTGTTGCGGCCGGTCAGTGCATTGATCAGGGAGGATTTGCCGACATTGGAGCGGCCGGCGAAGGCGACCTCGATGGCACCCATCGGCGGCAGCGTCTCGATCGACGGCGCAGCCCAGGTGAAGTGCCAGTCGCCGGCAAAGAGCTTGCGGCCCTTTTCAATCAGCTTCGCATCGATGTCGGCGGTCATGCGAAGGTTCTCTCGATCGTCATTGCGAGCGAAGCGAAGCAATCCATCTATCCACTTGCGGCAATATGGATTGCTTCGTCGCTTCGCTCCTCGCAATGACGAGGAGGGACTTTACGTCTTCGACTCCGCCTTCTTCCAGACGAAGGTGCTCTTGATATTGTCGAACAGCTCCACCTTCACGCCGTTACGGCGCATGATGAAGCTCTGCTGCAACACCGAGAGCAAATTGTTCCAGGCCCAGTAGATCACCAGTCCCGCCGGGAAACCCGCCAGCATGAAGGTGAAGATCAGCGGCATCCAGGCAAAGATCATCTGCTGGGTCGGATCTGGCGGCGTCGGGTTCAGCTTCATCTGGAACCACATCGTGATGCCCATGATGATCGGCCAGACGCCGAGCGCGAGGTAGTGGCCGAACAGCGGCAGCGTCGTCGGGTCGAAGTGCAACAGCCCGAACAGGTTGAACAAATTGGTCGGATCGGGCGCCGAGAGGTCCTTGATCCAGCCGTAGAACGGCGCGTGCCGCATTTCGATGGTGACGAACAGCACCTTGTAGAGCGAGAAGAACACCGGGATCTGGATTGCGACGGGAAGACAGCCCGCGATCGGGTTGATCTTCTCCTTCTTGTAGATCTCCATCATCTCCTGCTGCTGCTTCACCTTGTCGTCGGGATAGCGCTCTTTCAACCCCTGCAGCTGCGGCTGCACCGACTTCATCTTCGCCATCGAGGCGTAGGACTTGTTGGCGAGCGGGAAGAACAAGAGCTTTACGATCACGGTGACGAGCAGGATCGCGATGCCGAAATTGCCGACCACGTGATAGAAGAAGTCGAGCCCGAGGAACATCGGCTTGGTGATGAAGTAGAACCAGCCCCAGTCGATCAACAGATCGAAATGGTTGAGCCCGAGCTGCTTGTTGTAGCCGCCGGGGCCGAGCGGGAAGTTGATGCCGACCACGCCGACTTCCTTGGCGCCGGCGAACAGCCGCGAATTGACGCTTGCACTGCCGCCGATCGCGATGGTCTGCGGTTCGGCGAGATAGTCGGCCTGGTAAGTGCGCAAATTGCCGACCAGGTTCGACGAATACTTCGCCTGCAGTTTGGCGCTGGTGTCGGGCAACAGCGCCGAGGCCCAGTACTTGTCCGTGATGCCGAGCCAGCCGTCGGTAACGTTGTTGAAGGCGACCTGCTTGCTGTCGTCCAGCTTTTTGTAGCCGTATTCCTGCAGGCCATCGTTGCCGAGATAGCCGATCAGGCCCTCATGCAGGATGTAATAGCCGGAAACCTGCGGCGTGCCGTGACGCGAGATCAGCGCGAACGGATAGAGCGTCACCGGCGCGTTGCCGACATTGCTGACGTCGTCCTTGATGGTGAAGAGATAGCGGTCGTCGACCGAAATGGTGCGGCGGAAGGTGAGGCCCTCGCCATTGTCGTATTTCAGCACGACCGGCGAGGACGGCGTCAGCGATCCGATGCTTTCCTGCTGCCAGACGGTGTCGCGGGTGGGTATCCGCACCGTCGAATTCTGGGCGGAGACCCAGCCGAACTCGGCGTAATAGGGCGCGGCGGTGTTGGACGGCGAGTACAGCACGATCGCGGGCGAGGTCGGGTCGACGGTGTCGCGGAACTTGACCAGCGAGAGGTCGTCGATACGCGCGCCCTTCAGCGCGATGCTGCCGATCAGGCTCGGCGTCTCGATCTTGACCCGCTGCGATTCCGCCAGCGCCTGCTCGCGGCTGACGACGGGCGCGCTGGACGCGGCCGGGGTGGACGGCGAGGGCGCAGTCGAGCCGGGCTGCGGCGGCGCGCTTGCGGGCGAAGTGGTGTCGGCCGGCTTCGGCGCGGACTTCTGCAATTCGGCCTGCTGCGCCTGCTGCGCGCGCTGCCGCTCCATCTGCGGCACGTTGTAGAAATATTGCCAGGCGAGCAGGACCACACCCGAGAGGATGACGGCGAGGATCATATTGCGGTTGTCGGTCATCTAGCTCTCGTTCGATCCGGTTTTGCGGGCGTCGCGTTTTTGGCCTCGGCCGAGGCGTTGCAGGCAGTTCTGGAGATCGTTCACCAAGTCCGCGAAATCGCGGCTTAACGCCGCGCGGCGCCCGACCAGCACATAATCATGATGCGGCCGCAACGCCATGTTGTCGGTTCGTCGTACGACCTCGCGCAGCCTGCGGCGGATGCGGTTGCGCTCCGGCGCGTTGCCGTTCTTCTTCGTGACGGTGAAACCGACCCGGATCGGGCCCAAATCGTCGCGGCGGCGGCCTTGCAGGGTGAAGGCCGGGCTGTTCACCCGCGCGCCATCGGCAACGGCGAGGAAATCCGCCCGCTGCCTTAGACGCTGCATGAGGAAATCTCCGGAAAGGGCCCGGGTCAGGCGCTCAGCCGCTTGCGGCCCCGGGCGCGGCGCGCGGCCAGCACCTTGCGGCCGCCGGCGGTGGCGAGACGGGCGCGGAAGCCGTGACGGCGCTTGCGCACCAGTTTCGAGGGTTGATAAGTCCGCTTCACGGGTCGTTCTCCGCTGACTGTAAAACTGCCTGTTGGATTGAGTGTGTCCGGCGGTGTGGGATGCCCCAAACGGGCCGTTTCGGCCCCCTTAGAGCCGCCCCCGGCAAAGCCGGAACTACCTGCGGACAATTTGGCGCGCTTATAGGGGAGGGACCGGTTTTCGTCAATCTTGCGGCCCCTTTTGGTACCCTTTCTTCGAAACGACGCATTTGCGGCGAATATATTGATTCCAGCAGTGTTTTTAGGGGTGAGGCTGGTGCGTTTAATGGCATCACCCCAAGTATTGAGACAAGGCGACATTAGCGATCCGTAATTTGACCGATTCCGGCGCCGGACCGCATGGTCGCTTGACCGCCAACGAAGGCAATCGGGTGTCAGCAAGCGACGACCAGCTGAAGACTGAACGGCCGACAGTGCGAGCGACCCAGCTCGGCCTGTCCGGCAAGCTGTTGCTGCTGACCATTCCGCTGGCGCTGATCGCGCTCTTGATGATCTATGTGCCGGCGATCGCGAACTTCCGCATGAACCGGCTCAACGATCGCATCGCCGCGGCCAATACCGCCACGTTGGTGCTCGACGCCGCACCCTCGGGCATGGTGCCGGAAGGCCTGGCGCGGCAGATCCTCACCAGCATCGGTGCGCGCGCGGTCGCCATCAAGATGGGCCAGCAGCGCCGCCTGCTCGCAAGTGCCGACCTTCCGGCCGCAATCGACCATGACATCGATCTGCGCACCGAGACGGTGTGGCAGGCCATCACCGGCGCGTTCGAGACCATGCTCGAGACCGGCAACCAGGCGATCCGCGTGGTGGGGGCGGCGCCGGGCAATGCGCAATTCATCGAGGTCATCATCGACGAGGCGCCGCTGCGCCAGGCGATGTACCGCTTCTCGCGCAACCTGTTCGCGGTCTCGCTGCTGCTCGCGGTGCTGACCTCGGTGCTGGTCTACCTCGCGATGCATTATCTGTTCGTGCGGCCGATGCGGCGGCTGACCGCGAGCATGGTCGGCTTCCACGAAAATCCGGAGAGCGCGGCCAACATCATCGTGCCGAGCCAACGCGGCGACGAGATCGGCGTTGCCGAGCGCGAACTGTCGACGATGCAGCGCGACCTCGTCTCGATGCTCAATCAGAAGAGCCGGCTCGCGGCGCTGGGCCTGGCCGTGTCCAAGATCAATCACGATTTGCGTAACCTGCTGGCATCGTCGCAGCTGTTGTCCGACCAGCTCTCCAGCGTGCCGGATCCGCGGGTGCAGCGCTTCGCGCCGAAACTGATGCGCTCGCTGGAGCGGGCGATCGCGTTCTGTCAGTCGACGCTGTCCTATGGCCGCGCGCAGGAGGCCGCGCCGGATCGCCGCATGATCGCGATCGAGTCCGTGGTCGCCGAGGTGCGCGAGACCGCGGGGCTCGCGAACGAGGTTTCGATCACCTGGGTCACCGCGATCGAGCGCAATCTTTCCGTCGACGGCGATCCCGACCAGCTGTTCCGCGTGCTGCTCAACCTGGTGCGCAACGCCGCGCAGGCACTGGAAGGCAATCCCGATCCGGCCAGCATGCAGATCCGCGTCACCGGCCGCCGCGAAGGCGCGGTCGCGATCCTCGAAGTGTCCGACACCGGCCCGGGCGTGCCGCAAAGGGCGCGCGACCATCTGTTCGAGGCGTTCCAGTCCTCCAGCCGTCCCGGTGGCAGCGGACTCGGACTCGCGATTGCCGCCGAACTGGTGCGCGCCCATGGCGGCGAGATTTCGCTGGTCGAAGGCACCATCGGCGCGACCTTCCGTATCGTGATCCCCGACCGGCCGGTGGAACTGCTGTCGGTGCGGAACGAGCGACAGAGGGCGTAGGCTACCGAACCCTCATGGTGAGGAGCGCGAAGCGCGTCTCGAACCATGAGGCCCGGGCCTGCATCCTTCGAGACGGCCGCTTCGCGGCCTCCTCAAGGATGAGGGAAAAGAGAACAACTCCAGGCAAAATCGCGCACCAAATGCCCCGTTCCGGACCTTGCCAATCCGCCGAGGAGCCTGTAGCTAAAGCCCTCTTTCGCGGCCTTTCCTCGTTTATTGGAAGGCAGGCGGGCGAACAGCCCGCATAGCAGGCGAAACACGCGCCCGTAGCTCAGCTGGATAGAGCATCAGACTACGAATCTGAGGGTCGGACGTTCGAATCGTTCCGGGCGCGCCATTTGTCAGGATCAGCCGGCACGGAGGGCTGACAGAACCATGACCGCGAAGCCATCATCCGTCGTTCACTCCGATCCCGATATTCTGGGCGGAACGCCCGTGTTCGTCGGCACGCGCGTTCCCGTGCAGGCGTTGATCGACTACATCGAAGGCGGCCACTCGCTGAAAGAGTTTCTGGATGATTTTCCGAGCGTGACGCGAGAACTTGCCATCGCCGCATTGGAGCAGGCCAAGGCACATTTGATCGCCGATGCGCGTGTTGCTTGACGAGTGTGTGCCGCGCGCGTTGCGCAATGACATCCCGGGACACGACGTTCGCACTGTT
This sequence comes from uncultured Alphaproteobacteria bacterium, assembly GCA_963794775.1. Classification (GTDB taxonomy): domain Bacteria; phylum Pseudomonadota; class Alphaproteobacteria; order Rhizobiales; family Xanthobacteraceae; genus Bradyrhizobium. The sequence goes on along the minus strand of CAWCGA010000018.1, from coordinate 22,129 downwards.
GCCGAGATGGGCTGGGCCGACGTGAAGAATGGCGAATTGTTGCGACGTGCGGCGAGCCAGTTTGATATTCTGATCACGGTTGATCGCAATCTCGAATATCAACAAAGCTTCCCAGACCTCTCACTCGCCGTGATCATCGTGCATACGCCGAGTAATGACGTGGCCGTCTTGCGCTTATTGATGCCAGCAGTGCTTGCATCCTTTCCCCAGAGCCGCGCGGGGGCGGTTACGCACGTTCGTCGCTAACATTTTGCTTAGTGACGCCGAGGATTGTTCACTTCCGTCTTGCCTTCCGCTTCGGCGTCGCCCGATCCCGTTTCGCGGCGACCCGCCGCGCCGCCCCCAGCGCCGCACGCGCCCAGGTCAGAAATTCCTCCGGCTCGTCGAACAACCGCTCCGGCACGCGCCAGAAGGCGAGGTCGATGCTGCCGCCGCCCTTCTCGTAGTTGAGCGGCGGAAAGGCTTCCGCCTCCTTGAACAGCGCGCGGTTGTCGTCATCGACCCGGAAATACAGCGCGTCGTCCCGCACCATCGCGAGCATCAGCCCGTCGCAGAACACTCCGGTTTTACCGAACATCCGTCGCAGCGTGACGTGACCCACGGGCGCGAGCTGCTCGCGCAGGAAGTCTGCAAAGCTGTCGCTTGCAACCATCCGCCGTCCGACCTTTCCGCCTGCGGCAACAACGAGTGTCCGCGCCCGAGCCGCGCCGTTTCCAGGCCGTCGTCTCTGCCTACTGCAACTCGATGTAACTTTCGTGCAGCGTGATCGGCATCTTCCGGCCGTCGATCAACATGCGGAATGCATTGCTCTGCGGGCTCTTGCTGATGACGATTTCGGTGTCATTTTTCAATTTCGGACAGCGAAGCCGCCCCAGGGCAGTGAGCTTGATGCGCCTGCCCGGCCCTAATTCATCATCGTCGCGGCGGTGCATTTGCGCATCCCGGATTGAAAATAGCGATCAGTAATATGTCGGATCGTTTCACCCGGTTGGTTCACGCGGGCAAATCAAGAAATCGTTTGTGGTAAACAGGGCGGCAGCGACAAACGGTACCACGCGCCGGGATGGAAGCGGCGGAGCGTTCGACCGCTGCCGTGCCATGCGCTCCGTGATGCGCGTCTCGCCCATCGCTGCATATCCGCATGGACCATCCTGTTGCCCGCAATCCGTCACCGGCCTAGTCTGACCCGAAACGACAACGACAAGCGTGATTCTGGGGAGGCTGCGCCGTGACATTGTTGCCCTTTCGGGCGGCTCTGCTCGCCCTTGTGCTCGCGGCCACGACCGCGCTCGGCGCAAACGCCTTATCCGTCGCAGCCGATCAAGCTGATCGTGCCCTATCCGGCGGGTTCGCTGGTCGACGTGCTCGGCCGCTCGATCGGCGAGACGCTGTCGGCCTCGCTGAAGCAGACGGTCGTGGTCGACAACAAGCCCGGCGCCAGCACCTTGATCGGCGCCAAGGCCGTCGCCTCGGCGGCACCCGACGGCTACACGCTGCTGATCCCGACGGTGACGACCCTGAGCATCGCGCCGCAGCTTGTGGCAAAACCCGGCGTCGATCCGCTCACCGAGTTCACGCCGATCGCCCGCCTTGGCGCCACCAGCTTCTTCCTCAGCGTAAATCCGTCCTTTCCGGCGCGGACGATGGCCGAGTGGATCGCCGAGATAAAGAAGCATCCCGGCAAATACACCTACGCCTCCGCCGGGCACGGCACGCCGCACCACATCTTCATGGAGTTGCTCAAGACCCAGCTCGGTCTCGACATCGTGCATGTGCCCTATAAGGGCTCCAGCAGCGCGATGACCGACCTGCTCACCGGCCGGGTCGACATGGCCTTCCTTGACGGCACGCTGGCGATCCCCAACATCAAGTCGGGCAAGCTGTTCGCTGTCGGGCTGTCGATCGCCAAACGCAGCGTGCTGCTGCCGTCGGTCCCCCCGATCGCCGAGACCGTGCCCGGTTTCGACTGGAGCGGCTGGATCGCGGTCGCAGGCCCTGCGAACATGCCGGCGCCGATCGTGAAACTGCTCGCGGACGAAATCCGCACCATGCAGGCGACGCCGCAATTCGCCGATCTGTTGAACGCGGCGGCGATGGAGCCGACCGATCCGATCCCGCCGGAGGCGATGGCCGCTTTCGTGCGCAGCGAATACGCGCGCTGGGGGCCGGCGATCAAGGCTTCGGGCGCGACAGTCGAATGATCACATCACGGAATGACACATGCATCCCACGCATCAGATACGCCGGATCGTCACCGGCCACGACGACAGCGGCAAGGCGATCATCGAGAGCGACGGCATCTGTCCCCACGTCAGGGTGCGCGAAGGCGCGGGCTTCGTCTCCAGCCTGCTCTGGGTCACCGACGAGACGCCGGCGCGCGTGGATCTGCGGCAAGACCGCGCCGCGCGCACCATCGGCGTGCCGCCGCCGCCGAACGGATCGATCCTGCGCGTCGTCGATTTTCCGCCGGTGACAAAGGAAGCGGAAGCGATCGACCAGGAAGCCCTGCTGAAATCGATGGGCGCCGACCAGCACACCCATGGCGGCGGTCCGTCGCGCCATGCCTTCATGCATCGGACCAAGAGCGTCGACTACGCCATCGTGCTGCAGGGCGAGATCGACATGCTGCTCGACGATTCCGAGGTGCATCTGAAGGCCGGCGACTTCCTGGTGCAGCAGGCCACCAACCACGCCTGGGTCAATCGCTCCGACAAGGTCTGCCGCATCGCCTTCGTGCTGATCGACGGCATCGATCCGCTCGACAAGACGCTGGCTGAAGAACGAGGAGATCCATCTTGAAATTCGGTGTCTTCGATCACGTCGATCGCGGCGACCTGCCGCTCGCGGAGCATTACGAGAACCGGCTGCGCCTGACCGAAGTCTATGACCGCGAGGGCTTCTATGCCTATCTGATCGCCGAGCACCATTCGACGCCGCTCGGCACCGCGGGCGCACCCGGCGTGTTCCTCTCGGCGGTCGCGCAGCGCACCAAGCGGCTGCGCATCGGCACGCTGGTCTACACGCTGCCGCTGGTGAATCCGCTGCGCCTGCTGGAAGAGGTCTGCATGCTCGACCAGATGAGCGGCGGCCGGCTCGAGCTCGGCGTCGGGCGCGGCAGCTCGCCTTACGAGCTCGCCTATTTCGGCGTCACCGCGGAGGCATCCTCGACGCTCTACAAGGAAGGCTACGCGGTGCTGATGCAGGGGCTGCAGTCGAAGGCGATCGACTTCGAAGGCCAGCATTATCGCTTCAAGAACGTGCCGGTCGAGCTCGAATGCGTGCAGAAGCCGACGCCGCCGATCTGGTACGGGCTGTCGGCGGCCGCAGCCGTGCCGTGGGCGGCGGAGAACGGCATCAACATCGTCTGCAACACCGCGGCGAAGAACGTCCGCCCGATTACCGACCGCTATCGCGAGGTCTGGGCCGGCACGTCCCGCGCGGCGCACGAGCCGCATCCGCGCATGGCGATCGGCCGCCACATCGTGGTCGCCGAGACACGCGAGGCGGCGCGCGCCTGCGGCAAGCGCGGCTTCGATCGCTGGTATGCGAGCCTGCAGCATCTCTGGCGCGTGCACGGCAATCCGATGACGCACTATCCGGTGCCGGAGGATTTTTCCGCCGCCTGCGAGGCCGGCTTCCTGCTGGTCGGCACCGCCGATGAGGTCGCGGAAGGATTGCGGCGCGAGATCGAGACATCCGGCGTCAACTACGTGCTGACGCGCTTTGCCTTCGGCAATCTCACCTTCGAGGAGGAGCTGCGTTCGGCGACGCTGTTCGCCCGCGAGGTGATGCCGCGCTTTGCGCGGGAGCCGGCGCCGGCGTGAGCGTTGCGCGGCGCGCTGAACCTCTCTGGCGTCTCATGCGACGCACGACCATGACATTTGCCAAACGCCTGCTCTGCTGCACTATTTCTCGGCTTCCTTGCCGCGCCCGCGCTCGCGAGGATTGCAAGGAGCCGAAAACCGGCACGAAAGACGTGCCGATCTTCTCGCCGCCGCTCGGCAATGTGGTGACGGGATCGGGGCGGCTGCAGTTCTACTCGGCGCCGAACCTCGCGTGTGCGATGAGCGGCGTGTTCGTCATTCCGAAGGACTTTCTGGTCGCTTACGCGCGGACCGATAGCGGCTGGACCTCGGTGATGTATGTCAACCCGCGCACCGGCGCCGACGTCTCCGGCTGGGTCAGGTCGGAGCGATTGAAGATAACCGGGACGATGGGTCCGAAGTACTGCAGCGCGGTGCCGTCTGCGTTGGCACCTGCCGCCTGTTTAACGTGGATAGCTGCAGAAAAGCGGTTGCGCTCCCCGGCGCCGATTTGGTTCGTTGCTCCCGGTAAATTCCACGGGGGTGCTCCGATGAACGTCAGGCAGGCCACGCTCGAAACCGGATATCGGCGACGTCGCGACGGATACCGGCGCGAAGCGCGCGCGACGCAACGCGATCTTGGGATCGGCGATCGGCTATGCGACCGATGGCTTCGACTTGCTGATCCTCGGCTTCATGCTGCGGCCGATCTCCGCAGATCTCGGACTGACCCAGCCGCAGGCGGCCTCGCTGGTGACGGCGACGCTGTTCGGCGCCGTGCTCGGCGGCTTTGGTTTCGGCTGGCTGTCGGACCGGTTGGGCCGCGTGCGCGTGCTGGTCTGGACCATCGTGCTGTTCGCCGTCTTCACCGGGATGTGCGCGCTGGCGCAGGGCTATTGGGATTTGCTCGCCTATCGCACCATCGCCGGCATCGGCCTTGGCGGCGAGTTCGGCATCGGCATGGCGCTGGTCGCGGAAGCCTGTCCGGCCGCCGAGCGCGGCCGCGTCTCGTCCTATGTCGGGCTCGGCTGGCAGGGCGGCGTGCTCGCGGCCGCATCCTCATTCCGTTCCTGCTGCCGCTGATCGGCTGGCGCGGCATGTTCCTGATCGGCATCTTCCCCGCCATCGTCGCCTGGTTCATCCGCCGCACCCTGCACGAGCCGGAGCTGTTCCTGCGCGACGCAGGACGCGCTCGCCGCAGTCCTCATTCAAGTTGCTGGTGAAGGACGCCGACACGCATCAAGCTGTCGTTCGGCATGGTGATCCTCTGCTCGGTGCAGAACTTCGGCTATTACGGCGTCATGATCTGGCTGCCGAACTATCTGTCGACCCGCTTCGGGCTGGCGCTGACGCAGACCGCGGGCTGGACGGTCGCGACCATCGCCGGCATGGCGGTCGGCATTTTCGTGTTCGGCCAGATCGCCGATCGCGTCGGCCGCCGCGCCGCGTTCTTCATCTACATGACCGGCGCGGCCGTGATGGTGCTGTGCTATTCGCGGCTGTCGGATCCGACCGCGCTGCTGTTTGCCGGCATGGCTGATGGGCTTCTTCGTCAACGGCATGCTCGGCGGCTACGGCGCGCTGATGAGCGAGCTCTATCCGACCGCGGCGCGCGCCACCGCGCAGAACGTGCTGTTCAATCTCGGCCGCGCGGTCGGCGGCTTCGGTCCGCTGCTGGTCGGGCTCGCCGCCTCCACGCACGGCTTCGAGTTCGCGATCTCGGCGCTGGCGCTGCTTTACGTGGTCGATCTCGTGACCATGTGGCTGCTGATTCCGGAGCGGCGCGGGGCGGAGCTGGAGTAGCTGCTCAGGCGGCAAACAAGCGCACGCGGAATTTGCTGCCGGTCGCCTCGGCATAGCGCAGCAAAGTCTTGGTGCTGGGGAGCGTCTGGCCGCTCGAGGCGCGCGATCGTGGATTGGCTCGTGCCCATGAGTGCGGCGAGTTCGGCTTGCGATAATTTCGCGCGCAGCCGCGCGCGCAGAATTTCTGTCGCGATCTCGAATTCCGGCGCGAGCGCACCATACTCTGCTTTGACCTTGGGATTGGCCAGCAGGCGCGCTTTCACTTTTTCGAACGGAATGGTCACGTGATCTCCTTCGCCCGTCGCAGCGCCAGCTCGATCTCGCCCGATGGGGTCTTCTCCGTTCTCTTGACGACGGCCCGGACCACAACAACTCTGCGGCCGCTTGCCGTAACGTAAAGAGCGCGAGCGATCCCATCGCGGCTGGTCAAGCGCAGCTCCCAAAGCTTGCCCACAAGATGTTTCGCATGCAGCTCGCCCAGGCTCTCGAGCCCGGCTGCTGCAATACGTTCAGCAAGCCGGATGAACCTTGCCTGCATGTCGGCGGGAAGCGCAGCAATTTCGGCGGCGACGATTTCATCTAGAATTCGACCCGCCACGACACCGGTTTATCTCATTTTTGAGATAGATGGAAGGCGCCACTTGTATAGAACACACGGGAACATTTTCCAAGTGAAGAGTAGGCGGATTGCATTTGACGATGCGTTTCGACCTCTCCATAGGGAGAGACGAAAAGGAGCCAAGCGATGTCGTCCTTGCCCACCGCGAACGCCGAGATCACACGCTTCTTCCACCGGTGGCTCGAGACGTTCTCGGGCTACGTCCGCGACGTCGACTACGCCTCGGCGCGGCCGCTGTTTCATCCCGACGTGCTGGCCTTCGGCACGCACAACGATGTCATCCCCGGGATCGACCAATGGGTCGCAACCCAATGGGACAATGTCTGGCCGAAAACCACCGACTTCCGCTTCGTACCCGACCAGACCGCGGTGCTGGCCTCGTCCGACGGGACGATGGCGATAGTGATCGCGCCGTGGACCAGCACCGGCTATCATCCCGACGGCAAGCCGTTCCCACGACCCGGCCGCGCCACCATGGTGTTTTCGATGGTTGGCGGTCGCTGGCTTTGCGTCCACTCCCACATGTCACTGAACCGCGGCGTGCCGCAGGCGAGCCATGCCGACCGGCCGGTGAAAGCGCGCTGATGCTCATCCAGCTTGAACGACCGGCCGAGAGACCCGCTCCCCGCAGCGCCATGTCGGACTTCGGCGCGCTCTACGCCTCGAACGGATTCATCGGCTGGCTGTTCGCGGTCACCGCGCCGGTCGCCATCATCCTCACGGTCGGCTCGAACGGCGGATTGTCGGAAGCCGAGATCGCGTCCTGGATTTTCGGCGTCTTCTTCGTCAATGGCCTGATCACCATCGCCTTCTGCGCCGTTTACCGCGAGCCGCTGGCGTTCTTCTGGACCATTCCCGGCACGGTGCTGGTCGGCCAATCGCTGACGCATCTCGGCTTTGCCGAGGTGGTCGGCGCCTATTATGCGACGGGCGTCCTGATGCTGGTGCTCGGCCTGACCGGCTGGGTGAAACGCGCGATGTCGCTGGTGCCGTTGGAAATCGTGATGGGCATGGTTGCCGGCGTGTTCCTGCGCTTCGGTCTCGACCTCGTCCATGCCACCTTCAAGGACGCCGCGATCGCTGCCCCAATGGTCGTCGCATGGCTGCTGCTTGGCGCGATGCCTAAGCTCGGGCGCCGCCTGCCGCCGATCATCGGCGCGCTGCTGGCCGGAGCGGTCGCCGTGGTCGTCTTCGGGAGATTCGACGCCAGCGCGCCGATGCAGCTCGAACTGATCAGGCCCGTCGTGCAGGCCCCGGCCTGGTCGGTGGCGGCGATCGTCGAGCTCGTGGTGCCGCTCGCGATCACGGTCCTCGTCGTGCAGAACGGCCAGGGATTTGCCGTGCTGCGAGCGGCCGGCCACAATCCGCCGATCAACGCGGTGACGGTGGCCTGCGGTGTCGGCTCCCTCCTTGCCGCCCTGGTCGGCGCGGTCTCGACCTGCCTCACCGGGCCGACCAACGCCATCATCGTCGGCAGCGGCGAGCGCGAACGCCAATATACGGCCGGCATCGTGGTCGGTCTGCTCGCGATCCTGTTCGGACTTTTTGCACCGACCTTCACAAGGCTTTTGCTCAATGCGCCGAAATCCTTTGTCGCGGCACTTGCCGGACTTGCGATGCTGCGCGTGCTGCAAACCGCCTTCGTCACGGCGTTCGCCAAAAACTTCTCGCTCGGCGCGCTGGTGGCTTTCCTGGTCACGGTCGCCGATGTTCCGCTGTTGAATGTCGGCGCGGCGTTCTGGGGACTGATCGCGGGCCTCGTCGTCTCGGTGCTGCTGGAGCGGGCGGATTTCGCGACCGAAGAAACGAAGTCGTAAGTGCGACCGCGCGCGCCTCGACCGTCACAATCCGCCATCGACAGTGTGGCGCGAGGGCGCAGGCGAAAGCCCGCCGCCTGTTTTGCCCGACGAGTTAAGCGCGCCTCGCAAAAATATTTATCTTTCCGAAAGACAGAAGTTATGATTTAACGAAGCCAGCCCGCCTCGACACGGGGGACGTGATGGCCATTCGTCACCAGACGTGAGGCGGGTTGCGATGGACGCGTTGGGCCGCAAGACGTGCGGCACGATGCGTACGGTCAAGCCGTGTGGTCCTGGCTCCCCGATGCTGGAGATCAAGTTTGCGGAATTATTCCGCGAGCGATGGTGGCTAAAAAGCCCGGCACACCAGGAAGAGCACGGAGCAGCCGTAAAGCCATTGCGCAGGGAGTGCCGGAGTGATTTCGGCGTACCTGTGTTGGCCTGCGTGCGTCTTTTTCGTTTTGCACGCGAGGCAGTGGGTGCGGCGTGCACCCGGCATTCCCTGCGCCCTCTGCTTTCAGAGGGACACCGAATTGCAAAGCCCGGACGCGAAATCGCGCCGCGGGAATGTTTCTTCACGGCCTCGTCATTGCGAGGAGTGCAGCGACGAAGCAATCCAGACTGTCTCCGCGGGGGTATTCTGGATTGCTTCGCTTCGCTCGCAATGACGGCTCTTATCCCAAGGAACCCGCACTCTCGACATTCGTTTGATGAACGTGCCCCGTTTCGATCCCTCCAGGGAGCCTGCCGTGAACGAATTGCGATTGATCGGCGACATCGGCGGCACCAATGCGCGGTTTGCGATCGCGCAGGGTGGCAAATACGACCGGCTCAGGCATGTCGAGGTCGATCAGTATCCCTCGCTGCAGGATGCGCTGTCCGATTATCTGCAGGCGCTGCCGGCGAGCGAGCGCTCGCATCTCGCGGGCGTGCTGGCTATCGCCGGCCCCGTGCTCGGCGACCGCATCTCCATGACCAACAAGGCGTGGTCGTTCTCCGTCGAGCGAATTGAAGCAGGGCCTCGGTCTCGCCTCGCTCACCGTCGTCAACGATTTCGCCGCGACCGCGCGCGCCATTCCGCATCTTCCGCGCAAGGACATTTTCACGGTCGGCCCCGATTGCCCGAAGCGAAGGGCAATATCGGCGTGATCGGTCCGGGAACGGGTCTCGGCGTCAGCGCGCTGATTCCGAACGGCAGCGATTGGGTGCTGGTCGCGGGCGAGGGCGGTCATGCCACGCTCGCCGCCTCCACGCCGCAGAGAGTTCGCGATCGTCGAGATGCTGCGCAAGCGCTGGAGCCACGTCTCGGCCGAGCGCGTGCTGAGCGGGGCGGGGCTGGTCAATCTCTACGAGGCGTTGTGCGAGATCGGCGGCATCGAACCGCTGATGCTGTCGCCCGCCGACGTGACGCGGCATGCCATGAACAAGACCGACAAGGCTGCGTCCGCGCCTTTGCCCTGTTCTGCGGCTTCCTCGGCAGCGTCGCCGGCGATCTCGCGCTGACGGTGAGCGCCTTCGGCGGCGTCTATATCGCGGGCGGCATCCTGCTGCGTTTCAAGGAGGCGTTTGCGGCCTCCACCTTCCGCGAGCGGTTCGAAAGCAAGGGACGGTTTGCCTCGATGCTGGCGAAGATGCCGACCCATCTCATTCTGGAGGAGTTGCCGGCGCTGATCGGGCTTGCGAACATGCCGTTACATGCCCCTCGAATCGGGCGCCTGCTTCCCACAAGTGACAGAATCATCTATCGATTCGCCCTTCAGCATCCAAGAAGGCGCCCATGAATCGTCGCGAACGCCGGGCTGCCGGCAAAACTCCCGCCCCGGGCAAAGCGGCCCCGTCCGACGCAGCGCTTTACGAAGCGGGCATCGCGCATTTGCGCGCGGGAAAAATGCTCGACGCGCAGGTGTGCGGCCAGCAGGCGCTGACGGCGGATCCCGCGCACGCCGACTCCATGCACCTGATGAGCCTGATCACGATCGATGCGCAGCATTTCGATCTCGCCGCGGAGTGGGCGCGGCGCGCGGTGGCGCAGGATCCGAAGCCGCAATATCTGTTCACGCTGGGCAGCGTGCTGCGCCAGCAGAAGCAGTTCGAGGATGCGCTGGCGGCGTTCGAGCATGCGGCGCGGTTGAAACCCGAGGCCGCTGGATCATCTGGCGCGCCGTCGCCAATGTCATGGTCGATCTGAACCGCACCGATCGCGCCGCCGCGGCGTTCCAGCATGTGGTGAAGCTCAACCCGCGCGACCGTGACGCCGCCTACAATGCCGGCTCGCTGCTGCAGAGGTCGGGACGCGCGGCCGAAGCGCTGCCCTACCTGCAAATGTCGGACGAGCTGCAGCCGAACCATGCGCCGACCCTGCAGATGCGCGCGCTCGCGCTCCATGACCTCGAGCGTTCGAGGAGGCGCTGGCCGACATCGAACGCGCCCATGGTCTCGATCCCGCCAGCGCCGAGATTTGCAACAATGCCGGCGCGATCCTGCACCGGCTCGGCCGCGACGAGGACGCGCTGGCCTGGTTCGACCGCGCGCTGCAGCGCCGGCCGGCCTATCCGGCCGCGCTCTGCAACAAGGGCGCGGCGCTGACGCATCTGCATCGTTTCGACGAGGCTATGGCGATTTACCGCCGGTCGCGCGCGATCGATCCCGGTTACGCCGAGGCGGAATGGGCGTTGGCGCTGCTCGAGCTGCTGCGCGGCAATTTCGAGGCCGGTTGGAGCGGACGCGAGGTGCGCTGGAGGGTGCCCGATCTTCCCATCGCGCATTTCGACTACATCCAGCCGATGTGGCTGGGACACGGCAGCGTCGAGGGCAAGACCGTGCTGGTGCATGTCGACGAGGGGCTCGGCGACACCATCCAGTTCGTGCGCTATGTGCCGCAGCTCGCCGCGCGCGGCGCGCGCGTGGTGCTGGTCGTGCCTGCCTCGCTGTGCGGCCTGCTGTCGGGATTGCCGGGCGTCGCGCAATGTCTGCCGATGGGCGGCGAACTGCCCGCCTTCGACATGTATTGCCCGATCGGCAGCCTGCCGCTGGCATTCGAAACGAAGCTCGACGACGATCCCGGCCGATGTGCCCTATCTGCCTGCGCCCGATGCGGCGCGTGTGCAGGCGTGGGAAGCGCGGCTCGGATCGCACGACCGCTTGCGCGTGGGTCTGGTCTGGTCCGGCAATCCCAATCACAGGAACGACCATAACCGCTCGGTGCCGCTCGGCATCCTCTCGGAGCTGTTCGATCTCGACGCGACCTTCGTCAGCCTGCAGAAGGACCCGAGCGACGACGACCGCGCGCTGTTGTCCCGCAGCGAGGTGATCGATCTCACCGATCAACTCGGCGATTTCACCGAGACGTCGGCGCTGATGTCGTGCCTCGATCTCGTGATCTCCGTCGACACCAGCGTGGCGCATCTCGCAGGCGCACTCGGCCGCCCGGTCTGGACGCTGCTGCCCTACACGCCGGATTATCGCTGGATGCTCGAGCGCGACGACAGCCCGTGGTATCCGACCATGCGCCTGTTCCGGCAAAGCGCGAGCCGCAGCCATGCCGAGGTGATCGCGCGGGTGCGCGGCGAACTGGAAGCGATGATCGCGAAGGGGGGTTGAGCGGTTTTATCCCTCCGCGACGCTCGCTCTGGCGCGCAAGTGGCGCTGCGCGAACTCGCGGGGGCGGATGGAAGCAGTTGACCGCATCGACGCTAATTGCACCCCAGCCCCACGGCGCTACATAGAAACATCCCCAGCAAAGGCCGCGCCATGACCGTGCACGAACGCAACCTTTCCGCTTCCATCGATCCCGTGAAACTCGACCGCCTCGCCGAGGTCGCGGTGAAAGTGGGTTTACGGTTGCGCGAAGGACAGGATCTGCTGTTGACCGCGCCTGTGGTCGCGATGCCGCTGGTGCGCAGGATTGCCGAGCATGCCTATAAGGCCGGCGCGGGTCTGGTGACGCCGTTCTTTTCCGACGAGGAGCTGACACTTGTCGCGCTATCGCAACGCGCATGATGCAAGTTTCGACCGCGCCGCGGGCTGGCTCTATGAGGGCATGGCGAAAGCGTTTTCCGACAACACCGCGCGGCTCGCGATCGTCGGCGACAATCCGATGCTGCTGTCGGGCGAGGATCCCGCGAAAGGTCGCGCGCGCCAGCAAGGCCAACTCGAAGGCCTATCAGCCGGCGCTGGAGAAGATCGTCAATTTCGACACCAACTGGAACATCATCGCCTATCCGAGCCTGTCCTGGGCGAAGCAGGTTTTCCCCGACGATCGCCGAGGACGTCGCGGTCGCGAAGCTTGCGGATGCGATCTTCGCCGCTTCGCGCGTCGACAAGGACGGCGCGGTGGCCAATTGGGACGCGCATAATGCGCGGCTGCGCGAGCGCACGCAATGGCTGAACGGCCAGCGCTTCCATGCGCTGCATTATTCGGCGCCTGGCGTCGACCTCACCATCGGATTGGCCGACGGTCACGAATGGGAAGGCGGCGCCTCCACCGCCAAGAACGGCATCACCTGCAACCCCAACATCCCGACCGAGGAAGTCTTCACCACGCCGCATTGCCGGCGCGTCTCCGGCCATGTCGTGAGCTCGAAGCCGCTGTCCTATCAGGGCACGCTGATCGACAACATTCAGGTGAAGTTCGAGGAAGGCCGCATCGTCGAAGCCAAGGCCTCGCGCGGCGAAGAGGTGCTGAACAAGGTGCTCGACACCGACGAGGGCGCTCGGCGTCTCGGCGAGGTGGCGCTGGTGCCGCATTCCTCGCCGATCTCGAAGAGCGGGCTGCTTGTTCTTCAACACGCTGTTCGACGAGAATGCCGCTTCACATATTGCGCTCGGCCAGTGCTATTCGAAATGCTTCATCGACGGCGCGAAGCTGACGCCGCAGCAGATCGCGGCGCAAGGCGGCAACCAGAGCCTGATTCACATCGACTGGATGATCGGCTCGGACAAGACCGATATCGACGGCGTTCATGCCGACGGCCGCCGCGTGCCGGTGTTCCGCAAGGGCGAGTGGGCGTGAAGTGCGCGACTTTGCCGCAGAATTGTGCGCAGATCGGCGGCGTTGCCGCCGATTGCGCCGCAATTCGTAAGGAAAGCTTAAACGTCGGCCATTAGCCTGAAAACCGGTGCCCGCAAACCTCTTCCGATTGCTAGAGGTTCTTGAATGTCGCGCGCGCTGATCGAAATCGCCAAACTGACGGTGGATTTGACGCCGCGCCCGATCGAGCCGTCCTGGATCATCGAGGGCAAGCCGGACGCGACGCTGGTGCGTGCTGTCGAAGAGCGCCGACGGGCTCGCCTCGACCATGGTGTGGCATTGCACCGCAGGCAAGTTCAACTGGTACTACGATTTCGACGAGACCATCCTGATCCTCGAAGGCGGCATCGTGCTGGAGAGCGACACCATGCCGCCGACGCGCTACGGCCCCGGCGACGTGATCTTCTTCAAGGACGGCGCGCATGCGCGCTGGCATGTCGAGAGCCACGTCAAGAAGCTCGCCTTCTGCCGCAAGACCCAGCCGGTCTGGCTCGGCTTTGCGCTGCGCGTGGTCCTGAAATTGAAGAAGATGTTTTTGCCCGCCGGCAACCGCCAGCCCGCGAGCCTGATGGCGGGCTGACGCGCCGACCTCGTTTACACGCCCCGCAACACGCGCGACAGGATCGCGACCGCGCTGGCGATGAGAACCAGCAGCGTCAGCGTCACGCCGGTCACGCGGCCGATGCGGAACGCGAACGTGCTGGACCCCGTGGCATACATGCCGAAGGGATGCAGCAACCGCGATATCAGCAGCACGCCCATCAGCAGATGCACCCGCCATGCGGCCATCCCCGACATTTCAAGCATCGCCACCATCAGCGCGATGATGGGCACGTATTCGGCGAAATGCGCCGTGCGCGCGGATGGCGCTGCGCAGCGCCGGATTGCCGGCGTCGCCGAAGGCGGCGCGGTTCTGCCGGCGCAGCCGCACCACGTTGATGGCGAGCGCGGCATAGACCAGCGCAAGCACCGCGAGATATCCGCCGGTGATGGATGGCCATGGCATGTCGTTCCTCCCTCGAGCGCCGCGGCGGTTTGCGCGGCGCTCCACTATTATTCGCGGCTCAGGCCGATTTCGCAAGCAACTCGTTCTGGCCCTCGCGCACGAAAGCCTCGAACGTCTTCGGCTTCGCGCCGCCGATTTTTTCGATCGCCTCCGTGACCGCATAGCGCGGATCGTTCGGATCGATCGCAGCGCCTCGGATCGCGCGCCACAGCGAGGAGAGATGCTCGATGGCGTGCGGATTGAAGCCGCGCGATGCCACGTCGCGGCGCCACTGCCTCGTCGGAAATCTCCTCGTAATGCACATTGCGTCCCATGACGCGGGCAAAGGTCGCGATGATCTCCTTCAGCGAGATGGTCGTGCCGATCAGGCGATGGAAGCTGCCGTCGGCCGGCTGCGGGCCGGTCAGAAGGCCGACAGCGACGCGCGCGACGTCCTCGGCCGCAACCAGCGGCAGCACGGTGCTCTCATTGCCCCAGGGCAGCCGGATCGCGCCCTGCGCCGGCAGGCTCTGGCGCACCATCGAGGCGAGATTTTCGTAGAACACGGTGGCGCGGATATGCATCGCGCCGACATTGGCCCATTCGAACACCTGCTCGGACAGATAGTTCTGCCGCATCCGCGGCGTCGGCGCGTCGGGCGAGGATTGCAGCATCACCAGGTTGACCAGGCGCGTGACGCCGGCTTCGCGCGCGGCGACCGCCATCGCCGCGGTCGCATCCATCAGCCCGTCCTGCACCGGATAGGCGAAATAGATCGCGGATGTGCCCTCGGCGGCGCGCTGCACCGAGCGGATATTGAGGAAGTCGCCCTCGAAGATTTCGGCGCCGAGCGCGCGCAGCCGCTCGGATCGCTCATCGAGCTTGCGCACAAGAGCGCGAACGGGAACGCCGCGCGACAACAACTGTTCGGCGACATGACGGCCGGTCTTGCCTTGCCGGCCGCCGGCTGCGGATGTGACCAGGATTGGCTTCACCATGGTGAGACCTCATGATTTCTGTGGGTTGCTTGTTCGGTACCATTCGGTACCATCGTATTTTGAATGTATGGTACTTGCCGGTACCAAGTCAAGGGATGATGATGGCGGCAAAGCGCGCGTTGAAGCCGGTTCCAGCCGGCGACCAAATCGGGACGGTCCGTGGCCGCATTCTGGAGGCGGCATTCGCGGCCTTCACCGGGCGCGGCTTCGCGGAGACCTCGACGCTGGAGATCGCCACCCGCGCGCGCGTCTCCAAGCGCGAGCTCTACGCGCTGTTCGGCAGCAAGCAGGAGATGCTGATCGCCTGCATCAGCGAGCGCGCGAAGCGGTTGAAGATGCCCGCCGATCTGCCGGAGCCACGCGATCGCGCGACGTTGGCGCACACGCTCGTCGATCATTCGGCGCGCAGCTGTTGCGCGAGGTCTCGCGATCCCGCGGTTGTCGCGGTGTTCCGGCTGGCGATATCGGAAGCGGTGCGCGCGCCCGAGGTGGGCAAGATGCTCAACGATATCGGGATCGAGACCAGCCGCGGCGCGTTGCGCGAGCTGATGCGCCGCGCCCGCGCAGCAAAGCTGCTCGACGGCGAGCCGGCGGCGCTCGCCGACCATTTCGCCGGCCTGTTGTGGGGCAACCGGATGCTCGGCCTGTTGCTCGACACCGCGGCGCGGCCGGTCGCGCGCGAGATCGTCGCGCGCGCCGAAGCAGCAACCGAGGCGTTCTTGCGCGCCTATCCGGCGCCTTAGAATTTCAGCCGATAGAAATCCGCGGCCGTCTTCGAGAACAGCGCGGTCTTCTCGCTCTCGCTGAAGCCCGAAGAGAGACGCTTGAAGGCGTTGAAGATCACCTGATAGCTGGCCTGACCCTTGTCGGGCGGGAAATTGCTCTCGAACATGCAGCGGTCCGGGCCGAATGCCTCGATGCATGTCTCTATATACGGCTTCCACGCCGCGGCGCATTGTTCCGAGTTCGGCGGCTTCGGCCATTCATGGAAGCCGAAGCCCGGCAGCACCATCGCGAGCCCGCCGAGCTTGACCACGACATTCTTGCACTTGGCGACCTCCTGGATCGAGGCCTTCCAGGTCTTGAAGATTTCGTCGCGCCGTCCGGCATAGCTGCCGATGCCGATGATGCCGCCGCAATGATCGAGACAGATGCGCGTATCCGGGAAGGCGCGGGCGAGATCGGCGAACTCGCCGAGCTGATGAAAGAACAGCCAGGAGTCGAAGCTCAAGCCGAGCGGCGCAAGGCACGCGAAACCCTTGCGGAAGGTCGGATCGAGCAACAGGCCCTTCGGCCGCTCGGCATAGATTCCGGCGACGTCCTTGTCGGCATCCCAGGGCGAGGAATGGCGGATGCCGCGGAAGCGGCCGTTGCCGGCGGCGATCTCGGCTTCCAGCACGGCCTTCGCGCCGTCGCCGAGGCGGAGATCGGTGTGGCCGACGATGCCGTGGCAGACCAGCGCCTTGCCATAGGCGCCGCTCGCCGCCATCGCCGCGACGCCGTTGACGAACTCGACCTCGCCAACCGGGCGGAACGCTTCCGGTCCCGAGGCGCGGTAGAACGAGCGCGCCTCGACATAGACGGTGGCGATGACGTTGTGGCCCATCGCGATGTCGTCGGTCATCTCCTCCATCATGTAGCGCACGCCGCCGCGATCCCAGAGATGATGATGCGGATCGATGATCGGCCGCGCCGGATCGAGCACCGGCTCGGTGTGCAGCGCGAGCCATGTCTCGTTCGGATCGGCGTAAAGCCCGCTTCGTGTCGACGGCAATGTGCTGGCAACCATGGACGTTCGCTCCCGTTATTATCGTTATTTGTGTCAGACGCCGTCGAGGATAATGACCGTCGGGCTCGACGGCAACGTCTCGCGCGAGATACGCAATGTGCGCTCGTTGCGCACCTCGATTTCGAACTGCTTGCCGATCTTGTCCATGAACTCGTCCAGCGGCGTCGCGAACCGGTGCATCGGCAGCACCACGGAGGCGCGCAGCCGCTTGGTGATGTCGGAAACGCCGTCGAGCGACATCGTGTAGGTGCCGTCGATCGGGACCATCAGGATGTCGAGCCGGCCGATCGCGGCGAAATGGGTGTCGTCGAGCTGGTGATGCAGATGGCCGAGATGGCCGATGCAGAGGCCGGCGACCTCGAAGATGAAGATCGAGTTGCCGTCCTTGATCATGTTGACGCCGGTAGTGATCGCCGTAGAAGCGGCGGATGTCGGTGGTGACGTTGCGGATAGTAGACGTCGCCGATCTTCTCCGAGATCTTCGCAGGCACGCCGTCCTCGGCCCAGCCGTGGAACACGTGCGGGATTTTCGGGTCGGGAAACAGCGTGTAATGCGTCGAGTGCGCGCGGTTCATGGTGACGACGTCGGGCAGGCGTCCCATCCGGAAGCCGCCGTTCCAGTCGGTGGCGATGCGAATGCCGCCGGGCGTGTCGATGTAATAGGTCGAATGGCCGCCATAGGTGATAGCGACTTCATTCGCGACCGCCGCCTCGCGGCGCAGGCTGACTGGCGTGGCGCGCCACGGCGCCTTCGCCATTGCAAGGCATTCGCTGCGCAGGGCATCCTGCGCGGCCGCAGGCGCGATCAACGATCCCAACAATGCGAGGATGGCCGAGAAACGCAACATAGCAGCCCTGTCTTGCAGCAAGCGTACTTTCGCGGATCAAACAAACATTACTATCATTGCCGCGATCAAGTGACAGAGAGGTTCCGGACATGGCGAGCGCATCTTCAAGCCAACGACTCGAGCCGCTTCGCCATGTCGACGCCGGTCCGCTGAATGTTGCTTACTATGAGGCCGGTCCTTCCGATGGGCCTGTGGCCGTGCTCCTGCACGGCTTCCCTTATGACATTCACAGCTATGTCGACGTCGCGCCGATATTGGCCTCACAAGGCTGTCGCGTCATCGTGCCATATCTGCGCGGTTACGGTCCGACGCGCTTCCGCGACAAGGCGACGCCGCGCTCCGGCGAGCAGGCCGCGATGGGCGCGGATCTGATGGCGCTGATGGATGCGTTGAAAATCCAGCGTGCGGTGTTCGCCGGCTACGACTGGGGCGGACGCGCGGCCTGCGTCGGTGCGGCACTATGGCCGGAGCGCTGTATCGGCTTGGTCTGCGTCAATTCCTACCTGATCCAGGATATTCCGCGTGCGATGAAGCCGGCCTCCGTCATGCAAGAGGTGGCGTACTGGTATCAATATTATTTCCAGATCGAGCGGGGGCGGGCAGGGCTTGCCGCCAACCGCCGCGACATTGCGAAAATTCTCTGGAAGCAGTGGTCCCCGAACTGGGATTTCGACGATTCCTGCTTCGAGCGCACCGCAATCGCCTTTGACAATCCTGACTATGTCGACGTGGTGATCCACAGCTATCGCCACCGTTACGGGCTTGCCGAGAGCGACCCGCACTATGCCGACATCGCGCGCAAGCTGGCGGCGTTGCCGAAAATCACGGTGCCTGCGATCACGCTCGACGGCGCGGGCGATGGCGTGATTCCCGCGACTGACGGCAAGGCAAGTGCCGCGAAATTTGCCAAACGCATCGCGCATCGTGTCGTCCCGCGCGCGGGCCACAATCTGCCGCAGGAGGAGCCGGAGGCGTTTGCCGCAGCGGTGATGGAGTTGATTGGAGGCGATCGTGCGTGACGGGATCGATCGCCGCCTCCTTCTCGGCGCGGCGCTGTTGGGACCGGCGGTGATCAACGGTAAGGCCCATGCGCAAACGAAAGCGCGGCCGCCGCGTGCGCCGTTGCGTAAGCTGGAGCCGCTGCGCCATGTCGAGACCGATGTGCTGGACATCGCCTATTACGAAGCAGGCCCGGCAGCCGGCCCCGCGGTGATCCTGCTGCATGGCTTTCCCTACGACATCCATACCTATGCGGATGTTGCGCCGATCCTTGCCGCAAAGGGCTTTCGCGTGATCGTTCCCTATCTGCGCGGTTATGGCGAAACCCGCTTTCGCGACAGCGCAGCGCCGCGCTCGGGCGAGCAAGCCTCGCTTGGCGCTGACGTGATCGCACTGCTCGACGCGCTCGGCATCAAGCGTGCGGTGCTCGCCGGACACAATTGGGGAGGCCGCGCGGCGACCGTTGCCGCCGCACTCTGGCCGGATCGCTGCGCCGGGCTCGTCACCGTCAACTCCTACCTGATCCAGGATTTTTCGCGCGCCATGGTGCCCGGCCCGCCCGAGAACGAAGAAGCGATGTGGTACGAATATTACTTCCAGCTCGAGCGCGGCCGCGCCGGGCTCGCCGCCAACCGGCGCAAGATCGCGCGAATGCTGTGGGAGGAATGGTCGCCGGACTGGGATTTCGACGACGCCACGTTCGACCGCTCGATGCCTGCGCTCGACAATCCCGATTTTGTCGATGTTGCTGTTCATTCCTATCGTCATCGCTTCGGCAACGCGGACGGCGATCCGCGTTACGCAGAACTGGAGAAGAGGCTCGCGGCGCTGCCGCCGATCACGGTGCCCGCGGTCACACTCGATGGCGATAGGGACGGCGTGGTCGCGGCCGGCGACGGCAGCGCGAGTGCCGCGAAGTTCACCGCGCGGCGTATCCATCGCGTGGTGAAGGGCGCCGGCCACAATGTGCCGCAGGAAGCGCCGGAGGCGTTTGCGGCGGCGGTGATGGAATTGGTGAAAGCCTAATCCCGCCTGGGACTGAGCTTCCAGGTCGCGGCGACGATCGCGCATGTCATCGCCCCGCTGATGACGGCAGCTTCGGGCGCGGCCAACACCAGCGCGGCGGTCGCGGCCCAGCCGATCGATGAAAATGCCTCGGCAAAGGTCGCGAGCCGCGAGGAGGTCTGGCGGCGGCGAAACGCGCTGCGTCTGGCCTGCACGCGAAACCAGAGCTGGATCGCAGTGGACGAAGCGGCGCCGAGCAGGATGCCGGTTGCGGTGACCGCGGCTTGCAGCGGCGCGACGATCGCGAGCACCGCGACCATTGGCGCGAACAGCGCTGATATCGCGATCAGCACGACCTCGATCTTGGCGCGAATCACGCGCGACGTCGGCAACGGCGCGGTCGCAACGAGGTCGGCGGCGTCCTCGCCCGAGATCGTGAGCCAGGCGAGGCCGCCCGCGAGCTGGCCTGCGGCCATCACAATCACTGGCGTGATCAGCACGATCGCGGTTGAGCTGTCGGAAAAGCTGCGCCACAGGAAAACGGCCGGCGGCACCAGATAGAGCAGTTGCATCAAGGTCTGCGACATCAGCCAGGGGTCGCGCCGCAGCAGGCGGAACTCCTTGTGCCGAAGCGCCTGCTGCCGCGAGCCACCACGGAAGGCGCGCGCGCCGTTGCTGCGGCGGCTTGATGCGGCGTAGGCCGCGGCGGTGACCGCGGTGTCGGCAAAGCGCGGCGAGAACGCCGCCATGATGAGGCTCAAGATCACGAGGCTCGATGCCAGCAGCAGCATCAAGGCCTCGCCGTCGCCGAGCACAGCGCGCGCCGGCCACCACACGATGCTATCAGCGTCGGGCGCGATATGAGCTGCCGCATCCGAGGTCAGCACCGCAAAGCGCGACAGTGTGCCATAGGACAAGATCGCAGCGATCTGCAGCGCGATCACGAAGCCGGCGCCGATCACCGCGGCGAGGATTTGCGCAATCAATCGCGTCCGCGCCGGCCCGATCAGGCGGAACAGGACGATGGTGGTCGCAATGGCGAATGCCGCCGCCGAAAGCCCGATCGCCGCGACGACGCCGAAGGCGGCGAACCACCTCACGCCGCCATTGAAGGCGAGCACGTCGACAAAGGGTGTCGACAGCAACAGCGCCATGCCGGTGACGGAGATCGCGATCGATACGATGCGGATGGAGAAGATGTTGGGCAACGTCGCCGGCGAGGACATGATGAGATCGAGATCGGCGCGGGCGTAAAACACCCGCGTCACCGACTCGATCGCCTGCGACAGCATCAGGGCCCAGGCGAGCAAGATCGTTGCCGACAGCACGATCAGCGAGGATTTGTCGAGCGGCGCTTGCAGGCTCGCGAAACGTCCGACCACCGCCCAGGCCGGCAGGTGCATCACGGCGGCGAAGATGATGAGGCCGATGATGGCGGCGCGGGTGCGGCGTCGCCGTCCGCCGGTCATCATCGCCAGCCATTCGCGCCAGGCGAGCCGCAGTTCGTGCCGGGCAAACCAGGAGAGGGCCGTCGCGGACGTCATGCGGCGGCTTTCGCCTCGACCAGCGCGATGAAGAGATCTTCCAGGCTGGTGTCAGTGTGCCCGTTCTGCCGGCGCAGTTCGTCGAGCGTGCCCTCGGCGACCAGCCGGCCCGCGGCAATGACGCCGATCCGGCCGGCCATCCGCTCGGCGACTTCGAGAATGTGCGTGGTCATGATCACGGTGCAGCCGGCGCGCACGCGCTCGCCCAGCAGTCCCTTCACATGGCGGGCCGACAACGCATCGAGCCCGGTCAGGGGCTCGTCGAGGATGATCAGGCGCGGGTCATGCACCAGCGCGCCCGCGAGCGCTACCTTCTGTCGCATGCCCTTGGAGAATCCTTCGCAGCGCTCGTTCATGTGTGGCGCGAGGCCGAGCGAGACCAGCAGTTCATGGGCGGTCGCCTGCGCCACCTTCGGCGCGATGCCCCAGAGACCAGCGACGAATTCCAGATATTCCAGCGGCGTCAGCTTGTCGTAGATCATCGGCTCGTCGGAGACCCACGCCATCATCTGCTTGGCCGCGACCGGATCGGACAGCGCATCGATGCCGAAAATCTCGACCGCGCCGGAGTCAGGCTTGAGCAGGCCCGCGACCATCCGCAAGGTGGTGGTCTTGCCGGCGCCGTTGGGACCGACCAGGGCGTAAAACTCGCGTCCACGCACGGTCAGGTCGAGCGCGTCGACCGCAAGCCGGTCAAAACGCTTTGTTAACCCTCGCAGCCGCAGCGCCGATGTCTCGCCGTTCATGAAGATGTCGTCCAACCTGGTCCGATGCGACCATGGACCGAAGACGTTTCGGCGCGGTGAATTGGCAACCCCAAATTCCGCAACCCGGCAGATCAACTAGCGTTTGATTGACAGCGCCAAAAGCTTTCGGCTGAATGCGCGGCGGAGATGTGCAGGCGGTCG
>CAWCGA010000017.1:0-59744 GCA_963794775.1 uncultured Alphaproteobacteria bacterium | reverse complement strand
TCATTCCGGGGCGCCGCGAAGCGGCGAGCCCGGAATCCATAACCACCGGATGGGGTTATGGTTTCCGGGCCTGCGTGCCTGCGCACGCATCCCGGAATGACGAACTCTCATTGCGTCCCGCGCGCGTCGCGGCCAAAATGGCTGTCGACCCAGCACTCAAGAAAACAACGTCGGAGGAACCATGGGCACCATCATCACCTTCAAGCGTCCGGACGGCAAGGACGCGTCCGGCTATCTCGCCAATGCGGCGCGCGGCGATGCGCCCGGCGTCGTGGTGATCCAGGAATGGTGGGGCCTGCAGGACCAGATCAAGGGCATGTGCGATCGCTTCGCGCGCGCCGGCTTCGACGCGCTGGCACCCGATCTCTACAAGGGGACGGTGGTGCCGTATCACGACACGGACGCCGCAGGAAAAGAGATGAACTCGCTGGACTTCATGGACGCCACCACCCAGACGGTGCGCGGCGCCGCGCAGTATCTGGCGCGCAACGGCGCCAAGGTTGGCCTCACCGGCTTCTGCCTCGGCGGCGCGGTGACGATCATCGGTGCGACCAAGATTCCGGAGTTGACCGCGGGCGTGGTGTTCTACGGCATCCCGCCGGAGCAGGCGGCCAAGCCCGCAGATGTGCGCATTCCGCTGCAGGCGCATTTCGCCAGCAAGGACGACTGGTGTACGCCAGCCGCGGTCGACGCGTTCGAGAAGGCGATGAAGGCGGCCAACAAGCCGCTCGACATCCATCGCTACGACGCCGAGCACGGCTTTGCCAACGAGCAGCGAATGTCGGTGCATGATCGCAAATGCGCCGAGCAGGCCTGGGGCCGTGCGACGGAGTACTTCAAGAAGCATCTGGGGTGAACGCAGCGTCGTGCTGGTGCGACAGAGGAGGGGACCAATCCTTTCCGCTGCTGCGAGCGCCGGCATGAAGCCACGTCTTTCCATCGCAACCCTGTTGATCACCTTCGCTTCGATGGCGCCATCATTCGCGGCACCGCCGGCCTGCGACGGTCCGGAATTCTCTGCTTTCCGGACCGAATTCGCGAACGCCGCAAACGCCGGTGACAAGACCAAGCTTGCCAAGATGATTGCCTTCCCCGTCGAGTATTGGGCGACCGCAACCAAGGGCAACGTCCAGACCGCTGGGGTCAAGACCGAGGCCGAATTCCTGCAGCGCTATGACCAGTTGTTTACGGCCTTCATGCGCAAGGGATTGAAGACAGCAAAACTTACGCCGCTGCAGGAGGGCCGCTGTGCCCTGATATGGCACGATACCAATTCGGAGTTTTCGTTCGAATTTCAGTATGTGCCCGAGGCGGGATACCGGATGAGCGGGTATGATGTTGGGCCGTATTAGGATCGGGAACGAAGCACACCACAATCACCGCCGTCATACCCCGCGAAAGCGGGGTATCCAGTACGCCGCGGCTTTTCAATTTCGATGGCTGGCAGCCTGGAATACTGGATCACCCGCTTTCGCGGGTGATGACAGTGTCATGCTAGGCGATGTCGCGGGCGTCAATTCTTCACCTCGTCCCACCACGCACAGGTCCCCGACATCAGCTTGTAATTTCCGTCGAGCACCTGCACCGGCGCGCGCAGGCCTTCGCGCGCGGCGTTGAGCCGCATGTCGCGCGCGACCGCGCGATCCTTCTCCGGCAACCAGACCCGCTCGTGGCCCCACAGGCTCGGGCCGTGATGCATCTCGACCGGCTGCCAGTCGGCGCCGAGCTCGCGGCCGCCCCAACCGCATTCGACCATGAAAGACGACGGCGTCTTGGCATAGAACGACGTCATGAAATCGTTGGTGTGGCGGCCGAGCGTGACGCCGATGCGGTCGGGGTCGCTCAGCGCGACGTCATAGGCCTGACCGACATCGTCGAGCGAGAACAGCTCCACCATCATGTGATGCATGCCGCTCTTGCCGGTCTCGATCAGCGCCAGCGAATGATGGCGCGGATTGACGTGGAAGAAATAGGCGCGGAACGGCTTCTCGATATAGTCGGACAGGCGGAAGCCGAGCACGTCCATGTAGAATGCCTTCAAGGGCTCGATGTGTTCGACCGTGAGCACGATGTGGCCGAGCCCCAAGGCGCCGGTGCGGAAACCGGAGATCGAGCGCCCCGGGCTGAATGGCGTATCGTCGATCTCGGCACCGTGGAAGGCTTCCAGCCTGTTGCCATCGGGATCGTGGAAAGAGATCAGCGCCGCGACGCGCCGCGCGTCCGCTAGTGTCTTCGGCTCGGCGGTGACGGAAACGCCGGCGCTTTCGAGCTTGGCCGCGAGCGCATCGAGATCAGCGCCGTTCTCGACCTCCCAGCCGAAGAAGCGCGCGCCATCGCCCATCGCACGATCGATCACCACGCGCTGCTTGCGGTCGTCCATCCGGAAGGCGAGCAGTGAGTTGCCGCGCTCGACCGCCTGGAAGCCGAGCAGGCCCGTGCCGAACGCCCGCCAGTCGTCGAGCTTGTCCGACCCGAAGCCTGCATATCCGAGAGCTCTCAGCATGGCGCGCCTCCGTTATCTTCGATGCGGCAGTTTCGACCGAGCTGGACCGCTTGCACAAGTATATTCCCTCCCCCGCTTGCGGGGGAGGGCTAGGGTGGGGGCAAAACGCAGGCACTGTCGTCGCGATGCCCCCTCTCCAGCTCTCCCCCGCAAGCGGGGGAGAGGGCCCGTCGCGCAAGCGGCAGCCGCGCGCCCTTGACTGTGCAGCCCTGCCATGGTGTCTGTCGGCCATGAGCACCGTTAACCCGTCCCGTCGTTGGTGGCGCACCTCCTGAAGAGGTGGCCGGTGCGATTTGCTTTGATTTCAATCGTTCAGGGGCCGCCATCGCAGGCGGCTTTGTTTTGTCCTGTGTGGCGTTCCCTGCGCAAGTTTCGTAAGAGGAACACATGAACAGGACGGTCTTTTCGCTTCCCGAGCGCAGCGAGTTCGCGACAGCCAGCGGGCTTACGATCCTGCGCACGGTCGAGCATTTCTCCGGTGAAGCCAACCGGCTCGACGAACTGATCGACGTGCTCGATCGCCGCCGCGGCGTGGTGCTGTCTTCGGGCACCACGGTGCCCGGGCGCTATGAGAGTTTCGACCTCGGCTTTGCCGATCCGCCGCTGGTGCTGGAAACTAATGGCGTCGACTTCGCGCTGTCCGCGCTGAACGCACGCGGCGAAGTGCTGATCGCCTTTCTCGGCGACACCTTGCGGGAGCCCTGCGTTGTCATATCGGAGAAAACAGAGACGCATCTCGCCGGTCATGTCGTGCGTGGCGAAGCGCCGGTCGAGGAGGATCAGCGCACCCGCCGCGCCAGCGTAATGTCAGTGGTCCGCGATCTCGTGCGGGTGTTCGCATCCAACGACGACGGGATGCTCGGTCTGTTCGGCGCCTTCGCCTACGACCTTGTGTTCCAGATCGAGGATATCGTGCAGAAGCGGCCGCGTGAGGCCGACCAGCGCGACATCGTGCTGTATGTGCCGGATCGCCTGCTGGCCTATGACCGCGCCACCTCGCGCGGCGCAGAGTTGAGCTACGAGTTCACCTGGAAGGGCAAGTCGACTGCCGCTTTGCCGCGCGACACCGCGGAAAGCCTCTATGCCAAAACGCCGCGGCAGGGTTTTGCCGATCATGCAGCCGGCGAATACCAGGCCACGGTTGAGACCGCGCGCGCGGCCTTTGCCCGCGGCGATCTCTTCGAGGCCGTGCCGGGACAGTTGTTCGGCGAGCCCTGCGAGCGATCGCCGGCGGAAGTGTTCCAGCGGCTGTGCCGGATCAACCCGTCGCCCTATGGCGCGCTGATGAATCTCGGCGACGGCGAATTCCTGGTGTCGGCATCGCCGGAAATGTTCGTGCGCTCCGACGGACGACGCGTGGAGACCTGCCCAATCTCCGGCACGATCGCGCGCGGGCGCGACGCGATCGGCGACGCCGAGCAGATCAGGCAGCTGCTGAACTCGGAAAAGGACGAGTTCGAACTCAACATGTGCACCGACGTCGACCGCAACGACAAGGCGCGGGTCTGCGTGCCCGGCACGATAAAAGTGCTCGCGCGCCGGCAGATCGAGACTTATTCGAAACTGTTTCACACCGTCGATCATGTCGAGGGCATGCTGCGACCTGGGTACGACGCGCTGGACGCGTTTCTGACGCACGCCTGGGCGGTGACGGTGACCGGCGCGCCGAAATTGTGGGCGATGCAGTTCGTCGAGGATTACGAGCGCTCGCCGCGGCGCTGGTATGCCGGCGCGATCGGCTGCGTCAATTTCGACGGCAGCATCAACACCGGGCTCACCATCCGCACCATCCGCATGAAGGATGGGCTTGCCGAGGTGCGGGTCGGCGCGACCTGCTTGTTCGACTCCGATCCGGCCGCGGAAGACCGCGAATGCCAGGTCAAGGCCGCGGCGTTGTTCCAGGCGCTGCGCGGCGATCCGCCAAAGCCGCTGTCGGCGTTCGCGCCCGATGCGACCGGGAGCGGCAAGCAGGTGCTGCTGATCGATCATGACGACAGCTTCGTGCACATGCTCGCGGATTATTTCCGCCAGGTCGGCGCCAGCGTCACCGTGGTGCGCTATGTGCACGCGCTGTCGATGATGAAGCAACGAAAATGGGATTTGCTGGTGCTTTCGCCCGGTCCCGGCCGGCCGGAGGATTTTCGGATCGCTTCGACGATCGGCGCAGCACTCGAGAGGAAGCTGCCGATCTTCGGCGTTTGTCTGGGCGTGCAGGCGATCGGCGAATATTTCGGCGGCGAGCTCCGTCAGCTTGGTCAGCCCGCGCATGGGCGTCCGTCGCGGGTGCAGGTGAGGGGCGGGCGGCTGATGAAGAGCCTGCCGAACGAGATCGTGATCGGGCGTTATCACTCGCTCTATGTCGAGCGCGATTCGATGCCCGAGGTGCTCGACGTCACCGCCTCGACCGAGGACGGCATTGCGATGGCGATCGAGCACAAGACGCTGCCGGTCGGCGGCGTGCAGTTTCACCCGGAGTCGCTGATGTCGCTCGGCGGCGAAGTGGGTTTGCGGATCGTCGAGAATGCATTCCGGCTCGGTGTCAATTAATGGCTTCGTCATTGCGAGCGAAGCGAAGCAATCCATCGAGCCGCATAAAGAAAGATGGATTGCTTCGTCGCGGAGTTTATCATCGGGCCGGCCCAAGTGGGCCGGACCCGTTGGCTCCTCGCAATGACGAAAGCGGCAGAAGAAGAGGCTAAAACCGATGACTTTCGACATCGATTTGAAGGACAGCGTTCGCACCATCGTGGACTACCCCAAGAAGGGCATCCTGTTCCGCGACATCACCACGCTGCTGGCGAATGCGCGCGCGTTCCGCCGTGCGGTCGACGAGCTGGTGCATCCCTGGGCAGGATCGAAGATCGACAAGGTCGCCGGCATCGAGGCGCGCGGCTTCATCCTCGGCGGCGCGGTGGCGCATCAGGTCTCGGCCGGGTTCGTGCCGATCCGCAAGAAGGGCAAGCTTCCGCACACCACCGTGCGCATCGCCTATTCGCTGGAATACGGCCTCGACGAGATGGAGATGCATGCCGACGCCGTGCAGGTGGGCGAGAAGGTGATTCTGGTCGACGACCTCATCGCGACCGGCGGCACGGCGGAGGGCGCGGTGAAGCTCTTGCGCCAGATTGGCGCCAATGTGGTCGCCGCCTGCTTCATCATCGACCTGCCGGATCTCGGCGGCGCGGCCAAGCTGCGCGCGATGGACGTGCCGGTGCGCACGCTGATGGCGTTCGAGGGGCACTAGCGCGCGCAACCTCGTCATGCCCGGGCTTGACCCGGGCATCCACGTCTTTGGAGCCGCATGAAAGAAAGACGTGGATGGCCGGATCAAGCCCGGCCATGACGAATAGCGAAGCTATCGCGGCGGAGCATTCCGCGGATCGTCGGCCTTGTCGACATAGGTGATCTCGACCGGGCCCATGCCATGGACCTGGATCACCGAGGGGCTCTTCGCGATCGCGTAGTGGTTCATTTTCGGGGGCGCCTCGGCATAGCCGCCGGCGGTCAGCATCGTGCCTTTCTTCTCGTCCAACTTGTCGCCCATGCCGAGCAGCAGCTTGCCGGATATCACGGTGACGGCCTCGGTGGTCGGATGGCTGTGCGCCGGGATCTGATAGCCGGCCGGCAGCCGCAGGCGGATCGTAAAGGGCCCGGCCTTGGTGGGA
This sequence comes from uncultured Alphaproteobacteria bacterium, assembly GCA_963794775.1. Lineage (GTDB taxonomy): Bacteria > Pseudomonadota > Alphaproteobacteria > Rhizobiales > Xanthobacteraceae > Bradyrhizobium. The sequence continues at coordinate 53,576 of CAWCGA010000017.1, read as the reverse complement.
TCGCCCGACAGGACGAACCACTGCGCGCCCGGCGGCAGCATGTTCGGCGCGCCGGTGAATTTGATATCCCCGGTGTTGATCGGCGCCTTCATGTCCTCGGCAAGCGCCATCGATCCGGTGGCGAGAAGTGCGGCGAGGCTCAAAATCTTCAAACGCATGGGTCCCTCCTGAAAATCGGGCTCATTCATAGTGAGCAGGTGGAGGGGCAGTCAAGGAGGTGACACTAGCCGGCCAGATCACTTGTCGCCGCCGCCTCCCGCTCCTCGGGCACGGAAATGACGACGTCACCGCCCTCGATGGCCACCTTGATCTTGCGCAGGCGCGCCCTGGGGTTGCCCGGATGCACTCCGGTGCGGATATCGAATTCGAAGCCGTGCCAGGGGCAGACGATGTGCAGTTTCGTCTTGGAGAATGCCATGCCCTTGCTGGTCATGTCTTCGGCGATGATCTCCTCGACCTTGGCGATCATCTTGCCCTGACAGACCGGGCCGCCCATGTGCGGACACAAATTGAGGTAGGCATGGAACTCGCCGTCGAGCTTGAACACGCCGACCTCGAAATTGCCAAAGCCGACGATCTTGCGGCCGGGATCCTGGAATTCCGAGGCAGCGCCGATATTCACCTCACGCATTCACGCACCCCTATCGTTTCGCCCGGTTGAACCACATCGACACGTCCCAGAGATTGAGGCCCACCGCGCGGATCAGCGCGCTCACGGTCACCACGATGTCGGTCGGGGTGACCTGGTCGGGCGTGACTACCGGAGGCTGCTCGTCGCTCTCGGCCTTGGCGGCATAGAGCCGCACCGCGGCCGTCATCACCCGTTCGAGCTCGGCGTCGGAGACGCCGTCGAGCTTGCCCGACTGCAGCGCGCGTTCCGCCGCCTCGACGAAGTCGCCGCCGAGCACGCGGGTCTCTGTCTCGACCGCCATCAGGACACGCCCGGCCGCGCCGCCAGCACGTCCTTTGCCTTCGGGCGCTTGCGCGTGACCTCAAGGTTGAAGGCACGCGCGGCGTTGAGCCCGAGGATATTCCGCTTGGCCTGTTCTGACAGGAACGGCAAGGTCGTGATCGTGCTCGGCGCGTCGAAATCCCAGTGCGGCCAGTCCGAGGCGTACAGCAGCTGCGTGTCGGCGTTGAACGCTTCCATGGTCGCCTGCAGCAGCTTCGGATTGGTCTTCTCCATCGGCTGGCTGGTGTAGAACATGTCGCGCATGTACTCGCTCGGCAGCCGCTTGAGCAGCGGCGCCTCGCAGGAGCGCATCTGGTACTCGTGGTCGAGCCGCTGCATCAGATAGGGAATCCAGGCGAGCCCGCTCTCCACCCACATCACCTTCAGCTTCGGGAATCGCTCCGGAATGCCGTTGATGATCCAGTTGGTCATGTGGATCAGGTTGTAATGCACGAACGACAGCGCGTGCATCGAGATGAAGCGATTGAGCTGCAGGAACGACGGGTCGTTCCAGTTGAAGCCGGAGTGGAACGCGAACGGTTTTCCGGTCTCCTCCATCAGCGCGTAGAGCTTCATGTAGGCGTTGTGATGCACCGGCTTGTTGCGGGTCGAGCAGACGGTGTAGCCGATCACGTGGCTGTCGTTGGCATAGCGCTCGACCTGCTCCACGCAGGCCTCCGGCGTATTGAAGGGAAGATAGAGCAGGCCCTTGAGGCGGTCGTCCTCGGGCAGGATGCGCTCTACCAGCCATTTGTTGTAGGCGCCGCCGAGCGCGACCTCGAGTTCGTCCTGCGGATGCATGCCGAGCGAGAGCATCGGCGTCGGAAACACGATCTGGTAGTCGAGCCCGAGCGCGTCCATGGCGCGGCGCGCCAGCTGGACGAAGCGGTGGGAGCTGCCTTTCTCGGTCGGCTCGAGCAGCCCCTGCTGGTGCGGCACGCGGCCATAGAGATGCTGGTGCAGGATGCCGGGCTGGTGGTTCAGCAGCGAATGGTTTTCGTTGCCGGGCCGCGCCGCATTGGCCGCGCCCATCTGGCGGATCACGTCGTTGTCGATCAGCGGCAGGATTTCCGGCCAGAACGAGGTTTCCGAGACATGCGCGTCCATGTCGACCAGAAAATAGTCCTCGTGGTTTTCGGCCTGCCGCGTGGCATGCGCGAGGATGTCGCGCGTGTCCGTCTGCATGGTGATTTCAGACAGCTCGCGGAATTGTTGCGGCGTTCGCTCGAGCATCGCGCTTCTCCCTTTATTCGGCGGCGTGCAGCGTCGGCGGGTGTTTGCCCGCGGCGAGCTGCTTCGTATAAACGTCCTGCCAATCGCCCTTGTCGTCGCTGACGAAGTAGCCCGCCCGCGCGCCGCGATAGATATTCGCGTCCTCGGCGCCCGGCGGCAGCGTGCCCTGGTCGCGCAGCGCGCGCGCCGCCATCAACAGCCGCCGCCGCGTGCGGGTGATCATCTGATCGGACGGGGCGAGGTGCTCCCATTCGTGGTCGACGACCGGCCCCATGCTTTCGGTGATGGCCTGGTCCTGCAGATGCACGCCGTCGATGCCGCTGTAGATCGAGCCGTTCGCCTGCGCCACGCGATCGACCAGCCAGTCGTTGGACGGATTGGCCGCCATCCGGAAGCGGCCGAGCCAGTCGGAGGTGTTGGGCAGCAGCCTGTCGCTGCGTCCGGTGCCGCCGATCGGCCGGCCATCCTTGTAGGCGGGCTGCGGCAGCGACATCGCCGTGACCGCCTTCTTCCACCAGATGAACACGTACATGGTGTGGGTGTCGTCCATCGGCACCCAGCCGCGCGCATGCATGTGGCTGGAAAATTCGCCGTTCGGCGCCTGGGTCCAGAATGGAAACAGGAAATTGCCGACGCGGTAGTAAGTGCTGTCGGGACCGGCCGGACGGTAGCCGGCATATTGAGTACCCCAGGGCACTTCGCGGTGATGATAGCGCGGCGCGCGATCGGTGATGGTGTAACGCAACGGCTCGTTCTCGGCGAGCTCGTCGGGGTCGACATGACCGGCATGCAGATAGCCGAAATGCGAGGTGTCGATCTCGCCTTCCAGCGCCTGCAGGAAATTGCATTCGCGCTGGATGAATTTGACGCCGATTTCGTCGGCGGGCATGTCGAGGATCTCGAAGCCCGGCAGCAGCGGCGCTTCCGCGCGCGCGCCCATATAGACCCACACGACGCCGGCGCGCTCGGTCGTGCGATAAGCCTTGGCCTTGACCTTCTGCTTGAAGTCCGGCGGCGGCACGCTCGGCATATCCACGCAGTTGCCGGCCACGTCGAATTTCCAGCCGTGATAGATGCAGCGCAGCCCGCTTTCCTCGTTGCGGCCGAGGAACAGCGAGGCGCAGCGGTGCGGGCAGCGGTGGTCCATCACGCCGACTCGGCCCTCGCTGTCGCGGAACGCGATCAGCTTCTCGCCGAGCAGCATCAGGCGGATCGGCGGGCCGTCCTTGACCAGCTCGGACGACATCAGGGCGGGAAGCCAGTAGCTGCGCATCAATTCGCCCATGACCGTGCCCGGTCCGACGCGCGTCAATTCCATCCCATCCTTGGCCGTCGTCATGTCTTTCTCCGCTCGTGGTCAGGGACCAACTCGGGAAGCTGCGACCATACTTTTGTATGAGGAATCTGCCATATCGGGGGATTATTGTCGATGTCGGGAGACGGCCGCGGCGACGCTAATCTCCGCACAATGTGCGGAGATTACGGCCTAGTTTAACCGCATCTTCCGCTGTCATGCCCCGCGCATGCGGGGCATCCATTATCCCAGAGGCCTCTCGGCTAAGCGCTGCCGTCTCTGGAATGCTGGATCGTCCGCCTTCGCGGACGATGACACCGAATGGTGGCAACGCGCCGCCTCATCCCCGCTGCATGATGAAACTCAACTCCAGATCCCGGAACACGGTGTAATTCCGCCGGATCCATTGATGCAGCTCGGTGGAGGAATCCTTCTCCTGCCGCAGATAATCGGTGAACGAAAACGTCAGCCGGTCGACATAGGTCTTCAGGAACGTCGGCAGCGCCGGGATGCGCAGCACGCGGCCGCGCTCCATCGCCTCCGGCAGCTCGCCGCGCACGACATGCTCGTTGTCGACCACGACGAGATTTTGCACCGGGATCTGCCGCAGCAGCATCTCGTGGCCCCGCGTGGACAGGCGGTCGGCGTCGGCCATGAACAGGATGACCGGCGCGACGTTGCGGCGCGCGGCCTCCTTCAGGAGACCGATCTGCTCGGTCATTTTGAAGAACTCGTCGAAGGCGTGGTAGCCGAGGTCGATGATCTTGGCCAATCCGTCGTCGACGATGACGCGGTCCATCAGCTGCATCTTGCCGTAGGTGTCGATGACATCTGCGGTCTCGGTGATGTCAGGGAGAAAATCGAGCAGCGATGGCTCTTTCAAATTGATGTCGAAGGCCTGCGCCCTGCCGTTCTTGAGCAGCAGGAACTCGCCGAGCAGCCGCGCGGTCAGCGTCTTGCCGACCTGCGGGCGGGGCGAGCAGATGATGTAGACCGGCGTCGCGGGCATGATCCCGCTATATCATTGGAAATCCCACGCCGATCCAGCGGGATCGCGCCGGCGTCTGAAAATTATTTTTCGCTGCCGCGCACCGGTTTGCCGGCACCGACGATGTCGGTCAGCTTGATGCGGTCGAACTCGCTCCAGACGTTCGCGAGCCAGTGCCGGACATAGCCGCGCAGTACGAAGGAGTAGTTGGCGGCCTCGTCATGGACGCCCTTGTTGGCGACGAATTTCAGGAACGGGACCGAGGCGATCTCGACCTGCTCATAGGCCATTTCGTTGAGCTTCGGGATGGTCAGGTCGGTGGCATCCTTGATGCGGTGGAAATAGGAATTGTAGGTGGCCTGATCCCACTGGAAGAACTGGGTGTCGTTGATGAAATTCTTGACCAGGAAGTATTTGGCGCCGGTCATGAAGCCCGCGGTCTCGGCGATTTCGTCGAGCGAGGCGATCGAGGGGCCGAGGATGTGGAACACGGCGAAGGTGATCTGGCCGGATTTCGCCGCATCGAGGAAGCCGATGTCGCGCAGCGAGGCCAGGGCGCGCGACAACAGACCGGCGCGGACGTCGATCACGGTGACCGAGGGGCTGACCGCGTTCAGCGTATCGAAGATCTTCATCTGGTCCGCGGTCGCCGTCATGTCGACGATCTCGGTGATGTCAGGGTGGAAACGCCTCAGCGTGCCGCGCGGGGATTCGGTGTCGAACGCCCGCGTCGGCACGTTGTTGGCGCTGAAATAGTCGAGCAGGGTGCGCGACACCGTGGTCTTGCCGACCCCGCCCTTGTCCGCGCCCACCACGATTACTGCCGGCTTTGCTGCTGCCATGTCCGTCCCTGCTGCGCCCCGACCCAGAACGGCCGGCTGATCCCGATTGCCTTGTTTGGGCGCGAACATGGCAGAAACAAGGGGGAATTCAAATCATTAGGCGGGCGGTTATGGGTCTAGTTGCGAAATTCCTTAATCGAGCAGAGGGACTAATGCTTGCCCCAAGGACCCGGCTGGTTGCCCCAAGGTCCCGGCGGGAGCGCAGGCGGCGTCGCGTTGGGCAGGCTCGGCGGGGTCGATTGGCCATCGCTCCACGGACCCTGCGGCAGCGGCGGCGGAAGCTGGCCGCTATCGGGCTGATCCGGCTGGCCGTCCGGCTCATCGGGATGCGTCGGCGGCGCCAGTGGCCCCTCGTAATGTCCGCCGGCATATTTCACCAGCGCGTCCACGCGCGACTCGACCGAGGGATGGGTCGCGAAAATGTCGGAAAATCCCTCGCGCGGATTGTCGAGGCAGAGCTCCATCACTGCGGAAGTGGCGTCAGGCAGCTCGCCGCGGCCCTCGATCTTGCGCAGCGCCGAGATCATGGCGTCGGGATTCTTGGTCAGCTCGACCGAGCCGGCGTCGGCCAAAAATTCGCGCGAGCGCGACAGTGCGAGTTTGACCAGTTGCGACAGCGCCCAGGCGACGACGATCAACACCACCGCCAGCACGATGACGAGAACGGCAGCGCCGCCGCCACCCTTGCGGTCGCCGCTATCGGAGGACGACGAGGAAGACCGCGAGGACGACGAATAGCCACCGCCACCCCAGCCCCAGCCGTAACCACCGAAATTGCCGAAGCCGCGGAACAGCAACTCGGCGAAGAAGCCGACCGCGCCGGCGATGATCACCGCGATCACCATCATCTGCACGTCGCCGTTGCGGATGTGGGTCAGCTCGTGACCGAGCACGGCCTCCATCTCCTGGTCGTTGAGCGTGTTGAGGAGGCCGGTGGTGACGGTCACCGCGTATTGGCGCCGGTTGAGGCCGGTGGCGAAGGCGTTCAGCGCGTCGTTGTCCATCATCTTCAGCTTCGGCATCGGAATGCCGCGGGAGATGCAGAGATTTTCCAGGAGATTGTAGAGCCGCGGCTGCTCCTGCCGCGTCACATCGCGCCCGCCGGTGACGGCATCGATGATCGACTGGTGGAAGAAATAGGCGATCACGATCCAGAGCAGCGCGGCGCCGGTGGAATAGGGCAGGGTGCGGATGACATCGGTGAGCGCGGCCTTGAGATAATAGTCGAACGGCGCGTCGTTATAGCTGATGACCTCGATCACCAGCGCGCCGGCATAGACGACGACGTAGACCAGCAGAAAGAGGCCGCCGAGCAGCAGCATCGACTTGGTCTTGTTCGATGCGATGTGGGTGTAGAGACCGTAGGCGGCCATGGTGCCTGTTCCTCGTCATTCCGGGACGCCGCGAAGCGGCGAACCCGGAATCGCGAAGTGCTTGCCTCAGAACTTCACGCTCGGCGCGGCCTCGACCTCGGTGCGGCTGGCGCCGAGATCGAAGAAGTCCTTGCGGGTGAAGCCGAACATGCCGGCGAACAAGGCAGCCGGCATCTGCTGGATGCCGGTGTTGTATTCCTGGACCGCGTTGTTGAAGAAGCGGCGGCTCGCCGCGATCTTGTTTTCGAGGTCGGACAGCTCGCTCGCAAGCTGCTGAAAGTTGGCGTTGGCCTTGAGGTCCGGATAGGCCTCCGACAGCGCGATCAGCCGGCCGAGCGCGCCGGAGAGCTGGTTCTCGGCGGCGGACACTTGTCCCGGGCCCTGCGCCGAGATCGCGGAGTTGCGCGCCTTGATGACGTCGTCGAGCGTGCCGCGCTCATGCGCCGCATAGCCCTTCACGGTCTCGACCAGATTCGGGATCAGGTCGTGCCGTTGCTTGAGCTGCACGTCGATGTCGGCAAACGACTGGTCGACGCGCTGGCGCAGCGCGACCAAGCGGTTGTAGGCGCCGAAGGCGAAGATGACGAGGACGACGATGACGCCGAGAACGATCCAGCCGGACGACATGGAAATACTCCTGAGGGAAGGGGAAAAGTGGTCAAGGAAGGCGAGCGTGCATCAGCCGCTACGAGGTGGGTATCCCTTTGGTCGGCCGCAAGGCGGCAAAAGTTCAAGGCTAAGCCGCGGAGCTCGTTAACTTTTCTCAACAACGGCATCGCCCCAGCTCCAGCGCCGGGCGCGCGCGTAGGCCGCTTTGTCGCGCCGCGCGACCTTCGCGAGGGTGACGCCGTCGGGCGTACAGAGTTTTGCCGCGACCTCCGCCTTGCCGACAACCGGCGGCGCCAGCACGCGGGAGGGACGCAGCGTCGGCGGCTCGCGCGTCAAGATCACATAGGAGAATTTCTCGTCCTCGAACGGCACCTCCCCGCCCTTCATCTGCATGTGCGCGCGCGAGCGCGGCAGCCGCTGGGCAAAGTGGCACCAGTCGGGCGATTGCAAGGGACAAGTGCGGTCGTGCGGGCAGGGCGCGGCGACATGCGCGCCGGTCGCGATCAGTTGCGCGCGGCCAGCGATGATGCGGGCGTAACCCGCGGGCGTGCCGGGCTCGATGATGACGAGCGTGTCGCGCGTCTTCGTCCACATGGTCTCGACGAGGTCGGCGCGTTCGCGCTCGCCGAGCTCGCCGATCAGATAGCTCGCGATCACGAGCTCGGCTTCGCTTGCTTTGGGGAGGAGCGCGCGTGTCTGACCGAGTTCGTAGCTCGCCGTGCCGAGACGCGAACCGTTCTTCGCGAATTGCAGAGCCAGGCTACGCAGAGTCGGGTTGGCATCGAGCAGGGCAAAACTTGCGACCGTCGGAAATGCTTCGGCCGCAGCCCAACTCGCCGTCCCCGGTCCGGCGCCAATATCGAGCAGCGATCGCGGCACGAAGTCGGGGCGGATCTGCAGCAGCGCGTTGAGGCTCGCAACGACAGCGGCATAGGTTGCCGGCATCCGCGCCAGTGCGTAGGCCAGCGCATCAGTCTCGGATGCGATCGCGCCGGAGGTTCCGCCATCGCGATAAATCTTCGAGATCGCCGCGGCGCGGTTCGCGACATCCTGCCGCGATAATCCTTCGAGCTTCGCGTCGAGCGCGACTCTGAGTTCGGCGGGCAGGGAGGGGGGAAGCATGTCGCCTCACACGTCATTCCGGGGCGATGCGAGGCATCGAACCCGGAATCTCGAGATTCCGGGTCCGGTCCTGCGGACCGTTCCGGAATTACTGAAGCGTCACGCCACGTTCTGGTCGAGGATCTTCACCGCCTCATCGAGCGCGACCGAGACCAGTTGCGAGACGCCGCGCTCGGCCATGGTGACGCCGAACAGGCGGTTCATCCGCGCCATGGTGATCGGGTTGTGCGTGATGATGATGAAGCGGGTTTCCGTCGACGCCGTCATCTCGTGCAACAAGGTGCAGAAGCGCTCGACATTGTGGTCGTCCAGCGGCGCATCGACCTCGTCCAGCACGCAGATCGGCGAGGGGTTGGTGAGGAACACCGCAAAGATCAGCGCCAGCGCGGTCAAGGCCTGCTCGCCGCCCGAGAGCAGCGACAGCGTCTGCGGCTTCTTGCCCGGCGGCTTTGCGATGATTTCGAGGCCCGCTTCGAGCGGATCGTCGCTCTCGATCAAATGCAGCGCGGCCTCGCCGCCGCCGAACAGCTCGGTGAACAACCGCCTGAAATGGCTGTTGACGGTCTCGAAGGACGCCAGCAGGCGCTCGCGCGCCTCGCGGTTGAGGCTCTGGATGCCCTGGCGCAGGCGCTTGATCGCTTCGACGAGATCGTCGCGCTCGGTGGTCAATGTCGTGTGCTGGGCCTCGACCTCGCGCAGCTCTTCCTCGGCGCGCAGATTGACGGCGCCGAGCCGCTCGCGGTCGCGGCGCAGCTTCTCGAGATTTTCCTCGATTTCGACGAGCGGCGGCAGCTCCGCGCCGGGCGCGATCTCGGCCAGCGCGGCGACGCCCTGCGGCTCGATTTCGAGCATGTCGTGAATTTCGCGCTCGACATCGGTCAGCCGGCGCTTGGCGCCTTCCATCCGTTCCTCGGCGCGCGCGGTCGCCTCGCGCGAGGTCGACAGCGTTTCGAGCGAAGCCTTGGCGGCGCGATCGGTTTCCGCCATCGCGGTTTCGGCGGCGGCCAGCGCATCGGCGGCGATGCGGCGGTCACCCTCGGCGTGGGTGATCTCAGAGATCAGCGCGCTGCGCTTCTCCGCGAACACGGCCGGTGCATTTTCAAGCTCGGTACGCTCCGCTCTCACCTCGGCAATGCGCAACTCGACGGTCGCGATCTGGGAGGCGGCGCTGGTCTTGCGGCCCTGCCACTCGTTGCGTTCGGCCAGGATCGCCTGCACGCGCTTGTCGGCAAGCTCGGCCTCGCGCGCCAGCGCCTGCGCCTCGGCGCGCACCTGCGCGGCGTTGCGGCGATGACCCTCGATGTCGGTCCGCACGGCGGCGAGTTTCGTTTCGGTCTCGAGGCTCGGCGGCAGTTCGGCGAGCGAAGCGGCTGCGCCCTGATGGGCGGATTCGGCCTCGGTGCGATCGATGGAGAGGCGGCTATAGGCTTCGAACAGCGCCGACTTGCGCGCGGCGTGGCGATTGATCTCGCGCTCGGTGGCGGCGTGACGCTCGCGCGCACCGTCCGCCTCGCGCTGCGCAGTGCGCCAGGCTTCGCGCGCGGCGCTTTCGGCTTGCGCCGCAGTCTTCACCTCGGCGTCGGCGCTCTCCAGCGCCTGCCGCTTGGCGGCGGCATCGCCACGCGCCTGCTCAAGCTCATGCTCGATGTCGACCAGACGCGCGCGCTCGGCAAGCCGCCGCGCCGCGCCGGTCGGCGCATGGGCAGCTGCGACAAAACCGTCCCAGCGCCAGACGTCACCTTCCGGCGACACCAGCCGTTGCCCGGTCTTGAGCTGGGAGACGAGTTCAGCGCCGCGCTCCTTTGCCACCACGCCGATCTGCTTCAGGCGGCGCGTCAGCTCGGGCGGCGCCTGGACATGCGCGGCCAACGGTTCAACACCGGATGGCAGCGACGGGTCTGCACCACCATGGCCGGCGACAGTCCAGCGCAGCGGCGCCGACGGATCGACGGGCGCGTCGAGATCGTCGCCAAGGGCGGCGCCCAGCGCCTTCTCATAGCCCTTGGAGACGGTGACGCCGTCGATGATCGGCGGCCACAAATTCTTGGTCTCGCCATTGACGATCTTGGAGATGGTACGCGCCTCGGTCTCGAGCCGCTGCACGCGTTTGTCGGCTTCGACCACCGGCGCGCGCGAGGCTTCCAGCGTCTGCCGCGCGGAAGCGTGCGCGGCTTCGCTCGCCTGTGCGGCGGCTTCCGACTGCGAAAGATTGTGCTGCGCGCGCTCGATCCCTGCGGCGAGAGTCGCGAGATCGCCGTGGCCGCTGGTCTCCTGCGCCAGTTTCTGCTCCTCGGCCTGGACATTGGCGATGTCCTGGTCGAGCCGCGCCAGCCGATCGCGATGGCTGCGCACGCTGGCGTCGAGCTGGTTGCGCTTGGCGGTGAGATCAGCGAGCGCCGTGGTCAATTCGGCGAACAGCCGCTCGGCATCGGAAAGCGTCGCTTCCGCAGACGCGACGCGCTCGTCGACGCCCGAGCGCTTCTCGACCCGCGACTTGATCTCTTCCTTCAGCTCGGCGTCTTCAGCATCGAGCCGGGCCAGCGCCACGTCGGCATCGGAGGCCTGCTGCTGCTCGCGGGCGATGTCGGCGGCAAATTGCGTCAGCCGGCGGTCGAGCTCGGCAACACGTTCTTTCGCACGCTCCTCCTCGCGGTCGAGCAGGTCGCGCGCATTGGTGAGGCGTTGGAGGCCCGCGGCCGCACGCGCTTCGGCCTCGCGCAGCGCCGGAAGCTCGGCGGCGCGCAGCGCCTGGATGCGCGCAGACTCGGCCTGCTCGCGGGTACGCTCGGCCATCTCGCGCACGGCAAGGTCGTGATTGTGGGCCGACTCCGTCACATCGGCATTGGCCTCGATCCAACGCAGATGGAACAGCATGGCCTCGGCCTTGCGCACCTTGGCGGCGACCTCGCGGTAGCGAATCGCCTGCCGCGCCTGCTTCTTCAGACCGTCCATCTGGCCGGCGAGTTGACCGATCACATCCTCGACACGGGTGAGGTTGGTTTCGGCCGCCTTCAGCCGCAGCTCGGCCTCGTGACGGCGCGCATGCAGGCCGGCGACGCCGGCGGCATCTTCCAGCACGCGGCGGCGCTGCTCGGGCTTGGCCTGGATGATCTCGCCGATCTTGCCCTGGTGCACCAGCGCCGGCGAGCGCGCGCCGGTCGCGGCGTCCGCGAACAGGATCTGCACGTCGCGGGCGCGCACGTCGCGGCCGTTGATGCGATAGACCGAGCCCGCCTCGCGCTCGATGCGGCGGGAGATTTCCAGGAGCTGGCTATCGTTGACCGCGGCCGGCGCGGAGCGGTCGGAATTGTCGATCGTCATCACGACTTCGGCGTGGTTGCGCGCCGGGCGGTTGCCGGAACCGGCGAAGATCACCGCGTCCATGTCGGAGGCGCGCAGCGACTTGTACGAGGTCTCGCCCATCGCCCAGCGCAGCGCCTCGACCAGGTTCGACTTGCCGCAGCCGTTCGGACCAACCACGCCGGTGAGGCCCGGCTCGATCATGAAGTCGGTGGGTTCAACGAACGACTTGAAACCATGGAGGCGAAGACGCGTCAGCTTCATAGGCACGATTCTCTGTTGGCAGGGCGCGAATCTCCCTGCCGGGACAATACCATAGAAGGCAATGTCGGTGTGGGTACGAGTCGCTTCCTGCGCCCCGAATGAGTCTCGACCATGGCTATGAGACGAGCACAGGGCAACCGGCGAAGGCCGCTTTTCCCAAGGCTTTTGCTGGGGTTATCCGTCAAAATAAATCTTGACGGCGAGAGACTTGCGAATCAGCTCTTCACCAATCGCTTGAACGTGCTGTCGAATCGATTCGGCCCTCCGCAGGCTTACGCAGCGCGCGATCAACCCTGCAGCAGCGGATTGATTCGCTTCTGGAACTCCTCGAACGAGGTCTCGCCCTTGATCTTCTCGCCGTTGATGAAGAAGGTCGGCGTCGAATCCACCTTCAGCACCTCGCTGGCGTATTTCTGGTCGGCGACGAGCTTGTCGAGCAACGCCTTGTCATTGAGGCAGGTCTCGACCTGTTGCTGACTGAGCCCGGCCTGTTTGCCGATCCGGGTCAGCGATGCCGTAGTGTCCTTCATCACCCAGTCGTTTTGCGAGCGGAACAGCAAATCGGTGACGGCGAAATATTTGCCGGCGTCGCCATTGGCGATGCAGCGCGACAGCATCGAGCCGGCGGCCGCCTTGATGTCGAGCGGGAACTCGCGGAACACGTAGCGCACCTTGCCGGTGTCGATGAACTCCGTCTTGATCTTGGGGAAGACCTCGGCGTTGAAGGCCGCACAATGCGGGCAGGTCATCGAGGCATATTCGGTGATGGTAACCTTGGCGCCCGCCGGCCCGATCGCCATCTCCGGCAGCGACACGGGTTTAGCGACGTCGGTGGCGCTCTGGGCCAGCGCCTCGCCGATCAGCCGCAGCGGCGAAAACGCGCCGAGCGCGGCAAGGCCGGTCAGCGACAGGGCTGATGTGGTGAAGGTGCGGCGCGTGATCATCGACGGTCTGCTCCGGAGGCGGCGCAACTGCGCCTGATACTCAAAAGAGGCCTGTTCGCTAGCTTGAAACCGTCCTTGAGGCAATGGCCGGAGGCGACGGCCAAAACGTCAATTTCGCTTGATTGCCGCGCCAAGCCGCGCCAGCGCGGCGCGCAGTTCCTCGTCCTCGATGGATGTTAGCGTCTGGGCGACGCTTTCTATCTCTTGAGGTTCGGGTGGGCGTGGCGCCACGGGCCGCTCGCGTCGCGACAGCGGCGCCTGACGGAGCGCCAGCCGGCCGACCGCGCTCCAGCCGAGGAAACGGTTGACGCGTTCCAGGATGACGTCGGACTTGTGCTGGATCTCCAGCGCCATCGGTCCGTCGACGCGCAAAATGAGCGTGGCCGGTTCCTGCGGCTGGCCCTCGACCGGGCGCGGCCATTGCAGTTTGAGCGGCTCCGAATGGGCGGCAACGTCGCGGCCGGCAATCTCGGCCCATCGCGTCACCAGTTCACGCGCGGCAAAGCCCTGCTTCGCATACGCATCCTTGAAGACGTCGCTGAGCAACAGGGATAACGGCTTGGCGTAGCTGCGGCCGGGCTTGGACATTGGTAAGAGCTTTGCAAGGATACGGGCCATGACCCTAGCAGGCGCAGCCCTCAAGCAAAAGAAAGTCTCGGTACGGAACAAGGCAAGCGACCGCCCGGCGCTGCTGCTTGCCTGGTATGACCGTCACCGGCGCAAGCTGCCGTGGCGGGCGTTATCCGGCGAGCGTGCCGATCCCTATCGCGTCTGGCTGTCGGAAATCATGCTGCAGCAGACCACGGTCAAGGCCGTCGGGCCCTATTTCGAGAAATTCGTCGCGCGCTGGCCCGACGTGACGGCGCTGGCGCGCGTCTCGCTGGATGACGTGCTGCGCATGTGGGCGGGGCTCGGCTATTACTCGCGCGCGCGCAATTTATATGCCTGCGCGGTCGCGGTCGCGCGCGATCATGGCGGCGCGTTTCCGGATACGGAAGAGGGCCTGCGCGCGCTGCCGGGGATCGGGCCGTACACGGCCGCAGCGATCGCAGCGATCGCATTCGACCGCCGCACCATGCCGGTCGACGGCAATATCGAGCGCGTGGTGTCTCGCTTGTTCGCGATCGAGGAAGAGCTCCCGCAGGCCAAGCCGCGTATCCTTGAGCTTGCCGCGACATTGCTGGGGCCGTCTCGCGCGGGCGACAGCGCGCAAGCGCTGATGGATCTCGGCGCCTCCATCTGCACGCCGAAGACGCCCGCTTGCGCGCTGTGTCCGCTGAATGAGGATTGCATTGCACGCGCTCGTGGCGATCAGGTGACGTTTCCGCGCAAGCTCGCGAAGAAGACTGGCGCTTTGCGGCGCGGCGCGGCCTTCGTCGTCACGCGTGGCGACGAACTGCTGGTGCGCTCGCGCCCCGAGAAGGGCCTGCTCGGCGGCATGACGGAGGTGCCTGGCTCCGAGTGGCGCGCCGCGCAGGAGGACAAGGCCGCGCTGAAGCAGGCGCCCGCGCTGAAAGGCGCGTCACGCTGGCATCGCAAGACCGGTGTCGTCACCCATGTGTTCACGCATTTCCCGCTGGAGCTCGTGATCTACACGGCGAAAGTGCCTGCGCGCACGCGCGCACCCGAGGGCATGCGCTGGGTGCCGATCGCCACGCTCGCCGGCGAGGCGCTGCCCAATGTGATGCGCAAAGTCGTCGCACATGGATTAGGGATATAGCTGCTGACAGCAGGTTGGCAGCAGCCTCAGGCTAAGAAAGCGCCGACCTGAACGGAGGCTCCCATGATCAAGACCGCGCTCGACCGGATGACGCCGCCGCCATCGGCGCAACTGCTGGGCTGGCACATGCTGGACGCGCGCCCGAGCGAGGGCTGGCTCAAGGTCGGCTTCGACGGCAAGCGCGAATTCTGCAATCCGGCGGGCTTCGTGCAGGGCGGCATCCTGACCGCGATGCTCGACGACACCATGGGTCCCGCGGTCATGATTATGACCGACGGCAAGTTCTACACCACCACGATCAGCCTCAACGTGAACTTCATGGCTTCGGCAAAGCCCGGGCCGCTCATCGCGGAAGCAGAAGTGATCCAGCTCGGCAAGACCATCGCCTTCATGGAAGGCAAGCTCACGGCCGAGGACGGCACGCTGATTGCTACCGCAACCACGACCGCGCGACTGCTGGAGGCGGCGCGGGCGTTGCGCTAACACGCCATTTGTCGTTCGCAGCCGGAATACGAAGTGCTAGGCTGGACCTCGTGCATAGCGTGTTTGAGGGAGCACATGCGTCGGCGCGAGTTCATCACGCTTCTCGGCAGTGCGGCGGCAGCGTTTCCGTTCTCCGTTCGCGCGCAACAGACCTCGACAATCCCGGTCGTCGGCTTCCTGCACAGCGGCTCGCAGGCGCCGTATGCCGAAATGGTGTCCGCCTTTCGAAAAGGATTGAGCGAAACTGGTTTCGACGATGGCCGCAACGTCGTCATCGAATATCGCTGGGCGGACGGACATTATGATCGCTTGCCCGCACTTACGGATGAACTGGTCAAGCGGCGCATCGCTGTTCTCTATGCAAGCGGAGGCTCGGTTTCTGCTCTGGCCGCGAAAAACGCTGCTCCCGGCGTCCCTCTCATATTTCTAATGGGTAGCGATCCCGTGAAGGCGGGCGTTGTCGCGAGCTTGAACCGGCCAGGTGGCAATGCAACCGGCGTCACGCTCTTCACCGTTGACCTGGAGGCCAAGCGCCTCGAAATCCTGCGTCAATTGTTGCCTTCGTTGACCGTGTTCGCGGCATTGATCAATCCCAGCAATCCGAACGCTGCGGACGTGACCAGTGCCTTGCAATCCGCGGCCAGGACTCTCGGCCTGGAAGCGCTCATGCTGCAGGCAGCAACGGAGGCGCAGCTCGACGCGGTGCTCGGCAACTTGCCCAGGGCGGGCGCCTTGCTGGTCAGCAATGATCCCTTCTACGTGTCGCAACGCGCCAAGATCATTGCGGCGGTGGACCGCGGTCGCATTCCGGCAATCTACCAGTCGCGCGAATTTCCGGCGTCGGGAGGTCTTGCAAGCTATGGGTCCAATCTCGCCGACATGTACCGAAAATCGGGCACCTATGTCGGACAGGTCCTCAAGGGCGCCAAGCCTTCGGATCTACCGGTCCAGCTGCCGACCAAGTTCGAATTTGTCGTCAACCTCAAGACCGCGAAGGCGTTGGGGCTGGCCGTTCCGGCCTCGCTGCTCGCCGCCGCTGACGAGGTCATCGAGTAGTGCCGTATGTCAACTCGCCCTTGCTTTCGGCGCCTGCACGATCGGCGGCTTGGCGTTGAGCGCCTCGACCTGGAAGCCCGCCACGCGCTTGTAGTTGGCGGCGATGTCCTCCAGCTCCTTCTGCGACAGCACGTCGGTCACAAGCTTGTAGCCGTCGGGCGCGCGCTCCTCGACCAGCTGCATCACCTGCTCCGGTCCGTTGCGGCGGTTGAGCATCACCAGATCGCTGGTCGCCGGCCGCCGCTCGGCCTCGTAGGCCAGCATCGCGGCATTGGTCGGGCCATGTGCGACGATCTCGCGTGTCAGCGTCCGCGCATCGAGGATCGCTTGCGACGCGCCATTGGAGCCGATCGGATACATCGGATGCGCGGCATCGCCGAGCAGCGTCACCTTGCCAAACGTCCAGCGCTCTAAGGGATCGCGGTCGACCAGCGGATATTCGTAAGCATGTGCGCAGTGCTTGATCAGGCCGGGCACGTCAAGCCAGTCGAAATTCCAGTTCTCGAACAGAGGCAGGAACTCATTGAGATCAGCGGTGCGGTTATAGTCCTCGCGCCGCCACTGATAAGTCGGCGGCATGTGCCGCTCGGCGATCCAGTTGATCTGGTATTTGCCTGATGCGTCCGGCGCCTTCGAAATCGGATAGCAGACGAATTTCAGCATCTCGTGGCCGGCCATGATCATGGTGCGGCCCGACAAGAAGGCGTCGCTCGCGGTGATGCCGCGCCAGAGGATGCGGCCGTTCCAGATCGGCGGCCCCTCGTTCGGATAGAGTTTTTCGCGCACCGCCGAATGGATGCCGTCGGCGGCAATCAGGATGTCGCCTTCGTAAGTGCCCGCCGGCTTGCCGGTGGGGCGGTCGATGAAGTCGGCGCGCACGCCGTTCGCGGTCTCGGTCCAGTGAGACAGATGATGGCTCGTGAGGATGTTATCCGCGCCGAGCCGCTCGGTCGCGGTATCGAGCAGGATCTGCTGCAAGATGCCGCGATGGATCGAGAATTGCGGCCATTTGTAGCCTGCATCCAAACCGCGCGGCTCGCTCCAGATCGGTTGGCCGCGCTTGGAGAAATAGGCGAGCTCCTTGGTGCGCACACCGGAGGCGTCGAGCTTGTCCATCAGTCCGAGCTCGACCAGCTCGCGCACCGCGTGGGGCAGCACGTTGATGCCGACCCCGAGTGGCTTGAGCTGCGGCACGCTTTCGAACACGCGGACGGGGACGCCGATCTGGTGCAGACTGAGCGCCAGCGTCAGCCCGCCGATGCCGCCACCTGCGATCAATACCGTCATGATACGCCCTCACTGTTTGGTGATGTCATCGCATGGGAGCGCAGCGGTGGGCAACCGCGAAAGCCGACGTCCCCCGCCGGGGATGGACGGCGGAACGCGGCGCCGTTAACTTCGGGCAAACCTTGGGAGGAAACCAGAATGTACAAGCTCTATTACGCCCCCGGCACCTGCGCGCTTGCCTCGCACATCGCGCTGGAAGAAGCCGGCGCCGACTACAGCGCCATGCGGCTCGATTTCAAGGCCAACCAGCAGCAGAGCCCGGACTATCTCAAGATCAACGCGAAGGGCCGCGTGCCGGCACTGGTGACCGACAAGGGCATCATCACCGAGACGCCGGCGATTCTCGCCTATATCGCGCAGGCTTTCCCGAAGGCGAAACTGGCGCCAACAGACGACCCCTTCGCGTTCGCGCAGGTGCAGTCGTTCAACAGCTATCTCTGCGCCACCGTGCATGTCGCGCATGCGCACAAGGGCCGCGGCTATCGCTGGGCGACGCAGGAGTCCTCGTTTGCCGACATGAAGGCGATGATTCCGAAGAATATGGGTGCCGCGGTTGAGCTGATCGAGAAGCAGATGCTTAGAGGGCCGTGGGTGATGGGCGAGCAGTACACGATCTGCGATCCCTATCTCTACACCATCGCGCTCTGGCTCGAGGGCGACAGCGTCGATCTCAAGAACCTGCCGAAAGTTGCCGATCACATGAAGCGCATGGCGGATCGCCCTGCGGTGAAGAAGGTGATGGGCGAGCAGCAGGCCAAGGCGGCGTGATTTTGTAGGGTGGGTTAGGCGAAGGCGTAACCCACCACTTCCATTTCCGCGGCAACAGGAGAGGTGGGTTACGGCGCTGCGCGCCTAACCCACCCTACAAATTTTGGTTGGGAGCAACCCATGAGCAAGGACATCTTCAACCCGCCTGGCATGATGAAGCCGGCAGGCTATTCGCATGTCGCAAAAGTCACCGGCGGCTCGCTGGTCTACATCGCAGGCCAGGTCCCGGTCGACGCGTCGGGCAATCTGGTCGGCGAGGGCAATCTGGAGGCGCAGGCCGAGCAGGTGTTCAAGAATTTGAAGACCGCAGTGGAAGCGGCCGGCGGCACCATGGCAGACATCATCAAGATGAACGTCTATCTCGTCGCCGAGGTCGGCCAGGATGAGCTGCCGAAATTCCGTGCCGCCCGCGATCGCTACGTCAATGCCGCGAAACCTCCGGCTTCGACACTGGCCGTGATCACGCGGCTGGCGCGGCCGGGCTGGCTGATCGAGATCGAGGCGGTCGCCGCGATCGGATAAAGCTGAAATGGAAACGGGCGCCGGTTTGAACCCGGCGCCCGCTTCATGTTGCGAAAAGCGAGATCAAGCCACCTTGGTCTTGAGGTGGCCGAACATGTGGTTGCGCGCCTCCTCGTCCATGTCGGCCTTGAAGGTGAACTTGTCCTTCAGCGCGATGGCGCGGGCCGCCGCTGGACGGGCGGAAACCTCGTCCACCAGCCGCTTCACGTTCTTGTACTTGGCCGCGCCCTCTTCGCCGAGCACGAAGGCGCCGAGCCGCGCCCAGCCCCAGAACGCCATGTCGACGATGCTGTAGGCGCCGCCGACCATGTACTTGTTGCTGGCCAGATGATCGTCGAGGATCTTGTAGTGGCGATGCGCTTCGAACAGATAGCGGTTGAGCGCGTAATCGAGATCCTTGGGTGCTGCGACCTTGAAGTGCACCGCCTGTCCCGAATAGGGGCCGAGGCCTGACGCGATGAACATCAGCCAGGACAACGTGTCGGCGCGGTTCTTCGGCGTGTTGGCCGGCATGAACTTGCCGGTCTTCTCGCCGAGATAGAGCAGGATCGCATTCGAATCGAACACGAACACGCCGTCATCGTCGATCGCCGGTACCTTGCCGTTCGGATTCACTTTGCGGAATTCCGGCTTGTGCTGCTCGCCCTTGCGGGTGTCGACCGGGACCGGCTCGAATTGCAGGCCGGACTCCTCCAGGAACAGCGCGACCTTGTTCGGGTTGGGCGCGGTATTGAAGTAGAATTTGAGCATGATTTCCTCCGTTGTTGTTGGCCCTGAAATCGGGACGGTTGCGGTGGCATTCATGCATGTGCATGGTTTTCAAAAATTGCAAGCGACGAGTTTGTGAAGGCGAGGTTGGAGACTAGCTCTTTCGCCAGCTATTTATTCCGTTGACAACTCCTGCGATCAGCAAACCCCCGAGCCAGGGCAGCGCGATTGCGTCTGCGGCGAGCGAAAACAGCATCTCGACCCATCCCAATGCGTCACCCTTCTGACGCGCCATCGAATTGATGTCGAACCAGACGAATTGAAGCACGTAATACATGCGCAATGCGAACAACATCGCGACGGGTGCCGCGATGATCGCGACGAGAGCGCAAGACTTCCGGACCAGCAACAGGAGAACAAAAGGCCCGAGAAAGAAGACGAAGTTCACCAGATAGACAAAGGCAGGCTCCGCTGTCCTGACCAGGGCGGAGGACTGGTATTCTCCGCCCGCGATCGTCAGAAGGTGCAGCGCCGCGGCAGCAATCGCGGCTATCGTGCATCGCCGATCGACTTCGTCTTCGCTGAGGATCGTCATGACGTGATTGTAGGGTGGGCAAAGGCGCTCGCGCAACGCGTAGTGTGGTCGCGTGCGCCGTGCCCACCTTCACGAACGTGCTGGTGATGGTGGGCACGCTTGCGCTTTGCCCACCCTACAAATCTTGGAAATACGGTACTTAACCCACAGCCATGCCGGCCCGGATTTCGGCGCGCAGCTCGTCGATCAGGCGCAAGCCCTGCTTGGTCTCGACGTGCCAGAAGGTCCAGCCATTGCAGGCTTCCGAGCCCTGCGCCACCGCACCCATGCGGTGGATCGAACCGACCTTGTCGCCGAGCATGATGGCGCCGTCGGCCCGCACCAGCGCGCCGTGCTTTTTCCTGGCGTCGACGAGTTTCGCGCCAGGCAGGATCATGCCGCGCTCGATCAACTCGGAGAAGGCGACGCGCGGCGCGTCGCGGGCGGTCATGAATGGCGCCAGCGTGGCTTCCGGCAACGGCTCGATCGCGGCGATGCGTTGCCCAGCGGCCTTCGCATAAGTCTCGTCGCGCTCGAAGCCGACATAGCGGCGGCCGAGGCGCTTGGCGACCGCGCCGGTCGTACCGGTGCCGTTGAAGGGATCGATCACGAGATCGCCGGGTTTCGACGACGACAACAGCACGCGCGCCAAGAGGCCCTCGGGCTTCTGGGTCGGGTGCACCTTCTTGCCAGCCTTGTCCTTGAGCCGCTCCTCGCCGGTGCAGAGCGGGATCAGCCAGTCGGAGCGCGCCTGCACGTCCTCATTGGCCGCCTTCAGCGCTTCATAGTTGAACGTGTAGCCCTTGGCCTTCTCGTCGCGCGCGGCCCAGATCATGGTCTCGTGCGCGTTGGTGAAGCGGCGGCCGCGGAAATTCGGCATCGGATTGGATTTGCGCCAGACGATGTCGTTCAGGACCCAGAAGCCGAGGTCCTGCATGATGGCGCCGACGCGGAAGATGTTGTGATAGGAGCCGATCACCCAGAGTGTCGCCGACGGTTTCATCAGCCGGCGGCAGGCCAGCAGCCAGGCGCGGGTGAAGTCGTCATAGGCGGCAAACGAGGTGAACTTGTCCCAGTCGTCGTTGACGGCATCGACATGGGATTCGTCGGGGCGCTTCAGTTCGCCCTTGAGCTGCAGATTGTAGGGCGGGTCGGCGAACACGAGGTCGACCGAGCCGGCCGGAAGCTTCGACATCTCGGCGATGCAATCGCCGACGATGATGCGAGTCTCTTCCTGAACTCAAAATTTGTGCGGGGCGCCTTTGCAGACGCCCCGCGACGCGACACAACCATGACTCAAGAACTCTGACTCAGGCGACGCTGTCGGCGACGCGGGACCAACAAACCGACTGGCCACACAATGACGTGACTGGGTAAACACGGAGTTTATCGCTGGGCAATTTTGACCGCTCGGTGCGGCGCTCAGCGAAAATATCGCCGCGATTGCACAGGTCGTCGCACTAGGCAATTTTTGCCGGGCGGGTTATTGATTAATGGATTGGAAATTTTACGTGTCGCGGGCGTTGAAGCCACGACGCGTTTGAAGTTGAGGAAGCCGCCATGCAATACGACGATTTCCGCCGCAGCGATGACATCGAGGACCGCCGCGACAGCAGCGGTGGTGGTTTGGGTGGCGGTGGCGGCCTCGGCCTGCCGATGGGCGGCGGCGGGCTCGGCATCGGCACCATCATCGTGCTCGGCCTCGTCTCCTACGCTTTCGGTATCGATCCGCGGCTCCTGATCGGCGGTGCCGAGATTCTCACCGGCGGGAGCAGCTCGTCGACCATTCAGTCCGACCGGACCTCCAGTTCCGCCAAGACCGGCGCGCCGACCGACGAGATGGGCAGCATGATATCAGGCATCCTCGGCGAGATCGACGACCGCTGGAGCGAGGAGTTCAAGGCTCGGGGGCAGACCTACACCGGTCCAAAGATCGTGTTGTTCAAGAATGCCACCAATGGCGGCCGCTGCGGCATGGCGCAGTCGGCAATGGGCCCGTTCTATTGTCCGCCAGAGCGAAAGATCTTCCTCGACACCGGCTTCTTCCGCGAGGTCGAGAACCGATTCCATGGCTGCTCGGGCAAGAGTGCGTGCAATTTCACAACCGCCTATATCATCGCCCATGAGGCCGGCCATCACATCCAGAACCTGCTCGGCATCATCCCGCGCGTGACGCAACAGCAGCAGGCCGCCGGCAAGACGGAAGCCAATGCGCTGCAGGTGAGGGTGGAGTTGCAGGCCGACTGCCTGTCCGGCATCTGGGTCAATCGCGAGGCGAAGAAGCGGCCGAACTTCCTCGAGGCCGGCGACATCGATGCGGCGCTGACGACGGCGTCCGCAATCGGCGACGACACCTTGCAGCGTCAGGCCACCGGGCGCGTCGTGCCCGATTCCTTCACCCACGGCTCGGCAGCGCAACGCAAGCAATGGTTCATGACCGGCTATCAGCAGGGCTCGCTGGAAGCCTGCAATACCTTTGCGTCAGGGGCGTCGGTGCGTTAGGAGCTATCTCCTCATCCTGAGGAGCGGCGAAGCCGCGTCTCGAAGGATGAGGCCACGCGCGGGCCTCATGGTTCGACGGCGCTGACGCGCCTCCTCACCATGAGGGGTTGGAGGCGCAGCAGATTGGACCAGATGTCTTCTGCCGATACAGCAAGGTCCTTCATTCCGCTCAACATCGCGGTGTTGACGATCTCGGACACGCGATCTCTCGCCGACGACAAGTCCGGCACGACGCTGGCCGACCGCCTCACCGCGGCAGGCCACAAGCTGGCGGCGCGCGACATCGTCAGCGACGATGTCGAGGCGATCCGCAGCGTGCTTCGCAAGTGGATCGCCGATGATAGCGTCGATGCCATCATCACCACGGGCGGTACCGGTTTCACGGGCCGCGACGTGACGCCGGAGGCGGTCGAGCCGCTGTTCGAGAAGCGCATGGACGGCTTCTCCATCGCCTTTCACATGCTGAGCCACGCCAAGATCGGCGCTTCCACCATCCAGAGCCGCGCCACCGCAGGCGTCGCCGGCGCGACCTTCATCTTCTGCCTGCCCGGTTCGCCCGGCGCCTGCCGCGACGGCTGGGACGGCATTCTGGCGGCGCAGCTCGACTACCGCACCAAACCCTGCAATTTCGTCGAGATCATGCCGCGGCTCGACGAGCATCTGCGGCGGCCGAAGGCGAAAGGCGCGTCGGCGTAGGCCGCGAGGTCGGGGACGAAAATGAAGCGGCGCGACTTTCTTGCTCTGATCGGCGTGTCGGCGGCATGGCCGGCCGTGTTGCGGGCCGAGCAGCAGCCGACATTGGGGGTGCTCAGTTCGAGTGAAATCGCCGGCTGGGCCATTGGGCCCTTTCGCGCGGGTCTGGAAGAGGGCGGCTACGTCGAAGGCCGCAACCTGACCGTCGTTTATCGCTCTGCCGAAAATCAATTCGACCGGTTGCCGGCGCTAGCAACCGATCTCGCGAACAGCCGGGTGTCGGTGATCTTCGCGACGGGATCGCCGGTCCCGGCGCGTTCGGCGAAGGCGGCGACGTCCACCATTCCGATCGTCTTTGCCTATGGCGGCGATCCCGTCGCCGATGGACTTGTCGCAAGCCTGAACCGGCCCGGCGGCAATGTCACGGGTGCGACCTTCATCGGAACGGCGCTCACGGCAAAGCGCATGAGCCTGATCCGCGAGATACTTCCTCAGGTTTCGGATGTCGCCCTGCTGATGAACCCGAAGGGGACGCTGGCGGAATTCCAGATCGAGGAAGCCAAGGTTGCAGCTCAGGCGACGGGACTAACCCTGCACGTTGTCAACGCCTCCAGCGAAGACGAATTCGATGAAGCTTTCGCGACCATGGGCCGCCTGAAAGTGGGCGCGTTTCTCATCAGCACCGATCCTTTGTTCGGCTTCAACGGGAAGAGGCAGTACATCACATTGGGACTCGACCGCGGGATACCGGCGGTCTGTGTCGGGAGCGTGGATGTCGGCGCTGGCGGTCTTTTCAGCTACGGTCCGAATTTGCCGGATACATGGCGGCAAGCGGGTCTCTACGTCGGGCGCATTCTCAAGGGCGAGAAACCTTCCGAATTGCCTGTCATGCAACCCACCAGGTTCGAATTGATCATCAATCTCAAGACGGCGAAACAACTCGGTATCGACATCGCGCCGGCACTGCTTGCCCGCGCCGATGACGTGATCGAGTAGGAAACTACGGGGACACGGATGAAAGCAGCCTACATCGAACGGCACGGCGGACCGGAAGTTCTCAAATACGGCGATATGCCGGATCCTGTCGTCGGTCCCGGCCAGGTCGTGGTCGATATCATCGCGGCCAGCGTCAATGGCGCGGACTGGAAGGTGCGCGACGGCAAATCAGGTCAACTGTCGCGCTTTCCCTACATCCTCGGTCGGGATTTCTCCGGCGTGGTTTCGGCGGTCGGCGAGGGCGTGACGGATTTGCGCATCGGCGACGAGGTGTTCGCCGTCTGCGACGTCGGGCAGGAAGGCGCCTATGCCGAGAAGATCGCGATCAAGGCCGCCATCGTCGCGAAGAAAACGAGTGCGCTGTCGCATGTCGATGCCACAGCACTGGCGCTCGCCGGCCTGACCGCGATCTGCACCGTCGAAGACACGCTGAAACTGAAAAAGGGCGAGACCATCCTGATTCAGGGCGGCGCTGGCGGCGTTGCGGCCTTTGCCATCCAGCTCGCCAAACATCTCGGCGCGCGCGTGATCACCACCACGAGCGCAGCCAACCATGACTACGTGCGCACGCTCGGCGCCGACGAGATTATTGACTACAACGCGACGGATTTCACCAAGGTCGTGAAAAATTGCGACGCCGTGTTCGACACCGTCGGCGGCGATGTCGCGCAGCGATCGTTCGCGGTGCTCAAGCCAGGCGGCCGCGCGGCTTTCATCGCCTCGGGTCCCCAGGCCCCGAAGCCGGAGCGAAGCGACGTCATCGCGCTGCGGCCGGCTGTGCCGCGTGACCGGCCGCATTTGGAACGCATCGTCGAACTGGTCAGGATCGGTGCGGTCCGTCCGCCGGAGGTGAAGCAGTACAAGCTGAGCGATGCGGTAGCCGCGCATGAGGTGAGCGAATCCCGCCACTTCCGCGGCAAGCTGGTATTCGTGGTGCGTTGAACGCGTCCGTAGGGGACGGCCCTGGTGTTCAAACAGTTTGCATCTGCACTGATGTTGTGTTGCCTGGCCGCGTCCGCCAACGCTGCAGGCATTCAGCTTCTCAATTCCAGACCGGAGCTCGCGGGCGCCATATGGTATCCGTGCGCAGGCGAGCCGAAGGACGTGCAACTCGGCAAGCTCAGGGTCGGTCCTGTCGATACGCTCCCCGGCGTTGCTGATTGTCCGGTCACAGGAACGCACCTCCCGCTGATTATCCTCTCCCATGGCCGCGGCGGCTATTTCGGTGCCAATCACGACACCGCGGAAGCGTTGGCCGACGCCAGCTTCGTCGTCGCCGCGATCAATCATGCCGGAGACAATGGCAACGACTCGTCGCAGCGAGACAGCCTTGCGGTGTTCGGCTCCCGGCCGGTGGAGATGGTTCGTCTCCTCGATTTCATGCTGCACGACTGGAAGGACAGGGCGGTCATCGATCCCGCAAAGATCGGCTTTTTCGGCTTTTCTCTGGGCGGTTACACTGGGCTGGTGCTGTTGGGAGTCGAACCGGATTTCCAGAGGATCGCGAGCTTCTGCAAGGAGACGACAGGAGCTTGCGCGGAACTTCACAGCGGAGCCACACCGCCCAACCCGCCGCATGATGCGCGCATCAAGGCGGCGGTAATTGTCGACCCCGCGACTGGAGTCATTACCGAGACGCGGTTGGCGGCCATCAAAGTCCCGCTTCAGTATTGGCGCTCGGAACGGGGAGGCCCGGGCGTAGGCGACGGTTCGGGGACCGCGCGCGTTGCAGACAGTCTGTCCGGCAGGGCTGACATTCATACCGTGCCGGCCGGACATTTTTCGTTTCTGGCGCCGTGCGCGCCGGAGCTTGCGATCGCGCTGCCGCGCATCTGCGCCGACAATCCGGTGGACTTCGACAGGGCAGCGTTTCATCGCGACTTCAACGCGAGCGTGGTGCGATTTTTTCGCGAGCACCTCAACGCCCATTGACGACGTCCCCGGCACTTCCGCGGCAAGCTGGTGTTTCAAGTCCGTTGAAGCATTTCGGCAAAGGTCTTTGCAAAAGTGTGGGCGTCGCCCGGCCATCGCGCCGACACGTAGTTGCGATCCCGGACGACAAAGGCCGGCGTCGCATCGTCCATCGTGTCGCGCGTCAGACCCGAGGTTTTCCGGCGAAAATGCGGATCGGTAGCGGGGACGTCGCAGAAATCCTGAGGGCGTGCGAGCGATCGCGTCACTTCCTGCTGCACCGACATGAAGCCTTTCGGCTGTCCATCCTGTTCCAGATAGGTCCGATAGTAGTTGGGATCCCAGAACCGCGTGATGCGCGCGACCGACCACGCGCTGTTCTCGAACGCCCAGGTCAACGCGGTCGTCCGGTATCCCCCGAGAACCGAACCGCCCGTTCGCTTCGAGATGCTGCGCGCCGCCAGCAGCACGCCGTGACAGATCGCCGCCACCGGCTTTTGCTCATCGAAAAAATCGGCGACCAGCCGTTGCAGGATTTCGCTTTCGAGGTAGTCGCGCATGCCGCGCGCGCGATGACCGCCCGGTAGCAACAACCCGTCGAACGCCGTCGAATTCGACGGCATCCCAGCGCAGCGGCGCGGCATAGGCGGGATCGGCGATCATGCCGGCGCAAGCTTGCCGTGCGTCGCGATTGGCGCGCATCAAAAGCCCCACGAGGGGCCAATTCCGCAACAACGGAATTTGCCCCCAGGGATCGAGGCCCCTTCCTGTCAGCATCATGTCGTCGCAGGCCGCTGGCCGGCCGTCGGGCGTGGCGAAGCGCACGATGTGTCCGGCGTTGACGAGCACTTGCCAGCTCACCGCGGCTTCGCTCGGATCGAAATCCAGTGCCGGCAACGGGATGAGAACGCGCGCCATGTGATGCTTCCCGGATCGTCAGTTCCCGAAATCGGCGCTCATCATGTCGTAGGCCAGCAGTTCGGCGCCGGTCTCCGTCGCATCCATGATCCGCTTGCCGATGAGATCGCGCAGCGTCTCGGTAGTGCCGCCGCCGAGCGTGCCGTAGCGCGCGCCGCGATAGAGCCGCGACACCGCGTATTCGTCGGTGAAGCCGAAGCCGCCGTGCAGCTGGATCGCCTCGCTCGTGACGCGGTTGGCCATCTCGTTGCAGGTGATCTTGGCGACCGCGGCCATGAACGGATCAGGAAACGGATCAGCCGTCATACAGGCGCGGTAGAGAATGCTGCGCGCGGACTCGATCTCGCGATACATCTCGGCGAGCTTCCAGCGCACGCCCTGAAAATCGCCGATCGCCTTGCCGAACACCGTCCGGTCGCGCACATAGTTGCGCGCTTCATCGAAGGCACCCTCGGCAAGCCCGAGCGAGATGCTCGGGTTGAGGCAGCGCTGGGTGTTGAAGGCGGTCAAGAGCTTGCGGAAGCCGTCCTCGCGGATTACGAGATTCTCCAGCGGCAATTCGCAATCGTTGAACTGGATCTCGTGCAGGTTCTCGCCGCCCATGGTGTGATAGGTGCCGGTCACCTCGAATCCTTTTGTGTCGGGCTCGAGCAGCACGCAGCCGATGCCCTCACGGCCCGGCTTGCCGTCGATCCGCGTGAAGATCACGAACATGCCGGCTTCGCGCGCGCGGCTGATCAATGTCTTCGTGCCGTTGAGGATGACGCGATCGCCCTTGATGACGGCGTTGGTGCGATAATTCGCGACATCGGTGCCGGCATGCGGCTCGGTCATGCAGACCGCCAGCATGCAATCGCCGGAGACGACTTTGGGCAGGATACGCCTGCGGATGCTCTCGGGCGCGTAGGTCGCGATCACGCGGGTCTGCACGCCGGCCTCGCCGAGCGTGGCCATCGCGGTGACATAACAGGTCTTGGCGATCTCCTCGAGCAGCAGCGCGGTGTCGAACACCGGCAAGCCGAGCCCGCCGAACTCCTCGGGCACGGACATGCCGAGCACGCCGATCTCGGCAAGCTTCTTCATGTTCTCCCAGGGAAAGCTGCCGTCCATGTATTTCTGCGCGTTGGCTTTGAACTCGCCTTGCGCAAGCTCGCGCACCGCGGCCACCATGCGCCGCTGCTGTCCGGTGAGCTGGAAGTCCATGAAGTGTCCCTGACTGTCTACGAAACGTCCGTCGCCGGCTGAGCTACAGCTTTCTCATCACACCGCCTGACGATCTCTGTCACCAGATAAAACCGGTACATCAGATGAAATCCCACGAAAACCCACAGGATGCCTGATATCATCGACCAGACGGAGTCCTCGCCGATCACGCCTTCAAGGATTGTGTACAGGCCGAGGACGCCCATGATGTAGAGCGCATACAGGTTTGGAAGCAGCCCGAGGAGAAACAGCAGAGTTTTGTGACTGCGTTGCCGCTCCACCGATACGACGAAAAAGTAGGTGAAGAGACCCGCGGAGGCCGCCACGCCGCCGAGCACCGCAGCATAGGTGTAGAGATAGTGAGCGTGCGACCATCCCAGTCGAGTGAATTCGACGACGCCGTAGATCATCGCAGCGAGAATCGGCACCTCGATCCTGGCGGCCAGGATGTGACCCTTCGGACCTTTCAGTTGGGGAGGGACGGGAAAGCAACTCATGGTGCTTTCCTTTGCTCAAGCCGAAAGTCCATGCCTGTGATCCAAAAATGCCTGTCGCGGTCGCCGCGATTATAAGTCATTTTCGTATCTGCGATGCCATAACATCATGCCGCGGGAGAAACTTCATGATCAGGGCTGCAACGCTGCTCGCAGCAGTGCTGGTGCTTGCGAGCCCGGCGGCGCGTGCGCAAAGCTGGCCATCCCGGGCCATCACGCTGATCATTCCGTTCGCGGCCGGCGGTTCGAACGACGTGGTCGGCCGCGCCATCGGCAAAAAGCTGACGGAGGCGTGGGGCCAGCCGGTGGTGATTGACAACCGGGGCGGCGCCGGTGCCCTGATCGGCACCGCTGTTGTCGCCAAGGCGGCGCCGGACGGCTACACGCTGCTGCTGGTGTCGCCGACGTTCACGATCGGACCGGCGGTCCGGAAGAACATGCCGTTCGACCCGGCGAAGGATTTTACGCCGGTCGCCTTCATCGGCCGCTCGCCTCTCCTGGTCGCCGCGTCGAACAAATTCCCCGCGCAATCCGCCAGGGAATTGTTTGCGATTGCCAGGAGCGAGCCGGGCCGGATCACCTATGCCTCGGCCGGTGTCGGCAGCATCAACCAGATTTCGACCGAACTCATCGCGCGCTCGGCCGGCGTCCAATTGGTGCACGTGCCCTACAAGGGCGGCGCGCCTGCGGTCAACGATCTCGCCGGCGGCCATGTCGACATCTTCGTGACGAGCCTGCCGCAGGTGCTGTCGCTTGCGAAGAGCGGTCAGGTCAAGGCGCTTGCCGTGACCGGCACCAAGCGAACCGCGCTGTTTCCCGATGTGCCGACGCTCGCCGAGACCGGCGTATCGGGCGCCGAACAACTCGGGACGTGGTGGGGCATTGCCGGCCCCGCCGGCTTGCCCAAGGAGATCGTCAACGCGCTCAACGCGGAGATCGGCAAGATGCTGACCTCGCCCGAGCTCGTCGCGTTCCTCAACAATGAGGGCGCCGAAGCCGAAGCCATGACGCCGCAACAATTCACAGACATGATGCGTCAGGAGACCGAGCGCTGGACCAAGGTCGCGCGCGAGGCGAACATCTCCATCGACTGATCACAACACCTGCGCGATCTCCCAAACGTTACCGGCCGGATCTTCGAATGCCGCCGTCCGTCGCTTCCAGGGTCGATCGACCGGTCCGTTCAGAAGCGCAACGCCATGCTCTCTGAGTTGTCTGCAGACTGAATCCACGTCAGCCACCTTTATGGTCAGCAGCGTACCCGGCGCGGCGCCTGGCTCGGCAATGGCCCTCGGTGTCACGAGTGCCGGGGCGCGAGCGCGGTCGAGCAGGTTGATCATCAGTCCGCCAAGCTTCACGACGGCGCAATTGGCGTCCTCGTAGACGACTGGAAGCCCGAACACCGTTCGGTAGAACGCTGTGGTCTTTTCCAGGTCAGGCACGAACAGCGTGATGACTTCGATCTCGTTCAGCGCTTCAATCACGGAGAACTCCCAGGGGAATGCGGGTCGCTGGCAGGATGACCAATCGGTGATTTCGGGGCAAGCGTTTGCGGGGATGACAGCGCCGCGTCAGGCGCACTATCATGGAACAACGCTCAACGCGTGGGCCACCATGTTCGTTTCACGAAGAACGCTGCTTCAGGGTTCGCTGCTGTGCGCCGCCGGTATGGGCGGCTCGCCGCTGCGCGCGCAGGACCTCGATGCGTCGCCTGCGCCGGATGAGCGCAGACGGATGGCGGCGCTCGCCTCGGATTTCATGAACGCCAACAACATTCCCGGTCTGTCGATTGCCATCGCGATCAAGGGCAAGCCCGCCTATGTCGAGGCCTTCGGCGTCGCGGATCGCGAGACCGGCGAAGCGATGACGCCGCAGCATCGTTTCCGCATCGCGAGCATCAGCAAGACCATCACTGCCACCGGGATTTTCACGCTGATCGAAGCAGGCAAGCTCAAGCTCGACGCTTACGTGTTCGGTCCGGACTCGGTCCTCGGCGCCGATTATCTGTCGGTGCCAACCTTGCAAGGCCTGATGAAGGACGATGCCGGCCGCTTGCCCAACGAGCAGATCACCATCGAGCATCTGCTGACGCATACGATTGGTATCTGGGCGCACGGCGTCAACGATCCGCTTCGCAGAAACCCGCAAATGACGCATCGCCAGCTAATCGCCTGGACCTTGGGGAACATGCCGCTGACCGCGGCGCCCGGCAAAACCTTCGCCTATTCCAATTTCGGCTACGTGATCCTCGGCCGCGTCATCGAGAAGCTGACCGGGCAGGTTTACGCGCAATACATCCAGGACAATATCCTGAAGCGTTGCGGCATCACCGGCATGCAGATGGCCAAGAACGCGCGGGAAGACCGCGCGGCGAACGAGGTCAAATATTATGGTGGCACCTACGATCCCTACAAGCGCGACGTCGTGCGGCTGGATTCCTGCGGCGGCTGGATCGGAACGCCGAGCGATCTGACGAACTTCTTCGTTCACATCGACGGCTTCAAGGATACAGAGCAACTGCTGTCCGACGACACACTGCGGGTGATGACGACACCGAGCGCGGTAAACCCGCGCTATGCCAAGGGTCTGTTCATCGACAGGCGCAACAACCGCGATAACTGGTGGCACACCGGGCTGATCGACGGCACGACCACCGTGTCCGTGCGCACCAGCGGCGACTTCTGCTGGTCGGCCTTCATCAATGCCGGCGGCGGGGACGACAAGGACGTGACCCGCCCGCTCGGTCATCTCATGTGGGAGATGGTGCGCTCGGTGAAGGACTGGCATCCCGAGCGCGCGTAAAGTGTCGCACTTGCATCAGGTGGGACGCAGATGGATCGGTTGACCACCAAGGCGACGCTGTGGGTCGCGGCCATCATCCTGATATCCTATGTCGTGTGGTTCTTCGCCGATTGCGCGGTGGATGACGCTTGCCGCATCGTTTGCGTGAAGAGTGCCCGCGGCGGCTGCCATACCGAGAGGGGGCCCGCGCAGAAACAGCCGTGAGGGACGGGTTGACAGGGCAACGGTTCGGGCGAGCAGGCGAGGTTTAACGGTGTCCCCCGTGACGTTCCCCGGATAGACTGTGAGGCGGCGCCCCTCGGCGAAGTGCTGCGGTTGTTGCGAGCTAATCGATTCTGGCGAGAATTTTCATGGCCGAGCCGCGCGTCAATCGCAAGCTTGCGGCAGTCCTTGCCGCCGACGTCGTCGGCTATTCACGGCTGATGGGTGCCGACGAGGTCGGCACCCTGGCCGCGCTCAAGCGGCATCGCGAGATCGTTTTCGATCCCGCCATCACGGCCCATAACGGGCGCGTCGTAAAACTGATGGGCGACGGCACGCTCGCCGAGTTCGGCAGCGTGGTCGATGCGGTCAACTGCGCGCTCGCGGTGCAGCGTGCCGGCGGGCCGGCGCCCGATCCGGCGATCGTGCTTCGCATCGGCATCAATCTCGGCGACGTCATTATCGAGAGCGACGACATCTATGGCGATGGCGTCAATGTTGCGGCGCGCCTGGAGGCGCTTGCGAAGCCCGGCGGGATTTGCGTCTCGTCCGTCGTTCACGAAAGCATCGGTAACCGGATTGAGGTTCGATTCCGGGACGGCGGTGACATCAGCGTCAAGAATATCGACCGTCCGATCCGCATCTGGACCTGGGAGCCCGGCGATGCGGGGACGGCAGCTCCTGCGTTCCATGCCGCCGAGCCGGCTCCCCAGATCAGGAAATCATCGATCGCGGTCTTGCCGTTCACCAATATGTCCGGCGATCCGGAACAGGAATATTTCTCCGACGGGATCAGTGAGGACATCATCACCGACCTGTCGAAGATTTCCGGGCTCACGGTGATCTCGCGCAATTCCAGCTTCGCCTACAAGGGTCGTACGGTCGATACCCGCGCCGTCGGCCGCGATCTTGGCGTCGGTGCCGTGCTGGAGGGCTCCGTCCGGCGCGCCGGCGCCCGCCTGAGGATCACCGCGCAACTGATCGATGCGGCTAGCGGCAGCCACCTCTGGGCCGAGCGCTTCGACCGGGACATGTCCGATTTGTTCGAGGTTCAGGACGATGTCACGGGGCGGATTGTCGAGGCGCTCAAGGTGACCATGAGTCCCGCGGAGAAAGCCCGCATTGCGGGCAGCGGCACCGGTAATCTCGATGCCTACGACTGCTTCCTCCGTGCACGTGCCCTGCTGGTGGTCGGCAGGACGCAGAGCCGCGCCGTGTTCGAACAGGCCCGCGGCTTCCTGCGCGAAGCGATCGAACTGGATGGCAACTATGCGCAGGCCTATGCCGGGCTGGGTGTTGCTTTTGTTCTCAACTACCAGAACCGCTGGACGGAAGATTCCAGCGATGCGTTGCTGCAAGCGAAACAGGCTGTCGATCGGGCGATCGAACTGGACCCCCAGGAGTTGCTGGCGCGCGTCGTTGCATCGTTGGTGGCAACCTTCGAGGCGGATCTCGATCGGGCCAAATCCGAGGCCAATATGGTGCTTGCCCTCAACCCGAGTTCGTCCGAGGCCTATTCGTGCCTCGGCAGCGCCTACATCTTTTCCGGACAGCCGCTGGAAGCGATCCCGATGATCGAATTGTCCATTCGGCTCGACCCTGCCAACACGCAGCAGTCTCTGCACCTGCTTGGTGTGGCCTACCTTCTCGCGGGCAAGTACGAGACGGCCGCGGCGCTGCTGAAGCAACGCATCTTGATGGTGCCCAATACGGATTTTTCGCGTGTGGTGCTCGCATCGGCACTCGGCCATCTCGGTGAGATCGAGGAAGCCCGGCGTATCTGGAGCGAGCTGATGGCGATCAATTCGCACTACACTTTCGCCAATCACTACGCCCGGCAGCCGTTCGCAAACAAGGACAATGTCCGCAGGATTGCCGACGGCCTGGACAGGGCCGGACTGCCGCACTGAATCATTCGCTTGCGTTCGGCTGAGGCTGCATCGGAGGAAACATGGACAGATTGAGCCTGAACGAGCCGGTGTTCGCCACCTATGCCATCGCGGCGACGATCATGATTCTCAAGGCGATCAGCATGTCCTGGCTGACGGTGCTGCGGATGACACAAGAGAAGGGCGGCTTCCGCTCGCCGGAAGACATCAGAAAGACGCGCCTCAACCCCGACCCCGATCCGAGGCAGCTCGCGCCGAACGAGCGCGTCGAGCGCGTCAGGCGGATTCTGTTGAACGATCTCGAGAACCTGCCGTTCTTCCTGATTGCCGGCCTGCTCTTCGTTCTGACCGGGCCGTCACTGCTGACGACCCGTTTGCTTCTGTACGGCTACGTCGTGTCGCGGCTCTTGCATTTCGCAGCCTATTTCACCGCGCAGACCCATGACATGCGTGCGGTGTTCTGGACCGTTGGCTCGCTGATCCTGATCTACATGACATGCCGGACATTGGCGGCTGCGTTGGGGTACTGACGGGAGCATTCGACATTCCCGATTCGCGCTCCGCGGCATTCGCCGGCCGTCAGCTTCAAGGTCCGGACAGCTCGCGGTCTCCTCAGAAGAACGCCGAAGGCCCCGTTAACTTTTCCCGATGTGGTCAATATTGACCAGATACCGGGACGCGCGCGTGACAGACTGCCTCATCACCGCCCTGCCCGTGGCTTTCATCGGTGACGAGAACGCCCGATAGCGCTCCCGCCTTCCTCTGGAAGTGGAAAGGAGCGCGCCATGTTGGACCGGCGTCATTTCCAACAATCCATGCCTCTCAAGGATCGTCTTGCGGCGTTTGCCGAGGATATGCGCGAGAAGGCCTCACGACTGGAGCCCGGCACCAAGCAGGAGGAATTACTCCTCAAGGCGCGGCAGGCCGATGCTGCGGTCGGTTGGTTCAATTCGCCGGGTCTGCGGCCCAGATGAAGGACAGGCAAGCGCACGTGGAGAGGCTGCGCAACGATGCAGCCGAATGTGCAACGCTCAGTCGCCTTGCGGTCGACGCGAAAAAACGCGAATTGTTCGCCGATCTCTCAGCGCACCTGACTATGTTGGCAGACGAGGTAGAACGGGTCATTGGGCCACCAAGGCGTAATACCTCAGTCGAAGCAGCAGATTCCCGACCAAGTTCATAGAACGTCGGCATTCCGTCCCTACTACCAGACCCGGTAAAAGCTGACCCAATCGCCCTTACTCGTCACGCTCGATCTCCGGCTTGTCGTACAGGACCGCGTTCAACAGCGAACTATGGACCTCTATCTTTCCGTTGTAGGAGATCAAGCCGAGCTTGCGGAACTTGTTCATGAAGAAGCTGACACGGGAGCGGGTTGTGCCGATCATCTCTGCCAGCGTTTCCTGGCTGACGTGCGGCGCGATGGGCTGCGGCGTACCTTCCTTTCCGAAATTTGCCAACAGAAGAAGCAGGCGTGCAAGCCGCTTCTCGCTGGAATTGAACAACTGATCGATCAGGTCTTCCTCGATGCGGCTGTTGCGGCTCAGGAGATATGCCATGAACAACTCTGAAAACTTTGGCTCGCTGTGAAGTGCACCCAGCATCGCCTCTTTTGCGATGGCGGTGATCAGGCATTCGTCCATGGCCGTGTTCGTTGAAATCCGCAAGGGATGGCCGTTGAGGCAGCCTTCGCCAAAGAACTGCCCAGGCTCCAGGATTCCGACCACGGCTTCCTTGCCCTGTTCGGAGACGACGAGAACCTTGATCCTTCCCTTTTGAATGTAGAAAACGGTATCCGCGACGTCTCCCTGCGCGAAGACGACCTGGTTCCTGTCGAATTTCAAAATGGTCTTGCCCTCGCCGACTTTTGCGAGAAAGAGTTTTGGATCAAATACGTCTTTCGCCGCTTTCGGCATGATGTCCTGGGCTCTTGGGCACGCGATCGTACCTCATTCACGACGAAGCCTGCTTAAAAATCCGCACCAACCAGTTCGTAACTCTTTCGACCCTGCGCATGGATGGCGGCCGCCGTCCGGAAGATTAGATCGCGGTTTGCGTCGAACGCACCGAGAAAGCCTGCTTCGTCACGCGTGAGAAGCGGTTCCACCCTCTGGAGAGCACCGACCGTGACAAAGAAGGAATATTCGATCGAGGTGTCATATCCCCAAAAACGGACAGCCTGCCGGGTTCGGTCATAGCTTCGGCTATAATTGGGAAATTGGAGGGTCATCGATATCCTTTCGCCCGATTGAGCAACCCGAACTGCGAAACCTGAGTGCGGTCAAAACGAAAGGGCGCGGCAACAGGTCGCGATGCGGCTCATGACGTTCAATGCACCACGATCGTCTGATGCCGGTCCCTCATCAGCGCGGCGTCCAGTTCCGTTTGGCTGATCTCAAAAGACTGGGTTAGCCGTTGCGAGGCGGACACGGCCGGCGTTTGGAACAGCGTTGCCACTCGCCGATAGGCAAGCCTTGACAGCCCTTCGATCAGTTCGTCGTCGATGAGGACGACATATTCACCGGCGGGCTGAACGCCGTCCAGGTTCGCAAGCGTGAATGGACTATTGAACGAAACGGTGGTCCGCGTTGTCCTGATGGTCAAAGGTGGTATCTCCTGGACGAATTGCCGGCGGTCGTTCAATTGCCAGGCGGATTCGCCCGCAAGGGTCCAGAGGGCCGGCTGCGAGAATTTATCGACTATCAACGGCTGCCGCTGAGCAAAATTGCTCAGGTTTGTCGGCAGAATGGCGCACCTGATAGTGAACGGCACGCCGCTCAAACAAATGACATCTGAGCAATTTTGCACAGTATCCGTCCTCCTCTGGAACTATCGTGAAAACTCAGCGGCACCGCTGCCCGCCTGCTCGATACATGGAGGACCCAAAGATGAACATGTCCGGCGAAAGTCTCTTCGTCATACTGATTGTCGGCCTCGTTGCGGGCTGGCTTGCCGGCCAGATCGTCCAGGGCACTGGCTTGGGCCTCGTTGGCGATCTCGTCGTTGGAATCGCGGGGGCGTTTATTGCGAGCTGGGTATTTCCGCAACTCGGCATCCATCTCGGCTCGGGCATTGTCTCGGCGATCATCAGTGCGGCGATCGGCGCGGTATTGCTGCTCGTGATCATCAGGTTGATCCGCGGACAGAGCCGGTGGGGAGGAAGCTGGGGTGGGACGTGGCGGAGACCCTGGTAGGCGCCTTAGCAATGCACGGAGACATTCCTCGAGCAGGGGATATTTAGTCCGTCCAGGAACCGATGTTGCCTGGATCACTTGGCAACAGGCGACCGGATGTGCTGTGCCCCATCACATCCGATGAATGACGGCCTCAGCTCGCCCCCCGTGCTGGGGCCGTTTTTCTAGCGCTCTTCCACTAGCCGTGGCGCGACATCATTGATCGTGCGATGCAGGCGCATTCGCGGAAGACTAGGCCCGCTCGCTCAACTCGGAGGGTTTTTCCTTTTCCTTTGGGCGGCGTGTCGAATTGTCGACCGTCCCTTTGAAGTCGGTGATTTTGGGCGCGGCCGATGCAACCGGCCGGGCAAATCTGGCGGCCCACCGCCGGTCGGACTTTCTTTGAATGTGAAGAGGAATAGCGCTCATGGCCAAAGCTCCGCGTTCGTCGCCGCCCGGTCTTGTGGGCTCAACGCGTATGCTCGCCCAAAGGTCCGCCTCGGGCTCACGGGCGATCAAGCTCGCATAGGGACATTCAAGGTGCCTGGCGCACCGGCATCCTAGTCCGGCGCCCGTAATCCGGACGATCTCCACTTCATCGAATCGGTCTCGGTGACGAGCCTGTCCACGTGATGACAATTGACGCCCTGAAACGTTCGCATCTCGAATCCGATCCTGGCAGGCTTGATACGCGTCAGGATCATCGGACCCAGACATTCGGGACAGGTATGAGGCTGAACTGCAATGCGGCTGGTGTCGAACAAAACTGCGAGCGACGACATGATGCTCACCTAAGATTCGGCGGGAGCGTTACAGGACTCTCAGTCACCGGTAGATGCTGTTGATCGGGCGGCGATGGATTGACCATGGGATCAGCGCCATCCCGGCGCTGTCTCATTTTGCTCACTTTCGAAAAGTTAATGAATAATCAAGACTCCCGGCAAGGCACGACGGCAACTGGCCCGACAATGCCTGGTGACGGTTCGGGCACCGCGATTTTAAATCAGGAGAGTGAGCAAAACTGGACAGCGCGGCGCTTGTCGGACGTGGTCGGCTGCAACGGAAGCCCCAGCCGCTCTGTGGCTTCCTCCAAGACCCGAACGGCACGAGCGCTGCCCCGCGCTGGGGCCGTTCTCGCGCAATCTTTCTCTCGAGAGTGAGTCAAATACGAAAGCCTGAACGAACCGGAACATTAGCGACGTTGCACTGTTCCTTTACGACTCATCAGGAGAAAATGGTCATGACTGGAATTGGAACGATGACGGCTGCCTGTCTGGCAGTTGCACTCGCCGCGACGTCCCCGGTGCTCGCAAGAGGCGGACGTGTCGGCGGCGGGCACGTCGGCGGCGGAAATTTCCACGCTGGCGCCGCCCACTACGCGGGTGGTGGAGGCTATAGAGGCAGCGGATTGCGTCGAGGCGGGTATGGACCCGGAATAGCCGGAGTCGGCATCGCCGCCGGCGTCATCGCCGGCTCGGTACTTGGCGCGACATCCGGGTACTACGGCGGGCCAGGCTATTATGACAATTCATATGCCTACGATAACGGCTACGGCGGCGGTTACGATAACGGGTATGCCCTTCGCAATGGCTTCGTCTGCCAGCCGGGAACGGTTTTCCGCGGCGAGGACGGCCGCCCGCACTTGTGCCAGTAACGAAGTTGAATAAGCGCCCGACCGGGCGCTTATTCAATCCCGGCAAAGGACGTGCCCGAGACCGTCAGTACGACGTTTTTTCGATTGATAGCCGTTAGCGAGGAAGCGATGTCTAAACACGGACAACACCTGCCGCCCGTTCCTGCGGCGAACCATAGCCAGAAAGGAACGGGCGATCACTCCGAGATCCCTGCCGCGGAGCGTCGCAAGAACACTCGCATCAATCCGGCTGAACAGGGCCAGACCGCGAATATCAAGCAAAACACGACCAACAAGGGCTTCTTCAAGGGCCGGCGCGTCAAATGATCGGAAGCCGCTCAGACCGTGGAGATGATTGATGCTGATCGAGGTTAGAACAGATGGCAACATTCAGGGAAGCGAGCAGCTTTCGGACCACGTGAAGACCGTCGTGCATGCTGCGCTGGACCGCTTTGGAGACCGCATCAGGCGCATAGATGTGCACCTCAGCGACGAAATCGGCAGCAAGATCGGCCACGGCGACAAATGCTGCATGATCGAGGCGCGTCGCGATAGCCGCGAGTCTATCATCGTGACGCATCGTGACACGACGATGGATCTGGCAATCCATAGCGCAGTCCATAGCCTGAAGAGTTCGATTGAGAGCGCCTTCGGAAAAGAAACCAGTTCTGCTCATCGTCGGAGTCGGCACTAGGCCGCGGGCTGGACGGCGTTCCAGCCGGCGATCTGCGAGAGAGGGGGCCTGCGCAGAAGCAGCCATGAGGGACGATTTTGCGGCAACCCGCCGCAGGATGGCGGCGAGAGGCAAGTGTGTCTTTTTTTGCACGTCGTGTTGATTTCAGCACGTCGCGTTAATTTGCCGCAGCACTTAATGATTCCGTAATTCAGAAACAGTGTTATATCTCCACCCGTCCCGTGCCCACAGGAGGGCGCGTCGCCATCGTCACGAACGTCGGGCGCGGGATGCGATGGACGCATTGATATCGCAGGCGAGCGATATCGGCGCGTACGGTCAAGCCGTGTGGTCCTGTCCCCTCGACGCTGGGGTCAAGCTTGCGAGTGATGATCTCGCAGGCGACGGTGGCTAAAAAGCCCGATACACCGGGGAGAGCACGGAGCAGCCGTAAGCCCATCGTGCAGGGGATGCCGGATTGTTTCGGCGTACCCGTGGTGAATTTGCTCGTTTGCTTGTTTTGTTTTTGCAAACGAGGCTATGGGTGCGGCTGAGCACCCGGCATTCCCTGCGCCCTCTTTTCGAGGAGGGACGGAATTGTCGCATCACCCGGACGCGTCAGCGCCGCGGGAAGGCTGAGTCACGCTCTATCCTCGTCATTGCGAGGAGCGAAGCGACGAAGCAATCCATGATGCAGCAAGCGAGCGGATAGATGGATTGCTTCGCTGAGCCCTGTCATTGGGCCGGCCCAAGCGGGCCGGACCCGTTGGCTCGCAATGACGAGTTATTTGCAGTTGGCCACGCCCTCACAACTCCAGCTCCCAGGTCTCGCCCACGAGATCGACGCCAAAACTGTGATGCTTTTCCTCGGTAACCTTGAGAAAGCCGGCCTGCGTGTAGATGCCGCGCGCGGCGAGCAGACAGCTCTGCGTCCACAGCGTCATCTTCACATATCCCTTCTCGCGGGCGGTACGGATGCATTGCTCGACCAGCGCGCGTCCTAATCCGAGCCCGCGCGCCTTCTTCTCCACGGCCAGCAGGCGCAGCTTCGCGATCTTGTCGGAGGCCTTGACCAGGAACACCGAGCCGACCGGCTCGCCGCCGATCTCGGCGATCCAGCAGTGCTCGCGCACGGGATCGTAGTTCTTGACGAACTGCGCGCAGATCTCGGCGACCAGCGCCTCGTAGCTGATGTCCCAGCCGTAGTCCTCGGCATAGGCGATGCCCTGGCGCGAGGTCACCCAGCCCATGTCGCCGACGCGATGGCTGCGCAGCAGGTATGGCGCGCGCTCGCGCGTTGGCTCGAGCAGGTGCTCGATCGTGGCCATCGCCTCCGTCAGCCGGCGGCCGTCACCGGCAGTGAGTGGCGCCAGCATCGCAGCGACGTCGTCCTGCGAGGCCTTGTTGAGTTTCGCGAAGGCATGGCGGCCCTTGGCGGTGAGGCTGAGGCGAAACTGCCGGCGATCGGTCGAGAGCGGCTTGCGCGTGATCAGCCCGCTCTCCTCGAAACTCTGGACGATCCGGCTGAGATAGCCGGGATCGAGCCCGAGTTCGCCGCCGATTTCTTTGGCCGCAAGCTCGTCGCGATGCGCAAGCTCGTACAGCACGCGCGCCTCGGACAGCGAGTACGGGCTTTTGGAGAGATGCTGGTCGAGCACCCCCAGTTTGCGGGTATAGAAGCGGTTGAAGGCGCGGACGGCGGCGATTTGACCGGAGGAATCGGCAACGGACATGGTGGCACCTCGATGCTTGCCATTGTCAATCAATTGATTGACTTTGGCAAGTATCTGGCGAGCTCAGGCCGTCACCATCATGATGCGGCTGCGCAGCAGCGTACGCGAGGAGCGGCCGAGCTGGCGCAGCAGCTTCGCCTCCGAGTGGCGGACGTCCGGCGCATGTCCGCCGAGCCGGAAATAATGGTCGCGCGCGATCACCAGCCCCTGGTCGGTGCGTGGGCCCACGACCAGCCGGGTCAACGATTGGACGTGGTCGCGCAGCCGCATGTCGGCATAGGGCGAGCGGGCATAGCGGAAGATGCCCGCCCGTGCGGTGCCGCTGATCGCCACGCCCTGGATGAACTGGGTGGTCTCCTCGATCCAGCCGGTGTCGAGCACCGCGCCTGCGCGCAGGAACATCAGCCAAGGGGCGCGCGCCCGCCGGGCGCCGGCGGCAAGAGCCGCGGCATGCGGGCCCTCGAACGGCAGGAACCGGCAGCCCGCGACATCGGCGACGCGCTCGATCACGCCATTGCCCGCGCGGTCGACCAGCAGCACCTCGCGGATCAGGCCGCTTGCCGCGCCCGGCACCAGCGCGCCAAGCGTGGCAACGGCGGTCCGCTCCACACCTTCGGTCGGGATGATCACGCTCAGCATGAGGCTTCGTTGGCTCAGTTTCGAAAACGCCGCTTGTTATCACCTTGTCACAATCAAAACAGCCGTTCCGCTGCGGCTTTTTCGGGCAGATTTCGTTAGGGGTAATTCACAGTCCGATCATCATTGTTCTTGATTTGTTCTCATGGCGTGTTATGTAGAGGCCATGAGCCGAGCATCCTCTCATGCCCTCAAGCACCCGCCGGTCACGGCGCCCTCCGAGCCGGCGGGTGCGACTTCTTTTTCCGAGTTGGCGGTCGCGATCGACCGCGAGCGGCGGCGCGGCCGCGGCGCGCAATCCAATAGCAGCGGACGCTTCGAGGCCGAGGCGCGGGTTGCCTTCGACGACGGCTGGCAGAGCCTGGAAGAGCTGCCGCCGTTCAAGACGACAGTGACCCTCGACACCGCGCGAAAAGTCATCACGCGCAACGACTCGCCCGATATCGGCTTCGACCGCTCGATCAATCCGTATCGCGGCTGTGAGCATGGCTGCGTCTATTGCTTCGCGCGGCCGACCCACGCCTATATGGGACTGTCGCCGGGGCTGGACTTCGAATCGAAGCTGTTCGCCAAGCCTGACGCGCCGGAGCTGCTTGAAAAGGAACTCGCGGCGGCGGATTACGAGCCGCGCATGATCGCGATCGGCACCAACACCGATCCCTATCAGCCGATCGAGCGCGAGCGCAAAATCATGCGCGGCATTTTGGAAGTGCTGGAGCGCGCCGGCCACCCCGTCGGCATCGTCACCAAGTCGGCGCTGGTGGTGCGCGACATCGATATTCTGGCGCGCATGGCCAAGCGCAACCTCGCCAAGGTCGGGATATCAGTGACGACGCTCGATCCGAAGCTGGCGCGGACCATGGAGCCGCGCGCCTCCACGCCGCCGCGGCGGCTCGATGCCATCAGGCAATTGTCGGAAGCCGGCATTCCTACCATCGGCATGGTGGCGCCGGTCATTCCCGCGCTGAACGACTCCGAGATCGAGCGCATTCTCGATGCGGTGGCGCATGCCGGCGCAAAGGAGGCAAGCTACGTGCTGCTGCGCCTGCCGCTGGAGGTGCGCGACCTCTTCCGCGAATGGCTGATGGCGAATTATCCGGACCGCTATCGCCACGTCTTCACCCTGATCCGCGACATGCGGGGAGGGCGCGATTACGACTCGCAATGGGGCACGCGGATGAAGGGCACCGGGCCGATGGCCTGGATGATCGGACGCAGGTTCGAGATCGCCTGCGAGAAGCTGGGCCTGAACAAGCGCCGCACAAAGCTGACGGTGGACCATTTCGCCAAGCCGAAGGGGCGGCAGCTGAGTTTGTTTTGATGTCTTCGTCATTGCGAGGAGCGAAGCGACGAAGCAATCCATGGTCCCGCAAGCGGATAGGTGGATTGCTTCGCGGAGCCTGTCATCGGGCCGGCCAAGGGGGCCGGACCCGTTGGCTCGCAATGACGAGGAGAGAGTTCTCATGAGTAACGCCCCACCAATCCCCCGTTTCACCTTCATCACGCTTGGTGTCGCCGACATGCGCGCCAGCATTGCCTTCTACGAAGCGCTCGGCTTTACGCGAAAATTCCGCGCCACCGGCGAAACTGTCGCCTTTTTCGACACCGGCGCGACGGCGATCGGGCTGTTCCCGTGGGACGAACTGGCCAAGGACGCGACGTTACCGGCCAATCCGCGTCCGCAGGGTTTTCGCGGCGTGACCCTGGCCTGGAACTGCAACTCGCCCCAAGAGGTCGACGAGGTACTGCAATTTGCGGTCTCGAAAGGCGCAACCTGGCTGAAGGCCGCACACAAGACCGATTACGGCGGCTATTCCGGAT
This sequence comes from uncultured Alphaproteobacteria bacterium, assembly GCA_963794775.1. Classification (GTDB taxonomy): domain Bacteria; phylum Pseudomonadota; class Alphaproteobacteria; order Rhizobiales; family Xanthobacteraceae; genus Bradyrhizobium. The sequence goes on along the minus strand of CAWCGA010000017.1, from coordinate 10,259 downwards.
ATTTTGCTGATCCCGACGGCCATCCTTGGGAAGTGGTGGTCGCGCCCAACATCTGGGTTGGCGACGACAGGCGTGTGCAGCTGCCGGATTAGGCGGCATGATCCGGAAACGTGTGAAGCGGTTTTCCGAAAAAGATCATGCCCAAACAAGTCAAGAATTCGAACGATCGTTTGTTGAGAGCGGTGAAAGACGATTTTCGCGCCCGAGTTCCCGGTTGCGCCGTGGGCAACGCTTGCGCACTGTCGGCGCATGATTCGGGATACGAAGAAGACCGAAAAGCAAAGCGACAAGGCTCGCTTGCCGAAAGGCGTGATCGCGGTGGCGCCGCCGAGCTTCCGGCGCGAGCGCGCGCTGATTAAGCGTGGCGTCTGGCCGGTGGCGGGCTGCGACGAGGCCGGCCGCGGTCCGCTTGCCGGGCCGGTGGTCGCCGCGGCCGTGATCCTCGATCCCGATCGGATCCCGAGGGGGATCGACGATTCCAAGCGCCTGACCGCCGAGGAGCGCGAGGACCTGTTCGAGAAGATCTGCGCGACTGCCTCATTCGCAGTGGCGTTCGCTTCACGCGCACGGATCGACCGCGACAATATCTTGCGTGCCTCGCTGTGGGCGTTGGCGCGGGCGGTGCAGGCGCTGCCCGAAGCGCCCAAGCACGTCTTCGTCGATGGCAGGGACCGGCTCGCGGTTCCCTGCGACTGCGAGGCGGTGATCGGCGGCGACGGATTGGTCAAGTCGATCGCAGCCGCCTCCATCATCGCCAAGGTGACGCGCGACCGGCTGATGTGCGCGCTGGCGCAGGAGTGCCCCGGCTACGGCTTCGAGCAGCACAAGGGCTACAGTGTGCCCGAACATCTGGCGGCGCTGGACCGGCTCGGCCCATCGGTCCATCACAGGAGCTTCTTCGCCCCGGTGGTCGCCGCCCGCGAGAAGCACCAGCCCTGGACCGTCAAGCGCGAGCCCGATCTGTTCACGGTCGAGACCTCGCTCGAGGTGGTCGTTTCCGTCCCGAATTAGGAATTATCGACGGCAGTTGCGCCGCAGCGCGGCGCGCTCTATCAAACGTCGGGGGACCGGTCGCCGGACCGGCAGTGGATTTCCAGGCGTTTCATGCGTTTCACGTCGCTTGTCGTCGAATTGATCCGGGCCCGGCCGCGGCTGGTGGTCTGGATCGTCGTGTTGCTGCAGGCGGCGCTGTGGCTTTTTGTGCCGTTGATCTTCTACTCCAGCCCGCCCGGCGACCTCGCCACCGTGCTGGCCTATGGCCGGGAGTATCAGGTCGGCACCGAGCTCGGGCCCCCGCTGGCATTCTGGCTCGCCGACATCGCTTTTCGTGCGGCGGGCAACCACCTGATCGGCGTCTATTTCCTGTCGCAGCTCTGTTCGGCCGCAACGCTCTGGTTCCTGTATCTGCTTGGGCGCGCCACCATCGGCGGACAGCAGGCGGTGCTGGCCGTGCTGCTCACCATGACGGTGTCGGCCTTTGCCTCTTCGAGCCTCGAATTCGGTCCCCTGGTGCTGGCCCGTCCGCTCTGGGCGCTGCTGTTGCTCGATACCTGGCTCCTGGTCGGCCAGAACCGGCGCAATGTCTGGTTCGCCTGGTCGATCGAGGCGGGATTGTTGCTGCTGACGACATCGGCGGCAGTCGGCCTGTTGCTGCTGGTGGTCGGCTTCATGGTCGCGACCGAACGCGGCCGCCGCACCCTGTTGTCGTTCGACCCGCTGTTCGCACTGCTTGCGATCGCAGTGCTGGCGCTGCCCTACCTGATCTGGCTGATCCGCGCCGGCGTGCTCGGTGTGCCGGCGTTTCCGTCGGGCGCCGAACTGTCGGAGCGGGCCGTGCACTGGGCCTGGCTGGTCGGCGGCCTGCTGCTTGCGATGATCGCCATTCTGGCCCTGGTGCTGCTCAATTTGCGCCCGCTCAGTCGCGCGCCGGAAGAAGTGCCGATCATTTACCGGCCGCCGGTCGATCCGCTCGCACGCAACTTCGTTTACGTCTTCGCCATCGCGCCGGCGCTTGCCGGCAGCCTGATTTCCGGCCTCTTCAATCTCGATCACGTCGTCGGCGGATCGGGCATCGCGCTCCTGATGTCGGGATTGGCCGTGATCGTTGCGACCGGCGACCTCGTGCATTTGCGGCGCCAGCGTCTGCTGCGCTCGGTCTGGCTCATCGCGATCGTCGCACCGGCCTTTGCCGTCATTGCGGCCACGCTGTTCCTGCCCTGGACCGGCGGCAGCGAGGTGGCCACATCCTTGCCCGCGCGTTCGATCGCGCAATTCTTTGGCGACAGCTTCGAGCGCCGCACCAATCAGCGGCTGCGCGCAGTTGCGGGCGACCCGTCGATTGCGAGCCTCGTCGCGCTCGACCGCGGCCGGCCGCATCTGTTTCTCGACGCCGCGCCCCAGCGTACGCCGTGGCTCAGCCCGCAGAAGTTTGCCGAAAGCGGCGGAGTCGTGGTCTGGCGGGCCTCCGACACCGCGGGCACGCCCCCGCCCGAACTCGCCAAGCGCTTTCCGGGCCTCGTTCCGGAAGTGCCGCGCGCCTTCGATTGGCTGGTGAGCGGACGCCAGCCGCTGTTACGCATCGGCTGGGCCATCGTGCGCCCGAAGGGGCCGTAGCGCTCTTAAGCGGCCAGCGCCTTCGCGATCGCGCGCAGATCCTGCCACGACATCCGCTTGTAGGACGGCGAGCGCAGCAGATAGGCCGGATGGAAAGTCGGCAGCGCGCGGATCACCCGCGTCCCGGTGTCGTAATCGAACCATTTGCCGCGCGTGCGCATGATGCCTTCGCGCGTGCCGAGCAAGGTTTGCGTCGAGGGATTGCCGAGCGTGACCAAGATGTCCGGATTCACCAGCTCGATCTGGCGCTGGATGAAGGGCAGGCAGATCTGAGTCTCCTGCGGCGTCGGCGTGCGGTTGCCGGGCGGCCTCCAGGGAATGACGTTGGCGATGTAAGCCTTGCTGCGGTCGAGGCCGATGGCGGCGATCATCCGATCGAGCAATTTGCCCGAGCGGCCGACGAACGGCAGGCCTTCGATGTCCTCGTCGCGGCCGGGCGCCTCGCCGACGAACATCACGCGTGCACTTGGATTGCCGTCGGCGAACACCAGCCGGGTCGCAGTCGACTTCAGCGCGCAGCCATCGAATTTATCGAGCAGCGCACGCAAGGCTTCCAGTGTCGGCGCGGTGCGCGCGGCCTCGCGCGCGGAGGCAATCGCGGCATCGGGCGCCGGTGGCGGCTCGGCCATACCGCTGAGCATAGGTGCGGCAGGCGCGGGCCTTGCGGGCTGTGCTTGCGCGGCCACACGCGGCGGCGCGGCTTCGGGGTCGGCAAGGCGATTGACCGGCTCCTCGCCGAGCGCGCAATCGACGCCAGCCTCGAGGTAAAAAGCCAGCAATTGCTGCAAGGTGGGCGCGGGTTCGGGCGTCAGGACCATGTCGGCAATTTAGGGCATGATCCGGAAAAGTGTGAAGCGGTTTTCCGAAAAGATCATGCCCATACAAAGAACTAAAGCGCGATGACGTGTCATCGCGCTTTGGGGATCGGCGAGAGGCGAAACGCCCGAAACGGCATTTCGCCAGTTGTCCTCGCTGTAAAAATCGGAAAGAACGGAGTTCTGGAAGCGTTCTGAAAGAGGCCGGGTGAAATCATGAGCAGCGAAGAGTTACCTCCGCGCGAGTCCATGGAATTCGATGTCGTGATCGTCGGCGCCGGTCCCTCCGGCCTGTCGGCGGCGATCCGGTTGAAGCAGCTCAATGCCGATCTCAACATCGTCGTTGTCGAGAAAGGTTCCGAAGTCGGCGCTCACATTCTCTCCGGCATGGTGATGGACCCGGTTGGGCTCGACAAGCTCATTCCGGATTGGCGCGAAGATTCCGACTGTCCGCTGAAGACGGAAGTGAAGGACGATCGCTTCTACTGGATGACGGCGGGCGGCGCGATCCGGCTTCCCAACTTCATGATGCCGCCGCTGATGAGCAATCATCATAATTACATCGGCTCGCTCGGCCAGGTCTGCCGCTGGCTCGCGCGCAAGGCCGAAGCGCTCGGCGTCGAGATCTATCCGGGCTTTGCGGCGACTGAGGTGCTCTACGACGACAAGGGCGGCGTGCGCGGAATTGCCACCGGCGATATGGGTATCGCCAGGGACGGTTCGCACAAGGATTCCTTCACCCGCGGCATGGAGCTGTGCGGCAAGTACACGCTGTTCGCCGAAGGTGCGCGCGGCAGCCTGACGAAGCAGCTGATCGCGAAATATTCGCTCGACGCGAGAAGCGAGCCGGCGAAATTCGGCATCGGCCTGAAAGAAGTCTGGCAGATCGATCCGGCCAAGCATCAGAAAGGCCTGCTCCAGCATTCCTTCGGCTGGCCGCTCGACACCAAAACCGGCGGCGGCTCCTTCCTCTATCATTACGACGACAATCTCGTCGCGGTCGGCTTCGTCATGCACCTCAACTACGACGATCCCTATCTGTCGCCGTTCGACGAGTTCCAGCGCTTCAAGACCCATCCCTCGATCCGCGGCGTGTTCGAAGGCGGCAAGCGCCTTGCCTATGGTGCGCGCGCCATCACCGAAGGCGGCTATCAATCGGTGCCGCGGCTGAGCTTCCCCGGTGGCGCGCTGATCGGTTGCGCCGCAGGCTTCGTCAATTTGCCGCGCATCAAGGGCGTACACAATGCAATCGGCAGCGGCATGCTCGCCGCCGAGAATGTTGCCGCCGCGCTCGGCTCCGGCCGTGCCAACGACGAACTCGTCGAGTATGAAAATTCCTGGCGTGACTCCGCCGTAGGCAAGGACCTCTACAAGGTCCGCAACGCCAAGCCGTTGTGGTCGAAATTCGGCACCATCATCGGAGTGGGGCTGCTTGGATTTGACATGTGGTGCAATACGCTGGGCTTCTCCCTGTTCGGAACGCTCTCGCATGCCAAGCCCGACCGCAAGACGCTCGATCCTGCGAAGGGGCACCAGCCGATCGCCTATCCGAAGGCGGACGGCAAGATTTCATTCGACAAACTGTCGTCGGTGTTCCTGTCCAACACCAATCACGAAGAAGATCAGCCGGTGCATCTGAAGGTCGCCGATATGAATCTGCAGAAGACGTCGGAGCATGATGTCTATGCCGGTCCGTCGAATCGCTATTGCCCGGCCGGCGTCTACGAGTGGGTCGAGGAGTCCTCGGGCCCGCGCTTCCAGATCAACGCCCAGAATTGCGTCCACTGCAAAACCTGCGACGTGAAGGACCCGAACGGCAACATCACCTGGGTTCCTCCGGAGGGCGGCGGCGGACCGAACTACGAGGCGATGTGATGCACGATTGCGTGAGGCGGTTTGTCTCGGTTTGCAGCGGTCGGTCACGATAAGGCCACACTGCAGCGGTTTGGGGGTAGGGCGGCGGAGAAGGGTCGCAGCCGCCCAAATTGTCGGGCAAATCCTTGCGGTTAGGCGCCAAACACGGCATTGTCAGCCGCCTTAATGCGCCGCGCCGGTCGGAAACCGCATTCGAGACGATCCGTAAATTCCTCAAATAGCCAGAGCGAACCGTGATGTTTTCCATTCGTTGCACTCGCTGGACTGTTGCTGCCGTCGCGCTATCGGCGGCGCTGCCCCTTTCGGTCCTTGCGCAGACGCCCGAGCGGCCCCAGGACAGCGCGCCGCAATTTCCTTCGCGCAACGATTTGAAGTCGCTGACCACCTCGGGCAGCTATCTGGCCGCCCGCCATGCCGGTGTCGAGCGCGATGCGACCTCAGCCGCGGCGTTTTATCGCTCCGCGCTGCGCAGCGACCCGAAGAACAGCGAACTGCTCGATCGCGCTTTCATCTCCTCGGTCGCGGATGGCGATATCGACGAGGCGGTCAAGCTCGCCGAGAAAATACTGACCGTCGACAAGACCAACCGCGTCGCGCGGCTCGTCGTCGGCGTGCAGGATTTGAAACAGAAGAAGTACGGTCCGGCGCAGCTCAACATCAATCAGTCGATCCGTGGGCCCATCACCGACCTCGTCGCGACGCTGCTCTCGGCATGGGCGAGCTATGGCGCGGGCGACGCCAAGGCGGGGGTCGCCAACATCGACAAGCTGACCGGTCCCGAGTGGTACCCGCTGTTCAAGGACCTGCATGCCGGCATGATCCTCGAACTGTCGGGCAAGGAAAAGGATGCCGGCGCCCGCTTCGAGCGCGCCTACAAGCTCGACGATTCCATGCTCCGCATCACCGAGGCCTATGCGCACTGGTTGTCGCGCAACAAGAGCGATGACCAGGCGATCGCCCTCTACGAGGCCTTCGACAAGAAGCTCGCACGCCATCCGCTGGTGCTCGAGGGGCTGCGCGACACCCGCGCGGGCAAGAAGCTGCCGCCGCTGGCCGACTCGGCGCAAGCCGGTGCGGCCGAGGCACTGTACGGCATCGGCGCCACGCTGATCCGCCGTGGCGGCGAAGATCTCGCGCTTGTCTATCTGCAGCTCGCGCTCTATCTCCAGCCCAACCATCCGATGGCGCTGCTGTCGCTGGCGGACCTCTATGAGTTCGTGAAGAAGCCGCAGATGGCGATCAAGGTCTATGAGCGCGTGCCGGCGTCTTCGCCGCTGAAGCGCAACGCGCAGATTCAGCTCGCCACCGATCTCGACAGCGCCGAGCGCAGCGACGAGGCGATCAAGATCCTCAAGAGCGTGATCGCCGAGGACTCGAAGGATCTCGAAGCAATCATGGCGCTCGGCAATATCGAGCGCGGCCGCAAGAAGTTCGCCGATTGCGTTGGCACCTATTCGCAAGGCGTCGACGGGCTGACCCCTGGCAACGACAAGGCCAACAGCGTCTGGTACTACTATCGCGGCATCTGCGAGGAGCGCTCCAAGCAGTGGAGCAAGGCGGAAGCCGACATGCGCAAGGCGCTCGAGTTGCAGCCCGACCAGCCGCACGTGCTGAACTATCTCGGCTATTCCTGGATCGACCAGGGCGTCAATCTCGACGAGGGCATGAAGATGATCAAGCGCGCCGTTGAGCAGCGTCCCGATGACGGCTACATCGTCGACTCGCTCGGCTGGGCCCATTTCCGCCTCGGCAATTACGAGGAGGCGATGAAGAATCTCGAACGCGCCATCGACCTCAAGCCCGAGGATCCGACCATCAACGATCACCTCGGCGACGCCTATTGGCGGGTCGGCCGCACGCTGGAGGCCAAATTCCAGTGGTCGCATGCGCGCGACCTCAAGCCCGAGGCGGACGATCTACCGAAGATCGAGGCCAAGATCGAGAACGGTCTGCCGGAGGAACAATCCCCGGCCGCTGCTGCCGCCAACGACAAGAAAAAGGAAGGCGACGGCAAGGATGAGGGCAAGGGCGGTTGACGAGCGAGTTGGGGGCATCTCGCCGTGTTGAGTGAAGAGGGACGCGCCAAGGTCAATCTGAGCCTGCGCGTGGTCGGACGCCGCATCGACGGCTATCACGATCTCGAAAGCGTGGTGGCGTTCGCCGATTGCGCCGATCGCCTGACGCTCGCGCCCGGCCGCGAACTCAGCCTCAAGACCACAGGCCCGCTGGCGCAAGCCTGCGGCGATACGTCGGACAATCTGGTGCTGAAGGCGGCGATGCTGCTCGCCGCGCGCGTGCCTGACCTGAAGGTCGGCGCTTTCACCCTCGACAAGGTGTTGCCGGTCGCGGCCGGCATCGGCGGGGGCTCGGCCGATGCCGCTGCCGCGTTGCGCTTGCTGGCGAAACTCAACGATCTCGCGCTCGATGATCCGCGCCTGCTCGAAGTGGCGTTGGAGACCGGCGCCGACGTGCCGGTCTGTCTCGCCTCTCAGGCCTGCGACATGACCGGCGTGGGCGAGACGCTGCTGCCGCTGAACCTGCCGAAAATTCCGTGCGTGCTGGTCAACCCTTGCGTCCCCGTCGCCACCAGGGACGTGTTCGAAGCGCTCGGCCTGCGCAACGGCGAGCTGCTGGTCGGCGCCACCGACGTTCTCCGCGGCCCCGACTGGCCGGATCCGGGCGCCTCGCTCGAAGACTGGGTCGAGGTGCTCGCAGCAAGCACCAACGATCTGGAAGCGCCGGCGACGCGCATCCAGCCCGCCATTGGCGAAGTGATTGCGGCGCTGTCAGCGCACCAACGGAGCCTGGCTGGTGCGGATGTCGGGCTCGGGCGCGACCTGTTTTGCGATCTACGAGAACACCGCCGATGCCGGCCGCGCGGCGGACAAAATCCGCTCCGATCATCCCGGCTGGTGGGTGCATTCGGGGGTGTTGAGTTAGGCTCAGCGTTGTGCGGCGTAGGGTGGGCAAAGCGAAGCGTGCCCACCACTTCTCTGTCGCGAGCTTCGGTGGGCACGGCGCAGAGCGCCTTTGCCCACCCTACGTTCTCTCGCGGTTGACGATGAATCAATGCGACCGCGCCAGGCAGAACGCCACGACCTGCTCCAGCGCGTTCTTCATGGGAGAGGCCGGAAACAGCGCCAGCGCGTCGACCGCCATCGCACCATAGTGCTGCGCGCGGTTGATGGTGTCTTCCAGCGCGCGATGCTTGGTCATCAACCCGATGGCGTGATCGAGATCGCCGTCGGCGATCTCGCCGCGCTCCAATGCCTTGGCCCAGAACGCGCGCTCGGTGTCGTTGCCGCGGCGGAAGGCGAGCACCACGGGCAGCGTGATCTTGCCCTCGCGAAAATCGTCGCCGATGTTCTTGCCGAGCTTGGCGGCCTTGCCGCCATAGTCGAGCACGTCGTCGACGAGCTGGAAGGCGATGCCGAGATTCATGCCGACCGAGCGGCAGGCGGTCTGCTCGGCCTTGGGCCGGTTGGCGATCGCTGGCCCCACTTCGCAGGCGGCAGCGAACAGTTCGGCGGTCTTGCCGCGGATCACCGCGAGATATTCGTCCTCGGTGGTCGCGGTGTTCTTGGCGGCGGCAAGCTGCATCACCTCGCCCTCGGCGATGACGGCGGCGGCGGACGAGAGGATGTCGAGCGCGCGCAGCGAGCCGACCTCGACCATCATGCGGAACGCCTGGCCGAGCAGGAAGTCGCCGACCAGCACGCTGGCCTCGTTGCCCCACAGCATGCGCGCGGACAATTTGCCGCGGCGAAGCTCGCTCTCGTCGACCACGTCGTCATGCAGCAGAGTTGCGGTGTGCATGAACTCGACAGCCGCGGCGAGCTTGATATGGCCATCGCCGGCATAGCCGGAGAGATGCGCCATCGCCAGGGTCAGCATCGGGCGCAGCCGCTTGCCACCCGACGAAATCAGGTGATTGGCGACCTCCGGAATCATCGTCACTTCGGAGCCGGTGCGCGAGAGAATAGTGGCGTTGACCCGCTCCATGTCGGCGGCGACCAGCGCGACCAGCGGCTCGATCGACGCGTCCCGGGGGCTCTCGAAGGGTACAATAACCGCCACGCCACGCTCCACATTTGGTATCCTGGAGGTAGAACATAGGAACCGTGAAGCGGCAAGTACAGGCTTGCCCTTGACTTGATGTGCGCGCGACCGGGAGGAGTTTGCAAGTTGCGGGAATTGGTTCGAACCAACGATGTCGTGCTGGTGTCGGCGATCGGCGCGCTGCTCGACGGCGCCAACATCCATCATCTGGTGCTGGACCAGAACATGAGCATCATCGAGGGCTCGCTCGGTATCCTGCCGCGACGTATCCTGGTGCATGAGGACGATAATCAGGCGGCGCGGCAACTCCTCGCCGAGGCCGGGCTGTCGCATGAATTGCGGCCCGATGAGTGAGGCTCTCGCTGACATCACCGAGGACGCGTTCATCGGCGGACAATTGCGTCTGCGCCAACCGAAGTCCGGTCACCGCGCCGGCCACGACGCCATGCTGCTCGCGGCCGCGACTGCAGCGAAGACCGGCGATCGCGTGGTGGAATTCGGCGCCGGGGTCGGCGCCGCGGGGCTCGCGCTTGCCAGGCGCGTCGGCGATATCGAGCTCGTGCTGGCTGAGATCGATCCCGATCTCGCCCAGCTGGCGCGGGAGAACGCCGGCCGCAATGCGATCTCGGCTGAAATCGTCTTGCTCGATGTGACGTCGTCTGCCGAGAATTTCGCGAACGTCACGCTGACGCCTGACTCCGTTGATGCCGTGCTGATGAATCCGCCATTCAACGATGCGTCGCGCCATCGCGCGTCGCCTGACGCCTCGCGCGCGTCGGCGCACGTCGCAGATCACACGACACTGGAAAGCTGGGTCCATGCCGCGCGGCGTATCCTCAAATCCGGCGGCGCGCTCACGCTGATCTGGCGGGCTGACGGCATCGCGGAGGCGTTGGC
>CAWCGA010000016.1:0-164145 GCA_963794775.1 uncultured Alphaproteobacteria bacterium | reverse complement strand
GACCTCGATGACTTTGTCGAGGTCGCATTTGCCCCTGATGATGTCGTCGGGCATGTCCAGATAGGTCGCGCCTGGGCGACCGTAGATCGCATTCCGGGTCGCCATCTCGACGTAATAGGGGATGCGGTGCACGTTCTCGATGCCGTGCGCGAACTTGCAGAACGGCGAGGCGATCAGCACCTGCCGCTCCTCCTGGAAGGCGCCCATGCCACCGCGATAGGTCTCCGAGGCGCCGCCGATCAGGATCATCGGCCAGCAATTTTGCTGGGCATTGGCGAGGCCGGCGAGGCCGTGCACCACGCCCGGGCCGGTGACGGTGAGGCAGGCGCCGGGGCGGCCGGTGAGATAGCCGTAGGCCGCGGCCGCGTAGGCCGCGCTCTGCTCGTTGCGCATTCCGAGATAGGCGATGCCTTCCTTCTGCGCCGCGACCGCGATCGCGGTGACCGGAAAGCCGACGATCCCGAACAGGTGGTCAATGCCCTGCTGCTTGAGGCTCCGCGCGATCAGTGTCGCGCCATCGATCTCGCTCACGACTTCCCCCCTTTTGATTTATTGATCTTTAGCCGCGAGATTATGCATAGATGGCGGGGGCGCGAAAGTGCGCTGCGTTCCGCGAGCCATGCGTTCGGGCCTTATTGGCCCGCAAACTGAGCAGCCTCAGCGCTTCTTTGCCGGTTTCTTCAGCGGAATCACCTTTGCCGAGGCGCCGGCGGCCCGCGCGCTCTTTTTGAGCGCGTCCTTCAGGTCGATCGGGATGCCGTGCTTTTTCAGGAGGTCGGCGAAGGCCTCGTCGGCAAGCTCCTGAAACGTCGCCATCCGGTCGCGCGCCAGTTGCTTGAGCTTGGCGGCGGTATCGTCGTCGAAGGCGATCAGCTTGCGCATGCGTTCCTCGCTGCGCGCCCCGCGTTCCCTTGCGGAACCGGCAGGCCGGGCGCTGGTTGGATCATAGACGGAGATCCGCCGATGACCAGAATATCCGCGTTTGTTTTGATCGCCGCAGTCGCGTGCGTGCCGTTCACATCGTTCGCACAGCGCGGCGCATCGCCGCGCGGCACCAACAGCGCCGGCACCGCGCAATCCTCCGGGAGCGCACACAACGGCAAAGGCGGGACCGGCGGGTTAGGTACGGGGAATGCAAAACCGCCTGAGACGCCCAACGGCGACGCGGTGATCAATCAGGAAAACGCGATTCTGGAGCGCAAGCTCAAGAGCATCTGCCGCGGCTGCTAGGATGGGGGCACTTTGTTGGTTACGATGCCGGTGGAACCGCCGGATTCGGAAACCGCCATGAGACCTCGCGCTGCTGCAATCAGGACTGCTTTTGCGTTCGTGCTGTTGCTCGGCGTGCCGGCGACGGCGCAACAGCTTCAACAACCCAATGCTCTCGGCGCCTACAATGCGGCCTTGAGCCGTTTCAAGTCGGTGCTGGCCGACCTGCGCAACCGCATCAATGCCAAACAACCGCTTCCGAACCTGCCGGGGCAGCCGCTCTATCTCGCGCGCAACGCGCTGATCGGGTCATACAAGGACCTGACCGACGCCAATCCGGCAAAGATCGGCCGGCCCAACAAGTTCGGAATCCCGCCGGCCTATTTCGACGCTGACAATGAGCCGCTGCTCGACGAGTACCGAAAATTGTTCGATGTCATGGAGGCGCCGCCATCAGGCGCGCAGTTCTCCAACACGCCGTTCAAGGACGTGGTCGACCTCGGCGCGGCGATTGCGCGGGCCAAGGGGCTGGACGCGGCCAATGCGGAGGCCGCCGGCCGCATCGCGCTCGGCATTTTCTATGCCGAGACCAATGGCAACCAGAATGTCGGCAACGGGCGCTCCAACACCTACAAAGGGAGTTTCCAGACCGGGCCGTCGGAAGACCTGAACGGCCGCAGGAAATGGGAGACGATCAGGCCGCATGTCGCAAGCATCGATCCCGAGTTGGCCGCGCGTGACGCAAAAGAGGAGGCGAGGGTCGGGGCCGGCGACCATCGCTACAATCACTGGACTGCCGTGCGGGACGGCTTGATGAACGCGCATGCCGAGCTGTTCCTGCAAGTGCCGGCGATTGCGAAGATGCTGCCGGATCCGATCGACCAGATGAAGTTCTTCGAGCTGATCCAGATCATTCCGTCCCCGACGAAGTCCGCGCTCAGGTCGGGCAATTTGCTGGGAACAAGGGTTTCCGACCCCACGATCATGAAATATCTGCGCAACAACAGCGTGTTCGCGTTCGGACAGTCCGACCGGGCGAGGACGTCGGCGACCTATCGCGAGATCATGGATGCGATGTGGCTGTTCAACGAGAAATTCGCCCGCGCGCAGGCGAAATTTGCGGAGGTGAGGGGACGGTAGCCTCGGAACAAATCACGCGCTGACGCGTTCCCCGCTCGCTACCGCTATTCTGACTTAAAGACCCCGGCGCTGGGCGCCGGGGCTTTTTTGTGAGTACCGAGCCTCAGCCCAGCACGCCATATTTCTTGAACCAGGCCTGCATCTGGCTCCAGCCGTCCTCGGCGGCTTCCTTGCGGTAGCTCGCGCGGTAGTCGGCATGGAAGCCGTGCGGGGCATCCGGATAGATCTTGAACTCGGCAGTCTTCTTGTTATCGGCCAACGCCTGCTTCAGCGCCTCGACGGTCGCGACGGGAATGCCGGTGTCCTTCTCGCCATAAAGTCCGAGCACCGGCGCCTTCATCTCGGGCGCGAGCTGGGTCGGGCTCTTCGGCCAGAGCGGATTGGGCGGATCGACCGGCGGGCCGTAGAAGGAAACGCCGGCCTTCAGCCCGGCATTATGCGCCGAATATTCCCAGACCGTGCGGCCGCCGCGGCAGAATCCGATGATGCCAAGCTTGGAGGTGTCGCCGCCCTGCGCCTTGGCCCAGGCAACCGTGGAGTCGAGATCGGACAACAGCTCGGCGTCGGGCTTCGCATTCACGATCGGCAGAAGCTGCGGGATATCTGATATCTTGGTGAGGTCGACGCCCTTGCGGAAATAATAGTCGGGCGCGACCGCGAACGCGCCGAGCTTGGCGAGGCGCCGCGTCACGTCCTTGATGTATTCATGCAGGCCGAAAATCTCCATCGCCACCAGTACGACCGGCGGATTGGCTTTGCCTTTCGGCCGCGCGTAGTAGCCTGGCATCTCGCCGTCGGCGACCTTGATCTTGGCGTCGCCGGCATCGAGCCCGTCGGAGTCGGTCTTGATGACGTCGGCGCGCACCGGACCAGCGGCGAGCGTGTAGCCTGCCGCGACGGCGGCGGACGCCGTCATGAAGCCGCGGCGCGAGAACGGTGCGGTTTTTGTCAGTCCGATGACATCGGATGTGAGTAAGGGTTCGGCGCTCATCTGTTCTCCTGCTTTTACATGTTGAGAGCGTTGGAGGAGGCGGATTCGCGTGCAAAGACTGCGCGAACGCAAGTCGCCAGCCTGCGAGCGAGCGCGAAAAAATGCGAAAAAGAGGGGAATAAAAGGAACAAGGCCGTTGACGCAGTATACCGTCAACGGCCTTGCCAGCCCCGGAAATTAAAATCGGCTCTCGCCTTCCGGTGAACTACAGCATGCCGCGGAATCATACGGGCATATGTGAGCCAGTTCACAAAGCGCGCAGGAAAAATGGGGGAGGGGGAGGCGGGATTTTTGGCATTTGGGCGGCGTTCCACCCTGACGTTTCTACGACAGCGGGGGATTCGTGCTGAGCGGTCCCAACCGCCGGAACAGGGCCGGACGCACGCCCTTTGAGGTCACGTCCTGGGCGAGCAGCAGTGGGATCGCGAAGCCCAGGATGGCGCCGACGAGGCCGATGGCGCCTGATATCCATTCCCCGTTCCAGACCAGTCCAGCGCAGACCAGCGGGAAAACCAGCGGGTAGAGCCGGAAATGCGAGCCATGGAGCCAGCGGACATAGACCGTGGCTGATGCCACCAGCAGGGCCACGACGACAAACAGCCAGCTTGTCGCGGGCGCCGGCTGACGCAGGAACATCACCAGCGAGAAGGCCGCAGCGGCAAGATGAGCCGCGATCCGCAAGCCCCGCCATTTACGGTCGGGGTCGGCAAAGCTCAGTGCTGCCAGCCCGGCATTTCCCGATCAACGCCGCCGCCGGAACTCCCGCACAGGCCAGGACGATACCGATGACGGCATTGACCGCCTTGCCCTTGCGGAACCAGAACTCGGTGAGCGACATCGCAGCCGCCAATGCCACCGCCGGCAACGCCGATGACGACGCCGTCGCCACCATCGCGATCATGACGGCGGCGCAGCCCGCAAGCTGAAGCGCCGGTCGTCTCGAACCGGCTGACCCGCTTCTCGCGCCCGAAATTATCGTTGATGCCGTAGGCCAGCCGCGCGAAGCGCTCGCCCAGCTCCTCGTTGCGGGCATCAGTGCCGACGGCAACACGCTGGCCGAGATCGCCGCGCACATAGAGCGCGACTTCATCGAGCGGAAATTCGAAGCGCCTGCGCTCGCCCTCATCGGTCCAGCTGACGACCCAGTTGGCGTCTGACCTGTCGACCTCGAGGCTTTGCGCGATGCGCCCATGCCGTTCAGCGGGAACACGACCGCGCAACATCCAGAGATGTTTCAGCAGCAGAAAGCGAAGGGCCTGGTGCTTGTTCATCAGTCCTGGTCAGGAGGCGCGCTTGATCAGCCGTTCGGGCATGACGGCGGGATCCAGATGCTCGCCGGTGCGGTCCCACAGAATTTGCGCCGCGATCTCGCGCAGTTGCTGGGCGTCGCACTTCTGCAGCACCGGCGGACGAACGTTGAAATAGTGGAAGCGCTCGATCATCGCCTTCATGTAACGGGCCGAGATCGTGATCTCGGGGTAGCTGCCATACATGCAGCCGCTGCATGATCGCGTGAACGAATAGGCGTCCTCGTAAATCCGTCCGTCCCGATACCAGTTCGGGGAATTCGGGGTCATAGACCGGATATCGGCCGTTCGGCTCGTAATCGCAGCAAACCTTCAGGTTGCCGTTGGGCGCGATCGCAAAATACAGGTTCGGCGAGTCGCAGACATTGTTGTTGCGCCGGCGCCATTGCAGCGGCTCCTTGGCGACGAAACGATAGACGTCGTCGAGATATTCGTCGGAGTCGTAGAGATTGAGGCCGGACTTGCGCAGCGACTTGAGATGTTCGACTGCCTTCTTCACCTCGGCGTATCGTTCCTTGGGGAAGGTCACGACCGCTTCGTCGTCGAAGGTCTGGAAGCCGCGCGGCTTGTCCGGCGTGGAGACATGAACCGGCACCACGGAAACGCCCCAGCCGATCGCGCTCGCAAAGCGGATCACGTCCTGGATGTCGTGAAGATTGCGCGGCATCAGCACGTTGTTGAAGAAGGCGGTGCCGTTCTCCGGGAAGATGTCATTGATGACCGAGACGGAATTGATGGCGCGTTCCCAGCTCTTGCGGAAACCGCCGTTGATGGTGTCCTGCAATTCCGGCCGCAGGCTGTCGAGCGAGATGCTGATGTCATGCGCTCCGTTGCGCACGCATTCTTCGAGCGCCTGGCGCGTGGCAAGCCCGTTGGTCTGCATGCGCACATGGATGCCGTTCTCGGTGAACGCCTTCACGATCTCGGGCAGGTCCTTGCGCACGAACGGCTCGCCGCCGATCAACAGGATCACGCAAACGCCGATTGCCGCGAGGTTCTCCGCCATCAGGCGAATCTGGTCGATCGTCATCTCCTGAGCGTTGGCGTCGGCATAGATGATGTTGCACTGCTCGCAGGCGAGGTTGCACCGCGCCGTGATGTAGAACTGCACATAGGCCGGGCTTGTCTTGGTGATGAGGCTGCGGGCCAGCGCGATCTTCTGCTGAAGGCTGAAGTAGTCCATTCCTGCTTCCTTCCGGACTCAAGCCCGGACCGGGACAGCCGCAATTCTAGCGGCAAATCATACCTTTGGGCAGCTTTTAGCAGCCCCGTGATAGTTTTGAAAGCGAAGCAAAGTCAGCCCGCCATCGCGCACGACTTGATCGGCGGTTCGGCCGTCGAAAGTCTCGCCAGCGTCCTGTCCCTTGCGCACGACGACGACATTGAAAGGTTCGCAGACATGGCTGACCGTGCTGTCGACTTGCGCGAACGAGGTGGCCTTGTAGACGACCTTTCCAGCGACGGCCATGAACCCACTGAAGGGAACAGCTTCCAGCTCGGGTGAAAACACCACGTCCGAATATTTGGTGCGGTCGTGAATCGTCAGCCACGGCACGGCGTTTTCGGGTTCAACGCGGCCCATCAGATACGGCGCCTGATATGGCCAGGCTGTGGCGCCGAGCCAGATCGCAAACGCCAGCACGCCGAGGGAACTGACCACTTGCCATGCAATGCGACCCCAGGATTTTTCGCTGGCGAACCATTGCGCGAGCACGGTCACCGCGAGAAGCGGCAGAAACACGCCGGTGACCATAGCGAGGGGGACGACGATCTTCGCGAGCGCCCAGGGATGGATGTAGGTGTGCTGTTTGAAGACGATCATTTGCGAGTAAGCCGGAATGATCGACAGCAACAGGACCGAGAGCAGTCCGAAATAAGTGCTTCGCCGTTTCGGGTCGGCGCGAGAGACCGCGAACAGAATCCCGAAAAGCGCGATGCAGGCGATGAACCCGGTCAAGATCAGAATTGGGGCATCGTCCCAATAGAAGGTTTGCTGTGAACTCATAGAACGGCCCGAAAAACATCGCAAAGGACACCGGGTGATCATCGGTATTTCCGATCCGGAACACCAGTTTCCAGAGTAGTTCATGGATGGATGCGACGATGCCATCTTTCGCCGCGATGGATCCCGGTGTCGCCATGCGCCACACGAGGAAGGTCGCGAAGGTGGCAAGCGGCAAGATGATCAAGGCAATGGTTTCGCGTCGCTCCATGGGGCGCCCGTATCCCCTGCGCGCGCCGAACCACCGCAGCGCAAACCAGACCGCGTAGACGAAATAGAACAGCCAATCGACAAACAAGCCGCAGACGAGAATGGCGATCTCCACGACGTAAAACCGTGTCGCAACTGTCCTGCTCGCCGCGGCCACCTCCAGCGTCGCGACAAGAACCAGCAGCGCGTAGAACACGACGATGTGCGTATCGAACGTATAGACCTGGGAAAAGAAGTAGACCGGGCCGCGCGGGAACAGCACGAGGCATGCCGCCAGGATCGCAAGCGCGACCCGCTCGATTGCCGGCCGGCGCAGGATTCCCGCGGCGACATAGCCCGACAGCGCCAGGAAAAGAGCGATCAAGCCGTGACCGGCCACGTTGAGCCAGTTGATCATGGTGATGTTGGGTTCGGTGTTCGTCAGCTTGGCGATGAGATAAAGCGAAACCACCGCGCCTGGAGGCCACGATTGATACATGGCGACCCGCAGATCGGGCGTCGCCATCTCAACCGACAACGGCGCATAGGGCATCGCGAACCGCATGTGCCACGGCCCTTCGATCCACCAGTTGCGGGCCCACATCATGGTGACCGAGGTGATGTAGTCGAGGTCGAATACGGGCAGCTGGTGAATGTAGGGGAAACGCCAGTCCAGCACGACAATGTAGACGACGCACACGCCGAGCACTGCCGAGACCAGCGCCGATGGCGAGCCGCTCAGCGCCCGCGCAGAGACCTTGCCGTCTTGCGACAAGGTTTCATCGTCGATGGGCGTCATTCGGATGCCGCGCTCGTTAGCTCGATGCCGCCCGCGGCAGCTCGGCGAGGGCAGGTGGCTCGTCGCTGCGGGCCTGGGCCTGCGGGAAGCCGACGCGCTCGGCGACGATGTAGACGGGACGTCGCTTCACCTCGCCATACATCCGCGCGATGTATTCGCCGATGACGCCGAGCGAAAGCAACTGGATGCCGCTGAAGAACTGCAACGCCAGGAACACCGAGGTGTAACCGGGCATGTCCTGCGGCGCATAGCCGAAGATGTGGATCGTGAACAATCGTTGCAGCAGCAGCAATACCGCGCCAATGATCGCGCCTGCCGACGTCACGAAACCGGCGAGTGAGATGAAGCGCAGCGGCACGTCGGAAAAATTGAAGATGCCGCTTGCGGCGAGGCGGACCAGGCGGACGAAGGAATATTTCGGCTCGCCGGCATGGCGCGCCGCGCGCTCATATTCGAAGCCGAATTGGCGAAAGCCCGCCCAGGCGCGCAGGCCGCGCAGGAAGCGCCCGTTCTCAGGCAGCTCGCGCAGCACGTCGGCGACCTGACGGTCCATCACGCAGAAATCGCCGCTGTCGGCCGGCACCTCGATGTCGGCCATGCGTTTCCAGATTTGGTAGAACAGCCGGTAGCAGGTGCGCTTGAAAAGGCCTTCCTTGCGCTTGCGGCGCACGCCGTAGACGACCTCGAATCCCTCGCGCCACTTCTCCAGCATGCCGAGCAACACGTCCGGCGGATCCTGCAGGTCGGCGTCCATGATCGCCACCGCGTCGCCGAAGGCATGATCGATCCCCGCAGACACGGCGGCCTGGTGACCGAAATTGCGTGAAAAGCGCACCAGCCGGATTTGGTTGTCGTGCTTGCGCAGGTCGCGCAGGATCGTCACGGTGCGGTCGCGGCTTCCGTCATCGACATAGACGAATTCGAAATTGAAGTTCGCGGCCGCGCCAAGACAGCGATCGAGCTCTGCGTGAGTGGTCGCAATGACCTCGCTCTCGTTGTAGCAGGGGATCACTATCGACACTGTCTTGTTCAAGCCCGGTCCCCACTCGCGATGCTGGCGGCAGAGCCACGGCCCGCCGTGGCATTTATTTGCATCGGCAGCTGTCAAGCGCCCGCTCGTTCCAGAGCGGGTCTATAACAGGCGACCACAGTTACCGCCATAGTGGCGAATACAGGGGCTTCTCGCGAAAAAAGTCTTGGAATACGGCGGTTTGGACCCCCTGTCGCGGCCGCCCGTCAGCGCTGGCCGGGACGATTATGCCAGGCCCAAGCCGTAGCGATGATCGTATCGAGATTCGAATGCGGGAAGCTGCAGCCGAGCCGCGCATGCGCGCGTCCTGGCGCAGCCCACAGCGCGGCCGGATCGCCGGGACGCCGGGGGCTTGCCACCACAGGCACGCGCTTGCCGGCGATGCGCTCGACGGCTGCGACGATGTCGCGGACCGAGTAGCCGCTGCCGGTCCCGAGATTGAGCGTGTCTGATTTGCCGCCCGCCATCAGATCGCGCAATGCGCGGACGTGGGCGTCGGCGAGGTCGGTGACGTGGATGTAGTCGCGCACGGCCGTTCCGTCGGGCGTGGGATAGTCGGTGCCGAGGATATCGAGCTGCTGCAATTGGCCGGTTGCCGCCATCAGCGCCCGCGGAATGAGATGCGGCTCGGGATCGTGGTCTTCGCCGGTCTCGCCGTCGGGGTCGGCGCCGGACGCGTTGAAATAGCGCAGCACGATCGAGCGCATGCCGTAGCCCGTCTGGTAGTCGCCAAGCATGCCTTCGACGATCACCTTGGTGCGGCCATAGGGGCTGAGCGGCGCGAACGGCATGTCCTCGGTGACGGGTGTCGAAGGCGGAAGGCCGTAGACCGTGCAACTGCTCGAAAACACCACGCAGTCGATTTTGGCCGCGTGCGCGGCTTCCAGCAGCACCAGCGAGCCGGTGACGTTGTTGTCGTAGTACAGCGCGGGATTGGCGACGGATTCGCCGACATAGGCGAAAGCAGCGCAGTGCAGGATCGCCGAGGGGCGGTGCGTGCGCAACACGGCGTCGAGCCGCTCGCGGTCGCGGATGTCGCCGATCTCGAGCGGACCCCATTTGACGGCGTAGCGGTGACCGCGGCTGAGATTGTCATAGGTAACGGGAATGAAGCCCGTAGCCGCGAGCGCCTTGCAGCTGTGGCTGCCGACGTAACCTGCGCCGCCGGTGACAAGTACGGCCGTCATGCGTCGCGCAGGCGATTGTCAAAATAGGCGATGCACCGCGTCAGCCCCTGCTCGAGCGGCACTTTCGGTTCCCAGTCGAGCACCCGCCTCGCGAGTGAAATGTCGGGGCAGCGTTGCAGGGGATCGTCGACCGGCAGGGGCTTGGTGAGGAGTTGCGAGCGCGAGCCCGTCAGCTCGATCACTTTTGTCGCAAGCTCGCGGATCGACATCTCCACGGGGTTGCCGAGATTGACAGGCCCCGTCACCTCGTCGGGGGCGTTCATCAGGCGAATGCAGCCCTCGATCAGATCGTCGACATAGCAGAACGCACGGGTCTGGCTGCCGTCGCCATAGAGGGTGATCGGCTCGTTCTTGAGTGCCTGCACGATGAAATTGGAAACGACGCGCCCGTCATTGATGTGCATACGCGGGCCATAAGTATTGAAGATGCGGGCGACGCGAATACGCAGATTGTTCTGCCGGTAATAGTCGAAGAACAGCGTTTCGGCGCAACGCTTGCCTTCGTCGTAACACGCGCGCGGTCCGATCGGATTGACGTGTCCGCGATAATCCTCGGTTTGCGGATGAATGGTCGGGTCGCCGTAGACCTCGCTGGTCGAGGCCTGGAAGATCTTGGCACCGAGGCGCTTCGCCAGCCCGAGCATGTTGATGGCGCCATGCACGCTGGTCTTGGTGGTCTGCACCGGATCGTGCTGATAGTGGATCGGCGAAGCAGGACAAGCGAGATTGTAGATTTCGTCGACTTCGACATAGAGCGGGAACGTCACGTCATGACGCATCAGCTCGAACCGCTTGTGGTCCATCAGCGCGAAGATGTTTTCGCGCGAGCCCGTGAAGAAATTGTCGACGCACAGCACGTCATGGCCGTCGGCGAGCAGGCGTTCGCACAGATGCGAGCCGAGGAAGCCGGCGCCGCCAGTGACGAGTATGCGCTTGCGGTCAAACAAGGTCGGCCCTCGGCATTGTTGCGTCTCCGGTCATCGCGTCGTCTTGCCGTAATAAAGCCGAACCTCGCTCAAGCCGAACAGGCGGCGTGCGGCCACCAGCCGCGCCGCATCCGAGCGGCCGGCGGGCGTGACCGCGAGCAATCCGCCGCGAAGCTCGCCGCGGCCGCCGTTCACCAACGCGTCGACGCGATCCCGCATGAACCGCCTGAAATGCACGTCGTGAAGCGATTGGAGGTCCATCTTGCGCGCCGGGGCTTTCGCGATGATCAGGAACATCTGGACGGAAAGAGAGCGGTAACAGGTGCCGTAGGCATAGATCAAGATGACAGTCGCAAACCAGTACACGCCAGCGCTCTGCCAATAGTCCAGCGCGCCAAGCCATGCGGCGCCGGCCAGCGTGCCCAGGAGATGAATGCCCATCGCGATGGCAATGATCGTCGGAATCGCGTTCTGTGGTCCCCTCAATCGGATCGCCAGCGGGATCACGAGGGCCAGCGCCAGAAAGCTGATGCAGCCGATCAGGAGCGACATCAGCGGGCCGTCTGGAAATTGAAGTAGAGCATCGCGGTGCCGAGAATGGCCGCGGGAATCCGCGATCCCTTCGCCAGCAAGACCGTCGATTGATCGACGGTGGCGGCGCCGGTGCTGCACAGCAGATTGAGCCGGTCCCGAAACAGATCGTCGACGCGGAAGCCGTCGCCGTAATCGGCGAGCCAGGAATCGATCTCGACCGGCTGCGGTTTTGCCGCGAGACTCACCAGCAGATTGACGCTGACGCCGGTCGCCACCAGCAGCCAGACGATCAACGTCGTCAGGATAGCGGAGAAAATGATCAGCGCGCCGGCCAGCATGTCGCCGATCGCCTTGGCATCGAAATGCCAGATTTCCGCGCCTGCCAGCACGATCGTCAGCCACAGACCGATCGCAAGCAGACTGGCGTAACGGAAACGGTTGCGGAAATTGCCGACGCGGAACGGTCCTCGCGAGACCATGACCAGAAAGAAGGGAACGCTGACACCGGCCACGAAGCTGGCTGCAATGATCTGCGATGGAACGATCATCAGAGCCAACGTCTTCTCCTGCCGATCTCTCAAATGTTTAGGGCGGCCTGCCGCGGTTGCCAATGGGGCGTGCCTATCCTAGCTTGCCCGCGACTTCAAGGACGACGCAGAGGATCATGGCAAGCGGACGCGAGCACGAGCGGCAATTGGACGCGACGTCTTCGCAAGCCGCGCCCGCGCATGTGGAGATTCTGTCGCCGGCGGCGGAGATCGCGTTTCCCGACCAATGGTACGAGATCATGGACGAGCGTCACTTCTGGATGAAGTGGCGGACGCGCGCATTCCTTGGGCAGTGCAGGGCGCTCTCGATCTCTACGGAGACGCCATATGCGATGCTCGAGATCGGATGCGGTCTCGGCGTGCTCAGGCAAATGCTGGAGGCGGCGACGAAGTGGAGGGTGGACGCGATGGACCTGAACGCCGGCGCGCTGTTTCATTCCGCGCCGGGCAGGGGCCGCACGGCGCTCTACAACATCCACGATCGCGCACCTGATCTGGCGGCCAGATATGACGCGATCATCCTGTTCGACGTCATCGAGCATATCGACGACCCCGTGAGCTTCATGACGTCGGCGCTGTATCATCTCAAGGGAGGCGGCCACGTCTTCATCAACGTGCCTGCGCTGCAGTCGCTCTACAGCAAGTTCGACGTCGCGGTCGGGCACTGCCGCAGATACAACAAGGAGACATTGGAAGCGGAATTGGCCAAAGCCGGCGTCCGCAAGGTCGACGACCGCTATTGGGGACTGACGATGCTGCCGCTGCTGGCGCTGCGAAAGCTGTGGCTGTCGTTGCGAAGCGAAGGCCCGGCCACGGGCATCACGGTGGTGCAGCGCGGGCTTGTGCCGCCGGGCAAGCTCGCGGACACGGTTCTCACCGCCATGATGCAGGTGGAAACGAGCGTGATCGGAAATCCGCCGCTCGGGACCTCGCTGCTTTACGTCGGTCAGGCCGGCCAGCGATCATAAACCGGCCGTAACGCCGCGCTAGCTGTGCGATTTCGCCCGCTTGACCTTGATGACGCTCGCTCGTGCGCGGCCGGCGCGCTTGCGCGAGGGCGCAGCGGTGGGCTCCGAGGGCTGCGCGCTGGCAAAGGACTGTCGCAAGCCATCGATCGCTTCCGTCAAGGTCGAGACCTGCTCCGACAACCGCTTGGTGTCAGCCTGTTGCGAGGCCAGCAGCCGGCGCACCGTCGACAACTGGTCCTGCACCACCTGTAGCTGGTCGATGGATTCCTGCTGGGTCGCTTCCAGTCCCTTGGTCTTTTCGACCAGCTGCTCGGAAGCCTGCGCGGTGCGGGCCTGCAGTGCGCGGACCGCGACCACGCGGTCGAGTTCGGGAGCATGCCCGGTATAGGCGCGCCACAGCGCGATCGAGGCGACGCCTGCAAGGACGATGAGCAGGAGTGCCCCCGCCAGCACGATCGGCTGGGTGCCGGCACGAGCGATGGCAATGGGTTTGGCTGTGCGAGGAATCGGGGTCATGAGATCCTTAAAAGCCAAAAGGAAAGATGTCTGCGCGCCCTTTCGGGCAGGTCGATCGCAAGGAACGAACGCAACGAGACGCCATGCGCGCCGCAAATCAGCCAGCGCGTGGCTTTAGCTTTTAGCAAGAAATTCGACAAAAGCGAGGCTGGCAGGCCGTAAAAACCCGGCCCAAATCGGCACAATAACCCGGTTTTCGGCCTGTTGGGGTTGCCGCCTGCCTCTTGCTTCCGTCAGATCGCCGCGATGGTCTGTACTTCGACCAGGAACGGCTCCTGCACCAGGCGGTCGACCATCAGCAGCGTGTTCGGCGGATACTTCCCGTTCGGAAACATCTTGGGAAACTCACGCAGGCGGAATTCCATGAATTTCGGGATGTCCTGCGAATGCACCAGATAGGTCGTGAACTGCACGACATTGCCCCAGCGGGCGCCGGCCGATTTCAGCGCGGCCTCGATGTTCCCAAAGACTTGCGTGGTCTGCCTGTCGAAGTCGCCGGCGCCGATGATGTTTCCCTTTGCATCGCCCGAGAGCATGCCGGCGATGAACAGGAACTCGCTGGCCTTGACCCGGGTCACATGGGTGTATTGGCCCATTGGGGGACCGAGCTGTTCGGGATTGTAGATGTTGATGTCAGCGGCCATGCGCCTGTCTCCGTTGTTGAGGCAACGAGATTGTCGGCGCTTCGGCTCGGATGCAATGCCCCAAAAAAGTTGCGGCCAGCTCTTGGGGGAGAGCTGGCCGCGCGCGATCCGGTCTGGGACGGGGAGGGGTGGGGATGTGACCGGGTCGCGTAACTCCTGAATTGTTGTCTCAACGATCCTCGTTAGCGGTCCCTTGCGCTGGCCGTCGCAACGGCCGGGCGGTTGTCGCCGAGCGAGACCCAGACATTCTGGTCGCCCTGCGACTGCCGCTTGACGAAGCGGTAGCCGGTCTCGGTCCAGGGCAGGACGTTTTCATTCTGGTTGTCGAGAATGAACTCACCCTTGTCGGTCTTTACCGTCAGCACGGCGTGACCCTCGCCCTTCTTGTCGCGCACGACCGTGATCAGCAGCGCCTCGCGCGGCCATCCTGCATCGATCAGCATCTTGCGCTTCAACAGCACATAGTCCTCGCAATCGCCGTAGCCGTCTGATGGCAACGACCACTTCTCGATCACGCCCCAATGATCCATGTCGGTCATCGGCTTGACGGTTTCGTTGACCCAGCGATTGACCTTGGTGAGGTCGCGCCAGGCCGTTTGCGACATCACGATGTCGCGTGGTTGGCTCGCGCCGCCCCGGCATTCCCCGGGATAGTCGGCGCAGAATTCGATCCAGCCGATCGGCGCACGCGTGGTGTCGCCGAGGCTCGCATAAAGCACTCGCTCGTCGCCGGCTGACGCCGGCTGAACGTACATCCCCAAGAGGATGGCGATGACCGCCAGCCCCTGTCCCCGCCTAGACATTGTGGCCCCCGTGTTTTTCTTGTTGGGACCACCGTCGCAGAAAGGTTTTGCGCCGCCGCTAAGCGGAACAAGCGGACTTGAGACGAATGAAAATCAAACTCGCGGAAAATTCGACGAACAGTTGAGACGAATTAAATTCAAATTGGAGATGACTGCAATTGATTCAAATTTTATCGATTAAGCGGTTTTGTCGCGTCGTTGCTGCGCTTTCAACGCGCGCGGCAGCCCGCGTTAACCGCAAATCGGCATGCGAAATCGCGCCGATGCGGCCTCCACTGCAGCCGATTTGCGGAAAAATTCAGGAGCCTCCGGCGTTTCCCGCTTTACGGTGCGCTAACGCTAGCTTCGAAGGGGAGTAAAAGCGGAGTTTCTTGCGAGCTTCGACGCGCCGCAATTGCGGCTTGTCAGTGCCGGTTGCTCACATTGCGGCCAGATCCAGCGGCGTCATGGTAAAGGCCAGGTTATAGCGGCCGACCGTGGTTTTTTCCCCCGCGCCGGCGGCGTGGAGCGAGGAAAATTCTTCGGTGACCGCGCGCTGCAACGCCTCGCCATCGTAGCCTGAGAGCAGCACGATCCAGTCGGCAGTGCTGTCCGAGCCACGTATCTGCTGCTCGGCCGTCGGCGAGCTCGTTTTCGGCGTATCGGTGACCAGAAGGTGGGCGCCGGTGAGTCCAGGCTTGTCCACGAACTCACGCAACGTTTCGGAAAGCATATCTTTGAGGCCGCTCCCGCGACCAGCCTGGGGCGAAAGCCTGACTGTCGCAAGCGTCGCGGCGATGCCGCCGCCGAAGCTCAAGGCAACGCGGCACTGGCTGCGCACCATGTTGAGGTGATGCGGCATCATCCTGGTCGACCAAGGGGTCGGCGCATTCAGCCGGTCGAGATAACCCCTGGAGGTCAGTGTTTCATACTGCTCCAGCTCGTAGAGGACGAAGAAGCCTTCCGCGTCGAGCGCGCTGGTCCAGCGTGAACCGCGCCGAAAGCCGCGAATGCCAAGCCGTTCGGGAAAGTGCTCGTGAGAATGCCAGTCGCCCCACTCTGCGCGCTGTTCGGCGCGGACATTCCACCACATGGCGACGGCGGCCTTACCCAGTAGTGACATCAGTGACCTCTCAGGGTGTGTATTCTGTCTATCCCGCGGCACGCGCCGCCGCGATGACGGCCTTTGCGCCTTGTAGCGCACGGCGCCCCCGCGTCTCGGCATCGACAGTCCTCGCCAGCGTTGCCGTTGGCACCTCGATGCTGATGGTGATGTTATCAGGTATCGCCCTCGCAAGGCCGACGAGATCGATGCCGCCATCGCCCGGGAACATGCGTTCCTCGCGGGCGGCATGGATCATGGCGTCCATCGTCGCCGGCCGCTCGGCAGGCGCGTCGCAGATTTGCCAATAGTGCAGCCGGTGCGGAGGAAGCCTGCCGAGGTCCTCGATGCGGCTCTGCGATCGGTCGAAATGCAGGGCATCGACGAGGACGCCGGCAGCCGGCGACTGCACCCTCTCGACAATGCGCGATGCGGTCGGCAGGTCGGGGACAAAAGTCCATGGCATGAATTCGAGATCGGCGGTCAGGCCGAAGCGCTCGGCCATCGCGCAATATTCGGCGAAGCGATCGGAGAACCGGTCCAGGTCGGGATCGTAGGCGGCAACAAGCGTGTTCCTGGCGCCGAGTTCGCTGCCCGTTTCCAGAAAAGGTTCCAGCGCGGCGACGACGGTGTCCGGCCTGAATGCGACGACTTCGAGATCGGCGATGCCGATGCCGGTTGCGGCCAGTCGCGCTTTCGTCTCCTTCAGTTGTTGCCGATCGTCCATCAGCGGATAAGCCGTCCCGCCGGGCGTGGCGGCCAGCAGTCGCAAGCCGACTTGTTCATAGCCGCAGGCATGGGCCACCTCGACGAGCTTCGCCGGCGGAAGGTCTAGCGCGGTGAGTGCGGCTAACGAAAACGACGGCATGGCTACCTCCTTCAGCTGATCTAATATATTTACGGTCGCATGTCTCTTTCCGGCGACCGCCATTGGGATGGTGAGACCGACCTGCTGGTGATCGGTGCGGGTGCCGCCGGCATGACCGCTGCACTCGTCGGTGCGCTCGAGGGGCTGCGTGTCATGCTCTGCGAAAAATCCGACATGGTCGGCGGCACCACCGCGACATCGGCGGGCACGGTGTGGATACCGGGCAGCCGGCAAAGCGGACGCGCCGGCGTTCCGGATACGATCGCAGCGGCGAAGACCTACCTTGCGGAAATTCTGGGTGACGATGCGTCCGATGAGCGGCTGCTGGCATATCTGGCATCAGGACCGGCCATGCTCGATTATCTCGAAGCGCGGACAAGTGTCGTCTTCACGCCGCCGCGGGTGCACCCCGACTATTTGAACCTGCCGGGGGCGGCGGTCGGTGGGCGCGCGCTCGGCGCCGTCCCGTTTGACGGCAGGAAGCTCGGCGCCGACTTCATGCGCGTGCGTCCGCCGCGGCGGGAGTTCATGGTGTTGGGCGGGATGATGGTCGGCAAGACCGATATTCCTGCCTTGCTGCGTCCATTCGGGTCATGGAGCAATTTCAAGCACGCCGCGGCTTTGATTGCGCGATACGCCTGGGACCGGCTCCGTTTCAAGCGTGGCACGCGCCTGATCATGGGCAATGCGCTCGTCGGGCAGCTGCTCCATGACATCGGAAGATTGTCGGTGAACATCCGCTATCGGACGTCCCTGAAGGAATTGATCAGGGACGGTGACGAGATCGTCGGTGCAGTGCTGACGAGGCCCCTGGATGAAATCACCTTGCGTGCGCGCAGGGGCGTGGTGCTGGCAACCGGCGGGATCGGCTGGAGCGACGATCTGCGCAAGCGGCTGCTACCCGAGAATACGCGGCGTTACTCACTGTCTCCCGTCTCCAACACGGGCGACGGCATCCTTGCCGGCGAGCGCGTCTCCGGCGAAATCGACAGTAAACTGAACAGCCCGGCATTGTGGATGCCGAGCTCCGTGATGAAACAGCCGGACGGGCATCTCTCGGTGTTTCCGCACATCATGCTGGATCGTGCCAAACCGGGCCTGCTGGCCGTGGACCGGAGCGGCCGCCGCTTCGTCAACGAAGCCGGTTCCTATCACGACTTCGTTCAAGGCATGCTGCAGTCGAACCGTGTCCCGGCCAGCGTGCCGTCCTGGCTCATTTGCGACCGCAGCTTCATCGCCGACTACGGAATCGGTCTGGTTCATCCGGGGACGCGCGACCTGCGTCGTTTCGTGCAGGCGGGTTACCTGTTCGAGGGCCGTACGGTCGCGGAGCTCGCTGCCGCGACCGGCATCGATGGCGACGTGCTGGCGCAGACGATCGCGCGTTACAACCGCTACGCCGAGATCGGAATCGACGAAGAGTTCGGCCGTGGGACGAGCGAACTCAATCGGTTCAACGGCGACGCGGCGAGCAACCCCAACCCATGCCTTCGCAGGATTGAAACCGGTCCTTATTATGCGGTCGCAGTATGGCCGTCGGATCTGGCGAGCGCTGCCGGGCTGCGCATCGATACGAGCGGACGGGTGCTCCGATCGGACGGCAGCGTGGTCAGGGGACTCTACGCGGTCGGTACCGATGCCGTCTCGATCTTCCGCGGACATTATCCGGGGCCGGGGACGATGATCGGGCCGGCGATGGTCTTTGCATGGCGCGCGGCCATGCAGGCTGCGGGCGTGCTGGACAACTATCCGATGCCAGCCGATTGAGACGTGCGGGAAAGCGAACAGGAGGTGCTCATGAAAGAAATCACTTTTGGAGTTGTGCTTGCGTGTCTGCTGGTCGCACCACTCAGGGCCGAGACGAAGATCAATCCGACCGATCCGCAGCCGACCTGCGAGATGTGTCCGGGCACTTACATTCCCTTAAGTGAATTGGAGAGCTACACCAAAAAAGCGCTGGCCGAAAAACTGCTTGATCAGCAGGTCCGCGACATCGACATCGGAAAGGCGCGGATCGGCATCGGCATGGTCCATCGCGGCAAGCTTGATGCGCCGAGACCCGAACTCCGTCGCCGAGCACGATCAGATCAGCGAGGTCTATCATGTGATCTCGGGCGCGGCGACGCTGGTATTGGGACCGGACATCGCGAACCGGCAGCGGCGGCCTGCCACCATGCGCACGGTGCGCGAGTTCAACGGGCCCGGCAACAATGGCTCCGAGGTTCGCGGCGGCATCGCTTATGAGATCAAGGCCGGCGACGTCGTTGTGATCCCGGCCGGCACTGGCCACTGGTTCACCAAAATCGACGACCACATCGACTATTTGATGGTTCGGATCGATCCGGACAAGGTGACGCCGCTGAAGAGCGAGGCGCAGTCGAAGGAATATCTGTCGAAGCCGGCGGAGAAGGGGGAATAGCGCGGAGAATGCCCGCGAACCGGCCGACCAATCCCGGGATTCCATTGATCCGGAAAGTGCCGTAAGCTCGCGCGACAATTTGATCTCCTGCACGAGGTCGCTTGATGGCTGCTGCGTCACAGTCTGACATCCCCTCGCAACTCGGCCGATCGGCTGTCGTCACGGGCGCGACGGGCGGCCTCGGCTATGAGACGGCGCTTGCGCTCGCCCGGGCCGGGGCCGAGGTCGTGCTGACCGGCCGCGACGACCGGAAGGGACAGGCCGCGATTGAGAAGATCGGCCGTGAGGCGCTCGGCGCCAGGGTCAGCTATGAACGTCTCGATCTGGCGAGCCTTGCGTCAATCGCCGATTTTTCCGAGCGGATGCAATCGCGGTCCTCGCTGGACATGCTGATCAACAATGCGGGCGTGATGGCGTTGCCGCGCCGGCAGGTCACGGCTGACGGTTTCGAAATGCAATTGGGCACCAACTATCTCGGGCACTTCGCGCTCACCGCGCGGCTGCTGCCGTTGTTGCGCAAGGCAAGCGCGCCGCGGGTCGTCTCCGTCAGCAGCCTCGCGCACCGCGCCGCCTTCATCGATTTCAACGATTTGCAGGGACAACGCATCTACTCGGCGTGGAAGGCGTACGGCCAATCCAAGCTCGCGATGCTGATGTTCGCGCTCGAGCTGCAACGGCGCAGCGATGCGGCCGGCTGGAACGTGGCCGGGATCGCGGCTCATCCGGGATTTGCGCGCACCGGCCTGTTTGCGAGCGGTCCGGGCGGGCTGACATCGCTTGCGAGCGATTTCACAGCGTCCCTCTTCGGTCAATCCGCGGCTGACGGTGCTAGGCCGATCCTGTTCGCGGCGACGAAGGAGAACGCCAAGCCGGGCGGCTATTACGGCCCCGGCGGACTCGGCGAAGTGCGCGGCGCGCCGACGCAGGCGCTGATCATGCCGCAGGCCCGCGACGCAGGCCGCGCCGCGCGGCTCTGGGATGTGTCGGAGACGCTGACCGGCGTGTCCTTCAGTTAAGGCGCGCGCCAGATGCAGCTTGCCAAGAATGTTATCGACGTCGGGCTTTCGACAAATCAGTTGGAGCCGATGCTGACGTTCTGGCAGCAGGAGGCAGGCCTTCGCTTCGATCATGTGCTGCCGGTGCGCCGTGGACAGAAGCAGTACCGCCACGATGCCATGGGTTCCGTGATCAAGCTCAACCATCATCGAGAGCCGCTGCCGGATGCGGCGCCGAGCGGCTATCGCGAACTCGTCATTGCAAGGGAGGGCGTGAAGGCATCGCGCGTGATGATTGATCCCGACGGCAACAAGGTTCGGTTGGTGCCTCCGGGATATCTGGGGATCACCCAGATCGCTGTCGCGATGGCGGTCCGCAGCCTCGATCAGCACCGCAAGTTCTATGGCGACATCCTCGGCTTTGCGGAGCAGAGCTGGCCGAATGGCGCGGCCTTTCGCCTGGGAGAGAGCCTCGTCTGTCTCGAAGAGGATGCCGCCACAACCATCGATCCCGTTCGCGGGGCACGCGGCTGGCGCTACATCACGCTGCAGGTCGCCGATATCGATGCCGTGCACGACGAGTTGCGGGCCAAGGGTGTGCGCGAAGGTCTTGCGCCGGTGACGCTCGGCGAGGTCGCGCGGATCTCGATGATCCTCGACCCTGATGGCAACTGGATCGAGCTGTCGCGCCGGGCCTCGATCGTCGGCAGCTTATCTTAGCGCGCGGTGACCGCTTCCTCGAGCGTCTCGTTGAGCTGCTCGTGGACGAACTCGATGGCAAAGCCTTCCTCGAGATTGCGCACCACGCGCGACTGCACCTTGCCGAGCAGGACCAGCGACTTCAGCGGCGGGCGATGCTCGGCGGCGATCGCGGCACCCGAGTTGGAGAGGTCGATGATGCGGCAGGTCATCTTGGTGCCGTCCTCGAGCGTGAGCATCGCGATCGGATTGCGCGGCACGATGCGGTCGTGGCGGCGGTCTTCGGGCAGATTGAGGATGTCGCGGTTGGCGAGCCAGGTCAGCTGCGCGGCGAGCTTGTCACGCTTGCGCGCGGTGGCGCCGACCGTCATGGCAAAGCCGTTGTCGATGATGCGGGTGATGCGGCCCTCGACCCGGCCGATGTGGTCGAGATAGGCGATCACGCGGTCGCCGACATTGCCGATGCCGGGCGCCAGCAAGGCGAGGCCGCCCGGCGACATATTGATGATCTGGCAGGGAAACTCGCGGCGGTCGGGCAGCATGTAGCGGCCCAGCAGGTGCACCTTGACCCGCTGGAAACGCCGGCGCTCTTCGGCGGCCGGAACGGACTTCTTGTACGGCAACGCCATCTTGCACCCAACCCGCACCTGTCGAAAAACCCTACGTCCGATAGGGTTAACGGGGCGTTACCGGGAGGTGTGGGGAGGGTGCACGATCATGCGAGGTGGGGGCGATTGGCCGGTTCGGCAATCCGGTTGAACACCCACAACAGCACCGGACAAACCACCAAAACCGCCGCGCCGAAATCGAACGCGGCGGCCGCACTCCCGGTCCATTTCGCAGCAGAACCCGCGATGATCGGCCCGACCACCATGGGGACGTAGTAGATCGTGTAAAACAGTCCCATGCCGACCGACCGCGTGGCCGGCTCCAGCACGCGTGCCGGCAGGCTCATGATCGGACCTGCCGGTTGTCCGCTGACGATGCCGAGCACGATCAAGGTTGCGATGACGGCGCCCGTATGCGCGAGCACGAGCATCAAGGCCGCAAACAGCATCGAACCGGCGACCAGCATGGTCTGAGGCCGCTTGAAGCGGTCGGCGAGAAAGCCGCCGAGCGGCACCGAGAACACGGCGATCCACAACACGATCGAGATCACGGAGCCTGCTTGCGCGATTGTCCAGCCGCGCTCGACCAGCATGGTCGGACCGAAGCTGAAGACGATCGCGAACGCCGCGTTGAACAGCCCCCAGATCAATCCCGCGACGCTCAGAGCCGTCATTGTGTTGAGGCCGAGCCGCGCGGTTGAGATGCCTGCTGCCGGTAGCTGCGGCGGTCTTTGATAGGCAAGCGCAAGCAGGCTTCCCAGCACGATCAGCGCCATGACGACGAAAGACACCGCTTTCACGCCATAGGCAGTTCCGATCGAAGGCAGGATCACCAGCGACAGCGCGATGCCGGCCGGCCATGAATTGACGAACGCGCCCATCGCGGTCGCGATCTCCTTTCCCGCAAACCAGTCGGTGACCATCTTGGTGAGCTGGACATTGAGCAGCACGCCGCCGGCGCCGGCGACGAGCCGGCCGGCGATCTGCCAGTGCCAGGCGTCGCCGAACGCCATTGCGAGCGTGCCGATCAGCATCAACGCGAGCGCCCCAAGCACGGTCGGCTTGTCGCCGAATTTTTGGCCGATGGCGCCGCCCGGCACCCCAAGCGCGATGCCTGGCGCGAAGTAGAGCCCGATCAGCAGGCCGATGTCGGCGATGTTCAGGCCGAACTGGTCGGTCAGCAACGGCGCGACGGCCGCGACGCTCTGGAATTGGAACGGCATCGACAGCCGCACGCAAAAAATAATGGCGAGAATGACCCAGCGGTTACGCAATGTGTTCCCCTAAATGGTCGCGCGCGTTGTTACAATGTAACAGCGTGCATTAGGTAGCGCTCCGCGGCAAACAAGTCCGTTGTTAACAAGTCCATCCGAAAAAGATCGGCGCGCCGAATGATTGCTGCCGCTTGCCGCAGCGAGGCCTCCGTCTCACATGTCCGCACCGCAATTCCTGGGTGAGGTTTGGGATCCCAAACCGCCCGGTTGCGAATTGTGGAGATGAACTATGACCTTCCTTGGATCTCTTAATGCTTCAGGCTATCTGCCGGGCATTTTAATCGCAGCATTCGTCGCGATTGTGATCCTGCTGCGACTATCGAACGTGTTTCGCTACATCCCGAACAACCAGGTCGGCATCGTCGAGAAGCTGTGGTCGGCGAAGGGCTCGATCCAGGACGGCTTCATCGCGCTGTACGGCGAGGCCGGCTACGAGCCCGAAGTGCTGCGCGGCGGCCTGCACGTGTTCTTCCCGTTCATGTACCGGATTCACAAGTCGGATCTGGTCACAGTCGGGCAGGGCAAGATCGCCTATGTCTTCGCGCGTGACGGCGCGCCACTCGGCGCCTCACAGGTGCTTTGCGCCAACGACACCGACGACAAGTCGGACTTCCAGGACGCGCGCCGCTTCCTGCTTGGCGGCGGGCAGAAGGGCCCGCAGCGCAAAATCTTGCGCGAAGGCACTTATGCGATCAACACGACGCAGTTCGCGATCGTCACCGACGAGCGCGTCTACGGCCATGCGCTGAGCGAACGCGAGCGCGACGTGCTGGAGGGCATGCAGCTCACGATCTCCGAGCGCTGGGGCTTTACGCCCTTCGTGCTCGCGACAGAGCACGACCTGGTCGGCATCGTCACCGTGCATGACGGCCCATCTCTGCCGCCGGGCGAGATCATCGCGCCGGAGGTCGGCACCGATCTCGCGGACGAGGCGACCTTCCACAACAACTTCCAGGAGCCCGAGAACTTCCTGCGCGCCGGCGGCTATCGCGGCCGCCAGCTGCAGGTCGTGGTCGAGGGCACCTGGTACATCAACCGCTTGTTCGCCACCGTCGAGGCCGTGCCGAAAACTATCATCCCGGTCGGCAATGTCGGCGTCGTCATCTTCTATACGGGACCGCGGACCGACGACGTCTCCGGCGAGCAGTATCGCCATGGCGAGCTCGTGCTCAACGGCAGCCGCGGCGTCTGGCAGGATCCGCTGCTGCCCGGCAAATACGCGTTCAACACCTATGCCGGCAAGATCGAGATCATCCCGACCGTCAACTTCATCCTGAAATGGGTGCGCGGCGAGGTCGGCGCGATGAAGCTCGACGAGAACCTTTCGGAGATCTCGCTGATCACCAAGGACGCGTTCGAGCCGACGCTGCCGCTCTCGGTGGTGATGCATATCGACTACAAGAAGGCGCCGATGATCATCCAGCGCTTCGGCGACGTGCAGAAGCTGGTCGAGCAGACGCTCGACCCGATGGTCTCTGCGTTCTTCAAGAACATCGCGCAGAAGATGACCTTGATCGAGCTGCTGCAGAACCGCGCCGCGATCCAGGAAGAATCCGCGGCGGAGATGAAGGCGAAGTTCGCGGCCTATTCGCTCGACCTGCAGGAGGTGCTGATCGGCACGCCGCGCGCGGCGGCGAACGACCACACCATCGAGAACATCCTGATCCAGCTACGCTCGCGCCAGATCGCGCGGGAGCAGGTCGAGACCTATCAGGAGCAGGAGAAGGCCGCGATCCAGGAGCGCGCGTTGAACGAGGCCAAGGCGACGGCGGCCGCGCAGTCCGCGCTGACGCAGTCGCTGATCCAGGTCAAGGTCAACGAGAACGAGGGCGCGGCAGCACTTGCGCGCGCTCACAAGGATGCCGAGACGCGCAAGGTGACGGCAGCCGCCGTCGGCGAGCAGTCGCGGCTGGAAGGCCAGGGCGAGGCCGACCGGGTGCTGGCGGTCGGCGCCGCCAATGCGCAGGCGACCAAGCTGTCGGTCGATGCTTATGGCGGGCCGGAGTTCCGGCTGGCCGAGCAGAACTTTGCCAAGTTCGCCGAGGCGCTGACGCAAGATTCATCAGCCGCTGGTGCCGCAGTTCCTGATGTCAGGCGGCCAAGGACAGGAGTCCAACAATGGCGGGCATGATCCCGACCGCGATGCTGAGCTCGATGTTCGGCCGGATGATGCCGGATGCGCTGGAGAAGCTGAAGGACGAGGCGCCGAAGGCCGGACGCCGGGTCAACGGTTCGTGAAGCACCGAGAATGCAAATGGGCCGCCTCCGGTATGGAGGCGGCCTTTTTCTTTTGCGCGGGCTGTTCCGATCGCGCGTGGTCGGCTACTCATGATCGATGTTTCACGCAATGCCCGCATCGACATGACCAACGCCATGCTCCCTTCCCAACGCGCTCACTTCGATATGCCGCGCGACGTCTGCTATCTCAACGCGGCCTCATACAGTCCGCTGCCGCTGAAAACGCAGGAAGCCGCGCGCGCCGCCGTCGGACGCAAAGGGCAGCCGTGGAAAGTTCCGGCGAGCTTCGCCAACGAGATCCATGAGCGCACCCGCAAAGCCGCGGCGCGGCTGATCAATGCGGACGCCGGCGACGTCGCGCTGATCTCGTCCGTCGGCTATGGCGTTGCGACCGCCGCCAAACTCATCACCATCCCGCGCGGCAGCCGCGTCATCGTGCTGGAGAACGATCATTCCTCGCCGGTGCTGGAATGGCAGGGCCGAGCGGAAGCGCAAGGTTTCACTGTGGAGACGGTGCGCCAGCCCGCTGACGGCGACTGGACCTCGGCGGTACTGGACGCGATCGAGCGGCCTGGCGCGCCGGTGGCGCTCGCCTCGATCTCGTCGGTGCACTGGTCCGATGGTGGTCTCCTCGACATTGAGAAGATCGGCGCCCCCTTGCGCAAGCACGGCGCCAAATTCCTGATCGACGCCACCCATCATGTCGGCGTGCTCGATCTCGACGTGAAGCGGCTCGATCCTGATTTCGTGATCTTCCCGACCTACAAATGGGTGCTCGGTCCCTACGGCCGCGCCTTCCTTTATATCGCTGGGCGCCATCAGGACGGTTCTCCGCTGGAGCAGACCGCGCCCGGCCGGCGCAATGTGAATGCCGAGAACAACGTCTATTTCGCCGACCTGCGCTATCTGCCGGATGCGCGGCGCTTCGACATGGGCGAGCGCGACCATTTCATCGGCATGGAGATGGCGGCGATCGGCATGGAGATGATGGCGGAGTGGGGCGCGCCCGCGATCGAGCAGCGCTTGTCCGGTCTCAACGCGCGAATCGCCGACGGCGTTCGTGACAACGCCGTGACAGTGCCGGACAAGAAGTTCCGCGCGCCGCATATTCTCAGCCTCGCCTTCGAGGGCGGCATGCCGGCCGGGCTGATCGAGGGGCTGGCGTCCGACGGTATCTATGTCGCCCCGCGGCTCGGCCGCATGCGCATCTCGCCCCACGTCTATAATGACGAGGCGGACGTGGACCGGTTCGTGGCGGCTTTGGCGAAACGATTAAGATCGTAGGGTGGTCAAAGGCGCGCAGCGCCGTGCCCACCTCCGCGAGCACACCGGGTAGGGTGGGCACGCTTGCGCTTTGCCCACCCTACAAAGTGCCTAACAAGCGCCCCCTGCATAGGAGACGGCCAAATTGACCAGTCCGTGGAGGCTGTTCCTATCGCCCCGGCTTGTGTAGGCTGCCGCTCCGCCAAGCCGAAACAGGCAAAAATCACCCGCTTAAGGGGTAGGGGAGACGCGTAACAAGCATGACCGATATCCGATATGTGGCGCCGCAAACGCTTGATGAAGCGATTGGCGCGTTTGCGGCCGCAGGCAGTGCGGCACGCATCCTGGCCGGAGGCACCGACCTGTTGGTGCAGATGCGCTCTGGCGCGGTCCAGCCGGGCCTGATCGTCGACATCAAGAAGATCGCCGAGATGAGCGCGATCGAGCAGACCGCCGATGGCGGCTTTCCGGATCGGCGCCGCCGCTTCGGGCATGGCGCTGGCCGAGCATCCCAAATTCGGCAAGGCCTGGCCCGGCGTGCTGGAAGCCATCAACCTGATCGGCTCCAAGCAGGTGCAGGGCCGGGCGTCCGCAGGCGGCAATCTCTGCAACGGCTCGCCCGCCGGCGACAGCGTGCCTGCGCTGATCGCATCCGGCGCTGTCGTCGACCATCCAGGGCCCGAAGGGCCGCCGCGAATTGCCGGTCGAGAAATTGCCGGCCGGTCCCGGCCGCACCAATCTGACGCCGGGCGAAATCCTGGTCAGCTTCACGCTTGCCGCCGCGCCCGCCCGGATCGAGCGATGCTTATCTGCGCATGATCCCGCGCACCGAAATGGACATCGCGGTGGTCGGCCTCGGCGTCAGCCTCACCTTGAAGGACGGCGTCTGCACCGCCGCCCGCGTCGGCCTCGGCGCGGTCGCGCCGACCGCGCTGCTGGTCGAGGGTGCCGCCCAGGCGTTGATCGGCTCGAAGCTCGACGACGCCGCGCTCGAGAAAGCGGCGGAAGCCTGCCGCGCCGCCTGCCGTCCGATCGACGACAAGCGCGGCACCATTGTCTATCGTGTCAAGACTGCCGGCGTTCTCCTGAAGCGTACGGTTGCGATTGCCGCCAAGCGCGCGGGAGGAAAGTGAAGTCATGGCGAAAGTTCACGTCACCACCACCATCAACGGCGAGCCGATGGAGTTTCTCTGCGAGCCGTACGAGACCATGCTCGACGCGCTGCGCAACTCGCTCGGTCTGACCGGCTCCAAGGAAGGCTGCGCCTCCGGCGACTGCGGCGCCTGCTCGATCACGGTCGACGGCCGCCTGATCTGCTCCTGCCTGATGCTCGCGGTCGAAGCCGAGGGGCAGCAGATCGGCACCATCGAAGGCATGGCGCATGGCGAGACGCTGCATCCGCTGCAGCAGAAATTCCTGGAGCACGCCGCGCTTCAGTGCGGCATCTGCACCTCGGGCATGCTGGTCGCCTCCGAGGCGCTGTTGAAGAAGAACCCTGATCCATCAGAGGAAGAAATTCGCTTCTGGCTCGCCGGCAATCTCTGCCGGTGCACCGGTTATGACAAGATCGTGCGCGCGGTACAGGATGCCGCCGCCGAAATGCGGGAGACTGCACGATGAACGTCGTCACCAACAACAAGTGGATCGGCCAGCGCACCATTCGCCCCGACGGCATGGACAAGGTCACCGGCCGCGCCCAGTTCGCCGCCGACACCAGTATGCCCGGCATGATCTGGGGCAAGGTCTTGCGCAGCCCGCATCCGCACGCGCGCATCAAGTCGATCAACACCAAGAAGGCGGAAGCGCTGCCCGGCGTGAAGGCGGTCGTCACCTCGAAGGACGTTGTCGACTTCCCGATCGAGAAGGGCGCGGTCATGCTCGGCATCCAGGACATGCGCTGGATGTGCCGCAACGTGATGGCGCGCGAGAAGGCGCTGTTCCCCGGCCATCCCGTCGCCGCCGTCGCCGCGACCACGGAAGCGATCGCGGCCGAAGCCTGCAAGCTGATCGAGGTCGACTACGAGGTGCTGCCCTGGGCGATCGAGATCGACGATGCGATCAAGCCCGGCGCGCCGATCCTGCACGAGTTCAACAAGTTCGACGGCAAGCCGTCCAACATCACCGGCAAGCTCGAGGTCAAGAAGGGCGACATCGCGGAAGGCTTCAAGCACGCCGAGGTCGTGATCGAGCGCACCTTCACCACGCGCCCGGTGCATCAGGGTTACATCGAGCCGCATGCATGTCTGGTCTCGGTCGCGGCCGACGGCAAGACCACGATCTGGAGCTCGAGCCAGGGCCAGTTCATGGTGCGCGCGATGACCGCCTATCTCGCGGGCATGCCACAGAGCGACATCCGCGCCATCCCGGCCGAGATCGGCGGCGGCTTCGGCGGCAAGACCATCGTCTATCTCGAACCGCTCGCGACGATCCTCGCCAGGAAGTCCGGCCGTCCGGTCAAGATGGTGATGACCCGCGAGGAGGTGATGCGCGCGACGGGTCCGACCTCGGGTTCGAAATGCACGGTGAAGATCGGCGCCACCAAGGACGGCAAGATCGTCGCCGGTCACGGCATCTTCTATCTGCAGGCCGGCGCGTTGCCGGGCTCGCCGATCCGCGGCGCGGTCGGCTGCAGCTTTGCGCCGTACGAGATTCCGCATGTGCTGTCGGAAGGGTTTGACGTCGTTTCCAACCGCTCCAAGGTCGCGGCCTATCGCGCGCCGGGCGCGCCGATCGGCGCGTTTGCGGTGGAATGCGTGCTCGACGAACTCGCCAGCGCGCTGAAGATGGACCCGCTCGATTTCCGGCTGAAGAACGCCGCGAAGGAGGGCACCAAGGCCGCGCACGGCCCGGTCTATCCGCGCATCGGCTATATCGAGACGCTGGAGACCGCAAAGAACCATCCGCATTACAAGGCGCCGCTGAAGAAGTTCCAGGGCAGGGGCGTGGCGTCCGGCTACTGGTTCAATGCCGGCGGCGAATCCTCGGCGACGGTCAACATCACCGAGGATGGCAACGTCGTGGTCACGACCGGACATCCCGACGTCGGCGGCTCGCGCGCGGCGATCGCCAACATCTGCGCCGAACTGCTCGGCATCGATTACAAGCGCGTCTCCGTCATCATCGGCGACACGCAAACCGTCGGTTTCTCCAATCTGACTGGCGGCAGCCGCGTGCTGTTCGCCTCCTCGATCGTGGTGACGCAGTCGACCGAGACGATCATCAACACGCTGCGCCAGCGCGCCGCCAAGATCTGGGATATCGACCCCGAGGCGGTGAAATGGGAGAACGGTGCGGCGCATCCGGTCAGCCCGAATGCCGGACAATTTGAGCCTTTGACTCTCAAGGAGCTTGCCGAGAAGGCGCCAGCGCAGGGCGGCCCGATCGGTGCCAGCGTGCAGCTCAACACCGTCGGCGCCGAAGGCGGCTTCGGTACGAATATCTGCGACGTCGAGGTCGATGTCGAACTCGGGATCGTGCGCGTGATCCGCTACACCACCATCCAGGACGTCGGCAAGGCGATCCATCCCGGCTATGTCGAGGGCCAGCTGCAGGGCGGCGCGGTGCAGGGCATCGGCTGGGCGCTCAACGAGGAGTACATCTACAACAAGGATGGCAAGGTCGATAATCCCGGCTTCCTGGATTATCGCATGCCGGTCTGCTCCGACATGCCGATGATCGATTGCGCGCTGGTCGAGGTGCCGAACCCGAAACATCCGCAGGGCGTCAAGGGCGTCGGCGAAGTGCCGCTGGTGCCCGTGATGGCCGCAGTGGCGAACGCTGTGCACAACGCGCTCGGCATCCGCTTCTATGACCTGCCGCTGTCGCCGCCGCGGGTGTCCGCGGCGCTCGATGCGCAGGTGCAGCGCGCGGCGGAGTGAGGCGTAGGTCCGTAGGGCGGGTTAGCGAAGCGTAACCCGCCGCGGTGTTTCAAGAGAAGAATGGCGGATTACGCCTTCGGCTAATCCGCCCTACGCATGGCGGCCTGTATGTCCGACACCGAAACCGCCACGCAAGTCCTCGACACGCTGAAGGCGGCCGAGCAGGCGCCGCCGCAAGCCGCGCTGCCGATGTTGAACGGCCTCGTCGGTCTCGTTCAGGGTGGCGGCCCGGCTTCGCTCGAAGTCGAGGAAGCGCGCGCCGGTGCCTTCATGGCGATTTGCGAGATCGGCAAGGCGCTGCATCGGGGACAACCCACGGACGGCCTGTGGTCGGCGGCGATCAACGCGGCCGAACGGTGGAGGACGGCGCGGTAATTTGTAGGGCGGATTAGCCCAACGGGTCCGCGCGAAGCGCGGCCCGATGACAGGCTCCGGCGTAATCCGCCATTACGCACGAAGGTGGCGGGTTACGCTTCGCTAACCCGCCCTACATTCTCACTTCTTCGCCTCATCCATCACCTTCAGCCGCTGCGCCTGGGCGCATTGATCCTCGATCGCGAAGTAGCGGCCAACAGCGTCCGCGCCGACGTCGAGCGGGTGGCGTTCGCCATCCCTGCGATCGGCCAGCATCCGCAGCTTGTCGGCGGCGCCGTTGAACTGCGACTGGTTGTTGATGATGATGGTCGCGCCGGCGTCCCTTGC
This sequence comes from uncultured Alphaproteobacteria bacterium, assembly GCA_963794775.1. Taxonomy (GTDB): domain Bacteria; phylum Pseudomonadota; class Alphaproteobacteria; order Rhizobiales; family Xanthobacteraceae; genus Bradyrhizobium. The sequence goes on along the minus strand of CAWCGA010000016.1, from coordinate 133,327 downwards.
GAGCTGAGCCTGTCTTCGTACCGAAGCGAGATATTGGTCGAAATGTTCGACGTCGTTCGGGAAGTTGAATTCGGTGCCGCCCGAATAGAACACGGTGAGCGGCTTGCCGCGATCGTGCACCTCGAAGGTGCCCGAGATCGTGCCGGGCGTGTGGCCAGGCGTCAGATAGAGCGTCACGCTGCGGCTGCCGACAGTGATCTTCATGCCGTCGGTGGCAACGATGTCGCGCTTCGGCTTTCCCGTGGGATAGCCGTACAGATTGCCCTCGATCAGGTCCCAGTCGGCGGTGACGATGCGCGCGCCGTAGCGCGATTGAAACAAATAAGCGCCGCCGGACTCGCCGAGATGGCCGTGCGAGACGATGACGTATTTTACTTTCGCTGGATCAAGGCCGAGCTTTTGCATGCCGCCGACCAGCACGTCCTCGGCATCCCAGACCCGCGCGGTGTCGTAGAGGATGTAACCGTCGTCGGAGGTGAGCAGCCACGCCGACTCGCCGCGCGTGCCCAGCCAATAGACATCGTCGAAGGCCCTCTTCGGTTCGAGATAGCCGATCTTTCGGTCAGGCTCCTCGCGAGGCGCCGGCGCATCCGGCCGCGGCGCGCCGCGCTGGGGCGCGACGCAGAGCGCGGTGACGAGGCCGTAGAATTCGGGGCTGCCATCGCGCCCGCCGACCACGCGTTTTCCCGCGGCGAGATGCGCCTCGACCGTATCGGGTGCGATCCCCTGTGCGAGGGCGGCGTGGACCGGCAGCGCGATGCCGAGCGCGAGCGCAAGGCGCATCGAGAGACGCAACGTACCCTCCGGAATTTGTAGGCGGCGGTGCGCCGCCGCCCAAGCCGTTACGACGCGATCCGGTGCAGCGCGCAGATCTTGTTGCCGCAGGGATCGCGCAAGTACGCGATGTACAGCTTCATGCCGGCGCCCTCGCGGATGCCGGGTGGGTCCTCGCAGGTCTTGCCGCCATTGGCGAGGCCGGCCTTGTGGAAAGCGTCGACCTGTTCGGCGGATTCGGCGACGAAGCCGATGGTGCCGCCATTGGCGCAGCTCGCGTCCTTGCCGTCGATCGGCTTGGTCACCGAGAAAGTGCCGCCCTTGTTGCGCCAGAAGATGCGGTGGCGGTCGACTGCCCCCGGCTTGGTGCCGAGCGTGCCAAGCGCCGCGTCATAGAACACCTTGGCCTTGTCGAGGTCGTTGGTCCCGATCATCACGTGCGAAAACATTCTGGCCTTCTCCCTGTTATTGGTTTCTGCCGGACGCGGCCCGCGTCCTCGGGAAGTCCTAGCAGAAATGCGGGCGGGGATGAAAGGCCGGGCGCCGCGCCGAGAGCATACGATGAACCAGCCGGGATACCGCGCGCCGGGAACAACTCCCTCCATGGCGGCGTTGGCTCGCCATGGAGAAGCTTTCACATCTGGTCGAGAACGCCTTCATGATCGCCTGGGAGTATCTCGAGGCGACGGGCGAGCTCGGCGAGGCTGACAGTGCGGCCTGCGAGCTGCTCGATATCATCCACACCATGATACGGACCGGCGAGCGCCGCCGTATCCTGATCGCGAATACCGCGATCGATGTCTACCGGCGGAAGCGGCTGCGAGGGGAGGGAGGCGGACAATCCGACAAGGCGGGAGCAGCCTGACTGCTCGAAGGCCTACTCGATCAGCTCATCGGCGGTGGCGAGCATGGTCTCGGGGATGGCGATACCAAGCGCCTTCGCGGTCCTGGTGTTGATGATCAGATCGTATTTGATCGGCGCCTGCACGGGCATATCGCCCGGTTTTTCACCCTTGAGGATGCGATCGACATATCCGGCGGCCCGCTTGAGCGGTTCGTGGGTGTTCGGACCGTACGTGATCAGGCCGCCATCGGCGGCATAGTAGCCGTAGGGGTAAATCGCCGGGAGCTTGTAGCGGGCAGCAAGCTCGATGAAGACCTTGCGATGGCTTCCGGTGCCACCTGAGGCGACAATGATTCCGCCATTGCCCGCGCGCGCGAACTCCGCGACCCGGCGCTCGACTTCGGCGTTGTCACGAACGTCCACGGCCGTCAGTTCGATGCCAAGCGACTGTGCCACCGACCTCACGGCCGCGAATTGTCCGATGCCTGCGGCTGAAGAGGGGTCGCGAAGCACCAGTGCCCGCGTCGTCTGTGGCGCAACCTGCTTCAGCAACTCGGCCCATTTGCCGCTCATGCTGTACTCGAAATTCGAGAAGCCGGTGATGTTGCCGCCCGGATGCGCCATGCTCTGCACGATACCGGCGCCGACGGGATCCGGCGAGTTGACGAAGACGATCGGGATGCTGTGCGTAGCCTGCTGCAATACGCCGACCGCCAGACTGCCGATGCTGAGGATCGCGTCCGGCGCGAGTGCGACAAGATCGGCGGCGTTCTTGCGAAGAAGATCGGTGTTTCCGCCACCCGGACGGGCATCGATTCTGAGATTGCGGCCGACCTCCCAGCCCAGTTGCGCAAGAGCCTGCTGGAAGATGACGAGCCGGATTTCGCCCTCTGGATCATCCCGCGTGAGTGCGTTGAGCAGGCCGACCAGCCGCACGCGGTCGGCCGATTGCGCAAGCGCAGAGAATGACCATCCGGCCGTCGCGCCGACGGCCGTCAAAATGAAATCGCGTCGCTTCATGCTCGCCCCGAATGCATTACCGATACACAGGCTAACCGAAAAACGGATGTACGGCGATATCCTCTGAAATGAGGGCATCGGCAGGTTTTTCAACCGGCGATCGCCTCATCCTGCAATCGAGCCCCAGTTCGCCGCCAGATTTTCCGCGCCGCGCAACGACAGCGCGAAAATCGTGTAGGTCGGATTGGACGCGCCACAGGTCGGGAAGATGCCGGGGCCGGCGACGTAGAGGTTCGGCACCTCGTGGCTCTGGCCAAAACTGTTGACCACGGAGTTGTCGGCGCCCGTGCCCATGATGGTGCCGCCCATCAGATGGATTGCCGGCATCGCGCCGCGCAGCTGCCAGACTTCCTTCGCGCCGGCCGCTTTCGCAATCTTCTGGCCTTCGTCGAAATTGGCGTTCCAGAGTGCCGCTTCGTTGTCGTCATAATTATGCACGATACGCGCGAGCGGCATGCCGAACTCGTCCTTCTGGCTCACCAGTTCGACACGGTTCTCGATCTTCGGCTGCTCCTCGCAGGCCGCTGTGAGGCGGGCGAACTGCTTGACCGCGCGTTTCATGTAGTCCGCGAGCGCGGGGCCGAACAGATCGGGCCTAGTGTTGTGCAGGCCGGTGAGGCCGCTCGCCTTGGCGGCGCTGCCGCAAACCAGCAGGGTCGAGCCGAAGGCGCCCTTGTGCGCGGTCTTCGCATAGCGCTCGTAGGACATGAACTGGCCGCCGATGGTGCCTTTGACACCGTCCAGGTCCTCATCGAACATTGCATTCGTGACGGCGGTGAAATGCGTCATGATGAATTTACCGACGAGCCCGCTCGCGTTCGCAAGGCCGTTCGGATGTTTGTCGGTTGCGGAATTGAGCAAGAGCCGCGGGTTCTGCGCCGCCCATGTGGCGCAGACGACGACGCTCGCAGGCTGCACGTGTTTCTCGCCGTCGCGATCGACATATTCGACACCGGTTGCCTTCTTGCCGGAGGCGTCGGTGAGGACGCGCGTGACCGTGCTCAGGGCGCGGACCTCGGCGCCCGCGCTTCGCGCCTCGCCAAGATAGGTGACTTGCGGGTTGGCGAGCGCGCCGATCGGACAGCCGACATGGCACCAGCCGTCATAGATGCAGGCCGGCCGGCCCTTGTAGTCGACCGAGTTCATCGCGACCGCCGCCGGCACCATGCGGATGTCGTTGGCGGCAAATCCCTTGAGCCAGACCTCGCCGTTCCGAAAAGTCTTCATGGGCGGCATCGGGTAGGCGCGGCCTGCCGGCCGCCACAGCTCCTCTGCCCTGGCGTCGCCGGAGATGCCGATGTCGTGCGCGACCTTATCGTACCACGGCGCCAAATCCTCGTAAGCGATCGGCCAGTCCTGCGCGCGATTGTGCTCGCTCTTGATGCGGAAATCGTTCGGCAACAGCCGCGGCACGTTGGCGAACCAGTGCAACGCGGCGCCGCCCACGCCCCAGCCGCCGTGATAGCCGATCGGCGCGAGCTGTTTGCCTTCCAGGATAAAGGGATGTCCGACCGGCTTGATGCGGCGGCCCCACATGTCCGACGAGATCAGGTCGGTCATCTGCCAGTCCGGCCCGTTGTCGATCAGCACCACCTTCTTGCCGGCTTTTGCGAGCACGGCCGCAAAGGTCGAGCCGGACGCGCCGGCGCCGGCGATCACGACATCGACTTTTTCCTCGACTTTCGCCTGTGTCGCCATCTCACCACCTCTTGTCCGGGGCGATGTGCGGCAGATAGGGGACGCCGAGGCTCTCATATCCCTCCATGGTGCCGTAGACGACATCGACGGCGTCGCTGCGCAACACGAAATAGACTTGGGCTGCCGGCGGGCCTTGCCAGCCCTCGATCTTGTTCTGGCGGAGCGCATCGATGAAATCGTGCTGTTCGGAGGCCGACAGCGCGGCGAAGCGCTTGCTGCTGCGCGCCGTCGCCGCCTTGTCGACGCCGGCAATGACCGCACGGTAGAAGTTGGCGAAGGGCGGCTTGATGTTGACGATACGGGCTTCCAGCAGCGCTTCGCCCGGCGCAACCGAGATCTGCTGGTCGATGAAATGCGCCACGCCCGCCGCGCGTGCACCAGGCACCAGCGCCTCGCCTAGCGCTTCGAGCGTCTCGGCTTCTTCGGCATTGAGCAGGCGGAACGGCACCGCACGTGCGCGCGCTTCGCTAGGTAGCATCAGGATTTCGCTGCCACCCACCGTGAAGGCCAGCAGGCCCATGCTCGTGCCTTTGAGAAAGACGCGCCGCTCCATGGCGTCCATGAGTTTCTCCCCTAGTTGCGCTAGTTACCGAGCTTGATGCCGGCGTCCTTGATCACCTTGGCCCATTCGGGCGTTTCTTTCTTGATGACCGCGGCGAACTCGGCCGGCGTGTTGCCGACCGCTTCGAGGCCGAGCTCGTCGAACCTCTTGCGTACATCGGGCGTTGCCAGCGCCTTGGCGGTCTCGCTGTAGATCTTGTCGATGACATCCTTCGGCGTCCCGGCTGGCGCGAGCAGGCCGAACCACGGCACCGCCTCGAAGCCGGGGAAGCCCAATTCCGCCATGGTCGGGAGGTCGGGCGCGAGCGCCGAGCGCTTCGCCGAGGTGACGGCCAGCGCGCGCAACTTGCCCTCGCGCGCCAGCGGCATCACGTTCACGATATTGGCGAACGACATGGTGATGCGGCCCGCGAGCAAATCCGGCAGCAGCGCCGTGGTGCCGCGATAGGCCACCGGCACGATGTCGAGATGCGCCATATATTTGAACAATTCGGCAGCCAGATGCTGCGAGGTGCCGACGCCGGCATGGGCATAGGTCAGCTTGCCCGGCTGCGCCTTGGCGAGCGCGACGATGTCAGCCACGCTTTTGGCCGGCACATCGGGTGGAAGGCTCAGTACGTTGGACGCGATGAAGATCTGCGAGATCGGCGCGAAATCCTTGACCGGATCGAACGGCAACGTGTCATACAGGCTCGGATTGATGACCAGCGCCGAGTTGCCGCCCATCAGCAAGGTGTAGCCGTCGGCCGCCGCCTTGGCGACGCGATCGGTGCCGATGTTGCTGCCGGCGCCGGGAATGTTCTCGACCACGAACGGCACGCCCCACAGATCGGAAAACCGGTCGGCAAGGATGCGGCCCGCGAGGTCCGGCGCGGTGCCGGGCGTAAAACCGACCACGATTTTCACCGGCCGGTTCGGGTAGGGGGATTGCGCCGAGGCCGCCTGCGCCGCGAGCGTGACAAGCAGCGCGGCGATCAGATTCGAAGCCACCCTCATCGCTGCTCCCGTTGCTGGATGACCACCTGTCCGGTCTTTTGCCGTCGAACTTGTCGTCAAGTTTGGCATCCGCGGACGGCGCCTGCAAGGCGGTCGGGTCGCACAAAAAAGAGCCCCGCGTGAGGCGGGGCTCTTCCGTAGGACCTGATTTATCGATCCCAACGATGTTCGCGGATCACGACGCCGCCGCCATCGCGGTAGCGGTCGCCGTAGTCGCGCCGATCCCAGCCACGGTGCCAACCGCGGTCGTGCTCGTAGACGTGCACGCGGGGGCCGTCATAGCGCTCGCCATAGTATCCGTGGTCGCCGCCGACGTAGACGCCAAAACCCTGCGCGTTAGCGATGGTCGGAGCGCCGATCGCAAGCGTTGCTGCCGCTGCAAGTGCGTAAGTGAGCTTTCTCATGTGTTTCTCCTTTCGCTCGGTAGGTTAACTCATGAGGGCGCGGTGTCGTTGCGGGAACTGTCGTGAAACTTTCTTGAATGAATGTTCAGGAAGTTCCGCAACGATCACTGCTTCGATAACAATGTCGAATAGACGACATAGTATTTGTAGATATTGCCGACATACTGGACGGTCTCCTGGCCGACCACTGCGGCTGCGCCGTGCTCGACATTGCCGAACCAGACGTTCGGATTAAATCCCTGTTGCCGCGCCTTGTCCCGAAAGTGATTCAAGTTCGTTGGCCCCGCGTTATAGGCCGCCAGCGTCATCAGAACTTTCTCCCGTTCCGTGATCTGCGGGTCGGCGAGATATTTGTCGACGATATAGCGTAGATATTTCGCGCAGGCGTGAATATTGTCCTCGGCGCGGCTCACGATGTCATCCATGCCGAGTTCGTCATGCGCGGTTTTTTCCATCATCTGCATGATGCCGACCGCGCCGCTTTTCATGCGCAATGTCTGGTCGAACGAGGATTCCTGATAGGCTTGCGCGGCGAGCATGTAGGGGTCAATGCCGTATTGCTCGCCATAGGTTTTGAAATGTCCGACGAGTGCGCGGAATTTCTCGATTTCTGGCGGCGCCAGCGCGTTCCGGACGATATTGCCTTCATGCAGATATTCGGAGACAAGGTCATCGGTGAATCTGCCGTGCGCGGTCACGAATTCGCTGATCTCGCGCCGGAGCAGTGGGCTGTTCTTGCGAACCGCCCAGGCGATCTCGCCGCCCTGGTTGAAGGCGAGGTCCTCGCGCAGCGTAAGCTCCTTGAGGATCTTGGCCCATAATTTCGCCTTGTGCGCATCGACTACGACCCAGGGCAACAGACCGGCGCTCACCATCTGCAGCAGGTCCTCGTCCTCGAGGTCTTCGTTTGCGAGGACGAGATTGACCTTCGCACGGCTCTCCTTCTCGAGGCGTTCGTTCAGCTCGACGAGGTGCGTGTGATAACTGCTCGATTTCCGTACCAGGATTTCCTTGCCGCCGAGGTCCGATACCGCCGCGATCGGCTTTGCTGACGGGCCGGTGACCAATATCTCCTTCACGCCCGTGAGCCACGGTTTTGCAAAGTCGACGATCGCGCTGCGATCCGCGGTGATCGTTAGGTTTGCGGCGGCAATGTCTCCTCTGCCATCGACCAGGTCCTGGAAGATGCGATCGCGCGTCGTGGGAACGAAGACGACCTTGATGTCATAAGGCGGCTTCGCATGGCGCTTGTTGATCCATTTCTCGAACTCCCGACCGGTTTCGGCGATCAGGCCCATGGTGTCGGCCTTGTTGAGGAAGAAGAACGTCTTGCTCGGTATGACCAGGATGCGGACGGTACGCCGTTCGAGCATGCCGTCGAAGTCGCCGCTCCATGTCTCCACGCGCGGAAGCGAAAGGACTTCGATCGCCAAATCGGCGTGGACGGCGGTCGCGGCGCAAATCGACAGCCACGAGAAAATCGCGGCTGCCCCAACGCAGCGGAGAGGATTACTCATCCCGATTGCCGGTTCGTCAAGCTGCGCGTTGGCGTCCCATGATGAGGTCGTAAACAAAGAGGACGATGACGGCGCCCACCACGCCACCCAGGAGACCGGCAAATTCTCCGGGCCCGTACCAACCGACGGATTGGCCGAGGAAGGTCGCGACAAATGCGCCGATGATCCCCAAAATCACCGTCAGGATAAATCCTTTCGGCTCGGTCTTGTCGCCGGGCATGATGAACTTGGCAATCACTCCAACAATGAAGCCGATGAGAATCGTCCAAAGAATGCTCATGGTGTTGCTCCCAGTTTAAGTGTTGCGGTAAGTGCGATCACTGCTTGCCGTCCGAAAAAGCCGTCTCGACTACGTCACCGATCGGCTGCCAGGAGCGCCCGTCGAACTGGAACAGGCGCACATGCTTGATCGGGCGAAAATCCCAAGGACCGGTGTTGATCTTGATGTCGGGCAGCATGAAGGCCGGTTGATACCCCTCGAGTGCCGCGGCCTGTCGCATGACATTTTCGCGGGACAAGTCATCGCCGCACTGCTTCAGCACCTGCGCCATGGTTTCGGCGGCCGCATAGCCGTAAAGCGCGATGCTGTCGTGCTTGTCCTCGCCGCGGTAGTATTTCTCCTTGAAAGCCAGCCAGCCTTTGGTCGCCGCATCGTCTTTCCAGGCGGGATCGTTGACGTCTTTCAGGTAGCCGGCGGCGATCACGCCAACGGAGTTGTCCAGCCCGGCAGGCTTGAGGCCGCCGGCGATCGATGCCGCGAGCGCGTTGACGATGAAGACCGGATGCCAGTTGAGCTCGGCGGAGATCTTGATGGCCTGGGCGGCGTTGGCCGGAACGCCGGCAAAGACGAAGACGTTCGCACCTGATTGCTTCAGGATTGCGATGTGCGTCCTCAGATGCTCGTCCGAGATGTCGTAGGCGATGTCGACGATGATCGAACGTCCGAGATCGCCGAGCCCGTCCACCAATCCCTTGAACAGGTCGTGGCCGAACTGGTCGTTCTGCCAGAGCACCACGATCTTGGCACCGGGGTAGAACGCCTGGATGTAGTTGGCGTAGACCCGCCCCTCGGCCCGGTAAGACGGCCGCCAACCCATCGTCCACGGGTAGACCGAAGGATTTTCGAACTGCTCGTCACCGGAGGCGACGAAGAGCTGCGGGATCTGCTTCTCGTTGAGATATTTCCGGACGGCGAGATTGTTCGGCGTTCCGAACGAGCCGAACATCAAGAGGACGTTGTCGCGCTCCACCAGTCCGCGTGTAAGGTCGAGCGCGACGGAGGGATCGGAATTGTCGTCATAGGAGATGAACTTCACCTTGCGGCCGTTGATGCCGCCGCGCTCGTTGATCATGTCGAAATAGGCTGCCTCGGCCTTTCCGATCGCGGCGAAGGCTTCCAGGTTTCCGGTATAGGGCATGAGATTGCCGATCCGGATTTCGGTATCGGTCACGCCCTGTTCGCGCGGTCGTTGCGAGGTTGCGCCCAGCGCTATCAAGGCGACGAAGACGATGATCAGCGATCGGACCAGCACTTTCATTTTGAACGCTCCGTGCTTTCCGCATCCCGGCAGATCAGGTCCGGGCGGCGCGCACGCCGCCCGGGCCGATGTCTCGAAAGATGCAGTTACTGGCAGACGTACGGGATGCCGTCGCCGCCCACGATCGTGGTGCCAGGATCGCACACGATGCCGTAGCGTGCCCGGTAATCAGACCATCCGTTGTAGGACCAGCCGGGGCCGCTCCAGGGGCCGCCCCAGTAAGCGGCTCTCACGGCGTACCAGGGCAGGCCGGCCGCATGGGTATATATGGCGCTTGCCGCATAACCGCGTCCGACATAGAGGCGCGAATATGCTTCGGCCTTGCTCACGGACAGCGAGACGCCATGCCCCGACCAGCCCGGTGACAACAGCGCCGCACACGCAAACGCGGTGGACGCAATTGCCAACTTCCTCAAAGTCAACTTCATGCCTTTCCTCCATTGCGGGTTAGGTCCCCAACTCGATCTGACGCGCCCGGGTTCCCACGACCCTTGCGCTAGATCAAAGCCCTCGTCGAACCGCAGATACGCGACGACCCCGGCCTTGGGGGAAGCCGGGGTCGTCAATTCTCATGAGAACGCGCTGCGTCAGAGGGGGTAGATCAAACACATGCGCGCGGGGATCCAATGCCGGTAGACCGGATGGCGCAATTGTCCGGGAGGACAATGTCCGCGCGGACATCGCAATTGCTTTCGCGCAGCCTTGCCCGGTGTCGCACCGGCTGTTGATCTAGGTCAACACGATCCACTCGCTCCCGCTCACGTTAGCGTCGGCCGCACCTGAGGCGGCTGTCACCAGCTCGCAAGCGCGATAAGGAGGATTGCCATGTCCCGGAAGACACGTCTCTCGATCAAGTCAATGACGGTCGCGGGGATCGCGGTCAGCGCCCTGTTGGGATTAGCAGGCGTCACGCTCAATCCGGCGCCGGCCGGGGCGGTGGTGTACTGTCAGTATGTCGACTATCCGCCGAGCTGCGTGGCGAGAGCCGGCGTCGTGCTTAGGCCGCGTCCCGTGGCGCGCGCTGCGGTCCGCCACAACGTCGGCGGCAACATGAACGGCGGCGTCAATCGCGTCGGCGTGCGGCGGTAAAGCACTTGCGGGCGTATCCGGTCTGGTTGAAGGGCTGACATCATGAGATGCAGGTTGATGCTTCTTGCCTTGGCGATCTCGATGATTCCGTCCTTCACCAATGCGGCGCCGACCACGACGATCGACATGGGCAAAATCACATGCGGCCAATACCTTGCGATGCCGCCTGCATTGTCGAGCAAGTTCTCTGCCTGGATGAGCGGTTGGTTCAGCTACCGAAACCGGAAGACGTTTGTGGATTTTGGCCTGCATCAGACAAATATCGCAAACGTGAAAGCGTGGTGCCAATCCGATCAGAGTGCGAGTGTCATGGTCGGCGTGAACAAGGCGATAGGCTCAACCGCCTCCGCCGGCGCTACGCTGGATTTCAACAAGATCACCTGCGGGGATTGGCTGGGATACTCTCCGGAAGATCGGGATTTTGTAAGCTATTTCATGAGCGGTTATTTCAGCTCGTCCGCAAACAATGATGTATTCGATTACAATCGCCTGCAAAGGAATTCCAGGCGGACTGCAGCCTATTGCGAGAAGAGGAAATCCAACACCCTCCCCACGGCCATCCAGAGTGGATCCAGTTAGGCTGGACCGATCCCTCAGGCCCTCGCTGCGTGATGACGGGCTTGCCGAGGCAGAACCGAAAGGCCCTTGATCCAGATCAACGGCGCGCGACGGACACGTGCGGTGATGGCGGCATCGTTCACGGAGGAAATCCCATGAAGATGAACTTGAGGACGTTGGCGATTGCAGCATCGACCGTCGCGTGTGCGACGGTGCTGTCATTCAGCTGGTCGGAGCAAAGCGGTGCGTCGTTGTCGGTCGACAGTGCGCAGGCACGGGTCGGGCGGCCGCTGACGCCTGGGAGCGTGGCCGGCGTCGCGCGCCGGACAGGCCGGCGGGCCTACTACGGCGCCGCAGCGGCCGGTGCTGCCGCGGCCGGCGCAGCCTACTATTATGGCTCGCAGCCGTCCTACGGTTATGCCTGCCAGCCCGGCACCTATTTCGTCGGCCAGGATGGCTACCGCCATCTCTGCCAGTAACAGGGCATCAGGCTGCCTGCGACATTTGCGCCCGCCCCCGGATCGGCTATTTTTGGCCCCGGGGACAGGATGAATGGCCAAACCTAAGGGAAGAGCGGGAAAACGTGCCACGGCTGGTCGCGGCCGGCCTCCGGCGCGCAAATCCGGCGCGCGTGAAGCCTCCAAATCCGGAACGCGCAAAGCCAAATCGGCCAAGTCCGCAAGCGCCAAGCGGAAGCCTTCCTTGGCGGCCGAGTCCGCGCGGCTGAAGCAAGAGTTGAAAGCCGTCAGAACTCCAGCGCGAGGCGAGCGCCGAAATCCTGCGCGCGGTCGCCAACGCATCGGGCGATGTGGCGAGGTCGTTGCAGCAGATCGCCGAGACGACCGCGCGTCTTTTCGGGGCGTCCAGCGTGTCGATCCAGCTCGCCGAGGGTGGCGAGTTCACCCAGGAATACCGCGTCGGCGCCATCGCCAAACGCGTCGGCTCGGCCTATCCGCGATCCAACATCAAGGTCGGCGGCCGAAACCTGCCGGGAACAGTGGTGGCCGAAAGCCGGCAGATTCACATTCCCGACCTCGACCATCTCGATCCCTCGATGTCCGACTTTCCAGGCCTGCCCCATGCCCGGGCCGGCGGCGCCCGCACCGTGTGCTGCACGCCGCTGCGGCGCGAGGGCAAGGCGATCGGCGCACTCGGCGTTTTCCGCGATCACCTGCTGCCCTTCACTGAGGACGAACTGGCGCTCCAGCAGAGTTTTGCCGACCAGGCGGTGATCGCCGTCGAAAATGCCCGGCTGTTCAACGAAGTGCAGGCCAGGAACTCGCGACTTGACGGAATCGCTGCAGCAGCAGACCGCGACCGCCGACGTGCTCAAGGTGATCAGCCGCTCGGCGTTCGATCTCGAACCGGCACTGGTGGCAATTTGCGAAACGGCGGCGCGGCTGTGCGACGCGGACCAGGCGGCGATCTTCAAACGTGAAGGCGACCTCTACGGCTTCGCTGCCTCCTTCGGCTTTCCGCCGGAATACGGGGCGGACTGGCGCGCGCTGGGTCCCCGCGCCGTCGACCCCAAGTCTCATCTTCCCGGAGCTCGTTCCGTCGTTGAACGCCGTCCGGTGCATGTTCTCGACCTCGCCGCGGACCCGGCCTTTCATCGGAGTCCGTCGCGACAGAGTCTGGCGCGGAGCGCGCTCGGCGTTCCCTTGTTGCGCGATGGCGAGCCGATCGGAAACTTCGTGCTCGGGCGACGGCGGGTGGAAGCGTTCACCGACCGGCAGATCGAGTTGGTCCAGACCTTCGCCGATCAGGCCGTGATCGCGATCGAGAATACGCGGCTGTTCAACGAAACGCAGGAGGCGCTGGAGCGACAGACTGCAACCTCAAACGTGCTGCAGGTGATTAGCCAGTCGATGGCTGAGACAGCTCCCGTATTCGAAAGCATACTCGACAGCTGCGAGAAACTGATTCAATTTAATTCCGCCGGTATTGCGCTTGTCGACGGTGACCAGCTTCGACTTCAGGCCGCACGCGGACCCGGAACACGAATCTTGTGGTCACTATTCCCGCAGCCGCTCAACTCGATTTTCGGCGAGGCTATCCGCGGGAGGAAGCCGATCTACACGGTCAACGTTGCCGAGAGTGCCACAGCAACCGATGCCGTGCGATTGGCGGCGCGAAAGGTCAAAGGTTACTCACTGCTTCAAGTACCAATGCTCTGGCAAGATCGCAGCGTGGGTTCGTTGAGCATCGCGCGCCTTCCGAACGTTGGTTTTTCCGACAATGAAGTATCACTGCTGAAGACTTTTGCGGCCCAAGCGGTCATCGCGATCGAGAACACGCGGCTGTTCAACGAGGTGCAGGCCAGGACACGCGATCTCGCGGAATCGCTGCAGCATCAGACCGCGACCGCCGACGTGCTCAAGGTCATCAGCCGCTCGGTGTTCGACGTGCAGTCGGTGCTCGATACGCTGGTCGAGTCCGCCTATCAGCTTTGCGGCGCGAAGCTCGGGCTGCTCTACCTGAAGGGAGACGAAGCGTTCGAATGCAAGGCTATCGCCGGCTCCGGCGTCGATGATGCCAACGCCTACTTCAAGGGGCGCCCGATCCGGGCCGGCCGCGCCACCGCCGCCGAGCGCGTGATCTTGACCGGCAAGGTCGAAAGCGTCACGGATTTCTTCGCCGATCCTGAGTTCGATGCCAATGCGAAGGAGATCATTCGCAAGTCAGGCAATTCCGGCCTCGGCGTGCTCCGATCGACGTTGGCGGTGCCGATGATGCGCGACAATTCCGTCATCGGCGTGCTGGTGATTGCCAGCACACAGACCGGCGCTTTCCCGCAGCGCCAGGTCGATCTCCTGCAAACCTTCGCCGACCAGGCCGTGATCGCGATCGAGAACGCGCGGCTGTTCAACGAAACGCAGGAGGCGCTTGAGCAGCAGACTGCGACCTCCGAAGTGTTGCAGGTGATCGGCAACTCGATGGCCGACAGCCGGCCGGTGTTCGAGCGGATTCTCGAAAGCACGATGCAATTGTTCGATTGCCGGCAATCCGCGCTGGTGCTTGCGCCCGGCGATGGCCTGCTTCACGTCGGCGCCCGCCGCGGGACGGGCAGCGAGGTGATGGACAGCATCTACCCGCAGCCGATCGGCGAAACGATGGCCGCAATTGTCCTGGAGAAGCGGCAGCAAACCTATATTGCTGACGCGATGAACGATCCGGCAGCATCGCTCAGCCTGCGCCGGGTGGCGGAGGTCCACGGCAACTACTCGATCGTGATGACCCCGATGATCTGGGAGGGTCGCGGTATCGGCATGATCTCGGTCATCCGCGATCCAAATACGCCGTTCAACGATAAGGAATTAAATCTGCTGCGCACCTTCGCCGACCAGGCTGTCATCGCGATCCAAAACGCGCGCTTGTTCAACGAAACCAGGGAAGCGCTGGCTTACCAAACCGGGAGCAGCAATGTTCTCAGAGTCATCGCCTCGTCGCCGACCGACGTCGCGCCGGTTCTCAATGCGATCGTCGAGAGCGCGCGGGAGCTTTGCGAGGCCATCGATGCCGTCGTGCTGTTGAAGGACGGCGAACATCTCCGCTTCAGCGCGCATTCCGGTCCGCTTCCTGTCACGATCGACAAATGGCCGATCGGCCGCGGCTGGACCGCCGGACGTGCCTTTGTCGACCAGAAGCCCGTGCATGTTCACGACATGCTTTCAGCTGATGGCGCCGACTTCCCGGATGCCAGGGCCATGGGTCAAAGCACGGGCGTGCCCATTCATACCGTTTTGTCGGTGCCGTTGCTGCGCGAGGGTGAGAGTATCGGCGCGATCCTGCTGCGGCGTGGGGAAGTACGTCCCTTCATCGACAAGCAGATTAGTTTGCTGTCGACCTTTGCCGATCAGGCTGTCATCGCCATCGAGAATACGCGGCTGTTCAACGAAACGCAGGAAGCCCTGGAGCGGCAGACGGCGACCGCCGATATCCTCAAGGTGATCGCGAGCTCGCCGTCGGACGTGGCGCCGGTATTCGAGGCCATTGCGGAGCGGTCGAACCGCTTGATCGGAGGTTTGTCGACCGCGGTGTACAGCATCGTCGACGATGTCATGCACCTGATGGCCTTTACGCGATCCAATCCGGAAGCCGACGCCGCGTTGCAGGCGTCGTTCCCCCGGCCGTTGTCCGAGGCCGACTGGAGCGACCGCATCCGCAATCGCGAGGTCGTCGAAATTCCCGATGCGCAAGCGGAATGGGCCGAGCAGCCCTGGTTACGCGATCTGGCGCGATTGCGCGGCTTCTGCAGCCTGCTGTTCGTTCCGTTGTTGCGCGATGGAGCAGCGGTCGGAATCATCAGCGTCACGCGAAGGGAGCTGGGCAAGTTTGCGCCCCACCACGTCCAGCTGCTCCAGACCTTTGCCGATCAGGCCGTGATTGCCATCGGTAACGTCGAGCTGTTCAAACAGGTCCAGCAACGGACCCTCGAACTGTCGAAATCGCTCGATGACCTCCGCACCGCGCAAGACCGCCTGGTGCAGACCGAGAAGCTGGCCTCGCTCGGCCAGCTCACTGCCGGCATCGCCCACGAGATCAAGAACCCGCTCAATTTCGTCAACAACTTCTCCGCGCTCTCGGCCGAGCTCATCGACGAGATGACCGAAGTGTTCGAGAATCCCGCGCTCGACGAAGCCGGCAGGCGAAAAGAACTGGATGAAATCCGCGAGCTCCTGAAGGGCAATCTGGAAAAGGTCGTACAGCACGGCAAGCGCGCCAACTCCATCGTCAAGAACATGTTGCTGCATTCGCGCGAGGGAAGCGGCGAACGCCGCGCCGCCGACCTCAACGCGCTGGTCAGCGAGAGTCTGAATCTGGCCTATCACGGGGCGCGCGCCGAGCGATCCGACTTCAACATCACCCTCGAGCAGCATCTCGATCCGGATGCGGGCGCAGTCGAGGTGTATCCGCAGGAACTGACCCGCGCGCTGCTCAACCTGATTTCCAACGGCTTCTATGCGGCGATCAGGCGCAAGATGGATGGCGGCGGCGCGGTGTTCGAGCCCGTGCTCAGCGCGGCCACCAAAAATGCCGGCGAAGCCGTCGAAATTCGAATCCGCGACAACGGAACGGGTATCCCACCCGACATCAGGGAGAAGATCTTCAACCCGTTCTTCACGACGAAGCCGACCGGGGAGGGGACCGGCCTCGGCCTGTCGATGACCCACGACATCATCGTCAAGCAGCATGGCGGCAGGATCGATGTCGCGACCGAGCCCGGCGCCTTCACCGAGTTCACGATTACGCTGCCGCGCGGCAATGGCAGCGCGGTCGGCCCGAAGTGAGCCGGACGCGCTATGCCTGATTTCCCTCAGGCATCCTCCAGGACCATGGCTGCGCATTTCTCCCCGATCATGATCGAAGGCGCATTGGTGTTGCCGCCGACAACCAGAGGCATGATGGAGGCATCCGCAACGCGCAGCCCTCTGACGCCATGGACCCGCAAGCGGGGATCCACGACCGCGTCGCGACCCGTGCCCATCCTGCAGGTGCCGACAGGATGCAGGTTCGAGACGCCGCGATTGCGGATGTCCTCGACGATCTGTTCGTCCGATCCGACGGCGGGGCCCGGCACCACCTCTTCGGCGATATAGGGCTTGAGAGCCGGCTGTTCGGCGAGCTTTCGCGCCAGCCGAACGCCGCTGATCATGGCATCGACGTCATGCGCGGTTTCCATGAACCTGAACGCGATCTTCGGGGGCGCCAAAGGGTCGCGGCTTTTGAGGCTCACCCGCCCGCGACCCTCGGGGCGCAGATGAACGGGAGACATGCTGAACCCCGGCCATTTATGGGGGTGCATGCCGGTGCGGTCCCGAGTCTCGATCGACCAGAGATAGGAATTGATCTGGAGATCGGGACGATCGAAGCGGGGGTCCGTGCGGGTCAGGATGCCGGCATGCGTGGCGATGGCCGTCATCGGCCCATCGCGTCCAAGCAAATATCTGGCGCCGGCCGCTAGCTGTCGGAGCGGCGAGCGATAGAGCTCGTTAAAGGTGCCAGTTTTGGTCGAGCGCCAGGCGACATAGGTATTGAAGTGGTCGTGCAGATTGGCGCCGACCGGAGCGAGGTCGTGCGTGACCTCGATACCCATCTCGTTCAGATGCTCGCCCGGTCCGATGCCGGACAACAGCAGCAGTTGCGGCGAGCCGTAAACGCCGCCGGAGACGACCACCTCGCCCTTGGCTCTGGCGGTCTCCATGCCACGGGGCGTGCGGAACTCGACGCCGACGGCGCGGCCGTTCTCGATGAGGATGCGTGTCGCATGCGCGTTCGGCTTGACCACCAGGTTGCGGCGACCTCTCGCCGGTTTCAGATAGGCCGTCGCGCTGCTCCATCGGCGTCCCTTGCCGACCGTTGCCTGATAGTAACCGGCGCCTTCCTGCGTCGCGCCGTTGAAGTCGCGATTGCGGGGAATGCCGGCCTGCACCGCCGCTTCGATGATCGCATCGATGATTTCGTGCTTGTAGTGTGCGTCGGTGACATTGAGCGGGCCGCCGACACCGTGGAATTCGTCCTCACCCCGCTCCTGGTTTTCCGCCTTGCGGAAGAACGTCAGAACGCTTTCGTAATCCCAGCCGACACAGCCGAGCTGGCGCCAGCCATCGTAGTCGGCCGCCGTCCCGCGCATATAGACCATGCCGTTGAGCGAACTCGTCCCGCCGAGCATTTTGCCGCGTGGCTGGTAGGAGGTGCGCCCGTTGAGGCCGGCAACGGGCTCGCTCTCGAACCTCCAATTATGGGTTTGGTGCGTGAAGAGCCGGTAATAACCGACCGGAATGTGTATCCATGGCGAGCTGTCGCGCCCGCCCGCTTCCAGCAGCAGCACCCGGTAGCGCCCTGACTCTGAAAGCCGCGCGGCCACAGCACACCCGGCGGACCCGGCGCCGGTCACGATGTAGTCGTATGATTCCGCCTCCATCTGGCTCCCCATCGCCTTACTCCATTGCAAGCCTGCCTGAAGTTGCCATTTTCTGGAGAACTCCGGTATGCATTATGTGCAGGATCATAGTGTGAGAAATTCAAATGGCGATGGAGCTCAGGGGCGCGAGCGGCGAGGGATTTGCGACTGTCACCGCTGACGGTCGCGTGTTGGATTCCTGGTTTCTCGGGCTGCGCCTGGTTGCGCAGGCCGGCAAGGCGGCAACGGTACGGCTGACGAGCGACGAGATTCAGAGATCGTTGGGTCAGGCGGCGGACGGATATGCGGGACATGACGACATCCGCAATGTCGACATCGTTCCAATCCATACGGAAATCAACTCCCTTGCATCTGCGCCGACGGATGTGCACGACGCGTATCTTCGACTGCACCTCCTGAGCCACAGGCTCGTGCAGCCCAATTGCCTGAACCTCGAGGGAATCTTCGGTCTGTTGCCCAACGTTGCCTGGACGACGCTCGGTCCCTGTGAATGCTCGCGTGTACTGGAAGCGCGACTAGCAGCGCGAAAGCGTGCGCTCGCGTTTGAGGTGACAGGCATCGACAAGTTTCCGCGCATGACTGACTACGTGACGCCTGCGGACGTGAGAATTGCAGATGCAGATCGCGTCAGGCTCGGAGCCTATTTGGCGTCGGGCACGACCGTCATGCATGAAGGCTTTTGCAATTTCAATGCGGGTACGCTCGGTCCCTGCATGGTGGAGGGGCGGATCAGCGCGGGTGTGGTTGTGGCAAGCGGCAGCGACATTGGTGGCGGTGCGTCGATCATGGGCACGCTGTCCGGAGGCGGGAAGGAGAGGATCACGGTCGGCGAGCGCTGCCTGATTGGAGCCAACGCCGGTATCGGCATTTCCCTGGGTGACGATTGTATCGTCGAAGCGGGCTGTTATGTCACGGCAGGTGCGCGCATCCGTTTGGAAGACGGCCGGGTGCTGAAGGCCAAGGAACTCTCGGGCCAGAAGGGCCTTCTTTTTCGTCGTAACTCCCAGAGCGGCGCTCTCGAGGCAACCAGACGCACGCCAAATTGGGACGGCCTCAACGCGCAACTTCACGGCTAGCGCGTACTCATAAGATCCGCCGCGTCGGCTTCGCACGCCAGAAGCGGACATCGCGCGGTGACGATGACATGTCCGCGGCGAGCCATTACGATACCGCCTCCAAGGCCATGCGCGCAGCCTTCTCGCCGATCATGATCGACGGTGCATTCGTGTTGCCGGACGTCAAAGTCGGCATGATCGAGGCGTCGGCAACGCGCAGGCCAGCGATCCCGTGGACACGCAGCTGATCATCGACGACGGCAAGCGGGTCACTGCCCATTCTGCACGTTCCGACCGGATGATAGGTCGTCTCCGCTGTGCGCGTGACGAAGTCGAGCAACTCTTCGTCCGAATTCACCCCCGGACCCGGCGCAAGCTCCTCGGCCCCGAGCCAGGCCAGCTCCGGCGCAGCGACCAGCCGCCGGACGATCCGCATACTTGCGAGCACACAATCGCGGTCAACGCGCTCGGCCAGAAAGTTGAAGCGGATCGACGGGTGTTTGCGCGGATCCGGCGCGTTGATATGCACGCTGCCCTTGCTTTCCGGGCGCAGCTGATGCGTGATCATGGACATTCCGGACTCTTTGGCCAGCTTTACGTTCGGCGTCGACAGGAAGGGCTGCATCGTGAACATGGCGTCCGGGCTGTCGAGGCCTTCGCGCGTCCTGAAGAAGGCACGCATCGGAGACGCCGGGTGGCTCAGGAACCCTTTTCGCGTCGTCATGTAGAGTAGCCCGTGCCACAGCGCCCCGTAGCCGCGTGCGCGCTCGTTGAAGGTGACCCCATGCCGTCCGACGCGCCATTTCATCCGCGGCGCCCAGTGGTCCCGCAGGTTCTCGCCCACGCCGGGCAGATCATGGCGAACCTCGATGCCGAGGCCCTTGAGGCGCGGCCCCTGGCCGATGCCGGAAAGCTCCAGCAGCTGCGGTGATGCGATCGAGCCGGCCGCGACGATGACTTCGCGTGCAGCACGTGCCTCGCGTTTTGAGCTGCGGCTGGAGTATCGCACACCCGTGCAGCGACGGCCTTCGAACATCAGACTTTCCACCATCGCATCCGTTTCGATGGTGAGGTTTGCTCTTTTCCGCGCCGGGTCGAGATAGCACTTCGCCGTGCTCATGCGCCGGCCTCCACTGATCGAGGCCTGCGTCATGGCGATGCCGTCCTGATCGAGGCCATTGTAGTCGTGCGTTCGCTTGATCCCGATGGATTCGGCGGCGGCGAAGAAGCTGTCATAGAGGCGACCGCTCTCGTCGCTGTCGGTGATCTTCAGAGGCCCCTCACGACCCCGAATCTCATTGGCACCGCCGGCGTAGCTTTCCATGCTCCTGAAGATCGGCAGCACGTCCTGGTAGCTCCAGCCACGGTTGCCGAGTTGTGCCCAATGATCGTAGTCCTGCCGCTGCCCGCGGACCCATACCATCCCGTTGATGGCACTCGAGCCGCCAAGCATGCGCCCGCGTGGGACGGGGATTGCTCGCCCTCCCGTATTGTCCTGGGGCTCAGAAGCGTACAGCCAATTCACGCCGGGGCGATTGATGAAGCGCGCGAAGCTGATCGGTACTTGCGACAGCGGATGCGTCTTGCCTCCTGCCTCCAGCAGCAGAACGCGAAAACGGCCGTTCTCCGTGAGGCGGTTGGCGAGCGCCGAGCCCGCCGATCCGGCGCCAACGATGATGAAATCGACGGTGTGTTGGTCCATAGCAGCAAGTCCTCCGATCCATTCCGCCGCGACTTGCGCCAACGACACCATCGAGGACGCCGGTTGTCGAGAGGGGAATGACCAATTGCCGACATGGGCCTATGCGCAAACATGATCGGCCGATGGTGGGCTGCGTCGGCTCGGCGGTGTAATAGACATGTGAGGTTATCGCGTTGCTCCGGAGGGCTTATGATGGTCGAGCGTATTCTCGTGGTGGGTCCGAAAGACTGTCTGGCGATGGTCGACGACCTCGCGCCGAAAGGCTTCGAGATCGTAAAGGCTCCCTTCAATTCTCCGGAGGCCAGTTCGGCACTGCCTGGCGCGCACTATCTCGTGGGTTTCGTACAACAGATGGTGTCGGAGCAACTCTATAAGGCCGCGCCCCATCTGAGGCTCGTGCAATGCCTGTCTGCCGGCTACGATCAGGCCGATCTCGCCGCGGCCCGCCGGAGCAAAATTCCGTTGTGCAACAACGGCGGCGCCAATTCCGTCGCTGTTTCAGAGCACGCGCTGCTATTGATGCTCTCGGTTTCGCGACGGCTCATCAGGCAGCATGCCAACGTCACAGCAGGCCGCTGGCACGGAAATGCTCCGCTGACCGTCCATGAAGTGCGCAACAAAGTCCTGGGGATCGTGGGGCTCGGCACGATCGGAAAGAAGGTGGCGCGCCTGGCGCAGGCCTTCGGCATGACGGTGCACTACTACGACATTGCACGATTGAAGGAAGATCAGGAAGACGCGCTTGGCGTGCGCTTCCGCCTTTTGCCCGAAATCCTGCGCCATTCCGACATTCTCTCGCTGCATGTCCCACTGAACGACTCGACACGCCACCTGATTGGTGCCGGCGAACTCGCGTTGATGAAGAAGTCTGCGATCATCATAAACACCTCGCGTGGACCCGTCATCGACGAGCAGGCGATGACAGCTGCTTTGAGTGCTGGCGATCTGTTCGGCGCCGGCCTCGACGTATTCGACGAGGAGCCAACGCCGGCCCACAACCCGCTACTCAAGCTCGACAATGTGGTCCTCACGGCGCATCTCGCCGGACCGACGTTCGAGAGTAATATTACGCGGCTGCGCAACGGCTTTGACAATGTCCAGAGAGTCGCGCGCGGCGAGCCAGCCCTTTGGGTGGTCCCGGAGCTTCTCTAGATACCATTGCCATGAGAAATGACGGAGAACGCTCGGGGAAACTGATCGATGCGTCACTCGGTTCAGGTCAGCTAAGGGGTCATAAGCCGACATCACCGCCCTATTCAGGCGTAGGTCTGCTCTTCCCCGGAGAGCGGACATCGGGATCGCGGGCATTCATGCGTACACACGTCGCCTTGGGCAGCTCGCTCGAAGAAGTCGTTGGCGACATCTGGCGCTCCAGATACCTCAGGCGAACGCGTTTCGGATGTGCGCCCAGTCGGCCAGTGCGGCTTGCCAGCATCAGGCAGCATGCAAGTATGCATGCGTCCTTCGCGGTTTCCGGGGCAATCTTGAGCGCCTGTAGCGGCGTCAGTATGCTAGTTGAATTCGTCGACGCAGCGCGCCATCAGCTCAACCGCTTCCGCGTTGTCGATGCAATGGCGTTCGGATTGTTCTGTCGAGCGACGTTATGAAAGGGTGCCGCAATGCCTGATGCCGCGACCGGAAGAACAAATCAACAGGTCGAGCTAGACGCGGTGGTAATCGGTGCGGGTTTTGCAGGCCTTTACCAGTTGTTCCGATTTCGTGATCGGCTTGGCTTGAGAGTGAAGGCGCTGGAAGCGGCCGATGGTATCGGAGGTACGTGGTTCTGGAATCGCTACCCAGGCGCACGCTGCGACTCGGAAAGTCATGTCTACTGGTACACGTTTTCCCCTGAGTTGATGCGAGAATGGGAATGGTCGGAACGCTATCCGGGCCAGGCGGAAATTCTGCGCTACCTGAATTTCGTCGCCGATAAACTCGACTTGAAACGCGACATTCAATTCAACACCCGCGTTACATCGGCACACTACGACGAAGCGGCCAATCGCTGGCATGTCCGCACAGAAGCGGGCGAGACCTTCATCGCAAAATATCTCATCACCGCCGTCGGCTGCCTGTCCACTGCCAACGTGCCCGCCATTCCGGGGCTGGAGACGTTTAGGGGTGACTGGTACCACACCGGCCAATGGCCGCACGAAGGTGTCGACTTCACGGGCAAGCGCGTCGGCATGATCGGTACCGGTTCGACGGGCATCCAGGCGGCGCCGGTGATCGCTGCCCAGGCCAGGCATCTGACGGTGTTTCAGCGCACCGCGAACTACTCAGTACCGGCGCGCAATATTCCGCTGACGGCGGACTTCAAGCAATACGTCAAGGACAATGCCGGCGAAATACGCGCGACAACGCATCAAACCTACAACGGCATGGGATTCAGGGTCGAGGCACGCAAGGCGGTCGAGACGCCGCCGGAGGAGCGCGAGAGGATTTATGAGGCGGCGTGGGAGCGCGGCGGATTGCAGTTCCGCGCATCGTTTGAGGACATGCTCAATTCCAAGAAAGCGAACGACACCGCTGCCGAGTTCATCAAGAGCAAGATCCGCTCGATCGTAGAGGATCCCGCGACCGCGGCAGTCCTGTCCGACATTGATCATCCCTATGCCGCCAAGCGGCCGCCGATCGATACCGACTATTTCGAGACCTACAATCGGCCGAACGTCACGCTCGTCGATGTGAAAGCCGCGCCGATCCGGCAGATCTCGGAGACGGGAATCCGTACGGACGAGGCGGAGTATCCTCTCGATATCATCGTTTTCGCGACAGGGTTCGATGCGATGACCGGACCGCTGCTCAGGCTGGACATTCGCGGACGTGGCGGCATCGCGCTCGGGGATGTCTGGGAGGCAGGACCGCGCAACTATCTGGGGCTGCAGGTCGCTGGCTTTCCGAACCTGTTCACCATCACAGGCCCCGGCAGTCCATCGGTTCTGTGCAACATGCCGGTGGCCATCGAGCAACATGTCGACTGGATCACCGATTGCATCGATCACATGAGGACCAGGGGGTTGGAGCGGATCGAGGCGCGGGCCGAGGCCGTCGAGAAGTGGGTGACGGAAGTCAATGAGGCCGCCGCCCGGACGCTGCTGCCGCTGGCAAGGCATTCCTGGTATCAAGGGGCGAACATTCCGGGCAAGCCGCGGGTGTTCATGCCGTATGCCGGCGGCCTGGTTCGCTATCGCGAGATCTGTCAGGACGTGGTTGCGCGCGACTACGAAGGTTTTGCGCTGTCATAAACCTCAGGTGAAAGCTTTACGAATGCGCGCCCAGTCGGCCAGTGCGCCTTCATGTCCGGGCACGAGCTGGATGGTGAACTGCGTGTAGCCCGCGCTGCGCAGCGCCTCGATGCGTACCTTGATCTCGGCCTCGCTTGCCGTAAAAGACGTAGCGCTGATCAACTCGGCGCTCACGAAACGTTTCTCCTCGGGCTTCACGAACATCAAATGCCCGCGATGGTTCTGCAAGTAGGGCGCATCCTTCGGCTCGAAGTTGCGCGCGAGCTCGACATAGCCTTGCAGTTCGGGTCTCGTCTTCGACACCATCGTCACGCCCGGCGCGAGGCCAGCCAGCGCTTCATCCGCCGCGCGATGAAGCATCACTGCCGCGCGCGGACCTGCCTGTGCCATCGCGCGCTCGGAGGAGGCATCTTCGCCGTCCTTCAGCACGCAGCCGAGCGCAAAGGCGGTCGCTTTGAGATCGCCCATCGCATGGCCGGCTTTCGACCAGGCCTCGCGCATGGCCGCGACGTCCTTGCTGCCGTTCTCGACATTGCCGACGAAGTTGATCCAGCCCGCCCTGAGCTTCGCCGTCAGCGTCTGGGTGCGCGGTCCGAAGGCCGACAGATGCAGCGCGATCGGATCTGACGTGTTGAACAGCGGCAGCTCGGGATTGAGGAAGCGAATCCTTTTCCTCTCACCCTCCATCTCGAACTCGACCGTCTCGCGACGCAGCAGGCCATAGACCTGATGGATGTAGGTCTCCATGTCCTTGACCCTGATCGCGCCAAAGCCCATCGCGCGCCGCGCGGTGAAGCCGGTGCCGACGCCGAAGTCGATGCGGCCCGGCGCGAGCTGGTTCAGTGTCGCCAGCGCATTGGCGGCGACCGGGGCAATGCGGTTCGACGGCACCAGCACGCCGGTGCCGAGGCGGATGCGGCGCGTATTCACGGCCGCCGCGCCCATGGCGACGAAGCAATCGGCGCTCAGCATCTGGGTGTCGTAGAACCAGGCATGGGTGAAGCCGAGCTCCTCGGCTTCTTTTGTCACCTTCCAGGAATCCGCGGCGGTGGGCAGGGCGATGCCGAAATCCATTGGTTTCCTCCTTTGTGCGTCCCATCGTAAACCAGAAATCGATCTGCAGGGACGCCTCCGGGCGGACGCTGCGGAGACTGCCTCGAAAACCTCATGAATGCATGTTCGGGAAGTTTTTGGCTACTGCTTGATCGCGCTTTCGATGGCTTCCTGCAATCGCGCAGCCAGAAACGGCTTCTGAACATGCGGGCGGTCTGCAAATGCCTCCGGCAGCGCGTTTCCCGCATAGCCGGACACGAACACGAAGGGCAGCCCGCGCTCGTCAATGATTTTGGCTATCGGATCGATACGCGCTCCCGCCAGATTGACGTCCAGGATGGCTATATCGAAGGTGGCGTCCTTTGCGGGCCCGATAGCCTTTTCAATCGAGCCGGCCTCGGCCACGACCTCGTGGCCGAGCAACTCGACCATTTCCGCCGTCATCATCAGGATCAGCGCTTCGTCTTCGACCAGGAATACGCGCAAGACAGACCGCCTATGTATTACGCTCGTCGATCGTCGAGCGAACGGCCGCGGCAAATTCGGCCGGACGGAACGGCTTGTGCAACAGCGGCGCTTTGCCTACCGCCTTTTCGATGGCGGACGTATCCGAATAGCCGCTGACGAACAGGATTCTCAGATCGCCGTTCTGCTGCCGCGCGGCGGCAGCAACCTCGGCGCCGTTCGCTCCGGGCATGCCGAAATCGAGCACCAGCAAATCCGGCCGATATTGCGTCAGGATGCGAAGCGCGTCTTCGCCGCTGGCCGCTTCCTGGACGTGATAGCCGACATCGGAAAGCACGCCGAACATGATCTGGCGGACATCGGGATCGTCGTCCACGATCAGGACGGTTTCGGTGCCTGGCAGCACGTCGGACGTGTGAGCATTTTCGTGCGCAGCATCGGCGTTGGCCGTGCGCAAGGCGATATTGATCTTCGTACCTTTGCCCGGTCCGCTATCAATGCTGACGTCGCCGCCGATCTGACGAACGATGCCATAGACTTGCGAAAGTCCGAGGCCGGTGCCCTTGCCGGGCGGCTTTGTCGTGAAGAACGGATCGAAGGCGCGTGCAACGACGTCCGGCGGCATCCCCGTGCCGGTGTCGGCGACACAAACGACGACGCGTTCGGGATTCGCCGGATCGCGCCTCGTCGAGATCGTGAGCGTTCCACCATCTAGCATGGCGTCGCGCGCGTTGATCGACAGGTTCAGGATGGCGAGTTCGAGCTGGTTGGCGTCAGCGAGTACATGCGGCAATTCGGGTGAAAGGTTCGTCTCAACCGTGATTTCAGCGCCCAGCGTTTGATTCATCAGGTCACTCATGCCTGATATCAGCGCGTTCAGGTCGACCGGAGCGGTGGCGAGTTTCTGGGTGCGTGAGAACGCCAGCAGTTGCGCCGTCAGTTTCGAGCCGCGCTCGGCCGCCTTGAAGGCATGGTCGGCCTGGCGAACGATGCGCGGGTCGGTCGCGCGCATGCGGATGAGGTCGAGATTACCGACGACCGCGGTCAACAGATTGTTGAAGTCGTGCGCCAGCCCGCCGGTCAATTGACCGATCGCTTCCATCTTCTGGGACTGGACGAGTGCGGCTTCGGCGCGCTGGCGCTGCTCCATTTCGTGCTTCAATTTGAGATTGGCGGCTTCGAGGTCGGCGACACGGTCCTCCACCCGCTGTTCCAGCGATGCATTCAGCGAACGCAAGTTGTCCTCGGCCTTTCGAATTCGCAACAGCGCCCTGGCGGCGGCCGCGAGTTCCACCGGTTCGGCCGGCTGAACCAGATAGGAATCCGCGCCGGAATCGAGACCGAGGCTTCGGTGCGTTGCCGTCGTGAATGTCGACGACGTCATCAACACCATGATGTCGGGCCATTTCTTCTTGATGAAGGCGCAGACGTCATAGCCCATGATGTCCGGCAATTCGACATCCAGCAGCACGATCGGCGGCTGCTCGGCCTCGACGAGACGAAGCGCTTCCGCACCGTTTCGCGCCTCGATGACGGTGAAGCCCGCCTCCTGCAGGTCGCGCGTCTTGACATAACGCGGTGCGTCCTGGTCGTCGACGTTCACAATCACGATCTTGCCAGTCCCGGTCACGGTGCCCCCAGCGTTGCATCGCGCAGGAACAGCGAGACATTTTCGCGGGAGATCGTGTTCTTGGAAATCACGCGCGTGCCGGCAGGAAGGCGCGCCTTCAGTTCGGCATTGATGTTCATCGACGTCGAGACGATGACCGGCGTCACGCTGGTGCGGCTGTCGGCGTTGAGCTCCTGCAAGACGGTGAAACCGTCCATGGTCGGCATCTGCAGGTCGAGGATGATGACGTCCGGCTTCTGCTCGCGCGCGGCCTTGAGGCCGACGTCGCCATCGACCGCTTCGATAAATTCATAGCGAGGCTCGTTGCCGATGATCTGACGCATCACGTAACGGAACGTCTCGTCGTCGTCGATCAGCAGCACCCGCTTGCGCGCACCGTCGGCAAGGCGCTGAACGCGCGACGGATCGCCGCGCTCGTGCGGTATAGACAGGGTGAACATCGAACCCTGGCCGGGGACGCTTTCTACGGTCAATTCGCCGCCCAGCAGTACGGCGAGCGACCGAGCGAGCGGCAAGCCCAGCCCCGTGCCCTTGACACGCTTCTGGATTTTTGTGTCGATCTGTGAAAATTCGTCGAAGATCAGGCCCTGATCTTCCGGTGCGATGCCGATCCCGGTGTCGCGAACCGAAACGTTCAGCCGCCCTCGTTCGGCATCGAAAGTCGCGGTGACCCTGACCTCGCCCTGTTCGGTGAATTTCAACGCGTTCGAAATGAGGTTACGCAAAATTTGCGTCACCTTCGCTTCGTCCGTGAACAGATTGGGAATCTTGTCCGGAATGTCGAACAGCAGTTCCACCGCCTGGCTGGTCAGCAGGGGCCGCAGCGAGCCGCGGAGGCCTCCGAACATTTCGTCGACCGTAAAAACGGCGGGGCGGACGTCGACCTTGCCCGCCTCGACTTTGGCCAGATCGAGAAGATCGTTGACGAGTTCGAGCAGGCTCTCGGCCGAGCGCCTGATATAGCCGACCTGTCGCTCCTGTTCCGGCGTCAACTCGCCGTCGATGCGGTCGAGCAGAAGGCGCGACAGAGCCAGCACCGAGTTGAGCGGCGTCCGGAACTCATGGGTCATGTTCGAGAGAAATTTCGTCTTGAGTTCGCCAGCCTGCCGAAGCTGCTGGGCGCTATCATCAAGCTCGGCGTAGAGTGCGACCACGCCGCGGTTAGTGTCGGTCAATTCCCGATCCAGTTGCTGGCTTTCCTCGTCCTTGCGGCGGATCTCTTCGAGGCTCTGCATCAGCTCGCGGTTTTGTTGCCGCAAGACCTCGAGGGGGTCCAGCGAACTGTCCTTTTGCAGAGTGGACGCCAGTTCCGTGAGCTTGGCCCGCGTGACCGGCGCAGCGCGGCCCGGCAGATCATGCCCGATCTCGACCGTGGTTCCCTTGCCCGCTTTGGAGTCGATTTTGAAATGGTTCATCAGGCGGCGCGCACCGATGATCCCCAGTCCCATGCCGCTCTTTGAACGATATTGCCCGTCCAGGATGGTCTGGATGTCGGCGATGCCCGGTCCTTTGTCCGAAATCTTGACGTGGAAAACCTGCGGAGAGGGGGTCGGATCGAGAATGAATTCGGCGCGTCCGCCGCCGGCATAACTGAAGGCGTTGCGCGCCAATTCGGAAACCGCGGTGGCGATCCGCGTCTGGTCCTGGCGCTCAAATCCCAACAGCTCGGCGAGCCTGTGAGCGCGCTGTCGCACAGTCACGACGTCGGCCTCGTTCTCGATCGGGACCGTGACGATGGGCCAGACTTTGGTACTCGCCGCCATGACCGTCACCATTTCGCGACCAGGACCGTAGCATCGTCGCGATGCCGTGTCAGGTCGCGGTAAAGCACGGCGGCGATCAGGGTCGGGTGTCGCGCAGCGAGGTTGGGATATTTGTCGAGTGTCCAACTCGAAGCGAGCCCGTCGGAGTGCAGGATCACCAGCCCCGCCGTGAAGGGATACTCGAACGCCTGGAATTTGCGGGCGTTATGCCCTGCGGTTCCCGGCATCGAGACCATGCGCTTGAGTTCGCCGTTGACGGCGATGACGCCGGCGATATTGCCGATGCCGGAATAGACCAGCTTGCCGGATGCGGTTTGAAAACGCGCAACCGAGACCGCGGCCCCGCGGGTGGCGCGAAGGCCGCCGTGAATATATTCGACCAGCGCCGGCGGACGATGCCCGTTGTAACGGTGAAACAGCCGCACCGCTTCGACGGCGGCTTCGGCAGCGTCAGGTCCGTGGCCGAGCCCGTCGGCCACCAGCAGGGTGGTTTCCTCCGGCCGCACCGAAAAGCTCCAGGAATCCCCGCAGACGTCCTGCCCGAGCATCGGCACAGAAACGGCGCCGATCTTGCTGGTGTCGCTGGAACTCTCGGATGGTTGTCCGCGCCGAAGACGGGCCAGGATGGCGGTTCCGTTTCCAGACCACGAGGCGATGTCGACGAAATGCGATTGACGCATGACGGCGCCCAATCCCTTGCCGGCGGTCCCCGCGGTGGAGTGGCCATCGGCCATGCTGGCCGCCACGTCTGACATTCCCGGCCCCTTGTCGAGGGCAATCAACTCGATCCCGCTATCCGGACCCTCGCCATAGGAGCCGACGAGGATTTCGCCGCCGTTGCCGTGCTTGAGAATGTTGGTGGCCAACTCCGTCGCCACCAGCGCGACCCGGCCGCTGTCGCTATCGCCGAATCCCTGACGGGAAGCCACTTCGGTTGCCCTTAGTCGCGTCTCCGATACCTGGCTTGGGTCCTGGACGGCGAGAGCGATCATCGGCTACTTCCAACGCGCGATGACGACTTTCGTGCCCTCGCCAGGTTTGGAGTGAATGGAAAATTCGTTGGAGAGACGTTTTGCGCCTCCCAATCCGAGACCCATGCCTTTGCCCGACGTGAACCCATCCTTCAGAGCGGTCTCGATATCGGGAATGCCCGGCCCCTTGTCCTCAAAGGTCAATCTCAGCCCACGTCGGCCCGCCGCCTCGGCCAGTTCAGCCACAACGAAACCTCCGCCGCCATAGTCCAGCGTATTGCGGGCGAGTTCGCTCGCCGCCGTGATGATCTTGGTCTGATCGACCAGGCTCAAGCCCGCCTCGATCGCCAGCGTGCGCGCCTGCTGCCGGACCCGCACGACGTCGTCCGAGGAGCGAATATCGACCCGTTCACTCCTGAGCGTCGTCATCATCCGAGTCCGACGTTGTCAGGCGCGCCCGGATAAGAGCCATGCCGCGCTCGACGTTCAGCGCGGTTTTGACGCCGGTCAGAGACAGGCCGAGTTCGACCAGCGTGATCGCCACCGCCGGACGCATGCCGACGACCACCGTGTCGGCGTCGAGAATGCGCGAGACGGCGGCGATATTGTCGAGCATCCGGCCGATGAAACTGTCGACGATTTCGAGCGCCGAAATATCGATCAGCACGCCCTTGGCGTTGGCGTCGACGATCTTGCTGGTCAAATCTTCTTCCAGCGCGGTGGCGAGGCGGTCATGCATGTCGACCTGAATGGTCACGAGCAACGCGTTCCCGAACTTGAGAATTGGGATGCGATCCATGACTACTGGGCCTGTTCAGCGGGCTTCTTGTTCTGCTCGGAGACGGCAGAGGCGGCCCTTTTCAGTTTGAACACCCCGCGTCCGGTTCGCTCCAGCGCGATCGCGAGTGCGTCCGCGAGCGTCGCCTTGGACACGACATTCAGCTCGACGCCCAGATGGACCATGGTCTGGGCGATTTGCGGCCGGATGCCGCTGATGATGCAGTCGGCGCCCATCAGCCGTGCCGCGGCGACGGTCTTGAGAAGATGCTGGGCGGTCAATGTATCCACGGTCGGCACGCCGGTGATGTCGATGATGGCGATCGATGCTTCCGTGTCGACGATGGTCTGTAGCAGGTTTTCCATCACGACCTGGGTCCGCTGGCTGTCCAGCGTGCCGATCAGGGGCAGGGCGAGGATGCCGTCCCAGAGCTTGACGACGGGCGTCGACAGCTCGGCGATCTCGCGGTGCTGACGGGCGATGACCTCTTCGCGGCTCTTCTGGAAAATTTCGAGCGTGGAGATACCCAACTCGTCCAGCAGCAGCGTCACCGACCAGGTCAGCTCGGCGGCCTGGGCCGGAGAGAGGGTGCTGTTGCGATTGAGCGCGGTGAACAGCGGCCGCTTCAGCGAAAAGACGAATGTCGCGGTCTCGCGTGGCGAAAACCCCTGCAAAGCGCGCGAGCGTGAGATCTCGGCGAGAAATTGTTTGGCGGGCTCATAGGCCGGATTGGAGGCGTCGGTACCGCCCTTGGCTAGTCCGTCGCGCAGCAAATGGAGAAAGTTGCGCGATTGCGACAGAAGCTCGTTTTCGGTGATGCGGCCGGTTTGCAGGGTGCCGGCCTTCTTCTGCAGATCGATCCACTCCGGCAGGATCGTCTGCTCATTGCTGCCCACCAGATCGGCGACAGTTCCTGTGTTCCCAGCCATTCGTTAGCTCCCATCGACATCAGTTAAAAAGGCTTATCCGGCGCTTGCTTTGCTGGCAAACGGCCCCGACCAGCACGGTTATCGAGCGCCAATTTCCGGCGGACGACACATTTGCGTTCGCCGGACTAAATCCGCGAATGTGCACTTGTGAACACATGGGATCAGGAGACGTTCGCAATCGGTCGTGCGTCATTCAGGCGGCTTCAAGCCAGGCGAATTGATCCAATCGTTCATATGCGCGGCAGTATCGTTTTGCCTTGCTTTCCGCATCAGGGCGTCGCGTTCGCGGCCGGGCGGAAGCGCAACGGCCTCTGCCCGCGCTTCCACGGCTGCCTTGGTCAAATGCTGTTCGAGGGAAAGTTTGTGTTTAGCCCGGGGACGCCCAATCATCTCGTTCATGGATGGAACCGTAACATTGTTTCCGAGGCCAGCTATCGGCCGGGAACAAAATAAATGTCGTCTGAAATCAGGAACTAAACCGGCGGCGTTGCGTTCTTGGGCGCCTTGCCGTCTTCGACCCTGCCTTCGTTGCGCAAGTCACGACCTTCGTGGGCTTTGCGTTGGCTGTCGGGTGTGAGGCCGCCAACTGAAGCGGCCCTCTTTCGCGTCCAATTCTCGGATTTGCGCGGCGATCTCTTTTTCCATGTCCCGGATCATTTCCGCGATCTTCCCATCCGGAAACTCTCGGGCCAGCGCTTTCCACGTTGCCAGCCGAGCATATAGCCGCTCTCTCTCGCTTTCCCGGTCCATGCACTTACTACGCTGTAGGACCGAAATGGTTCTTAATATTTCGTGGCCTTCATGACGCGCTCTACCTCATCGGCCAACACGGTGAGGTGTTGCGACAACTTGGCGAACAGCTCGCGCTTCTGCTTATCGGTCGCAAGTCCGCTAATCATGGCGCACTCCGCTGCATCGGTACGCAGCTTTTCCAAGTGCACCTGCATGTCTTTCATTTGGGCGGCTGCAAGCCGGGCGAGTTGGCCCAATCTTCCAGGTGCTGCGCGGTTTCGGCCTGCCGAGCCTTTTTGAGTAGTTCGTCTTTCAATTCTCCCGGTGGGAGAAGGGCGGCCTTCTCGCGCATTTCCTCGGCGAAGGCGGCGAGGCGTTCTCGAAGTGATGCTTCTTGTTTGAAACGACGCCGCTTCATGGCGCTGCTCCCTGTTAACGGGCGGGAACGCAATCAGCGATCTCATCACAGATGAAAGCCACGGTCCGGGCTGTGACAGAAATTATCCTATGTCAATTCTCGATACATCGTCCAGACCAAACCGGGTCACTGCGAAATTCGACTTTTGGTCACTAGGGGTCAAGACAGGCCAGTATCCCCGCCAGCCCTGCCTGGGCATTAATTTTCAGTCGAAAGGCGGCACCATTTCAATTTCTTCTGCGGCGAAGAGGCGGCCGATCATGTCCAAATATGCGATGAGAGCGCGCGCATGGCCTTTTAAGTTCACGCGCCATGACGAATTGAAAAAGGCCGGCTTTTATGCCGGCCTTCTTCTTTTTCGATTACTTTTGCTGTTGGCTCTTGGAGTGCGCGTCGTCGGAGTGTTGGCGCGCGCTCTGAGAGTGTTGTTTGGCACTCGCCGCGTGCTCTTTGCCCTTGGCATGGTCGCCCTTGCCATGATGTTCGGCGGCGGAACGATGTGCCTTGGCGGCGTTTTCGTGGTGCTCGGCCGCCTTGTTGTGCTCGTCTCTTGCCATGAAATCCTCGCTTGGTGGGTCGCTCCCAGTCGGAACGAACTCGCTGATTCCGCGAACGTTCCTCATCTCCCGAAATGGACCGATTTGAAGCCTGGATTGGCAGCTGACCAACTGGTTTGCTCCGCCGGCGCCGATCGAAGGAACCAATCAGGCGCAGTTCACTTGTCGTGCGCTCCCCCAAACATATGAGGATATGAGATGAAACGAATTGTCATGGGCTCGCTGCTTGCAGCGACGCTGCTTCTTCCCGCGGTTGCCTCCGCCCAGGGCGTGCCCGGCGGCGTCGAACGCGGATCGCGCGAAGGCGAACGTGCGGCAGGCCCGGTTGGAGCCGTCGTCGGCGGCGTCGTCGGTGGCGTGGTGGGCGGCGTCAACGGCGTGCTCGGGATCGATCAACGGCCTCGTTTCCACAGCTATGTCGTCGAGAGGCACCATCCATCGTACAGATATGACGGCGATGTGCGGGTGGGCGCGGACCTGCCTGGCGCTGGCGTCACCTACTATGACGTCCCGGAGGAATACGGAGCTCGCGACTATCGCTACACCGTCGTCAATGGTCGAACGGTTCTTGTCGACCCTCGCACGCATCGCATCGTTGAAGTCATCGAGTAAAGTGACAAGGCCAGTCGCCATGGCGACTGGCCACTCTCACCTCTGCCATATCGCCTGTTTCGAGTGGCGCCCCGACGATCAGCGGCGACGGGCGACGGCAATGCCCAATAGAAAAGCCGCCAGCAGCGAACCCAGCGGCGCTTCGCGCGCGATGTTACTCAAGATGCTCAATGGCATCCCGGGCTTCCGGCCTGCCTCGATCGTGTCGCTGATCCCCTTCACCGTCCCCTTCACGGCGTCCGAAACCTCCGCGATGGTGGATTTCGGTTCGGAAGCGGGATCCAGGCCTTCGTAAATGAACGGCGGTCTTTCATCGCTCACGATCTGATGCTCCTCGGCCATCTCAACCAAAATAACGCGAGCGGGGAGGCGGGCGGCGCGGCGGGCTCGCCAGCAACAGCGCCAGCGCAAAGCCGATGCCGCCCGCAATCAACAGCGCGCTAAGCGGGTTTTCCTGAACCTTCTTCGCGATCGCTTGCGAGCCGTCGCGGAAGGTATCGCCGCTGTTGTCATACGCATCCTTGGCATAGCCGACGGCGGCATCCGCCGCGTCGCGCGCCGCATCCTTGGCCTGGCCATAAAGGTTCTGCGCTGTACCGGTCGCCTCGCGGGCGCGGCCCGCGGCCTCGGTCCTGGCATTGCCCGCGATGCCGCCGACGGCGCCTTCGACCTTACCGGCGAAATCCTTCGCCGAGCCGGCAATTCGATCGTTGTTCATGGTTCACCGCTTTCAAGAGGAGGTTCCGAAGGACTAATGGCAGACGTCAGTTTCTGTTCCTGAGCGGAGAGAACCCGTTGCAAATAAACATCGTGGCCTGGCAACGATTGACGCGAGGGGTTGTTGAGATGTGGGGATTGATTAACCAACTTTCAGCAGGTCCACGATGCTCAAAGCACTCGCAGCCTTCGCGATACTCGCCGTGTCGGCGGCATCGGTGGTCGCTTTGCCGTCGTTTGCCCCCAGAGCCGAGGCCAGTGAGGGTCTCGCACTGGCCAAGTCCGACCGGCTGGCCGTAACATCCGCTTCCCCGAATTGCCTCGAGCAAACCTGGCCGAATCTCGCAACGGAGTGTCTTCGCGGCGCCGACTCGAATGCAAGGATTGTCGACGCTCGTCATGTGAGCGCGCGTCCCTACACGGCGCAGGACGACGAATGAGGCGTCAATCGCCGACTTCGACGAGTTTGGAGTCTTTCTGGGGATTGCGGGGTTTCTTTCCGGACTTCTTCGCGACGGCTTTAAGGCGGTCCGGGCTGCGCTCGAGCTGCTTCATCAGCTTCTTCATGATCTCTTCTCGCGCCTTCTTGCTCGGCGAATAACCCCGGATCGTTATCGTCATCTTGTCCTTGCCGGCGTGATACTCGTGCTTGATCTTCGGCGTTTTGGACATTCCTGGTCTCCTCCCGGTTGTCGATATGTTGATGAGGGCATCAAAGCACTTCCTCGATGAGCCCAAGCGCCTTGGCTTCATTCGCCTCGACATACCAATTTGACGGCGCCTTCTGCAGCACCTCGTCCAGCGTCACCTTTGAACCGTTGACCAGATTCTGGAAGCCTTCGTTCTGAATCGTGATCGAACATTCGATCTCGTTCAGGGTCGCCCTGACCGTCGCGACGCAGGTCGTCAGCGGTCCGTCAATCACCAGTTGCTTGGAAAGCTTGCGCTCGTGGATCATCAATCGGCTGCCTCGGGTCAGGTAGCGATTGTTACGCGCGAAGAAACTCATGAAAGTCGTGCCGGCCGAATAGATCGCCGCTTTCCCGAGAAAGACGTAGCGTCTGTCGGGAAACATGTCGCTGGCAAAGCGGATGTCTTCGCCCATCATCCGCGCAACTTCGGGATCGCCCCCAAGCGTCGAAAGCGCGACGATGACGAGTTCCTGGTCGGCTGCGGTAAACTGCTTTCGAAAGCTGACATACATGTCGTAGTCGACCACGCCCGATAGGGTGACCGACGGCGTTGCGAAGTCTTTGGCGGCAAGGGTGCGGCTGGACGGCATATTGACTCCTGATGGGCGCCGGTCCGGACGAGACAGCGCAGCGGTGATGTCATGGGAACGACCGGTCATCCCCGGGCTCAACTCAGCCGCGGAAGGAAAGACGACGCGATGATCCCAAAAAAGCGCTAGTCTCGCTCACCTGCGTCACGGGCCGGGTCGTGCCAACCCATGCGAGAAATGAGCTCAACAGTGGTCGACAAGCGCTTCACGGTCATCCGACACCACGCCAAGGTCCACTCGTTCCGCGCGCTGACCGTCGTATTGGCGTGGCTGATGATTGCGGCGGCTTTTTACGAGAAGCCGGAACTGCTGACCGGCCTGCAACGAGCGATCCAAAGCGGCATGCAATTTGTCGGCGACAACGTCCCGGCTCCCTGGGGACCGCGGATAGAATTCGTATTTCGCGAAATCGGCGGATTCATCTGGCTCCAGATAACACTCATCGTACTGATGCTTCGTGTGGTTCTGTCCTGCATCGCCGGCGCATGGAGGCTTATCCGAAGGCGAGACGATCAATAAGCCTCACGCCACCGCGAGGGTGCGCTACGGCTTACTTTGTCAACAGCCGGGACCGGAGCGTGGATGAAGCCTTGGCAAATCTCCTACCAATGACCTCTGCGGCGACCCCAGTACCCGCCACCGCCAAATAGCAGCACCACAACTATGATAATCAGGATCAATTCCATGAGAAGTCTCCTTAGATGGTCGTGACTTCGGAAGGGAACGACCTGTCGTCAACTAAGTTCCATCGCGCGCTACGAACCAACACACCTTCAAGTTCAAACTGAATCCAGGGACACTCGCTATCTGCATAGGACTCTGAGCCCGTAGGCCGGTTCCCGCCGTATCTCTCTGGACAGTGGCGAACCTCCTCCAGCGGTCAGCCGCCACTGTCGGCGGCCCCGTTCTGCGATCCCCGCCGGGCGGGGCCGTACCGCACCCGCGGAGGGGAGTTAGGAAACTCAATTTTTCGCTGGACATCAGCTTGACGACGCGGCCCTGGAGCCGCGCCGGTTTCGCTCAAAAGCGCGCCAAGAGCCAATTGGCGATCAAGCCGGCGGCCGCGGCGGAAGCCGCGGTGAGGCCGGCGCCCCACGCCATGTCCGTCACGACGATGGACCAGCTCCAGGGCTTCATGAGCGCCATGCTGGTGAGTTCGTATGTCGCGTAGCAGAACAATCCAAACAGCGCGCCGTAACCCAGATTGTGCAACCAATCCGAAGGCGTTGCCCCGTTCACGAATACGACCACGCCTGCGATGTAAAGAATGTAGAACAGGATCGCAGGCGCCATGCGGGGCGTCGCCAACATCACGTCGCCCAGATGATCGGCAAACAGCTTCTTGCCGATCGTGCCGATGAACAGGAAATCGAGCGGCACAAGAACGATCAGCGTGCAAAAATAGATGATCAAAAAACGCTTCATGAGAAGCTCCGGCTGGGAGTGATCTCCACTATTCTATCTCGATCGCTGCAACGATGGGCTTCGTCCGGTCGGAACGAAGCCCCGCGTGTGCGGGGCTTCGTTGTCGCGGTGCTGGGCTCTCAGCGGCCGTTGGTGCCGTTCTTGACCGCGCCGGGTTCTGTGCCGGAGCCGGTGCTGTTCGCGCCAGCCGCGGTGGGAGCTCCGGAATTGCTGGCATCGCCGGCGGCCGAAGGCTGTCGGACCATTCCATTGCCTGTTCCGGTCGTGTCCTTGTTCATGGTGCCCTTGTCCATGTTGTTCATGCCGGGCTTGTTCATATTGTCGGATTGGGCCGCCGGTCCGGTGGTGCCTTGAGCGAAGGCCGAGCTGCACATCAGCGTCAGCGCGGTAGCGATGAGAATCTTCTTCATTGGAACGTCTCCGTTGTGGGTATCCCGAGCCAATCGCTCCAGCACGGCACCGTTCCTATCGAGCTCACTGATTTAAAAGAAGCTTTTTGAAACTCATTCCCATCGAGCGCGTAGGGGCGACGCGTCCTCACGTCGCGTGTCGCTTCTCGCCGTCTTCAGTTGCTTTGGTATTGTCTGCCTCGTCCCCTTCTCTGGGCACAGCGCCTTTGCCGGCCTGATTGCCGGGATTGTAAGGATCGGGGCCCTTATGCTTCTCGCCGGGCTGCCTTTCGTGCGGGTTCTTATTATTGTCATTGTCGGTCATGTGCGCTCCTTTGTGCGACAACAAGAGCGCGGAAGGTAAGTTCCTCCGCGTCGCGCGCGGCGCGCTATATTACGATTTTCGTAAAAAATTCCAATGTGTTGGCTCATTTCAAGCCCTCGCGCGAAAATAATTCGCAAATAAATTGCTTGGGCCGTCGGGCAAAACACCCGTAAATCTTTGCGCGTCTCGCCCGATCAAAGGGACGTTTCGCGATCGTCACGATTCGTTGGGTAGAGATGCGATGGACGCGTTGGGCCGCAAGACGTGCGGCGCGATGCGTACGGTCAAGCCGTGTGGTCCTGTCCCCTCGACGCTGGGGTCAAGTTCGCTGAGATGATCAGCGAGCGACGGAGGCTAACAAGCCCGAGACTCCGGGGAGAGCACGGAGCAGCCGTTAAAACCATTCGCGTGCGGGAATGCCGGGTGTTTCCGGTGAACCTGTAGTGACTATGCTCGTGTGCTTATTTCATTTTGCACGCGAGGCTGCGGGTGCATCGCGCGCCCGGCATTCCCCACACCCTTTAAAGGGTGGAGCGGCTCATCACTCGGACGCATCTGCGCCGCGAGGCCGAGGCCGCGCGGCTATTTGACATCCGCGGGCGGATCAATTCGTGCGTGCTCGGCTGTGCACCCTCTCAATCCGCCGACGCGCGCGACCTTGCTTGGCGTCTCATTCCGCCGCTTGCAGCATCGTCTCCATATGCTCGTGAAACACCACGGCCGAGAGCGGATCGAATTCGCCGCTCCAAGGCGCGCGCGCCAGCACCGAACGGGCGTGGGCGTAACCGGCGTCCCAGCGCTGCCTGATGCCTTCGGGGCTGAAGTCGATGTCCTTGGTGTGGGTCTCGCGATCGAGCTGCGGCGCCAGCAACCGCACGACATGCATTCGGGTCTGGCAGCCATAGCTTGCAAGCTCCCGCACGGCCGCGCTGTTGCGTTCGTCCTCCGGCAGTTTTGCCGCAAGTTGGTTGATCACGTGCCGCAAACGATGGATCTGCTGTTGGCGCACGATCTGGCTTGCGATCCGGCTGGAATACTGCACGTCCTTGTGGCGGTTGAACACCTCGGCCATCGTGGTCGGCTCGGCGCCGGTCGGATTCCACAGATGCACGGAAAAGATCAGCGAGTTCTGCCGCGGATTGTCGTCGAACACCGCCTCAGTTGGCGTGTTCGAGAGGATGCCGCCGTCCCAGTACAACTCGCCATCGATCCGCACAGCAGGGAAGGCGGGCGGCAGCGCGCCTGATGCCATCACATGCTTGACCGTGATCGCGCCGTCACGGCTGTCGAAATAGCGCATCTGGCTGGTGCGCACATGCGCGGCCCCGACGGTGAGCCGCGGCGTGCAGCGATTGACGAGGTCGAAATCGACGAGCTCCTCCAGCGTTTCTTGCAGCGGTGAGGTCGTGTAGTAGCCGGCCCGCTCCGGGCCGAGGGCATAGGCGTCGCCGGCGTGCGCCAGCGGATTCGGACGGAAGAAGCCGGGAATGCCGTGGGTGATCGTTGACCAGTAGGAGAGCTTCTCGTTGAAGCCCGGAAGGAAATCGCGGAAATTCCAGACCTGCTTCTGCTCCACGCGCTTCCAGAACTCCTGCAGGCGCGAGAGCCGATGCTCGGGCGTGTTGCCGGCGATCAGGCTCGCATTGATCGCGCCGATCGACGTGCCGATGATCCAGTCCGGCTCGATGCCGGCTTCGTGCAGGGCCTGGTAGACACCAGCCTGATACGAGCCGAGCGCGCCGCCGCCCTGCAATACGAGTACGACCTGACCGGGCAGGGGCTTGCCGCCCTTGGAAGAGGAATTGTCCTGCATGTCCGGCTCCCGACGCGTTCCGTGGTTCTGATCTTCGCGAGCCGGCAGCGCTTTGTTACGCCGGCCGCGGCATTTCAACGCGCTTTTCGCCGATAACGGAAATGCCGCCTCGCTACCGAAACCATACGCAGGCGCTATGGCCGTTTTGACGCGGTTTCGTATAGTGTTACGGCCAGATCAGGGGGAGCATGATCGATGGAAATGCACCAGGTGCGTTATTTTCTTGCCGTCTCGCGCACGCTCAATTTTACGCGCGCAGCTGACGAGTGCAATGTGACGCAGCCGTCGCTGACGCGCGCGATCAAGCAGCTCGAAGCCGAGCTCGGCGGCGACCTGTTTCGCCGTGAGCGGCCGACGCAACTGACCGAACTTGGCCAA
The DNA here is from genome assembly GCA_963794775.1 of uncultured Alphaproteobacteria bacterium. Taxonomy (GTDB): domain Bacteria; phylum Pseudomonadota; class Alphaproteobacteria; order Rhizobiales; family Xanthobacteraceae; genus Bradyrhizobium. The sequence goes on along the minus strand of CAWCGA010000016.1, from coordinate 93,161 downwards.
CGCATGCATCCGCTGCTCAAGCAGTGCTACGAAGCCGCGGCCGGCGCGCGGTCGCTCGCCTCCTCGTTCAAGAGCGGCGAGATCGGTGCGCTCAGGATCGCGCTCACACATTCCGTCGACATCTCACTGCTGATTCCCTTCCTCGGCCAGATCAGGCGGCAGTTCAACCGGCTGGAATTCAAGTTCCTGCGCGGCAACCCGGACGAGGTCGTCGAAATGCTCAGGAAAGGCGACGCCGAACTCGGCATCGCCGCCGAGCTCGACGATTGGGACCGGCTCGACAGCTGGCCGCTGTTCACCGAGGATTTTCAGCTCGTCGTCAGCAAGGGCCATCGCCTGGCCGGGCGGACCAGTGTCGAAATCGACGACCTGCGTGCCGAACAGTTGCTGTCGCGAAATTATTGCGAGCATGCGGACCGGCTCGGCAATTCGTTTCGCGAGCATGGACTCGACGTCGATCGCAGTCACGAAATCTCCTCGGAGCGCGACCTGATCGAATTGCTGGAAGCCGAGATCGGGGTTGCCGTGATTCCCGACACCTCGCCGATCCCGGAGACCTTGAAGCGAACCGCGGTCGAAGGCCTCGATGCGCGGCGCACCGTGCATCTCTACGGCGTTGCGGGCCGTGAACGCACGGCGGTGGCCTCAGCCATCATGCGTATGTTGAGGGGTGCCGACTGGAAGGGGCTCGTCTCGCGTTAGCCGCACGGATAGCGCTCGCAGCGCCGGTGCTGCCGCCAACACGACCGGCAGCATGATCACCCACGATATCAACCAGGATACGATCCAGTTCTGGAAAAAGCCGCCACTTTTGATGAACGGGAAGCTGGCAATGGCCGCGGCAATCGCACTCGTCAACCCGGACTGCAGGACCCCGAAAACGAAGTGACTGTAACGGCGCGGAATACCGAGCATCTCTTTGCCTCCAGCTCGCGGCAAGGCAAGCGTCGTGCCATCGCTTGTCGTGAATTTTTCAGGGTGCATCCTTCAGTGCCGCGATCAGATCGTCGATCGCCATGCGCTTGCGGAAGTCGGGATCGACGAACCTTGCTTTAATGACACCGTTACGGCCGACCACAAAGGTCGCGGGAATCGGCAGCACCCAGCCGTCATTGCCGTGGAAGGTCGGCATATCCTGCATCGGAGACAGCAGCCCCTGGATTTCGGCGCCCAGCCAGATCGCAAGGTTCAGCGACAGTGCGTAGCCGTTGTCGAGATCGGTGAGGACCGGAAACGGCACCGCCGAGTCGGTCTTGAACTTCGCGGCGAACGGCTGGGTTTCCGGCATGATCGCGACGACATGGCCGCCGACCGCCTTGATACGGTCCATCGCCTGGATCAGCGTCCGGACGTTGAGCCGGCAATAGGGGCACCAGTGGCCGCGAAAGAACATCACGGCCAGTGGCCCTTGCGCCAGCAAAGATTGCAGGCTGACGAGCGCCCCGGTCTCGTCCGGTAGCAGGAAAGGCGGCAAGGGCTCACCGGGGCGCGGCGCGTTCTCGCCGCCGCCATTGGCATGAATGCGGGCGACGAGGCGATCGACCGCGTCGCTATAGGCCGGAAAGATGTCGCGGCCAGCGGCCGCATAGGCATCGAGCCGCTCGCTCAGGGGGCCTTCCATGTCGCGGCAGCGCAGGAAGGCCAGTCTCAAACGCTCGGCATCGGCGGGTAAAAGCGAGGTCATGCGTTGCTCCGGCAGCGGATGTTAGTTGCCATCAGCGGCAACCCACAAGGGCCGGCTTTGGCGTCGTCCCATCAAAGTCCCGCCGCACACCGGTTTGAAATGCCGTTGTCCAATCGGTTCGATAGCCGCGGTGTATGGCGTCTCACGATAGCGCGCCGCTATCGAGTCCTGAGCGAGCAGGCATTTCAGATTCCGGCAGCAAACGGCGATCCTGTCGACAGCATTTCATGCCGCACAGGAGCGCCTTATGTCCCGATCGACCGTCTTCCGTCTCGTCAAGCTGTCGACCTTCCTCCTTCTGGTCATGCTGTGGGCGTCCGCGGCTCCGATCGATGCCCGGGTCGAGGTTGATAACGGCATTGTCAGGGTGAAGAGCGCGGTGCCGATGGCGGAGGCGATCACCCGCATCAAGGCGGATATCGCCGCGAAGGGCATCAAGTTCTTTTCCGAGATCGACCAGTCGAAGCTCGCCGCCGATGCCGGCATCAAGCTGCGCCCCTCGACGCTGCTGGTGTTCGGAAATCCGCCGCTCGGCACCCAGTTCATCACCTCTAATCCGGATGCCGGGCTCGACTGGCCGGTACGCCTGTTATTGACCCAGGACGACAACGGCGACGTCTGGGCCATCTGGACCGATTTCGAGTGGATCGCGCGCCGCCACAACATCCACGACCGTTCCGCGCAGTTCAAGATGGCGACCTCGGTCGTCGGCTCGATCACCTCGACGATCACGCGCAAGTAAGCTCGCTCGCCGCCGCATCAGAGGTGATAAATGAGGATTGAACCATTCGACGTGGTCATCATCGGCGGCGGCAACGCCGGCATCGCCGTGACCAGTCCGGCGCGGCGCGCCGGACTCTCGGTCGCCATGATCGAGGCGCGCGACCTCGGCGGCACCTGTCCGAACCGCGGCTGCACGCCGAAGAAGGTTCTTGTGGCCGCCGGCCACGCCCTGCATGAGATCGAGCGCGCCAGCGTTCATAAGATCTCGGTCGGCAGTCCCAGGCTCGACTGGGCCGCCTTGATCGACCGCGAAAAGGATATGATCAAGGACATCCCGGCAAACCTCGCGCGTTCAATGGCGCATCGCAAGGTCGAGGTGATTGCAGGACGCGCCGCCTTTGCCGGTCCCAACACAGTTCGCGTAGGCGACCGCCTGCTTGAAGCGAAGCACATCGTCATCGCGACGGGCTCGAAGCCGCGGCCGCTGCCGATCCACGGCGCCGAACTTATGGTCACCTCGGATGAGATGCTGAGCGAACGCAGCCAGCCGGGCTCGGTGATCTTTGTCGGCGGTGGCGTGATCTCGCTGGAATTCGGTCATGTTTTTGCGCGGGCCAGCACCGCGGTGACGATCCTCGAGGCGCTGCCGCAATTGTTGCCCGCGATGGATGCCGATGCGGTCGCGAAACTGCAGGCCGAGAGCGAGCGCATCGGCATTCGCGTGCATACCAATGTGAGCGTCAAGCGTATCGAGCGGGCAGGCGGCAAACTGCGCGTCGTCTACGCCCACGACGGTGCCGAACATGCGGGGGAGGCCGATCGCGTCATCAATGGCGCGGGCCGCGTCGCCAATGTCGACGATCTCGATCTCGCCGCAGGCCAAGTCGAGCAGGCGAATGGCCGCGTGACGGTCGACCGCCACCTGCGTTCGACCTCCAATTTGAATGTTTATGTCTGCGGCGACGCGCTGCCGATTTCGCCGCAATTGTCGCCGCTTGCGACCTATGAAGGCGACATCGTCGGGCGCAACATCGTCGAAGGGCCGAAGCACAGTCCCGACTACGAGGGCTTGCCGACCTCCGTCTACACCGTGCCTGCGCTGGCTGCGGTCGGCCTCACCGAGGCTGCCGCGCGGCAGAAGGGTCTGTCCATCGACGTTCATGTCAACGACATGCTGGGCTGGTTCTCGGCGAAAACCTATGCCGAGACTGTGTCGTGGTCGAAGATCATCGTCGACCGCGACAATGACCGCATCCTTGGTGCGCATCTCGTCGGGCACGAAGGTCAGGAGCTGGTCAACGTGTTCGCGCTGGCGATCAAATTTTGCATCAGCGCCCGCCAGCTCAAGGATTTCGTTTACGCCTATCCGACGTTTTCTGCCGACATCAAGCACATGTTCTCACACGCCTGAACGGCATAGCGGGTCGCTATCGATCCAAGAGCAAGCGGGCATTTCCGTCTCAACGAGATTTCAACGATGGTGCGCATCAAGCCGGTCCGACCATTTGCGACGCGGTTCATCGAAGAGGAGACACACATGTCCAAGCAAATTATACGCGGCCTTGCACTCGCAGCCGCCATCACCGCATCGCTGGCAACTATTTCAGCGGCGGCCGCAGGCGAATGCCCGGCCGGCCACATGAAGGCCAATGCCCGCACCATGGTCGACACCAAGCCGGTCGGCGTCACCGACACGACCTTGGGTGCGATCAATCTCGAGCAGCAGCCGGCCCATATCGCCGGGCGCGAGCTGCGCTTCCGCAAGCTCACCATCGAGCCCGGCGGCATCGTGCCCTGGCACAGCCATGACGATCGTCCCGCGCTGATCTTCGTGCAGCAGGGCGAGATCGAGGAATACGCCAGCAATTGCGACGTGCCGATCGTGCACAAGGCCGGCGAAATCAGGTCCGAAGTGTTCGGCACCTCGCACTGGTGGAAGAACCTCGGCAAGGAGACCGTCATTCTCTATGTCGGCGACGTCCGCAAGGACCCCACCGACCACAATATGTGACGAGCAGCTCTCTCCAAATCGCTCGTTGCCGGATGTGACGCCCGGATCCTCCGTGTTGCCCCGCACGCCCGGGCGTCACATCCCCCTCTGACCGAAGGCGCTACCGTGACCGATATTCCCGTACGAGCAATTGCCTCGAATACAGTTGCGATGCCTGCGCATTCGCCAGGCGCTGTCCTGCGCTCGATCGTGATCGGCCTGACTGCGTTTCTGACCGTGGTCGATTTGTTCGCGACGCAAGCGATCCTGCCGTCGCTCGCGAGGCACTACCAGGTCGCGCCGGCTGCGATGGGATTCGCGGTCAACGCCAGCACGCTCGGCATGGCGCTCGCGGGTCTCATCGTCGGCTTCTTCAGCCCGCATATCGACCGGAGGCGCGGCATCCTCGTCAGCCTCACGCTGCTCGCGGTTCCCACGACATTGCTCGCTTCGGCGCCCGACCTTACCGTGTTCACCCTGTTGCGCGTCGCGCAGGGCCTGTGCATGGCCTCGGCCTTTGCGTTGACCCTGGCTTATCTTGGCGAACAATGCAGCGCGATGGATGCCGGCGGCGCGTTCGCGGCCTACATCACCGGCAATGTCGCCAGCAATCTGATCGGGCGGCTGATCTCGGCGGCTGTCGCCGATTTGTTCGGGCTTGCCTGTAATTTCTATTTCTTCGCGCTGCTCAATCTAGCGGGCGCGGCGCTGGTCTATGTCACCATCGTGCGCGTCAAGCCGATGCATGCGATGGGCACGGTCTCATCACCGCTCGCCGCTACCATCGCTCACTGGCGCAACCCGAAACTCGTGGCCGCCTTCGGCATCGGCTTTTGCATCCTGTTCGCTTTCATCGGCACCTTCACTTACGTCAATTTCGTGCTGGTGCGCGCGCCGTTGCGGCTCGGCATGATGGACCTCGGTCTGGTCTATTTCGTCTTCGCGCCGTCCATCGTCACCACACTGCTGGCGGGATCGGCCGCCGCGCGTTTCGGCGCTCGGCCGGCGATCTGGGGCGCGCTTGCATTGGCCGCGCTGGGACTGCCTTTGCTGCTCACGGCGCACCTGCCGGCAGTGCTCGCTGGCATGGTGTTGGTCGGCGTCGGCACCTTCTTTGCGCAGGCGGTGGCGACCGGCTTTGTCGGGCAGGCTGCGCAAGACAATCGCGGCATCGCGAGCGGCACCTATCTCGCCTGTTATTTCGCAGGCGGTCTTGCCGGCAGCGTCGTACTCGGCCAGTTGTTCGACCGTTTCGGATGGAGTGCGTGCGTGGCCGGCATTTTCTGCTCGCTTGTCATCGCCGGGATTCTCGCGGTGCGGGTCAGACCCGGGGCGTAGGAGGTCGCGGCACACTGTTGCAAAATCAGCACGACGGGCAAAACACCTTCTGTCTTTCAGAAGAAACGTAAAATGTCCAGCCCCTCGCGCAAAAAGATTCATGCTTGCGAAAATCGGAATGCGTGCGATATGTCATCCGTCTCGCCCGATCAAAGGGACGTTTCGCGATCGTCACGATTTGTTGGGTAGAGATGCGATGGACGCGTTTTGTGCCGCAAGACGTGCGGCGCGATGCGTACGGTCAAGCCGTGTGGTCCTGTCCCCTCGACGCTGGGGTCAAGTTCGCTGAGATGATCAGCGAGCGACGGAGGCTAACAAGCCCGAGACTCCGGGGAGAGCACGGAGCAGCCGTTAAAACCATCCGCGTGCGGGAATGCCGGGTGTTTCCGGTGAACCTGTAGTGACTTTGCTCGTGTGCTTTTTTCATTTTGCACGCGAGGCTGCGGGTGCATCGCGCGCCCGGCATTCCCCACACCCTTTTGGAGGGTGGAGCGGCTCATCACTCGGACGCGTCTGCGCCGCGAGAATGCGGGGTCATGTTTCACTGTCATTGCGAGGAGCCAACGGGTCCGGCCCACTTGGGCCGGCCCGATGACAGGCTCCGCGCCGAAGCAATCCACTTCTCCGCTTGCGGCGCTTGGATTGCTTCGCTTCGCTCGCAATGACGACGTAGCTGTTTGGCAATCGAATGCGATCAATTCGCACGCATCGCCGGCGGAACGTGATTGACAATAACTACATGCGCTGGCGCGGTCGTCGCGACCTCGTTGCGGTAGCGCGGCAGCTCATCGCCGAGCGCGCAGAAGACCACCAGCGCAAGACTTGCCCACACCGCGCCGCTGAAATAGAGCGACATCCAGGCGATCTCTTCCTTCCACTCGGCGAGATCATGCGTCACGACCCAGCGCGTACTGACGTCGCGCAAGCCCTCGAACAGCGGCAGGTGCACCTTGCCGTCCGCGCGTCCGTCACGCCAGCGATTGAAATACATGGGAACGTCGACGGTGACGAGGAAGGCGAGGTAGAGCACGGTGCAGACGATCGCCGCGATCAGGACGACGCGAACCACGCCGTGATAGTCCGGCAGCAGCCGGGCCAGCGCGATCCCGACCAGCAAGAACGCGACCGCCCAGATCGAGTTCTCGATGGCGTTGCCGAGATAGTTGGTGGTCAGCACCGCATACCAGGAGAAACACTCGGCGATCACCAGCAACGGAAAGATCACCAGCGCGATGTTGAGCGTGGTGTCCACGTTCGTCATTGTGCCGAGCTGGTTGAGGATGACGGCCCATTGTGCGGCAAAACAAAGCTCGGCGATCGTCGCGACGGAGCGGCCGACCACCACGCTCGACAGCCAGGTGTCGAACAGGCAGATGCGCTGCACGTCGGCGCGCGGCAGGATCGAGCGGAAGGCGCAGCCGAACACGTAGCCGGCGCAGAGCAGCAGCATCAGAGAGATTTCGGAGGAGGACTGCGCGCCAAACTGGCGATACAGCGCGACCCAGATCGCGATGTTCGCGGCGCTCACCAGTGTGAGGAACCCCCACCACCGGACCACGGGGTTCGACCACGCCAGCGCTGGCTGCCGTGCATGCACGTCCAAAGACATTCCGTCGCTCCACCGCAATCCAAATTACATGTGAATGTAACAAGGATGTCGCAAATGCGTCACGCGGAATAGTGTGAAGGATTTATGACAGTCGTCGGAGTGAGGCGAATTATGACAGCGCTACGGGGAGGCGAGCGCTCAGCTCAGGCCTTCATACACCATCAAGCCGCGGGCAATCGCGAGCTTGCGCAGCGCGCGGGGCATCAGCTTTTGCTGCGGCGGATGAATGTAGCGCCACGAGGTGAGGCTCAGTTCGCCGAGCGCGCGACGGTGATCCGTTTCGAACGGCGCCAGCACGCCGGTGAGCGTGATCGGGCAGTGGGCGCGGCTGTTGAAGGGCAACAGTAGCAATTCGAGGTGAGTGGTGCTGCCGTCGGCGGCGGTCGCCGTCAGGCCGGCAATTGCCGGCACCACATCTTCCGCGACCGCGGCGATGATGTCCGAGATGTCACGGCGGTGTTGTTTGCCGAAGAGAGCAGGGAGGCTCTGATCTTTCACGTCGCGGCCGAACAGGGAACAGACCCGCGTGCCGGCGACGCGGAAGGGGTAGGTGGCCGCATCGTCGTAAGACAGCACGAAGATGTCGCCAAGCAGCTCGCGCAGCGCGGACGGATCGACATCGCCGCGCTCGGGCGCGCGCGCCTCGCCTCGCTTGCTCTCCCAATAGGTGAAGAACTCACGGCTAACCGGATGCTTCATACTGTAGCTCGCCCCCGCTTGCTTCGGTCGCGGGACACATCTGTCCCGCTTTCGCGCACGCGCATTCCCTTGAATGGTTGTGCAGGAGCGGTGGTGCAGCGTCCATGCCGCGACGGCCACAGTGCCGGGCTTTGCCGCGTTAAGGTTAAATTAACTGTCCGGTTGCCCAAGGCGGCCGCCTTGGTATTGTCCGCTTCACAGCTCCGCCGTTTTCTCCAGGTTCCGGCGAAGCAGTCGAACTCAGGCGTCAAACAGAACGGTCTGCGCGGGGAGGGGTGGGGATACCTCAGACCTCGCGAAAGATCAGCGGACAGGGAGGGTGTTCTCAGCACCCTCCCTTTATCTTGTCCGACGCGCACTTGCGCGGACGCGGCAAAGCCGCCTATCTCAACGCCATCTCACGAGTTGCCGACAGGCCGCCGACCCCTTGGATTTTCCCAGCGAACCACAGCCGGAATTGCCGCCCGAGCCGCCCGAAGCGCCGCGCGAGCCGATCCTCACTCTGCCGGCTGCGCTCACTGCCTACATCGTGCTGCTCGCGGTGATCCATCTGCGCGTGCTGCTGCCGGCGGACATCGAGAATTGGACCGTCGACGCCTTCGGTTTCATTCCGCTGCGATACGACTCGATGCCGCTCAACGTCGTCATTCCCGGCGGTGCCGGCGCCAAGGTGTGGACCTTCGTCACCTATTCGCTGCTGCACGCCAACCTCACCCATATCGGTTTCAACGTGTTGTGGCTGTTGCCGTTCGGCAGCGCGCTGGCGCGGCGCTTCGGCGCGGTGCGCTTCTATCTATTCCTGGCGGTGACGGCGGCGGCCGGCGCGCTCGCGCATCTTGTGACGCACGAACACGCAGTGGCGCCGGTGATCGGCGCATCGGCCTCGGTGTCCGGCGCGATGGCGGCCGCGCTCCGCTTCGCTTTCGTGCAGGGCAGCTTCCTGTCGTTTTCGCGGGGCGATGCGGACGCCGCCGCGAAAGTACCGGCGTTGTCACTGTGGCGTGCATTGCGCAACGGCCGGGTGATCGCCTTTATCGCGGTGTGGTTCGGCCTCAACATCATCTTCGGCCTCGGCTCAATCGCGATCGGCGCCGACGGCGGGAGCGTCGCCTGGCAGGCACATATCGGCGGTTTTGTCGCAGGCCTGTTGCTGTTCTCGCTGTTCGATCCAGTGCCGCGCACAAAGGGCGATGCTGCAACTGCGTCATCGCCCGATACCGCGGAACCGAGCTGATCCGTCCTTGCCGGGACTGGCGAACGGGTCCATCATTCCCGATATGTTGTGACAGACAACGCGGCCCGCCGGCCGAGAGAAGCCGGCTCGGCCAAGGCGCAGGAAACGAAACCGGCGCAAGACTGTTGTTTTGGACTCGCGAGCGAAACCGGAACCCTCCGCGGGGATACGGTTGGATTCAGGGAGGCGACAATGACGGTGCGAGCAATTCTCGATACCAAGGGCCATCAAGTGGAGGGCATCCAGCCCGGCGCGAAGCTGTCGGATGCGGTCAAGGTGCTCGGCGGCAAGCGGATCGGCGCGATCCTGGTGCTCAACATGGCAGGCCATATCGAGGGCATTTTGTCGGAGCGCGACATCGTGCGCGTGCTGGCCGAGCGGGGAGCCGCCGTGCTGGACGAGCCGGTGAGCACGGTCATGACCAAGAAGGTCGTGACTTGCCGTGCGGCCGACACGGTCGCCGGCATCATGGAGGTGATGACGCTGGGCAAATTCCGCCATCTGCCCGTGGTGGAAGACAGCAAGGTGGTCGGCATCATTTCGATCGGCGATATCGTGAAGTGGCGCGTGCGCGAATACGAGACCGAGCAGGAAGCGCTGCGCGACTATATCAAGACTGCCTAGTCCTTTGCCGGAGTCGTCTCTGGCGGTGGCGCGAGGATCTCGATCGCCTCCTGGATGGATTCGATCGCGCGCTCGGCGGCGCGCGCGCCATGCGCGATCAGATCGTCGGCGCGATGGAAATCGAACCAGCCGACCTGGCCGACGCGCGGCGAGATCAGCAAATCGGGTGGATCGCCCGCGAGTCTGGCGCGCGTGATGCGATCCTGCATGATGTTGAAGGCATCGACCATCACGGTCGAGATGCCGGGCCTGCCGGCGCTGCCGAAGAATTCGCGTTTGACGGCTTTCTCGGCGGAGAAGAATTTGCCGAGCCCGCGCTTGGGCGGAGAGGGGTCGAGCACCTCGGGCGCGGGCGCCATCGTCACCGCAGGCTTCTGGCCGTAGGAATAGATCGTGGTCGAATGTGCGAACACGTCGCTGGAGAGGTTGGCGGCGATCACGATCTCGGCGCCGAAAGCGCGCGCGGCCGACACCGGCACTGGATTGACCAGCGCGCCGTCGACCAGCCAGCGGTCGCCGACGAACACCGGCTGAAAAATTCCGGGCAACGCGTAGGAGGCGCGCAACGCATCTACCATCTTCCCATGCGTCAGCCAGATCTCGTGACCGGTGCGGATTTCGGTCGCTACCGTTGCGAACTTGACCGGCAGGTCCTCGATCAGGTTTGCCCCCATCGCAGCCTCGAGCTCGGCGGCGAGCTTGGTGCCGCCGATCAGGCCGGAGCCATTGAGGCGGATGTCGAGGTAACCCAGGATGTTGCGGGGCTGCAGCGTGCGCGCCCAGTCTTCCAGCCGGTCGAGATGGCCGGCCGCATAGGCGCCGCCGACCACCGCGCCAATGGAGGTGCCGACCACCACATCGGGAACGATGCCGTGGGCGATCAGCGTCTTCAGAATGCCGATATGGGCAAAGCCGCGCGCGGCCCCGCCGCCCAGCGCAAGTCCGATGACGGGCTTGCGGATACTGCCAAGGCCGACCTTGCCGTCGTCGGTGTCCTTGGGCGGCGAACGTCCGTTCAGGAAATCCAACACCAAATTCTCCTCAGCTCTTCCCGCGCGGAAGGGCCGCAACTCCAGACTACGTATAACGGTGTGGACCCGCCAGAATCGTCCCGAACCATGGTTTATGCCGTCCTCGGGGCCGATTAGGCTGGGTTTATGACGGGATCGCGACTTGTCTGACCAATTCCCGGTGAGGCGGGCGGGTTCCATGCCGGGATCGCACGGGTAGGCGCGTGGCTTGAATTTGCCGCGTTTTCGGTGAAAAGCAGGGCTTATGACCCATGGGGGAGAAGGGATCGGACGTGTCCGGCGCGGCGGGCGGCTGTGGCCGGCGCTGGCCGTCGTGCTGCTATCAGCCTTTTCCACCCCGGCTTTCGCCCAGATGTTCACCGACCGGCCGCCCCCGGTTCCCCCCAACGCCGTCCCGGAGCCGGGCGCCGCCGTCAATCTCGCGCCACCGTCTGGACCGGCAACCGCGCCTCCGACCGGAAGCCTGCCGCCGGCGCTGACGACCCAGCCCTCGATGGTTGCAGTGCCGCCAGTCAATGCGCCGCAAGGCGCCGCGGCACCCGGGCAAGCCGTGCTGTCGCTGTCGGCGCGCTACGGCAAGGACCTCGGCAACATCAATGGCGGTCTGGTCTGGCGCATCTTTGCCGACCGGCCGGACGAGAACGGCACCTTCAAGATGATCAAGGAGGATCGCAACGCGACGCCGAACCTCGTGCTGCAGCCCGGCAACTATGTCGTGCACGTTTCGCTTGGCCTCGTCAGTGCGGTGCGCGCGGTGACACTGAAGGCCGAAACCGATCGCGAAAACTTCGTGCTCCCGGCCGGCGGCCTGCGCATCGAGGGCCGCGTCGGCACCAGCAAGATTCCGCAGAACCAGATTTCGTTTGCGATCTACAAGGGCAGCCAGTTCGAAGGCGGCGATCGCGCCTCGCTGGTGCCGAACGTCGCGGCTGGCGACGTCGTGCTGCTGCCGGAAGGCACCTATTACATCATCTCCAACTATGGCGACGCCAACTCGGTGGTGCGCTCCGACATCCGCGTGTCGGCGGGCAAGCTGACCGACGTGGCCGTGACGCATCGCGCAGCCGTCATTACGCTGAAGCTCGTCTCCGACAAGGGCGGCGAGGCGCTGGCCAACACCGCGTGGTCGGTGATCACGCCCGGCGGCGACGTGATCAAGGAATCGATCGGCGCGTTTCCGAAGGTCGTGCTTTCGGAAGGCGAGTACCGCGCCATCGCCAAGAACGAAGGCAAGGTCTACGAGCGTCCCTTCAATGTCGTGAACGGCGTCGACGGCGAAGTCGAAGTGGTCGCGCGCTGAGTGACGCCTACAATCAGAATCTCGTCACGATCTCCGACAGGGGCGGGCGAGGGCGATCCTCGCTGGCCTTCGACGCCGTGCCGATATGGATGAAGCCGACCAGCCTCTCGTCGGCCTTCACGCCGAACCCGTCCAGCACATCGCGATCGAAGGCGAACCAGCCGGTCAGCCAGCAGGCGCCATAGCCGAGCGCGGTCGCCGCCGTGACGATGTTCATGGCGCTGGCGCCCGCCGACAGTTCCTGCTCCCAGGGCGGCACCTTCGGATGCGGCTTCGTCAGGCTGACCACGCCGATCACGAGCGGCGCATCGGTCAGCCGCTTCTTCTCGGCCTCGATGTCGCTCGCCTGCGCCGACGGGTTCTTCTTCGCGAACACTTTTGCGATGACCTCGCCGGCCCGGGCGCGGGCCTCGCCCTCGAACACGATGAAACGCCAGGGCGTGAGCTTGCCATGGTCGGGCACCCGCGAGGCGATGGTCAGGATGGTCTCGAGCTCGGCGGGCGAGGGACCGGGGCCGGTCATCTCGCGCGGCTTCATCGAGCGGCGCGTTTTGAGGAGTTCAATGGCGTCGGGCAAGGTCTGTTCTTTCGCAATGTTGAGCCAGCAAACAGATAGGCGAGCGCGGGCGACAGGGAAGCGACTTTAGATCGATTATGATCAAGCCGCCTGCGCCACGCCCTTCGCCCGCTTGATATCCGGCGGCGTCGCCTCGTCGACGAGTGCGGCGAGCGCTTCGTCGGTCGGCATCACCTTCTGTCCTTCGCTGCCGAGCCGGCGCACGGAGACGCTATGCGTCTCGGCTTCGCGCTTGCCGACGGCGAGCAGGGCCGGAATCTTCGCCAGCGAATGTTCGCGGACCTTGTAGTTGATCTTCTCGTTGCGCAGGTCGAGCTCGACGCGCAGGCCGGCGCGCCGCGCGGCGGCCACAACCACCTTGGCGTATTCGTCGGCCTCCGACGTGATCGTGGTGACGACAGCTTGCGTCGGCGCCAGCCAGAGCGGGAAGTTGCCGGCGTAATGCTCGATCAGGATGCCGATAAAGCGCTCCATCGAACCGCAGATCGCGCGATGCACCATCACGGGCGGCTTCTTGGAGCCGTCATGGTCGATGTAGAAAGCGCCGAACCGTTCCGGCAGGTTGAAGTCGACCTGCGTGGTGCCGCACTGCCAGTCGCGACCGATGGCATCCCGCAGCACATACTCGAACTTCGGTCCGTAGAACGCGCCTTCGCCCGGATTGATCGCGGTCTTGATGTGATTGTTCTGCGCCTGAATCTCGCGCAGCACCGTGGCCATCACGCGCTCGGCGTGATCCCACATTGCATCGGTGCCGACGCGCTTCTCCGGCCGCGTCGAGAGTTTCACCGTGAGGTCGCCGGTGAAGCCGAAATCCGCATAGACCGACAGGATCAGGTCGTTGATCTTCAGGCACTCCTCGGCGAGCTGCTCTTCGGTGCAGAAGATATGCGCGTCATCCTGCGTAAAACCGCGCACGCGCATCAGACCGTGCATCGCGCCTGACGGCTCGTAGCGGTGCACCACGCCGAATTCCGCCAAGCGTAGCGGCAGGTCGCGGTAGCTCTTCAGGCCATGCTTGAAGATCTGCACATGGCCGGGACAGTTCATCGGCTTCAGCGCAAACCAGCGCTTGTCCTCGGCCTCGTCGCCGGCCGACTGCGCCGCGAACATGTTCTCGCGATACCAGTCCCAATGGCCCGAGGTCTCCCACAGCGCCTTGTCGAGAATCTGCGGCGCGTTGACCTCGGCATAGTCGCCGGCAAGCCGCCGCCGCATATAGGCGATCACGGCCTGGAAGATCGTCCAGCCCTTCGCGTGCCAGAACACCACGCCCGGGCCTTCCTCCTGGAAATGGAACAGATCGAGCTCGCGGCCGAGCTTGCGGTGGTCGCGCTTCTCGGCTTCCTCGATCTGCTTGAGATAGGCATCGAGCTCGTCCTGTTTCGCGAAGGCCGTGCCGTAGATGCGCGTCAGCATCGGGTTGTTGGAATCGCCGCGCCAAAAAGCGCCCGCCACCTTCATCAGTTTGAAGGCGTTGCCGATCTTGCCCGTCGAGGTCATGTGCGGCCCGCGGCACAGGTCGAACCAGTCGCCCTGGAAATAGATCTTGATCGGCTCGTCGCCGGGAATGGCGTCCACAAGCTCGACCTTGAACGCCTCGCCCTTGTCGCGGAACACCTGCTTGGTCTTCTCGCGATCCCAGACTTCCCTGGTGAAGGGTTTGTCGCGCGCGACGATCTCGCGCATCTTCTTTTCGATCGCGGCAAAATCTTCCGGCGTGAACGGCTCGTTGCGGAAGAAATCGTAGTAGAAGCCGTTCTCGATCACGGGACCGATCGTCACCTGTGTGCCCGGCCACAGCGATTGCACGGCTTCCGCCAGCACATGCGCGCAGTCGTGCCGGATCAGCTCAAGCGCTCGCGCGTCCTCGCGGGCGACCAACTCGATCTTCGCATCGCGATCGATGGCTTCGTTGAGGTCGGCCAACTCGCCGTCGAGCGCCATCGCCACGGTGCGCTTGGCAAGCGATGGCGAGATGCCCTTGGCGACCTCGAGGCCGGTGATGTGTTTGGGATATTCGCGCCGGGCGCCGTCCGGAAAGGTGAGCGTGATCTTGTTCTCGGGCTCGGGCGCTTTCAAATTCGTAATGGAATACTGGAATCCGGATTCGGACTTGTGGTCGGACATTTCTCTCTCCTGAGGCTCACTCCTGCGAACGAACGCAGGTAAGCGGGAACTGGACCGGGTATAGCAGGGATTCGGGCGTTGCAATCGCGCTGCATCGGAAAAATAGCAGCCGTCGGAAGCCCAGCATTTGCAGTTCCTTGGGGGTTTCGTGGCCGGCAGGTAACAGGTGCTGATCTCGTTGCATCCGCCGGTTGCCGTTGCATGGACTTGCCCATACCGGCGGGATAAATTTGCGCCAATCTTTCCTCTAAATGTCAGTTCCGCCTCGTTCATGTTCGCACGTATCACCCTGATGGTAGCCGTGGCCCTTATCTCGGGTCCGGCATCGGCTGGCTGGTTCACGCCGAAGGCGCAGCCTGCGCCGAAGATGTCGGCTGCGTCCAAGACGCGGCCCACGCCACCCAAGACGCCGACGCCGCCGATGCAGCTCTACGTGGTCAAGGGCGCGCCCAATGCCTGCGGCCGTGGCTGCGACCGCTGGATCCAGCTCGAAGGCCAGATCGACGGGGGCGCCGCCGCGCGCTTCCGCAAATTCTTCGTGAAGCTGCGCGACCGCAACATGCCGGTCTACTTCTATTCGCCCGGCGGCAATCTCGATCAGGCGATGACGATGGGCTCGCTGCTTCACGAGAAGCCGGCGATTGCCCGCGTGGGACGCACGATCCTGGCCGATTGCGGCTTCGAGGCGCAGGACAGCGATGTCTGCCTCAAGCTGAAGCAGTCCGGCCGCGAGCTCAATGGCGAGCTCACGACCCGCGGCGTGCTTTGCGGTTCGGCGTGTCCCTATCTGATGCTCGGCGCATCCACGCGCGAGATCGCGCCCGATGCAGCGCTTGCCGTGCACAATTCGCGGATCGTGATCACCTTCACTGGCGGCACGCCAACGCCCACCATGGTCGCATCCGCCAACGCGCGCGCGCACGAGCGTTCCGACGTCAACATCGCTGCGTATTTCGCCAAAGTTCGGGGCGACGTCGCATTGCTCGCGCTGGCGCGGACCGTGAAATTCGAGGACATGCACGTGCTCACGCGCGAGGAGCTCGTGCGCTTCGGCATCGATCGGCGCGAGTTCGCGGACACGCCATGGATCTTCGAGCCGGGCCCGCACGGCATGGTGCGCAAGCTCGCGGTTCAGCGCAAAGCGGGCGAAGCATCATTCCGCGTGATTCAGTGGCGCATGGTCTGCTTCGACAGCGATCGCTTCGAGCTGGATTTCCAGCGCCCGATCCCCGTTACTGCCGGGTTGGCCACGGCTTCGCTATCCTATGGCGGCGCCATACCGTTCAGCTTCAGCTATCCGCCGAGGCGAGGCGCGGGTATCGAGCAATGGGGCCTGCGCCTGAACAAGTCTTCGCTGCAGCCGCTGGTCGATCTGCCGCAGGCCGAGTTCACCGAGACCTCGCTTGCTCCGGACGGGCGGCAGCTTCCTCACAAGGAAAAGCTCTCGAGCGATGGACTGGCGCATTCGCTGGATGCGTTGCTTGTCACCTGTCCGGCGGCGAAAGTGCAGACCGTCGGTGCCAACGAGCAGGCGGCCGCGAAGTAAGGGATTGCCGCGCGTCGGTTCGACGATAGTTGGCTCCGGTTTTTGCGCTTGCGCCGCGGTCGTGACGCTTGGCAAAACGGCCCGCGTTGGGTAAGCGGGACCCGGGAGTGCGGTTTCACCGACGCTCATATGGACCCGTCATCAACGAGAGTCAGACGACATGAGAATGATGTTGGCATGCGCCATTATCCTGTGCTCGGCGGTGGCTTTCGCGCAGTCCGCGCCGCCGCCGCCCATGGTCGGCGACAAGCCGCTGGTTCAGGTCAAGCCCAAAGGGGGCGCCAAGGAGGGCGCAAAGGCCGCCGCGAAGGACAGCGCCAAAGACAGCACCAAGGAAAGTGCAAAGGACAAGAAGGGGCCGCCGACCGGCAAGTCGGTCGCAACGCGGCTGCAGTCTTGCCAGGACATCGACGACCTGACCAAGGAACGGCTGATTTGTTACGACACGGTGCTGCCGCCCGCGCCGAAACCCAAGCCGGGACCCAAGCCGGGCGCCGCCAAGACCGTGATGGATTGCAAGTTCATCAAGGAAGAGGACGAGCGGCTCACTTGCTACAATGGTTTCGTCGACAGCATGCCGAAGATGCCGAAGTCGTCATGACGCGCGTCAATCGCTGATCCGCGTCATCGTCGACTTGAAGGTCACGCCCGGCAATTGCAAGGCGGTGCCCTCGAAATCGATCATGTTGCCGCTGTTCCTGCCTTTCAGCGTCAGCGTGATCCGGTCGGTTCCGAACAGCGGCTTGAACGACGGGTCGTCATTGTGACGTTCGGTCACGATCCTGACCTGAATCGAATCGCCCTGGACGCTGTAGCTGCCGACGAACGCAAAGGCGGAGTTGCCACCGCGAAGCTTGCCGTCGATGACGTAAATGACGCCGCTGCCTGTGCCATGAACCGTGTGAAATTGAACCTTGTAAAGCCCTGCCTGCAAAATCCGCATCCCCAGTTGCATTTCCGGCGCGCTGCACCTTATGGCTCGCGCGCGAGACGAACAATCCTCCAACGCGCGAGAGGCGTCGTCGTCAACATCACAATTTTGAATATGGGTAAGTTGGAACCGTCGCTGGCCGAAAGACGCGCGAGTCGCGCTTGAGTCGCGCTTGAAGCGAACCCCTATCGGCTCGGCGAGGACGGTGCGCTCGCCACGCGCATCGAGGGCGCGGCCATCTTCACCAGCACTTCCTCGATCGGATTCCTGGTCCAGGCCTGCGTGACATAGTCGCGATGCCTGATGCCTGAGCCGGTCTCGGTGAAGAACACGCTGCCCGGGCGCAGCGGACGGCTCATATCTTCGGACGACGCGATGCCCTTCTCGCGCAGCATGCGCATCAGCTCGCGATTACGACTTGCCGTGCCTTGCGTGTACGAGCTGACGAAGAAGCCGTTGCGATGAGTTTCGATCCACTTCGCGAACTTGTCGAGTTCGCCATAGATGGCGTCGAGCAGGATCACGCCGCGGACGCGGTCGCTGATGCCGCCGACCTCCAGGCTCCACGCGGTCGGCAGGAAGCCGCCGCTGTAGCCGACGATGACGATCGGCATTTTCTCGAAGGCCTTGGCGGCGGCCGGATCGCCATACAGCTTGGTGAGGTTGGCGACGGACTCGTCCATGAAGCGCTTGAAGCCGCCGGGCTGCCAGAATTTTCCGGCGGAGGAGTCGGCGGCATCGACCGCCATTTGCGGCGCAAGCAGCACGGCGTTGACGCCGGAGTCGGAGATCTGCTGCGGCACCAGCTGACGGTCGCGTACGTCGCGCTCCAGCGTCGCGCCGTTGCCGTGGAAGAACACCACGATCACGCCGGGCTTTTGCGCGTCAAAATTCTCGGGGATGTGCACCAGCACCCGGTTGTCGTTGTAGGTCTGGTCCTGCCAGTAGACATGGCCGGAATAGCTGCGATGGCCTTTCCCGCTGACATTGAGGAACGGTGCCTCGGAGGCGGGGTTGTTGCCATAATAGGGGAAGGCGGAGGACTTCATGCTTACGAGCGTGGTCAGCTCGTCTTTCTGCACCGGCTGCTGTTGCTTCGGCAGGGTCAGCGACGGATCGAGCGAAGCAACGCGGTAAGTCTGGGTCTGCACCGCGCGCCGCGGCGTGAAGTCGGTCATCTGGCGCTGCTGGAAGCTTTCATTGGCATTCGGGAAGCGATCGCGGAACTCCGGCTTCGGGAAGCGATCGTCGAAATTGTCGCCGGATGTGGCGGACGCGTTGGCCGCAAGCGTGCCGGGATTGGGCGCACGACCGCATTGGGTCAGCAGCAGCGAAAGCGGAATGGTAGAGGCAACCGCAAGCCAGCGAAGGGACGCGCGCGCGCTACGCCGATGCGCGACCGCCTCAGGCGATCGCGCATCGTTAGCAACAGCATGCATCAGGTGTTTCGGAACTGCTCCGAACATCCACCCCCCAAAGTCGACCCGTTACCCGTCTAACCGCCGTATCTGAACGACACCGCGTTTAGGTTTCGTTAAGCCTCCGGAAAAAGCTTCCCCAAATTCCGGAAACCCTGAGAACCCAAGCTAGAACAACACGCAATCGTGTCCTCATTGTGAGAGCCAAAACCTTTTACCCAGCGTCGAAAGAGGGGAATGAGGGCAATTTAGGTAATTTAATACCGAAATTAACCCTATGATTTTAACCTGTATTAACGTTGCTTGAATTGGCGTGAGTTCCGCCTGCACCATGATCCCCTTGAGGGCGAGAGGGCCCAAGGTACCTACATGACAGCATCAGACACGGGGAGCGCGGCGATAACTGATCGCGTTCTCCAAGGCGGCCCCTCGGTCTCCCTCATCGTCGCAGCCGCGATCGTCGTCGCCGACATGGTCGGCGTCGGCGTGTTCACCAGCCTCGGCTTCCAGGTCAGCGGCATTCCTTCCGGCTTTTCCATCCTGCTGCTGTGGACCGTCGGCGGTGTGGTCGCGCTGTGCGGCGTGTTCTCCTATGGCGAGCTGGGCGCGATGTTTCCGCGCTCGAGCGGCGAGTACAATTTTTTGAGCCGCGCCTATCATCCAGCCTTCGGTTTCCTGGCCGGATGGGTCTCCGCCACCATCGGCTTCGCCGCGCCGGTTGCGCTGGCCGCGATGGCGTTTGGGCAATATGCGACCTCGGTGTTTCCCGAGGCACCGCCGCTTCTGCTGGCGATCGGCGTGGTCTGGCTGGTGTCGATCGTGCAGCTCACCGGCGTGAAGCATTCGTCGACCTTCCAGCTGATCTCGACGGTCCTGAAAGTGCTCCTGATCGTGGCGTTCCTGATCGCGGGCGTCCTGAGTGCAACGAAGCAGCCGGTGTCGTTTGCGCCGACCTCCGCCGATTTCGGCCACATCACGAGCGGACCGTTCGCGATCGGTCTGGTGTTCGTGATGTACTCGTTCTCGGGCTGGAACGCCGCGACCTACATCATCGGCGAGTTGCGCATGCCGCAGCGGAATTTGCCGCGCGCCATGCTGATGGGCACGGTGATCGTGCTGTTGCTTTACGTGGCGCTGAACGCCGTGTTTCTGCTGACCGCGCCGATCAGCGAGCTTGCCGGCCAGTTGCAGGTCGCAAGCGTCTCCGGGCGCCATATCTTCGGAGAATTCGGCGGGCGCATCGTCGCGGCAATGATCTGCATCGGGCTGATCTCGTCGATCTCGGCGATGATGTGGATTGGCCCGCGGGTGACGATGACGATCGGCGAGGATATCCCCGCATTCCGCGTGTTCTCGCGCCGCTCGGCCAGCGGCGCGCCGGTCTATGCGATCCTGTTCCAGCTTGCTGTGGCGACCTTGATGCTGTTCACGCAATCCTTCGAGAAGGTGCTCGACTTCATCCAGTTCGCGCTGCTGTTCTGCTCGTTCTTCACCGTGCTCGGCGTGATCAAGCTTCGCATCACGCGGCCCGACCTGCCGCGGCCCTATCGCGCCTGGGGATACCCGGTGACGCCAATCGTTTTCCTGCTCGTGACCGGCTTCATGATGTACTATCTCTTGACCGAGCGGCCGTTGCAGGCGTTCTTGGGTATGTTGATCATGATCTCGGGCCTCGCGATCTACGCCATCTTCCACAAGCGCGCCGAGCCCGGCGCCGCATCTCGTTCCTAGGGCCGCACACGAACATGCTTCGCGCGATGAAAATAGCGGCACTTGCCGCGAGCCTGATCCTTGTTGCCGCAAGCGGCGCGCGCGCCGCCGATACCGCGACCGTCGACGACACCGCGCGTTTCCTTGCAGGCATGATGCCGTCGGACGGCTCGCCGCTGCTGCCGCTGACCAAGGATCCATCCTGGCAGCATCACGCGAAATTCTTCGACAACGCGTTCGCCCGGCTTGAGCAGGGTCAGCTCGCCAGGGTCCATGCCTGGGCCGACGCAAATCTGGCGGCGCCGAAGCCGACCATGTTCTACATGTTCTCCGGCCCGGACTTCCTCTACGCCAACGCGTTTTACGGCAAGGCGACGACCTATGTGATGGCGGCGCTGGAGCCACCCGGCTCGCTTCCCGATCTCGTCAAGCTGCCGCGCGGCACCGTCAACTCGGCGCTGGCGAATATCGAGCACTCGCTCTCCACCATCATGAACTTCAGCTTCTTCATCACCAAGCACATGAAGTCTGATTTGCACGCCGGCCAAATCGGCGGCGCGCTGCCGATCCTGTTCGTGTTCATGGAGCGGTCTGGAAAATCCATCAAGGAGGTCACCCCGGTCTGGATCGACGAGAACGGCGCGGTGCAGACGGGCGGGGAGGGCGCGAAGGCGACTGCGCCGCGCGGCGTGCGGATCCTGTTTTCGGGCAAGGATGGCGTCGAGAAGACGCTGTATTATTTCTCGACCGATCTCTCCAACTCCGGCGTCAAGGTCAGCGGGTTCCTGAAGTTCTGCCAGACGCTCGCGCCGGGCAACAGCCTGATCAAGAGCGCGTCCTATCTGCTGCACTCCGGCAATTTCACCACGGTGCGCGACTTCCTGCTCGCCAACAGCGCCACCATCATCCAGGACGATTCCGGGATCCCACTCGGCAATTACAATGGGAAGAAGTGGCAATTCTTCCCGTTCGGCCACTATGCGGGTCCGATCGGCGAATTCCCCGGACGTTATCAACAGTCCTATGCCGAGCTGTTCCGGCGCGCCCAGCCGATGAATTTCGGCATCGGCTATCGCTGGCGCACCAATGACTCCAATTTGCTGCTGTCCGTGAAGACGGGGCCGGATGATCCGGCTGCTGCGCCGGATGCCACGGCCTCGACCGAGCCGGTGGCGCCGCCGCCAAAGCCGCGTGCGAAGAAGCCAAAGCCGGAGCCCAAGCGCGGCTTTCTCTGGTTCGGACGCTAGCGAGACCCGTTACCAGCGCACGCTCTGGCCCGGCACGATGAAGCTCGCCGTGTCTGATGGCTGCGGACTGCGGTCGAAATAGAGCAGGGCGGATACGATAATAATCAGAAGCGCGACGACCGCGAGCAGGTCGATCTGTCGCGCATCGTGACCGTGAGGGCTGATTTTCCAGCGCATCGTTGGTTCCTCCCCGAGGGGACATGAAACAATGCGCGAAGGGAACTTCCGGTTCCCGAAAGGCAGCAATGCGGCTTGCTCTTGAAAGCGCTGCAGCAAAGTCGACTTAAGAGGGCGCGTTGACCCCGCGCCAGCGCCCGTAACGCCAGGGCAGATACCACCGTGCCCCCCGCGGCGCCTGCGTCGGCACATTGTCGATGCCCGACGTACCAAAGGGGTGACAGCGCAACAGCCGCGCCAGGGTCATCCATCCGCCGGCCCACAGGCCGAAGCGTTCGATCGCCTCATCACCATAGACCGAGCAAGTCGGCAGGTGCCGGCAGTTGTAGCCTACCAGCGGCGACAGCGTGTGCCGGTACAGCCAGATCAGCGCGCGCCCGAGATCGCGCGGCAGCCGGGGCAGTCCAAAAGACTGCCGGGGTGACTCATTTGCGGGCGGCATGCCGTGTTCAGAGTCGCACATTTGTACTGTTCCAGAGCAGGGAACTTCGGTTCTCAGATAATTGCGCCACACTTTTGCAAAATCGAATTGCCATTAGGGCGCACCGCAGCAAGTCGCTATGGACGATACGTAATTGCCCGGATACCATTTTCATGACGCTCGTGTGATAGAATCACTGCGTATCGATTTGGGGCTGTTACTCCCGGCTTGGGGCTTGGGGAAGGAACCAATTTGAGGCTCTTGAGGTCGCATGATCTTCGCGGCTGGGCGCTTGTCGCCATGGCCGCACTGTCCGTCGCCGTGCCCATCGCGGTGGCGACGCTGGGCAGTTCGGCACGGGCCGGCGGCACGCTCGAGGAGCGCAAGCTGCCGATGAAGTTCGGCTGGATAGCCTGCGAACCCAATTGCACGGGCTGGGTCAGCGCGGTCGGCATTGTCACCTCCGACAGCCCCAAGGATTTCGACGAATTCGCCCGCGGCCGCGACCTTGCCGGCGCCACCGTCGTGCTGGATTCCAGCGGCGGTTCTGTCAACGACTCCATCGCGCTCGGCCGGCGTTTTCGCGATCTCGGTGTGCGCACCACTGTCGGCACCAGCGTGCTGATGCATTCGGTATCCGGCGATCATGGCAGCGTGTCGCCGGAAGCCTATTGCGAGTTGATGTGCGTGTTCCTGCTGCTGTCGGGCAAGACCCGCTACGTGCCGAAAGAGGCGCATCTGCGGGTTCATCAGATCTGGATGGGCGATCGCGCCGACGACGCCAAGGCCGCAACCTATTCCGCCCAGGACCTGATGATCGTGGAACGCGACGTCGGGCGGCTGGCGAAATACACTTTCGACATGGGCGGTTCCGGCGATCTGCTCGCGCTCTCCTTGAGCGTGCCGCCGTGGGAAGATCTGCACGAATTGTCGGCGGACGAATTGCGCCTGACCAATCTGGTTACCACCGATCTCATCGCCGACGTACTGCCGCATACTGGCGTCGCCGCCGTGCCGGTGGCGGAGGTCACGCACAAGAGCGTGCAGGATCGGTTCGTGAGCGCGCCGGCCGATGCCGCGGTCCAGCAGGTGAAGTCGACCAAGACTGCCGAGGCGTTGACCGGGGGCACGTCAACCCCGGCAAAATGATCCCACGCTAGTTCGCCGCAGCCGGCTGTTTGGCCCTCGCCTCGATCTGGCCGATCGCGTCCACCACGGCATCGAAGGTCAGCATGGTCGAGGCGTGTCGCGCCTTGTAGTCACGCACCGGCTCCAGCAGCGCGATATCGGCCCATTTGTGGTCGGCCGGCGGCGGGCTGCCGTTCTCCTTCAGCATCTTGCGAACGGTCTCGCGCAACTCCCGCAATTCGCTCGCGCTTGAGCCGACGACATGGCGCGCCATGATCGAGGAGGAGGCCTGCCCCAGCGCGCAGGCCTTCACGTCATGGGCGAAGTCGGTGACGACCGGCCCATCCATCTTGAGGTCGACCTTCACGGTCGATCCGCAGAGTTTTGAGTGGGCGGTGGCGCTGGCGTCGGGGCCGGGAAGCCGGCCCAATCGCGGAATATTCCCCGCCAACTCGATGATCCGCTTGTTGTAAATGTCGTTCAGCATGAGGCGAGGTCCCGGATACCGCTTGGCCAAGCGGGCTTGGCGGGTGGTGCTCATCGTCCTATATATGGATGCAAATGCTGGAAATATAGGGCAGGCCTCGGCCATCCCCGGCATTGGTGATGGGACTCAGGCGCCCGGCGGCACAGTCCGCCCCGTCTGCCCGGTGACACTCCGGTCGTGAAAAGCGGCCGGTCGAACGGAGAAGACGACATGGATGGCGCAACGATCAAACCGCTCCGCCCCGGCAAGGCTCCCGAGAGCCGCCCGGCCGAGCTCGATCCTTCCGAATTTCTGGCGGCCGCCGTTCGCGCCGACCAGCCGCGCCCGTCGCGCGGCGAGGCCGAAGCGGCCGTGCAGACGCTGCTGGCCTATATCGGCGAGAATACCGACCGCGAGGGGTTGCTCGATACGCCCCGCCGCGTGGTCGAGGCCTTCGACGAGCTTTATCAGGGCTATCACCAGTGTCCGGCCGAGGTGCTCGACCGCACCTTTGGCGAGACCGCCGGCTATGACGACTTCGTGCTGGTCCGCGACATCGAGTTCACCTCGCAATGCGAGCACCACATGATGCCGTTCTACGGCAAGGCGCATATCGCCTATACGCCGGTGGAGCGGGTGGTGGGCCTTTCCAAGCTGGCGCGGCTGACCGACATTTTCGCGCGGCGCCTGCAAACGCAGGAGCATCTCACCGCACAGATCGCAGCCGCGATCGACGAGATTCTCAAACCCCGCGGCGTTGCGGTGCTGATCGAAGCAGAGCATACCTGCATGTCGGTGCGCGGCGTCGCCAAGCATGGTGCGATGACCTTCACCAGCCGCTACACCGGCATGTTCCGCGACAATCCCGCGGAGCAGGCGCGTTTCCTGTCCATGGTGCGAGCGGCGCAGCGTTAGCTGTTAAACCTCGCTCCGAAGAGCGAGGGCTATCCCGTGACAATTTCAACTGATCAACAGCGCGAAGAGGGGCTGACCTTCAGCCCCAAATTCGACGCGTCCGGTCTTGTCACCTGCGTGACCACCGATGCCGTCGACGGCGAGGTGCTGATGGTCGCGCATATGAACGAGGAAGCGCTGAACAAGACCGTTGCGACCGGCGAAGCCTGGTACTTCAGCCGTTCACGCAATGCGTTGTGGCGGAAAGGTGAGACCTCGGGTCAGACCCAGCGCGTGGTCGAGATGCGCATGGATTGCGACCAGGATGCGGTCTGGATCAAGGTCGAGCAGGTCGGCGCGGCCTGTCATACCGGCCGCAAGTCCTGCTTCTATCGCAAGGTCGAGCAGGCCGATGGCGGCGCGCGGCTGACTTTCGTCGGCGGAACGCGGCTGTTCGATCCGGACATAGTCTACCGCAAGTAACCTTAACTCCCCATTAACCATAAAAGCCGCACTGTGACGGGGAAGGCCGCGCCTTTCGGGAGAAAGGGCGCGTGCCAAACGGTTGTTTCCCGGGGAGCGGGGCACCCAGATATGTCGGTCGACACGTCAAACGCCACGGCCACGGCAGGTGTCGATCCTGCGCGCGTGCGCGTCGCCGGCGCGATCAAGCAGGCGGCCTCGTCCACCGGCGTCAGCTTCGAATACATGCTCGCCACCGCCAAGATGGAATCGGATTTCAATCCGACCGCGGGCGCCTCGACCTCATCGGCACACGGGCTATATCAGTTCATCGAGCAAACCTGGCTCGGCACCGTGAAAGAGGCGGGCGGCCAACTCGGCTACGGCCAGTATTCCGACGCCATCAGCAAGACCTCGTCGGGCGATTACGTCGTCCAGGATCCCAACATGCGCCGCTCGATCATGAAGCTGCGCGACGACCCCGTCGCGAGCTCGGCGATGGCCGCGGTCCTGACCCAGTCCAACAGCTTTCAGCTCACCGGCAAGATCGGCCGCCGTCCGACCGACGCCGAACTGTACATGGCGCATTTCCTCGGCACCGGCGGCGCAGCCAAGCTGATCGCGAAGGCGGAGGACAATCCGCAGGCCTCCGCGGTTCGGATGTTTCCGAATGCGGCCGCCGCCAACCATTCGATCTTCTACGATCGTACCGGCAAGGGGCGCAGTGTGTCCGAAGTCTATTCGGTGCTGTCGACGCGTTATGCGGCCGCGGCCAACGCGCCGGCCACGCGCACGGCGTATGCGATGTACAATGATGCGCCTGCGACCACCGCCGCGCCCACGATCGCGGTTGCCAGCGCGGCGCCGCCGCCTCCGCGCACGGCGGTTGCTGCCGTGCCCGCGATGGACACCAACGCCTTCCTCGCGGCCTTTCCCGACACGCGCAGCGCTGCGCCGCCGGTGACAATGGCCTCGGCAGACGCGCCGCGCGACCCTGCGCCGCCGGCCAATCCGATGTTCCGCTCGCTGTTTCAGGCTGACGAGAACGCGCAGCCGATCTCGTCAACCGTTCGCGAATTGTGGGGCAAGTCATCCTCGCTGACCTCGGTCGCAAGCGCCGCACCCGCGCAGAATGTCGGCGGGCCACGGCCGCTCGACCTCTTCAGCGACCGCAACGGCACCTTCTCGAGCGGTTAGTTCGCGCAAGTCAGCCCTTTTCACCGCCCATGCATCGGCTAAACTCCCGCGCCACCATGGCGGGGGACTACGATGCGCAGCGCTACTGCCCGGATTCCGGTTTGCATTCTGATCTTGATCGTCGCGCTGGCCGCCTCATCGGCCCGGGCAGAGAAGCAATATTGTACGCCTGAGGCTTATCTGCCGGCCCAGATCGAAGCCTCGCTAAAGGTCTGCGACGCCCTGATCGCGGACAAGCGGCACCCGCTGCGTGATCACATCCAGGCCTATCAAAATCGCGGCGACCTCTACATGGCCAAGGGCCAGTTCGACGTCGCCATGCAGAACTACGACCAGGCGGTCGCGTTGCTGGCGAAGGCCTCGAAGATCACCAAGTCGATCTTCGAACCGGCCACGCCGACATCGGTCGACGATATCAGTGCGTACTATGTCTACTATCAGCGCGGATTGGCCTGGCAGAAGCAGGGACAGAATCAGCGCGCCGCCGACGACTACACCAAGGCGCTGCAGCGTCGCGAGGATGCGCAGGGCTATTGGCGGCGGGCTCAGGCCTATCAGGCGACCGGCCAGCTCGACCCGGCGATCCGCGATTTGGACAAGGCGGTGTCGATGTCCGCCGATAACGGCATGTTCACTGGGGAACGGGGCCTTGCGTTGAACAAAAAAGGCGAGTTTGACCGCGCAATCGTCGACTTCGACAAGGCAATCTCGCTGGCGGCCAACGATAGCGCGTCATTCAACGGTCGCGGTGTGGCCTGGCTCGGCAAGGGCGACCTTGCCCGCGCGCTCTCCGATTTCGATAAGGCGATTGCCCTGCAGGGCTCCGTCGCCAGCTACCGCGACAATCATGGCATGGCGCTGATCAAGAAGGGTGATGTGACGGCTGCGATCGCGGAATTCGACAAGGCGATCGACATCGGGCGCTACGACAAGAAGCCCGAGCTTGCCGACTATTATGTCCATCGCGGCGAGGCGCTCGGCAGCAAGGGCGATTGGCTCAAGGCGCTGGAGGACTATCAGAGCGCGCTCACCCTGAACTCCTCAATGCCGAAGGCGATAGCCGGGCGAGACGCCGCGCGCCTTGCGCTGACGACAGCATCGCGCCAGCCGGACGCGGCAGCTCCCGCGGCGCCGCAGGTTGCCGCAGCGACAGCGGCCATTCCCGACAAGCCGAAGCCGTCCGTCGTCAACGAGCGGCGCATCGCGCTCGTGATCGGCAACTCCGCCTATCGCAATGTGCCACCGCTCACCAATCCCGTGCGCGATGCGACAGCGATTGCGGATGCGCTCCGCCGCACCGGTTTTCAGACCGTGACCTTGCTGACCGACCTGCCCAAGGAGAAGCTGGTCGATGCGCTACGCAACTTCGCGCAGCTTGCCGACAGCGCCGATTGGGCGCTGGTGTATTACGCCGGCCACGGCATCGAGATGGGCGGCGGCAACTATCTCATCCCCGTCGATGCAAAGCTCTCGACCGATCGCGATGTCGGCTTCGAGACCGTCCCGCTGGATCAGGTGCTCAGCGCAGTCGAGGGCGCCAAGCGGCTGAAGCTGGTGCTGCTCGATGCCTGCCGCGACAATCCCTTCGCAAGCCAGATGCGCCGGACCATGGCGACCGCTAGCCGCTCGATCGGCCGTGGACTGGCGTCGATCGAGCCGGAAAGCGGCACGCTCGTGGTCTATGCCGCCAAGCATGGCGAGACCGCGCTCGACGGCGACGGCGGCAATAGCCCGTTTGCGACCGCCTTCATGAAGAACATCCAGACGCCAGGCCTGGAAGTGCGGCGTATGTTCGATTTCGTCCGGGACGACGTGCTCGACATGACGAGCCGACGCCAGCAGCCCTTCAGCTACGGATCGGTGTCGGGTCGGCAGGAGTTCTTCTTCGTGGCCGGGAAATAGTGCAACGCGGCGCGTACCCTTAACGAAACGTCAATAAATCCAGCCAGTTATGGTGAACGCTTTGTTAAGCGTCGTGGTTTATTTTGTGTTGCGGTGACATTCGTCGCCTTTGGTTTCGTCGTTGCGTAAGCCGGCAGGACAATGATCGTTCGGCAGTTCATCAGTTGGGTCAGGACGGCTTCCGCCGGCGAACGCGCGGAAGCCACGCGGTCTTTGGCGCGCGCCTGGCTTCTCTCCGATCTCACTCCCGATGACCGCGTCGCCGCCGAGGGCGCGCTGTTGATGCTGCTCGACGATGCCTCGCCGCTGGTGCGCCAGGCGATGGCCGAGGTGTTCGCGCGTAGCGCCGAGGCGCCGGCCGCGATCGTGCAGGCGCTTTCGGCCGATCAGCCCTCCGTCGCGCTTCCCGTGCTGGAACATTCGCCGCTCCTGATCGATGCGGACCTTGTTGATTTCGTCGCAACCGGCAATGGCGAGATGCAATGCGCCATCGCCCGCCGCGTTGGCTTGCAGGCTTCGGTCTGCGCCGCCATCGCCGAAGTCGGCTCTGCCGCCGCCGCGCTCGAGCTGATCGAAAATCCCTACGCCGAGCTTGCGCCGTTCTCCTGGGACCGCATCGTCGAGCGCCACGGCCACCTCGCGGCGATCCGCGAATCCATGCTGGTGATGGAAGACCTGCCTGCGGCGACGCGGGCGGCGCTGGTCGCAAAGCTGTCCGAGACGCTGGCGCAATTCGTGGTCGCAAGGAACTGGCTCAGCGAGGAGCGCGCCGGTCGTATCGCCGGCGAGGCACGCGATCGTTCCACCCTCAACATTGCCGCGCGCTCGCGCGGCGAGGACATGCAGGGGCTGGTGCACCATCTGCGCATGACCGGTCAGCTCACCGCGGGCCTGATCCTGCGTGCGCTTCTGTCGGGCAATATCGAGCTGTTCACTTTCGCACTGGCCGAGCTGTCCGACCTGCCGCTATCGCGCGTCGCTTCGCTGCTGCACGATCGCGGCGGCGCCAGCCTGCATGCGCTGCTTAAGCGCGCAGGCCTGCCGGAATCCACCTTCGCTGCCTTCCGCGTCGCCCTCGAAGTCTGCCATGAGGTCGGCTTTGCCGACAGCATGGGTACCGTCGTGCGGCTGCGCCGCAAGATGGTCGAGCGCGTGCTCTCCGCCTGCGAATCCGACTCGGAAGCAACCGAGGCGCTGCTGATCCTGCTCAGGCGTTTTGCAACGGAATCGGCGCGCGAGGAAGCGCGCATGTTCTGCGACGAGCTGGTTGCCGAAGGTTCGGTGACGCCGCCGCATCACGAGGCGATCGCGGCGTAGCTGCCAAGGATTGTAGGGTGGGCAAAGCGAAGCGTGCCCACCATTCACGAGCGAAAATGCGGATAGATGGTGGGCACGGCGCATTCGCGCCTTTGCCCACCCTACGTTTCCTTCGCAATGACGAGTGAGACCTAATCCCCCGGCACGATGCTCGGCGCCATCACCGCTTCGAGATGGTCGGGGCGGTCGCGGTTGACGTGCAGGAGATATTCGTCGGCGACCTTGCGCAGCCGCCGAGAGAGTTCGCTGGCGACCGTGAGCGTATCGAGCCGCGTGTGATCGCGCACGATCGCCTGGATCGCATTGATGTGGTGCGCGATCAATTCCGCCGGCACCTTCGCCAGATCCGGTGCATGCTCGATGACGCGGCACAGGCTTTCGGCGGTAGCGGCTGCGGCGGGAAAGCCGAAGGTCGCGGCATCGCCCTTGATGTCATGGGCGGCGCGGAACAATTCGCCGTTCGCATCCTTACTGAAGCCATCCTTGAGGATCGCGGCATGCGCGGCCACGAGGCGATCCGCTTCGGCCAGCATCCAGTCCTTGAACTCGCCGGAGAGGCCTGCAAGCGCCGCCTCGGCGCGCGCCACGGGATCGTCGGCATCCTTTTCGTCGACGCGGCGCAGCACCTTGCGCAGCGGATTGGGCTGGGTGATGACGTGATGGGTCGCGAACCTCTGGACCTCGATGTCGGACGCCTTCGGTCGTGCCATGTTTTTTCCTTAGAAACTCAGATCGACGAGCGCGCCTTGTCGAGCAGCGAGGGCTGCTGCAGCACCTCGACCTCGCCGCCGACGCGGCGCTCGGGACCGATATAGGCGTTGTTGGTGTTGCGCCGGCGATCCGGACCGAAATAGGTCTTGGTCTTGATGAACGGCCGCGGATTGGCGACGACGTTCAGGATGCGCTGATAGAGGCCCTTGGCCGAAATCGGCTTGGCGAGGAATTCGGTGACGCCGGCATCGCGCGCATAGGTGACGCGGCGCTTCTCGGAATGACCGGTCAGCATGATGATCGGCGCGAACGGATTGCCCTTGGACTCCGGCTGCCGGATCATCTGCGCGAGCTCGAGCCCGTCGAAGATCGGCATCGCCCAGTCGGTGATGACGATGTCGGGGACGTAGTGGGTGTACATTTCGAGCGCGGTCGCGCCGTCCTCGGCCTCATAGGCTTCGCGCGCGCCGAAGGAATGCAGCAGCGTGCGCAAGATGCGCCGCATGTGCGGATTGTCGTCGCAAATCAGGAAGCGCAGCTTGTTGAAGTCGATGCGGAACATGCTCGGCCCGAAGGGTATACCCCGCGTTAACCATAACGGGCCCTGGGTTAACGAAGTGTTGCCAAGGGTCTTCGGTCAGTGCCCGAATTGCTCCCGCAGGATGCGTTCCTCGAGGCTGTGGCCGGGGTCGAACAGCATTCGCATTGCAATGGTCTTGTCGGAGAGCACCTCGACCCGACGCACGTCGCGGGCCTCGTCATGGTCGGCGACCGCGGCCACCGGGCGCTTGTCGCCCTCCAGCACCTCGATCACCACGAAGGCGGCGTCGGGCAATAGCGCGCCACGCCAGCGCCGCGGCCGGAAGGCGCTGATCGGAGTGAGCGCGAGCAGAGCGGCGTTGATCGGCAGGATCGGTCCCTGCGCCGACAGATTGTAGGCGGTCGATCCCGCCGGCGTCGCCACCAGGATGCCGTCGGCGGCCAATTCCGGCATACGCTCGTGCTCGTCGACCAGGATACGCAACCGCGCGGCCTGATGGGTCTGTCGGAACAGCGCGACCTCGTTGATGGCGTGGTGGATGTGGACCTTGCCGTGCGCGTCGGTGGCGCGCATCAGCAGGGGATGGATCACCGACTCCCGCGCCGCGGCGAGCCGCGCTTTGAGGTCGTGCGTCGCGAACTCGTTCATCAGGAAGCCGACGGTGCCGCGATGCATGCCGTAGATCGGCTTGCCGGTGTGCATCTGCTTGTGCAGCGTCTGCAGCATCAGGCCGTCGCCGCCGAGCGCGACGACGATGTCGGCCTCCTCGGGATCGCAATTGCCGTAAGCCGCGCTGAGCTGCGCCAGCGCCTGCTGCGCCTCGACGCCTGAGCTCGCGACGAAGGCGATGCGGTCATATCGCTGCGATGGACTCATGGGCACGCGGCTTCTGGAAAGGGGCTTCGACCGAGGTCGTCTATACGACCTCGTCTGTCATTGTCGAGACAAGCCAGCACGGTTTGCGCGCCAAAGCAAACGGGCGGCCGTTGGGCCGCCCGTCATGCTTATGGGTTCGGGATCGCTCAGTACTTGGCGACGACGACTCCGGGGGTGAATTTGTAGTTCACGCCGACCTTCACCTGGGAGATCGCGCCGGAGTCACGCAGGAACGTGGTGCCGTCGGTCGCCAGCGCGGTCCGGGTGCCAAAGTCGATATAAGTGTATTCGCTCTTCGCCGACCAGTTGTGGCCGAGATCGAACTCGGAGCCGAAGCCGATCAGCCAGCCATAGCGATTGCCGCTGTTGCCGAAGCCGTTTGTGATTGTACCAGCCTGGTTGCGGCAGGGACCAAACGTAAACCCGGGACCGACCGGCTGATTGTTCAACGGCCCAAAGATACAGCTCAGGTTGACCTGATCATCCTCAGCCGCGGCGCCAGCCTTCACGTAGAACAGAGTTCGGTGCCAGGAATAGCCAAGCTGCGCGGCAAGAGTGGCCATCCAGCTGGCCTTGTTCTGGCAGTTGAACCAGGCCGGGCTGAAACCGGTGCCGACGATGAGGCCGTTGGCGTCCTGACCGTTGAAGGTACCGCAGGACTTCGACCCGCGCAGGTTGGCGGCAGCGATATCGCCTTCAACGCCGACCACCCAGTTGTTGGCGTACTGATACCGGTAGCCGGCGTCCACGCCGCCGATCGGACCGGAGACCCAGGGGTTGTTGCCCGAGTTGGTGACATCGCCGACGAAACGAACGTCGGTCCTTCCATACGCCGCGCCCAGGAAGCCGCCGACATAGAAGCCGGTCCAGTTGGTCGGTGCGATGTAGGGACGCGCCTTCATCGGCGCCTTGGTCGGCATGACAGCCGCAATCATCTCCGGCGTGAACTGGTAGCGGATGCCCGCGTTAGCGGTCCAGCCCTCGATGTTGTCGCCCCTCTTGTAGTCACCGCGGACGAAGCCAAGCCAGCCGGTATTGGCGACCTGCGCAGCCAAGCCCAGCGAGTACTGGCCATAGGTGCCGACGCGCGTGGTGGAGTTGGATCCGGTCACGCTGACCGGAATCACGCCGATTGAACCCGGGACGATCGTGGCCGTGTTGGCGAAAGCGCCGTTCGGAAGAGTTGCTCCGTTCGAGACAACGTTGCCGGCGAACTCATGGAAGACACTCGCCGAACCGAACGGCTGCCAGATGATATTGCCGTTCTGAACCGTCGTGCCAACACGCAGACTGAGACGGCCGATCTCGCTTTCGATCGGGTTGGTCGAAAGCGCCGAAACGGCGCCTTGGCTGATGACGCCACCGCTGACGTTGAAGGTGTCGACGTTTGTGCGGGTATAGATGAAACCGGCCGAAGGCTCGATAAACCAGTTGTTGGCGAGCGCGAAGTTGTAACCGGCCGAGGTGGACACCGAATACCCGTTGGCGCCGACCTGCTGGCGGAACAGCCCAACTAGCGGCTGAGTGAGATCGGCAGTGTAAAATTCCCGGCGTACCATCAGGTCGGCAAAGAACCGGCCGTGGGTCGCAACCAGATAGGTTCCGACGAAAGGAACTTCAAAATTCACCGATCCGCCGAAGTTATCGGTGGCATGCGAGCTGAGGTAACCGGCCGTCGTGCCGAGATGGAGATTCCAGCCGTTGATATTGAGCTTGGAAATGTCGGTGCCGACCTGAGAGCCGGCGAAGGTCGCATGCACGCTACCCGTGCAGTTGACGGTCGCATTCGTATTCAGGGCGCCCGCGGGAACGTTAACGGGGACAAAAACGCCTGGAACAACCGGGACAAGCGCCGTGCTGGCAGCCGTTGTCACGGCACCTGTGCCGGTATTACCGAACTTGCTGGTAAATTCACCGCCAACGCCGCGAGCCCAGACGCCGCCACCATCCTGATTGGGCTTGGGATCCCCGGGAGCCGAGACAAAGGCGCTGCCCTGGTTGCTCAGAAAGGCGGTGCTCAGATTGCCGAGGCCGCTGGCGAAGGCACCCGCGGCCGCACCAGCGGCACCTGCGATCGTATTGAGTTGTTGCCCGAAGAAGGGTGCGCCGGGCCCGGAGAGGGAGGTCGTGACGCACTGCGCGAAAGCTGAAGATGAGGCCGAAACGGCCATCACGACAGCGAAACCTGCGAGAATGCGGCTCTTCCGCGCGATTGAATGAGTCCTCATGATAATGCCCCCAAGCCCAAACGGAATTTCAAGACTTTCCAATTCGTAAATCAGAGTCGACGGTGCGGGAAGGTAACTATGATCGTCCCAAGGTGATCCACATCAGTATTCCGACAGCTGTGACCCTGCGGCAACAGATCGGGCGCCGCAGGGACTATCCGAACGGAGCGGGAAGGAGCGCAGCCTACTTCGGCGTGTGGCCAGGGGGATCGGCGGTATGCTTTTTGTCGCGGGGTGACATGGATCACCATTGCCTGCCCCGGTGGAATGGTACGGTGCGAGGGCCAGATAAATTGGTCCGTGCAGGCGGAGCGGATAGTGCTAAGGTGGCATCCGCGAGACTCGTATTGGCGGCCTATTCTTGCTTTAGTTATTCGGAAAAGGACCTGTGCAGCCGGCCTTCGGCCGGGGCGGAATTTTGAATGGTCAAGCGCCTTCTTCCAACGGCGGCAATGATCGCGGCGGCCCTCCTTGCGACGGTTTTCGCCCCCGATGCCGCTTGGGCAGGCCGGCGGGTGGCGCTCATTGTCGGCAACTCGACCTATCAGACCGTCCCACAACTTCCCAATCCGTCGCGGGATGCGACCGCCGTCGCCAAGATGTTTCGCGACGCCGGCTTCGATTCCGTCGAGGTGGCGATTAATGTCGGCAACCTCGAATTCAAGCGCGCCATGCGCAAGTTCGAAGCGGCGGCCGATGGGGCCGAAATGGCGGTGGTCTACTATGCCGGCCACGGCCTCGAGATCGCCGGCATCAACTACATGATACCGGTCGACGCGCGGCTGGCGAGCGATCGCGACGCGGAAGATGAAGCGATCCCGCTGGAGCGGCTGGTGTCGTCGGCTGATGGCGCGAGCCGGTTGCGCCTGGTGATTCTCGACGCCTGCCGCGACAATCCCTTCAACCGTTCGATGCGCCGTGAGCGCAAGATCGCGACCCGTGCCGTTGCCACGGGCCTCGGCAAGGTCGAACCTACCAGCAGCGACACTCTTGTGGCCTACGCGGCCAAGGCCGGCTCGACCGCCGACGATGGCGATGGCGACCACAGCCCGTTCACCGCCGCGATCCTGAAAGATTTGACCATCCCCGGTCTCGACGTGCGACTGGCCTTCGGACGGGTGAGGGACGACGTGCTGAAGACGACCGGCAACCGGCAGGAGCCGTACGTCTACGGCTCGCTCGGCGGCGGCAATGTTTCACTTGTGCCGGCCCCAGCGGCGCAGACCATCTCTGCCAACGACGTCAAGACCGACTACGATCTGGTGTCCAACATTGGCACCAAGCGCGCCTGGGAGGTTTTCCTCGGGCAGCATCCCACTGGCTTCTACTCCGAACTCGCCAAGGCGCAGATCGAGCGAATCAGCGGCCAGCCCAACGCAGCGCCACTGGGACCGCCACCGGGAACATCAGCCGTTCCCAACATCACGGTTGCCGCGTTGCCGGAACAGAAGTCGCCGAACCGAGAATCGACCACGAGAGAGGCAGTCGAGTGGGACAAGGTCAAGGACGCGACCGACCCCGTCATATTGCAGAAATTCATCAGTCGCTTCCCGGATTCGCCGCTGGCGCTGAATGCGCAACAGCGCATCGATATCTTGAAGAAGGCTCAGGCCGATCGCGACGAGCAGGCGCGCCAGACCGCTGAAGCGGCGCGTCAGGCCGCGGAAGAAGCCAAGCGCAGGACCGCGGAAGCCGTCGCGCAGAAGAAGCGTGACGACGATGCGCGCCGCGCCGCCGAAACCGAGGCTGCCGAAAAGGCCAAGGCGGCCGCGGCCGAGTTGGCAGCGCAGAAGAAGCGCGAGGAGGACGAGCGTATTGCCGCGGCGGCGGAGGCCGCGCGGCAAGCCAAGGCGGCTGATGCCGTGCACAAGGCACAGGAGGCTCAGCAGAAGGCCGAGCAGTCGGAGCGTGACAAGGCGGCGGCCGCAGCTGCTGTCGCTGCCTCCGCGGCAGAGAAGCAGACGAAGGAAGCTGAGATTGCGCGCAAGAAGGCCGAATTAGCCGTCCAGAAGGAAGCGACCTGCAAAGACGAGCAGGGCAAGCTTGATACGATCCTGAGCAAGGGTAGCGACGGTACCGGCGTCGACGATCTCAAGACTTTCTCCAGGACCGTGGGCTGCGACCGGCTCGGCCCCGTCGTTGTCGCCGCGATCGACCGCTTCAATGCCGAGGCCGCCAAGCGCGCTGCGGTCGCGCCCAACTCACCGCAGCTCGTGACGTCGGCGCAGGGCCAGTTGATTCGGCTGGGCTGCATGACTGGCAAGGTCGACGGCACGCTCAATCCGGTGACGAGTGCGGCACTGACGAAATATCTCGGCATCGAGGGCCAGCCGACCAACAAGCCCGTCGTCACCCAGGATCTTGTCACCGAGCTGTCCAAGCACACGACCCGCGTCTGCCCGATCGAATGCAAGACCGGAGAGACCTTGAAGGGTGAGACCTGCGTCGCCGACAAACCCGCTGACGCGGCGCCGGCGACCGCCTCGCGCAAGAGCGACGACAATGACGACTCCTCGCGCCGCAAGCAGGCGAAGACCCAACCGGACCGCGAGTCTCCGCGCAAGCAGAAGCCCGCGACAGCGGCCGCTCCTGAAGCGCCCCGGGCGCGCGCCCAGGCGCTGGCGCGGCCGAGCATCGTCAGCGGTGGTGGTGGCGGCGGCGGCGGTGGCGGCGGCAGCCACACCATGATCGGCGTTGGATTCTGATACTTGAATTGCCGACAAGTCGAATATGTCGCGCCGCGACATGCAAACCGAATGCGCGATCGGCGCTTCCCCGATGGGGGTAAACCACCTGATCACAGCGATGCGAACCGGCGTCGTGGAAGCCGGGTGATGAGGCGGGTCGCCTTCAAAACACTCCGTCGTCGAGAGACGTGGGTTTGAGGATTCCCGCAGGGATCCAGGCACAATCCCTTTTGGAGATGTGCAAGCAAGCAAATCCTCCCACCGATCGGTCGAGAAGAAAATTAGACGGCGACAATCGACGGCAGCTCGATCCTCCCCTCTCGTTCAAGGGGTCCTTGAGCTGCCGCGCGTCATCGAGATCGAGGCATGCTGTCGCCGTCACGCGTAGTTCGTAAAACGGCCGCGCCGCAACTGGAGCACTGGACAGCGCTATCAATGCCAAGCAGGCTATCAACATGTCGAGCAGGGGCCGGCGACTTTTCGCGCACATTGATTTTCATACGGCTCCATCGACCTGAAAAGTGTGATCCGTGTCATGCGCTAATGGCAGATATTGCGCCAATAGGAGCGCTACGAGGATTTTGAAGAATGAGCACGATCTTGCGGCCAGAAGGCCGCTCAATTGCAGGGTCCCATCGTATCACGGCAATAGCGCTCCTTTTGCTGATCGCAGGAGCCTCATCTTCGGCACCGAATCCCGCCGCGGCGCAAAGTTCGCCTGACGTGATTTCTCCCTCACCGAAACCGCCGCAACCCACGACACAGGTCGTGCCAAAGCCGTCTCCTCCCGACATGATGTGCAAAATACCGGAGCCAGGCGCTGACGAGCTTGCCAAAGACCCGCGCATCAAAACCGTGAACGACAAGCTGGCTACCGATCCGCAGGACCGCGAGTCCCTCGAAGCCGCCGCCAGATTGTATGCAGCCAAGCATGCCTATGGGCTGGCGTTGGCAAATTATAACGCCGCCATCCGGCTTGGCTCTGCCGGACCCGAAATTTTCAACGACCGCTGCTATGTTCGCGCCGTGCTGGACGATCTGGCGGGAGCCGCCCAGGACTGCGACGAAGCCCTTCGGCTGGACCCCGGCTCTTCAGACGCTTTGGACAGCCGGGGTTTCGTTCGGCTGAAAAGCGGTCAACTCGAAGCCGCCATTGCGGATTTCGATGCGACGTTGAAGATCAGCCCAAAGGCTGCGGCGTCGCTCTACGCGCGCGGCATCGCCAAACTAGGTCTCGGCGATTCCGCCGGAGGGGAAGCGGACCTTCAGGCGGGAATGGCTCTGGACGGTCTGATTGGAAATGAGCTTGCGAGCCTCGGCGTTCCCGATCCTCATCCGGAACGGGGACTGCAGGGGGTCGTCCATATCAGCGAAAAGGGTGTCGTGACCGTCGCAGATGCCGTCCAGGTCGGCGACGCGATTGCCGATTTGAGGCAAGACTATGATCCCGGCGATGCCGGTTACGATGAAGTCGTCAGGCACCTTTGCGGATTGAAGCCCGGTGACCAGAAGTTATTCCGCCCATGGCATCATTATTGAACCGCATTGGCGAGGCGGCATCAGCCACACTACCACGATCGGTGTTGGATTCTGACGCCTGTATTGGTATATTTCCCGGAACCAGCCGGAGGCGGCCCGGGTTGGTTCGGTTCGAACCGAAAGGCAGCAAGATGAACAGATTTTCTCGCGCGCTCGCAGCCGTCGCCGCGACGACGATGATGTTGTCGGCCACGATTCCGGCATTTGCCGCCGAAGAGGCTGTTGCAACCGACGTCTCGGCGAAGTCATCGCCTATCAAGCACCGCCGCATGGCGTCCGTCCGGCATATCAGCCACGTCGCTTCGGTCACGCCCATGCAACGCCAGCTCGGCTGCAGCGGTGAATGGTGCGGCCGTCAATTCGTGCTGATGATAGGCATCGGCTTCTGATCATTCCCGAACGAGAAGTTTGACACGGCCGATGCCGCTGTCGTGATCGCTTGCGCGCCTGCCATCCTGCCCGCCACTGTTGCGAACCGCGTCAGGCTGTCGCAATTTCCTCCTCAAAGATGACGATGCCGGGAGGAAATGGATGAGCATTGCTGTGCGGGCTCCACGCCGGACCGGTTTGGCATTGGCGCTTGCTGCGGCGTGCGCGATCGGCAGCGTGCGTGCCCAGGATACTCAACCGGCCGCGCCACAGCCGTCCGCTTCGGCAACACCGGCGCCGGCTCCGACAGGACAGAAGGGCGGGGGTCGCGCCGGCATGCCGCCGGCTTCGCCCGCGGTGGTCGAGCAGCACAAGCTGCCGCCGGATTCGACGACCAAACAGACGCTCGAACTGCCGGGGCGAACGCTGAGCTTCACCGCCACCGCCGGCTCGATCCGCCTGTTCGACGACAAGGGCGAGGCGCAGGCCGATATCGCCTACACCTCCTACCAGCTCGATGGCGCCGATCGCGCGAGCCGTCCCGTGACGTTCCTGTTCAATGGCGGGCCGGGCTCGGCGTCGGCCTGGCTGCAACTCGGCAGCAACGGCCCGTGGCGCCTGGCCATCAACGCCGATCAGGTGACGCCGTCGACCTCGCCGGATCTGCAACCCAATGCCGAGACCTGGCTCGACTTCACCGATCTCGTCTACATCGATCCCGTCGGTACCGGCTACAGCCGCTTCGTCGCGACTGGCGACGACGTGCACAAGAAGTTCTATTCGGTCGACGGCGACGTCGCCTCCGTCGCGGTGACGATCCGGCGCTGGCTGGAAAAGCACGACCGGCTGCTGTCGCCGAAATATGTCGCCGGCGAGAGCTATGGCGGCATTCGCGGGCCCAAGCTCGTCAACAAGCTGCAGACCGACCAGGGCGTCGGCGTCAGGGGATTGATCCTGATCTCGCCGGTGCTCGACTTCCGCGAATATGACGGCTCCAGCATCCTGCAATATGTCGCGAGCCTGCCGACCTTCGCCGCGGTCGCGCGCGAAAACAAAGGCAGCGTGACGCGCGCCGATCTCGCCGATGTCGAGAAATATGCGCGCGGCGATTTCCTCACCGACCTGATCAAGGGCGAAGCCGACACCGAAGCGAGCAACCGGATCGCCGACAAGGTGGCGCAGTTCACCGGCATCGACCAGGCGGTGAGCCGCCGGCTCGCCGGGCGCTTCGATATCGGCGAATTTCGCCGGGAGTTCGATCGCCGCGAGGCCAAAGTGACCGGTCGTTACGATGCCTCTGTGACCGGCTACGATCCCTATCCGGACTCGCTCTATTTCATCTTCGGCGATCCTTCCGGCGATTCGCTGTCGGCGTCGATGACCAGCGCCGTCGTCGATCTCACCAATCGCAAGCTCAACTGGCGGCCCGACGGCTCCTATGAGCTGTTGAACGGCGCGGTGGAGCGCGCCTGGGATTTCGGTCACCGCCCGCGCCCGGCGGAATCTGTCACCGAGCTGCGCAAGTCGCTTGCGCGCGATTCGAAGATGAAAGTGCTGGTGGGGCACGGCCTGTTCGATCTGGCGACGCCGTATTTCGGCTCGAAGATCGTGCTCGACCAGTTGCCGGCCTTTGCCGGGCCGCAACGCGTCAAGCTCGTGGTCTATCCCGGCGGCCACATGTTCTATTCGCGCGAGGCCTCGCGCAAGGCGTTCCGCAGCGAGGTCGAGGCGATGATGAAGTAGGCGCTATGTTTTGGGCATGATCTCCGCGCAAACGCTACGCGTTTGTCGCGAGGGGAAACCGCTTCACACTTTTCCGGATCATGCCCTATCGCTTCTTCCGGCCGTACCTCCGCTCCAAAGTCGCAGCCAGCGCGCTCTCCCGTTTGAAATTGGTTCCGCCGAGCCAGATGTCGGTGACCTTGCGCAGCTTGTTGCGCTCGCGACGCACGCCTTCGCCATGACTGGCATAGCCGTTTGCCCACGCGATACGACCGGTATCGCGGCCGGTCACGTCGATCTCGGTCGCATCGGCAAAGGGATTGCCGAGGTGGGGATTGGCGACCAGCACTTTGTTGCCGGCCGGGACCAGATCGATCACGGTCCACATCGTCCACCAGCGTCCACGCCAGTCGCGCAAGCGGCGCTGTGGCGCGCCACGCGTCTTGAACGCGCGCAGGATATGGAAGCAGCCCTCGACCCAGAACGGCGCCCAGCCGTCGATTGCGTTGGTGAGGATGCTGATCGCTAGCTCGCATTCGGGCAGCACGGCTGTGCGCGAGATGTAACCCTGGAAGCCGCCGCCATGGCCGAACCAGCTCCAGCCGTCGGTCTCGCCCATGGCGAGGCCGAGCCCGTACCAGGCCTCGAAACTCTGTTCGATGCGCCATTGCTTTCGCGTCATTTCGCGCCGGCTCGCCACCGAGATCACGCTGTTGCGCGCATTCGGCGCAAGCTGCGCAAAGAACCGCGCGGTGTCGGCCGCGGTCGCGACGAAACCCGCGGCCGATGTGATCGCCTGGGTGGAATTGTCGCCGGGAATGACGAGGCGCTCGCCGAGCGGCAGGCGGCGGGTATGTCCGCGCGCGAACGGCGTACCCTTTGCGAGCGGCATGTTCGGCACGGTCTCGCGCAGGCCGACGGCATCGACGATCTCACGCTTGATCCAGGCAGCATAGGGCTCGCCGGTGATCGCCTCGATCACGAGCCCCGCGAGTCCGTAACCGTGGTTGGAATATTTGAAGCGTGTGTTGGGCGCGATCGCGGTCGGCTGCTGCAGGTCGGCGAGCAGCTCGGCCTTGTTGCGATAGGGACGGCTGTCGATGAACTGTCCGGAATCGGCGCCGTCGCGCACGAGCCCGGCGCTGTGCGAGAGCACCTGCGCGATCGTGGTCGCGGCAACCTGCTTGTGCAGTCCCCCGACATATTGCCCGACGGGATCGTCGAGCCGCAGTTTGCGCTGCTCGCGCAACTTCATGATGCCAGCCGCGGTGAACGCCTTGGAATGCGAGGCGATGCGGAAGCGGTGGCGCGGTGTCAGCTTCTCGCCGGTTGCGAGATTGGCGAGGCCGAAGGCATGTTCGGCGACGATTTCGCCACGATGGGCGATGGCGATGATGCAGCCGGGTTGCAGCGAACCGTCGAGCTGGAACTCGATGAAGTCGCCGATATAGTCGATCGCCGGTCGCAGCCAGGGCTGCATGTATATCGACTCGCTGAAATTCACGCGATGGCTGCCGCCGGAAATGCGCTGGCGTTCGAAAATACTAGCGTGCAAAACAAAGCCGGCGCAACCCCGCAGAATTGCGCCGGCCGAACTTCGCGTTCGGAATCAGTAGACGAGGCCGGTACCCGGCGGCTGCGCAATCGCGGCCGCGAGCGAACGGTATTCTTCGCTGGTGGTGCCGGCGAGCTGGGCGATCTTCGTCAGGTGGTACTCCGCCTGATCGCGATTGCCCTGTTCGACCTGCCACAGGCCATAATACTGCCAGGTCTTGACGTGGTTCGGATCGGCCTTCAGCGCGCGCTCGTACCAGATTTGCGCGACCTTGTAGTCGCCGAGCTTGCGGTAGGAATAGCCGATCAGATTGGCGACCGCAGCAGAGTCGTCGTGGCCGAGCGCCTTGAGCTGATCGATCGCGCCCGAATAATCGTGGCGGTCGTAGATGGTGGTGTAGGCGGCGCGATAGCCTTCGGCGAACTTCGCGTAGTCCTTGCCCGAGCCCGCATCGCCGGATTTCTTCTTGCCTTTCTTTGCGGGCGATGGCGCCGGCGCGTCGTTGTCGGGCGCGGCATAAACCGATGAGATGACGGGCGCGCTGACAAACGCCAGCGAGAACGTCACTAGAGCGAGCAGCCTGATCGCGGATTTACGCATGCATGCCTCCTGCTGATGATTTCGCGTGTTCGTTTCGGACCTAATAGACGAGACCGGTGCCCGGCGGCATTTCCATCGCGGCCGCCAGCGAACGATATTCGGCGCTGCCGGTGCCCGCAAGCTGCGCAATCTTGTTCAGATGGTATTGCGCCTGATCGCGGTTGCCCTGCTCGAGCTGCCACAGGCCGTAATACTGCCAGGTCTTGACGTGGTCCGGATCGGCCTTCAGCGCGCGCTCGTACCAGGCTTGCGAGAGCTTGTAGTCGCCGAGCTTGCGATA
Source organism: uncultured Alphaproteobacteria bacterium (assembly GCA_963794775.1). Classification (GTDB taxonomy): domain Bacteria; phylum Pseudomonadota; class Alphaproteobacteria; order Rhizobiales; family Xanthobacteraceae; genus Bradyrhizobium. The sequence continues at coordinate 50,298 of CAWCGA010000016.1, read as the reverse complement.
GGAGTAGCCGATCAGGTTGGCGACGCTGGCGCGGTCGTCATGACCGAGCGCCTTCAGCTGATCGATCGCCGTCGCGTAATCGTGCCTGTCGTAGATCGTGGTGTAGGCGGTGCGATAGCCGGCGACGAATTTCGGGCTGTCGATGCTCGAACTCTTGTCGTCCTTTTTCTTGCCCTTGGCAGGAGGCGACGGATTGTCGTCACCGGCGGCATAGGCCAGCGGCGAGGCGACCGTTGCGATGGCGAACGAGGCCAGCAACAAAAGCCTGATCGAAATCGTCTTCATGCACGTCTCCGATTGCAGTTCCAGGCGCCGGGTCGCGCCGGGTGCGATGCTACACGGGTTCCCGGCAAGATGAACACCTTTGGTGCGGAAACATTCCCGATTCGCACGACCTTATGATCCTCGCGCGCAGCCATGGCATCGAACGCGCGCACGAATATGACCAATGCTTCACGCAGATGAACGAAAGCTGGTGCGCCGCTTCAGGCCGGGTTCAGTGCGCCATCCCTAATGTCACGACCATGATCGACGGGACCGATCACCCGGGACCTCCAGATCATCCAACGTTTGACAGGAGACCACCATGATCAAGACCATTTCCGCAGCCCTGCTGGCTGTGTCCATGCTCGCGGCTCCGGCGCTCGCCGCGACCGGCAAGAGCGACGAAGCTCGCACCATCAAGGCGACGCCAGTGAAGGCCAGCGTGCTCAACGCCAATGCCAAAATGGGCCGTCACCACACCAAGCACTACCGTCACTATAGCCATCGCCATCACAAGAAGATGGCCGTGACCAAGGTCGCGCCGAAGGTCGGCTTCAAGACGGCGGCGCACACCGTCAAGCACGGCTGATGTCTTCAGCCTGACGCGGTACGTTCCACACACCATTGCCCCCGCCGCGTCATGCGGAAAGCCGGCTCGCTTGTGATCGCATCCCCGATCATGGCGGGCCGGTGCCGTATTTGTAAGAGGTGGAAAGCGGATTTTCTTTCCAGTGTGGAGACGCTAGAAGATGGCTGGGCGGCGGCTTCTAGGACACGATTCACTTGCGTATACCAGCGACAAGCCTGGCAATCCTGCTGTTGCCGCTGACACTCGCCGGCTGCGGAAGCTCCGGCGCCGATAATCCAGGCTCGATGTCCTTTGTCGACAGCGCCAGTGCCGAGCAGCCGTTTCCGGCAAACTACAAGCCGGAGATACTCTCTTTCCTGAAAACCTATCTCAATAATCCCGCCGGCGTGCATGAGGCCGCGATCGCCGAGCCGGTGCAACGCTCGGTCGGCGGCAGGGCGCGCTACGTGGCCTGCCTGCGCTTTGCCGAGCGCCAGTCCGACGGGACGTACCGCGAGCCGCGCGAGCGCGCCGTGGTGTTCGTCGGTGGACGGCTGGAGCGCATGCTGCCCAATGCTACCGAGGAGTGCGCCGGCGCCGCCTATGCCGCATTTCCCGAGCTGGAAAAGCTCACGCGTTACTAGGCTTGCGGTTCCAGCCCGCGCCGGGCGCGGCTGCCGATCACGTTTTGGCGAGGCGTGAACCTGCGAACCTGTTGCCGCGACCCATCAACAGGCGAAAAGGGCCCAAATCCGGACCCTTTGGCGCCTCTTGCGGGGACAGCAAGACCCAAAAACCGAAGAGATCCAGCGCCGTCACATATGCGACATCACTCCTGCGGCAGCGCCGCGAAGCAACCAAATTGAGGACACGTTGTTGGGAGAAGTCGCTAGGTACGTGAATGGGGAATTCCTATGAAGAAACTTCTGCTTAGCAGTGTCGCCTTGATCGCTTTGGGAAGCTCCGCCTTGGCTGCCGACATTCCGGCGCGGCAGGCTTACAAGGCACCGCCCGCCTATACGGCGCCGGCACTGATCTACAACTGGACCGGCTTCTATATCGGCGGCCATGTCGGCGGCGCGTTCGCGGGCGACAACAGCCTGCAAACCAGCGACGGACGTTTCCTCGGCGGTGTACAGGGCGGCTTCGACTACCAGTTCGCGCCCAACTGGGTCGGCGGCATCGAGGCCCAGTACAGCTGGATGAACCGCAACAACACCGGCATCGCCTTCCCGGCGGGTACCGTGATCACCACCAACAACGACCAGCTCGGCTCGGTGACCGGCCGCTTCGGCTACACGTGGGGCCCGGGACTGCTTTACGCCAAGGGCGGTTATGCCTGGCGCGACAATCCGAATATCGGCGTGACCGTGGCCGGTACCCCGGTCGGCTTCACCACGACGGGCAACCAGCAGAACGGCTGGACCGTCGGCGCCGGCCTCGAATACATGTTCGCCCCGAACTGGTCGGCCAAGGCCGAGTACCAGTATTACAAGTTCGGCTCGACCACCTTCAGCACCGGCCCCGCCGAGATCGTCGGCAAAAGCTATCGCGACGACGAGCATACCGTGAAGGTCGGCGTGAACTACCGCTTCGGCTGGGGTGGGCCGGTCGCCGCCAAGTACTAAGGCGACGACAGCATCGATCAGCGAGGCCGGCTCTTCAGCCGGCCTTTTTGTTTTCGGATGGGACTCGAAATTTTTTTTCGGCGGCCCGAGGAACCTGTCACGCAGTTGCGCTATTATGGTTTTCGCCGGCTGGTGGGAAAATCATGCGTATCTTTGTGTCGGTGTTGGTCTTGTCCGCGATGGCGCTGCCATGCGCCGCGCAAACCGTCCTCAAATCCGAACCCCTGGTGCTGGCGCCCTATGAGATCGCCTTCGTGCAGGACATGTCGTGCGGTGCGGGCAGGGTGCTCAAGGTGACCGGCGCGATCCGGGGACTGCATCGGAAACGGGTGTGTGTGCCGCTTGCGGCCGAACAGGCCTCGCTCGTGACGGCAACGCCGTAAAGCGTCCTTCAGACGAATTGCGGGTCGTGCTTGAACTGCCGCTCAGCCTCCAGCTTGTTACGCTGGGGATCCTCGTCGGGCTCGGGCCGGCAAGCCCTGATCTCATAGTCGTTGTCCAGCACGGGGCGAGGGTGGGGTTTTTCCTCCTCGCTGGTGGCGTCAACCACGAGCCCGCTTCGCCGGGCGAGCGTCCAGACGTCGGCTTCGGTCGGATAGGTCTTGCTCAGCTTGGCGTCGTTGCAGAACAGCGCGTAGGGCATTCGAGCGGCTCCCGGGAAAAAGTCCTAACGCGCAAGAACTGCCTCCGGTTTCGGCCGCAAACGCGGCTGTGAACGTGGAGAATCGGTCCGATCTGGACCTTTTCCCACTGGCGGGGTCGGGGGTCCCCGAGTTGTAAACGACTCATGAATCCCCGGAAAAAGAATCCCCGGGACTCCCGGCCTAGAATTGCCGGATGCTTTCCCCATGGAAACGATCCTCCACATCGCAGGCGAACGCGTCCACCTGACGCTGACGGTCGGCCTGGTCGCGGCCTGCCTCGCCAATGTGGTGCTGGTCTGCGTGTGGCTGTAACGGCCTGCGGTTGACGCCACCGCCGTTCCCTTGATCATGCCTCCAACGAATGCTGCGGCTTTGGCGGCAAGAAATCGGGGAGGCTACTGGTGATCGAAACGCTGAAGGAGCGCGTCAACGCCGACGCGGCGCTGGTGCGGCGCGGGCGGTACCTGACCACGACATTCCTGCTCGAGATCGGCGACACCGCCTGGCTGATCGCGATCGTCGAAGGCCGCGTCGTCTCGGTGACGCGCGGTCCTTTCGTGATGCCGTCCTGGTCGTTTGCGCTGCGCGCGCCTGTCGACGAATGGGAGAAGTTCTTCCTGAGCAAACCGCCGCCCGGCTCCAACGACCTGATGGCGATGGTGCGAAGGCGCGTGTTGAAGACCGAAGGCGATCTGCAAATCTTCATGGCGCATCTGCGCTACTTCAAGGAAGCACTGGCCAAGCTGCGCGCGATGGGAGTTGCGGCATGAGCGCGCGATTTGAACCGATCACCGGCCGCTACATGCATCTCGACCTGTTCGGCCGGTCGCACCGACTCTATGTCGAGGAAGCAGGCCAGGGAACGCCGCTGCTCTGCCTGCACACCGCCGGCAGCGACGGCCGGCAATATCGCGCGCTGATGAACGATCCGCGGATCACCGCGCGCCATCGCGTCATCGCCTTCGACATGCCCTGGCACGGTAAATCCTCGCCGCCCGCGGGCTGGCACAACGGGGAGTATCAACTCACCTCGGCGCAATACACGGCCATGGTGCTGGAGGTGATGACCGCGCTCGAGCTCGAAAGGCCGATCGCGATCGGCTGCTCGATCGGCGGGCGCATCGCGCTGTATCTGGCGCTGGAGCATCCCGAGCGCTTCCGCGCCATCATCGGGCTGCAGTCAGGCGCGCATATCGACCCCTATTACGACCTGAATTTTCTGCACCGGCCGGACGTGCATGGCGGCGAGGTCTGCGCCGCCATCGTCTCCGGCCTGGTCGGGCCGGATGCGCCGGACGACCATCGCTGGGAGACGCTGTGGCATTACATGCAGGGCGGTCCCGGCGTGTTCAAGGGCGACCTGTATTTCTACAAGATCGACGGCGACATCCGCGGCCGCGTTGCTGAGATCGACACTAAACGCTGCCCGCTGTTCCTCCTGACCGGCGAATACGATTATTCCTGCACGCCGGAAGAGACGCTCAGCGTGGCGCGCAGCATTCCCGGCTGCGAGGCCACCATCATGAAGGGGCTCGGCCACTTCCCGATGAGCGAAAACCCGGATGCGTTTCTGAAATATCTGCTGCCGGTGCTGGAGAAGATCGCGGGCGCATGATCCGGAAAAGTGTGCAGCGGTTTTCCCTCGCGACAAACGCGGAATGCGTTTGCGCGGAGATCATGCGCAAAAAAACAAGACTACTTCCCCGCGCGCGGCGGCGGCAGGTCCTTCATCGAGGCCTTCAGCTTTGCGATCGTCGCGCTGAAATATTCCTCGCGCTCCTTGTTGAAGCGCTGCTGGTGCGCGCGAAAACTCGCGACGCGGTCGCGGATTTCCTTCTGGATGTCTGTGAGCGCAACCTGTTGGCGCGGCTGGGAGACCGGCGCAGGCATCAGCGGCGGCGGCTCGGCGGCGTCGACGATCTCAAGCGCGGTGGCAAGCTCCGCGCGGACGTCGACTTCGACGGGCGGCAGCACCTGCCTCAGATCCGGCCGCAATTCCTCGCGCCGGCCGGTGACCGACTGCACGAACGCCATCGTCTGTGCGATCAGCGAATTGCGATCTTTCATCCAACTCATGACGCCACCTCACCCCGCTTCCAAAGTCGGGCAGGCGAGGCGTGTAATCAAGAGCGCGATCATGGGCTTCGGCGGGCAAGCGTCAGTTTTGGTTAAGCCGTGATATAACTGTCACGTTTTCGCCCTGTGTTGGGCAGAGCGCCGGTAGCGCCATACATCACGGGTGGCCTCATGGCGCGACAGGCCGAACGGCGTCTGATGCTAGCGGTGCTCGCTTGGATTGGTGTTGGGAACGAAAGGCACGCCCACGATGCGGACCGATGCGTCGTCTGCGAGGGCTGCCTGCTGGTTGGCGCTCCCTGCGGTCGAAGGTGAAGGCTCGAACGCGGCCGCGGAAAGCGCAATCAAGGCGCACAGCAGCGCCACCGAGGCGAGCAACACCATGTTGCGGTTGTCTTCGCGGACTTTCATGAATGTGAGAACCCGCAACGGTTCGGATTGGTTCCGTCTGGTGGGCGGGCGGAGCATGTTCGGACGGTGAAATGGTGCCGACGGAGAGGATTGAACTCCCGACCAACGGTTTACAAAACCGCTGCTCTACCGCTGAGCTACGTCGGCGCCGGGAGCCTGTTTAGCGGCGAAACCCTCTACAATCAACGAACGCGCGGCGGCAAAAAGGCGGCCGATCGGCCGTCGATATTGAACTCGCCACCGGTTCTCTAGCGATAGGCCGCCCGACTGTGGCGCCAGCTCCGATGCCAGCCAGGACCGCGATCATGCGCCCCGTAGGCGAGATGCCGCTGATAGCTGCCGGTATAGGGATTGCCCGGTCCCTTGTTCTGGCAATTGGCGTTTGGATAGAACTGCGCGCAATAGCCGGGATTGTAGATCACCTCCTGCGCCATCGCCGGCGTCGCCAGCGCTGAAGCCGCAACGAACGCGGCCGCGCCGAGCATTGCTAATCTGGTCATGTCGCTCTCCTCGCTTGATTGAAATTCAAGCGCCATACGCGGCGGTCGTTCCCGTATTCGCGTCTTGCGCTTTCAATCCGCTGTGAAGTTCCGCGGCGAACCGCTAGTCTTGGCTCAGCAAAAGGGGACGCATGTTCGCAATCCTGAGTTTGGGCTTCTTGCTGGGCATGCAGCACGCGCTGGAGGCCGACCATATCGCCGCGGTCTCCTCGATCGCGGCGCGGCGCAGCGAGGTCGGCGACATCGTCAAGCATGGGCTGACCTGGGGGCTCGGCCACACGCTGACCTTGTTTGCGTTCGCCGGCGCCGCGATCCTGCTCGGTCACGCCATTCCGGAAAAGCTCGCCGGGCCGCTGGAGACCGCGGTCGGCATCATGCTGGTCGGCCTCGGCGCGCATCTGTTGTGGCGGCTGTGGCGCGACCGCGTGCATGTCCATGCGCACCGTCACGACGACGGCACGGTTCATCTCCACGCCCACAGCCATGCCGGCGACAACGTGCCACACGCGCGCGCAGCCCACAGCCATGCGCATGGTTTCCGCTGGCGCACGCTGCTGGTCGGGTTGATGCACGGCATGGCGGGCTCGGCGGCGCTGCTGGTGCTGACGGTGTCACAGGCGCCGAGCGCTGCGGCCGGTCTCGGCTATGTCGCGCTTTTCGGCGTCGGTTCGATGCTCGGCATGGGGTTGCTCTCGACCGTGATCGCGGTGCCGATCGCGATCTCGGCGCGCTTCCTCACGCTCGCCAATCATGTGCTGCAGGGCGCGGTCGGCCTTGTCACCATTGCGATCGGGCTCAACACCATCGTCGCGACAGCGCTCTCCTAAAGACGTTTACTCCCGTTAATATTTTGCCGCGCATTAAGACAGGTAAACAGCGCGCGCGTTAGGCTTACCGCCACTTTCGCATGCCTCCTTAACCCTTGTTATCAAGGCTTCGGTTACATTGTTGGGCAGCACGTAACCGGAAAATTGCATGCGCCTGCGACTGCTATTGGCAATGACGATCGGCATGACGTCCGCGGCTTTCGCCAGCGACGGCTTCGACATCGTCGTGCCGTCTCGGCCCGGCGTGCCCATCATCGTCAACGGCATCGACGTGTCCTACGCGGTGCTGGAAGGTGCTTACGGCCTCGGCAAGGGTGTGAACAACAACCAGCCGACCATCTATGGCGGCCGCGTTGCCGAACCCGAGGCGCCGGTCGGCCATTACTATCCGAGCCTCGGCACGCGTCCCGGCTATGGCCGGCTCGAGATCGAGCCGCCGTCCAACCGCAGGCTGCCGCAACCTGCCGAGAGCTATCACCAGTCCTGGGGCGCGCAGTCGATGCCGATCCCTGCGCAATCGAGCCCGCCGGTCGACGTTCCCCTTTATCCGCCGCCCGTGATCATGGCGCCGCGAGGCGACGATCACAGGCGGTCCGACTTCTCAGGTCCACCGCACGTCAATCGCAAGCTTGAGAAACTACCGAACTAAGAAACTAACCAAAAGCAGATCCAACAGGAGAGAGTGTAATGCGTCAGATGATCAAGGGATTGCTCGCGGCCTTGGCCGTGACGACCGCGGGTATTGCGCCCGCGGCAGCGTGCGGTTGGGGCGGCGGCTGCTGCAACACCGGCTATGTCAGCCCGTGCGCACAGACCTACGTGCCGACCTATAGCTACAGCTACAATCCGTGCGGCACTTGCGGCACGAGCTGGGGCTATGAGCGGCTCGCCGAGCCCACCACCCAGTACTACTACGTCAACCAGGGCCCGACCTATTCCGGTCCCGGCGCGTTCGCGCCGCAGGGCGCTTACGAGGAAGAGGCGCTGCCGACGTATGGCTACGGCCATCACTACGGCTACCGTCATCAGGGCTATGGCTACGGCAACGGCTATGGCAACGGCTACCGCCACCATGGTTACGGCTATGGCTACGGCTATCACCGGCCCTATCGCAGCTGGCATCAGTACGGCTACGCGCCGCGCCACAACGGTTACGGCTATGGCTACGGTCACCACCGCTGGGGCGGCGAGGGCAGTTACTACGGCCATCCGCTGGTCCGCCGCTACTACTGATTTCGCGCAAGCACGAAATCACAAACGCCCGCTCATTCGAGCGGGCGTTTTGCTTTTGGTCCGGTGCTAACCGGTTTCGCCGACAGAATCAGTGACAAAGCGTCCCTTCCGTCGACCCATCCGACGCTGTTACCATGCACGAGACTGGCACGGGTTCGGCACATGAAGCGGCGCAAGTTCATCGCGGTTCTGGGTGGCGTGGTTGCGATGCCGTTTGTAGCTCGCGCGCAAAATGAAAAAATCCGCCGCGTCGGTGTGCTCCAGCCGTTTGCAAAGAACAGTCCCGAAGCCGCGCGCGTCGACGCGTTCGTCCGGGAATTGCAGCGATTGGGCTGGGAGCAGGGACGCAATCTGCAGATCGAGTATCGCTGGGAGACCGACGACCTGCGCAAAGCCGCGAGCGAGTTGACTGCTTTGTCGCCGGAGGTCGTCCTTGCCAGCAGTACTCCCGCGGTCAGCGCGATGCAGAAGGCCACGCGCACAATTCCCGTCATATTCACCCAGGTCGTCGACCCCGTCGGCGCAGGGCTTGTCGCCAGCCTGTCCAGGCCCGGCGGCAACACCACTGGTTTTACGGTCTTCGACTATGAAATCGGCGCGAAATGGCTCGAGCTGTTGAAGGAGATCGCGCCCAACCTTACGCGGGTCGGCGTCATCAGAGATCCTTCCGCAACCGCGAGCGTCGGCCAGTTTGCCGTCATCGAGTTTGCGGCGCGGTTGGCAAGGGTCGACATAAGCGCACTCGGCGGGCAGGACGGTGAGGATATCGAACGCACTGTGGGCGAATTTGCCCGCGGCGCGGATCGCGGACTGGTCTCGGTGGCCAGTCCGTTGATCAACAACAACAGCAGTCTGATTATTTCGCTTGCCGCGCGACATCGATTGCCCGCGACCTATCCGTTTCGCTCCTTCGTCGCCGAGGGTGGACTGATCTGCTACGGCCCGGACGCGATCGATATGCATCGTCAGGCCGCGGGTTACGTAAACCGCCTTCTAAAGGGCGAGAAGCCGAGCGATCTGCCGGTTCAAGCGCCCACAAAGTTCGAATTGGTGATCAACCTCAAGACGGCCAAGGCGCTTGCCCTCGCCATGCCGCCATCGCTGCTGTCGCGTGCGAACGAGGTCATCGAATAGAACCTGCTTGCGTCCTGGCGTCAGCCCATCAGTCCGAGCTTGCTCGCGCCGATATAGAGTGCGAGCACCGCGGCGTTGGAGACATTGAGGCTCTTGATCTCGCCGGGCATGTCGAGCCGCGCCACGGCCTTGCAGGTCTCGCGGGTCAATTGCCGCAAACCTTTGCCTTCGGCGCCGAGCACCAGCGCAAGCGGCTGCCGCAGCTCGATCGCCGACAGGTTTTGGCTGCCCTCGCTGTCGAGGCCGACGGTCATGAAGCCGCGGTCGTTGAGCTGCGTCAGCGCACGCGCGAGGTTCTGCACGCTCACCAGCGGCACCAGTTCGAGCGCGCCTGACGCGGATTTCGCCAGCACGCCCGTTGCCTCCGGCGAGTGCCGCGCGGTGGTGACGATCGCCTTCACCGCGAAAGCCGCGGCCGAGCGCAGGATCGCGCCGACATTGTGCGGATCGGTGATCTGGTCGAGTACCAGCACCATGCCTTCGAGCGCGAGCGTTTCGATGTCGGGCGCGGGCAGGGGATCGGCTTCCGCAAGCAGGCCCTGATGTACGGCATCGGGCCCGAGCCGCGCATCGATCTGGCTCGGGCGCACCATCTCGGGCGTCACGCGCGTCTCGATGTTCTCTTCAGTGAGGCGCCGGGCGGCATTCTCGGTGAGAAACAGCTTTCGGATGCGGCGCTGCCGGTTCTGCAGCGCCAGGGTCACGGTGTGCCAGCCATAGAGGATAACCGGGCCGTCGGTCGCCGCCTCGCGGTCGCGCCAGGCAGGCCGCTGCCCGCCCGGCCGTCCCTTGCCAAAGGGCTTGCCGCCGCGCCGGAACGGAGGTTTTGACGTGCGCTCGTTCATGGGAGGCTTGTGTCACGGGTTCCGGACATTGGCAATTTCGGAGGATTCGAGGCCGAATTGACGGTTTCCCTTGGTTGACTTTGCCCCGCCGCTGCCCTCATAAACGCGCCGGCCGCGACACCCAGTGCTCGCGGTTTTCACGTCTCAATGGCTTGTCCATCGCCCGTCGGGCGATCTATGGATTCCCATGCCGTGGAAGCGGGGGAGTGTCCCGAGTGGCAAAGGGAGCTGACTGTAAATCAGCCGTCTTATGACTTCGCAGGTTCGAGTCCTGCCTCCCCCACCACGCTTCGCCCTTCGGGCTTCGCGTGACGCAGCCGAGCGAAGCCCGAAGGGTGATGCGTGTCCGGCGTAGCTTGAGCGCAGCGAAAGCGAAGACGGACAGCCGCAAAGAATTCGCTTTACAACTTCTGACCCCTCAAACCGCTCCCTCGTCCGGGATATTCAAAATCGTGCCACAGGCCTTGCAGTGCACGGCGTCGATATCGTGACGCAGCAGGCCGCAGGACGGACATCTGAACCGCACCTTCGACGGGCTGACCAGCACTTTTGCGAGATTGAGGAAGAGCGTCACGCCGAAGATCATGATGACGACCGTAATCAGGCGACCTGGCGTGCCGGGCAGGGTGATGTCGCCAAAGCCCGTCGTCGTCAGTGCCGTGACTGTGAAATAGAGCGCATCCGCATAGTTGTGGATGCCGGGGTTCGAATCGTGCTGCGTCTCGTAGACCACGCCGGTCATGACGAAGATGAAGACCGACAGGTTTGTAACGGCGGAAATCAGCTCTTCATTGCGGCGGAAGAAGGCGCTGTCCTCCCGCAGGTACTGCACGACCTGGAACGTTCGCAGCAGGCGAAGCGTGCGAAGGACGCGCAAGAAGCCCCCGGCTTCGCTCGTCGTCGCCGCCAACAACGAAACGATCGCGGCAATGTCGGTCCAGGTGGTGAAGCGGAACAACTCGCGGTCGAGTCGCCGGCTTCCTGCAAGACGGAAGATCAGCTCGATCAGGAAGGCGACGCCGATGGCTATGTCGAGGGCCCTGACGAAATCGCTGCGCGGCAAGAACGACGTGGCAATGATGAACAGCAGCGAGGTAAGGTCAAAGGCGAGAAGTGCGTAGAAAAAGACGCGGCAATTGGCGCTGCGGCCGCTGTAGAGGCGGCGCGCCGAGCCCCGGAATCGAGCGAGCAGCGTTTCCTGGGATTCCTCGGACAGTGCTACCAGGGTCCCCGCGTCGCTCCTCCAACGATCCGGATTTCGCATCGGATTAGGCGGCCGCCTTGTTCTTCACGGCACCGATGATTGCAGTGAGGATTGCTCCGCCGGCGCCTCCGGCGACGACCTGGGACACGACACCGCTAACGCTGAAATTTCCCGATTGGGCGGCGGCCATGATCGACGGGAGCAACAAGGTAACGACCTGGCCGAGTAGTCCGCCGCCGACCACGCCGGAAATGATGTTTCCAATCATCCCGAGATCGAACGTCGGCGATGCTTTGCCGGCTGCCACACCGCCGAGCGCGCCTGAAATGAGGTTGATCAAGACCTGTTCCATGGAACTCTCCCTCGGTTACGAAGCGCCCCGCAGTCGGGGCTCTCTTGACGAAGATCAATAGTGAGAGGGCACGCCCTCGCTGTCCGCAAGCGCCCTGCCGTCACGCCGATCCAGCTCGTGTTGCAAGGCTCCAATCACGTCGCGAAGTTCTCGCGCCAAATCGGCGTTGTAGAGCCGCGCGTGGCGGTCGGTTGCGAGCAGACTGATCAAGGCGGCGTCATCTGCGCTTTGGCTCAATTTGTCGATGATGGTCTGCAGACGTTCCATGCGGGTTACTCCGCAAACGCGGGTTGGTCTGTCGTGCGTCCGTGCCGGACTTCTCCGGATCATGCTCGATTGGGCCGCCCGGCGCCATTGTCCGCAAGGACAAGCATAGCGCGTGGCTGGCAATACCGGCCCCATTGACGGACATCGCACGATGCCATGGCGCACGGGCGGCGAAGCGGTGCCGGACTTACCGGGTCGTGCTTCGGCTCCTCACCGCCAGTTTTTCACCAGCGCGTTCATCACGGTCTCGGACTTGTGCGTCCTGCAATAACTTCCAATCACCTTCGTGTTCCGCTCGGTGTAGCGGAAGTCCACCACGCTCAGACCTTTCGAGGCGCTGAAATAGCCGGCCAGCCATGAGCCGATCAGCCTCTGCATGTCCTCGTCGGCGTTCAGCAATTGATTGCAGGTCACCAGCGACAGGTCGAGTATGCTTTGCGAGCGCGCCGGCGTTGCCACGACAGTCAGCAATATCGACAGAGTGATGAGCACGGACTTCATGGGCACACCGGCATTCATTGCGAGGTCGTCACGCGTTCGATACTCGCCATCACCGACTGCGTCGGGTTGTTGACGCACCAGGACTTCACGTTCGAGATGTTGCGTTTGTAGACATCCAGATCCAGCGTGACGTAGCCTTTCTTCTGGTTGAACCAACCGCTCATCCACGCCGAGAAGATCGCGTCGTCTCGCGGCGACATCGCTAGATATTCCGCGCAAGTGATGCGGGCCATGTCGACGGTGCCTTCGCTTTTTCCTTGGGCAAGCGTGGCGCTCGGCAGCATCGCCGCCGCGATAACAATGCCGAAAGCGAATTGTCTCATCGGAGCGCTCCCTCGCTTCACGCAAGGTCCCAGCGGCACCCCGTCCGGCCGTTGATCTAGGTCAAGCCTGCCGGTCTTCCGCGCCGCAGTTTCCGGCAATGGCTGCGCGGAAGTAGTGGCTGGCATCGCCTGAGAATCCGGATAGGTTCGTCCGCATTCTCCTCAAGGCAGCCAGCCACGATGCCCGACATCGTTTCCGACCAGCTCGAAATGCGGAAGCTGGAACAGCTCTCCAACACCATCTTCGGTGTGGCGATGACGTTGCTCGCTTATGACCTGCCGAAGGCCGCGCAGTTCGACCATCTGCCGGATTGGCACGACCTCTATCATGCGCTCGGCGGGCGGCTTGCCGGCATGGCGCTGAGCTTCATCATCGCCGGTGTGTTCTGGCTCAGCCATCAGCGCCGGCTGACGCGCCAGCCCATGGGCAGCCGCGGCATCGTGATGCTGAACCTGCTGTTCCTGCTCTCCATCATCCTGTTGCCGGTGACCAACGGCCTCTACGGCAATTACGGCATGAGCGGCGCTGTCGCCGTGCTCTATGGCGCGCATCTGACTGCGATTGCCGCCCTCAATGCGCTGCTGTGGCGGCTTGCGCTCGGGCCCGGCTATCATCCCGAGCTGCTGGCTGCGTGGTTTCCGGTGCTGGTGTTCATTCCCGGCACGATCGTCGCGGCGTTCGAGCCGCGTTACGCGACGTATTTCTGGTTGCTCGCGTTCTTCGGGTTGGTGGTGCGCAGGCTGTTGAGCCCGCGCGAGGCGACGTGAGTCAACCTCAGAACTCCGGCAACGCCGCGCCCGGAATGTAGCGTCTGATCTCTCTGATCTCGTACACGGCGCCCGGATTGGCGCTCTGCAATTCGCGCGCGGCCTCGAGGGCCGCATCCCGGTTGGCGCAATCCAGCACATAGAACCCGAGCAGCTGCTCCTTGGTCTCGGCGAAGGGGCCGTCGATCACCGTACCCTTGCGCAGGGTCAGCGCCCGCCCGGTCTCGCCCAGCCGCGCGGTCGGCCCGAGGCCGCTATTCCCCTTGATCCGTTCATGCGCCTTCAAAAGCTTGCCCATCAGGGCGGCGTCCTGCTCCGAGGTCCAGGACATCACCTCGGCTTCCATATGATAGGCCAGTATGGCGTAGAGCATTGCGATCCTCGCTTTTCCGTGAGCGTGCCTTAAGGACGTGCGGACAGGGCCGATTCCGACAGTTTTTCCAAGCCTATCTGATCCACGAAACACTCCTGAAACACGATAGTCGGGCGCCCGTGTGAACGCAGGGAACTCGGGTTGCGACTGATGGCCAGAACGCAGGCAATCTGCGCAGGAAATTTGCGGAGAACGTCATGTCAGGCCAGCCAATCCAAATCATCTGCGACCGCGCCAAGGCACCGCACGCGGAGGCCGGCGACTGGCACGACAGCAGCGGTCATCACCGCTATTACGGCAGCTCCGCCACCAATGGCGGCGAGCGCCTGGTCGAGAGCCGCCGCGGTGCGCGTCCGCGCGCCGTCAATGTTTGCGGCTTCTGAACTGGCATCGTGAACGAGCCGTGTCATGTCCGCCGCATGGCTCTTGCTGTTCTTCCTGCCCTTCCTGTTGTCGCTCTTGGGCAAGGCGCCGATGCCGTGGCTGCTGTGCTTTGTCTGCGGCGTAATGGCGATGCTGTTGAGCGTCCAGCCCGGCGGCGCTGTCTTGCCCTGGGGACTAGGTATGATCATCGCAGGGGTCTCGGTGCGCGAGCGCATCCGCGCGATTTACGGGCGCTAAAAAACGCGGCGGGATCGCTCCCGCCGCGCTCCAACATTTGCAACTCGCTGGTCCAGGGCTGAGAACGCCCCAATGCCGAGCTCACATCGTGCGCTCAGCGGGCGATCCCAGCGAGGTGACAGCGCTTGAAACAAGACACTGGATCACCTCCTTTCGTTAAGTAGTGGGACTCGGAATATAGCGGGCGATTCCCATCGCGTTAAGGGCTTGACGAGCCAAAAGGACAGGGCGGAACAAGGTGATTTGGCCGCGAGGCGAGGGCGGTTGAGGCTGCGGCGCGGAGGCGGTTGAGACCGGGGCACGGCCGTGTTAGGTCACGAGAGCGACGCGGGTGTAGCTCAATGGTAGAGCAGCAGCCTTCCAAGCTGAATACGAGGGTTCGATTCCCTTCACCCGCTCCACAATTTATTTGTCATATCAATAGCTTAGCGGATGGTATTTTTATACCTTCGCCTAAATACCTTGAATTGTCCAACAAAACGTCCAACGGAGCGGAAAAGGGATTCGAACCCCGTAGTGATTTGAACTTTTAAGGGGATCACAAGCATGTGGGCTGATGAGAAAAATGCGAATTGGCTCGGCGTGTGGTCCCACCTGTCACACTGCCCCACTTGCCACACCCTGATGAAGTCGTCCGAGCCATGCCCGCATTGCGGCTTCAAGTTTGAGGCGCAAGAGAACAGCTGGACCGACGCAAGCGGCGTAATCCATAAACCGCCACTGCCGAATGCCTTGCAAATCGCTTGGTTACAGACGCTCACGTTGACGACTCTATTCTCTTCAAACTGAGCAACCGCGTTCGCGGTGCGGGCTTGGTGGGTGAGATGGGCACGAACCTTTCGCAAGCATTCCAACGCGTGACGCAATCGGCTGGCAAAGGCCGCCGAGCCATCTTGATTATCGATGAGGGCGACTCCCTTGCTACCTCTCGGACCGAAGGTAACAGCCACCACGAAGACAAGGTCGCCGTGAACACGCTGATACAAGGTATAGACGATCTTCGGAAATTTGGTGGCCGGGTCGTGACCTTCCTTTGCACTAATCGCCTGTCCATTCTCGACCCCGCACTAAGACGGCGAGCGGCGATCGTGGAAGAATTTACGCGGCCATCGTCCGACGAACGTCGGCAGCTAGTCGAGGGTGAACTTGGCTACCGAATGGTCGTCGTCGACGGACAGCAGAATTTCGAGCATGCGCGCATGGACCAAGAGATCTTTGCGAAGCTTCATCGAAGCCGTGTTGTTCTGGCTGATATTACCGGCATGCGGCCCAATTGCTTTCTGGAACTTGGTTATGCATTCGGGCGCAGCCTTCCCACGATGTTAATGGTCAAAGATGGAACCGATCATCCGTTCGATATCGCCACGTTTGCAGGGTTGCACTGGAAGACGACCGGAACCTTGGACGAGCGAAAGAAAGCGTTTCGCGATCACTGGAAAGCAATTCAAACTCGACCACCTCTCGTTCCCACGGAGCCACTGATCTCATGACGTCTAAGCGCGAAGTCTTTATCTCGATTGATGTTGAGACGTCTGGACCCATACCGGGCGATTAGACATTAAGGCGTATTACATGGGTGCGATGAAAACTAGTTGGAAAGACACACGGTCAAGTTCGATGGAAATAGAATTGGAGCCTAAGAAGAAAGGCGACCACGACGCATTGCACGATGCGCAATATCAAGCCGAGCTGTTTCGACTAATACGTAAGCGGATGAAAGTTTGATGGTGACGCTGCATTCACCCGCCCTTGCGGCGCTTTAGGCTCGGAGGCAGACGCAAATGTCTACGATACTCGGAGAAAAACTTCGGCGACTTCGAAAAGAAAAAGGATACAGCTTGGACAGGCTTGCGGAGCTTTCCGATTCAAGCAAGAGCTACATTTGGGAGTTAGAGAACAAGAAAAATCTGCCACGCCCATCGGCTGAGAAATTGGCAAAAATAGCAGATTGCCTCGATACGACGATCGAGTATCTCCTCGACGAGGGCGAGGCCCTCTCCAGCGAAGACGCCGCTGACGCCAAATTCTATCGACAGTATCGCCAGATGGACGAAGCGACTCGAGCAAAGATCAGAAAGATGGTGAAGCTTTGGGGTGAGGACACGTGACAGCGTCGTTCTCTCCCGAAAGATGGGCATTCGAGATAACGCATGTTTTGAATGCGGTATTGGGAGCAGAACATTTTCCAATCGACGTCGCGGCTGTAGCCCAGGAATATAGCGTCCAGAAATTTCCCAATGATCCAATCGCGCGTGTGGCAGGCGATAATTTGCCGGGCTTTGACGGCGCGCTCTTTAAGGCTCCAGCCGGGAAAAAGGGATGGGGCATTTTCTATAATAGTGGAATACGTTCAACTGGCCGCATCAATTTTACCCTTGGTCATGAATTTGGTCATTACCTGCTACACCGGATTGCATACCCCGATGGAATACAGTGCGGGGAGCAAGACTTCGTTCAATGGGATTCGGCGTACGGCCAGATCGAACATCAAGCAAATGTTTTCGCCGCAAATTTACTGATGCCTCTGGATGATTTCCGACGCCAAATTGCCCCGTCGTCCAAAATCGACCTTGATAGCATTTCGCACTGCTCGGACCGCTACCGAGTTTCCCTGATCGCGGCGACGCTTCGATGGCTGTCTTACACCCAGAAGCGCGCCGTCCTCGCCGTGTCACGCGACGGGTTTATACTCTGGGCGCGTTCGAGCGCGCCTGCTCTCAAAACTGGCGCGTATTTTCGCACATCGACGGGCCCGATCTCTATCTCACCTCGGTCGTTGGCCGCACAGCGCCCTGGCACTGAGAGCCGAGCGACGATGGACCACGATGCTGGCGTGTGGTTTCGCGAGCCTGTTACAGAGATAACGATATTTTCGGAGCAATATGACTTCGTTATATCATTGCTGATGCTTTCGGATGATCCACCGCCATTCGAAGACCGCGGTAGCTGATTGTCGACGGGTATCCTCTCATTGCGTATGCGAGAAAAGCGTCCAACACAGACGTCCAACATTCTGTCCAACACAAATCGATGAGCGTTGTTATAACCCTTTGAAAGTGCTATAAAGCGGCATCCGAACGTCACATCTCAGTGCCCTTCACCCGCTCCAATTTCAATCAATGACCACGATATCTGCGCACCGGCGCCCCGGCGAAATACGGATTGACGATGCATTGTGCCGCTCGGCCTGAGGCGGTGGCCTGGCACGCCGCCATCGATGTGTACTCGCACGAGATGTACATGCCGCCCTCGTGTTCGTAGGTCTGGATACAGATTGGGAATCTCGTGCCGTAGGTCTGCGCCTGCGCGGGCGCGACGGAAAATGCCGCGATCGACAGGATTGTCCAGGCGAATATGCGCATCGGAACCTCCTTCGAAACATCGCCGGCGCATCTGGTGCGAGCTCGGCGTATCAATAGACGCGGCCTCTTCGTGGCGACGGTGCCGCCGCAAAATACGGATTGCTGATGCATTGCGCGGCGCGGCCTGACGCCGACGCCTGGCATGCGCCCATCGAGGTGAAGCTGCAGTCGATCCCGTTTCCACTGATGCCGTAGGTCTGGATGCAGACGGGGAAGGCGGAGCCGTAGGTCTGCGCCAGCGCGGGTGGGCCCCAGATCGCGCCTATCAACAGCACTGTACACGCGAGCAGGCGCATCAGAATCTCCTCTAACGTCTCGCCGCGTCGCGCGCGTCCGCGCATCAATAGGCGCGATACCTGCGCCGCTGCCCCGCCTGCCCGTAATAGGGGTTGGCGATGCACTGCGCTGCGCGACCCATGGCCGATACCTGGCAGGCTTCCATGGACGGATACCGGCACGAGATCCCGCTTCCGCTGATGCCATAGGTCTGCAGGCAGACGGGGTAGTGTGGATCGTAGGCCTGTGCGCGCGCAGGCGCGTTCAGGGCTGCCATGATCAACACCGCAACCAGCGGGATCATCCAGGCCGGTCTCTTCATCGAAGCCTCCTTCAGCAAATGGTGATCGAACATCCTCGCCGCCGCCGTTGCCGGATTGATCTGGGTCAAGCGACGCGCCACAACGGCTGGGCCGGCGGCAAATTGCTTGCGGCCTCCGGCCAGTGTATCAAACCGGGCATGACAGATCACGGGAACTAGCAATGGCTGAGGCGGACCTCGATACTCTCATTCGGTCGATTGCCAAAAAGGAAATCAAGGCGCTGACCTCGGCGGCCAGGGCGCGCCGCGGCCGGCTGATCGGCATGGCCGCCAAGGCAAAAGACAAGGACGCCAAGGCGCGCTACCGGCATCTCGCCAAAGCGACGTTGGAGCAGGCGAGCGCCGCCGCGCGGCGGCTGCAGATTACGGCGGAGAATACCGCGGACGCCTACAAGCGCGCGATGGTGAAGGCTGCGGAGGAGGCGGCCGCCATCAAGCCCGTGAAGAAGGCGTCCGCAAAGAAGAAAGACTGACGCTCTCACGCGATCCCAGCCATGTCCGCATCCGTCGATCCCATCACGCGCTCCGTCGTTCAGCACCGGCTGAGCTCGATCGTGGCCGAGATGGGCGAGGCCATGCTGCGTACGTCGTACTCGCAGATCCTCAATTCCAGCCGCGACTTCTCGCTGGCGATTTGCGACGTGCAGAGCCGGCTGATTGCGCAGGCCGATCACATCCCCGTCCATGTCGGCGCGCTGCCCTGGGCGACGCGCGCCGTCGAGGAACGCTTCAAGGACGTCGCGCCCGGCGACGTCATCCTGATGAACGATCCCTATCACGGCGGCAGCCATCTGCCTGATGTGACCGCTTTCGTGCCGGTATTCGCCGGTGGCCGCCGGCTGCTCTGGACCGTGGTGCGCGCGCATCAGAGCGACATCGGCGGCGCCACCCATGGCGCCTACAATCCCGACGCCACCGAGATCTGGCAGGAAGGTCTGCGGATTCCGCCGATCAAGCTTTACGAGGCCGGCCGGCTGCGCGACGACATCCTCGATATGCTGGCGCTGAACACGCGCAACGCCCACGACTTCCGCGGTGATCTGTCGGCCATGATCGGGGCAGCCCATCTCGGCGAGCGCCGCCTGCAAAAATTGTTCGCCGAGCTTGGTACTGCGACAGTCGAAGCCGCCATCGAAGCCGTCCTCGACGCTGCGGAAGCGCAGGCCCGCGCGGTGGTCGCGACCTGGAAGGACGGCACGTTCTTTGGCGAGGCCTTCCTCGACGATGACGGCCGCGGTAACGACGACATCAAGATCGCAGCCAAAGTCACCAAGCGCGGCAGCGATATCGAGGTCGATCTCTTGGAAAGCGCTCCGCAGGTGACGAGCTTCATGAACTCCTCGCATGCCAACATGCATGCGGCAGTCACCATGGCGCTGGCCTATCTGATCGATCCGGATACGCCGAAGAATTCCGGCGTGATGCGTCTCCTCAAGGTGATTGCAAAGCAGGGCACCATCGTCTGGGCCGATCCCGGCAAGCCGGTGACCATGTGCACCAGCCATCCCTCCGACGAGATTGTGGAAGCGATCGTCAAAGCGCTGGCGGGCTCCTGTCCCGATCGCGTGATGGCCGGCTGGGGCCGGCGCTTCCGCATCGCGATCCAGGGCGAGAACCCGCGCAACGGTCGCGGCTTCATCTGGCACATGTTTCACGCGCGGCCGGGCGGCGGCGCCTCGCCCGGCGGCGACGGCTGGTCGTCGATCGGCGAGTGGCACACCGTGGGCGGCCTGAAATTCGGCAGCATCGAAGTCGCGGAAGCGCGCTTTCCCCTGCATTTCCGCCACCACGAATTTCTCGCGGATTCCGGCGGCGACGGTCAGCATCGCGGCGGGCTTGGCGTGGCGCTCGATCTCGTGGTCGAGACCGAGAAACTTGCGCTCGGCAACACCGCGGGCGACGGCATTCGTTATGGCGCCTGCGGCATGCTCGGCGGCGACAACGGCATCCCGCATCGCTATCGCCTGCTCAGCGATGGCCGGCCGCCGCGCGTGCTGCACACTAAGGAGACCGGCATTGAGATCAGGCCGGGCGATTGCCTCGAGGTGCGTTCGGGCGGCGGCGGCGGATGGGGATCGCCCAAAAAACGCGCGCAGGCGGCGCGCGATCGCGATCGCCTGCAGGGCCTTGTCAGTAACCCGGTGAAAACTTGATGCTGACCATCGGCATTGACGTCGGCGGCACCTTCACCGATTTCGTCGCCATCGATGCGGCGGGGCGCACGGTGTTTGCAAAGGCATTGTCGACGCCGCAGGATCAATCGATCGGCGTGATGGCGGGGTTGGACGAGCTTGCACGCCGGCTCGATCTCTCGCGCGACGCCATGCTCGCGCAAACGCAGCGCCTCGTGCATGGCACCACGGTTGCGACCAACGCACTGCTAGAGCGCAAGGGCGCCAGGGTCGCGCTGCTCACCACCGCGGGTCATCGCGACGTGCTGGAGATGCGCGAAGGCCTGAAGGACAATCGCTACGACCTGCGCACCCCGCCGCCGGAGCCGCTGGTGCCGCGCGAGCTGCGCTTTGGCGTGCGCGAGCGGCTGCGGCCGAACGGCGAGGTCGTGACACCGCTGGATGCGGACTCGCTTGGCGAAGCCATTGCTGCCATCAAGGCCTCCGGCGCAACCTCGGTTGCGATCTGCTTCCTGCACTCCTATCGCAATCCGGCGCACGAGATCGCCGCAGGCGAGCGCCTCGCGCGTGAGCTGCCCGATGTCAACGTCTCGCGCTCCGTCGACGTGCTGCCGCAGATCAAGGAATATGAGCGCGTCTCCACCACTGTCGTGAACGCCTATGTCGAGCCGGTGGTGCGGCGCTATCTCACGCGGCTGGAGCAGCGCCTCATCGAAGCCGGCCTCACAGGCTCGCTCTTCATCATCCTCTCCCATGGCGGCATGGCGCCGGTGGAGGAGGCGGCGCGACTTGCGGCGGCGACCGTGCTGTCGGGCCCGGCCGGCGGCATGTCCGGCTGCCGGCGTTGCGCGGGCATGCTTGGCATTCCCGATCTCGTCGCTTTCGACATGGGCGGCACCTCCACCGACATCTCATTGATCGCCGATGGCAGCGTCACGCTGTCGGCCGATGGCGGGCTAGCGGGCCAGCGTATCGCGCTACGCAGCCTCGATATCGCTAGCCTTGCGGCCGGCGGCGGCTCGATCGCGTCGGTGGATTCCGGCGGCATCTTTCATGTCGGCCCGGAGAGCGCGGGCGCGCTGCCGGGGCCGGCTTGCTACGGGCAGGGCGGCACGGAAGCGACCGTCACCGACGCCAATGTCGTGCTCGGCTATCTCGACGCCGGCGCCTTCATGGGCGGCAAGCGGCCTCTTGATGCGAGTGCCTCTCAAACCGCGATCGACAGGCTTGCCGCGACGCTGAAGATCACGCGGATCGAGGCGGCCGCCGGCATCTTCCGCCTCGTCAATCTCAGGATGGCCGACGGCATCCGCCTGATGACGGTGCGGCGCGGCGTCGATCCCAGACGTTTTGCGCTGCTGAGTTTCGGCGGCGCCGCGGGCCTGCATGCGGCAGAACTCGCGCGCGAGCTAGAGCTGGAGCGCATCATCGTGCCGACCACGGCCTCGGTGCTGTCGGCCTGGGGCATGCTGACGTCAGATCTCCGCTATGAGGTGAGCCGAACCCATTTCGAGACAGGCGCGCGCTCGACCGCGACCGAGGTACGCGGCATCTTTGCGGAGCTGGAACAGCAGGCGGTTCAGCGCATGAAGGGCTGGTTCGAGGGACCGGTGAAAGTCGAGCGTTCTGCCGAGATGCGCTACGGCGAGCAGATTTTCGAGATCGACGTACCGCTGGATGGCATCGATCTCGACTCGCCGTCGCTGATATCCGAGATCGAGGATCGCTTTCATCGCCGCCACGAGGAGCTCTACACTTATTGCTCGCGCGATCAGGAGGTCGTGTTCGTCAATGCGCGCATCGCGGCCATCGGCGCGGTGGCCGCGCCAGCTGCAACTGGTGCAGCTGCTACCTCTTCCGCGCCTTGCACGCCGCGTTCGCGTCGCAAGGCGTATTTTGGACAATGGATCGATGTGCCGGTCTACGCGCTCGACGATCTCAGGCCGGGGCAGGCGCTCGAAGGCCCCGCCATCGTCGAAGCCGAAACGACGACGGTGGTGATCAACGCCGGCGATCGCTTGACCGTGAACGCGCTCGGCTGGCTCGATATAAGCGTCGGGAAGGCGCGCAGCGCCTAGTATTGGGAGGCACCATGCACCTCGTCCATGATCCGTCCACACCTGCGGCGCCGCAGATCAGCTTCGACCAGTTCCTCGCGGTTGACATCCGCGTCGGCACGGTGATCGCGGTCGAGCCGTTTCCGGAAGCGCGCAAGCCCGCACTGAAGCTGACGGTCGATTTCGGCGCAGGGATCGGCAGCAAACGCTCCAGCGCGCAGATCACGCAGAACTACAAAACCGACGAACTGATCGGTCGGCAGGTCGCGGCCGTCGTCAATTTTCCGCCGCGGCAGATCGGCAAGTTCATGTCGGAGGTGCTGGTGCTCGGCTTTCCCGATGAAGCCGGCAACGTCACGCTGTTTGCGCCGGACAAGCGCGTGCCCAATGGCGGGCGACTGTTCTAATCAAAAGCGCGGCGTCGGACGGCCCGTGAGGAACGAGGCAACGAACATCTTGCCCACGACGTGATTGTGCGCACGCGTGCCGAACTTGAGCCGGCCGGCAGCTACGGCCTGTTCGAGCGCGGGCATCGTCGGCGCCGCGAGGCCGGTGTCGGGCGCTGCGCGGGGCACCAGCGCGGACGCGCTGAGAAAGACGCCGGCGTAATAGAGGCGGGTCAGTGCGGCGACCTGCTCGAGCCGCGCACGCAAGGCGGCGTCGGGCGCGCGGCCGAGCCACGCTTGCAGCAACGTCGCCTGCAGCTCTTCGGTGCGGGCGAAATGATCGGACATGATCGCCACGTCAACCAGCGGATCGTTGCGATAGGCGGACTCCCAATCGATCAGCCAGAGTCGATTGCCGTCATACAGGATGTTCGCCGGCACCGGATCGTTGTGGCACGAGACGGAGTCGGCGCGATCCCAGACATAGGCCGCGCGAATTTCGGCCAGATGCTCGTTGACGGGATCGAGCACGCCGTCCGCGAACAGCCCGGTGCGGCAAACATGCGCCCATAGGCGCGCCACGATGGCGGGGTAGTCGACGAAATAAGGAAAGGCCGGCGTGGTATCCAGCCGTCGCCGCAATTCGCCCAGCGCTTGCGCACGCGCGTACGGTCCGCCGGCAAAGTTGCCGAGCGGTTGCGCCTCGATGTAGTCGATCACGGCGACGCGGCTGTCCTCGTCGGCATGGTAGAGGCGCGGTGCGATGCCGGCCTCGGACGCGATCCGCATGGACTGATATTGATGCGGATTGCGCAACGGGCTCGGCGTGCCCTCGACGCGCAGCACATAGCGCCGTCCGCCGGCCTCGATCCGGAACACGGCTGCCGTTGTGAAGCCGCCGGACAGCCTCGTGACCGCATCGACGGGAACAGTGCCCAGCACGTGGCGTAGCGCCGCGTGTGCGGCGTCGCGTTGCTGGTCCGGAAGTGCGTCGAAATGAGCATGCCCCATGGCCACATGCTGATAACGCAGTGCTCGCTTCGACAAAATAGTGTAATTCGCAAGCTGTTCGGCCTGCGGCCCTGCCGCGGCCCAAAATCAGGACTCCCCGGAGGAAATCATGTCGGCGCTGCCGCTTTCAGGCATCAAGATTCTCGATCTGACGCGCGTGCTGGCGGGGCCGTTGTCGGCGCAGATGCTCGGCGATCTCGGCGCCGACGTCATCAAGATCGAGCGGCCCGGCACCGGCGACGACGCGCGCGCCTTCGGCCCGCCTTACCTGGTCGATCCCGACGGCAAGGAGAACAACAACAACTCGTTCTATCTCTGCGCCAACCGCAACAAGCGCTCGGTCACCGTCAATGTCGCTTCGCCCGAGGGGCAGGAGATCATCCGCGAGCTCGCCAAGGGCGTCGACGTCTTCATGGAGAACTACAAGTTCGGCGATCTCAAGCGCTACGGCCTCGACTATGAGGCGATCAAGGCGGTCAATCCCGGCATCATCTATTGCTCGGTGACCGGCTTCGGCCAGACCGGGCCTTACGCGCCGCGCGCCGGCTACGACGCGATCCTGCAGGCGATGGGCGGGCTGATGAGCGTCACCGGGCATATTGACGGCGAGCCCGGCGAAGGGCCGATGAAGGTCGGCCCCTCCATCGTCGACTACATGACCGGCATGAACACCTCGATCGGAATTCTCTCCGCGCTCTACAATCGCGACGCCAATGGCGGCGAGGGGCAGCATATCGACGTCTGCCTGTTCGACACCGTGATCGCCTCGCTGTCGCATTGGCTGCAGATCTATCTCGTCAACGGCAAGATCCCGCCGCGGCGCGGCACCTGGGGCAATGGCGGCATGCCGGCCGGCGTGTTCCGCGCCACCGACGGCGAATTGATGGTGGTGGTCGGCAATGACGGGCAGTTCAAGCGCACCTGCGAGGTGCTCGGCGCGCCGGAGCTCGCGACCGATCCGAAGTTTCTGAAGAACAACGACCGCGTGAAGCACGGCAAGGAGATCATGGCGATCTATGCCGGCCTGTTCCTGAAGAAGCCGGTGAAGTATTGGCTGGACGAACTGGAGAAGGCCGGCGTGCCCTCCGGGCCCGATCAACGATTTCGAGCAGGTGTTTTCCGATCCCCACGTCCAGGCGCGCGGCATGCGGGTGAAGGTCAACCATCCCTTCGAGCCCGACCTGTCCTTGTGTCGCAACGCCGTGACGTTCTCCGGCACGCCGGTGAAGGAGTATCGCTATCCGCCGCGGCTCGGCGAGCACACCAAGGAGGTGCTGGCTGACGATCGGCTATGACGAGGCGAAGCTGGAGGGGCTGCGGGAGCGGAAAGTGATTTAGCGTGCTGCGACCTTATTGTCCTTTTTTCCCGTAAAGATTGTGCCATACTTTCCGGGTTGAGCGGATCAAGGCTTTCTCGTAGCTCTGGTTCGAGACTCGATCAGGAGGATTGGTATGCCAAAGCTATTTGCGTCTGTCATTTTAGTAGCCTTGTGCTCAGGCTCGTACGCATCGGCGTCCGAACGTACCCAGCTTGCGCAGGGAACAATTCAAGTGATCTCGTGCGGCCTGAAAGACGGCAAGTGGAAGGAATATCCGAACCCGGACGCTGCTCGTGCCGATGGTGCGACGAATATCAAGCCTAAGGAAGGCGACAAGCCTTGTGGTGGAGGCGCTGAAAAGTAGATTTGTTCACACCAAGCCGGACAACCGGCTGGCAGCGAATTTCGGAGTCATCTTGACGCAGCTGATAGGCGTAGTGTCGTCTTGGTAGGCGACGCTACGCCCGTCAGCGCCATCTCCGCCACGCTGACCACCCGCGCGATCACGGCCTCGACGTCGTCGAGGTCGCATTTGCCTTCCGACAGCTTGGTCAGCCGCTCGGTGTCGCGCACGGTCTGTTGCGCCATGGCGAGCGCGAAATGCAGGCCCCAGTAGAGCTCGGCCTCGCCGCGGTCGGGCAGCGCGCGGCGCAGCGCGGTGACGAATTTCCGCAAGTGATCGATCTCGCGATTCCGGATGCGGCGGATCGGCGGCACCGATTCGATGGAGGCGCGGATCATGAAGCGCGCCGCGGTGGAGCGATCACGCTCGGGGCCGATGCAGCCGCGCAGGGACGGGCCCGACCAGCGCGCGCAGGATGTCGGCGACATCGGCGCGGCCGTTGCCGCGTTCCTCCGCCGCGCGCAATTCGCGCAGGCGTTCGCGGTTCAGCGCGAGGCTGCGTGTCACGAACAATTCGGCGATCAACTCGTCCTTGGAGCCGAAATGGTAATTCACCGCGGCGAGGTTGACGTTGGCCTCCGCCACGATGTCGCGCAAGGTTACGTCGCCGAAGCCGCGATCGGCATAGAGCCGCTCGGCGGCGGCGAGAATGGCGGTTCTGGTCTGATCGCTCGGCATGGGTCAGCAAACCCTGCGCAGTTGCATTTCAAACATTTGTATGAAACTATCGTTTTAACGGCCGGAATGTCAATGCGCATCTCGCGCGCGACGGCATCTCCGGCCCGTCACGCTTGCGTCATGACGCTGCGCCGCCGGCCATAAAGGCTCTTGCGGCGCGCCCATGGCGGAGAGACAGTGCGGCCCAAATTTCAGAAGCAGGTGAGGAGCGTCTCATGGATTTCACGATGTCGGACAGGCAGAAGGAATGGCTCGGCCGGGTGCAGGCCTTCATGACCAAGCACGTCCGCCCCGCGGTGCCGATCTACAAGCAGCAGGACGCCGAAGGTCCGCGCTGGAAGGTCATCCCCGTTCTCGAAGACCTGAAGAAGAAGGCCCGCGCCGAGGGCCTCTGGAACATGTTCATGCCGCCGAATGCGCATGAGGACGACGAATTCCGCGGCGCGGGATTGAGCAATCTCGAATACGCGCCGCTGGCGGAGGAAATGGGCCACATCGGCTGGGCCTCCGAAGTGTTCAACTGCTCGGCGCCCGACACCGGCAACATGGAAGTGTTCATGCGCTACGCCACCAAGGAGCAGAAGCGCAAATGGCTGCGGCCGCTGATGGACGGCGAAATCCGCTCCGCCTTCCTGATGACCGAGCCGGCCGTGGCATCGTCGGATGCCACCAATATCGAGACGCGCATCGACAAGGACGGCGATCACTACGTCATCAACGGCCGCAAATGGTGGTCGTCCGGCGTCGGCGATCCCCGCTGCAAGATCGCGATCCTGATGGGCAAGACCGATGTGAACGCCGCGCGCCACCAGCAGCAGTCGCAGATCCTGGTGCCGCTCGACACGCCCGGCATCAAGGTCGAGAAGATGCTGCCGGTGTTCGGCTTCGACGATGCGCCGCACGGCCACGCCCAGGTGCTGCTGGAGAACGTCCGCGTGCCGAAGGAGAACATCCTGCTCGGCGAGGGCAGGGGTTTCGAGATCGCGCAGGGCCGCCTCGGCCCGGGCCGCATCCATCACTGCATGCGCACCATCGGCAAGGCCGAGGAGGCGCTGGAGAAGATGGTGAAGCGGCTGATGTCGCGCACCGCCTTCGGCAAGAAGATCATCGAATATTCGGTCTGGGAGCAGCGCATCGCGGAAGCCCGCACCGATATCGAGATGAACCGGCTGCTGTGCCTCAAGGCCGCCGACATGATGGACAAGGTCGGCAACAAGACCGCGCAGCTCGAGATCGCCATGATCAAGGTCGCGGCGCCGAACATGGCGCTGAAAATCATCGACCAGGCGATCCAGGCCTATGGCGGCGCCGGCGTTTCCGACGACGCGGGTCTTGCCCGCGACTACGCCTCGATGCGCACCATGCGCCTCGCGGACGGTCCGGACGAGGTGCATAACCGCGCCATTGCCAGACTTGAACTTCGGAAGTATGCAAACGCTCCGACCCATTAAAAAGGGGAGAGCTGAGCACGGCACTCCCTTACGGAGGGCTTGTAGGGCGGATTAGCGAAGCGTAATCCGCCACCAACATGGGTCGGCGCAGTACGCTATCGCTATTGCGCCCTACGGGTTCGAAATGAGGGAGCGCCACGGTGGCCGACGGCGTCAGAAAAGACGAGGAATTTTCCGGCACCAAGCCGGTCGAGGAACGGCATCGGATCGACGAGATCAACCTCGACCGCTGGCTTTCGCAGAACGTCGAAGGCTACAAGGGACCGCTGACCGTCCTGCAGTTCAAGGGCGGCCAGTCCAACCCGACCTATCGGCTCGATACGCCCGATCGCTCCTATGTGATGCGGCGCAAGCCGTTCGGCAAATTGCTGCCGTCGGCGCATGCGGTCGACCGCGAGTTCCGCGTCATTTCCGCGCTGTCGAAGCAGCCGGGCTTTCCGGTCGCGCGCGCCTATGCGCTCTGCACTGACGACACCATCATCGGCTCCGCCTTCTACATCATGTCGATGGAGGAGGGCCGCGTGTTCTGGGACCCGTCGCTGCCGACCCAGACGGCCGATGATCGGCGCAAAATCTTCACCAGCAAGATCGAGACGCTCGCGCATCTGCATAATTTCGATCCCGAGAAGATCGGACTTGCCGATTTCGGCCGGCCCGGAAATTATTTCGCGCGCCAGGTCGATCGCTGGACCAAGCAGTATCGCGCGTCCGAGACCCAGCACATTCCGGAAGTCGAGAAGCTGATCGAGTGGCTGCCGCGCACGCTGCCGGAGCAGAAGCGCATCTCGGTCGTGCACGGCGACTATCGCCTCGACAACATGATCTTCCATCCGACCGAGCCGCGGGTGAAGGCGGTGCTCGATTGGGAATTGTCGACGCTCGGCGATCCCATGGCCGACTTCACCTATCTGTTGATGCAGTGGACCATGCCGGGCCTGGCCGGCGTCGACATCAAGGCGCTCAACATCCCCAGCATGGAAGAGGCCGCGCAGATCTATTGCAACATCGCCGGCACCGATGTGCCCGACCTGAACTGGTACTTCTCCTACAATCTGTTCCGCCTCGCCGGCATCACCCAGGGCATTGCGGGGCGGATTCGCGACGGCACCGCGGCCAACGCCAAGGCCATGGAGTTGGCCAAGCGCACGGTGCCGCTGGCGAAGGCGTCGTGGGACTACGCGCAGAAGGCCGGCGCGGTGTGAGAACAGAGGGCGCGAGAGATCGCGCCCTTCTTCTTTGGGGCGCGTGCCCATCGTGCCCGAAATAGCCGTGGGAGACGCGGCGAGGCGCGAGTGATATCGTTGGTGTCCTTTAAAGGGAGGCTCGCATGAACAAAATGAACAGAAAGGTTGCGGGAATGGTTGCGACAGTGGGCGTTGCGGTTGCTGCTTTGACCGGCACGGCGAGCGCACAGAACACATCGGGGAGCGCCGCGATCGATGCCAGCCTGCGCGCGGCGGTCGAGCGCAAGGACGTGCCGGGCGTGGTCGCGCTGGTCACCGATCGCGATCGCGTGCTCTATCAGGGCACCTTTGGCGTCGCCGATGTCTCGACCAACCGCCCGCTCACGCAAGACGCGATGTTCCGCATCGCCTCGATGACCAAGCCGGTCACCTCGGTGGCGCTGATGCAACTGGTCGAGCAGGGCAAGATCAGCCTCGACGATCCCGCCTCGAAATATCTGCCGGAGCTCGCCGACCTCAAGGTCATCGAATCCTTCGACGCCAAGACCGGCGACTACAAGGTTCGTCCGGCCGCGCGCGCGCCGACGGTGCGGAATTTCCTGACGCACACCTCGGGCCTTGCGTATGGCTTCACCAGCGCGATCTGGCGCGACTTCAAGCCGCGCGCCGGCGAGACCTATCCATTCGGCGGGCCGCTGCTGTTCGATCCCGGCGAGCGCTGGCACTACTCGACCAGCGTCGATGTCTGCGGCAAGCTGGTCGAGGTGATCTCGGGCCAGACGCTCGAAGCCTATTTCCACGACCACATCTTCGTGCCGCTGAAGATGAACGACACGTCTTATAACGTGCCCGAAGCCAAGGGACCGCGCCTGGTCGCGCAACAGCAGCGCGACGGCGCGCAGATGGACGGCGCCATCGTCCTGCAAAATCCGCCCGGACTGACCATCGCCGCTCCCGTCGGCGGCGGCGGGCTGGCCTCGACCGCCGACGACTACGGCCGCTTCATGCGCATGCTGCTCAATGGCGGCACGCTCGACGGCGCGCGGGTGCTGAAGGCGGAGACGGTGGCGCTGATGAGCCAGAACCAGATCGGCGCGGTGTCGGTGCCGGCGCTCAAAAGCGCGCTGCCGCGCAGCGCCGACTTCACCTTCATCGCCGACGGCCGCGACAAATGGGGGCTCGGCTTCCTGATCACGGTCGATCAGGTGCCGGGCAAACGCTCGCCCGGCAGCCTGAGCTGGGGCGGCATCAACAACACCTTCTTCTGGATCGATCCGGCGCGCGGCATCGGCGGCGTGATCATGATGCAGTATCTGCCGTTCGCCGACGCCAAGGCGCTCGCCACCTACGACGCCTTCGAGCGCGGCACCTATCAGCTCGTCGCGGAGAAGTAGATTGTATACTCGTCATGGCCGGGCTTGACCCACGGCTGTCCGGTTCAGGTTTTAGCATAGACTTAGGATCATCTGTCGCTGGTCTTGGGGGATTGGCGGAGGAGGTTCGAGCAAGTTGTCGAAGGAGCGGCGCTGCATGAGGTTGGCGCGGACCAGACGGCTGAAGACGAGTGGACTTTGGATTGCTGTTTGCGCGGCTTGAGCCAGGCGGAGCAGCAGAAAGGCGATGAGAGCGACGGCGATCTGGATGCGCACGGCGTTCTCGGAGGCTCCGACGAAGCGAGTGATCTTGAGGGTCTGTTTGACCCAGCGGAAGAACAGCTCGATAGCCCAGCGCCGGCGATAGAGGTTGGCGATTTCTTCTGCGCTGGCATCGATGTCATTCGACAAGATGCGCAACACCTTTCCGGTGTCGGTCGTGACGCGGATCTCGCGCACAGCCTCCTGCATTGGATTACATCGGCTCCCGGCCTGGCGTGTCGGCAGAAAGCCGATGCGGTCCGAGAGGATGTTGCGGCCCTTGGCGACAGGCAATTGCTTTACGATGTTGTTGAGCGGAGTGTTGGATTTGAAGCGGGTTACGATCCGGCAGCCCATGGTGTCGAGCTCGGCCCACCAGGCATAATCGTAATAGGCAAGATCGAAGACATAGGTGGTACCCGGCTCGATCGGCATTTGCCGGGCCGCGGTGATGTCGTTGATCTTGGCTGCGCTGACTGCGGCATAGATCGGACGGTCGGCATCGGCATCATAGACCACGTGCACCTTGGCCCCACAGACCCCAGCCGAGAACCGCGCCCAATCGGCGCTGCGCTCGTTCAGCCGCGCGCTGGTCGAGTCGATCAGGTAGGTTGTCTCGGCGAGCTTGCGGCGCAGCCCTCGATGGGCCTGCTTCATCATCGTCTCCAGCAGCTCGGTGAATACCGCAACCGGCCGCAGCGCGTTCGCATCCGAGAGGGTCGAGCGCCGAACCGGCTTGCCACCCAAGTGGTAAAGCCGTGCCTCATGGCTCGAAAGCCCCGTCACAATCTCGCGCAAGCTCGTTGCGCCCGAAAGCTGGCCGTAGAGCAGCGCCAAAAGCTGATCCTTCGTTGACAGCCGCCGCACCCGCGCATCGGCGTTATGGTCATCCACAAGCGCTTCGAACCGGTCCCAAGGCACAAGCTTCAGAATGTCTCGCAATACTGTATTGTGATGCGGCATGGCGCTGATCTCCATTCGTGTCCCGGAACGCTTGCAGACGTCCAGAACCGACTAAAATCAACGCCATGCGCCTTGTCCACTAAATCCAAACCGGACAGCCGTGGGCTTGACCCGGCCATCCACGTCTTATCTGGCTGGCAAGAAGACGTGGATGCCCGGCACAAGGCCGGGCATGACGACCTTCGATAGGGCAGACTCGCAGCGCCCGGAACAATCGCCGCGACCACAGCGTTGTCGCCGCATGGTCAGGAAGCTAACGCTCGTCTCCGCCGCGATGGCGCTGGTCGTTCAAGCCAGCGCCGGCGTTTGCTGCCGATGCGCCCGCAACGACACTCAAAAGTCCCTCCGATTTTTCGTCGATCTCGAACGCATCCGATCGATCGCGCGCGCTCTTCGCCGAGATCGGAAAGCTGCTGACGCACCCACGATGCCTGAATTGCCATCCGGCCGGAGACCATCCGCTTCAGGGCGCCGATCATCGCGAGCACATGCCGCCGGTCTGGCGTGGCGATACCGGCCATCTGGCGACCGACTGTTCGGAATGCCACACCGACCACAACACGACGCTTCATGAGGCGGCATCGTACAAGAGCATTCCCGGCCATCCGCGCTGGGCGGTTGCCCCGATATCGATGGCCTGGGAGGGGAAATCGATCGGCGACATCTGCCGCCAGCTCAAGGATGTCAATCTCAACGGCGGCCGCGATCTGGCGATGTTGCAGGATCACATCGCCGGGGATGATCTGGTTGGATGGGCGTGGAATCCGGGCGAAGGCCGCGAACCGGCGCCCGGATCGCAACAACTGGCCGGAGAACTCGTCAAAGCCTGGATCGACAGCGGCGCCGAGTGTCCCCGATAGATTCAGTGCATCGAGAACTTAGGCCGCGCTGCGCGCCTTTGCGGCTTCAGCGCCGAGCAGCCCGGCCTCGATCAGCGCGTCCCTGATGCGCGCGATCTCGGCGTCGCCGATCTTGACCAGCGGCGGGCGCACCACCGCGCGCGGCAGCTTGCCGAGCAGCACCAGCGCCTCCTTCATGCGGTTGTGCATGTCGATGAAGGGATCGGCATAGAAGACGCGCGCCGTCGGATAGATGCGGTCGTTGAGCCGGCGCGCCTCGGCGAGATCGTTGGCGCTGCACCGCGCGGAACAGCCGCGCCTGCAGATCGGCGATCACGCTGCCGCTGCCGGACAGCAGGCCGTTGCAGCCGAGCACCAGCGAGCTCATCAGCCACGCGCTGTTGGTCGACAGCACGTTGATCGGACGCTTGCGCCCCTGCAGCTCGCGGATCTGCCGCTCGTGCTGCTGCACCAGCGCCGTCCAGTCCTTGATGGCGCGGATGGTCGGCACCTCCTCGAACAGCCGCTCCAGCGTCGCCATGGGATAACCTTGCCCGGTTGCGAGCGGATACTGGAAGACGATCAGCGGCAGGTCGGTCGCGTCGGCGATGGTCTTGAAATGCGCCAGCGCCATGTCCGCCGACTGGCCCATCGTGAACGGCGCCGGCGGAAACACCAGCAACGCCGAGGCGCCGCCGGCCTCGGCCCGCCGCGCAATCCGCGCCGCCTCGAGGCTGCCGTCGGCCCAGACCCCGTGAATGATCGGCAGCGCGGCTGCCCACTTCCTCGCCTGCGATCTCCATCACCCGGCGCTGCTCGTCGGCGGTGCAGGAGGCGACTTCGGTGGAATGCGCGTTGACAGTGATCGCGGACAGCCCCTGCACGGACGCCACGTCGCGCAGATGCGCGCGAAAACTCCGCTCGTCGATCGAGAGATCGTCGTGGAACGGCAACAGCACCGCCGGGATCACGCCTTGCGGCACAAAATCGCGACGCGGCTCATGTGAGGTCTCCCTTGCGCCTGGCGGGTTTCCGCTTCTGGCTGCCAGCCTAGCCTGAAGTCTGGCAAATGTCTGCTCTCATCGGAATCACCGATCGCGAGCCGGCCCTAAAAAAGGCGCCGTTGATGTGTCACTTTTTTGCGCGCTCGATTGGAAGCCGGCGGGGATCGATGAGACGATGGGCTTTCATCCTGATTGTGTCGCTGCTGGCGACAACGCTGTCTGTCGCGCTGGCTGTTCCGTGGCTGGCCTATTGGATCGGGCTCAGCAAGATCGACGGATTTCCCGCGCATGCCACACATACAGCGACGGCTGAAGAAGTCTCGAATTTGTACGAGCGACTTCGGATATCCCAGCCCGTCCAGATCGATTCAATCTCTCCATACACTTATCTTCTGCAAGTACCCTGGGAAGTGTAAGCGGCCGGATCGCGTGGGTCATCGCGCGGCCATACGTTGCGGAGCATCTGGCGGATCGCCGCTATTGGCACTTGTCCGGCGCGGCGATGATAGTTTGGCTCACGCGGAATTGGACGCCAGACATGAATTGGTCGCAAGGGCGGTCGAGCTGGAAGAGCCAGATCCCGGTGCCTGGCGCCTCAACTAGAGCTATCAACGGCCGGCAAGCCCCGGCCGTCCTTCGTCCGGATGCGTGCCGGCGCGTTGCGGCAGGACGAACAGACAGACGATGATGAAGACCGCAATGACCGCGGAGGCGAGCGGGCGGCTCAGCGCCAGGCCGCCGTCGCTGACGGGCTTGTCGAGGAAATCGCCGACGGTGGCGCCGAGCGGCCGCGTCAGGATGAAGGCGGCCCAGAACAGCGCCACGCGCGATACGCCGGTCCAGAAATAGAGCGCCGCGACCACCGCGAGCGCCGCGCCGAACACCAGCGCGCCGCCCTCATAACCGAGGCCGCCGGTGTCGGCGATCCAGTCGCCGAGCGCGGTGCCGAGCGTTTGCGAGAAGGTGATCGCGGCCCAGTAGAACGCCTCGACCCGCGGCGTGCTCACGGTGTTGACCGCGATCGTTCCCTCGGCGCGGTACCACAAGGCCAGGGTGATCGCGAGCAGGGCCAGCAGCAACGCCGATCCGCCGGTGTAGCCGATGCCGAGCGAGCGATCGGCGAAATCGGCCATGGTGGTGCCGAACGTCGTGGATGCGATGATCGTCGCCCAGTACAGCAACGGGTGAAATCGCTTCGCCGCGATCTGGCAGATCACCAGAATGACCAGCGCGGCAAGGAACAGCGCGGAGCCGGCGAGATAGCCCCAGTTCAGGGTCATGGTGACGGTGTCGCCGCCGGTCTCGCCGAGCGTGGTCGCGGCGATCTTGATGATCCAGAAAACCAGGGTGACTTCCGGAACCTTGCTGGGCACGGTTCCATTCTCGGATTGATTCATTGTGTGCCGGCGTGCTTCGGATGGGGCTGACATCGGAACGCCCGCGCGATGGCATTGTTGCGGCGGCGCCGTCGTCCTGACGCGCTCGTGATCGCGAACTATGGTTTGCGCATGATCTTTTCGGAAAACCGCTGCACACTCTTCCGGATCATGCGCGCCTACTCCAATCCCGCGCGGCGCAAGCCTTCCAGGAAATGCTCGCGTTCTTCCACGAGGGGGAGGGGAAGCTGCTGCGCGACCCATGCAAGCGAGATATCCGGATGCGCGCGGCGCAGCTCCGGCAGCATCGCCTTCGCAAGCTCCTTGTCATCAGCCATCCCTGCGGCGGCGACGATGACGCGGTAACCGCCGACGAAATCGGCACGCAGCCTGATGCTCTCGCGCGACAGCCGGATCGCCTCGGCATAATCGCGCTCGACATAGGCGGCGTAGGCGGCCACGCCGTAGAAGATCGCGGAGAACGGATCGCGCGGAGACAAGTTCAGCGCGCGGCGCGCGGCCTCCGCGCCCTCGCGGAATCGCCCGTTCCAGGACAGCACCAGGGCGTAATAGCCGTGCGCCAGCGAGAAGCTCGGATTGAGGTTGATCGCGGTCTCATAGCACGCCAGCGCATCCTCGATCCTGCCGAGATACGAATACGCCGCCCCAAGCGCGACATGCGCCCAGGGATCCTCGCCGTCGGCGCGGATCGCTGATAGCCCCGCGCGCTCGGCGAACTCGGCCGAAGCCTGCGTATCCTCCCAGCCCATGCGCGCGCCGAAGGTCCGGCTCACCGCCAGCACCGCGAGCGCCTGGGCGTAGTTCGGATCGATCGCGATCGCCTGCTCCAGCAATTGTTGCGCGGCAGTGTTGTCTTCCCGCGTCATGCGCCAGAAGTGCGACAGCGCGCGCATGACCAGTTCCCAGGCGTCGAGGTTTTCCGGCGCCTTGCGGCGGGCGCGAACATGTTCCGCCGCATACAGCTGCGGCTCGATGGCGGCGACGATGGCTTCCGTGATCTCGTCCTGCACCGCGAAGACGTCGGCAAGCTCGCGGTCGTAGCGCTCCGCCCAGACATGGCTGCCGGTCGCGACATCGATCAGCTGCACGGTGATGCGCACGCGGTTGCCGTCCTTGCGCACGCTGCCCTCGACCACATAGTCGACGCCGAGTTCGTCGGCGAGCTGCTTCATCGGCACGGCGCGGCCGCGATAGGAGAACGACGAGTTGCGCGCGACGACGAAGAACCAGCGCAGCTTCGACAGCGCGGTGATGAGGTCCTCGCTGATCCCGTCGGAGAAATAGTCTTGTGCCCCTTCGCCGCTCATATTGTTGAAGGCGAGCACGGCGATCGCGGGGCGGCTGGTATCAGGCGATGCGGCGGGCCGCGAAGGTGTACTGGTCGGCGCGGGCGCGTCGGCGGCAGGCACGGTTTGCACCTCGCCGACGAAGCGCAGCCCCTTGCGCGCGACGGTGCGGATCAGCTTCTGCTCCTCGCCGGAGTCGCCGATCGCGCGCCGCGCCGCATTGATGTGGGTGGCGAGCGTGGAGTCGGCGACCGTTCGCCCGTCCCAGAGCGCGGCGAGCAGATCCTCCCTTGTGACGACGCGGTCGCGGTTCTCGATGAGATAGACCAGCAGATCGAACACCAGGGGCTGGACGGCAATCGTCTCGCCGCCGCGGCGCAGCTCCCGCCTGCCGGTATCAAGCGTATGATCGGCAAAGAGAAATTGCATGCGCTCGCCTGTATCGCCGACTTGCCCGCTCGAGCAAAAAACGAGGGTTTCTAAACCAAAAACCAAGGCGCCCGCAAAGTCTTTCGGCCTGCGGCCAAGTATCTCACCGGCGGCCCGCAAATCGAGCGGTCCGAGGAGACGCAGATGTTGAGACTTCGATTGCTTGCCTTGTGTGTCCTGTTGATGGCCGTTCCCGCGGCGATCGTGGCCAGCCAGCCGGCGCCACCGGCCGATCTGCTCGATACGCTCAGGCTCGGCGGCTACATCATCGTGCTGCGCCATGGCGCGACCACCATCGATGTCGCCAGGGATGGGATGAGCAATCCGGGCAAGCCGGCGATCGAGCGGCAGCTCAGCGATGTAGGCCGCGCGCAGGCGATCGCGATCGGCAAGGGGCTCCGCCAACTCGGCATCCGCGTCGGCGATGTCATGACGAGCCCGTTGCAGCGCGCGGTGGAAACCGCATCGCTGCTCGCCGTCGGCGAGGTCAAGATCGCCCCCGACCTGACTGAGGCCGGCACCGCCATCTCCCGCGAGGAAAACGACCGCCGCGCGGACATCCTGCGCAAGCTCGTGGGCTATCACTCGGGCCCCGAAAACCTGGTGATCGTCACCCACAGGCCGAACCTGATCGAAGCCTTCGGCGTTTCGCTCGCCGACATGCACGAAGGCGAGGCCGCGGTGTTCGAGCCTGATTTCACCGGCGACGGCTATCGGGTGGTGGCGCGCTTCGAGGCCGGCGACTGGGATTTGCTGGTCCAGGCGGCGCGCGCCGAGGAGTTGAGCCGCGCGCCACATTGCGAGCCGCGCAACGAATAGGCGCTGTCCCGCTTCGATACCGCTGTCACCATTGGCGGGATCGTCTCCGGGCCTCAACCGATCGCGCCCTTGAGATCGCGCTCCATCCGCGCGTCCAGACTGTAGGACCCGGCGCCGAAATGCGCGATCTGCAACAACCCGCCGATGATCATGATGTTCTTGAGGAAGTAAATCATCTGGTTCTTGTCGGCAAAATTGGTGTGAAAGAACACCGCGGTGGCGAGCGTGAAGACGGCAAGCGCCAGCGCCACAATTCGCGAACGGAAGCCGAGCAGTAGCAGCAGCCCGCCGCCGATCTCGAAGACGACGGCAATGACCCAGCCGAGCGGCGGCAGCGGCAGCCCGACGCTGGCGATATAGGCCGTCGTCGCCCCATAGGCGGCGAGCTTGCCAAAGCCGCTCATCAGAAACGGCAGACCGATGAGCGCGCGGCCGAGCGCGGGCAGAAATTGTGTGCCTTGCATTTTCAACTCTCTTTGCTGGTTGGGGTGGGTTTCGTCTCTAAACGGTGATCGGACGATTTCCAATATTATACTTTACGAACGTAAAGTAAAGTGGCATGGTCCATCCGGATAGATGGACCGGGGCCGCAGGGCGTTACGCCGAACGGCTTGGTCGGACGGGCGGAGACCAGCGATGATCGAGCAACGGGACATCAGCGTCGCGATGAGGGACGGCACCCGCCTTGCGGTCGACGTCTACCGCCCGGACGTATCAGGCCGATATCCCGTGCTGTACGCGTCAGCGCTGCACAACAAGGACATCCAGGGGCCCGACATCGCCGACATCCTGCCGCCGCAACCGGCGCACGCCCCGCTCTGGTTCGGTCCGATCGAGGCGGGCGATACGCGGCGCTTCGTCGCCAACGGCTACGTTCATGTGATCGCGCAGCCGAGGGGCTCCGCCAAGTCGGAAGGGCACTACGGCGAGGAGGACAGCGACCACTACGATATGATCGAGTGGATCACCCAGCAGCCCTGGTCGAACGGCAAGGTCGGCATGGTCGGCATCTCCGGCTTTGCCGGCGAACAATGGCGCGCGGCAGCCCAAGGCCATCCGGCGCTGAAAGCCATCTTCCCTTACGATGCGTGCAGCGCGTATGGCGGCATGTTCGGATTCCGCGACTTCAATCCCGGCGGGGTGCTGCACAGCTTTCCGTATCTGCTCGACGTGTTCAGCACGGTTCACGAGTCGCGCGACAGGCCGGCGAAGCTTCCCGACGCGGAGGAAGAGCTCTGGCGCATCGCGATGCGCAATCCCGACTTCAAGCAGTACATCAACCTCTACAACATCCTCACGCAGAAGGGGCAGCGCACCTTCATCATGTATCTCATGATGACGCATCCCTGGGAGTTCGACGGCACGGTCGCGCGGGCCGAGGAGATCTTCAGGAAGATCAAAATCCCGTTCTACACGGGCTCTGGCGCCTACGCCTACACCTACAAGCTCCATTGGCTCGGCGCCCAGCACTACTTCCAGAACGTCGATGCCCCGAAGAAGCTGCTCTTCACGGGACCTGCGCATCTCGAGCGGCCGTTCCACCAATATCATGACGAGATCATCCGCTGGTACGACCACTGGCTGAAGGGACAGGACACCGGCATCATGGATGAGCCGCCGGTGCGCTACTGGCTGATGGGCGCCAACGAGTGGCGGACCGGAACGGATTGGCCGCTGCCTGAGACGCAATGGACGAAATTCTATCTCTCGCATTGGGAGAGCCTGTCGACCGAACCCCCGCGTCCTGCGTCCGAGGTCGGCGCGTCGGCGCGCGAGCCCGATGTCTTCACGCAGATGCCGGTGACGCGAACGACCAAGGTCGAGCGCCTGCGCTACATGACCGAGCCGTTGCCGCATGACGTCACCGTCGCCGGCCCGATCACGCTGACGCTTTATGCCGCAATCGATCAGGACAACACCAACTGGATCGTCGTGCTCAAGGACGTCGGTCCCGACGTATCGGTCCGTACCGCGCGCGAGGGCGAAAGGGATGTCCCGTCGTCCTTGCCCGAGCGCGAGCTGACGCGCGGCTGGCTGAAAGCGTCGTATCGCGCGCTCGACGACAATCGCTCGAAACCCTGGGAGCCGTTCCACAAGCTCACGCGAGACGCGATCGCGCCTGTGACGCCCGGCGACGTGGTCGAGTACCAGATCCAGATCCTCGCCACCGCGAACCTGTTCAAGGCGGGGCACCGCATCTGCCTCGACATCACGTCGATGGACGTTCCGACCGGCACCGGCGCGATGACCAACGTCGAGTACATCCCGTACCACGTCTGCAGCAGCAAGACGGTGACCCACCGGATTTATCGGGATGCGGAGCGTCCGTCGCATCTGCTGCTGCCGATCATCCGCAAGTCCGCCAAGCATCCCGCCTGACGAAAAGGAAGCGCGACAATGACCATTCGATTTGAACGCGACGGCGCGATCGGAACCATCGTGCTGGCCAATCCCCCCTTCAATCGTCTCGACCAGCGCTTTGCCGAAGCGTTGCGCGTGGCCGTGCATCAGGCCAGCGTCAGCGACATCCGCGTGCT
This sequence comes from uncultured Alphaproteobacteria bacterium, assembly GCA_963794775.1. Classification (GTDB taxonomy): domain Bacteria; phylum Pseudomonadota; class Alphaproteobacteria; order Rhizobiales; family Xanthobacteraceae; genus Bradyrhizobium. Next base: position 10,270 of record CAWCGA010000016.1, on the reverse strand, counting down.
GGTCGTCCGCTCGGAGGGGCCGCATTTCAGCTTCGGCGGCGAAGTGCGTGAATGGCCGGGAAAGGACGTCAACTGGTTCAGGACGTTCGTCGCCGACATCAACGTTTCCTATCGCGCCATCGAGATGCTGAAGATCCCGACGGTGGCCGTGGTCCAGGGGATCGCGTTCGGCGGCGGTTTCGAGCTGGCGCTGGCGTGCGATTTCCTGGTCGCGGCCGAGACTGCAATTCTTCGCTGCGTCGAGGTCACCACCGCGATGCTGCCGATCGCGGGCGCGCTCCAGCGCATCGCCGAGCGAGCCGGATGCGCGCGTGCCTCGCGAATGGCGATGCTGGGTGAACCGATTTCCGGACGCGACGCCGGTAACCTCGGGATCGCGACACATATCGTGCCCGAGGCCGAGCTCTCGGCGACCGCGGCCGCGCTGGCCAGGCAGCTCGCAACCGGGCCGACCCGGTCGTATGCCGCAATCCGCACGCTGCTGAAGGCGTGGTCGAGCGGCGGCGTGGCCGCAGCCGATCTCGTGATGCTCGACATTGCAATGGAGCTCTACGACGGCGACGACGCGCAGCGCGGCTTTGTCAACACGGCGGACGCCTTCAACAGGGATATCGAACCGCCGACCCTCGTCTTCCAAGGGAAATGAGTCCGCCCATCGGCGCACAGAAAGGTTCGACGACATGCCTGGTTCGCTTCGCGTTGCAATCGTCGGCGGCGGTATCGGAGGTCTGACCGCGGCGCTTGCGCTGCGGGCGCGCGGCCTCGATGCTGTCGTGTTCGAGCAGGCGGCAATTCTCAGGGAGATCGGAGCCGGCGTCTCGATCCACCCGAATGCCGCCCGGTTGCTCAAACGCATCGGTCTTGATGACCAACTGCGGAAGATCGGTTCGCCGATCGGCGGCATCACGCTGCGCACGTCGCAGGGTGATGCCATCACCACACCCGAGGGGCCGGCCACGCCGGCGTTCTCGCGAGAAGGCGGTCAGGGCTACAACGTTCATCGCGCCGATTTTCTGAATCTGCTATTTGCCGCGCTTCCGAAAGCAACGGTCAATCTCGGTCACCGGTGCATTCAGCTCAAGGAGAACGGCGATCGGGTCCATCTCTCCTTCGCAAACGGCGTTTCCGCGGAGGCGGACGTTGTGATCGGCGCCGACGGAATTCGTTCCGTCGTCCAGCGCGAGATCGGTTTGCAAAGTCGCCCGACAAGCGAAGGCATCATGGCCTATCGGGGCCTCGTTCCGGCCGAGCGGCTCGCGTGGGCCAACGATCTCAGGGATCCCGCGCTTTGGCTCGGATCAGGCCGGAGCTTCCTGCTTTATCCCGTCGCCGGCGGCCAATTGATCAACATGGTGGCTTTCGTTCCCACCGACACCGAGTCGGAGGAATCCTGGTCCGCGCCGGGCGACCTCAAGGCGCTCGCTGCCGAGTATGCGGGTTGGGCCACGCCCGTGCAGGACACCATCAGTGCGCTCGACGAAACCTTTCGTTGGGGGATCTACGATCGCGCGCCTTTGCCTTACTGGTCGACAAGCCGCGTCACGCTGATGGGCGATGCGGCACATCCCATGGTCCCCCACGTTGGCCAGGGTGCCGGTCAGTCGATCGAAGATGCGATCACGCTGGCGGTGTTGCTGGAAGGATGTGCGGCGAGCGAAGTCGCGGGCCGTCTGAAATCGTATGAGGCGCTCAGGCTTCCCCGGACCAGCCGGGTCCAGGCGCTCGCGCGCGCCGCCGGCAAACTCTATCGCTCCGAGCTCGCGAATAAGGAGAAGGCCGAGCGCCTGCACGAATGGATGGCGCAGGGACAATGGGTGTTCCAGCACGACGCGGAACAGGCCGCGCGCGATGCGCTGTCGAAGGCGAATTGAAAGGGCGGGGGCACATGTCGCAGGGAGCAGCCTACGAAAATAGATGGTGGATCGTGTTCGGCGCGACCTTGTCGATGTTCGTGGCCCAGGGACCGGTCATCCTGTACACGCTGGGCCTGTTCATCAAACCGTTAAATCAGGAATTTGGCTGGGATCGCGCCAGCATTTCCGCCGCCGGCGGCATTGCTGCAATCTTTTCCGCGATCACTGTTCCCTTCGTGGGATCGCTGATCGATCGTTGGGGCGTCCGGACCGTTCTGCTTCCGGTTATCGTGCTTTGCGCATCGAGCGTCGCACTCATTGCCTTGACTCCAAAATCCATCGTCGCCTTCCTGCTGCTATTTGCGATCACGGGTGTCTTTGGATCGGGCCAGGGCCCGCTCGGTTATGCAAAATGCGTCTCTGCCTGGTTTGACGACAGGCGAGGGCTGGCGCTGGGAATAACGATGAGCGGGATCGGTCTGGGAGCGGCCTTGATTCCCCAGTACACCCAGTTTCTCATCGGCCATCTCGGTTGGCGCGCCGCCTATGCCGGTCTCGGCCTGCTCACGCTGATGGTGGCCTTTCCGGCGGTATTTCTGTTCATTCGCGAACCCGCCGCGGCAAGGACCGCGGCCGCGCAATCGTCTGCTTCCCAGGACAAGCCACCCGACCTCGAGGTGCGGGAGGTGCTTGGCGGCCGCCGGTTCTGGCTCATCGCTTGCGCGCTGTTGCTGGTTTCGACCGTGACCCAGGGATTGGTCGTGCACACGGTACCTCTGCTGACGGACAAGGGGTATTCGCCCGAGGTGGCGGCGGCCCTGATGATTGCTGTTGGTCTGTCGACGATGGCCGGACGCCTTTTGTCCGGATATCTGGTCGACAGGATTTATGCGCCATACGTGGCGGCCTTCTTCTTTCTGCTTCCGTGCCTGGGGATCTACTTGCTCGACAGCACCATCTCACCGGTCGTGGGCATCATCAGTCTCGGTCTGGCATCCGGTACCGAAATCGACATGATCGGATTCTTGACGTCCCGATATTTCGGAATGAAACGTTTCGGGCAATTGTACGGCTACCTGTTTGCCAGCTTCGTGGTTGGTTCGGCCGTCGGTCCCTTCATGATGGGGCTGGCCTTCGAGCGGCTGCATTCCTACGAACCCGCTCTTTGGATGTTCAGCGCGTTCATGGTTCTTGCAAGCGGTGCGATACTCTCGCTTGGTCCCTATCGCTATCCGGCCGAGGCAAAGACCCCGGCAGGCGACGGGCGGGTTGTGGACGCTCCCGCCACCGTGCGCCCATGAAGAGCCCTTCGTTACCTCGCTTGGCGTTCGGTCGGGAGCTGTGTTAATCGAAGGCCGAATGGCGAAGAAAACCAGCGCGCGACGCCCACGCAAGCGAGCCGAGCAACAGCGCGCCATCGAGACGCGTGTCGCGATCCTCAACGCCGCTATCGCGGAATTTGCCGAAAATGGTTTCGACGGCGCGAGCATTCGCGCCATTGCCGATCGGCTCGGCCTGCAACACCCGCTGATCACCTATCACTATCGTACCAAGGACATTCTATGGCGGGCGGCTGCCGAGCACGCCTTCGCGCAGATACGGGACGAGTGGGACGCTCTGGCACCGGAGGCATCCGAATTGTTACCGTTGGCGCGGCTGCGCCAGGAGTACACGACGCTTTTCCGCTATACCGTCGCGTTTCCCGAATTCCACCGGTTCATGCGCCAGGAGGCCTTGACGAATAATCCACGGCTGAAATGGGTGGCGGAAACGGTGCTGGCTCCGCTTCTGGCGCGATTGCTGCCTCAGATCATTGAAGTTCAGGAAGCAGGCCTCCTTCCCGCAGTCGATCCCATTCTTTTCCACTACATGATGGTGAGCCTCACCGCGACGCTTTCGGAATTCGGCCCTGAGATGCAGGTCACGAGCGGACTGTGCTCCGAAGACACCAAGGTCGTCGAAGCGTATTGGCGTCTGGTTGACGAGACGGTTTTCGGAAAGGATCCGAAGACCGATCGCGCAAGGGCAAGGGCGCGCTGAAGACGTATCCGATGGTTTGTCGATCGCCTGAAGCAAATTCCAGTGGGGACAGGCGAAGTGCTGAAACCGCCGGTCATCAGGAGGAAGGCGACAGAGTCTGGTGTTGGCGCGAAGCGGACAAAGCCGGAGTCGCTTCAATTCTCCTCGCCCGCGGGTGTGAAGGTTCGCAGGACCTCGTAGACGCCGGGTTCGAACCTGGCGATCGTGACCGTTTCCTGAAGGAACGGAAGCGGGCCAGGGTCCTGACGCATTGCCTGATAGTCATCGATGCTTCGCCATTGTGCATACATCGTGACCTTCGTCCCGTCAGTGCTGCGATGAAGGCTGGCAGAAACAAAGCCCGGCGCCCGACGCACCGAAACCTCGGTGGCCTCGGTTAGAAGTTCAACGAGCCGTCGCTGGTTTGCCGGTTCAACCGTAAACACATTGATCAGCGTGGTTACTTCGCTTTTCGCGGAAATCGTGATCATGGCGTTCCTGTTCGGCTACCTCTCGATAACGTGAATATATGACGTTCATCATGCTATTGACCGGCGAAGGGGTGCGACCAATTCAGCAGCTAGTGAAATTACTGACAAGGAGTTCAGTGATGAAACAGACCAGACACTCAATCAAGTCTTATCGCTATGAGCTCATGCACGGCGAAGATGCCGACTTTATCGCCTATCAACGTAAGTTTGGCGATGGCCTATGGCGGACGGTTTCAACATGGATGATCCCACGTACGTAGCATCGGTAGCCGATCTTTCCTGGAAACCAGCCTGTCGCCGTGTCGGCCCTGCCATTGGAGCTGGCCAACGGGGCCGTTGCGGCGACGAGCTTCGACCACAAAAGGAGTAGCTATGGGCAGGCTGCAGGGAAAGGTGGCCGTGGTTACCGGAGGCACCACGGGAATAGGTTTCGCCACGGCGAAGCGTTTCGTCGACGAAGGCGCGTATGTCTTCATAACCGGCCGCCGACAAAAGGAACTCGACAAGGCCGTGAAGACGATCGGGCGCGGCGTCGCTGGCGTTCAGGGAGACGTCTCCAGGCTGCAGGACCTCGACCGTCTCTACGAGACTGTGAAGGCGAAGGGACACATCGACATCCTGGTCGCCAATGCCGGCATCGGCGAATTCGCTCCCTTGGTGACCCTAACGGAGGAGCATTTCGACAAGCTTTTTGACCTCAACGTGAAAGGTACGCTGTTCACGGTGCAAAAGGCCTTGCCGCTGATGAACGACGGTGGGTCGATCATTCTCGTCGGCTCCGTCGCGAGCGTCAAAGGCACGGCTTCCTTTGGTACCTACGGCGCGACCAAAGCGGCAGTCCGCAATCTGGTGCGAACCTGGACCATGGAGTTGAAGGACCGCCGGATTCGCTCGAACGTCCTGAGCCCCGGTCCGATCAAGACACCCCTGGTCGATCTACAACCACCGGACATCATTGCGAGGATCGTCGACACCATTCCGATGGGACGCATCGGAGAGCCGGACGAAGTCGCGAAGGCGGCGGTGTTTTTGGCCTCGGACGATTCCAGCTTTGTCACGGGGATCGAACTATTCGTCGATGGGGGTCGAGGTCAGGTTTGACCAGCGGAAGTATCCTTCGCGGTTTGGGAGCATGGCTCGAAGACTCACGGCGACCGCTACCTGGTGAACCCCAGCATCGATGATGCTCAAATGCGCCGACCGAAGCCGGCATTCAAGCGAAGCGAGGTTAACATGACCAATGACGTCAATTCGGCAATCGCTGCGATGCGGCGGCAGTTTGCACGCGCTATACGATATTCTTCGGTTGGGGCTGCACTTCTCCTTGTCGTCATGACAGTTACATCGGGCGCGCCCGCATCGGCTGCCGCGAACGAAACCGAGGCGCGAGCCTTCTTTACGAAGTTCGTAGCCGCACAGAATGCGCACAACCTGGACGATGTGAAATCCATGCTCTGGAATTCACCCAGCATGCTCTGGTTTTCGCGTGGCGTCGAAACCAGAGGGCGTGAGGCGGTCGCCGCTCGGTTCAAGGAGTACTACGAAGGCACATGGCATCTCGAACCCGACATGTCGCAGTTCCACGTATCCGTGATCTCGAGCGACGTCATGCAGATTCTTGTTCCCGTCGTCTTCACGCGCGGCCTTCCAGGCAACCCACCCCAAGACAACAGGTTTCTTATTAGCCAAACGTTCGTTCGCGATGCAAATGGATGGCACATCGCTTCCATCCTGCCGATCGCAAACACCCAGCTCAAATAGCCGCAGCGAGCGACATTGTGCTTTGTACCTTTCGTGCGCACTCCCGCCACAGCGCAGGCGAGACCAACCGCTCGAGCGCGAGGACGCAACACGTAAGTTACTTCAAGGAGACTGCCGATGCGGGCGATCGAGGCGAAGACCTTTTCAGGCTATGGCGGACTGCGGCAGACCGAATTGCCCAAGCCGCAACCGGCAAAGGACAGGGTGCTGGTCCGCGTCACGGCCGCCGGCGTCACGCCGCTCGATTACACGATCCTGTCGGGTGGACACCCTCGGGCCAAGGCGCCGCTGGTGCTCGGCAATGAGGGCGCGGGTATCATTGAGGACGCCGGCGACTCCGGGCTCGCGGTTGGAAGCCGCGTGATGTTCACAGGCCCCTACGGCGTCGGTGAGAATGGCACGTGGCAGGAATGGCTGCTGGTGAGACCTGAACATCTGGCGCTCGTGCCGGACGCGATCGACGATGTCGTCGCGGCGAGCCTTCCGGTGGCCTATCTGACGGCGCAGATCACGCTGACGCTGGCCGGATTCAAGCCAGGCATGACGGTGTTGGCTCCGGGGATCGGTGGGTCGGTCGGCAACGCGACCTATCAACTCGCGCGGGCGCAGGGCGCCGGCAAGGTGATTTCGACGGCCGGCAGCGCGGCGAAAGCCGCCAAGGCGCGCGAGCTTGGCTTCGAAGACGTGATCGACCTATCCGCAGAAGGCCTCGCCGAGGGCGTTCGCCGGATAACGGCCGGCAAGGGCGTCGATATCGTCATCGAGAGCATCGGCGGCGACCGTGACCAGTGAGGCGTTGAGCAGCCTTGGCCTCGGCGGAGTCCTGATCACGTTGGGCTATTCCGCCGGACGCAAAACCATGATCGATGTGACCGACCTGATCTGGAAGCGCGCGCGGATGGCCGGCTTCTCTCTGTTCGCCCAATCGCCGACCGCGATCGCCGCCGCGTGGCGGGACATCATCCCGCTGATCGTCAGCGGATCGGTCAAGCCGATCGTCGAGCGGGTCTATCCCCTCAGCGAGGCGGGCGAAGCCTTGCGCCATCTGATCGAGGATCGGCCGTTTGGCAAAGTCGTCCTGGCGGGGTGATCGACAGGGACGATGGGCGATGCTGACGCAGCAGAAAGCCTATTGAACTATAGGCGGTGAAGGCGGCGCCACCGACCCGGGCTGTAACCCTCGCTCCTGGAAAATACGCGCGTGAAATGGCTTTGGTCAACGAAGCCGCAAAGCAGGGCAATATCGGCGAGTTCGCAGCGCGGGTCCTTTAAGAGTTCTTTGGCGCGCTCGACGCGCATTTTGGTCAGCCACTCGGCAGGGCGGAACGCCCGTCGACCGTTTAAACGCCCGCGCAAAGTAGCCGCTCGACAGTCCGCACTCATGCGCGATCTCTGCGATCGAAGGATCGTGCGCCAAATTGACATTGATGAGGTCACGGGCGCGTTGCAGCTGCCACGCCGCAAGCCCGCCGCGGGCGTTCCGTCCCCCGATCGGAACGCTGCCGTAAGCGCGCACAATGTGAGCGAAAAAAGCAAGCGCGATACAGTCGGAAAACATCGCGGTTCCGTCGCCCGGTTGCTCCATCGCGCCGGCGAGCGCTTGCGCCAGACCGAACATGATCAAATCGCGGGCACCGAAATTCGGCGCGTAAAGTCCTTTCACCCGGCGAATTCCGGCCTCATTGGCCATCTCATCAAGCGCAACCTGCGTGATGTAAAAGCGAATCGAATCGAAAGGGATATCCAGACTGACGACCGGACGGTCGCCGAGGTCAACCAGCTGTGCATCGCCGAGACGCAGCTCGGGCACTTCTCTGCGCCGTCCTGCCGTCCATAAGTTCGAGAAAAACGGCACCGATAACGGAACCCGGAATGCAAAAGCCTCCTCCGGTGGCGTGGCTATTGAATGGCCATGCATCGGATGACTGCTCCGCATGCGCGAAAAACCGATACGTGCTTTTGAAGATTTTCGCGCCAAGAGTGTCGGCGGACGATCTATTCGGAAGCGTCTGGAAAGGTCGTCCTCGATCGCATCCGCAGCCATCATTGCCTCCATAACAGTTGCCAAAGCGACAAACACTCTCGCGCTCTCAACGCGAGCATCCACCGTCCCGGACGGGAAACAGGATAAACGCCCCATGATCATAAAAACAGCGGCAAATAGCCAGCGGCGTTGTCCGTCGCAGCGATTTTTCGGCCAAATCTTACAACGCGGTCAAATTCGTACAATTTTGTGCGCGCTGCCCAACAATACGGTGTGCGCGAACCACAGGTGCTGCGGCGATCGAGTAGCCAACGAGACAAGAGCGGTTCGGCGCGAAGGCGTTCAGCATCGAAAATCAACTGATCCGAATGGATCTTTGCTTGCAAAGGAGAACAGTCGTGAAACAACCTATCAAGAATGTAGTTCTGGTGCATGGCGCTTTCGCGGATGGCTCCGGCTGGAAGAGGGTCGCGGACATCCTCAAGAATGATGGCTACAAGGTGTCGGTGGCGCAGCCTCCCGAGACTTCGTACGCCGACGACCAAAAGTACACGAAGGCCGCTATCGACGCCATGGGCGGCCCAGTGGTTCTGGTCGGCCACAGCTACGGCGGGTCCATCATCACCGAGGCCGGCAATCATCCAAACGTTGCAGCGCTTGTCTATATTGCCGCCTTTGCCCTCGATGAAGGTGAGAGCTGTGCGTCGATCGAACAGGCCGTGCCGCAAGCGTCCAAGGCATTCAAGCCGGACAGCAACGGGCTTTGGTGGATTGACGAGGCGCATTTCGTGGCCGACTTCGCAGCGGACATTCCACGGGATGAGGCGGAGTTCATGGCTATTTCGCAGGTGCCGATCTCTACCGACTCGTTCACCCACACGGTTACGAATCCCGCCTGGAAGCACAAGCCCACCTGGTACATGGTGGCCACCGAAGACCGATCGATCAATCCGGATCAGGAGCGCATGATGGCAAAGCGCGCCAAGGCCAAGACGGTCGAAGTGAAGTCGAGCCATGTGGCCTACATGTCTCATCCGAAGGAAACAGCCAAGCTCATCGAAGAGGCTGCAGCGCACGTGCCGGCTCAGTCAGTTGAGGCTGACGACTTGGCGCTGCTAACAGGCGATCACTTTCCTCACGCCTTCAAAGCGGATGGCCGATTAAACGATCGCCGGCTGATCGTAGCAATTCGATCAGGAGCGAGCATCATGGAAAATCAAATCGACCATCGAGTCTCCGGATGGGACGTTCGGCGCTTATGTTTCGTGGCCCGCCAACTTACCCGCACCGGCAGTGGTCGTTCTCCAGGAATTGTTCGGCGTCAACGCCGACATCCGGGCGACCTGCGATGAATTGGCAAACCAGGGATTTATCGCAATCTCGCCGGACCTGTTCTGGCGGCAGGAGCCTGACGTCGATCTTGACGTAAGGTCAGAAGCCGACTGGCAGCACGGTCTGCGGCTTTACGGGACGTATGATCGCGACGCTGGCGCGCGCGATATCGCGCAAACGATCCGCACCGCTGTTAAGTTGCCAGAGTCGACCGGGAGGGTCGCCCTGCAAGGCTACTGCCTCGGCGCATTGATGGCCTTTATCACGGCCGCCCGCCATGAGGTCGACGCTGCCGTTGCTTACCATGGCGGCGACACGGAAAAATACCTCGGCGAAGTTGGCAGCTTGCGCGCCCCCTTGCTGATGCACCTTGGCGAGGAGGATGAATTCATCTCAAAGACGGCGCAAGCCGCAGATCAAAGCAGCGCTGGCAAAAAAGCCGAACGCAACCGTTTACAGTTATCCGGGTCAGCGTCACGCGTTTTCCCGGCACAATGGGACGCACTACAATGCCACCGCGGCCGTACTGGCGAACGGGCGCACAAGCGAATTTCTCAATCGACACCTGCGGTGACCCAGGGGTCGCTATAGTGCGACTGTTACCGCTGCGGCACGACGGGAGAACGAAAAACACGCCGCCTGTTTTGCCCGACGAGTCAAGGCCGCTTGGCAAAAATATTTGCCTTTCCGAAATAGAGAAATTATGATTTAACGAAGACGTCCCGCGCTCGCTACGGAGGGCGTTTCGCGATCGTCACGACACGTGGCGCGGGATGCGGTGGACGCGTGGGTGTCGCAAGACGTGCGGCGCAATCGCGTACGGTCAAGCC
>CAWCGA010000015.1:0-21065 GCA_963794775.1 uncultured Alphaproteobacteria bacterium | reverse complement strand
CAGCGAACGCGGAGACGCGCTGCGGCTTCGTTCGCGCTGATCGGCGCCCCCAATCTCGGCAGTTCGACCCTGGTCGATGCGCTGGTCAGCTCCAAGGTCACCATCGTCTCGCGCAAGTTGCAGACCACGCGCGCGCTGATCCGCGGCATTGCGATCGAAGGCAGGTCCAGATCCGTCCTCGTCGATACGCCCGGCATCTTCGCGCCGAAGCGGCGGCTCGACCGCGCCATGGTCTCCACGGCCTGGAGTGGGGCGCATGACGCCGACCTCGTCTGTGTGCTGCTCGATGCCAAATCCGGGCTCGATGACGAAGCGGACGGCATCCTCGCCAAGGCCGCCGGTGTCGATCACGACAAGATTCTCGTGCTCAACAAGATCGACCTTGTCCCGCGGGAAAAACTGTTGGCGCTGGCGCAGTCCGCCAATGAGCGGTTGAAATTCGTGCAAACATTCATGGTCTCGGCGCTGTCAGGTGACGGCGTCGGCGATCTCCTCAAGAGTCTGGCCGCGCTGGTTCCCGCCAGCCCGTTCCTCTACCCCGAAGATCAGATGTCGGACGCGCCGATGCGGCAGCTTGCAGCCGAGATCACGCGTGAGAAGATATTCCGGCAGCTGCACCAGGAGCTGCCGTACCAGTCGACGGTTGAGACCGACAGCTGGACCGAGCGCAAGGACAAGTCGGTGCGGATCGAGCAGACGATTTTTGTCGAGCGTGAGAGCCAGCGCAAGATCGTGCTGGGGAAGGGCGGCTCCGCCATCAAGTCGATCGGGGCGGATTCCCGCAAGGAGCTCGCCGAGATTCTTGGCGTTCCCGTGCATCTGTTCCTGTTCGTCAAAGTGCGCGAGAATTGGGGTGACGATCCCAACCGCTACCGTGAAATGGGACTTGAGTTCCCCAAAGAATAAGAAACAGCCATGAACCTCCCGAAAAACGTGTTCCGGTTTGAAATCCTGCTCTATGCGTCGCTGATCCTCGACGCGCTTTCGGTCGCGTTCGAGGACCGCTCGGTGACACCAGGCAATTCCGAGCAGGCGATCATGGCGCAGAGCGTCATCTCGGCCTGCCTGATCGTGCTGATGATGTACATGGTCTATCACGCGGCGCGGCATCGCAAGAGCTGGCCGCGCTGGGTGCTGATTGCCGCATTGGTGCTCTCGGTGATTTCGCTGATCGGCATCATCGGCGAAAGCGGGCTGGCGCTGGACAGCGGCATCGAGATCTTGTCCTGCGTGCTCACGGTGGCGGGGCTGTATTACTCCTTCACCGGCGACGCGCAGGGCTGGTTCAACGCGTAGACGACTGCGTAGGGTGGGCAAAGGCGCGCCGTCGCGCCGTGCCCACCGCAATGTGTGTTGGCGTCTCGGTGGGCTCGCTTCGCTTAGCCCACCCTACATGATAGTTTCGAAACCATGGAATGGTCCGACGACGGCATCGTGCTGGGCGTGCGGCGGCATGGCGAATCCTCCGCCATCGTCGAACTGCTGACGCGCGGCCATGGCCGCCATCTCGGGCTGGTGCGCGGCGGCGCCGGCTCGCGGATGCGGCCGCTGCTGCAGCCCGGCAATGGCGTGCACGCGGTCTGGCGGGCGCGGCTCGACGAGCATCTCGGCACCTATGCGATCGAAGGCACGCAGCTGCGGGCGGCCAACCTGCTGTCGTTGCCGCATGCGGTCTATGGCGTGACGCATCTGGCGGCGCTGGCGCGGCTGTTGCCGGAACGCGACCCGCATGAAGACATTTTCGAAATGCTGGAGCACGCCCTTGATGATTTCGAGGACGCCTCGGGCGCCGCTGTCCATTTGGTGCGCTTTGAGCTCGCAATGCTGACGGAGCTCGGCTTCGGCCTTGATCTCGAGAATTGCGCCGCGACAGGGGAGACCGAAGACCTGCTTTATGTCTCGCCCAAATCCGGCGGCGCCGTGTCGCGCACGGCCGGCGAACCCTGGCGCGACCGTCTGTTGCCGCTGCCGCCCTATCTGCGACAAGGCGAGGAACGCGCCGGCGGCTGGTCGGATCAGGATTTGCAGGACGGTTTCGCGCTGACCGGACGCTTCCTGCTCCGTCATGTGCTGGAGCCGCGCGGGCAGACCCATTCGGACGCGCGCGACGGCTTCATCAATGCGGTGATCCGCCAGCGCGCGCGGATCGGCATCGCGTCGCGCTGACGGGCTCCCGCGCCCAAATCGCGGCTATCGGTGGCTACAATATTTCCCCGACCTTGCCATTTTTCGAATAGGCGGAGGTGACAGGCTCCTCGCGTGAGTTGAGTTTGCGTGGGGAGTAACGCCATGGACGCGGATTTCCAGGCCAAGGTGGATAAATACGAGGGCAAGGCCGCCAAATACCGGGAAGCGGCGCTCAAGGCGACTGAGGGCGCCCAGCGCAACATGTGCGAGGGCCTTGCGCGTTACTACGGCGAGCTTGCCGCGGACTTTCGGCAGGCCGGGGAGAAGCGGAAGACCGCGTAGCCGCCGTTTGGTGTGATGGCCGGCGCCGCGGGATTGCCCTGATTCGCGCCTTGTCCGTATCCGGCGAAGCAGTTATCCCGATCCCATGGGAAAACCATTGATTCCGCCGAAGCCGCCCGAAATTCACGAGGTGCCGCTGCGCGAGGCGCTGGAAGAGCGCTATCTCGCCTATGCGCTCTCGACCATCATGCATCGCGCGCTGCCGGATGCGCGCGACGGGTTGAAGCCGGTGCACCGGCGCATCCTCTACGGAATGCGGCTGCTCAACCTCAATCCCACTGCCGCCTTCAAGAAGTCGGCCAAGATTGTCGGCGACGTGATGGGCTCGTTCCATCCGCATGGCGACCAGGCGATCTACGACGCCATGGTGCGTCTCGCGCAGGATTTCTCCTCGCGCTATCCGCTGGTCGACGGCCAGGGCAATTTCGGCAACATCGACGGCGATAATCCGGCCGCCTATCGTTACACCGAAGCGCGCATGACTGATGTCGCGCGGCTGTTGCTCGACGGCATCGACGAGGACGCGGTCGAATTCAAGCCGACCTATGACAGCAGCGGCAAGGAGCCTTCGGTTCTGCCGGGCGGCTTCCCGAACCTGCTCGCTAACGGTTCGCAGGGCATCGCGGTCGGCATGGCGACCTCGATCCCGCCGCACAACGCCGCCGAACTGTGCGACGCCGCGCTGCATCTGATCGAAAAGCCCGAGGCGCGCTCCAAGACCTTGCTGAAATGGGTGAAGGGCCCGGACTTCCCGACCGGCGGCATCATTGTCGATTCCAAGGAATCGATCGCGGAAGCCTATGTGACCGGCCGCGGCTCGTTCCGCACCCGCGCGCGCTGGGTGCAGGAGGAGGGTTCGCGCGGCACCTGGCAAATCGTCATCACCGAGATTCCGTATCTGGTGCAGAAGTCGCGGCTGGTCGAGAAAATCGCCGAACTTCTCAACGAGAAGAAGCTGCCGCTGGTCGGCGACGTCAGGGATGAATCGGCCGAAGACGTTCGCCTCGTGATCGAGCCGAAATCGCGCGCCGTCGATCCCGAGCTTCTGATGAAGTCGCTGTTCCACCTGACCGAGCTGGAAAGCCGGATTCCGCTGAACCTCAACGTGCTGATCAAGGGCAAGGTGCCGAGGGTGGTCGGCCTTGCCGAGTGCCTGCGCGAGTGGCTCGATCATCTGCGCGACGTTCTGATCCGCCGCAGCAACCACCGCAAGACCGAAATCGAGCACCGCCTGGAAGTGCTCGGCGGCCTCCTGATCGCCTATCTGAACATCGACAAGGTGATCAAGATCATCCGCACCGAGGACGAGCCGAAGCCGGTCTTGATGAAGACTTTCAAGCTGACGGACGTCCAGGCCGACTCCATCCTCAACATGCGCCTGCGCAATCTGCGCAAGCTCGAGGAGATGGAGATCCGCACCGAGGACAAGAACCTCCGCAACGAATTGAAGGGCGTCAAGTCGCTGCTCGGCTCGGAAAAGGAGCAGTGGGACAAGGTCGGCGAGCAGGTCAAAAAGGTCCGCGACATGTTCGGACCGAAGACGCCGCTCGGCAAGCGCCGCACCAGTTTTGCCGATGCGCCCGAGCACGACATCGCCGCGATCGAGGAAGCCTTTGTCGAGCGCGAGCCGGTCACCGTCGTCGTTTCCGAGAAGGGCTGGGTGCGAACGATGAAGGGCCACATGGCCGATCTCTCGGGCCTTGCTTTCAAGACCGACGATAAGCTCGACCACGCCTTCTTCGCCGAGAGCACGTCGAAGCTGCTGGTGTTTGCCACCAACGGCAAGTTCTACTCGCTGGATGTCGCGAAGCTGCCGGGCGGCCGCGGTCATGGCGAGCCGATCCGCATGTTCATCGACATGGACCAGGACGCGGCGATCGTCTCGCTGTTCATCAACAAGGGTGGTCGCAAATTCCTGATCGCCAGCACCGAAGGCCAGGGGTTTGTCGTCAGCGAGGACGAGTGCGTCGGCAACACCCGCAAGGGCAAGCAGGTGATGAACGTGACGATGCCGGCGGAAGCCACCGCAATCTCTGTTGTCGCCGGCGACACGGTCGCAGTCATCGGCACCAACCACAAGATGGTGCTGTTCGGCATCGACCAGGTGCCGGAGATGGCGCGCGGCCGCGGCGTGCGCCTGCAGAAATATTCCGGCGGCAAATTGTCTGACGTGACGACTTTCGATTCGAAGGAAGGTCTTTCCTGGAAGGACTCCGCCGGCCGCGACCAGGGCATGAGCATGAAGGAATTGGCGGATTGGCGCGGCAACCGCGCCGACGCCGGCCGACTGGCGCATGGCCTGCCGAAGTCGAACAAGTTCGGCAAGGCGGTGGAGTAGGGCGACTCCTCTCAAAACTCCTCATGCCGGCCTTGTGCCGGGCATCTACGTCTTGTTTTATGGACGCAAAGACGTGGATGCCCGGCACAAGGCCGGGCATGGCGAGCGAAGGGGGAGGCGGCAATGGGAAGCTTGCGCTCTGTTTCGGTAGCAGTCCTCACGCTCCTTTTTGCCTTCGACCTCCACGCCCAGACCATTCCCGGCGCGCTGCCGGAGTCCGCGAGCGCGCTCGCGCAGGGCCAATGGCCCGCTTATGCCGGCACCTATGCCGCCGCGCGCTATTCGCCGCTGACGCAAATCAACCGCGACAACGCCAAGAACCTGCGCGTGATCTGGCGCTGGAAATCGCCGGATGCGGCGATCCGCGATGCCAAACCGGAGATCGGCCCGGGCTACGTCAACGAGTCGACGCCGCTGATGGTCGACGGCGTGCTCTACACCTCGACCTCGCTGTCGCAGGTCGCCGCCATTGATGCCGTCACCGGCGAGACCAAATGGGTGTTCGATCCAAAGATCTATGAGAACGGGCTCGGGCCGCCCGCCAATCTCGGCTGGACCCATCGCGGCGTTGCCTATTGGCGCAAGGGCAGCGACGAGCGCATCGTGATCCTGACCGCGTTCGCGCAGATGATCGCGCTCGATGCCAAAACCGGAACGCCCGTGCCCGATTTCGGTACCAATGGCCGCGTCGATCTCAATCTTGGCCTGCGCCGGCCGCCTTCGCCGCATTTTTACACCATGACCTCGCCGCCGGTGATCGTGCGCGATGTCATCGTGGTCGGCTCCTCCGTGCTGGACTGGTGGGGCGAGCGGCCGTCACCGGTGGGCGACGTCAGGGGCTTCGACATTGCAAGCGGCAAGCACAAGTGGACCTTCCATACGGTGGCGCAGGGCGAGGAGCCCGGCGCGGAGACCTGGAAGAGCGATTCCTGGAAGGAGGCGGGCAACGCCAATGTCTGGGCGCCGATGAGCGCCGACGAGGAACTCGGCTACGTCTATTTGCCCGTGAGCACGCCGACCAACGACTATTACGGCGGTCACCGGCCGGGCGACGGCCTCTATGGCGAGAGCCTGGTCTGCCTCGACGTCGCTACGGGCAAGAAGGTCTGGCACTATCAGCTCGTGCATCACGGGCTGTGGGACTACGACCCGCCGACCGCGCCGAACCTGATCGACATCACCGTCGACGGCAAGCCCGTCAAGGCCGTGGTGCAGGTCACCAAGCAAGCCTTCGCCTATGTGTTCGATCGTGTCACGGGACAGCCGGTCTGGCCGATCGAGGAGCAGCCGGTGCCGGCCTCATCAGTGCCGGGCGAGCAGGCCTCGAAGACCCAGCCGATCCCGTCCAAGCCCGCGCCGTTCGACATTCAGAGCGCGACCGACGACAACCTGATCGATCTTACGCCGGAGATTCATCAGGAGGCGATCGCGATTGCGAAGCGATACGACCGCGGGCCCGTGTTCACGCCGCCATCGCAGCGCGGCACCATCCAGGTGCCCGGCGCTGCCGGCGGCGCAAGTTGGTCCGGCGCCGCGGTCGATCCGGAAACCCACATGCTCTATGTGCCGACCTATCGGGTGCTGACGCTGGTCACCATCGGCAAACCTGCCTCATGGGAGGGTAGCTACGACTTCATCGGCCGGGCGTCCTATGTGGACGGCCCGCGCGGCCTGCCGTTGCTCAAACCGCCATTTGCCAGCATCGTCGCCATCGACATGAATATGGGCGAGCACCGGTGGCGGATTCCGGTCGGCCGCAGCATCGCGATGCCTTCTGTCGCGCGGCTCAATTTGCCCGGAGATTACGGGGTGCTCTCGCGCAGCTTTGCGCTGATCACCAAGACCGTGATGATCGTCGTACAGATGGGTGCCTTGGGTCCGCCGCGCGAGATGCCGGGCGTCTACGCGCTGATCCGGGACCTGCACAACCGCGATCCGCATCTATGGGTCTACGACAAGGCCACCGGCGAGAAGCTCGCCGAGATCGAGTTGCCGTCGAATGCCAGCGGCGCGCCGATCACTTACATGGCCGCCGGCAAGCAGTACATCGCCTTTCCGGTCGGCGGCGGACCGGTGCCGGAAGAGCTGATCGCGGTCGGACTCTAGATCGCTCCGGCAAGCCGCAGCGCGATCCCGGCCGCGCAGGCGCCGCCGAGCACCGTGATCATGCCGAGCTTGAAGCGGAAGATCGCGATCGCTGCCGCGACAGCCAGCACCGACGCGGGAATGTCGATGCTGTGCAGCAGCGGCAGGTCGAACGACAGGCCGTATGAATGCACCGGAGTCGTCTCGCGGAACAGCGTGTGCAGCGCGAACCAGATCGACAGATTGAGGATCACGCCGACCACCGCCGCCGTGATCGCGCCCAGCGCGCCGGCAAGTCCCTTGTTGCCGCGCAGCCGCTCGATATAGGGCGCGCCAGTGAAAATCCAGAGGAAGCACGGCGTGAAGGTCACCCAGGTCGCAAGCAGGCCGCCGAGCGCTGCGGCGAGCATCGGCGGCAGCGTGCCGGGATCGCGCCAGGCCGCCATGAAGCCCACGAACTGCAACACCATGATCAGCGGACCCGGCGTGGTCTCGGCCATGCCGAGCCCGTCCAGCATCTCCGGCGCCTTCAGCCAGTGATAATGCTCGACCGCCTGCTGCGCGACATAGGCGAGCACGGCGTAGGCGCCGCCGAAAGTCACCATCGCCATCTTGGTGAAGAACAGCGCGATCTGGCCAAAGGTGTTGGCCGGCCCCAGCGTCAGCAGGATCGCAATTGTCGGGGCAAACCACAGCGCTGCCCAGAACAGAGCGATGCGCAGCGCGCGCGCCGCGTTCGGCCGCGCGTGCTCCGGCACCTCGTCACCAAGCGCGCTGTCGATATCCGTTCCCTTCGCATTGCCATGGCCTGCGCCGGCAAACTCGCTGCGTCCGCTCTTTGCTCCGAAATAACCGATCAGACCGGCTGCGATGATGATGATCGGGAAGGGGACGGCGAAGAAGAAGATGCCGACGAAGGCGATACCGGCCAGCGCCATCATGATGTTGTTGCGCAGCGCGCGCTTTCCCACGCGCACCAGCGCCTCGACCACGATCGCAAGCACCGCGGCCTTCAGCCCGAAAAACAGCGCCTCGACATACCAGACCTTGCCGTAGACCGCGTAGATGTAGCTTAAGCCCATGATGGCGATGACGCCGGGCACGATGAACAGGCCGCCCGCCATGATGCCGCCTGCAGTCCTGTGCATCAGCCAGCCGACATAGGTCGCAAGCTGCTGCGCCTCCGGGCCGGGCAACAGCATGCAGTAGTTCAGCGCATGCAGGAACCGGCTCTCGGAGATCCATTTCTTCTCCTCGACCAGGATGCGGTGCATCACCGCGATCTGGCCCGCGGGTCCGCCGAACGACAGCAGCGCCACCCGCAGCCAGACGCGGAACGCGTCAGCAAAGCTGATGCCGTGACCGGCATCAGCTCCTGCTTCGATCTTGTTGTTGGTCGCGTCCATCAGGCTTTGACTTTTCCGGTGGGCCAGTTGTGCGTTTCGCCGGTGGCATCGCGGCACCAGCGATAGAACGCATCATACATCGTCATCCCGGCGGCGAGCTGTTCGAGATCGTCGTCATACATCCGCGACAGGCCCAGCGAGACCGCAAGCAGCCCGGCAGCTTCCGGGCAGAGGTCGAGCCGGCTGGTGTCGGCGGCGCGCACCATGGTCGCGAGCCGCAGCAGCGGCGGCGTCGCAAGCCCGAACTCCTCGATCATGACATCGAAGGTGCATTTGTCGCCGCGATGGCTCCAGAACACGTTCTCGACGTCGAACGGCGCCGCATTGAAACGCTCACCGACGGCCAGCACCTCCGGCGGCGACACGTACAGGATCACGGCCGCGGGATCGACGAATCGCTTGATCAGCCAGGGGCATGCGATGCGATCGATCTTCGGCCGCGCTCGCGTGACCCAGACGGTGCGGCCGCGGGCATCGCGCGGCGGCAGCTTGTCGGCCGGAATCAGCGGCAGCTTCGCGTCCTTCCAGCCTTCGAAACCGCCGTCGAGCGTTTCGGCCTCGGAGTTGGCATTGCGCAGCCAGGCCGCGCTGCCCTGCGCCAGTTTCGCGCCGCGCAGGCAAACAACGACAGCAGGCTTGCCGGTAAACTCGCCGCTCCAGTTGGCGGCGTCTTCGTGACTACGCCGCACCGCGCCGGGAATCAGGCGGGGATCGGCGGCAAAGTCGGCTTCAGTACGCACGTCGATCAGGACGGGCGCATCCGCCGTGCCGATCAGTCGCGCGAGCTTGTCAGGGGAAATGGTGGTGTAGGATGACATGGTTTGCGTCCTCGTGAACGAGTTGGGACGCGATTCTTGGGCATGTCGCCTCACGGGGGGATCGCAACACCCCCTCAAGCGCAATTACAGCGAAACCGGGCGCGTCTGTCAATCGTGGCATCCCCGAACGGCGCCTGGACGCCGCGCCATGTGATAGTATTCGCCTGCGAAGTGGTTATATCGCCAAACAAATCCTGAAATTTGAGGCGATCCGATGCACACCCATTCCCTCGATCGGCATATGCACGATCATGTGTTCCTCGGCGAGAAGCACGAGGACAACGAGCGCCGCACCTGGTTCGTGGTGGCGCTGACGCTTGTGATGATGGTCGGCGAGATCGCCGCCGGCTCGTTCTTCGGTTCGATGGCGCTGCTCGCCGACGGCTGGCACATGGGCACCCACGCCGCTGCGCTCGGCGTCGCAGGCGCGGCCTATCTGTTCGCCCGGCGGCAGTCGGGCAATGCGCGCTTCTCCTTCGGCACCGGCAAGTTCGGCGATCTCGCCGCGTTCTCCAGCGCGCTGATCCTCGGCATCATCGCGATCCAGATCGCCTATGAGAGCGTGCTGCGGCTGATCTCGCCGGTCCCGATCGTCTATGGCGAGGCCATCGCGGTGGCCTGCCTCGGTCTGGCGGTCAATCTGGTCAGCGCCTGGCTGCTGCGCGGTCAGCATGATCATCATCATGGCCATGCTCATGCGCACCATCACGACCATGATCATCACCACGACCATCATCATCGCGACAACAATTTCCGTGCCGCCTATATCCACGTGCTGGCCGATGCCGCCACCTCGGTGCTTGCCATCGCCGCACTCGTGATCGCGATGCTCTCGGGTTGGACCTGGACCGACCCAGCGGTGGGTATCATCGGCAGCGTCGTGATCGCGAGCTGGGCTTACACGCTGATCCGCGACGCGGGCAGCGTGCTGCTCGACGTCTCCTTCGACCGGACGTTGGAGGGCGCCATCCGCACGCGGCTGGAGAAAGGCGACGATCGCGTCACCGACCTGCATGTCTGGCAGCTCGGCCCCGGCCACTGCGCCGCCGTGATCTCGCTGGTTTCGGATGCGCCGCTGCAGCCCGCGATCTACAAGGAGCGATTGGGCGATCTCAAGGCACTGAGCCACGTCACCGTCGAGGTCGAGCGCTGCATGCATGAACACACGGAACGATGTTGAAACCTGTTCATGAGTCGTTCGCCGTCAAGATTTGACGGAATCGGTAGCAAATGCATGCTGCCTCCATGTTCAGGAATTGCCGACTGGCTCGCATGAGCGACGGCCATTATTGTTTTGTGCGTGATCTCGGTCCGGTGAAGGGCGGGAAGGGCATGAAGCATCATGAGGTCATCGTCGACTTCAACCGACGCGGAATCGCGGCGCTGATAAGGCGGGCGTTCGCGCGGCCGTACAAGCGTCGACTGTCGTGGCTGGTGGGTCTGTCCGACGTACAAGGCGGTTGAGCGATGCCGTGGTAAAGATCCGTCGGCTGCGGCTCAGTGAGGGTCTTGGCCGCACGATTTGCGGTAGGTTCCGAGCGCTATTTGATAACCATTTACATCGCCGTTGGCCGGGCCGCGCCGCAAATTCCGGCCGGCCACGTAACAATACCCGTTAGGTGGGTCCCATAGTGCTCCGCTCTTTCGATTGGGCGTGGAAGCAGTCTTCTTTTTCTCTGTCGGCGGAATTGCGGGTCGTGCAGGTTTCTCTTCTCCAGCAGAGTCGGCCTTGCCCTGTTTCATTTTGGCCAAGTTGGAGTTGGCAAGATCGGCATAAAACCCGATAGGATGCTTCTTCAGGAAGGATTCCCAAGCTTCCCTTGTCGCGACCTTGGCCGCGAATTCGTAGTCCTTGGACGCCTGCGCGCTGTCATCGCCAGGCTTTGGTTCCTGAGAGGCATCGCGTTCGGAGGTGCTGAGGGCCGCGAGAGATACGGTGGCACCGCCAAGCGCACCATAGACAAATGGCTCCTGCTTCCTGCTGGTCGCCACCAGCACCTCGTCCCGGATGCGACCGAATGCGAGACGCACGTCAAGTCCAGGCGTTGTCAGATGCTTCAGCAACGCTAGAGTAAAGGGGCTGTTGGAACCCTGGCCGTCCGACGCGATCGAGCCGGCCTTGGCTGCATATGCGACCAGTGTGTCGGAAGACGTAGTTTCGATCTTCGCAAGACCGCGACCGACGGATCGGTTGGCAAGGGTACGCGTCATCGTTGCGGTAAAGGGGTTGTCGCGACAGGCATCAAGGATGACCAGGCGAAGCCTTCGCGCAGGCTCTAGCAGTGCTACCACGCGATCCAGTGAAATTGCTTCATCCTCGACGTCGATGTCGCGCTTGAGTGCGGAGTCGACAGGGATGAGATAGTTGATGCCTCCAACCTCAATGCCGTGACCCGCAAAGAAAACCACGGCTATGTCGGCATCTTTCGACGTTTCCGAGAAGTCGCGCGTGAGGCGACGCATGTCGGCGTTGGAGAGGTTGACCCTGACATCAACACTGTCGAAGCCGGCCTCCTTGAAGAGTAGCCCGACGGCTCCGGCATCGTTTTCCGGATTGGCCAGTCGAGGCGCCGATTTGTACGCCGAGTTGCCAATCACCAGCGCGACGCGCTTGTCCGCCAACGCATCGTTCAAGGAAAGCATCAATCCAAACGATACAACAAGAATGAACCGCGCCAGCATAATGCCCCCGTGCGCACAGGTCCAAACCTACGCGGCTACAATCTGTATCGCAAGGCAGGCTCTGTGACCCAGGTCGCAGATCGGTGGCCGAATTTGCGGTGGACGAGTGGGCCGGCCGAACTTTCGCGTATTTTTCAAACGCTCCGATTGCTAGTCACACCTGTCAATGGAAGCGCGCACGGAACGCGCGTCCCTTGGAATCTCATCTCCCGGTTTTCCGTCTCTGCTGCCACGTGCTGACACCAGAGCGCGCATGCGCGTGAATAATGTGAGCGCGTGCTTGCGATGCGTGCCGTTGTGCTTACCATCCTTCTCGACGAGAACAATGGAGGGTGAGGGTGGGCGAGTGGCTCGGCGTTTCCATCGCAATCGCGTCGAGTTGCCTCGGCGGCACCGCGGCCGCGATCACGCGCTATCTCGTCTCTGGCGCCGATCCGATCGCGCTCGCGATCCTGCGCTGGGGCATCGGCTTCCTCTGCGTGCTGCCTGCGGCATTTCTGTTGAAAGTGCGCTGGCCGCAGCGGTGCGATGTGCCGTGGGTGATGCTGCTCGGCTTCTGCTTCTTCGGCCTGTTCTTCGTGCTCTACAATCTCGCGATGTCCTACACGACAGCGGCGCGTGCGAGCCTCGCGCTGGCGACATTGCCGCTGTCAACCATGGTGGTCGGCGCGCTGCTCGGTTACGAGACGCTCACGGCGCGCAAGACCACGGGCGTCTGCATCGCGGTTTTCGGCGTGGTGGCCGCGCTCGCCGCCGGTCTCTCCGTGGCACCCGCGGGCGCCTGGCGCGGCGAAGCGATCATGCTGGGGGCCGTGGTCTGCATGGCCTTCTACAACGTGCTGTCGCGGCCGTTCATGCAGCGCTCCAGCGCGCTCGGCTTCCTCACCGTCGGCATGGGTACAGGTGCTGCAGCGCTGGTGATCGTCGGGCTCTTCACCGGCAGCATCACGGCGCTGAAAAGCTTCGGCACCGCGCAATGGATTGCCGGCGTCTATCTCGGCGTCGGCGGCGGCGCAGCCGCCTTCATCCTCTGGGTGCTGGCGCTGCAGCGTGCGACGCCGACGCGCGTCGCCAACACCATGACCGTCAATCCGATCGCGGCGGCCCTGCTCGCGACGCAGCTGGTCGGCGAACCCATCACACCGAACCTGGTCGCCGGGCTCGTCGCGGTCTTTGCCGGCATCTGGATCGCGACGTCGGAGATCAAGAAGGCGTAGCCCTGCGGAAACGGTTCACGCCGCAGCGATCGCCTCGATCTCGATCAGGAAATCAGCGCCATAGAGTTTTGAAACCTCGACAAGGGTTACCGCAGGCGCGGCCGGAGGCGTCACCGTTGCAAAGAAGCGGTTGCGGGCCTCGCGATAGGCGCCGAGATTGCTCATATCGGTGAGGAACACGGTCAGCTTGACCAAATTGGCCGCAGTGCATCCGACCGCATTCAGGGCAATCGTGAGGTTGGCGAAGACTTGCGAGGCCTGTCGCACGATATCGCCGCGGCCGACGACATTGCCGGTCTGGTCGAGCGCAGTCTGGCCGGCGATGAAGAACAGCCGCTTCGCGCTCACCTCGACGATTTGCGAATAGCCGGGTGGCGTTCCCAGTTCTGGCGGATTGATACGAGCGATCGACGCCTGACTCTCCATGGCAATCACTCCAGCAAATGTAGTTGAAGCTATCTTTGCGGCACTGACACCGGCGCAGGTCCGAGTCCGGTCGGGGTTTTCGGCCGCAGCATGCCGGCATAGAACGACAGCCCCCAGACCAGCACCAGCGCGATCAGATAGACAAGATATGACTGCGGGGGCGTGGTTGCCCAGCGCCAGAAGCTTTTGGGATTGTTGTCGGCCATGCTTCATATGAGCGATACGGCGCCCCAAGTGAAGCGCAAAATCGGTGCAATCAGGATTTCGCGGGCTCGCCGCGCAGCATCAACAGCGCCGCCAGCGCGGTCAGGCTCAAAATCGACGACACGATCAGCACTCGGCTTCCCATCGCATCGATCAGGAAGCCGAACAAAAGCGGCGCGGCGGCCTGCGTCATCCGTGCCGGTGCGCCGATCAGGCCGAGGCGATAGCCGTAATTCTGCGATCCGAAGATCGCGAGCGGCAGCGTGCCGCGCGCAATCGTGATCACGCCGTTGCCGGCGCCATGGAACACCGCGAACACGCCGGTCGCGGCGCCTCCCGTGAGCCAGACGATCACGGCGCCGATCGGGTGCATCAGGCAGGCGAGCCGGGCCGAGATGATCGGGTGATAGCGCTTGAGGAAGCTCGCCTCGAACATTCGCGCTGCGACCTGAGCCGGACCGATTAGCGCGCCAGCGGCAACCGCCTGCACGGGCGTAGCGCCGGCCGCCTCCAGGATGCGCGGGAAGTGCGCCGCCATCGCCCCCGTGACCATCCAGGCGGCAGCGAAGGCGAAGGCCAGCAGCGCCATGGTGCGGTCGATCGGGATATGCGGCTTGACGTGGCTCTCCGCGGTGGTCTTCGCGACCTGCACCGCAGGCAGCATCAAGAGATTGATCGGCAGCCCGATCAGGATGTGTGCGGCCGCCCAGGCAAAGCAGGTGTCGCGCCAGCCGATGGTTTGCAGGCCCAGCGCCGTTAGCGGCCAGCCGATGGTCGAGGCAAAGCCTGCAATCAAGGTGATGCCGGTGATCGCGCTGCGCGCAGCCTCGCCATAGATGCGCCCCAACGCGCCGAAGGCGGCGTCGTACAATCCATAGCCCATGCCGATGCCGAGCAGCAGCCAGGCCAGAACCAGCAGCCAGATCGATTGCGCGAAGCCGAGCAGCACGAGCCCGGCCGCGAAGACCAGATTGGAGATCGACAGCACCGGGCGGCCGCCGACGCGATCGATCTGGCGGCCGACGCGTGGCCCGAGGATCGCGGCGATGACGAGGGCCGCCGAATAGGCGCCGAAAATCCAGTTCGAGGAGACCCCGAGATCGTGCGCGATGGGATCGGCGACCAGCGCCGGCAAATAGACGCTGGAGGCCCAGGCGAGCGTCTGGGTGGTGCCGAGTGCCAGGACGATGGGGAGTTGGCGCCCGCTCATGTCGGGCGCACCGCTATTGTTGTGTGATGCATCTTCCCATCATTTGCACGCTCAAAACCGTGTGCGTCAAGCTGGCTCGGCAGCGCTTTCACCCGCCACGATTGCGCGGCATAATGGCCTGCATGGAACTGTCCCATCGCGTCGAGCTGATGAACTGGCTGGTTGCCCAGGGGCTCACGGGTCTTCCCGAAACAGAGCTGATCCGCGGCTTCTGCGAGCGCTGCTGCGACGGCGGCCTGCATCTGTCGCGCAGCATGGCCTTCATCGACACCCTGCACCCGATCTATGAGGGCCGCGGCTTTCGCTGGAACGATCGTCCGAGCAACGAGAGCGACACCTTCGAATATCGTTCGTCAGCCGAGGGCGAAGCCGCCAGGAATTGGCGCCGGTCGGTCTTCCATCACATGCTCGAAAGCGGTGACGACGAGATGCAGCTCGATCTCGCCGACGCGGCTTCGCTCAAGTTCTCGCTGATCGGCGATCTCCTCGAGCGCGGGCATCGGCATTTGGTCGCGCTGGTCCATCGCTTCGGCGACGCCGGTACGCTCGGCCAGATGGACTGCTTCTATTCCTATTTCACCACCCGTCGCGAACGCGGCTTCAGCGACGGGGAGCTGGAAGCACTGCGCGATCTCGTGCCGGTGCTGGGACTGGCGATCAAGTCGGCGCAGCAGGTCGACATCACCCGCACCCTGGGGCGGGTCTATCTCGGCCGCGACGCCTCGGCCCAGGTGCTGCGCGGGCGCATTTCGCGCGGCGTCACCGAACGCATCAACGCGGTGCTGTGGTTCTCCGACCTGCGCGGCTCGACGAAGATTTCGGAAAGCATCGGGCCCGACGAAATCATCCCGTTCCTCAACGATTATGCGGAAGCCTC
The DNA here is from genome assembly GCA_963794775.1 of uncultured Alphaproteobacteria bacterium. GTDB lineage: Bacteria > Pseudomonadota > Alphaproteobacteria > Rhizobiales > Xanthobacteraceae > Bradyrhizobium. The sequence goes on along the minus strand of CAWCGA010000015.1, from coordinate 5,333 downwards.
GATCGACGCGATCCATGAGGCCGGCGGCGACGTGCTGAAGCTGATCGGCGACGGCGTGCTCGCGATCTTCACCGGCGAGGATATGGCCGCCGCCCGCAAGGCCTCGCTTGCCGCCGAGCATCGCTTCCGCCTCAACATCAATGAATTGAACGATCGTCGCGTCAAGGACGGGCGTCCGATCACGACGGCCTATGTTGGTCTTCACGTTGGCGAGGTTTTCTACGGCAACATCGGCGCTGATGATCGGCTCGATTTCACCGTGGTGGGACCTGCGGTGAACGAGGTCAGCCGCATCGCCTCGATGTGCAACTCGGTCGACCGTGAATTCCTGGCGTCATCCGAGTTCTGCAAGGGGCTGGATGCAACGGGGCGGCGCTATCTGGTTTCGACTGGCCGCTACGCGCTACGCGGCATCGGCCGCGCGCAGGACCTCTATACGCTCGACCCCGACATCGCCTCCAACGAAGCAATGACGGGGAGTTACGAGCGATATTTGAAGAGCTAGGCGCGGCTGGCATCTCCGACCATGTCGGGCTGACGCGCGAGCGAGACCGCTGGCGACATCAGGATCACGAGTGCCTGGACGGCGAAGATCGCAACCGCGAGATAGAGACACATCTCCGCGCCATAAAAGCCGCCGACGATGGCGCCGATCGCAGATCCAAGCGGGCGCGCGCCATAGGCGAGGATGTTGATGGCGGAGACCCGGCCGAGCAGGCGCGGCGGCGTCACCGATTGCCGCAACGTGGTGGTCGAGATCACCCACAGGATCGGGCCGGCGCCGAGCAGGAAGAAGCTCAAGGCAGCGAGCAGCGGTGTCGGCGCAATCGTGGTCAAGGCCATCACGCCGGCTGCGACAAAGCCGGTCACCGGTCCGAGCCCGATCACGGTGCCGAAGGCAAGCCTCTTCATCACGCGCGTGGCGGCCAGCGCGCCGACCACCATCCCGACGCCGTACATCGCCAATGTCGTGCCAACGCCGGTCGCCGACAGCGCGAGATGCCGCACCGCGTAGGGCACGAACACCGCGAGCACCAGGAACGAACCGGTGTTGAAGATGAACTGGGTGATGAACACCGGCCGCAGCAATTGGTGATGCGACACGAACGCGATGCCTTCCCTGATCTCCTGCAGCGGATGGCGTCGCATGGACACATCGCGCGCGGGTTCATGGATGCCGGACAGCAGGACAACCGCGATCGCCGACAATGTGGCGGCGACACCGAAAGCGGGTGCGGCGCCGATCCATCCGACCAGCACGCCGCCGAGTGCGGGGCCGCTTGCGAAGGCGACCGTGCGCGCAAGCTCGATGCGCGCATTGGCGGCGGGCAGCAATTGCGGGCCGACCAGCGACGGCACCAGCGCGGGTGCTGCGACGCTGTAGACCACGGTGCCGCAGACCGCGACGAAGCCCAGCAGCGCAAGCCACGGTAGCGTGAGCCAGCCGAATGCGATCAGCGTGAGGATAGCGGTCAGCGCCAGCGCGCGCAGCGCTTCGGCGCTCGCCATCAAGCGCCGCCGCGAGATGCGATCGGTGAGAAGGCCCGCGGGGATCGCAAACAGCACGAAGGGCAGGGTCAGCGCGGTCTGCAGCAGGCCGGTCTGGCCTTCGCCGACGCCGAGCAAGAGCACGGCGACGATCGGCGCGGCAGCGAGTGCGATCTGCTCGGCCGATTGCGCCGACAGGTTCGACCAGGCGAGGCGGTTGAAGGTGGAGGGCAGTTTTGAGGTCTCGGTGGACATGGCGAAATTCCCTGGAAGCGTCGATTGCCGACAATTTCGGCTTCCAGGGCGGCCAAACCCACCCGATTACCCCACCCGTTTTCCGACAAGTCCTGCTATTTCGCGGCTAGCCCTGCACCGGCAGGCCCCAGCTTTCAGGCAGCGTGCGAAACGCCAGATGTATGCCGGCATTGAGCGAGGCGTTGCGATAGCCGTGGCGGGCCCACGCCCTCGTCAGCGCCTGCTTGCTGAAGATCGAGATGTGGCCGTTGCGCGGTCCGACATACCACCACGACATGCCCTGCCGTTCGAGATCGTCGGGCTGCGTCAGCGTCGAATAGAACACCGCGCCGGGCTCCGCCACATACCTGACGATGTCGGCAACGCCGGCCATGGGGTCGGGCAGGTGCTCGAGCGTCTCGAAACACGTCACGAGGTCGAACTTGCCCTCGGGCGGCGTGGCGAATTCCGGCACCATCGGATCAAAGGTGACTGCCTCGCGGAAACCCTGCGCGCGCAACACACCGCAAAACGTGTCGTTGCCGCCGCCATAATCGAGCACGCGTATGTTGGCTTTGCGTGCCGCCCAGAGGTTCGCAACCATGCCGGCGTTGGCGGTCGGCCGCTTGGTCAGGTATTCGGGATCGAAGGCGATGTAGCCGTCATTGTAGATGTGCGTCTTGAACTGCTCGTGGCCCCAGTCGTCGAACGCGTCGGTGAACAGGAAGCCGCACGCCGCGCAGCGCCGGTAATAGACGGGAATGCCGGACAGGGGCGGGGTCTCACCGCCGATCTCGCAGGGCCGGTGCATGTCGACTACGCCGAACAGCCGCGAGTTGCCCTCGCTGATCTTGCAGGCGATCGGCGCCGTGAAGGCGGGCCTCAGACCCAGTTCTGTTGCAAGCATGTCGTGCCCCGACGCGCGTCGCTGAAGATGCCGTTCCATGACGGCCGGAGTTGGCCTGCGCGCCTTCGGCATCAGGGCGCGGCCATGGTTAATTTTTCCTGAAGGCCGCCGCGCCGGGTGGCGGGGTTCCATTGTTGCCAGATGCACTTGCGAATGAGTTGCAATAAAGCGGTGGATCGGTCATTGTGGAGGGATGGACGCCCGACTAACCGAATTACGGCCTGAATCCGCCCCAGCGACCGTGCCCGGCTGGCGCAGCGCCCGCGGCGAGCCGTCGCTCTCGGACATGTTCGCCTCGGTGCGGAGCGCACCTCACGGGTCGTTCTGGCGCAAGCTGCTGACGTTCCTCGGCCCCGGCTATCTAGTTGCGGTCGGCTACATGGATCCCGGCAACTGGGCGACCTCGCTCGCCGGCGGCTCGAAGTTCGGCTACGCACTACTGACAGTCGCGCTGCTGTCGAACCTGATGGCGATCGTGCTGCAATCGCTGTGCACGCGGCTTGGCGTCGGCGCTGGGCGCGACCTCGCGCAAGCCTGCCGCGATTTATTTCCACGTTATGTCGCGTTGCCATTGTGGCTGTCGGCCGAGGTCGCGATCACAGCGACCGATCTCGCCGAAGTGATCGGCACCGCGATCGGCCTCAATCTGCTGTTTCATATTCCGCTCGAGATCGGCGTCATCATCACCGCCGCCGACGTGTTCCTGATCCTGGCCTTGCAGGCCTTCGGCTTTCGCTGGATCGAGGCGTTTGTGGTGGCGATGCTCGGCGTGATCGCGGCCTGCTTCGCGGTGCAGATCGCAATGGCCGACCCCGACTGGGGGCAGGTGATCCGCGGCTTTGCGCCGAGCCGCGACCTCTTCGCCAATCACGACATGCTCTATCTCGCGCTCGGCATCCTCGGCGCCACCGTGATGCCGCATAATCTCTATCTGCATTCCGGCCTGGTTCAGACCCGCGGCTATGGCGACACGCCGGCCGAAAAGCGCGAGGCGATCACGCTTGCGACCATCGATTCCACCATCGCGCTGTGCCTTGCCTTCGTCATCAATGCCTCGATCCTGATTCTCGCCGCCTCGACCTTCCACAAGGCTGGCAAGACCGACATCGCCGAGCTCGACCAGGCGCATGCCTTCCTGTCGCCGCTGCTGGGCTCCACGCTGGCGCCAACGCTGTTTGCGATCGCGTTGCTCTGCTGCGGGTTGAACTCGACCATCACCGCGACCCTCTCGGGCCAGATCGTGATGGAGGGCTTTCTGAACTGGCGCATCGCACCGTGGATGCGACGGCTGGTGACGCGGCTGATTGCGATCGTGCCTGCGGTCGTCGTCACGATCTGGGCCGGCGAGAAGGCGACGGGGCAGTTGTTGATCCTGAGCCAGGTCGTACTCAGCATGCAATTGCCGTTCGCGGTGGTGCCGCTGGTGATGTTCACGGCGAGCCGCGCCAAGATGGGGCCTTACGTGGCGCCGCGCTGGCTCACGGCGCTCGCGGTCGCAACGGCCGCTGTCATCATCGTGCTGAATGTGAAGCTGGTGGTGGATTATGTCAGCGGGTGAGCACAAGACGCCCGGCGGCTATCTCTCTGCGGCTCGAAACGGATTGAGAATTCGCAAGCCTTCTTTCAACTTCATGCCGTGTTGCATATCCTCCGACCACAGCGTTTGACTTCCAACATGTAGCGCCGATGCTGCGATCATGGCGTCGTAGATCGAAAAACCGTATCGCTCGGCAAGGCCAAGCCCGGTTTCGTGGACGTCGACAGTCAGAGGATGAACCCCCAGCAAACCCCGCAAGCTGCCAAGGAAGGCATGCGCATCGGACCAGGACATCCTCATCTTCCGACGAGCGACGTTGGCGACTTCATTGAGGACTTGGACGCTGATGGCACCGCCGGAAGCTATCGCTGCTTCCGCCCGATCTGCTTTGTCTGCGTCGCCTGACGCAATATAGATGAGGACGCTGGTATCGAAGAAATCAGCGGGCATTTGCCTCGTCCCTGTCGAACTTGAAATCGGCAGGGAGACGACCGCGGAAAGCGCGGAGACGCTTCAGAAGTTCACTACGGCTTGGTTTGCGCGCGAGACCGAATTCGCGCGACCCGGCAACATGGATTTCAATCTCATCCCCTTCCTTCAGCTGAAGAGCGTCAACCACTGCCGCGGGTAGGCGGACCGCCAGGCTATTCCCCCACTTTGCCACCTGCATTTCCAGGCTCCGTTGGATATACTTTGTCAAAATGTATATCCAAGCGGTTCTTGCGTCAAGCCCACGCCCCCCAGCCGTTCGCCTAGGGTCCGGGCTTCCTGGTTGCGTTTCGTCGCGTAGCGGTGCCCACCGCACGCCGAGGTCGATACGGACTATGCGGGTTCACGTCGAGATCCACGACTTCAATGCAGGACTGTTGCTCACGGTGCTGAGAACCGCTGTACCATTTGCCGGGTCGCAGTTCGACATTCGTCATCTCGGCGACGCGAAGGCATTTCCATTGGTCTTCAGAGGGAGTTAGAACTCGCCTCACCGGCGAACTGATATGCGAGGGCGTATTCCTGTCCCCTGGTGTGTCCCAACATCGCGGGACAGAGAGCACGTGGATAACCCTGATACAGGCACAACACCTGCAAACGTTCGGCCATAGCTTGGGCGATCAGTTCATAGGCCTGACTAGATAATGATATTCCCCTGGTGGCGCGCTGAGCCGACTA
>CAWCGA010000014.1:0-300538 GCA_963794775.1 uncultured Alphaproteobacteria bacterium | reverse complement strand
ACGCGCGCGATCCGCGCTGTCAGGAGTTGATACGATGGCCAAGGCCGCAAAGACGATCAAGGTCGAGCAGACGGGCAGCCCGATCCGCCGCCACCATTCGCAGCGCGCGACGCTGATCGGGCTAAATCTCAACAAGATCGGCCGCGTCGCCGAATTGCCGGATACCCCGGCGGTGCGCGGCATGATCGAAAAAGTTCACCATCTCGTTCGCGTCGTCGACGGGAAATAAAGTTCAGCGCGCATCATCCCGAAAAGTGGGCACCGGTTTTCGGACAAGATGATGCGCAAACAACAAGGAGCGAGGCGATGAAGCTTCACGAGATCGCCGACAATGCCGGCTCGCGCAAGAAGCGCATGCGCGTCGGCCGCGGCATCGGTTCGGGCAAGGGCAAGCAGGCGGGCCGCGGCGGCAAGGGCCAGACCGCGCGCACCGGCGTGCGCATCAAGGGTTTCGAGGGCGGCCAGATGCCGTTGCATCGCCGCCTGCCCAAGCGCGGCTTCAACAACGTGTTCCGGGTCGAGTATGCCGAGATCAATCTCGACCGGTTGCAGGACGCGATCGATTCCAAGCTGGTCGATGTCAAGGACACCGTGAACGCGGAATCGCTGGTCAAGTCGGGCGTCGTTCGCCGCGCCAAGGGCGGCATTCGGCTGCTCGGCCGCGGCGAGATCAAGGCCAAGATCAATATCGAGGTGCATGGCGCCTCGAAGTCGGCGGTGGCTGCGGTCGAGAAGGCCGGCGGCACCGTGAAGATCCTGGCGCCCGTCGAGCCCGACGAAGGCAAGGCGGCGTAACATCTGCGTCATCGCAGGGCCCGGTCTCCGCGATTTCGCCCAAGGAATGATGGACTTATCGAAGCCGGGCCCCAAATAATGTCCGGCGTCTGCTGACGGTCCCGCAAATCTTGCGGGACAAGCGATGCAAAGGTGGCGGGAGAAAGCCAGACATGCCCTCAGCAGCAGAACAACTTGCAGCCAATCTCAACTTCGGCGCCTTCGCCAAGGCCGACGAGCTGAAGAAGCGGATCTGGTTCACGCTGGGTGCGCTCCTGGTCTACCGGCTCGGCACCTACATTCCGCTGCCCGGCATCGATCCCAACATCTGGGAGCAGGTGTTCAAGACCCAGGCCGGCGGCATCCTCGGCATGTTCAACATGTTCGCCGGCGGCGGCATCCACCGCATGGCGATCTTCGCGCTGAACATCATGCCGTACATCTCGGCATCGATCATCATCCAGCTCTTGACCACCGTCTCGCCGCAGCTCGAAGCGCTGAAGAAGGAAGGCGAGGCCGGCCGCAAGACTCTGAACCAGTACACCCGCTATCTCACCGTGATCCTCGCCGCGTTCCAGTCCTACGGCATCGCCGTCGGTCTCGAGGGCGCCGGCAACGTCGTCTCCGATCCCGGATTTTTCTTCCGCATCTCCACCGCGGTGACGCTGACCGGCGGCACCATGTTCCTGATGTGGCTCGGCGAGCAGATTACCTCGCGCGGCATCGGCAACGGCATCTCGCTGATCATCCTCTCCGGCATCGTCGCCGAACTGCCGTCGGCGCTCGCCAACATGCTCGAGCTCGGCCGCCAGGGCGCGCTGTCGACCGGTCTGATCCTGATCGTGATGGTGATGGTGGTCGTCGTGATCGCCTTCATCGTGTTCATGGAGCGCGCGCAGCGCCGGCTCCTGATCCAGTATCCGAAGCGCCAGGTCGGCAACAAGATGTTCGAGGGCCAGTCCTCGCATCTGCCGCTCAAGCTCAACACCTCGGGCGTGATCCCGCCGATCTTCGCGTCGTCGCTGCTGCTGTTGCCGACCACGATCGCCAACTTCAACGCCGGCAAGGGTCCGGAATGGTTCCAGTGGATCACCACCCAGCTCGGCCACGGCCGTCCGCTGTTCCTGATCCTCTATCTCGCGCTGATCGTGTTCTTCGCCTTCTTCTACACCGCGATCGTGTTCAACCCGACCGAGACCGCGGACAATCTGAAGAAGCATGGCGGCTTCATTCCGGGCATCCGGCCCGGCGAGCGCACCGCCGAATACATCGACTATGTGCTGTCGCGCATCACCGTGGTCGGCGCGATTTATCTCGCGATCGTCTGCTTGATCCCGGAAATCCTGATTTCCTACGCGTCCGTGCCGTTCTACTTCGGCGGCACCTCGCTCCTGATCGTGGTCAGCGTGACCATGGATACGGTGGCGCAGGTGCAGGGCTATCTGCTCGCCCATCAATATGAGGGGCTGATCAGGAAGTCGAAGCTGCGGGGACGCCGCCGCTAGCGCATGATCCGTAAAAGTGTGAAGCGGTTTTCCGACAAGATCATGCGCAAATAATAGGCTCAGAACAAGAAACCAGGTGTGCGGAGCTTCGCCACCAAACGCCGGGGGGCGAAACGACAATGAGAATCATTCTTCTGGGCCCGCCGGGTTCGGGCAAGGGCACCCAGGCGCAGCGGCTGGTGCAGCGCTACGGCATCGTCCAGCTTTCGACCGGTGAAATGTTGCGCGCGGCAGTTGCGGCCGGCACGCCGGTCGGCTTGCGCGCCAAGGACATCATGGCGAGCGGCGGGCTCGTGCCCGACGAGGTCGTGGTCGGCGTCATCGCCGACCGCATCGATCAGCCTGACGCGAAAAAGGGATTCATCCTCGACGGCTTTCCGCGCACCGTGCCGCAGGCCGAGGCGCTCGACGATCTGCTCAAGCACAAGCACCTCAAGCTCGATGCCGTGATCGAGCTGCGCGTCAACGAGAGCGCGCTGCTGCAGCGGGTCGAGACGCGCGTCGCCGAAATGCAGGCGCGCGGCGAGGAAGTCCGCGTCGACGACACGCCGGAGGTGCTGACCAAGCGCCTTGCGGCCTACCGCTCGCTGACCGAGCCGCTGATCCACTACTATTCGGAGCGCCGCAAGCTCCTGACCGTCGACGGCATGATGACCATCGAGCAGGTGACGCGGGAGATCGGCCGGATCCTGGCTGCGATCGAGGCAGCGGATGCCAAGGCTGCCGAGAAGCGGGCCTCTGCCAGGCCCGCGGCCAAGGGAACCGTACGGAAGCCGCCCGGAAGGGGACGAAATCGTCTCCCGCGGGCAGGGCAAACGCCAAAAAGGCGGCCAAAGCGGCCCGGAAGGCCGCCAAACGGCCCTCCAAGGGGGCCAGAAAGACGGTCAAGAAGGCCGGCCCGAAGGTGGCCAAAAAGAGTGCAAAAAGGGTCACGAAAAGGCGACGTAAAGCCTAGAATCGGTTGACGAAACCGCATTCGATCCCTTAATAAGCCCCGCATCCAAGTCGGATAGTGATCAGACGATGCCGGGCCCCAAATGGACGAGGGGTTGGGCGTCGTGTTCGCGTTTGCGGACCTGCCCGAGAGAGCAAGAATTCAAAGCCGGATATCCCGTGCGGGATCGGCGACAGGAGAGACCTACGTGGCCCGTATTGCCGGCGTGAACATTCCGACCAACAAGCGCGTGCTGATCGCGCTGCAGTACATCCATGGCATCGGCCAGAAGAGCGCGGCCGAGATCATCGAGAAGACGAAGATCCCGGTGGATCGCCGCGTCAGCCAACTCAGCGACGCCGAAGTGCTCCAGATCCGCGAAGTGATCGATCGCGACTACGTCGTCGAAGGCGATCTGCGTCGCGAGACCGGCATCAACATCAAGCGGCTGATGGATCTCGGCTGCTATCGCGGCCTGCGTCATCGCCGCGGCCTGCCGGTGCGCGGTCAGCGCACCCACACCAACGCGCGTACGCGCAAGGGGCCGGCGAAAGCGATCGCCGGCAAGAAGAAGTAAGCGAGAGAATTTTCGGACGATGCGTGGCGAAGTCCGCTTCGCCGCTTTCGTTCATCAGGTGTAGCCGCTGGAATTACGGCGGCGTTGAGATCGACAGGAAAGGTTTGAGATGGGCAAGGAAGCCACACCCGCTGGACGCGTTCGCCGCCGCGAACGCAAGAACATCGCCTCCGGCGTCGCGCATGTGAATTCGTCGTTCAACAATACCACCATCACCATCACCGACGCGCAGGGCAACACCATTGCCTGGTCGTCGGCGGGAACGATGGGGTTCAAGGGGTCGCGCAAGTCGACCCCGTATGCCGCGCAGGTCGCGGCGGAGGATGTTTCCAAGAAGGCGCAGGAACACGGCATGCGCACGCTGGAAGTCGAGGTCGCCGGTCCCGGTTCGGGCCGCGAGTTGGCGCTCCGCGCATTGCAGGCCGCGGGCTTCACCGTCACCTCGATCCGCGACGTGACCACGATCCCGCACAATGGTTGCCGGCCGCGCAAGCGTCGCCGGGTGTGATGTGCTTTCGCTGATGGCGCCGGGCTGTCTGCGAAATCGTTTTGGAATATTGCGCGCGGACTGATCCGCGATCTCGAACGCCGGATGACGATCCGGCCTGAGGTGAAACAGTGACGATCCAGAAAAATTGGCAAGAGCTTATTCGACCGAACAAGTTGCAGGTCTCCGCCGGCCACGACGCGAACCGTTCCGCGACGCTGGTCGCCGAGCCGCTCGAGCGTGGGTTCGGCCAGACGCTCGGCAACGCGCTGCGCCGCATCCTGCTGTCCTCGCTGCAGGGCGCCGCGGTGCAGTCGGTGCACATCGACGGCGTGCTGCACGAGTTCTCCTCGATCGCGGGCGTCCGCGAGGACGTGACCGACATCGTGCTCAACATCAAGGACATCTCGATCAAGATGCAGGGCGAAGGCCCCAAGCGCATGGTCGTGAAGAAGCAGGGGCCGGGCGTGGTCATCGCCGGCGACATCCAGACCGTTGGCGACGTCGTCGTGCTCAATCCCGACCTCGTGCTGTGCACGCTGGACGAGGGCGCGGAAATCCGCATGGAGTTCACGGTCGCGACCGGCAAGGGCTATGTCGCCGCCGAGCGTAACCGCCCCGAGGATGCGCCGATCGGACTGATCCCGGTCGACAGCCTGTTCTCGCCGGTCCGGAAAGTTTCCTACAAGGTCGAGAACACCCGCGAGGGCCAGATCCTCGACTACGACAAGCTGACCATGACGATCGAGACCAACGGCGCGATCTCGCCGGAGGATTCGGTGGCCTATGCCGCGCGCATCCTGCAGGACCAGCTCAACGTGTTCGTCAACTTCGAAGAGCCGCGCAAGGAAGTCGCGCAGGAGATCATCCCCGATCTCGCCTTCAACCCGGCCTTCCTCAAGAAGGTGGACGAGCTCGAGCTGTCGGTGCGTTCGGCCAACTGCCTGAAGAACGACAACATCGTCTATATCGGCGACCTCGTGCAGAAGAGCGAAGCAGAGATGCTGCGCACCCCGAACTTCGGCCGCAAGTCGCTGAACGAGATCAAGGAAGTGCTGGCCCAGATGGGTCTGCATCTCGGCATGGAAGTGCCGGGCTGGCCGCCGGAGAACATCGACGAGCTCGCCAAGCGCTTCGAGGATCACTACTGAGACCAAAAAGCGCGATGATCTTTCATCGCGCTTTTCAGGGCGAACGCAGGAAGCCCACCTGAGCAACACGCCGCTTGCGGCGAACTGAAGGAATAAAGTCATGCGTCACGGAAAAGTTCATCGCAAGCTCAATCGCACCGCCGAGCATCGCCGTGCGATGTTCGCCAACATGTGCGCCGCCCTGATCAAGCACGAGCAGATCGTCACGACGCTGCCGAAGGCCAAGGAGCTGCGGCCGATCGTCGAGAAGCTGGTCACCTTGGGCAAGAAGGGCGGTCTTGCGATGCGCCGCCAGGCGATTTCGGAGATGCGCGACCTCGATCAGGTGAAGAAGCTGTTCGGCGTGCTGGCGCCCCGCTACAAGGACCGCGCCGGCGGCTACACCCGCATCATCAAGGCCGGCTTCCGCTATGGCGACAACGCGGCGATGGCGGTGATCGAGTTCGTCGACCGCGACGTCGATGCCAAGGGCCAGGATTCCGGTCCGGTGCAGGAAAAGGAAGACGCCGAGGCAGCCTAAGTCTCGCGCGGTATCGAAGTTTCAAAAGCGGCGCCTCGGCGCCGCTTTTTTATTGGGTGGTGACCGCGGCGCGTCCTGCATGCATAATCTTCGCAACTCGGGCGTAGGGGGATTCGATGAGGATTGTCGTAGGCGTGGCGCTGGCGTTTCTGGTGTCACCGGCGCTCGGTGAGACATTGGTCGAACGCGGCGCCTATCTCGTCAACGGGCCGATGTTCTGCCACAACTGCCATACCCCGGCCGGCCCTCAGGGGGTCGATTTCTCGCGCGCGCTGTCGGGTGGTCCGCAGACTTTCGACGAGTCCGACTACAAGGTCGTCGGCGCCAACATCACACCGGATAAGGAAACCGGCATCGGCAACTGGACCGACGCCGAGCTGAAGAAATTTCTGGTCACCGGCGTCAAGCCGAACGGGATCAAGGCCGCGCCGATCATGCCTTACGAATTCTACACGGTGCTGACCGCGCGCGATCTCGACGCGCTGGTGGCGTATCTCAAAACGGTGCCGCCGGTTCGCCACGAAACGCCGGCGCCGGAATATCGCAAGGCATCGAAGCCGGAGACGCCGACCTATTCGGGCGCGCAGATGACCGACGCCCAAATGACCGACAAGCTCGCGCGCGGCCGCTATCTCCTGAGCATTTCGCATTGCCTGGAATGTCACACGCCGGAGGAGCCATCCATGGCGCACGATTTCGCTGCCGCGACCGGCAAGGGCGGCCGGAAATTCTTGGGACCATGGGGCGAGTCCCAATCCCGCAACATCACCTCGCATCCGGTGTCCGGCCTCGGCCAGTGGAGCGATGACGAAATCAAGCGCGCCGTCACCAAAGGCATCGGTCGCGACGGTCGTCAGCTGAAACCGCCGATGGCCTATGCGGCCTATGCCACCATGACCGCGCAGGATCTCGATGCCATTGTCGCCTTCGTCCGCACGATACCGCCGCTGCAGTAGGCGGGAGCCCTAGCGCCGCGCGGCCGTGAACTTGATGCCGCCGCCCCACGGGCTCACCACCAGCATGCTCTCGCCGTCCTGCGAGACGGTGATGTGATCGACGCGGCCCCCGCCGCCGTTGCTCCAGACCAGCGTGCCGGCATGGCCGTTGCAAGTCCATCTGCCTCCGGTGCCGCTCACCGGATGCTGCATCGTTCCATCGCTTTGCAGGATCACATTGCTGACGCCGAGATACCACGACCAGGTCCCGGCAAGCTTGCTGCACGGCCCGCCGGATGTAACGGCGGCCGGCTTCGGTCGAACCATGGCCGGCCGGTCAGCCGGCGTGGCGCCCGAGATGGATTTGTCGTGCAGTCCGATCGCGCCGCCCGTGCTGCCGGATTCTGCGCTCACGGGCGTCGCGCAGGCCATCTGCGCCAGAACCGCGAGCGCCATTCCGATCGACAGACGCTGGACCATCTCGTCCCCCCAACCCGGCCGGCTTATCGTAACGGGCAACGGGGCGAGTAGCCATCCCCGTTCGGCCTATCACCAGAGCGCGGCGCGTTGCTATGATGGGACCTCATTCTATTGGGAGGCACGCGTGAGTAATTTCCTGCGTACGATATTGTCCGGGCTGGTTGTGCTGCTGTTGTTGGGGACGCTGTCGTCGGTGCGCGCCGATCAGGCGTTTCAGCGCTTCCTGCCGCTGCTGGTCGACCTCGACGGATGGCAAGGCAAGAAGCCCGACGGTATGTCGATGGAAATGTCCAACATGAGCATGACCACGGCCAACCGGGATTACACGAAGGGCTCGTCGGAGCTGCACGCCTCGGTCGTGGTCGGCCAAAGTGCGGCGGGCGCGCTGGCGCCGCTGCAAAGCGGGATGAACATCCAGACCACCGAGGGCCACATGGTCACATCGACCATGCACGGCATGCCGGTCCTCAAAGGCTTCAACACCAAGGACAAGTCCGGCTCGCTTATCGTCGGGCTCGCCAAGGACGCGATGTTCAGCCTGTCCTACAAAAACATGACCGAGGACGAGGCGCTGGCGCTCGCCGAAAAATTCGACTGGAAGGCGCTTCAGGCGGCAACGCAGGCGAAGTGAAGCCCTGCAATTCGCTGGGCTACCACCCCTCCAGCACGATCTTGCCGCGCGACTTGCCGGACTCCAGCAGCGCGTGGGCGCGCTTGAGATTCGCCGCGTTGATGGTGCCGAACGCCTGGTCCATCGTGGTGCGCAGCACGCCCTTGTCGATGAGGTCGGCGACGTCGTTGAGCAGATTGTGCTGGGCGATCATGTCCGGCGTCTGGAACGATGAGCGGGTGAACATGGATTCCCAGTGCACCGAGATCGCCTTGCCCTTGAAGGCGCTCATGGTGAATTCCTGGGGGTCGTCGATCAGGCCGAACTTGCCCTGCGGCGCCATGAAGTCGGCAATCGCCTTGTAGTGCTGCTCGGTGTAGGTGAGGCTCGCGACCAGGCCGACCGGTGGCACCTTGAGTTTCTCGATCTGCTCCTTCATCGGCTTGCCATGATCGATCACGGCATGCGCGCCGAGATCGAGACACCATTTCTGTGACTCCGGTCGCGTCGCGGTCGCAACCACGGTCAAGCCGGTGAGCCGCCGCGCGAGCTGGATCATGATCGAGCCAACGCCGCCGGCACCGCCGGTAATCAACAGCGTGCGCGGATCGACGCTCTTGCCCGGCACCGCGCCGAGCCGGTCGAACAGCAGTTCCCAAGCTGTGATCGAGGTGAGGGGCAGGGCGGCGGCCTGCGCGAATGAGAGCGATTTCGGCTTGTTGCCGACGATGCGCTCGTCGACCAGATGGAACTGCGAATTGGTGCCCTGGCGCAGGATCGAGCCAGCGTAGAACACTTCGTCGCCGACCTTGAACAGCGAGACGTCGGGACCGACGGCGTCGACTACGCCGGCTGCGTCGAAGCCCAAAATCTTGGTCTCGCCCTCGGGCGGCGCGGCGCGCTTGCGCACCTTGTAGTCGACGGGATTGGCGGAGATCGCCCACACAGCCACGCGGATGTCGCGGCCCTTCGGCTCAGGCTTCGCAGCCTCGAAATCGATCAGCGCGTCCTTGTCCTCGATCGGCAGGGATTTTCGGTATCCGACGGCCTTCATTCCTGCTCTCCATCTTGTGTGGCGCGGCAGACTTGTCGTGCTGGCGTCAATTTGGCAAGTACTGTAAATTCAGGCAGATAGTCCCCGTTTGGATACTATTGGCGGAAAGCACGCATGAAACGGCGAAATTTCGCGCATCGGCCGGGATGCGCGGTCGAGGCGACGCTCGACCTGATCGACGGCAAGTGGAAGGGCGTGATCCTGTTTCACCTGCAGTCCGGCACACAGCGCTTCGGCGAGTTGCGGCGGCGGATGCCGGGCATCACCCAGCGCATGCTGACCAAGCAATTGCGCGCGCTGGAGGACGATCGCCTCATCATCCGCAAGGTCTATGCCGAGGTGCCGCCCCGTGTCGAATATTGCCTGTCGGAAATCGGCGAGAGTTTGCGGCCGGTGATCGATACCTTGAAGGCCTGGGGCGAGAGCCACCAGGAGAAATTGTCGTGCGCACCGGATGCCGCAAAGGCGCCGCCGCGCGCGGCCTGAACCGTCCCCATCTGATCGTTACCACCATCCAGGATTTGTCACGATGTTGAATCGCTTCTTGTCCGTCTTGCTCGTCTCCGCCGCGCTTGCCGCGCCTGCGCTGGCGCAGGATCGCCGCGTACCCTCGTCAGCGGCTGAGTTGCGGCTGTCCTACGCGCCGATCGTGCAGCGCGTGCAGCCCGCGGTGGTCAATGTTTACGCCGCCAAGGTCGTGCAGAACCGCAATCCCTTCATGGACGATCCGCTGTTCCGCCGCTTCTTCGGCGTGCCGGGCGGGCAGGGCGAGCAGATGCAGCGTTCGCTTGGCTCCGGCGTGATGGTCGATCCGTCCGGGCTGGTCGTCACCAACGTGCACGTCATCGAGGGCGCCGATCAGGTCAAGGTGTCGCTGTCGGACAAGCGCGAATTCGAAGCCGAGGTCATGCTGAAGGATTCGCGCTCGGACCTCGCGGTGCTGCGGCTGAAAGACGCGCATGAGAAATTCCCGACGCTAGACTTTGCCAATTCGGATGAGCTGCTGGTCGGCGACGTCGTGCTCGCGATCGGCAACCCCTTTGGTGTCGGGCAGACCGTGACGCATGGCATCATCTCGGCCTTGGCGCGCACGCAGGTCGGCATCACCGACTACCAGTTCTTCATCCAGACCGATGCCGCGATCAATCCCGGCAATTCCGGCGGCGCGCTGGTCGACATGACCGGCCGGCTCGCCGGCATCAACACCGCGATCTATTCGCGCTCAGGCGGCTCGCAGGGCATCGGCTTTGCGATTCCGGCCAACATGGTGCGTGTCGTCGTGGCCTCCGCCAAGATGGGCGGTAAGGCGGTGAAGCGTCCATGGCTCGGCGCCAAGCTGCAGGCGGTGACGCCCGAGATCGCCGAGAGCCTCGGCTTGCGCTCGCCGACCGGTGCGCTGGTCGCAAGCGTGGTGGCAGGCAGCCCCGCCGCGCGCGCCGGAATGAAGTCGAGTGACTTGATCACCGCGATCGACGGCCAGACCATCGACGATCCCAACGGCTTCGAATATCGCTTCGCAACTCGTCCGCTCGGCGGCAGCGCGCAGGTCGACGTGCAGCGCGCCGGCAAGCCGGTGAAGCTGACCATGCCGCTCGAGACGGCGCCCGACGGCGGCCGCGACGAGATCACCGTGAAGGCGCGCTCGCCGTTCCAGGGCGCCAAGGTCGCCAACATCTCGCCGGCGGTCGCCGACGAGCTGCATCTGGATTCGGATACCCAAGGTGTCGTCGTCACCGATATCCCCGCAGATTCCGTTGCCGGCAATGTCGGCTTCCAGAAGGGCGATATCATCGTGAATGTGAACGGCCAGCAGATCGCCAAAACCAGCGAGCTGGAGAAGGCCGCCGGCCAATCGGTGCGGGTGTGGCGGATCGTCATCCAGCGCGGCAATCAGCAGATCAACGTGACTTTGCCGGGATGAGTCCAAAGCGGCCACAACAAGGGGCATCTCTATTCGCCGCTGCAGGCATGGAGCAGGATGCGCCACGGCCGCTCCCGGATCGGCTGCGACCGCACAAGCTCTCCGATGTCGTCGGCCAGGATCACATCATGGGTCCCGACGGCGCGCTGACGCGCATGCTGGAAACGCGCACGCTGGGCTCACTGATCTTCTGGGGGCCGCCCGGCACCGGCAAGACCACGGTCGCGCGGCTTTTGGCTGACGCCACCGAGCTGCATTTCGAGCAGCTGTCCGCGGTGTTCTCCGGCGTCGCCGACCTGAAGAAGGCGTTCGACGCCGCGCGCGCCCGGCGCGAGACGGGCAAGGGAACGCTGCTGTTCGTCGATGAGGTGCATCGCTTCAATCGGGCGCAACAGGATTCGTTTCTGCCCGTGATGGAGGACGGCACGGTGGTGCTGGTCGGCGCGACCACGGAAAATCCGTCCTTCGAGCTCAACGCCGCCTTGCTGTCGCGGGCGCGCGTGCTGGTGTTTCATTCGCTCGACACTGAGGCGATCGAGAAATTGTTTGCGCACGCCGAGAAGGCCGAAGGCAAGAAGCTGCCGCTCGATGCCGAGGCGCGCGCCGCGCTGGTGCGGATGGCCGACGGCGACGGCCGTGCCGCCCTGACGCTTGCCGAAGAGGTCTGGCGTTCGGCACGAGGCGGCGAGATTTTCAACGCCGTGCAGCTGCAGGACATCCTGCAGCGCCGCGCGCCGATCTACGACAAGTCGGCCGACGGCCATTACAACCTGATCTCGGCGCTGCATAAAGCGGTGCGCGGCTCCGATCCCGACGCGGCGCTGTATTATCTTGCGCGCATGCTCGATGCCGGCGAGGATCCGCTGTTTCTCGCCCGGCGCGTGGTGCGCATGGCGGTCGAAGACATTGGCCTTGCCGATCCGCAGGCGCTGGTGGTCGCCAATGCCGCCAAGGATGCCTACGACTTCCTCGGCTCGCCGGAGGGCGAACTCGCGATCGCGCAGGCCGTACTCTATGTCGCGACCGCGCCGAAATCGAACGCGGCCTATACCGCGTTCGGCGCCGCGATGCGCACGGCCAAGGAAGCGGGCTCGCTGCTGCCACCCAAGCACATCCTCAATTCGCCGACCAAATTGATGCGAGAGGAAGGCTACGGCGCTGGCTATGAATACGACCATGACTCGGCGGAAGGGTTTTCCGGCCAGGACTATTTCCCGGAAGCGCTGGGGCGGAAGACATTCTATGATCCGCCCGAGCGCGGTTTCGAACGCGAGATACGCAAGCGCCTGGACTACTGGGCCAAGTTGCGGCGGGAGAGAACGGGCAAATAGCGCTGGTCTTGGTGGGATGCCGTGGAGGTATTTATGCCGACACAGATTCCGAACAGGCCGGAACGTTCCGGAAGGGCTTCGCTCAGGACTGTCTGCATGCACGCGCTGCTCGCCGCAGGGATCATCGGCGCGATCGCGGCGACGGTGATATGGGCGTATGGCTGATCCTCAGTTGTCGATTAGCCGTGACGATCCCCTCGATTTGCGCTAGGCAGCCGCAATGAGCCCAATCATCGTGCCCCGTACTCCCATCCATCCCGGCGAACATCTTGCCGAAGAACTGCGCGAGCTTGGCATCACGGCCGCCGAGCTTTCGCGCCAGATCGATGTGCCCGTCAACCGCATTACCGGCATCATTCACGGACAGCGCGGAATCACGGCCGACACGGCGTTGCGTCTCGGTCACTGGTTCGGCACGACCCCGCAATTCTGGATGAATTTGCAGCAGCTCTACGAGCTGAGGCTTGCCGAAAGTGAGATTGGCGCTGAGATCGCGTCACTGCCACGCCGGGTTGGCCGACTGGCATCACGGAAGTTGAGGCGGACAGCGTGAGCCGTCGCGTCAAGAAGCCATTGAGACCTCGGGGTGAGCGCCCAAGGGGCGCGCGTCCCTATCGGGACAAGCAGCGGGATGATTATCAACAAGCGCATCGCCCCGGCGGCAAGCCCGCACGCTTCGCGGCGCCCCGAGCAGCAAAGCCCGCGCCTTTTGTCGCCAAGCCGGAGAAGACCGTCGCCGAGGCGCCGCCGCTGCCGACCAAGGTACAGACCGTCGTGGTGACGCCGGACGAGGACAACATGCGGGTCGACCGCTTCCTCGAAGCGCGCTTCCCGGGCCTGTCTTTCTCCCACATTCAGCGCATCGTCCGCAAAGGCGAGCTGCGCGTGAACGGCAAGCGCGCCGACAGCAAGGACCGGCTGCAGGCCGGTCAGAGCATCCGCATTCCGCCGTTGCGGCTGGACACGCCCAAGGTCTCGGGCAAGCTGTCGGAGGCGGAAGCGAAGACGCTCGCCGAACTCAAGGCGATGACGCTCTATGAAGACGACGACGTGCTGGTGCTAAACAAGCCGGCCGGGCTAGCGGTGCAGGGCGGCTCCGGCACCACGCGGCATATCGATCAGATGCTCGAAGTGATGCGAGACTCGAAAGGCCAGAAGCCGCGGCTGGTGCACCGGCTCGACAAGGAGACGTCAGGTTGCCTGCTGGTCGCCAAGACGCGCTTTGCCGCAACCGCCTTGACCGGATCGTTCCGCCATCGCTCGGCGCGCAAAATCTACTGGGCGCTGGTGGCGGGCGTGCCGAAGCCGAAGCAGGGCCGCATTTCGACCTATCTTGCGAAGGAGGAGAGCGAGGAGGACTTGATCATGCGCATCGCCGCCCATGGCGACGAAGGCGCAAGCCATGCGGTGACCTATTACGCCGTAGTCGAGACCTCCGCGACCAAGCTTGCCTGGGTGTCGCTAAAGCCGGTCACCGGACGGACGCATCAATTGCGCGCGCATATGGCGCATATCGATCACGCCATCGTCGGCGATCCCAAATATTTCAACAAGGAGAATTGGCAGCTGCCGGGCGGTTTGCAGAACCGGCTGCATCTCCTGGCACGGCGCATCGTGATTCCGCATCCGCGCGGCGGGGTGATCGACGCATCGGCGCCGTTGCCGCCGCACATGCTGCAATCCTGGAATTTGCTTGGGCTCGAGGCCGACCGCTTCGATCCGATCGAGAACGCGCCGGAGGAGTGAGCTAGTTCCTGAACTGCTCGAGAAATTGCCGCAGCGAATCGTGCGGGCTCTCGACGTCAGTGATGACCCAGCCATCGCGGCCCTGCACCAGGATGAAATTGAGCGTCACGCTGCGGCCTTCATTGTCGAAGCTCGCCGCGACATAGGTCTTGTCGAACTGCTTGCGCAGGATCGAGACCGCGACCGGCCCAAGCCGCCAGGTCGGGCTCTGCACCATGAAATCATAGGGCTCGGTGCGTGGTGCGACCCAGGCGCTGCGCAGGTTCGGATCAAAGAATTTCTGGGCGGTGGCCTCATCGCGTGGGAGCCCGCGAGAAAAGTCCGGCGCGCCCTTGCCGTAATAGGCATAGACGTTGCGCACTGCCGATTCCGGCGTGCGGAACCCGGCTTCGGCCGCCGGCGCACTGAGGCCGGCAAATACCGCGATTATGATTGCAAAAGTCCGCTTCACCGCAGGCTCGCTTTACTGCAAGGCACGCATATCATAATTGGAGCGGTGGTATGATGCGACGGAGGGAAGCAAATCCGCATGCGTGACTTGTTCGACGAGATGGCCGGCAAATCGCCGCTCGATCCGCAGGAGGCGGTGCGGCGCGAGGCGCGCGTACCCAAACGCAAGCGCTTCTACAAGGAGGCCAGCGTCGCCGAAGTGGAGAGCGGATTTGCGATCACGCTGGACGGCAAGCCGATCAAGACCCCGTCGGGCCGCACCGTGACCGTGCCCGTGCGCGCGATTGCGGACGCCATCGCGGCGGAATGGCGCGCGCAAGCGGATACCATCGATCCCCTGACCATGCCGCTGACGCGCTTTGCCAACAGTGTCGTCGAGTTCGTCGTCGACCGCGTTACGCCGGTGCGCGACGACGTCGCCAAATATTTCCAGTCCGATCTGTTGTTTTACCGTGCCGGTCATCCCCAGGCGCTGGTCGAGAGGGAGGCGCAGCACTGGGACCCCGTGCTGTTCTGGGCGGCGGATACCTTGGGTGCACACTTCATCCTGGGCGAAGGCATCACGCATGTGCGCCAGCCCGACACGGCGGTCGCAGCCGCCAGAGATGCGCTGCCCGGCGATCCCTGGTCGGTGGCGGCGGTCCATGTCGTGACGACTTTGACCGGCTCGGCGCTGCTGGCGCTGGCGCTGGCCCATGGCGCGCGCGATCCCGATCAGGTCTGGGAGGCCGCCCATGTCGACGAGGACTGGAACCGCGATCAATGGGGTGTCGACGAAGAAGTCACCGCCCGCCGCGCCGCCCGCGAGGTAGATTTCCGCGCCGCCGTACAGATTTTGCGCGCGGTGAGGCCGCTGGGTTAACGAGAGGTTTACGTCGCCCGCGCTAGCGTTGCGCCCATGGCGTTGACCGTCAATCCAAGCCTTCCTGTTATTGCGGCGCAGGCCACCGGCAGCGCCACGTCCGGCGTCGTGCTGCAGCCCGGCACGGTGGTCGAGGCGCAGGTGCTCAAGGTCGCCGAGAATTTGGTGCAGATCGCAATCGCGGGTTTATCCATCGACGTGATGTCGGAGGTTGCGCTGACGCCGGGGCAGAGCGTGCAGCTTGCGGTGTCGCAGACGAGCGATGGCACGGTGCGGCTTGCGGTGGTCGGGCAGGGCACCGCTGCGCCATCGGCGGACACGGCCGGTGCTGCGACGTCAGTCAGTGCCGCGGCCAACGCGCCGGTCGAGACACCTACGCCTGCGACCATCACCACGATTGCGAACCCGGCGCAGGTCGCAGCCCCCGCCGCGCCCGCGGCCAACGATCCCCTGACGCCGCTGGAGCGGATCGCCGTGTCGGTCGCGTCAGAGACTGCGGCGACCCAGCAGCAATCGCTTGCGCCGTTGTTCGCCAATCTCAATGCGGTCGCAACATCGAGCAGCTTGCCGCCGGTGCTGCAGCAGGCCGTCGTGCAGGTGCTGGCGCAGCAGACGCCGCTGGTTCCTACTCTCAGTGGCGGAGATGTTCAGAACGCAGTCCAGACGTCTGGGTTGTTTCTGGAGTTGTCCCTGGCGACAGGCACGGTTGCGCCCACCGGCATCCCCGATCTCAAGGCGGCGCTGATCGTGCTGCGGCAGACGCTGGCTGCGGCCGTGCAAGCAACCGAGACGCCGCAGGCGGTTGCGCCGGTCGTCTCAACCGTCGCTGCAGCTGAAACAAAGCCCGCAACGCCGTCGCCGTCGCCATCGCTGGTTCCGGCGCAGCCGGAGCAAACGCAGCCCAACCAAATTCCTGACCTGCCCATTCGCGAGATCGTAACGGTGCAGGGCGAGGTCGTAACGGCGCAAGTCCGCTCGCAACTTCCCTTGCTCCTCTCCGATACAACGGGCCAACCCGCCAAGCTCGTGCTGGCCGAAGCTCTGCTCAGCGCCGGACCTAAATCGGTGACCTCAGGCGCGGCGCTCAATCTGCTGCAGGAAGCCTTGCAGGAGCTGCCGCGCGCAGGCCAGCCGCAGACTGCAACCGTCACCTTGCCGGGCGGACAAAGCGAGGAAGCCATCGTCCACACCAGCACGCCGCCGCCACCGTTTCGCGGGGCGCTGCCCTCGGCGCAGCCGGTGGCTGTGCCCTCGATCGGGCCGGATGCGCCGCTTGCGACGACTGTGCGCCATCTGCTCGACGATACTGATGCCGCCATTGCTCGCCAAACCCTGCTGCAGGTTGCCTCGCTGCCGGATCGGCCCGACGCATCGGCTAGCCGTACCGATCCCACCATGCCGCGCTGGAATTTCGAAATTCCGTTCGCGACGCCGCAGGGTACGGTGATGGCGCAGTTCGAAATCTCGCGTGACGGCGGCGGCAACGAGGTAGAAGCAACCAAACGCGTCTGGCGGGCGCGCTTCTCGCTCGACGTCGAGCCCGCCGGTCCCGTGCATGCGCTGATCTCACTGATTGGCGATCGTACTTCCGTGCGGATGTGGGCCGAGCGGCCGCAGACGGCCTCGCTGCTTCGCGCCGGTGCAGGCGATCTCAGCCAGGCACTGAGCCAGGCCGAGCTCGCGCCCGGCGACATCGTGATCCGCGAGGGGACACCGCCGCAGCCTCAGCCGGCCAAGGCCGGGCATTTCCTGGATCGCGCGTCATGAGCGAGGCAAGGAACCAGCTTGCCGTCGCGCTGCATTACGACCGCACGGGCGCGCCGCGCGTGGTCGCCAAGGGCAAGGGCACGATCGGCGCCAAGATCATCGAGGTCGCCAAGGCCCACGACATCCCGATCGAGGAGAACGAGGTGCTGGCCGGCGCACTCTCCAATGTCGAGCTCGGCGACGAAATCCCTGCCGAGCTTTACAAGGCGGTCGCCGAGGTGCTGGTGTTCGTGCTGAAGCTGACGCGGTCGCCGCGAAGACCTTAGCGCCATCGTTTCACCACGACGCCGTCGGAACCGTCACGCGCCCCAACGCCACCAGCCGGATGAACCCCTTGATCACTCGCCGTCACACGCTTCGCCTGCTCGCAGCCGCGAGCCTCTTGCCATCGCGCAGCCTCGCCAATGTCGCCTATCCCAAGACCCAGCTGCGCACCGACCTTGCGAAGCATTTTGCCGACGTCGGTACGGACGGCACCTTCGTCGCCTATGACGTCGATGCCTACACATTGATCGCGAGCGACCACGACCGCTCGGCCGAACCGAAGCTGCCAGCCTCGACCTACAAGATCCCGAACTCGCTGATCGCGCTGGAAACCGGCGTGGTCGAGGACCCCGACAAGGACGTCTTCAAATGGGACGGCGTCAAGCGCTCGATCGAGGCCTGGAACAAGGACCATACGCTACGCTCTGCGATCGCGGTCTCCGCGGTGCCGGTCTATCAGGAGATCGCGCGGCGGATCGGGCAAGAGCGCATGCAGAAATATGTCGACCTGCTCGAATACGGCAACCGCAATATCGGCGGCGGCATCGACCAGTTCTGGCTGACTGGCGATCTGCGGATCGATCCGATCCAGCAGGTCGACTTCCTCGATCGGCTGCGGCGCGGCGTGCTGCCGGTCTCCAAACGTAGCCAAGACCTGGTGCGCGATATCCTGCCGGTGACGCAGGCCGGCGACGGCGTCATCCGCTCCAAATCGGGACTTCTTGGCCGCGAACAGGGGTCGCTCGGCTGGATGGTCGGCTGGGCCGAGAAGGGCGAGGCGAGGGTAGTGTTCGCGCTCAACATGGATTGCAAGGAAACACGGCACATCGCCGACCGCATGAATATCACGCAGGCCTGCCTGCACGATATCGGCGCGATCTGACCTCGCAAACGCTGGCGCTGTTACGGCCGCGCGGCTAGCATCGCCCCGGTAAAATCAAGAAACCGGAGGACACATGTCGCGACGCTTTCCGCAAATCACGCAGGACCAGCTCAACGAGCAGCAGAAGCCGCTCGCCGATCAGGTCATGAAGGTGTCGAGCGTCGGCATCGGCGGGCCCTATAATCTCTTGCTGCGCAGCCCGGTGCTGGGCCAGCGGATGTTCGACCTGTTCGACTATCTGCGCTGGAACACGTCGGTGGAGACGCGGCTCAACGAATTCGCGATCCTGATCATCGGCCGGCAGTGGCGCTCGCAAATGGAATGGTTCGCGCATGCGCCGATCGCGACCAAGGCGGGGCTGTCCGCCGACATCATTGCGGACTTGAAGGCCAAAAAGCGTCCCTCCAAGATGGCCGAGGACGAGGCTGTCGTTTACGACTTCGTCACGGAGCTGACGACCACGCACAAGGTCTCCGACGAAACGTTCGCCCGCGCGCGCAAGGTGTTCAGCGATCAGCAGATCGTCGATCTCACCGCGGTCGCCGGCAACTACGTGATGGTGGCCATGATCCTTGCGATGGCCGAGCAGAGCGTGCCGCCGGACAAGGTGGAACCGTTCAAGGCCGGCGAGGAATAGGGCGGCTCTATCCATCGTCATTGCGAGGAGCACAGCGACGAAGCAATCCATAGCGCCACAAGCGGAGGAATGGATTGCTTCGCTTCGCTCGCAATGACGAGTGCGCCTATCCCAGCATGAACAGGTCGCGCAAGAATTCCGTCACCGCCTTGCGCGCTTCTTGCGCCGTGGCCGGATTGCCGCCGACATGCGGGCTCAGCTCGACGCAGGAGTCCTTGTAGGTGAAGGGCGCTTGCGTATCGGCATTCATCAACAGACCGCCTTCACCCTCCTTGATGTGGCAATGACGCACGGTTTGCGCGTTGGTCGACTCCACCACGACGTTGTTGCCGATCAGGCCGGCATCGAAGCCGTGCGCTGAATCCGGATATTCGGTCAGCGCGACGTCGCGGCCGGCGCCCTTCAACCGCGCGAGGAACGCCTTGCAGCTCGCGACGGGGTTATAGTCGTCAGGCGAACCGTGGAAGATCCGGATCGGGCGGGCGGCCACATCGGTATCGCCGTTATAGGTGGTCGAGCAGTCCGGATAGAAGGGAATGTAGCCTGCGAATTGCAGGCCGGACTTATTCCAGAGTTTGTGGAAGCGTTCGAGGCTCGCATAGAGCGCAGCCTGTCCGCCGCGGGAGAAACCCATCAGCACGATGCGATCGGGGTCGACGCGCGGATGCTTCGCCAGGATGTCCAGCGAATGATAGATGTCGACGATCAGATTGAGCCGGCCGAGCAACGCCTGGTTGGTGCTGGTCGACGTCAGGCCCCGGCCTGAAAAACCATCGATCACGAAGGTGGAGATGCCCATCGCGTTGAACTGATGCGTCCAGGCTTCGGTCGTGCCGTTGACGCCGCTGGAGCCGTGCATCATCACCACGACGGGAAGACGCCCGGTGCCTTGCGCGAGGCGGAATTCGCCGGCGACCGTGACCGGCTTGCCGTTGGCGTCACCGGTCAGGAATTGCTGGTCGGAGATGGTGACCGACGGGATCGCATAGATCTCGACGCGGGAGGCGATCTCCCTCGGGATGCCCTGCGCGTTGGTCTCGATGCAGGTCAACAGCACGCCCGAGCACAACAGCGCGGCGGCGACCGCAAAGCGCCAGTCGGTCAACATCGGTTTTCCCCCGGATTATCGTTGAATTGCGCAGCCAGAAATAGATCAAGCGCCGCGCGGGCTGTCAAACCCGGCAACTACTTTGGACGGGACTTGGAGGGATTATTCCTTTGCGCCGGCCAGCGCCTTGTCGAGCGCCTGTGCGCCGATCTCGCACAGCGTCAGCGAGATCACGTCGCCGCTCTGCTCGAAGGCTTTGGCGAGATAGCCGAACTGGGTCCGTGCCAACTGCAACGCCTGCACCGAGACCACGGCCACCGACTCATCCATCGTGCCGATGGCCTGTTCGGTTGCGGCGCTCATGTTGACGAGCCCGTTTTCGCTGTTCTGAATTTGAGTGCGCAGGCGCGCCGCCTCTTCGGTGAACACGCGGCGGTCGATTTCGGCGAGCCGGTCGCGCTGTTCGATTTGCGCTTTCAGTGACGCGATCTCGTCCTGCCCGTCTCGCGTATTCCCATCCTTTGCCGCGAGCTGCGCGCGCAGCGCGGCGATGACAGCCTCGGACTCCTGCTGGTTCTCGATGAGCTGCAGCCGCAGCGAGGCGATCTCGGCCTCGGCGTGCTGCTCGCGGTCGGCAAGCTCGGCCTTCAGCGCGGCGATCTCGGTGTCCGCCTGATCGTGGCTTTGCGCCAGATGCGCTTTCAGCGCATTCAGCTCGGCCAGCAGATTGTCGGCGGCAAGCTCCGCCACCTCGCGCTGCTCGTCATTCTTGGAGTGCTCGTCCTGGTGTTCGTGCAGCAGCGCTTCGGCTGCGCTTGCGCGCCGGCTCAGCGTCTCGATCGTGGCCGCTGCCGCCTGCAGCATCTCGGCGTTGCGGCCGCCCGACATCATGCTGGCTAGCCGCCGCAGGAAATCGACGGTCTCCGTGGTGCTGTCGGTCGGGACTGACAACGCTGTCGCTGGCATTGGACTCGTTCGATGTGGACCGACTCACCCTGGGGGCGCGCGGCGGTTGTCAGAGATACGCGAGATGTGGGCCAGATAAGGGCCGGACGTGTCACGGGAACGACAGAACGCGGGGCCGCCGAGCGCGGTACCTCGGTAGGTCGAAACCGGCCGCCAAAACCGCAGATAGCACCCAAAGCGGGTCATGGCGACCGGCTGGGGCGGGGTTTTAAGCCATCTTAGTGATTTTCCACCAGAGTTTGCGCCTCACGCGGCTCCCTGGGCTCAGATGACCGAACAGACCATCACGTCGGAGGCGATCAAATCGGACTCCCAGCGCGCGCTCGCCGAGCTCTGGGACCGGCTGGCGGCGGGACGGCGTTTTCCGGCCTTTACCGAGATCGATGTCACCGCGCTGTCGCACGATGCGAAGCAACTCGTGGTGTGGAGCGTCGAGGGCAAGGGGCCGCTCCAGAAATTCCGCGCGCTCTACCAGGGCAACAACGTCGCGCAGGCCTTCAATTCGGACTGGGCCGGCAAGACCATGGACGAGGTCGTGCCGCCCTCGCTGCGGCGCGTGACGCTGGACGCCGCCAAGCAATGCGCCGCTACCGGCGCCGCGGTATACATGATCCTCTCGACGATGGACGGCAACGGCCAGCGCGTTGATTGCCATCGGCTGCTGCTGCCGTTCGGCCGCGACGGCGCCGGAGTGGAGCAAATTCTGGCCTCGCTGCAGCTCACCGTCGCGAGCGCGCGAAAGCGGATCGTCGGGGATTTCAAGGTGCAGGCCGACGTCACCTTCGAGGGCCTGATGCGGCCGAGCGGAGATGCGGCCGGCGGCAAACGCGAGAATCGCAAGGCGGAGCGGCGCGCCGTGAGCCGTACCGGCAGGATCAGCTTTGCCGGGAAGTACCTGACCTGCATGGTGCGCGACATTTCCGCTAGCGGCGCCGCGATCGAGGACGCGAACGTCACGCTGGTTCCCGACAGTTTCCGGCTCATGATGGAAATGGAATTGGTCGAGCGGCGCTGCACCGTGGTCTGGCGCAAGCCGACGCGCATCGGCGTGCGATTCAGCTGAGCTTCGGTCCCGCACAGCTCGCGCAATCGCCCAGCGCGTGAAAACCGCACTTTTCCCGGCCCCAACGCCCTGTTACAACCCGCTGAAATCCAACGGAATTAGCGGGCGGGAACAGATGAAGGACATCCTGGACACCCTCGAGGAGTGGCGCGCCGGCGCCAAGCTCGGTGGCGGCGAGAAGCGCATCGAGGCGCAACATGCCCGCGGCAAGCTGACCGCGCGGGAGCGGATCGAATTGCTTCTCGACAAGGGTAGCTTCGAGGAATTCGACATGTTCGTCGAGCATCGCTCGACCGAATTCGGCATGGAGAAGACCAAAGTGCCCGGCGACGGCGTCGTCACCGGCTGGGGCACGGTCAACGGCCGCAAGACCTTCGTGTTCGCGAAAGACTTCACCGTGTTCGGCGGCTCGCTGTCGGAAACGCATGCGCACAAGATCGTCAAGATCCAGGACATGGCGATGAAGGCGAGGGCGCCGATCATCGGCCTTTACGACGCCGGCGGCGCGCGCATCCAGGAAGGCGTCGCGGCACTCGCGGGCTACTCCTATGTGTTCCGCCGCAACGTGATTGCCTCGGGCGTGATCCCGCAGATTTCGGTGATCATGGGCCCCTGCGCCGGCGGCGACGTTTATTCGCCCGCGATGACCGACTTCATCTTCATGGTGAAGAACACCAGCTACATGTTCGTCACCGGCCCCGACGTGGTGAAGACCGTGACCAACGAGGTCGTCACCGCGGAAGAGCTCGGCGGCGCATCCGTGCATGCGACAAAGTCTTCGATCGCCGACGGCGCCTTCGAGAACGACGTCGATGCGCTGCTGCAGATGCGCCGACTGATCGACTTTCTGCCTGCGAACAATTCCGATGGTGTGCCGGAATGGCCGAGCTTCGACGACATCGAGCGGGTGGACATGTCGCTCGACACGCTGATCCCCGAGAACCCGAACAAGCCCTACGACATGAAGGAGCTGATCCTGAAGGTCGTGGATGAGGGCGACTTCTTCGAGATTTCGGAGGCGTTCGCGAAAAACATCGTCACCGGCTTCGGCCGCATCGCCGGCCGCACGGTCGGCTTCGTCGCCAACCAGCCGATGGTGCTGGCGGGCGTGCTCGACTTTGACGCTTCACGCAAGGCCGCGCGCTTCGTGCGTTTCTGCGATGCTTTCAACATCCCGATCGTGACATTCGTCGATGTGCCCGGCTTCCTGCCGGGCACCGCGCAGGAATATGGCGGGCTGATCAAGCACGGTGCGAAGCTGCTGTTCGCCTATTCGCAATGCACGGTTCCCCTCGTGACCGTCATCACGCGAAAAGCCTATGGCGGCGCCTTCGACGTCATGGCGTCCAAGGAGATCGGCGCCGACATGAATTACGCCTGGCCGACCGCGCAGATCGCGGTGATGGGCGCCAAGGGCGCGGTCGAGATCATCTTCCGCGGCGATATCGGCGATCCCGACAAGATTGCGGCGCGCACCAAGGAGTACGAAGACCGCTTCCTGTCGCCCTTCATCGCCGCCGAGCGCGGCTATCTCGACGACGTCATCATGCCGCACTCGACACGGCGCCGCATCGCGCGGGCGCTGGCGATGTTGCGCGACAAGCATGTCGAGACGCCGGTGAAGAAGCACGACAATTTGCCGTTGTGAGGCCAAGCGCTGATTCCAAGGAGTTTCTTTTTGCAAGCGCGAAGAATGTTGTCACTTTTGATTGGTGACTTGAAACCAGGCCTTAACCAACGCGTTGCAGTGTGTTAGGAATCGTTTTGGCGAGGTTAGAGTAGTCATGACAGAATCCCTAAAAGTCCTTATCGAAGCAGCGAAAAAAGTCAAAACCACGCCGGAGCAGAGGGAGGCTCAACGACGTAGTTTCGCATACGGTAATACTGCATTCGAAAATAGTCTTATTACGCGCGAGATGATCGACGAGCAGGCCGAGAAACTGGCAAAGGCTGACGTTGCAAAACGAAGAGCGTAAAGAGCGTCATAGTCGAGCTCTTGAACCTGAGCTAATTTCTGATCCGCAGAAGAAGGCGGAAGCCGAAGCCTTAAACGGTCTTCGTCAATACGACTTCGCGGTGCAGTTGAGTTTGTCTGCTCTCGAACGCGGAACCTTCAAGCTAAGGCTTTCCCACATCCTCTCGCTCCACCGGGAAGCGCTTCAGGGCATCAGTTCCTACGCGGGGAATTTCCGCCCCGGTGATGTGGAGATTGACGGAAGTAGGCACAATCCGGTAGGCGCTCATCTTGTACCGGAGCTAGTCGAAGATCTTTGCGATTACGTCAACGATAATTGGAATCAGACATCTGCGGTTCACTTGGCCTCGTACGTGATGTGGAGGCTTAACTGGATTCATCCATTTGCAGACGGCAATGGGCGAACGTCAAGAATATTATCTTTTGTAGTGCTCTCCATAAAAATAGAGGCTGTCTTACCCGGAACGCCAACGCTTCCTGATTTGATTGTCGATCATCGCACTGAATACGAGGACGCGCTCGACGCTGCAGATGATGCATGCAAGGCCGACAAAATCGATGTATCGAAGATGGAAGAACTGGTGTCGAGTTTGTTAGCTAGACAGCTCACAAACGTGTATCAATTGGCAGGCGGCACGACGTAGACTACGCTCTTCACCTTCCACCGCCATCTCTGCGCCTTCACCCTCGTCGCAGCGTGTAGGGCGGATTAGCGACTTGTCCGCCGAAGCTCGAAGAGCGAAGGCGGAAGCGCAATCCGCCATCTTGCTTGCGGTGGTCACCACGGCGGGTTACGGCTTCGCCTAACCCGCCTACGAAGGTGCGAGGCCAAGGCGATGCCACCCAACTCCACCAGCTTCTCCGGCACCAGCATCCCCGAGAATTACGACACCGGACTCGGGCCGGTGATCTTTGTCGATTATGCCGATGACATCGCGCGCCGCGCTGCTGCCCTGAACCCGAAGCGCGTGCTGGAGACCGCCGCCGGGACCGGCATCGTCAGCCGGCGGCTGCGCGATCATCTGCCGGCGTATGTGCAACTCGTCTCGACCGATCTCAGCCCGGCGATGATCGAAACTGCAAAGACAAAATTCAAACCGAACGAGCAGGTCAGCTTTCAGCCGGCGGACGCGACCGCGCTACCGTTTCCCGACCAAAACTTCGACGTTGTGGTCTGCCAGTTCGGCGTGATGTTCTACCCCGACAAGGACAAGTCCTATCGCGAAGTGCATCGCGTGCTAGCGCCCGGCGGCTGCTATCTCTTCAGCGCCTGGGATTCGCATCGCACCAACGCGTTCGGCCGCATCCCGCACGGGCTGCTGGCGCGCTTATTCCCCGACGACCCGCCGCAGTTTCAGGCCATCCCGTTCTCATACACTTTCGACGCGGCGAGGGACTCGCTGATATCGGCCGGCTTCGCCGACATCACGGCACACGTCGTCCGCTTCGAGAAGAATATTGGCGACGGCTCAGCGCTCGCCCGCGGCCTTACGTTCGGCTCGCCGGTCGTCGACCAGATCAAGGCGAGGGGCGGCGTCACGCCCGAGCAATTCCATGAGGCGCTGGTTGCTGAGTTTCAGCGCGAACTTGGCAATCCCGGAAAGATGCCGATTCAGGCGACGGTATATTCCGCGAGAAAACCGAGCTGATCGATGACCATTTTCAGCGCGATCGAGCCCTCCGAAGACGACCCCACCGACGAGATTTCAGACCTCGAAGCGCGGATCGAGGCGCTTGCGGAGGTCGCCGAACGCTGCCGGAAGATCATTCTGGGGTCGAAAGCCGCAATCGCCGGCGGTGCCGGCTTGCTGCTCGCCGCGATCCTCGGCCTGTTCGGGGCAGGCGCGTCGACCGCACTGGGATCGATTGCCCTAATCCTCGGCGGAATCGTCTCGCTCGGATCGAACGTCAGTACGCTGCGGCAGACTGAGGCCGCGATCGGCTCGGCCGAGGCGCTCCGTGCGGAGCTAATCGGCGGGATCGATCTTCGCGTGGTTCGCGATGCACCGGCGAAGCTGATGTGACGCGAGCGCGCAGCATCAACACAGCATGAGCTGACCCGCAATCACTCCCCAAGCTTCGCGAGCTTGCCTCGGCTCGCCGCCTCGACGGCGCGCGCCGCGTCTTCCGGCAACAACAGCCGCTCCGCCACCTGCCGCGCGGTCTCCTTGCGCACCGCGGCCACATAGGCCTCGTCGTTGGCATAACGCGCCTCGATTGACGGACGCGGGTCGTTCGCCTCCTTGCGCGCGGCTTCCGTCGGCGCGAACGGCACCACGGCGCCCTGCAATGGATAAAGCGCGGTTGCGCCAAATCCCGCCGCGCGCGGATTCCACCCCGTATAGGTCGCGCGCGGCACGGCGATGGCTGGCAGATGCACGCCGGCGATCGCGTTTCCGTCGCTGTCGGCTTTCGGCACGAACACCGGATAGCGGCCGATCTCCTTGGGCGGCATCACGCTCTGGTCCGAATGGACCTGCGATGTGTGGATGGCCTTGTAGGGCAGGCCGGGAATGTTCGTGGGTACCGCGCCCTGGGCGGCAACCAGCGTGCCATGGGCGCGCATCGGCACGAGGCTTGCCGGCGGCGGGACGCCATCGCTGATCCACGCGTTGAGATCGGTCAACAGCGCGCGCATCGCCGCGCCCGAATGCATCGGATTCTGCGGCAACGCCATGGCCGGCATGCCCTTGTGCATGATTTCGTTGGGCGCGGCGAAATGCGGCGTGCCCGCGATCAGATAGGCGCGCACATTGTCGGGCAGGTCGAGATGGTTACCCTCGAGATCGGTCACCAGCAGCGAGGCATGCGAGGCCCACCATTCGTGCTCGCTGTCGGTCTGCATGACTTTCGGACAAGTCGATGACAGCGCACAGCGCCGCAGCAGGCCGTCGGTTCGGCCGGTCAGCGGATCGGTCAGCGTGGCGTAGGTGAAGGGGAACAGGTCGGCCTGCCAGGCCGGGTCCTGCGGATGACGCGGATTGCGGCCGGGCTGGCCGAACCGCAGATTGGTCGCCATGCGCCGGGAGCCCGCGACATGCGGCATCAAACCGTCGAACACCACGCGGTCCCTGATGTCCTCGTTGAAGCCGAGATAGAGGAAGTCGCGCAGGAAGCGGCCGGATTGCGAGACGCCGAAACCGATGGCGCGGCTGACCGACGGCTGCAATCCATTGAGCAGCGGATTGGCCGATGTTGCGTCGTGGCGCAGGAAGCTCACGACATCGCGCGTGGCGGCATAGCCCATGCCGAGCACCGCCGGATCGCGCGCAGTGTAGGTGATCTCATAAAGTGCGCCGGCGTCGAAACCGTCAGGTCTCGTGATCTCAACAGTGGTGGGATCGGCGAGATGCGCGGAAAGTCCAGCAGGCGTCTGACGCGCATCCGCCCAGGCGGCGCGAACCGTGACCTTGAGATCGGCGGGGTCGGCTGCCGGCCAGGTCAGCGTGGCGCGCGCAGGGCTCGTCGTGTTGTCGAAGACGAACTCCTCGCGCACAGGCCCCGTCACGCCCTTGAGCACCGGCGCGTTCATCGCCATCTGGCCGGGCTTCGAGGGAATGTCGCCCTGCCAGCCGACCCAGACCATGGTGTAGCCATGGCGGTGCAGGAAGCCGATGCCGGCGTCATCAGCGCCTTGCGCGTTGTTCGCGCCGGGCTGCGATGCATCGTCAAACAGCTGCGGCGCGAGCTTCCGGCCGCGGTTGGGCACGTCGAGCAGCAATGTGCCGTTGCCGTGCGAGGGATCGGCGGGGCGAAGAATTACGACGTCGGCGATCGCTTGAACCTTGCCGTCGGCATTGCGCGGCGCCTGTCCGATGTCGGCGATGATCGCATTGCGATCGTCGGCGGGATCGAGCGCGATGGTCGCCCTTGCCGTGATCCGCTCATAAGCGCCGACATCGCCAAAGCTGCGGCCGGCAAAAGCCGGTGCACGCTCGGAAATATCGAAACGGACGACTTCGGCCCTCAGCGTGACGGGCAGCAGGCACATCGACGCGATCGCGCCCGCAAGCATCTTGTGCATGGTCGTCTCTCTCCCCAGTATTCTTGTTGTCGCCTTCAATCTGTACCATCGTGGGCGCCATCGATCGACCAACGAATTGGCAGGGCATCCATGACCACGCTGTTCGCCTTCCTGCACCATCTCTGCGCCTTCACGCTCGTCGCGGCGGTGGCGATCGAGTTCACGCTGATCCGGCAGGAACTGACGCTATCAACCGCGCGGCGGCTGCAGGTCACCGATATCGCGCTCGGCATGGCCGCAGGTGCGCTCCTGGTGATCGGGCTCTTGCGCGTATTCTTCTTCGAGAAGGGCGCGGACTATTACTGGCACAGCCACGCGTTCCTCGCCAAGTTCGGCCTCTTCATCATCATCGGCCTGCTCTCGATCGTCCCGACCCTGGAATTCCTGTCGTGGCGCGATGCGATCGCAGCGGGACAAGCGCCGGTCATGGAGGCCGCGACGCGCAAGCGCGTCACCATGATCATTCACATCGAGCTGGCGGCGATCGCGGTGATCTTGCTCTGCGCCGCCATCATGGCGCGGGGAGGGTGGGTGTAGGGGGCTGATCCGTAGGGCGGGTTAGCGAAGCGTAACCGCCGTCTTTCGTCGGTTCAGTGTCGGCGGATTACGGCTGCGCCCAATCCGCCCTACGAGCTAGAAATTGGTGCGCCTGTTGGGCTTCTCATCTTCAAGATATCCATCCCGCGTCTGCGGCAGTTTGCGGCCGAGGATGCGGCTCGCCACCACCGTGCGCAGGATCTGCGCGGTGCCGCCGCCGATCGTGAACATCCGCGCGTCGCGGACCATGCGTTCCAAGGGACGATTGCGGGAATAACCGGCCGCGCCGAACACCTGTAATGCGTCGTTGGTTACTTTGATCGCCGCATCAGCGGCGAAAATCTTGGCTTGCGCGGCGAACAGCGGATCGGGAAA
The DNA here is from genome assembly GCA_963794775.1 of uncultured Alphaproteobacteria bacterium. GTDB lineage: Bacteria > Pseudomonadota > Alphaproteobacteria > Rhizobiales > Xanthobacteraceae > Bradyrhizobium. Next base: position 271,662 of record CAWCGA010000014.1, on the reverse strand, counting down.
AGGTGCTGCCGAGCGCGCGGCCTTGTGGATCAGCTCGCGCGCGGCGGAAATCTGCACGGACATGTCGGCGAGCATCCATTGCAGCCCCTGGAATTCGGCGATCGGCCGGCCGAACTGCTCGCGCGCATTGGCATAAGCCAGCGCATGCTGATAGGCGCCGTCGGCAAGCCCGAGCGCGACGGTCGCAGCACCGACGCGCTGCGAATTATAGGCGTTCATGAGGTCGGCGAAGCCGCGGCGGAAGCCTGAGGGAGGCATGACAACCATGTCATCGCCGACTTCCATATCCCTGAATAGAATCTCGGTCTCGGGAATGCCGCGCAGCCCCATGGTCGGCTCGCGCTTGCCGATCACGAGTCCTTTGGTCTTGTCGCGGATCGCGAGGAAGCCGCCTGCCCTGCTCCGTGCCGCTCTCGTCGAACACGCGGGCGAATACCAGATGCAGCTTCGAGACGCCGCCGCCGGTGATCCAGTGCTTGCCGCCATTGATGACATAGCCGCCTGCTTTGCGGTCCGCGCGCGTGGTCATCTCGCTGGCGGCCGATCCCGCGCCAGGCTCGGTGATGCAGATCGCGGGCTTGTCGCCGCCAAGCACCAACTCTGCCGCGAGCTCCTTCTGCGCATCGGTGCCGTAATGCATCACGGCCGAGATCGCGCCCATATTGGCCTCGACCGCGATGCGCCCGGTGACGCCGCAGACCTGCGCCATCTCGTCGACCACCAGCGCCGCCTCGAGAAAGCCGAGGCCGGGCCCGCCGTATTCTTTGGGAATGGTCATGCCGAAGAAGCCGGCGTCCGCGAGCGCCTTCACATTGTCCCAAGGATATTGCTCGCTTCGGTCGACCTCGGCGGCGCGGGGTGCGATGGTTTCGCGCGCCAAGCCCCGCGCGCGCTTCTGCAGCTCCAGCTGCGCAGGCGTCAAACTCATGAAGCCTCGGCCTGCTGCGTCACCAGTGGCACGTAGTCGTATTCGCCGACACCCTGCATGATCAGGAAGGTGAGGGAGGTGTCGCCGGCATTGGTGACCAGATGCGGCCGTCCAGGCCTGACCTGGAAGACCTGACCCGGCCTGAGGTTCAGGCTCTCCTTCGGCTCTTGCAGGAACAAGCGCATCTCGCCTTCCAGCACATAGAAGGTATCGGAGATATTGGTGTGGGTGTGCCACGGCACTTTCTGCGTCGGCGACAGCTGCAGCTCCGAGATGCGAAAGCCCGGCCGCGCGGCATGCTGGGCGCGGCGCTCGACTTCATAGAGGTGACTGGCGTCCCTGACCGGCTGTCCTGCTTTCATGCTGGCCTCCCTTGTGTGTGGCGCTATGGTAGCCTTCTTACGCCGTCGATGAAACCGGAAGAAATCATGGGAAAGCGGATCAATCGCTGCGTCGAACTTTTGGAGCAGGACCAGGCGATCTATTACGACGGGCCGCACAGCGGCCATGTGCTGACCTCTGCGCAAGGCCGCACCGACGCCGCGACCTGGGCCGATTACATGAATGTCGGCATGGAGCATGGCAGCTTCGACATGACGGGCCTGGAGGCCTACATGCGCGGCATGGTCGAGGCCGGGTCGACGCGGTCGGGCCATCGCACGCCCGCGGTCATTGTCGAAGCGCCGGTGAACGGCATCGACGCCGCGCATGTGCGTTATAATGCCTGGCAGTTTCGTCAGATCCTCGGCCGCGGCGCGCATGGCATCCTGCTCTGCCAGGCCGAAACCGCGGATGCGGTGCGCGCCTTCGTGGAATCCTGCCGCTATCCCCACAACATGTCAGGCGTCGATCCGAACATTCCGTCGCCATTGGCGCGCATGGAAGGCGCGAAGCGATCTGCCGATGGCGGCACCGATCTGGCCGGACGCAAGCTGCTCGGCATCGGCACGCGCGGCCGCGGATCGGAAACGACGGCCGCGCCGGTCTGGGGCCTCTCGACCGAAGACTATATGGAGCGCTGCGATCCCTGGCCGCTCAACCCGAACGGCGAGTTGCTGCTCGGGGTGAAGCTGGAAAGCCCCGAGGGCGTCGCCAATTACGAGGAGATTTTGGCCGTGCCCGGTCTCGGCTTTGCCGAGATCGGCCCGGGCGATCTCAGTCTCGCGCTTGGTTACCGCACCATGCCGCGCGATCCGTGGCCGCCGGAAATGCAGAAGGCTCGCGATCGTATCCTCGCGGCCTGCCGCAAGAATGGCGTCGCCTTCTTGCAGGGTTGCACGCCGGACAATATCGTCGCGCGGATCGATGAAGGCGTGCGCGTGGTCGCCGGCCACAGCGAAGCGGCGGCGACCAAGGGCAGGGCGTATCAGAAGCGCACGATGGTGGTGTAGCCAGACTCGTCATTGCGAGGAGCGAAGCGACGAAGCAATCCATAGTTCCACAAGCGGATAGGTGGATTGCTTCGCTTCGCTCGCAATGACGATCGAGACTTAAGTCTTGAACTGCGCGGTCGGCGTGGAGCGCGAGATCTTCAGCTCCTCCTCGTTCATGTCGGTGGCGACATCGGCAAACAAGGGCGTCGAGAGATAACGCTCGCCGGTGTCGGGCAGCATGCAGAGGATGTTGGAGCCCGGGGCAGCTTCGGCCGCGATCTTCAGCGCGCCGGCGAATGTCGCGCCCGATGTGATGCCGACAAAGATGCCTTCCTTGGCCGCCAGCTCCTTGGCGCAGCGGATCGCCTCCGGTCCCGGAATCGGCAACAGGCGATCGATCAGCTTCATCGCCACCACATCGCCCGTGATCTTCGGAATGAAGTCGGGCGTCCAGCCCTGCATCGGATGCGGCCTGAAGGCCGGGTGAGGTGCGGCCGGCGTGCCGTCGGCGTTGCGCTTCTGCTCGACGCCGCTGCCGAGCAACTGCGCGTCTTCCGGTTCGCAGGCGATGATCTTGGTGTCGGGACGCTCTTTCTTCAGGACGCGCGCGACGCCCTTCAGCGTGCCGCCGGTGCCGTAGCCGGTCACCCAATAGTCCAGCTTCGTGTCGGCGAAATCGTCGATGATTTCGCGCGCCGTGGTCTTCGAATGGTAGTCGGGATTGGCCTCGTTCTCGAACTGCCGTGACATCCACCAGCCGTGGGTCTTGGCGAGCTCGACAGTCTTGTTGATCATGCCGACGGCGCGATCGGCCGCCGGCGTGACCACGACCTTGGCGCCGAGGAAGCGCATTAGCCTGCGACGCTCGACACTGAAGGTCTCCGCCATGGTCACGACAAGCGGATAGCCCTTGGCCGCACACACCATCGCAAGCCCGATGCCGGTGTTGCCGCTGGTCGCCTCGACCACGGTCTGGCCGGGCTTCAACTCGCCGGATTTTTCCGCGGCCTCGATCACGCCGAGCGCGAGACGGTCCTTCACCGAACCGAGCGGATTGAAGGCCTCCACCTTCACGTACAAATTGACGGATTTCGGCGCCAGGCGATTGATCCGCACCACGGGCGTGTTGCCGACGGTTTCCAGGATGCTCTGATATCTCTTGCCCATGGTGTCTCCAACTCCGAGTTGTTCGCGATGCAATTGTTATTTTTTGCGCCTAATTCGCGCCGGACTATATCCGAATTGGACCTTCCGGCAATCAGTCGAATTGACAGGCATCCGCGAACATTACGCGTGGCGGACGAGCGGTTGACCATGCTCTAATAGGCAGTGCAGGAGGCCTTTTTGTCCAACGAGCGCGTGGACCGGCGACTGGCGGCGGTGCTGGCGGCTGATATCGCCGGCTACAGCCGGCTGATGGGCCGTGACGAGGAGCGCACGCTGGCCCAGTTGAAGGTATTCCGGAAGACCCTCGTCGATCCCTCCATCGCGTTGCATCACGGTCGCATCGTCAAGACCACCGGCGACGGCATGCTGGTCGAGTTCTCCAGTGCCGTCGATGCGGCCCGCTGTGCGGCGGACGTGCAACGCTCGATGGCGGAGCGGAATGTCGACGTGCCGCCCGATTTGCGAATCGAGTTTCGCATCGGCATTCACGTCGGTGACATCATCTTCGACGAAAACGATATTTTCGGCGACGGCGTCAATATCGCGGCGCGCCTCGAGGGGATCGCGGAGCCGGGCGGCGTCTGCATTTCCGATGACGCCCATCGGCAGGTCCGGGGTAAAGTGGATATTGCGTTCGACGACATCGGCGAGCAGAGCCTGAAGAACATCAGCGAGCCGATGCGTGCATGGCACATGAAGCTCGCCGTGGGCAGCCCGCCGGCGAGCGCGTCCGCGCCCGAAGCGCGGCGCGAGCTGGCGTTGCCCGACAAACCCTCCATCGTCGTGCTGCCATTCGACAACATGTCGGCGGAGCCCGGGCAGGATTTTCTCGCCGACGGAATCGTCGAAGCCATCACGGCGACGTTGTCCTGCATCCGCTCGTTCTTCGTGATCGCGCGCAGCTCGGCCTTCACCTACAAGGGCCGCGCCACCGATGCGCGTGCCATCGGCAAGGAGCTTGGCGTCGCCTATCTGCTCGAAGGCAGCGTGCAGAAGATCGGCAACCGGCTGCGCATCACCGTCCAGCTGATCGAGACCGAGGGCGGCACGCATGTCTGGAGTTCGCGCTACGACGGCACGGTCGACGAGTTCTTCGACCTGCAGGATCGCATCACTCAGCAGATCGCGGGCGCGCTGCAACCCTCGATCCGTCTCGCAGAGATCGAACGCTCGCGGCGCAGGCGGCCGCAGGACCTCGGCAGCTACGACTACACCATGCGGGCGATGCCCCACGTCTGGGCGCTCGAAAAAGACGAAAGCGCCAAGGCGCTCGAGCTGCTCGAGAAGGCATTGGCGATCGATCCCGAATACCCGCTGGCGCTTTCGCTTGCAGGCTGGTGCCATGCCCAACGCTCCGTCTACAATTGGGCCGACGACATCGCCGACAGCCAGGCCAAGGCGCGATCGCTCGCGGGGCAGGCTGCGGCGCTCAGCGGCGACGATCCGCTTGTTCTTGCCATCCTCGGCGCCGTGCACACGTTTGTGCGCAATTTTGGCGTGGCGCGCATCCTGCTGGAGCGGGCGCTGGCGCTCGATCCCAATTGCGCGTGGGCCTGGAGCCGGCTCGGATGGATCGAGGACTATGAGGATAAGCCGGACAAGGCGATCGAAAATTTCGAACGCGCCATTCGGCTCAGTCCGATCGACCCGATGAATTTCAACAACTATGCCGGCATTGGCTCAGCCCATGAAGTGGCCGGCGACTACGACCAGGCCGCGTTGTTTTGCCGTCGCGCCCTGCAGGAGCGGCCGCATGCGACCTGGATCTACCGGAACCTGGCATCGGCTCTCGTGGGGGCGGGAAGGGTCGAGGAAGCAAAGCAGGCTTTCGCGGAAATGCTGCGGCATTATCCCGATCTGACGGTTTCGAAGTTCAAGCAGGCGATGGTGTTTTCCACACCGAGCATGGAAGGGATGGCGCGGCGGCTTCAGAGCCTGGGGTTGCCGGAGTAGGGCGTTGTAACGCACGACATCGCGCGCGGTCTGCGCTATCCTCACCGCAAAATAAACGGAGGAAACCATGTCCGCTGCCTTTTTCGTCGTCCGCGCCACCGTCAAGGATCCCGCCAAGCGCAAGGCGTTCGACACCTGGTATCAGAACGAGCATCTGCCCGACGCCGCGAAATCCTTCGGCGTGGTCAAGGCGTGGCGGTTCTGGAGTCTCACCGATCCGTCGCTGCATCAGGCGACCTATCAGTTCGCGGATGAAGCCTCGCTCGATCGCGCGATGAACGGCGCGGACCTGAAGCGCCTCGTCGCCGACTTCAATCGCGACTGGCCGGACGTGACGCGCACGCGCGAGGCGTTTGTTCTGGCCGAGGAGTTTGCGGCGTAGCCAGCGTGCCCACCCTCGCGAGCACGGCATTTGAAGGTGGGCACGGCGCAGGAGCGCCTTTGCCCACCCTACGGACCGGAACGATTGCGCTTCACTTCCCGATGAATCCCAGCAGCAGCTCGTCGTACTTCGCCCGCGCTTCCAGAAACACCAGATGTCCGGTGTTCGGGATCACCTCGGCGCGCGCATCCGGCATCAAGGCGGCGAGCGCCTGCGCCAGCTCGGCATTGTGACCCATTTTCGCGCGCAACGCTTCCGGCGCAGACGCGCGGCCCGGCGCGTTATGATCGTCAGATCCCATCACGAACAGCGTCGGCTGCGAAACCAGCGGGATCTCGTGCACCACCGGCTCGCGGTAGATCATCTGATAGGACGAGGCGAAAGCGCGCAGCCAGCGCGGATAGTCGGCGCTGCCCTTGATGCCAAAGCGGGAGTCGATGAACGGCGTCACCTGGTCGCCCGGCAGTTTCAGCGCATAGTTGGTTTCGAGCTGCTTGCGGTAGGCGTCGGCGGTGAGCTTGCTTTCGTTCTCGATGATCCGCTCGGTCGGCACCGGTGGCACATAGAGCCGATAGTCCTCGAGCCCGATCGGCGCGGTCAGCACCAGATGAGCCACGCGATCGGGATAGGCGCGCGCAATCCGTACTCCGAGCATACCGCCCATCGAATGGGCGACGATGTCGGCCTTGGCGATCTGCAGATGATCGAGCAGCGCGATGGTGTTGCGCGCGAGATTGTCGAAATGCAGTTCGCCCGACGGCTTCGATGATTTGCCGAACCCGATTTGGTCGGGCACCACCACGCGGTAGCCGGCATCGCGCAACGTCGTGATGACAGGCGCCCAGTAGCTTGCCGGAAAATTGCGCCCGTGCAGCAACACCACGGCGCGGCCGTTCGGTTGGCCGGAGGCGCCGACGTCCATATAGGCCATCTTCAGCTGCTCGCCCTCATTGGTCACGTCGAACAGGCTGACCGGCCAGGGATAGGCGAAGCCTTCGAGATTGATGCCGTAGGGCTCGCGCGGCGCGTCCGCGGCGAGGGAGGGGGTGAGGAGGAGGGCGGTGCAGAGGGCGGCAACGATGCGTCGCATAGGCGGTCTCGACAATGGAATTTCGTCATGCCCGGCCTTGAGCCGGGCATCCATGTCTTGCTTACGATCCAGCGGCAGTAAAGACGTAGATGGCCGGGTCAAGCCCGGCCATGACGAGAAGCGCCCAACTACACGCGATCGTGCTCAACTCTCGCTGTTCGGGAACAGCGTGGCAAAGCGCTTTTCGCCTGACCGGGTGAAATTCACCACGCGGCTGCCGGGGGCGGAATCGCGCGCGGCCCATTTCAGCTCGGTGAAACGATTCATCATGGCCGCACCCAGCGTGCCCGCCAGATGATGCCGCCGCTCGCTCCAGTCGAGGCAGGCCTTGCACACCGGACGGCGCGGATGGGCGAGCGCCTCGGGCGCGATCTGCAAATTCTTCTCCAGGAAGCGCGCGCCTTCGGCCGTCAGCTCGATGTCCTGCTTCTTCTGCCGCACCAGTTTCTGGTCGCGCATGCTGTCGAGCATTTGCACGCCGAGATCGCCGGCGAGATGATCGTAACAGATGCGGGCACGCCGCAGCTCCGGATCCTTCGGCCCGGTGCGCACGCGCATGTGGCCGACGCGCGCCGCAAGTCCCTCGAGCATCTCCAGCAGACCGGCGATGTCCTCGCCGGTCAGGCGAAAATAGCGGTGGCGACCCTGCTTTTCCTGTTCGACCAGCCCGCCGGCCTCGAGTTTCGACAGATGCGAGCTTGCGGTCTGCGGCGTGATGCCGGCCTCCTGTGCCAGCTCGCTTGCGGTCAGCGCCCGGCCGCTCATCAGCGCGGTCAGCATGTTGGCGCGGGCGGGGTCGCCGACCAGCGAGGCGACCATGGCGATGTCGGGTCCTGCTTTCATGCTTCGATGATAGCCGAAGCATTGTTGTCATTCAAGAGTTATGGTTCTCACGTCATTGCGAGGAGCGCAGCAAGGAATTGTAGGGTGGGCAAAGGCGCGCTTGCGCCGTGCCCACCTTCAAGCGCCGTGCTCGCGATGGTGGGCACGCTTCGCTTTGCCCACCCTACGTAGCTTGCGATGGTGCATATATTGGAGGTTCCCATGACGGTCACCGTTTTCATCCGCTATCAGCTCGATCCGTTCAAGCGCGCGCAGTTCGAGGCGTATTCGAAACGCTGGCTGTCGATCATCCCGCGCTGCGGCGGCGACCTGATCGGCTACTGGATGCCGCATGAGGGCACCAACAACATCGCCTTTGCGCTGATTTCGTTCGAGAGCCTTGCGGCCTATGAGGCTTATCGCGCGCGGCTGCGTAACGACGCGGAAGGCATGGCGAATTTCAATTTCGCGGAAGAGAACAAGTTCATCCTTGCGGAGGAGCGCACCTTCCTGCGCAAGGTCGAGGCCTAACTGGCAAGAGATGGCAGCACTGGCGGGTTGCCGGTCATGCGGCTATCTACATGCGTGAACACAGAGCAAAGGGAGAGATCATGCCGGTTTCCACAGCGGACAAGCGCGCCACATTCAAGAAGATGCACGAGAGCGGCTGCTTCATCATTCCCAATCCCTTCGATGTCGGCAGCGCGGTCGCGCTGCAAAAGCTTGGCTTCAAGGCGCTGGCCTCGACCAGCGCCGGCTTCGCCTGGACCATCGCCAAGGCCGACAACCGCGTCACGGTCGATGACGTCTGCGACCATCTCACCGCGATCTGCGCGGCCGTCGATATCCCGGTCAATGCCGATTACGAGGATGGCTTTGCCCACGAGCCGGACAAGGTCGCCGTCAACGTCGGTCGCGCGGTCAAGACCGGCGTCGCCGGCCTTTCGATCGAGGATTTCACCGGCGATGCTGCAAAGCCGCTGTTCGACCGCACGCTTGCGGTGGAGCGCATCAAGGCGGCGCGGCAGGCGATCGACGCCGACAAGAGCGGCGTCCTGCTCACCGGCCGCTGTGAAGCGTTTTTGCGCGGGATCAAGGATATGGATCTGGTGATCGACCGCTTGAACGCCTACGCTGAAGCCGGTGCCGATTGCCTCTACGCGCCGGGCATTTCGACCAAGGAAGAGATTTCCACCGTCGTGAAGGCGGTCGCGCCAAGGCCCGTCAACCTCCTGATCGGTGCTTCGGGCCTGTCGCTAAGGGATGTCGAGGCGCTCGGCGTGCGCCGCATCTCGGTCGGCGGCTCATTGGCGCGCACCGCCTGGACCGGCTTCATGAAGACGGCGAAGGAAATGGCGGACAAGGGGACTTTCACCGAACTCGCCAACGGCTATCCCGGCGGCGAGCTGAACAAGATGTTCAGCTAGGTACCGTCTCCGCAAAAAAACGCAGCGGGAAAGCCCGCTGCGTTTTCGTGTCGGTCAACTCAAGCCGTCACTGCTTGTCCGCGCCCTGCGGCGAGGACTGCGGCGGCATCGGATTGCTTGGCGCCGCGCCTGTCGTGGTGCCCGGCTGGGTGTTCGGCCGCGGCGTCACGTCGCGCATGCCCGGAGGCGGCGCCGCCGGCTGGCTCTGCGCCACGGTCGGCGGCGTGGTCTGCGCCTCATGCACACTGGTGTTGTTCAAGCCGTAGAACACGGCACCCAGCACCAAAGCGATGCCGAGCGCAAACAGCGCGATCTTCCCGCTGGAAGCCGGACCTTCCTGAAGTTCCGGATCGGCCTGCAGCTCGCTGTCGAAGCGCGACCGGGCGCCGAAACTGTCATCACTCAGGCCGGACCGGGAGGGGTCATAGGGATCGTTGGGGATATTTTGGTTGGCCATGACGGAGTTCTCCTTTGGTCGTAAGACAACCGTGAGGCGGCGGCCCGGTTCCCGGTATTTCGCTTGTTCCACAGGGAACCCGGGTTCTAAGTTCGACCATTCAATTCACGGAGGCCCGCATGTGGAACCTGCCGCCCGCCGACAGCGTGCTGCATTTCCTGCAATATGTTGCGCTGGCGGCGCAGGCGATGACCGCGGCGCTGGCCGCAGGCCGGCGCAGCATGGATTGGGCCGGCGTGTGCATGCTCGGCGCCATCACCGCGCTTGGCGGCGGCACCATCCGCGACGTGCTGCTCGGGCATTATCCGCTGGTGTGGGTTGCGAACCCGTCCTTCCTCGCGATCGCGGGGATCGCGGCGTTCATCACCATCCTGGTTGCGCGCGTGGTGCACCGGCTCAATGTCGCGTTCCTGGTGCTGGATGCGATCGGCCTCGTGGTCTTCACCATGGCCGGCTGCGATGTCGCCTGGCAAATGGATGCCTCGCTGCCGATTGTGATCGTGGCGGGCATGATCACCGGCTGCGCCGGCGGCGTGCTGCGCGACATCCTCTGCAACGACGTGCCGCTGCTGTTTCGCTCCGAGCTCTATGCCAGCGTGAGCGTGGTGACTGGGCTGTTTTATGCGACCGCGTTCGGGTTGAAGCTGAACAACGAGGTGTGGACCGCTCTCACCTTCGCGCTTGGGGTCAGTTTTCGGTTGCTCGCGATCCGCTTCAAATGGGAGATGCCGAAATTCGTGTTCAACAGCGACGAGCGGTGAGAGCTATTCACCAAATTTCCAGTTGAAGCCGCCGCGCACCAGATGGATGCCGATCGTTCCGGTCGATAGCGTCCCATGCGTGGTCTCGTAGTAATAGGCATTGTCAGTGTCGTACCCGCCATACGCCACGTTGAAGCCGCTGTACTGTGTATAGAGATATTCGGTCTTGAAGCTGACGTTGCGCCATAGCGCGTATTCGAAGCCTGCACCGGCTGCCCAGCCCAGCCGGGTCGAATTGCCCCAGCCGGAAACGGCTCCCACCGCTGGTCCGTCGATCGGATCGTAGTACGAGCGCGAAAGACCGGCGGAGAAGCCTGAGTAGGCGAGGCCACCGGTCGCGTAGGTCAGCAGCCGTTCCGTCGGCCGGTATCCCAGCCGAAGGCGCGTAGTGCCGAACCAGTTCTGGTTCACGCTGAGTGAGCTGTTTGCGCTTCCGGAAACGGGTGGCTTGTAGAAGAAGGTTTCCAACAGTTCGCTCGCGCTCGAGCCGCGGATGCCGCTCCATTGCAGGTCGGTCTCGACGCCCACGACGAATCTGTTCGGCAGTTCGTGATTGTAACCGAACTGCACGCCGGCCTCGAAGCCGCCGCTACGCAACCGGTTATCGATAGCGTTCGAACTGATCTCGCTCCACGTGCCTGGAAACGTATTGACCACGTTCAGCAACGTCTCAAATTGGTTGGGCCGCAGTGCGCCGGCGCCGTAGCCGCCGTTCACGCCGGCGTAGAAGCCGGTCCAGTTCGGTGTCCACGCGGCCATCGCGCCGTATGCTCCGCCGCTTTGCTCGCCGTCCTGGAGACGATAGTTCAGGCCTGCGCGCACGAGGTGAACGCTCAACGGGCCGGTCGAAAACGTTCCGTTAGAGACGTACGCATTAGAGCCTTCGTGATCGACATAGTTCACCAAAAGGCCGGGATAGCTGGTGTAGAGATATTCCGATTTCAGGCTGACGCGGCTGGTGAGCCCGACTTCGACACCGGCGCCGGCCGCAACTCCAAACCGTGTCGATGAGGCCGCGCTCGCGATGTTGACATAGTTGGCCGGGTTCGGAAAAAACTCGCTGCCATAGGCTGAATTTCCGATCGAAAAATTCGAATAAGCGACGCCGCCGGTGACGTAGACGAGAAGGTGGTCGAAGGCGTAACCGGCGCGCAGCCGCGTCGTGCCGAACCAGTTCTGGCTGATCCACATTCCCGCGAAGTTGTATCCGCCGATCGGGTAGCTGCCGCCGATATCGTAGTTGAAGTGGGTATTATTCGAGGACTGGGCGCCGACATTGCTCCATTGCAGATCGCTTTCGACGCCGAGCACGATGTTATTGTTGAGTTGATGATTGTAGCCGGCCTGGAGGCCGGCGAAGACGCCGCCCATCCTGTGGTGTTGTTCGTCGAGCCGCTGGTCGCCGGGATAGCCTGGCTGGGGCAGACCGGTGATGTTGTAAAGTGGGCTGACCGGCCCGCCGCCGATGCCGCCATTGAGGCCGATGTAAAATCCCGACCAGTTGTAGAAAGGAACCGGTGCTGGCCCGGCCGAGGCGGGGGCTACGCCTGCGATCACCGGAAGGCTTGCCGCAACCAGCACCGGAACGAAGAAATGCGCGCCCGGCCGTTTGGCGATCGTTTCACAAAAGTTAACAAGGCCTTGCAAGGCGGGCATTTTCACTGATTCCGAGACAGCGATGCGCGCACCCTAATCGGTGGCTCGCGTCTGTCTCGGACTGCCCGGCATGGGCCTTGGCCTGCGCGGTCCTCAAGGCATTTCCGTCTGATGTGTGGCGGCGCCGACACGCTATCCTTGACCTGAACGGCACGAAATTGGACGGAGCGGCACCAGTCCGTGCATCGGCCGAACCCCGCCGGCATGAACGCGTTTCGATTTCGCTGCGACTGAGACAATGGAGCGCTCAGGGACAACGGGGCATGCAGGATCTACCGCCCTTTCAGCGGGTACGGATTTCGACCGCCGACTTTCCGGAACACAAACGCCTTGCGATGTGGCGCGAGGTCTACGGGCGCGGCGTCACCAACTGCGACATCGAGCCGATCCGTGACATCCCGTTTCGCGCCGATGCCGCCTTCAGCCTGCTGCCCGACGTGACGATCGTGGCGGGCGCGCGAACGCCTGCGACCTACCATGTGACGCGGGAGCTTGCAGGCCGCGGCAGGGACGTGGTCGCGCTCAGCATCCTGCGCAGCGGGGAAGCGACCGCCACGCAATTCGGCAAGGAGCTGATCGGTGGCGTCGGCAGCGCAAGCGTGCTGATGTCCAGCGATCCCTCGGCCAGCACCATGCTGTCGGAAGGGCGTTTCGTGACGCTCGCGATGCCGCGACCGTCGATATCGGCGCTTGTTCCGAACCTGTCGGAGGCCGCCGGCCTGTCAGTTCGAAGCGACAATCCCGCATTGCGACTGCTGACCCGCTATCTCGACCTGGTCGAGGCTGCCGCCGGATTCGAAAATCATGCGGTAGCCACGGCCGTCTCGACTCACATTCTCGATCTGGCCGCCCTTGCGCTGGGCGCGCGCGGCGATGTCGCAGAACAGGCGCAGCTTCGCGGCGGCAGGGCCGCGCGCCTGGATGCCATCAGGGCCGACATCCGCAATCATCTCGGCGCCGGCGATCTATCGGTGGACGAGATCGCCGCCCGCCACGGCATTTCATCGCGCTATGTGCGAAAACTGTTTTGGGAACAGGGATCGTCGTTCTCGGTCTTCCTGCTCGAGGAGCGGCTGCAGAAGGCGCATCGCATGCTCGGCGATATCAGGTATGCGCATCTCAACATCGCGCGGATCGCGCACGAGGCCGGCTTCAACGATATCTCCTATTTCAACCGCAGCTTCCGCCGCCGCTTCCTCGCCACGCCCTCGGACGCGCGCGAGGCCGCGCGGCTGACATGGCGGGAGTGACTACTGCCGCCGCGCTTTCTTCACCTGTTCCGCGGTCACGACAGGCGCACTGTTGCCGAAATTGTTGCGGATGTAAGTTGTCACGTCGGCGATCTCGTCATCACTGAACTGCCGCGCATAGGCCGGCATCTGTCCGGTGTTCGGCGCGCGGGGCGTGATCACGGTCTGCGCGCCATCGAGAATGAGGCGCAGCGTCGAAGACGGATCGGCGGACTGCAGCAGCGCGTTGCCGTTGAGCGGCGGATAGACCCCGGGCGAGCTCGATCCGTCGGCCTCATGACAGGCGACGCAGTAGTGATCGTAGACCGCCTTGCCCGATGTCATCGTGGCTTCCGAGGGCGGCGTCACCAACGGCTCCGAATTCCCCGGCGGCAGCGATTTCAGATAGGCGGCGATCGCACGCACATCGCCATCGCTCATCTTCGAGGTCGAGTTGACCACGACCTCGGCCATCGGGCCGCCGGCATGGCTCTTCTGGTTACGGCCGGTCGACAAATATTCGACGATGTCCTCGACCTTCCATGACGCAAGCCCGCTGCGCTCGGCGGCATCGAGCCGCGGCGCGAACCAGCCGTCGACGAGGCCGCCGGCGTAGCTGCGGTTCTTGCGGTCGGCGCCGAACACATTCTTCGGCGTGTGGCAGGCGCCGCAATGGCCGAGCGCCTCGACCAGATAGCGGCCGCGGTTCCACTCGGTGCCCTTGCTTTGGTCGGGCTCGAGGATGCCCGGCCGGAAGAACAGGTAATTCCACACCCGCATCACCACGCGGAAGTTGAGCGGGAAGCGCAGCTCCGGCGGTGGCGCCTTGTTGGCGTAGGGCGTGAGCGTGCCGAGATAGCTGCGGATCGCCAGAATGTCGTCGCGCGTCAGCTTCGCGAAATAGGGATAGGGAAAGGCCGGATAGTAGCGCGATCCGTCTGGCGCGATGCCGGAGCGCAGCGCGCGATAGAAATCCTGTTCGCTCCAGGCGCCGATGCCGGTCTCGCGGTCGGGCGTCAGGTTGGGAGAAGTGATTGCGCCGAACGGCGTCTCGATCTTGAGGCCGCCGGCAAACGGCCTGGCCGGATCCGACGTGTGGCAGCTGAAGCAGTCACCAGCATCGACCAGCGTCTTGCCGCGCGCGATCGCGTCCTGCGACGGCTCGGCCGCCTGCGCCATAGCCAACGCAGTGCACAAAAACAGACCCGCGAGAATCGCCCGCATCTGGACTCACCCGGCAGAAGCCCCCGCGTGCATTATAGAGCCGTCATCTCGTTTCGCGAGCGCAAGCCCACGCGACACAAGCACAATAGCCATGCGCGATTTCCGGCACGATATTGCGATTTGGAAGGGCATGGCTTGGTTGCCCAGAATTATGCTGCGCCACGCGGAAAAAGCGACATAGACTGGCGTTAACAAGGCTGCGTGATTAGCTGCAAAAGCGCAGGGACAGCCAAGACTTACGAGGGCGTCGATGGGAATCAACCAGGGTCCGATCAGTCTCGACCAGAAATACACCCAAGGGACGGGACACGTCTTCCTGACGGGCATCCAGGCGCTGGTGCGCCTGCCCATGGCGCAAATCCGGCGCGACCGCGCCGCGGGGCTGAACACCACGGCCTTCATATCCGGCTATCGCGGCTCGCCGCTCGGCGGCTACGACCAGCAGCTGTTCGCTGCGCGAAAACATCTCGAGCAGTACAACATCAAGTTCCAGCCCGGCGTGAACGAGGACCTCGCCGCGACGGCTGTGTGGGGCTCGCAGCAACTCAATCTGTCGAAGGGCGCCAATTACGACGGCGTGGTTGGCATCTGGTACGGCAAGGGTCCCGGCGTCGACCGCTGCGGCGACGTGTTCCGGCATGGCAATACCGCGGGCTCGGCGAAGAACGGCGGCGTGCTGTGCCTTGCCGGCGACGACCACGGCGCGAAATCCTCCACCGTGCCGCACCAGTCGGATCACGCCTTCATCTCCGCACTGATGCCGTATCTTTATCCTTCCAGCATCCACGAGATGATCGAGATGGGCCTGCTCGGCATCGCAATGTCGCGCTACAGCGGCTGCTGGGTCGGCATGAAGGTGATCACCGAGACGGTGGAGACCACGGCCGAGATCGATCTCACCGACGAGATGACGCCGTTCGTGATCCCCCCCGATTTCGAGATGCCGCCGGGCGGGCTCAATTTGCGTTGGCCGGACGATCGTTTCGAGCAGGACCGCCGCCTGCAGGACTACAAGGGCTTTGCCGCAGTCGCCTTTGCCCGCGCCAACAGGGTCAACCGCATCACCATGGACTCGCCGAACGCGCGTTACGGCATCATGGCCTCCGGCAAGAGCTATGAGGACATCCGCCAGGCGCTGCGCGAGTTGGGGATCACCGAGGAGGTCGCGGCCAAAATCGGCCTTCGGCTCTACAAGATCGGCATGCCCTGGCCACTGGAGCCGGAAGGCGTGCACCAGTTCGCGGTCGGGCTCGAAGAGATTTTCATCGTCGAGGAACGCCGCGAGATCGTCGAGAACCAGGTCAAGCAGGTCCTGTTCAACTGGCGCGACGACGTCCGCCCGCGCATCGTCGGCAAGATGGACGATCACGACAAGCGCTTCCTCACCTTCGCCGCCGAACTCAGCGTCTCCTCGCTTGCAAGCTCGCTGACCGAACGGCTTCTCCGCCTCGACCTCAACCCTGAAATCAAGAGCATGCTTCGCGCCAAGGCCGACTGGTTCAACGGCCGCGAGGCGACGCAGGTTCAAGCGGTGGCGCCCATCAGCCGCACGCCGTATTTCTGCTCGGGCTGCCCGCACAACACCTCGACCAAAGTGCCGGAAGGCAGCCGCGCCTTCGCCGGCATCGGCTGCCACTTCATGGCGCTGTGGATGGACCGCTCGACCGAAACGTTCACGCATATGGGCGGCGAGGGCGTGCCCTGGGTCGGTGTCGCGCCCTTCACGAAAGAGCAGCACGTGTTCGCCAATCTCGGCGACGGCACCTATTTCCATTCCGGCAGCCTCGCGATCCGTCAGGCGGTCTCTTCCGGCGCCAACATCACCTACAAGCTGCTCTATAACGATGCGACCGCGATGACCGGCGGCCAGCATGTCGACGGCGACCTGTCGCCGCAGCAGATCACCTTCCAGATGCACGCCGAAGGCATCCGCCACATCTATCTCGTCTCCGAGAAGCCGGAGCTTTATCCCGCGTCCGACATCGCGCCCGGCGTCATCACGCGCCATCGCGACGAACTCGATGCCGTGATGAGGGAATGCCGCGAGCTGAAGGGCACGTCCGCAATCGTGTTCGTGCAGACCTGCGCGGCCGAGAAGCGCCGCCGCCGCAAGCGCGGCCTGATGGAGGATCCGGCGCGCCGTGTCATGATCAATCCAGCGGTGTGCGAAGGCTGCGGCGACTGCTCGGTGCAGTCGAACTGCATCTCGGTCGAGCCGCTGGAGACGGAGATGGGGCGCAAGCGCACCATCAATCAGTCGTCCTGCAACAAGGACTATTCGTGTCTGAAGGGCTTCTGTCCGTCCTTCGTCACCATCGACGGCGGCAAGCCGCGCAAGCGTGCGCCGACCGAACTCGGCGACATCGGCGCGCTGCCGGAGCCGGCCTCGCTGCCGCAGTTGGATAAGCCTTATAACATCGCGGTTGCCGGCGTCGGCGGCACCGGCGTGCTTACCATCGGCGCGCTGCTCGGCATGGCCGCCCATATCGAGGGCAAGGCCAGCATGATCCTCGACATGTCGGGCCTTGCGCAAAAGGGCGGGGCGGTGTTGAGCCATGTCCGGCTCTCCGAGCATACGCGCGATGTCACCTGTTCGCGCATCGTCACCGGCACCGCCGATCTCGTGATGGCCGCCGATGAGGTGGTCGCGGTCTCCAAGGACACCATCACGCTTTGCGAGTCCGGCCGTACCACGGGCATCATCAACAGCCACATCATCCCGACCGCCGATTTCATCCTCAACCGCGATTTCAATTTCCAGAATCGCAAGGTCGCAAGCGTACTGGAGACTTCGCTGCGCAAGGACTCCGCGTTCTTCGATTTCACGAGGCCGGCCGAAGTGCTGCTCGGCGACTCCATCGCCACCAACATCATGATGATGGGCTACGCTTACCAGAGGGGCCTGCTGCCGCTGAGGGCCGAGTCGATCGAGCAGGCGATCGAGGTCAACGGTGTCTCGATCAAGATGAACACGCAGGCCTTCCGGCTCGGCCGTCTTGCGGCCGCTGAGCCTGCGCGGCTGGACACGATGATGCAGGGTCAGGACGAGGCGCATGCGCCGAAGTCGTTGGATGCAATGTCGCTCGACGAGATTATCGCCCATCGCAGCGAGTTCCTTACCGGCTATCAGAGCAAGCGGCTGGCGAAGCGATATCGCGCGCTGGTCGACCGGGTGCGCGATGCCGCGACCAGGGGCGGCTATGGCGACGCGCTGCCGCGCGCGGTCGCGATCAATTACGCGAAATTGCTCGCCTACAAGGACGAGTACGAAGTGGCGCGGCTCTTCACCGACGGCAGGTTCGAGCAGCAGCTGCGCGACCAGTTCGATGGCGATTTCAAGTTCTCTTTCAACCTCGCGCCGCCGATCCTTGGCGGCGGGAAAGACGCGCTGGGACGGCCGAAGAAGCGCGCCTTCGGCGCCTGGATGCTGCCGGTGTTCAAAATGCTGGCGAAGCTGCGTTTCCTGCGCGGCACCGCGCTCGACATTTTCGCCCGCAGTCCCGACCGCAAGCTCGAACGCGATTTGATCGCGGGCTACGAGAAGGACGTCGGGACCGTGCTGTCGATGCTGTCGCCGGTCAACGTCGAGACGGCTGTTGAGTTGCTCTCGCTGCCAGATCGCATCCGCGGCTACGGCCCGGTGAAGGAGAAGGCGGTCAAGGACGCCAAGGCGCGCTACGAGCAGCTCGCCGCCGATCTCGTCAATCCGCCGCCCGCACCAAGGCAGATCGCCGCGGAGTAGCGATGAAGTAGGGTGGGCAAAGGCGCGCATGCGCCGTGCCCACCTTCAAGCGCCGTGGTTGTAAAGGTGGGCACGCTTCGCTTTGCCCACCCTACGGTCCGTCGCTTCTGGACCCACTGTGTCTTTTTTTGCACGTCGTGTTGAATTCAGCACGTCGCGTTAATCTGTCGCAGCGCTTGATGATTCCGTAAAACAGAAACAGTGTTATATCTCGCTCGTCCCGCGCTCACTACGGAGGGCGTTTCGCGATCGTCACGACACGTGGTGCGGGATGCGATGGACGTGTTGGTCTCGCAGGCGAGCGATATCGATACGTACGGTCAAGCCGTGTGGTCCTGATCCCCCGACGCTGGGATCAAGCTTTGTCGATGACAATCGATAAGGCGATGGTGGCTAAAAAGCCCGGACACCAAGGAGAGCGCGGAGTAAGCCGTAAAGCCATTGCGCAGGGAGTGCCGGAGTGATTTCGGCGTACCTGTGTTGGCCTGCGTGCGTCTTTTTCGTTTTGCACGCGTGGCAGTGGGTGCGGCGTGCACCCGGCATTCCCTGCGCCCTCCGTTTTCGAGAGGGACACCGAATTGCAAAGCCCGGACGCGGAAATCGCGCCGCGGGATGCGAAGACGCGCGTCCATATTCCGTCGTCATTCCGGGGCGCGCCTCTTGGCGCGAACCCGGAATCCATAACCACCAGCTGGGAGTATGGATTCCGGGCCCCCCGCTTCGCGGCGTCCCGGAATGACGAGTGGCAGCTAAGCGCGGATGGCAACCCGCCTTGCGTCCACCCGCTATGCTCTCACCGCCTAGACCCTCTCGCGCCACGGAATATTTCACCGCTTGCCAAGCCTGCTCCGACAGGCCAAGAAAATATCCGGAAATAGAACAAGAAAACGTCGAGCGGAGAAACATTTGACCATCAAGGGCAAGGCCTACATCGCCGGGATTTGGGAGCATCCGACCCGGCACGCACCCGACAAATCCACCAGCCAGCTCCACGCCGAGGTCGCCAAGGGGGCGCTTGAGGACGCAGGCCTCACCAAGGCCGATATCGACGGCTATTTCTGCGCCGGCGATGCCCCGGGCGGCGTGATGAATATGGTCGATTATCTCGGCCTCGACATGAAGAAGCTCCGCCACATCGACTCCACCGATACCGGCGGCTGCTCCTATCTGATCCATCTCGGCCATGCCGCCGAGGCGATCGCCGCCGGCAAGTGCTCGATCGCGCTGATCACGCTCGCAGGCAAGCCGCGCACCGGCGCGATGCCGCCGCGCGCGTCCGGCGCCGAGGCCGATTTCGAGAACGCCTACGGCCAGACCACCCACAACGTCTACGGCATGTGTGCCATGCGGCACATGCACGACTTCGGTACCACTTCGGAGCAACTGGCCTGGGTCAAGGTCGCGGCCTCCCATCATGCGCAATATAATCCGCATGCGATGCTGCGAGACGTCGTCACCGTCGAGGACGTGCTGAACTCGCCGATGATCTCCGATCCCCTGCATCGCCTGGACTGCTGCGTCATCACTGATGGCGGCGGCGCGCTGATCGTCACGTCCCCTGAAATCGCCAAGAGCCTGAAGAAGCCGCCGGTGCGGCTGATCGGCCATGGCGAGGCCACCAAAGGCCCGCGCGGCGGCAAGCACCACGACATGACGTATTCCGCCGGCGTCTGGTCCGGCCCGCGCGCCTTCGAGGAGGCGGGCATCACGCCCAAGGACATCAAATACGCCTCGATCTATGACAGCTTCACCATCACGGTGGTGATGCAGCTCGAGGATCTCGGCTTCTGCAAGAAGGGCGAGGGCGGCAAGTTCGTCGCCGACGGCAATCTGATCTCGGGTGTCGGCAAGCTGCCGTTCAACACCGATGGCGGCGGCCTCTGCAGCAACCATCCCGTCAACCGCGGCGGCCAGACCAAGATCATCGAGGCCGTGCGGCAATTGCGCGGCGAAGCGCATCCGAAGGTGCAAGTGAAGAACTGCGACCTCGCGGTGGCGCACGGCACCGGTGGACTGCTCGGCAATCGCCATGCCGCCTCAACCTGCATTCTGGAGCGTGCGTGATGGCCGAAGCGAAGAAATATCCGAAGCCGGAGACCAATCCCGAGACCGCGCCGTTCTGGGAAGCGGC
Organism: uncultured Alphaproteobacteria bacterium; assembly: GCA_963794775.1. GTDB lineage: Bacteria > Pseudomonadota > Alphaproteobacteria > Rhizobiales > Xanthobacteraceae > Bradyrhizobium. Next base: position 251,320 of record CAWCGA010000014.1, on the reverse strand, counting down.
CAAGGCCGGCAAGTTCATGATCAAGCGCTGCACCGCTTGCGGCGAGCCGCATTACTTTCCGCGCTCGATCTGCCCGTTCTGCTTCTCCGACAAGACAGTGTGGGAGGAGAGTTCGGGCGAGGCGACGATCTACACCTTCAGCCTGATGCGGAAATCGGCAACCGGTCCGTTCGCGATCGCCTATGTCACGCTGAAGGAAGGGCTAACCTTGCAGACCAACATCGTCGATTGCGACATGGACAAGCTGAAGATCGGCCAGAAGGTGAAGGTGGTGTTCAAGCCGACCGACGGTGCGCCGCTGCCATTCTTCACGCCGGTGTAAGCAAAGTGAGTGATCCGTAGGGTGGGCAAAGGCGCGAAGCGCCGTCCCACCGAACCGTGCGAGAGAGACGTGGTGGGCACGCTTCGCTTTGCCCACCCTACGAGGATTGCTTCGGGAGGAATTGTCAAACATGCCGATCAACTACGAACAACTGATGGCGCTGAAAAATCTCGGCCAGAAATACGCCTATGGCGATCGCGAGGTGATGCTCTACGCCTACGGCATCGGCATGGGCAACGATCCCATGGACGAGAAGGAACTCGCCTTCGTCAACGAGACCGCTGCAGATCCGCGGCCGCTGCGGGTGGTGCCGACCTTCGCTTCCGTCGCTGCCTGGGGCGCAGGTCCGGGCGAGATGAACCTCAACCGCGTGATGGTGGTCGACGGCGAGCGCGACATCACCTTCCACAAGCCGCTCGGGACGTCGGCGAATATCATCGCGGACTCCACCGTGCTCGCGGCCTGGGACAAGGGCAAGGACAAGGGCGCTGTCATTCGCCACCAGACCGTGCTGAAGGAGGCCGCCAGCGGCGAGAAGCTCGCGACGCTTGTTGCTTCGCGCTTTGCGCGCGGCGACGGCGGCTTCGGCGGTCCCTCGGAAGGCCAACCCGAACCGCATGCGATGCCGAACCGCGCGCCAGATCGGTCCGTCGACATCGTGACGCGGCCGGACCAGGCGCTGGTCTATCGTCTCTGCGGCGACCGCAATCCGTTGCACTCCGATCCCGGCTTTGCCAAGAAGGCCGGCTTCCCCAAGCCGATCCTGCACGGCATGTGCACCTACGGCATCACCTGCCGCGGCGTGCTGCAGACCTATGCCGATTACGATCCGTCCGCCTTCAGGCAGCACGCGGCGCGGTTCTCCTCGCCGGTCTATCCCGGTGACACCGTGACCATGGAGATGTGGAAGGACGGCAACGTCATTTCGTTCGAGGCCAAGGTGAAGGCGCGCAACGTCACGGTGATCAAGAGCGGCAGGACAGTGCTGGGCTAGCAAAACTCGTCATTCCGGGGCGCGCGAAGCGCGAACCCGGAATCTCGATCAATAACTTCTGGATTCCGGGTCCAGCCCTGCGGGCTGCCCCGGAATGACGAGAATAAAATGGGAGCGAGACAATGGGACTACTCGACAAGAAGGTGGCCATCATCACCGGCGCGGGCGGCGGGCTCGGCGAGGGCTACGCCAGACTTTTCGCGCGCGAGGGTGCGGCTGTCGTGGTCAACGACCTCGGCGGTCCCCGTGACGGGTCCGGCGCCGACAAGTCGATGGCGCAAAAGGTGGTCGACGCCATCAAGGCCGAGGGTGGCCGCGCGGTTGCCAACGGTTCCGACATCTCCACGCTGGCGGGCGGTGAAGCCGTGTTCAACGACGCCATCACGAATTTCGGCCGCGCCGATATCCTCGTGAACAATGCCGGCATCCTGCTTGATGAGACCTTCGCCAAGGCCAAGGAAGCGAACTGGGACAAGGTCATCCGGGTGCACCTGAAGGGAACCTTCTGCGCGACCTTGCCGGTATTCAAATGGATGCGCGAGAACGGCGGCGGCGTGATCGTCAACACGTCCTCTACCTCGGGCCTGATCGGCAATTTCGGGCAGACCAATTACGGCGCCGCCAAGGGCGGTATCTGGGGCCTGTCCAACGTGCTGGCGATCGAGGGCCGCAAGTACAACATCCGGGTCTGGACGCTGGCGCCCGGCGCGCTGACCCGCATGACCTCGGACCTGCCGCGCTACAAGGAGAACCCCGGTGCGGCGCTCGGCCCGGATGGAATCGCGCCCGCCGTGCTATACATGGTCAGCGAATTGTCGGGCGACCAGACCGGCAAGGTGCTCGGCGTCTCCGGCCCGCGCGGCGTGCGCGAACTGCGGATGATGGAAATGGAAGGCTGGACGCCGCCGTTCACGGGTTGGAAGGCCGAGGATATCGTCACCCACGCCGGAGACATCTTCTTCTCGGACGAGGAGATCAAGAAGTCGGCGCGGAGATTTAAGTAACTGTCGTTCCGGGGCGCGAGCGTAAGCGAGCGAACCCGGAACCTCGAGATTCCGGGTTCGCGCTTCGCGAGCCCTGGAATGACGAAAGGATACGATAATGACAAAACTCACCGCAAAGGCCGCAGGCACTTTCGCCATTGCGCCGACCCCGTTCCATGACGACGGCCGCATCGACGAGCGCTCGATCGACCGGTTGACCGACTTCTATGCCGAGGTCGGCTGCGACGGCGTCACGGTGCTGGGCATTTTGGGTGAGGCGCCGAAGCTCGATGCCGCCGAGGCCGAGCAGGTCGCGATCCGCTTCGTCAAGCGCGCGAAAAACATGCAGATCATCGTCGGCGTCTCTGCGCCGGGCTTTGCCACGATGCGTTCGCTGGCGAAAGCGTCGATGGATGCGGGCGCGGCCGGTGTGATGATCGCGCCGCCGCCGAGCCTTCGCACCGACGACCAGATCACAGGCTATTTCAAGCAGGCGCAGGAAGCGATCGGCGACATTCCCTGGGTGCTGCAGGATTATCCACTGACGCTGTCGGTCCAATTCACGCCCGCCGTCATCCGCAAGATCGTCATGGACAGCCCGTCCTGCGTGATGCTCAAGCATGAGGACTGGCCGGGTCTGGAGAAGATCTCCGCGCTGCGCGGATTCCAGAAGGACGGCTCGCTGCGGCCGCTCTCGATCCTCACCGGCAATGGCGGCCTGTTCCTCGATTTCGAGATGGAGCGCGGCGCCGACGGCGCAATGACTGGTTACGCCTTCCCTGAACTCCTCATCGACGTTGTGAAGATGTGGAAAGAGGGCAAACGCGACGCCATGCACGACATCTTCGACGCGCATCTGCCACTGATCCGCTACGAGCAGCAGCCGGGCGCGGGGCTTGCCGTGCGCAAATACGTGCTGCAGAAGCGCGGTATCATTGCCTCCAGCGCGCAGCGCAGGCCGGGCGCTGGCATCACTGCGGCAGCGAAGGCCGAGGTCGATTATCTCCTGTCGCGTGTGGCGCGGGTCGATCGCCGCGCCAATCTGCAGCCGCAATCGAGCGCGGCGGGGTGACCGTCATTGCGAGCGAAGCGAAGCAATCCATCCTCCAACAAGTGAAGCTGGATTGCTTCGTCGCTCCGCTCCTCGCAATGACGAGAAAATTTGGGAACGAGATGTATGTCTGCTGAAGTTGTTCGACCGCGCGACGCCTCCACCATCCTGCTGTTGCGTGACGCCAAGGCCGCCAAGGAAATCGAAGTCTTCATGATGGTCCGCCATTATGAGATCGACTTCAATTCGGGCGCGCTGGTGTTTCCCGGCGGCAGCGTTGACAAGAACGACAAGGAGATCATCGCAAATCCCGAGCTTTACTCGGGCGGCGATGGACTTGACGAAACTGGCCTGAGCTTCCGGATCGCGGCGATCCGCGAGACGTTTGAGGAAAGCGGCATCCTGCTGGCGCGGCCGAAGGGGTCGAAGGCGCTGATCGATGCAAAGCGCGCCGGCGAGATTGAAGCGGCGCACCGGGCCGACCTCAACGATCGCAAAACCACGTTCCTCAAGGTTCTCACCGACAACGGAATGATGCTCGCGCTCGACGAGCTCGTGCCTTACGCGCACTGGATCACGCCGGAGGGCATGCCCAAGCGCTTCGACACCTGGTTCTTCCTTGCCGCGGCGCCGCCGGACCAGCTCGGCGCACATGACGGCAAGGAGTTCCACCGACTCGATCTGGGTGTCGCCGCGTGAGGCGCTCGCCGGCGGCGAGACCGGCCGCTTCAAGCTGCCGTTTCCGACCACGCGCAACCTGATCAAGCTCGGCAAGCAGGGACACGTGAAAGCCGCGCTGGATGACTCCAGCGGCAAGAATATTGTCACCGTGATGCCTGTGATGACGCGGCTCAATGGCGGTCGTCAGCTTCGAATCCCGAAGGAAGCCGGCTATGACGGCGAGTTGTTCGAGGTCGGGGCGCAGGGATGAGGCACCGCGCGCTTATTACAGGCTTGTTGCTCGCGGCCGTAGCTTCGACGACGGCTCATGCCGAGGACAATTTCCCGAGCCGATCAATCCGCGTCGTCATCCCCTATGGTCCCGGCACGGTCGCCGACGTGTTCGGACGCATCGTCGCGCAGAACATGGCGGTGCAATGGAACAACGCCACTATCGTGTTCGAATCCAAATCCGGCGCCAACGGCTCGATCGCGGCCGAGGACGTCGCGCGCTCGCCGGCTGACGGCTACACATGGCTGCTGGCGACGACTTATTTCGTCGCAAGCCCGGCGCTGTACAACAATCTGCGCTGGGACCCGCAGCGCGATTTTGCCGCGGTCGGCGAGATATGCAAGGCGCCGAACGTCTTCATCGTGCCATCAAGCCTGCCGGTGAAGAACGTCGCCGAGTTCGTGGCGCTCGCCAAGGCGAAGCCGGGAACGCTGACCTACGGTCATCCCGGCAAGGGCTCGACCGGGCATCTCGGCTTCGAACTGTTCAAGAAGCTCGCCGGCATCGACGTGACCGGTGTCGGCTATCGCGGCTACCCGCAGATGGTGCCCGACATCGCCCAGGGGCTCGTCACCTCGAGCTTCTTCTCGGTGAACCAGGCGCTGGGGCAGGTGCAGACCGGCGCCATCCGCATCATCGGCACCATCAATGCGACCCGCACCAAATATTTCCCGGACGCACCGACCCTGGCCGAGCAGGGCTATGCCGAAGCGCAGGTGACGCCATGGTTCGGGATCGTGGTGCCAAAGGCGACACCGCCGGCGATCGTCGAGCGCATCGACAAGGCGTTGGAGGCGGCGCTTGCCACCGAGGACGTGCGCCAGAAGCTCGACATCGCCGGCTGCGAGGCCCAGAGCGCGCCGCTCGGCAAATTCGGCGACATGATCAATGCCGACGTCGCGCTGTGGGCCAAGGTGGTCAAGGAGGCCGGAATTACCGCCGACTGAACCGCCTTTGGCTTGTCACAAGCGGGCCCCAAATCGCAGGCAGGATGGTTAACCGGCGCGACGCAGCCGGGCGTCGGTCTTTTCACATATTCCAGCGCTAAATAGCTCGTATATATTGCACTTTGTCATCCCGGCCTGAGCCAGCCATGCCATCTGCCTTCGCGGCACTTTCCCAGCGCATCCGATCGTTCTCGCTGTCGATCGGGCAGATGACCTTTGGCAGTTTTCTGCTTCTGCTCGCCGTCATCACCGCGACCGGCATGGCCAGCGTCATCGCCATTCGCCACATCGATACGACCTTCGCCGAACTGCGGCGGTTGCAGGATGTCGGCGACCTCGCCGAAGAGATCGACCGCCGCATGAACGAGCTGCGGCTTGCGGCGCGCGACTTCGTCACCGATCCCGGCGCGCGGTCCGACCAGGTGGTAGCGGTCGCGACCGAACTCGGCGATCTCCTGAAGAAGACCCGGCTCGAGCTCGCGCCCGAGCAGCAGGACATGATCGACGGCGTCTCCAAGCGGCTCGGCAACTATCTCGATGGCATCGAGCAGGTCAGCACGCTGATTGCCCGTCGTGCGCGCTTGCTGTCGGCCCTTCCGCCCGTCCGCACCCGCTTCGAGTCGGCGGTGACGGCAGCAGGCGGGCAGGGCACGCCCCCCGAGCTGCTGCGCGCGCAGAATGGCATTGCTACGGCGCTGCTGGGCAACGATCCCACCAGCGCCGGCGAGGCAGCGTTACGGATGCGCGCACTCACGATCGACGATCCTGAGCTGCACGCTGCGACCTATGCCTATGCCGATGCCGTGATTTCGATTGCCGGCACCGAAAGCGAGATCTCCAAGCTCGACAAGGACGTGCTCGGCGCCGAAGGACGGCTGATCGGCCGCGTCACCGAGCTCCTGCGCGAAGTCAGCGCGCGGCGCGGGCGGGTGCTCGCGCGTGACTTCGCCCGCACGCTGACGGAAGCGAAATGGCAGAGCATCATGCTCTCCACGCTCGGCGTGCTGATCGGCACCTTCGCCGCGTCGTTCGTGGTCCGCCGCACGGTACGGCCGCTGACCGCGATCGCAAGCTCAATCCGCGCTCTGGCCGCGGGCAGGAAAGAAACCTCGATCCCCGGGACCGATGTCAACAACGAGATCGGCGACATCGCGCGTGCCGCCGAAGTTTTCCGCCACACGCTGGTCGATGCCGACAGCGCGCGCGAGGCGGCGGTGCGGGCACTGGCCGAACAGCGGCTCGCCGAGGAAAGTTACCGGAAACTGTTCGAGGCGTCCGTCGACGGTATCTACGTGACCACGCCGGCCGGCGCGCTGCTCAACGCCAATCCGGCGCTGGCGCGTATCATGGGGTATGAGACGCCGGAGCAGCTGATCAACAGCACCAACGATGTCACGGAGAGCGTTTATGTGAGCCCGGCGGCGCGCCAGGAATTCCAGCGGCTGATGCAGCGCGACGGCGTGGTGCGCGATTTCGAATACCAGGTGAAGCAACGCGGCGGCGAGGTCCTCTGGCTCTCCGACAGCGCCACCGTGGTACGCGACGACAACGGCGTCATCACCCGCTACGAGGGAACGGTACGCGATATCACCGTTCAGAAACGCGCCGAAGACGCCATCGCCGAAGGCCGCCGGTTGCTGCAACAGGTCATCGACACCGTGCCTGCGGTCATCAACGTCAAGGACAAAAATCTGCGTTATGTGCTGATGAACCGCTACATGGCCGGCATTTTCGGCATCGAGCCGCAGCATGCGATCGGCAAGACCACCAGTGACTTGATGTCGCGTTATGGCGCACAGAAGACCGACGAGAACGACCAGCGCGTGCTGAACGCGAAGGGCGAGCTCGGCTTCTACGAGGAAGAGTATCTGGATTCGGCCGGCAATCTCCGGCACTGGCTGGTCAACAAGCTGCCGCTGCGCGATGCCGAAGGCGGGATCGATAACATCGTGACCGTGGCGCTCGATATCGGCGAACGCAAGCGCGGCGAGCAGGAGATGCGCAAGGCGCGCGACGCCGCGGAAACCGCGTTGCGCAATTTGCGCGAGACCCAGGCCTCGCTGATCGAGGCGGAGAAGCTCGCCGCGCTCGGGCGCCTCGTCGCTGGCGTCGCGCACGAGGTCAACAATCCCGTGGGCATCAGCCTGACGGTTGCCTCCGCGCTGGAGCGCAAGACCTCGAACTTCACCGCCGAGGTCGAGCGCGGCGACGTGCGCCGCTCCAGCCTCAACGACTATCTCGCGACCAGCCGCGACGCGTCCTCGCAGCTCGTCGCCAATCTCAATCGTGCGGCCGAGCTGATCCAGTCGTTCAAGCAGGTCGCCGCCGACCGCAATTATTCGGACCAGCGCAGCTTCGATCTCGCCGACCTGACCGAGCAGGTCGTAATGAGTCTGCGTCCCGGTTTGCGCAAGCACAATCTGACGCTGTCGGTCGATTGCCAGCCGAATCTGACCATGAACAGCTATCCCGGTCCGTACGGCCAGGTGCTGACCAACCTGTTCCTCAATGCGGTGGCGCACGCGTTTCCGAAAGGCGGGCCCGGAACGATCGATATCCAGGCGCGCGAGTCGGGTAAGGACAATGTCGAGATCATCTTCTCCGACAATGGTTGCGGCATGTCGCTGGACGTGCGGCGGCGCGCCTTCGATCCGTTCTTCACCACGCGCCGCGACCAGGGCGGCACCGGGCTCGGCCTGCACATCGTCTACAGCATCGTCACCAACCGGCTCGGCGGCCGGCTCGAACTCGAACTCGGCGCAGGGCGGCGGCACGCGCATCCAGATGATCCTGCCGCGCACGGCGCCGCTGGAACTGGCCGCGGAATAGGAGGAGTTATTAGTCGACGTCGGCGAGCCTGTGCAACGTCGCGCCAAAGATCTGGCTGGCCTTGCCGACCAGCGCGGTGCCGTTCATGGTCCCACGGGTATCGGTGAAGGTGCCGGACACGCCGATCCCGACCGGGGCCGGGCCGCCGCCGAACAGCGGATTGTCATTGTCGCGCGGCGTGGTGTGGCGCTGGACCAGGACCTCGCCCTTGAAGGTATTGTCCTTCACGGTGTAGCTGCCGGTGTAGAAAAGATAGGCGTCGCCGCCGACGATCTTGCCGTCGCGGAACACAATGACGCCGCTGCCCTTGCCGACGCGACCGTCCTGCAAGCCGACGTGAATCGAATACAGCCCGTTCTTCATAACGTCCCGTGCCGGCCGCCGTCGCCCAACGGCCACCGGTTCTCTCTTTATGCCAAACGGCAAGTCCCTGTGCAACGCGACAGGGTGGGCGAAATGACCCTGGCGGGCAATTCCGGACAGGGGTCGCCGCCAGTGACCGATGGGTTCAGCTCAAGCGTATTTCTTGTCGCGCTCGAGCAGCTCGATCGAGATGCCCTGCGGCCCGCGGATGAAGCAGATGCGCACGCCCGGGCGGATGGTGGTCGGCTCGCGCGTGAACTCGACGCCCTTGGCCCTGATCTCGGCGGCGACTGCGTCGATGTCCTTCACGGTCAGTCCGAAATGGTCGAGCCCCTGATAGGGCGTGGTCGGGGGCGAGTTGACGCCGTCACCCGGAGCGACCGGGGCGATGAAAACGTTGGCGCCGCCGAGCTTGACGTCGATCCGGTTCGGGCCGCGGATGATGACCCCGCCGAGGATGTCCTGCAGCCAGGTCGCGGTCGCCTCCGGATCGGGGCTGCGCAGATGGACGTGATCCCAGGTGACGACCGGCATGATTTGCTCTCCCGTTGGCGTGCGCTGCCGTTGGCCGGCAGCGCTTGGCCGCGCCTTGCGCGGCGGACGGATGTTAGCCGCGGCGATGTGTCAGTGCCATCCCCTTGGGTAGCGGCGGCCACCTCCCGACCCCAGAATCGCCGGCTTCCGGTGCAACCAAATTGGGATTGTCGGAGTTGACCGAACACGCGACGTCGAGGGCTTGGCTATGGCTGAGGAAGGCAAGTCGTGGTGGCGTAAATTCGGCCCGTTCGCCCGCGGCGATCTGGCAACCCAGGCTGCGGTGCTGCTTCCGGTGGTGGCCATCGCGGTTCTGAGCGCCTGGACCATGGGCGCCCGAGGCCAGTCGGTCGAAGCTGGGCCACCCGTGCTCGCCAAGGCGCAAAATACCTCATTGCTCAAACCTGAGCCGACGGCGGTCGAAACCAATCCTCCTCCGACCGTCGAGGGTGCGGTTGCGCCGGGCGTAGCAGCTGCCGCGGCAGTTCCGGCCGCCGGACCGCCGGCGGTCAACGGCTTGAAGATCGCCTCGCAATCCTGGCGTCGCGGCGGGCTCGGCTCGAACGCGCTGTTCAATTTCACCCTGCGTAACACCAACGACTACGCCGTCGGCGACATCCAGGTCGCCTGCACCTTTACCCGGCGCGACGGCAGCGCCCTGACCGAGCGCAAACGCGTCATCCCCGACGCCGTGGTTAATACCAGGAGCAGCAAGACCTTTGCCCGCGTCCATGTCGGCTTCGTCAACGTCAATGCCGACAAAGCTAAATGTGCACTGGTTGCGGCCAACAGGCTTTAACCCTGCGGTCGCAAAAATGTGACCGAAAGCTTTGAACCGAGCCAATCCTTTCATGGACCTACCGCTAGATGCCCGCGTTTTCGGCGGGACAACGCGCGGGCTCAAGCGCGGGTGGAGCGGTAGAACACCATGCCATTGCTGCGATATTTCCTTTATGTCGGCGGAGCGCTGCTGTCGCTGATCCTCATTGCCAACCTCGTGCTGCCGCAGGAGTCCCTTCCGGGCACCCTGACCTCGGCGGCCGTATTGCCCCCAGTTCGCATCCAGTCCGACCGGAAACTCCCCGAGCGGATCGTGTTCGACACCAGCTCCACGGTCGCAACCGCGCCGGTGCCGGTCCTGGCACCGCGGAAGGTCGCGGCGGTTGTCGCTCCCGCTCCCGCCCCGGTCCCGGCCATGACGGCCGAAATGTCGGCCAAAGCGCGGGTGCGTGAGGCGTTCGCCCAGCTTCCTGCCGACGAGGAGGTCACGGCGCCGAAGATGGACCAGATGGCCCAGGTCGTGGTGCCGACGCCGCAGATGTACAAGGTCAAGCAGGTGCCGAGGCGCGTCGCCGCCCCGCGGCCTTATGCGCCGCGCCCGCTGGCGATGGTCGCCCAGCAGCCGCACTTCGGTTCGTTCCAGACCTGGTAAGCCGGCCGTTTCCGGCGGGCGTTCACCCGCCATTCAGCCCGTTCATCCCAAGGTCCGCCCGATCCAAGAGGGCGGGCCGATGCGATTTCTCCTCAGCCTGATCACGGCCATCGTCACGCTCGGGCTTGCGCTCGCAGCGTTGGCGCAGTCCTCACCGCCGAACCCGACCCCGCCGCCAGCCGTGCAGACCAACAACGCGCCCGCGGCGCCAATTGCCGAGAGCAAGCTGTTTGCCTGTCAGACCGCGGTGAAGGGATTGCAGGGCCAGGAGCGGCAGGACCAGATGCAGCTGTGCCGGGCGCAGGCGCATCTCGACTGCCTGAAGCAGGCGATCGATCAGAAGATCGTCGGCCCGCAAAGGCGGGATTTTCTGCGGAGCTGCATGCAGCAGTAGCGTCAAGAAATTGCTGGCGCGCTCGGAGAGATTCGAACTCCCGACCCTCGGAATCGAAATCCGATGCTCTATCCAGCTGAGCTACGAGCGCGTAGGGCGTGATCCCGAAAAGTGTGAAGCGGTTTTCCGAAAAGATCACGCCCCAAATAGACGGAGAAGTCCCGATAGCAGAGTTACCGGGCCGCTTCCATCAGAGCCTAGAAGCAGGGATGGATCCCGCCCTGTCCGCGATAGGCGGCCGCGCCCTGATAGCAGTGGTTGGTCACGGGCCCGTCGTAGTAAGCGAACGTGCCCGGCACATAACCGGGGCCGTAATTGTGCCTGTAGCTGATGTGGTAGGGCAGCGGGTACCACTGCACATAGCCGTAATAGCTGACATAGCGGGTGGTGTGCCATCGGTGGTGGTGGTAGCGCGCTTGCGCCAGGCTCGGCGCCAACACGGCCGCTGACAGCACCAACGCGGCCAAAAGCTTCAACGTCCTCATCTCGATTCTCCGGATTTCCCGCTAAAGCGACCCTATCCAAGCCAATTTCGGTGTCAATTGGACCTGAGCGCGCGGTGAATTCGAAGGCCAATGGCCCGCAGCGCCCCATTTTCGGCCTTTTCCCAATGCTTAACGATTTCCCAAGAAGTCCGGCGAAAGTCCGGTCGGCATCACAGGGTTTGGGGCTCCCGTCTTCCATGCGCATCGCGCCGCTTTCGTTGCTGGTTCTCGGCATTTTTGCCGCGGCGCCGGCGCGCGCCGAGGTTCTGCACATCACACGCGACCATGGCGGCTATGTCGAGGAGTACAAGACCAGGTACCAGCGCATCCGCGACAAGGGCGAGCGCGTGGTGATCGACGGCATCTGCAATTCGGCCTGCACGCTGGTGTTCGGCATCGTGCCGATGAACAAGATCTGCGTGACGCCGAAGGCGAGCATCGGCGTGCATCAGGCCTATTACGACAAGGCCTTCACCTTCGGCATCAAGGTGACCAGCGCGGACGGGACCTCCGACCTGATGTCGTATTATCCCGATCCGATGAAGGACTGGATCCGCAAGAATGGCGGGCTCACCACCGAGATGAAGAAGATCAAGAACGGTGACGAGCTCTGGAAGATCGTCGATCCCTGCCCGGACGAGTGGTAGCCGTTCCCATTTGAAATTCTAGAACGTCACGACGCTCCTGATCAACTCGCCCTTGTGCATGAGATCGAAGGCGTTGTTGATCTCCGCGAGCGGCATCACATGGGTGATCATCGGATCGATCTGGATCTTGCCTTGCATGTACCAGTCGACGATTTTCGGCACATCGGTGCGGCCGCGCGCGCCGCCGAAAGCCGTGCCTTTCCAGACCCGTCCGGTGACCAGCTGGAATGGCCGCGTCGCGATCTCTGCCCCTGACGGCGCCACACCGATAACGATCGACTGGCCCCAGCCGCGATGGCAGGCCTCCAGCGCCTGCCGCATCACCGTGACATTGCCGGTGCAGTCGAAGGTGTAGTCGGCGCCGCCGATCTGGTCGGCGCCTGACTTGGTCATGTCGACGAGGTGAGGGACGAGGTCCTTGCCCAACTCCTTCGGATTGACGAAATGCGTCATGCCGAAGCGCTCGCCCCAGGCTTTGCGTCCATTGTTGATGTCGACGCCGATGATCATGTCGGCGCCGGCAAGCCGCAGGCCCTGGATCACGTTGAGCCCGATTCCGCCGAGGCCGAACACGACCGCCTTGGCGCCTTCTTCAACTTTTGCCGTGTTGATGACCGCGCCGATGCCCGTGGTGACGCCGCAGCCGATGTAGCAGACCTTGTCGAAGGGCGCGTCCGAGCGGATTTTCGCAACCGCGATCTCCGGTAGCACGGTGTAATTCGCGAAGGTGGACGTGCCCATGTAATGGTGCAGCTTTTTCCCGCCGATCGAGAAGCGCGAGGTACCGTCCGGCATCAGGCCCTGGCCTTGCGTCGCGCGGATCGCGGTACAGAGGTTGGTTTTGCGCGAAAGGCAGGAGGGGCACTGCCGGCATTCCGGGGTGTAGAGCGGGATGACGTGATCGCCTTTCTTCACGCTGGTGACGCCCTTGCCGACGTCGACCACGACGCCCGCGCCTTCATGGCCGAGGATCGCGGGAAACAGCCCTTCGGGATCGGCGCCGGACAGGGTGAATTCGTCGGTATGGCAGACCCCTGTGGCCTTGATCTCGACCATCACTTCGCCGTCGCGCGGCCCTTCGAGCTGCACGGTCGTGATCTCCAGCGGCTTGCCGGCGGCGACAGCAACGGCGGCGCGGACGTCCATGGGCATTTCCTGTTCTTAGGGGTCGCGATTGGTGGGAGGCCCAGCATAGGATGGGCGACATGAGGCCGCAAACAATCGGCGCGTGCGCCGCCCAACAAAAAACCTCCGGCTGGACCGGAGGTTTTTCGCATTTGAATGGCCAGCAGTCGGCCGTTACTTCTTCTTTGCCTTCTTTTTCTTGCTCGCCTTCTTGTAGGTCTTCTTTGCTTTCTTCGCGCTCTTTTTGGCTTTCTTCTTCGCCTTCTTGGCTGGCTTCTTTTTCGCGATCTTCTTTGCCACCTTCTTGGCGGCTTTGCGCACCTTCTTCACCGCCGTCTTGACGGCCTCGGTGGTCGTCGTCGCGGCACTGCTGATAGCGTCGGTTGCTTGCTCGATGATCGGCTTGTCGTCGTCCATTTCGTCCCCCAGATAGTGTTGAATGCGATCACGATAGCGGGATTCAACAAGCTGTCAAAGCGCGGCGCGGAAACTCAACCCTTTCGCAGTTTGGCATAGGCAGCGAGCGCGCGTTCGCGGCCTTTGGCGTGATCGATGATGGGCTCGGGATAGGTGCGGCCGAGGTCCACATCGGCGCTCCCGAGTTCAAGCGGGGTCGCACGCCAAGGCTGATGGATCAGCTTCGCCGGCAAGCGCGAAAGCTCCGGCACCCAGCGCCGGACATAGGTTCCATCGGGATCGAACTTCTCGCCCTGCAGCACCGGATTGAATACGCGGAAGTAGGGCGCGGCGTCGGCGCCGCAGCCCGCGACCCACTGCCAGTTGGCGGGATTGCTGCCGGCATCGGCATCGACCAGCGTGTCCCAGAACCATTGTTCGCCTTGGCGCCAGTCGATCAGCAGATGCTTCACCAGAAAGGAGGCGACCACCATGCGCACGCGATTGTGCATGACGCCGGTGTGCCAGAGCTGGCGCATGCCGGCGTCGACGATGGGGTAGCCGGTGCGGCCGCGCTGCCAGGCGGCAAGGGCCTTGGCGTCGTGTTTCCAGGGGAAGGCGTCGAAGGCCGGCTGCAGGTTGGCGGTCGCGAGGTCCGGGTTGTCAAACAGCAGATGCCGGCAGAACTCGCGCCAGCCGAGCTCGCTCAGGAATTTGTCTGCATCGGCTGACGAAGCGGGGCGCTCGGCCGCGGCAAAGCGGGCCGCGTGCCAGATTTGTCTTGGGCTGATCTCGCCGAAGCGCAGATGCGGCGAGAGCGCGGAGGTGCCGTCGCGATCGGGCCGGTCGCGATCGCCGGCATATCCCTTGAGGCCGTCGGCGAGGAAGCTCTTGAGACGTTGCTGTGCTGCCGTCTCGCCTGGAGTCCAGCTCTCGCGGAGGCCCCCGGCCCAGTCGGGATGACGGGGCTCGAGGTCCCAGTCCTCGAGTGTCTCACTTGCGATCCCGGCGATTGTCGTCAGCCGCTTCGGCGCGGGCAGGGGTGCGGGCACCTCGCCGCGCGCCTGCACCCTGCGCCAGAACGGGGTGAAGACGCGCAAGCCGCGGCCTTCCTTGTTCCTGATGTCGCGCGGTGAGGCGAGCAGGTCGCCCGGAAAGCTTTGCGAGTCGACACCGTCCCTTGCCAGCTCGGCCTCAACCGTTTTGGCAATTGCGAGATGCGGCGCTTGCGCGATCTCGTTCCAGAACACCGCGCTTGCCTTCGCTCCGCGAGCCACCTCCGGAATGATCTTCGCCGCGGCTCCCCGCCGTAGCACCAGATCGGTGCCCGCCGCTTGCAGGCTTGCCTTCAGGCGACGGAGCGACTGCGCCAGCCACCAGCGTGTGGCGCCGCCGAGCGGACGCACACCGTGGCTTTCCTCGTCGAGCACGTAGAGGCCGATGACCGGCGCGCCGGCCTTCGCCGCAGCCGACAGTGCCGGATGGTCGGAGAGACGCAAATCGTCGCGGAACCACACGATGACGGAAGGCCGGTCCACCATGATTTAAGGGCGCACTTTCAATGTTTTCGCGGGCGTTGTTCGCGTGTTAGACGAGTTCGCCCGAACCTTATCGTTAATGCGATCGTAAACAAAAACACTCAAATGTACCTTTTTTGGGGGGCCAAGACTGATGCGTGCGATCGGGAAGTTTCTGCCGTCCCTGAAACTCCGGCTCGGCACCAAGGCGGTGATCTCAGCCGTGCTGCTGATCGGCGTCAATACTGCGCTGGTGGTCGGCGCGGGCTATTGGTCGCTGACCAACGAGTTCGGCGACCGGGCGTTCCGCGATATCGAGGTCAATCTGCGCGCGCTCACGCTGGCCTTTGGCGAAAACTACAAGGACGCAAAAATCACCTTGAAGGACGGCAACGTCAGCAAGGTCGAAATCCCTGGGATGCCCGAGTTCAGGGATCATGCGATCGTCGATCGCGCGGTCGGCTATGTCGGCGGCAACGCGACCTTGTTCGTCTATGACGAGGCCACCAACCAGTTCGTCCGCCGCACCACCAATGTGAAGAAGGAAAACGGCGACCGTGCCGTCGGCACGCAGCTGGCCGCCGATCATCCCGGGCAGGCCATATTGCGCCGGGGCGAGGCCTATAAGGGGCCGGCAACCCTGTTCGGCAAGTCGTTCATGACCGCGTATTTCCCGGTCTCCAATCCGGCCGGAAAGGTCGTCGGCATCATCTATGTCGGCATTCCCATGGAGCAGCTGGACGCCATGCTCGCACATGCGATCCAGACCATGGCGATTGCGGCGGCGGTGGCGACCCTGCTGGTGCTGATCCTGACCATGCTGATCGTTCGTCGCGTCACCAAACCGCTGATCTCGGTCACGGAGACGCTGACGGCGATTGCCGACGGCCGCCATGACGTCGAGATCGACTGCGCCGACCGCGGCGACGAGATCGGCGAGATCGCGCGCACGGTCGCGGTGTTCAAGAGCAATGTGGCCGAGCGCAAGCGGCTGCGTGAGCAGCAGGCGGCGGACGCCGCGGCTGCAAACGATCGGCGCAAAGCCGAATTGAAGAGTTTCGTCGACGAGTTCCAGACCAGCATCGGCGGCATGATCGACAAGGTCATGACCTCCTCGGGCGATCTCGAACGCGTCGCCCATCAGCTCACGGAGACGACGCGCGCCACCGCCGATCTTTCCGGCTTGTCAGCCGGGGCATCGGAAAAGGCCTCCGAGCATGTCCGTGCCGCAGCTGCGGCATCCGACGAGCTCTCCAGCTCGATCTCGGAAATCAGCCGCCGCGTCCAGGAATCCAACGGCATTGCGGCGGAGGCCGTGAAGCAGGCCGCCGCCACCGATCAGCGCATCACGGAGCTCTCCGAGGCCGGTGCGCGGATCGGCGACGTGGTCAAGCTGATTACGACTATCGCCGAGCAGACCAATCTGTTGGCGCTCAACGCCACCATCGAGGCGGCGCGCGCCGGCGACGCCGGCCGCGGCTTTGCCGTGGTGGCGCAGGAGGTCAAGAGCCTCGCGGGTCAGACCGCGAAGGCGACGGAAGAGATATCGAGCCAGATCGCCAATATGCAGCTGGCGACCCAGGACTCGGTCGGCGCCATCAAGGCGATCGGCGAAACGATCGAGCGGATCAGCGGCATTGCCAATTCGATTTCGGCCGCGGTCGAGCAGCAGCGCGGCGCGACGCAGAACATCGCCGCGAGCGTACGCGCGGCCGCGAGCGGCACCGATGATGTCGCGGTCAATACGCGCGATGCGGCCGAGGGCGCCGGAGAGACGGGGGAGACCTCGCAGCGGATGCTCGCATCGGCAAAAGCGCTTTCGGGAGAAAGCCTGCATTTGAAGGCCGAGGTCCGGAAGTTCCTCGATGGGGTGCGTGCCGCGTAAGGCGCCACTTGAAACCAGTCTGGCGGCCGCGCGTAATTCCCGCGTGGGATATTGATCGCGGGAGAACGCCATGGGCCGGTATCTGGTTCTCTACCTGACGACGTTGGTCGTGCTGATAGTCCTGGACTTCCTGTTCCTGGGCGTCATCGCCAAGGGCTTCATGGTCTCCGAAGTTGGCGACATGCTCGGTGAGATAAAGCCCGTTCCGGCCGTGCTGTTCTATCTGCTCTATGTGGTTGGTGTGCTGATCTTCGTCAGCGGCGGGGCAGGGGCCAATTGGCAGACCACGCTGCTCTATGGCGCGCTGTTCGGCCTGTTCTGCTATGCGACCTTCGATCTCACCTGCCTCGCGCTGCTCAAGCACTGGAGCTGGTCGGTCGCGGCCCTCGACGTGTCCTGGGGCGCGGTGGTGACGGCGGTCTCATCGACCGCCGGTCTGTTTGTGACCAACTGGCTGGTGCCGCGAGCCTGATTAGCGCGGCTGCGGCACGATCCGGATGTAAGGCTTCGGCGACTTCCAGCCCTGCGGATACTTTTCCTTCGCCTGCTCATCTGAGACCGAGCCGGCGATGATCACATCCTCGCCCTGCTTCCAGTCGGCCGGCGTCGAGACGCTGTGTTTGGCGGTCAGCTGCAGCGAGTCGATCGCGCGCAGGATTTCCTGGAAATTGCGCCCCGTGGTCATGGGATAGACCAGCACAAGCTTGATCTTCTTGTCGGGACCGATGACGAAGACGTTGCGGACGGTCAAATTGTCGGCGGGCGTGCGCTTCAACGGATCGCCCGATGTCGCAGCCGGCAGCATGTCGTAGAGCTTGGAGACGTTGTAATCGATGTCGCCGATCATCGGATAGTTCGGCGCCGCACCCTGCGTCTCCTTGATGTCCTCGGCCCATTTCGAGTGCCGATCGACCGGGTCGACCGAAAGCCCCATCAGCTTGACGCCGCGCTTGTCGAATTCCGGCTTCAGCCTGGCCAGCGCCCCGAGCTCGGTGGTGCAGACCGGGGTGAAATCCTTGGGATGCGAGAACAGCATCGCCCAGGAGTTACCGATCCAGTCGTGAAATTTGATTTTCCCCTCGGTGGTTTCAGCCTCGAAATCCGGGGCCACAGCGCCAATCGGAAGTGCCATGTGACAGCCTCATCTCATTCTAGTTACAAGGGAATTTGCCGACGCGAGCATAACAGGGCAGGGCGGGAAAGTGAACTGTCGACCCCCCAAAAGGGTAGACCTTTCTCCCTCAACGGGAACCCCTAGCATCTCCTTTTGATCCCTGTCCCTGCGGCGAAAAAACCACAGTGTCCGTAAAAGCCGGGATTGCCCCGATGTTGCCTTTTATGGCCTCCACTACCCCGGCCCCGGTCGTTGCTCCCCGAACCCGTTCGGGAATAAACGCGACCAATCAGCAACCATTTCGAAATTGAGAGATCACGGTTTCGAATCGTTAACCACTCGTTTACTGGCCCTCGACCAGAACAAGAAACTGAACTGGGAAGTGTGACTGTGACTATGTCTGTGAAGTCCAAGAGCGTTGAAGAGCGCGTTGAAAAGCCCGTTGAAGCGATCGGCGTTCCCGAACCCACCTGCCGCAACACTTCGGCCCATGCGCTGACCATCGTGCGTGACGGCGTGTTGACCGGCGAGGGCCCCACCACCAAAGGCCGTGTGCATTTTTCCCGCGCGCTCGACACCGATGATGCCGCCTGGTGCGCGCGCATCCTCACCGCTGATGCCGTCGAGCATCAGCCGGTCAGCCGGGCCGAAGCCGAGGCGCTGTTTGCGATCAATGACGCTGCCTCCGAGCGGAGCGACGGCGGGCGTTTCGACGATTTGCTGGCGAAGGCGGTCGCCCATCATGCGGCTGCCGAGGCCGGCTTGTCGGTGCCGCCGCGCACGGTGGCGCTGGCGCCCGATACCGAGATTGCGAGTTGGGCGCCCAAACACGCCACGCAGAACGCCGAAGTGCTGGAGTGGATCGCGAACCAGATGCGCGGCAAGCGGCGCCGCAATCGCGCGCTGATGACGATGGTTGCGACGTTCCTCGGCGTCACCGCGCTGCCGCTGGCGCAGCAACTGCCGAACGTGTTCGACATCGGGATGTAAGCGCGTCCGTTAGCGCTGGGATGATGGCGGCGGGGTTATTTCCCCGCCGTTTTTTGTTTTGATGTCTCGCCCTCGATTCCGAGGGTGCGTCCGGGGAAGCCGGCGGCGTCGAAATAGCGCTGCGCGCCGACCCGCTGGTAGTTCAGCACTGTGCGCAGGCCGTTTGCCGAGGCTTCCGATTTGAGCACATCCGAAGTCGCCTTTGGCGTGGCGCCGTTCGGCATCGCTTCAGTCATGACGCGGCCGAGCAGCTTGCCATTGGCCTTTTGCGTCAACCCGAGAATCCGCGCCGCGGTCGCGCCGACATCGGCATTGCTGACGGGCAGGGCATCGACATAGCCCGATTTGAAATCCGGCCCGATCGCCGCCATGAAATTCATTGTATCGCCGCGGCCGAAGCTGCCATGCATGCCCTGGCCCTGTCGCAGCACAGTGTCGGCGACCTGAACCTGGCAATTGGTCGGCACGTCACAGCCTTCGGCATAAGTGCGGAAGTTGACGACGATCGAGGGCGTCGGCGTCACCGCCGTGCCCTTCATGTTGATCGCCGACATCGGCAGGGTGCCCGCGAACTTGCCGAGCTTGTCGTCGACAAAAATCCCGCTGACGTAATCCTGCTCGAGCAACGCTTTGATGGTGCGCTCGGCGAGCTTCTTGTCATTGTTTGGCAGATAGATCAGGTCCGAGCCGCCATTGGTCGCGACCACGAGGTCGGGTTTTGCGGCATCCTTTCCGAGCACGCCGTTGCCGGCCTTGGGATGCTTGCCTTCGCCGATCGCGGCATTCTTGTCATTGGGATCGAAGAGCGGCAGGTCGAGCGCCTTCGCCAGATCGAGCGCGAGGAAGCCCATCGGTAAAAAGTCCTTTGGTGTGCCCTCGTAGCTAACCTTGGCCGACGGGCTGCTCTTGCTCTGCTTGGAGATGGTCGAGAAGCCGTGATCGGCTGATATGATGATGTCGGTGGTTGCGGCGAGGCCAAGATCGTCGAGCGCCTTGCGCAATTGCGCGAGATTGTCGTCGGCATTCTTGATGCCGGCCATCGAGGTCGGACCGTTGATGCCCGGCGTCACCGTGTTGAGGCTGTCGCCATTATTGTGCTGGCTGCCGTCAGGGTCGCGCGACCAGTATACCAGCACGAAGGGCTTGTTGCGCGCCTTGAACATCGGCAGCACGACCTTGGAAGCGACGCCGGCCATATAGGACTGCTGTGCGATGTTGGCGACGGTCGCTCCCGGTGTCTCGGCGTCGCCGGATTTGCCATTGTCTCCGCGCCCCGGTGTCTCCAATGGCAGGCCTGCCTTCGTGAGCGCGTCCTTCATCTCGTCGGAGAGCGGCACACCGGCTTTGCCGCCGGTGGCGTCGTCGACCACGATCGTGTTCTTGCCACGGTCAGTGTGGTCGAAGATCAGGGTGGGGCCGAGTTTGCCGATCGCCGCCGTCGAGAGGCCTCTCGCACGCGCCATCTTGAGGATGGTCTCCTCGTTCAAATAGTCGCCCTTGAAGTGCTCATCGACATCGCCCAGCACGGCGTCGTTCTCGAGGAAGGGGACGACCGTGTCGCCGGCGGGCGCCACCGGGTAGGCGGTGTAGATGGTGTTGGAGAAATCGCCGGTGTCGCCGAAGTAATGACCTGTCGCCATCGCCGATGCGTTGGCCGTGGTGAAGGTCGGGAACAGCGAATGCGAGTTCCTGAAGTTTACGCCCTTATCGCGGACCGAAGCCATCGCCGGCGCCGATTGCGGCGTCACGATCAGCGCGCGCAGACCGTCGGGCACGAACAGGATCAGATTGTGCGGCGTGGCGTTTTGCGCGAAAGCGTTGGTTGCTGCCAACGTGAGCAGGCTTGCGGATAGCAGCAGCATGGCGCGGCGCATGGCGATCTCCCCAACGAAGAATTTTGCGGCTGACCACCGCTGCCTCTGTCTAGTTTCGCTATACGACAGATTTGTTACGCTAGGCACCATCGTTCGCTGGGATGCCCATGCGCTCTGTCAGCGCACCGCCGAGCCCTTTTCGGAGATCGCCTTGCGCAGGATGCGCGACAGCGATTCCACCGAATATGGCTTCTGAATCAGCTCGAAGCCGTGATGGGCATTCGCGGCCAGCACGTCGCTGTAGCCGCTGGTCAAGACGACGGGCAGGCCGGGAAAGCGCTGGCGGATGATGCCGGCGAGCTCGACGCCGTTCATGCCGGGCATGATGACGTCCGAGAAGACGAGATCGGTCGCGAACTCGTCTTCCGCGAGTATCGCAAGCGCGGCATTGGCATTCGCGACCCGTTTGACGGAATAGCCGAGGTCTTCGAGCAGTTCGGTAGAGAACCGTCCGACCTCGTCATTGTCTTCCACAACCAGCACCCGATAGCCGCGCCCGGTGGCCGCAGGCTCGCTGCCGAGGACTGAGGCTTCCCCCGCTGCGACGGGCGGGGAAGCCTGCGGCAGATAGATGGTGAAGGTCGCGCCCTTCCGAACCGTGCTTTTGACCGCGATATCGCCGCCGGATTGCCTGGCAAAGCCGAACGCCTGGCTGAGGCCGAGACCGGTGCCCTTGCCCACTTCCTTGGTGGTGAAGAAGGGTTCGAAAATCTTGTCGAGATTTTCCGGCGCGATCCCTGCACCGGTATCCGCAACCGCGATCGCGACGAATTCGCCACTGCGCGCCGGCTGGCCGCGCAGAGCGGGAAGCCTGTCGGCTTGCGTGACCGACATCGTCAGCCGGCCTTCGTCGTTCATGGCGTCGCGGGCGTTGATCGCGAGATTGATCAACGCCGTCTCGAATTGCGCGACGTCGGCGATGGTGAAGCAGTCGGGCGCGTCGATTGCAACCGAGATATCGATCCGCCCGCCGACCAGCGGCCGGATCAGCTGCACGACATTGCCGACCTGCGCGCCGACATCGAACACCTCCGGCTTCAGCGGTTGGCGGCGGGCAAAGGCGAGCAACTGCGCGGTCAATTTCGAGGCGCGCTCCACCGTCTCGGAGATCGCGTCGACATAGCGGCGGCGACGCTCCTCGGGGAGTTCGCGCCGGCGCAGGAAGTCGGTGGCCGAACGGATGATGGTCAAAAGATTGTTGAAGTCGTGCGCGACTCCGCCAGTCAGTTGACCCACGGCTTCCATCTTCTGCGCCTGCCGCAGCACCTCCTCGCCCTGGCGGCGCTCGGTGATGTCGACAGCCTCGGGCACGGCGCCGGCGACGTTGCCGTGCTGGTCGAGCACCGGCCGCATCGCGAAATCGAAATAGCGCTCGCCGATCGGCAGATGCAGCAGCATCTCCAGCCGCGCTTCCTCGCCGCCGAGCACGGTTTCGAACGCCTTGCGCACTGCCTCCGGCATACCCTCGGTCGCGGTGAACCACGGCGTTTCCCAGAACGGCCTGCCGATCGCGTCGCTGCCGTCGGACTGGATGCCTGATAGCGCGGTCTTGTTGGCGTAAGTCAGCTTGCCATCGAGGTCGAGCAGGCCTTGATAGAGATGGCTGGTTTCGAAGATCGCGCGCATCCGTGCTTCGTTGGACTGCAGCTGCGTGGTGCGCTCGCGGATGCGCTGCTCCAGCGTCTCGTTCAGCTCGCGAAGCTCGATTTCCGCCTGTTTGGCCACGGTGACGTCATGGGCGACGCCGATGAAGCCGATGTGCTTGCCGGTCGGGTCCCAGCGCGGCTGCGATTCCGAGCGCAGCCAGTGCCATTCGTTATCGGCGCCCTTGTAGCGCGCCTCCAGCACGAACGGCTTCAGCGAAGCTTCTCCGGCGATCTGCGCCTGCAGGATGCGCGGCAGGTCGTCGGGATGCAGCGCCTTGCGCCAGTCGAACACGACGGCTTCCTCGAAGGGAAGCCCGAGGAAATCGAGATAGGCCTGGTTGGCGAAGGAGCGCGTGCGGTCGAGCTTGGTGACCCAGATCGGCACCGGCGCGCTGTCGGCGATCAGACGGAAGCGCTCCTCGCTTTCCCGCAGCGTTTCCCGCGCCAGCATCTGGTCGGTGACGTCGATGTGTGCGCCTTCGAGCCGCAGTGCGCGGCCGGACGCATCGCGCTCAAACTTGGCGATGACGCGAATCCACCTGACGTGACCGTCGTTGGGCCTGATGATCCGGTATTCGGCGGCATAATCCTGATCCCTACCTTTGATGGCGTCGAGAAAATTCCGGACAGTCGTCTCGCGATCCTCGGGGTGGATGCGGTTGACCCAATCCTCGTGCGACTCATGGGCCGCGTCCGGCGGCAAGCCATGGATGACAAGATATTCGGGCGAACGGCGGTTCTTGAAGCCATCGCGAAAATCGACCTCGACGCCGCCCACACGCCCGATCCGCTGAACGCGAGCCAGTTCGGCCTCGCGTTCCTGCAAGGCATGATGCGCACGGTCGCGCTCGCGCGCGATGTCTTCCAGATGCTCGCGGAGCCTTTCGGCCGCCTCGGCTTCCGGAAGCCTTCCGTTCGGGGTGATTGGGTCCGTCATTGACGCTGAACTCTCGGCATTGATCCTTCCACAGGCGAGGCAACATGACTATTGGCCGCGAGTTCAAAGCTGAACACGATTCGGTTCCACGCGCTGGCGAGCGGGGCGGGAGCTACGTCCCGCAAGTCGACAGCCAATAGCCGGAACGGAAAAAGAACATTAGCGCCGACGCATTTTGCTATAGACGCAATTGTGACACCCGGCCCCGCATGCCAGATTGCGGGGGAGGAACCCGCCCAAGGCCAACCAAGAAGAACATGTTCAAACGGATACTGATCGCAAACCGCGGCGAGATCGCCTGTCGCGTCATCAAGACCGCCCGCAAGATGGGAATTGCGACGGTCGCCGTCTATTCCGAGGCCGACCGCGACGCGCTGCATGTCGAGATGGCCGATGATGCCGTCTTTATCGGACCGCCAGCCGCGGCCGAGAGCTATCTCGTCATCGAGAAGATCGTCGAGGCTTGCAAAAAGACTGGTGCCGAGGCGGTGCACCCCGGCTACGGCTTCCTGTCCGAGCGCGAGGCATTTCCGCGCGCGCTGCAGAAGGCGGGTATCGTCTTCATCGGTCCCAATCCCGGTGCCATCGCCGCCATGGGCGACAAGATCGAGTCGAAGAAGGCGGCTGCGAAGGCAAAGGTCTCGACCGTGCCGGGCCATCTCGGCGTCATCGAGGACGACAAGCACGCCGTGAAGATCGCCGACGAGATCGGCTATCCCGTGATGATCAAGGCTTCCGCCGGCGGCGGCGGCAAGGGCATGCGCATCGCGCATTCCAGGGCCGAGGTCGCCGAGGGCTTCATGCTTGCCAAGGCTGAAGCGAAATCGTCGTTCGGCGACGATCGCGTCTTCATCGAGAAATTCATCACCGATCCCCGTCACATCGAAATCCAGGTGCTCGGCGACAAGCATGGCAACGTGATCTATCTCGGCGAACGCGAATGCTCGATCCAGCGCCGCAACCAGAAGGTCATTGAGGAGGCGCCGTCGCCGCTGCTCGATGAAAGCACGCGCCGCACGATGGGCGAGCAAGCGGTCGCGCTGGCGAAGGCCGTGAACTATGATTCCGCCGGCACTGTCGAGTTCGTCGCTGGGCAAGACAAGAGTTTCTATTTCCTGGAGATGAATACCCGGTTGCAGGTCGAGCATCCCGTGACCGAACTCGTCACCGGCATCGATCTGGTCGAACAGATGATCCGCGTCGCCGCCGGCGAGAAATTGTCGCTCGCGCAGAAAGATGTCGCGCTGACCGGCTGGGCGGTGGAATCGCGCGTCTATGCCGAGGATCCCTTCCGCAATTTCCTGCCCTCGATCGGGCGGCTGGTGAAATACCGCCCGCCCGCCGAAAGCAGCGCCAACGGCATCACCGTGCGCAACGACACCGGTGTGCAGGAGGGCGGGGACATTTCGATCTTCTACGATCCGATGATTGCCAAGCTCGTCACCCACGGACCGTCGCGGGCTGCCGCAGTCGAGGCGCAATCGACCGCGCTCGATGCCTTTTATGTCGACGGGATCAGGCACAACATTCCGTTCCTGTCGGCGCTGATGAACCATCCGCGCTGGCGCGAGGGTAAGCTTTCGACCGGCTTCATCGCCGAGGAGTTTCCGAAGGGTTTTGCGGCGCAAGTTCCGCAAGGCGAGATCGCGCGGCGGATCGCCGCCGTTGCCGCTGCGATCGACCATGTGCTGGGTGAGCGCAAGCGGCAGATTTCCGGCCAGATGAACGGGCGCGCAGTGAAGCGCGAGGGCCGTCGCGCGGTCTGGCTCGGCCGCGACGAGATCATGCTCGATATCGCGCGCGAGAATGGCGGCATCGCGGTGCGTTTCGTCGGCGCCGATGGTGCGGTCGGCAATTCCCATCATCTGGTCTCGCCGTGGAAGCCCGGCGATCCCGTTTGGCAGGGCACGATCGACGGCGTCACGGCCGCGATGCAGGTCCGCGCGATTCCGAACGGCATCCGCCTGTCGCATCAGGGCGTGGAAGTGCCGGTCCATGTCTTCACCGAGGCGGAAGCGACGTCCGCGCGGCTGATGCCGGTCGTGACCGCCACCGACACCGGCAAGAAGCTGCTCTGCCCGATGCCCGGGCTCGTGGTCTCGATCGCGGTCACGGAAGGGCAGGAGGTCAAGGCCGGCGAGACGCTCGCCGTGGTCGAGGCCATGAAGATGCAGAACGTGCTGCGCGCCGAGCGCGACGGCACGGTGAAGAAAATCCACGCGTCGGCGGGCGCCACGCTCGCAGTCGATGCCCTCATCCTCGAATTTGCGTGAGAAAAGCACATGGCCTACCGCAAGCGGCGCGAAGCGTTGCGATCCATCCTGCAGGGCACTCGCTGTATCCACCCTGGCTCGGTCTATGACGCGATCTCGATCCGGATTGCCGAAGATCTCGGCTTCGAGGTCGGCATGCTCGGCGGCTCGGTGGCCTCGCTTGCCGTGCTCGGCGATCCCGACATCACGCTGATCACGCTGACCGAGTTCGCCGAGCAGATTCGTCGGATGTCGCGTGCGGCGAGCCTGCCGGTGCTGGTCGATGCCGATCACGGCTATGGCAATGCGCTCAACGTCCGCCGCACCGTGCAGGAGCTCGATGCGGCAGGCGCCGCAGGCCTCACCATCGAGGACACGCTGCTGCCGCAGACCTTCGGCGAAAAGAAGACGCAATTGATCTCGCTTGCAGAGGGCGTCGGCAAGATGAAAGCGGCGGTCGATGGCCGCGGCGATCCCACGCTCGTCATCGTGGCGCGCACAGGCGCCGCCTCCGTCACCTCGCTTGGCGACGCCATCGAGCGGGCGCGGGCCTATGAGGCCACCGGCGTCGACGGGCTGTTCTTCACGGGCATCAGGAACCGCGCCGAGCTCGATGCGATCGCAGAAGCCACGCGGCTGCCGCTCGTGCTCGGCGGTGCGCCGGAGGACATGAGCGATCTCGACTATCTCGGGCAACGGCGCGTGCGGATCGCGCTGCAGGGTCACGCGCCGATCGCGGCTGCGACCCAGGCCGTCTATGAGACATTGAAAGCGCTCCGCGAGGGGACGCTGCCGAAAAACCTGAAAGGGCTCGCGTCCTCCGAGCTCACGGCCCGCGTCACCCGCGATGCCGAGACGAAGAAGCGCACGGGCGAGTTTCTTGGATTGAAGACGTGAGCAACGCGACCCTGCATGTGACCATCCGCGGCCAGGTACAGGGCGTCGGCTATCGCGCCTTCGTCGAGGACCGGGCGCGGGCGAGCCGGCTGGAGGGTTGGGTGCGCAATCGGCGCGACGGCAGTGTCGAGGCGGTATTCTCAGGGCCTGCGTCCGTCGTTGCCGAAATGATCGCGCATTGTCGCCACGGCCCGCCATCGTCGCGCGTCGAGGCTGTTCTGAACCAGCCGACCGGGCCGGAGCTTCTGAAGATGCGCGCGGCAGGCGAGGGATTCTCGGTATTGCCGACCGTGTAGTGCGCCGCTGGCGCTGGTCGCAAAATTCATCATAAATCATGACGAGGCCCGTTCTGCCATAAGGTCCTTGACATCCGTGCCGTTTTATCTGAAATTTCTGTCATGACAGAAATAACGGACAAAAAGAAACTTTCTCCCGCGGTCCAGCGCTTCATCCTGCATTGGGGCGATATGGGCGACGGGTGGGGCGTCAACCGCTCGGTCAGCCAGATCCACGGGCTGCTTTACCTCGCGGAAGCGCCGATGACGGCGGAGGACATCGCCGACACCCTCGGCATGGCCCGCTCCAACGTCTCCAATTCGATCAAGGAATTGCTGGCCTGGAACCTGATCCGCCGGGTGCCGATCCTCGGCGACCGCCGCGACCATTTCGAGGCCGAGACCGATATCTGGGAGGTGGCGGCGCGGATCGCCGCCGGGCGCAAGGAACGCGAATTCGATCCCGCGCTGACGGCGCTTCGCGCCTGCGTGTCCGATGCCGCCGACGATCCAGCGATCAGTGCGGTGGCGGGGAAGCGGCTCAAGGAGATGCTGGCTTTCACCGAGCTTTGCGATCGCTGGTACGCGCAGATGCTGGGCGTGCCGCGTCCGCGGCTGGTCGCCCTGATCAAGCTTGGAGAAAAGATCGTCAGCTTCCTGCCCGCTGGAAGGGCGAAATAGCAGATCGAGGAGTGTGCGATGGCGTCCCACAGAGTGTTGCAAAACCCCGATACGCCCGCCCGCATCCTGCTCGACGACAACCGCTTTCACGCATTGCTGCCGGACGAGGAGTGGGGACGCCTGCCGCTTGCCGTCTGGCGGCGCTTCTCGAAGCGATTGGCCGGCGGCAGGACCATCGTCTATGTCGGCGAAGTCGACGATAGCTTCCACTCGGGGATCGGCTGGTGGTTCGCGCAATTGGCTCGCCTCATCGGTGGCCCGCTTCCGACGGCAAGCGAGACCGGCGTTCCGCTCGTCGTCACCGTGACCGAGGACGCCACGAGCGGCGGGCAGGTCTGGACGCGGATTTGCGCGCGCAGCAAAGGCTTTCCGCAGGTCATTCATTCCGCCAAGCGTTTCGCCGGCCCGACTGGGCTCGAGGAATATGTCGGCTTCGGCATCAGCATGGCGCTCCGCCTCTCGGTCGAATGCGAAGCGCTGGTGTTCCGGAGCACGGGTTATTTCCTGGGCGTCGGTCAATTCCGGCTGCCGCTGCCCGAATGGCTGACGCCGGGCGAATTGACGGTCACTCACGCCGATCTCGGCGACGGCGAATTTCGCTTCACGCTGGCAGTGGTGCATCCGCGTCATGGGGAACTTATCTGGCAATCTGCCATCTTTCGCGAGGCCGTGTCATGACGCCGCTGCTCTGGACGCTGATCGTCATTCAAGTCGCGATGGGCGCATTCGACACGCTCTATCATCACGAACTGACGGAACGGCTGGCCTGGCGGCCCTCGCAGCGCCATGAATTGCAACTGCACGGCATCCGCAATCTGCTTTATGCCGTGCTGTTTCTCATGCTTGGTTGGTTGGAGGTCCACGGCGTCCTGGCGATGATCGTGATCGCGGTGCTTGTCGTTGAAATCGTCATCACCCTGATGGATTTCGTCGAGGAGGATGTCAGCCGAAAATTGCCCGCCAGCGAGCGCATCAACCATACGCTGCTCGCGCTCAATTACGGCGCCATTCTTGCGCTGTTGCTGCCGGTGCTGCTTGCATGGGCGGCGCGGACGAGTGGAGCAAGCTTCATCGACTACGGCTTGCTCAGCGCCTTCGCCACGGTGGCTGCGATCGGCGTCGCGATTTTCGGCCTGCGTGATCTTGCGGCATCCAGACGATTGGCAAGCCTGCACTGCGCTCCAGCGGCGGAGCTGGTCGCGAAGC
Organism: uncultured Alphaproteobacteria bacterium; assembly: GCA_963794775.1. Taxonomy (GTDB): domain Bacteria; phylum Pseudomonadota; class Alphaproteobacteria; order Rhizobiales; family Xanthobacteraceae; genus Bradyrhizobium. The sequence continues at coordinate 222,592 of CAWCGA010000014.1, read as the reverse complement.
TGCAAGCCCGGCAGACCGTGCTTGTCACCGGCGCCACCGGGTTCATCGGAAGCCGGCTCGTTGCGGCTCTCGCCGGTGCCGGGCATCAGGTCATCGCGCTGGTGCGCGATCCCGCGAAAGCCGCGGGCCTGCAGCCGCCGCTGACGGTGATCACGAGCCTGGATCAATTGCCCGATGACGTCAGGATCGATGCGATCGTCAATCTCGCGGGCGAGCCGATCGGCAACGGACTGTGGACCGAGGCCAAGCGCCGCAAGATCATCGACTCCCGCTTGGGTATGACCGACGACATCGTCGGCCTGATTGCGCGGCTGGATCGCAAGCCCGCGGTGCTCGTCAGCGGCTCGGCGATCGGCTGGTATGGTCTCTGGCAGGATCAGCCGCTGACCGAATCCGCGAAATCCCACGCCTGCTTCAGTCACGAGCTCTGCGAGGCCTGGGAGAACGCGGCGCACGCCGCCGAAGCGCATGGGGTGAGGGTGGTCCTGCTGCGCACCGGCCTGGTGCTGGGGATCGATGGCGGCTTCATCACGCGGATGCTGACGCCGTTCGAATTCGGCCTCGGCGGTCCGATCGGCAACGGCCGGCAATGGATGTCCTGGATCGAGCGCGACGATCTCATACGCCTCGTTGCGCACGTCATCGCGAGCCCCACCATCGCGGGACCGGTCAACGCGACCGCGCCGCTCCCGGTCACCAACAGCAAGTTCACGGAGGAGCTGGCGAGGCGGCTGCATCGCCCTGCGTTCTTCCGCATTCCCGATGCGCTGTTGCGCCGCCTCGGCGGCGACTTCGCAGCCGAACTCCTGCTGGGCGGACAACGCGTGGTCCCGAACAAGGCGCTCAGCAACGGATTTGTGTTTCGCCATGAAAATCTGCGTAGCGCCTTCGAGGCGATCCTGTAGCGAATCCGACCCATCAGTTGTTACCGCGGCAGCTTGGCGATCGCCTGGCTCAACTGGTGAATTTCATACGGCTTGCGCAGGATCGGAAAGTCGCCGCGCACATCGGCGGCCGCGTCGCTGTAGCCGGTCGCAAGCAGGATCGGCAGGTCGGGGCGAATCTCGCGCAAGCGGCGGGCGAGACTGAGGCCGTCGAACTTTCCGGGCATCACGATGTCGGAGAATACCAGATCGACATTGTTGCGCTCGATCTCGCGCAGTGCTGCTTCCGCGTCGGCGACACGCCGCACGGTATAGCCGAGTTGCTCCAGAAGACTCGAACTGACCGAGGCGACGTCGGGATTGTCCTCGACCAGCAGCACGGTGCCGCTGCCGGCCGTTTCCGAGACGGAGTGCACGTCGGCAAGCGGGCCGCCTCGTTCGCGCGGCAGCAGGATCGTCACCTTGGTGCCCTTGCCGAGCTCGCTCTCGACTTTCACCGAGCCGCCGGCCTGATGCGCGAAGCCGTGCACCTGCGAGAGCCCCAGGCCAGTGCCCTTGCCGACCGGTTTTGTGGTGAAGAACGGGTCGAAGATCTTGGCGAGCACGTCGGGCGCGATGCCGACACCGGCATCGGCGACGCTGATCGCGACGAAGTCGCCCGCCTGATCATGGCCGCTGGGTTGGGTGCCGGTGCAATTGCGCGCCGCGACGGTGATGGTGCCACCCGATTGCATCGCGTCGCGCGCATTGATCACGAGATTGACCAGCGCCGTCTCGAACTCGGACACGTCGACCGTCACCGGCCAGAGATCCGGACCATAATCATAGGCGAGCCTCACCGAGCTGCCGGCGCCGGTGTCGAGCACGTCGCGGACGGCGTCGATCCGTTCGGCGACGGCGACCGCCTGCGGGTTGACGCTTTGCCTGCGGGCGAAGGTGAGGAGTTGGCTGGTCAGCGCCGCGCCGCGTTTGGTCGCGGCATCGATCGCCGCCAGCGCCCGCTGCACCTTCGGATCGTCGGCCGCGGTCTTCCGCAGCATGTGCAGGCTGCCGCTGATCACCATCAAGAGATTGTTGAAGTCATGCGCCACGCCGCCGGTGAGCTGGCCGAGCGCGTCGAGCTTCTGGGACTCCGCGAGCTGTTTCTGCATCTGCTCCATTTTGAGCTGGGCTTCGCGGCGTTCGCTCATGTCGCGCGTGATTTTGGCAAAGCCGATCAGGTGCTCGTCTTCGTAGATCGGATCGATGACGACGCTGGCCCAGAAGAACGTACCGTCCTTGCGGACGCGCCAGCCGTCTTCCTCATAGCGCCCGGTTTGACGGGCGATCCCCAGCGCGCGCGCCGGCTTGCCATTGGCGCGGTCGGTCTCGGTGTAGAAGCGGGAGAAATGCTGGCCGAGAATTTCTTCCGGCGCGTAACCCTTGATGCGCTGGGCCCCGATGTTCCAGCTGCTCACGATTCCCGTGGGATCGAGCATGTACAGCGCATAGTCGGCGACGCCTTCGACAAGGAGCCGGAAACTCCGTTCGCTCTCGAACAGATCCCGCTGCTGCCGGTTTTGCTGCACCATTAAATAGACCCCGCCACGAACCTGAAAACGCTACGGACTGCAATTGGTTCCATCATTCTTTTGGCTCTGTACGAGCCGACCTCAGGCCACGGCCTCCTGGTTGGCTGTGGCGGGGCCGAAAATCTCCTCAAACGCGCCTCGCAACGCGACATCGACATCGCTCACGCCAACGAGGTGCCCGAGGTCGACCAGGCTGGTGACGCCGTACCTGATATCGGCGACCCCGCATGGCACGATTGCCGAGAAATGCGACAGGTCCGGCTCCACATTGATTGATATGCCGTGCAATGACACCCAGCGCTTCAGCCGCACGCCGATGGCCGCGATCTTGTCCTCGTGGTCTGCACCCTTGTCAGGACGTCCGACCCAGACGCCGACACGGTCCTCCCGCCGCTCGCCACGGACATTGAACGCGGCAAGCGTCCGGATGATCCATTCCTCCAGCGCCGCCACAAAGGCGCGGACGTCGGGCTGCCGCTGCTTCAGATCCAGCATCACATAGGCCACGCGCTGACCGGGGCCATGATAGGTGAGCTGGCCGCCACGGCCGCTGGTGAACAGGGGGAAGCGGGGGTCGAGCAGGTCGCTTTCCTTGCCTGAGGTGCCCGAAGTGTAGAGCGGGGGGTGTTCCAGCAGCCAGACCAGTTCGCTCGCCTCCCCAGCGGAGATCGCGGCCGCCCGCGCCTCCATGGCGGCGACCGCCTGGGCATAGTCGACCGGCTGGTCCGAAATGCGCCATTCGACCGGACTGGCCGCCGGCGCGCGGAAGGTCGTCAGATCGAGGTTTTGCCGGAAGTTAACCATTGGATAACCATAACGTGGTGATCTCACAGGTGGTTTTTAAGTCCAGTTCGGCGGTTCCTGAAGTGCCAACGCTCGATAAAGTTGCCGTCGATCTCATGGTGGTGCTGGGCACCACCACGATGCCCATCCATCAGGTGCTGCGGCTGTCCCGCGGCGCCATCATCGAATTGGACGCCACCGAGGCCGACGAGGTCAAGGTGCTCGCCAACAACCTGCCGATCGCCAGCGGGGTGGTGCTGGTCGACCGCAACCGCATTGCGGTCGAGGTCAAGCAGATGCTGCCGAAATTGCCCGGCGCGCGGTAGGACACGCCTCCGCATTCTCGCGACTTCGTCTCGCCCGAGCTTTGCGAAAAACCTTGTCCCTCTGACAAAGCGGAGGGCACAGGGAATGCCGGGCGCGCGATGCACCCGCAGCCTCGCGTGCAAGACAACAGGAAGCACACGAGCATAGTCACCACAGGTTCACCGAACATCCGGCATTCCCTGCGCGATGGTGGAACGGCTGCTCCGTGATCTCCCCGGGGTACCGGGCTTGATAGCCCCCGTCGCCTGCGAGATCGCTCGCAAACTTGTCCCCAGCGTCGGGAGGACAGGACCATACGGCTTGACCGTCCGCTCGTTCCTCGCACGCCTTGCGAGAGGACCAGCGGCCACCGCATCCCGTCCCGCGTTCGTGGCGATCATGATACGCCCCTCCTGTAGGGACAGGATGCGCGGAAACCTGCTGGTGTTTTGCCCGACGCCCCAAGCGATTTATTTTTTTCGGAAGGGCTGGACAGGTCAAAACAGCTTGAGATTGCTCGGGAAATCGGATTTCAGGCGCAGACCCCGAAATGGAAACAAAATCAACCGCAAAACCGGGGATTTGAGGGGCGCGCGGGCCTTGTCCGCCCATGGTCGATTTGTTACATCGGCGCCGTTGATCCGGCCCGATCCGGCTTGCCGGTGATACTTTGCGCTCGTGGCGGAATTGGTAGACGCGCTGCCTTGAGGTGGCAGTGGGTAACACCGTGGGGGTTCGAGTCCCTCCGAGCGCACCACCTCTATAAAATCAACTCTGATAACAGCCGCGCGATCCTGCCTCGCGCTTGATCTCGCTGGTCCTAGCTAACTGGTACGCAACGCCAGAAGCAGGGACCGAGCGATGAAAGGCAGGAGGCTCACGACAATAGCGTTTGCTTCCGTATTCGCACTCGCCAGTACCATGGCATTCGCGGGCACGGTTCGTCACAAGCCTGACGTCAGGACCTATGACTCGCGTGCGCAGGTCCGATCGCCTGTCTTGCATCCGAGTTACGGCTATCCCGAGAGCACCGTGTCTGCGGGCGGATACACCTGGAATGGACGGAGCGCCTCCGAGGAGGGCGGCGGATAGTCAAAGCCCCGCGTCTCAACGGGTCCGCAGCAGCGATGGATCAAGGGGCCGCAGGCGGGCCGGATCGAAGGGTCCGAGGTCAGTCTCGCGGGCCGCGCCGCCCGCGATCAACTCGGCCAAGGCTTCGCCGGTTGCCGGCGCGTTGAGGATACCCCAGACATTGTGCCCGGTGGCGACGTAAGCGCGATCGAGGCTTGGCACTTTGCCGATGAGAGGTAGTCCGTCCTCCGTCACGGGACGGAAACAAGCCTGGCGCGCAACGATCCGCTCGGCGCGGAAAGCTGGCGATAGCCGCTCGCAGAGCACCTGGAGGCGATCGATAGCGTCAGGGTCTGGCGTGACTTGGGCCGGGTCGATCGGTAGGGGCGCGACAGCCGAGAAAGCGGTGACGTGGGTGCTCCCGTCCGCCCGCGGAAAGACTTCGACGGTGACCACCGACCCATCCTCGTCGTGATAGTCGAGGAACAGGGCTTCCGGCGGAACGTCCATGCCGGTGTCGTAGACAATGCTCGGGCTTTGTTGGCCGTAGACGGCCGGCAACTCCATCCAACCCGCGGCGAGGACGGACCAGGGCCCCATCGCGACCACGACGGCATCCGCCTCGACAAGATGGCCATCGACTTCGGCGCCTGTCGCCGCTGACCCATCCGGGCTCCGGGTTATCCCGGTGACTCGTCCTGTCAGGACCTCGGCGCCACCTCCTTGCGCGGCGCTCATGATCGCTGACGTGAACTTGCGCGGGTGAACGATCGCCAGAGTATCCGGCGTGCCGAGCCGCCCATTGATATCAACCGCGTCTGTGAGCCATCCAGGGCTCGGCCGGCCGGCGCGACCGGCGGCACGAACTGAGGCGACGCTGCCGGCATATGCGCTCATGCGCTGGTACGCCCAATCGCCGGCGAACTCGTCCACCAGAGCGGCATGCAGATCAAAACTGCGCCGTGCCAGCGCATCGAGCGGAGTTCCGGCGCACCAGTCGCGAGCCAGAAAACCTCCGGCCTTGCCGGAGGCAGCTGCGGCCACTTCGGCCCGCTCCACAACGATGACTTCGACACCTCGGCGGCCGAGATGCAGCGCCGTACAGGCCCCGATCACGCCGCCCCCGCAAACCACGACCCGCATCATTCCTCCCGCGCTCTAAAGCGCGATGAGATCAGGATGAATCATCATCGCGCTTTAGATTCTTGTTTTGCGCATGATCTTTTCGGAAAACCGCTGCACACTTTTCCGGATCATGCGCGAACCCTATAACGCGGGAAGTCCTGTTGCGTCTCTTGCGCCGTATTCCATGGCCGCAGGCCAATGAACCCGAGCGGAAACAGGTGCAACTAATCCCTCATGGCGAAGCTGTTGGGAGAATTGCTGTTCGACCTGCTCAGAGTCCTGGTTGGCGACCTGCTCAAAGGGGTGGCGCTGAAGGTTTGCGGCTGGCTCGACCAGAACATCCAGTCACGCCACGTGAAAATTATTGTCGGATTGCTGCTCGGCGTCGTGGCCTATTTTCTCTTTCCGATCATTCTCGGGATTCTCGGTCTCTAGTTCACTGAGGAGCCTCGTCCCTCGATCTCTGACGCGTGCTCACGCAAAATCGGAATTGATCAGCTGGAACCGGTCGAAGCGCACGTCGGGTGCGTCGCTCGAGGTGTCGCGCAGCTGAACCAGGATCGGCCGCCGCAGTCTTGCGGGGAGGGCGATCCCCGGGAGTATCGGCAGCCGGCTGTTGGTGCCGGCATAGACGAACAGCGGCTTCTTCCAGAAGCGGCAGGCCGCACGGATCAACTCGGGCACGTCGGTGACGGTCACCTCGACCTGCGGCTTTGCAAAGAAGGCGCAGAGCGCAACATAGGGCAGGCCGGCGGTCTTTCGGACCGCGGAGATCAGCAGCAGCTTGTCGGTGGCGTGCACGGCGTAGTCGCGCGTGGGATCGTCGAGGCGGTCGAGCAGCGAAGCGGCATCCCAGCGCAAGCCGTTTTCGGTTGCAGGGCAGGCGAAGGCGGACAACAGGCTCGTCGCCTCTTGCCGCGTCATCGATTTCAGCAGGCCGGAGTGGGTCAACTTCACTGTCGGTGAGAATAGCGACAGGCCGGCGCGGATCGGCATCGACAAGACAGGCGCGAGTTTGAGGAAGCGCGCGTTGAGCAGCACCGACTTGTCGTTCGGCAATGCCAGGAGATAGCGGATGCCGCGCGCCGCGCAGATCTGTTCGACCTCCTTGTAGAGCTTGCGCACGAGCTGCGCCGACCGATACGTCTGCAGGATGAAGAGATCCACGAGCTGAATTGCGGGCTGAAGCTCGCCGTTGACACAGACGGTCTGTCCGACCATCGCGATCTGTCCGACCTTGCGGCCGTCATCGATCGCTGCGAGCACCGTGGTGCCGCGGCCGAAACTCTTCTCATAAAGCCATTTGATCCGGTCGGGCGAGAAGTGGACGTTCTCCGCCGCGAAGGCCTCGGTCGCGACCCGGGCCGTCAGTTCATAGTCGACAGTCTGCTCTTCCAAAACCGTGACCATTGCCGCGCCTCGTATTAGGGCGGGAACAATGGAACCTGGTTGCGAAAACACAACCGCAAACGCGGCTCAACCTTAATGCAGTCAGTCAACGTTAATGGCCGTAGTCGCCGGCAACGCCGTATTCTTGGTAGATCTCGAGCGAGTCCCGCTCCGGAAACAGCCGGCACTTGGCTTGCGCCAAGTGAAGGTTGACGGCGTCGGGCTGACGGCCGTTGCCGAGCAGCTTCTTGAGGTCGTCCATATGCGCCCGCGGCTGGTGCTTTTCGGGAAGCTGCGCGAGGGCGACATAGGCTGTTGCCAGGGCTTCGACGACCACCCATTCGTCGTGACCGGTGACTCCTTTTCGCGGCATCGGCTCACCCCACAATCTCGCCGGCGTAACTCTAACGCTATCCGATCATATGCGCCATTGAGCCTTTTTTCAGTCGATCTTGATGCCGGCGAACTTCACGACCTCTGCCCACTTCCGGGTCTCGTCGGCAATCAGTTTGCCGAATTGTTCCGGCGTGCCGCCGATCGGCTCGCCCGAAATCGCGGCAAAGCGCTGTCTCATCGTCGTGTCGGCGAAGGCGGCGTTGATCTCGGTGTTCAGCCGCCCGACGATGTCGGCCGGCGTATTTTTGGGCACGGCAATTCCGTACCATTGGCTCGAATCATAACCGGGAACCGAACTACCGATCGTCGGGAGGTCCTTCAGCACCTCGGCTGACGTCGCCGATGTGACCGCCAGCGCGCGCAGCTTGCCCGACCTGATGTAATCGACGGTGCCAGGTGCTGCGGCAAACAGGATTTGCACCTGGCCGCCGATCAAATCCGACAGCGCCGGGCCCTGACCGCGATAGGGCACGTGCAGCATGCTGACGCCGGCCATGTAATTGAACAGCTCGGCCGCCATGTGCGGCGCGCTGCCGGTTCCGGCCGAGGCCAGGTTGAGCTTGCTGGGATTGGCTTTGGCATAGGCGATCAGCTCGGCAATGCTGCTCGCCGGCACCGATGGGTTGACCAGCACCACCAGCGGCACCCGGATCACGCCGGCGACCGGCGCCATGTCGCGGAGAAAATCGAATTTCAGATGCGGGTAGAGCGAGGCGTTGACCGCATTGGGCAAGGTCGCAAGCAGCAGCGTGTAGCCGTCGGGCGCGGCGTTCACCACCGCCTCGGTTGCGATGTTGCCGTCGGCGCCGGTGCGGTTCTCGGTCACGAAGGGCTGCCCCAGCCGCTCGCCGAGCCATTGTCCGATCAGCCGCGCCGTGATGTCGACCCCGCCGCCGGCCGCAAAGCCCGCGATGATGCGCACCGGCCTGCTCGGATAGGTCTCCGCCTGCGCGAGATTTGGCAGGAGAGGCAATGCGGCTGCGCCGCCGGCAGTTTTGAGAAAATCGCGCCGCTTCATGGTCATCCGTCCCGACGTTTCAATCGGCGGCAATGTTAGCCGCAAGCGCGCCTCACCGAAAGTGTGGTGCTGCAGGCAAGCGAGCCGATCGACTGCTCAGCGATGGATGATCGAGATGTTGACCGAGGTGCCGGCAGCTGAGACGCCCATGCCGTTACCGCCGCTGTTGCTGCTCGAAAGATTGCTGCCGTTGAACACGCCGTTGGCGGTGATGGTGCCGCTCGACTTGTTCTGCGCGTTAATCGAGCTGACGCCGATGGTGTCGCTCGGTCCGTCGACGCCTTGCTTGAGGATCTGCACATTGACCAGAGCGCCGGTCGCCGATGAGGTGACGGTGTTGCCGGCGCCGCCGCTGATCGGCGTGTGGTTGAAGACGCCGTTCGAGGTGACGGTGCCGCTGTTGATCGACGACATCGAAGGGCCGTTGCCGGTGATGGAATCCTGGGCGAGGGCAGGGCTCGCGAGCGCGAAGGCGGCGATGAACACAAGAACGAGTCTGCCCACGATGAACACTCCAGCATGTCGTCGATAACAGCAACATGCGTCGCAACCATATGCGCGGGCAACTTCAAGCTTCTTTAAACCTTAACGCAGCGACTTGCGAAAAACGCTGAAAGCTTAACCATAACAGGCGATTAACGCGGCGTTTTGGATGGTGAAGATTGACTTAACTTTTTCGCTTGGATTGGGTGCAAGCGCCGCAAAGTTCCAAAAATCAAAAGCATGCGGCGGGTGCGTGAAACAGGAATGGAAATATGAACTCGCAAGCGAGCAGCCGGATTGTTTTGAGTGCGCTTCTTCTGACCACGACCGCGCTGGTCAGCCCCGCCGCAGCGCAGGCGCCGATCTTCAACAACCAGGTCAATTCGACGTTGCTGAACTCGACCAATACGGGCGACGTGACGGCGTCGGCTTCGCTCAGCGGGATCCAGCAGATTTCCGGCGGGTTCGGTATCAACAATAACGTCCTGTCCGCAGGAATCGGCAACACGATCGGCGCTTCCGCAACCGGTGCGCTTGGCGTCGCCAACATCAGCCAGAGCATTTCGCAGAGCACGCTCCAGCTCGGCGCCAACACGCAACCCGGCAATTCCGTCACCGTAGGCGACATTACGGCAACCAACAACCAGGCGCCGACGATCGTGACGCCGCCCGGCGTTCAGGTGAGCAACACGACGGCAGCCGTGACCGTTTTCGGCTTCTCGATCATCGGATCGACGGTGAGCAACACCAATCCGCCGGCGTTCGCCGGAGGCGGAATCAACAACAGCATCAGCGCCAATGCGAGCGGCGCAGCCGCAACTGCCGGCATCGTGCAAAGCTTCGACAGCAACGGTACCATCGACCTGACATCGCTGGCATCGAACCAGATCAAGACCGGCGACATCACCGCCATCAACAAGCAAGGTCTGATCGCCGCGAGCCTCAACCCCGGCGCCTCGGCGACCATCGCCGATGGAATGGGCAACGCGATCGTCGCGCAAGCAAGCGGTGCATCGGCAGGTGCCGCCGTCAACTCGCGCATGCTGGATACCGGCAATACGGTCGGCGTGGTCATCGGTCCGCATCCGGTGGTGGCAAGCAACACCGTCAAGACCGGCGACATCAGTGCGACCAACCGCGACGCGGTGGGCGCGCTGTTCAGTGGCTTCAGCACCGGGAGCTTCCCGACGGCGACGATTTCCAACGGCATCGGCAACAGCATCGGCGCGATTGCCACCGGAGCTTCGGCGAGTGCGAACATCGCGCAGTCCGTGGACTTCAGCCAGCTCGGCAATGGACTGACCTTCGTGCCAAGCGCGCTCTATGCGAATACGGTCACCACGGGCTCGATCACGGCATTCAACGGCAAGAACGGCACGGTGACGGCAACGCTCGGCAACGGGCCGCTCGGACCCCCGATCGCCGACTCGATCATCAGCTATGGCATCGGCAACGCAATCGTGGCGGCGGCATCGGGCGCCAGCGCCACCGGATCGATCGTTCAACGCCTCGCCAATGCGGATTCGCAGGTGGGCGGCGGAATCGGAGCCGGCTTCGGCGCCGCCAACAACCTGACCACGGGATCGATGTCGGCGATCAATCGCGGCGACGTCACCGCCAATGCGAGTATCGCCGCGTTCACCATCGGCACAACGCCGCTGATTTCCTCCGGAATGGGCAACATGATCGGCGCGACCGCGGTCGGCGCGTCCAGCGGAATCAGCATTTCGCAGTCGCAGCTCACCAGCTTCGTGTTCGGTGCGGTTCCCGACAACAACACCGCCAAGCTGCTTGGCGGCGCGTTTGCCAGGAACGGCAACGGCGCCACTGTCCAAGCCAATTTCGGCCAGGATAATCCCGCTCAGGTCGCAAATGGCGTCGGCAATATGATCGGCGCATCGGCCATCGGCGCCTCGACTGGCGCGACCATTAGCCAGTCCGTTCTCGGCCCGTCGGGCCTGGCTGCCGGCGCTCCCAGCGACACGACCTCGCTCGGATCCAATTCCGTGATCGTCAAGGACAACGGCTCCGGTCATGCGCTCGAAGCGGTCACCGGAAAGACCAGCACCGTGATCGCAAACTTCACGCAATCGGCTGGATTTCAAATCGGTACTTCTGCGTTGATTTCGAACGGGATTGGCAACTCGATCTCGGCGCAGGCGGCCGGTGCCGTCGTGAGCGCGTCGATCTCCTCGCGTTTCGAGAATACCAACGTAGGGGCGACCTCGACCCAGCCGATCGCGACCAACAGCGTGAAGACTACGGGAGGTACGGTCACCGACCTGTTCGCGCGCAATGCCGGCAGCGTGGCGGCAATTTTCGCGCCCCCGTCGGTTCCGAACGGCACTACCTCAAACATCATCACGACGGGCGTCAGCAATTTCATCGGCGCCTCCGCGGCGGGAGCTTCCGCCTCGGCCAACATCACGCAGTCGGTCTCTTACGACGGTTTGGGCGGCGTCCTGTTCGCATCGCTGAATGCGCTTCCGTCCAATTCTGTCACGACGGGAGACATTACCGCCAGAAACACCGGCAATGTCTTCTCCAGCGTGACCATGAACGGTCAGGTCCTTATCGGTAACACCATGTTCCAGGCGAACCCGCCGGCCGGCATCGGCAATTCCATCTCGGCTCAGGCGGTCGGCGCGTCGGCGGGGGCCAGCATCTCGTCACGCTTCTACAATATGTCGACGGCCCCCAATCTCGGTCCCGTGGTGTCGCCGCTGAGCGAAAACCAGGTCAAGACCGGCGACATCACCGCCGTCAACAAGGGGGGCGGAACCCCCATCGCGCCGACCGGCGCGGTGTTTGCTTCCGCGACCTTTGCGGGCGTGCCCGTGATCGGCATCAACGGCGTCGCCAACTTCATCGGCGCCTCCGCTGTCGGCGCTTCTGCCGGTGCCGGAATCAGCCAGTCCGTCAGCAACGGCGGTGCACCGTTCGCCTTCGACATGACGACGCTGCCCGCAAACAGCATTGTCGCCGGCACGGTGACAGCCCGCAATTCCGGCGAAGTCGTCGCCTCCTTGACGTCCGGTTCGGCCTTCATGGGGTTCGGCGTCGCACAAGGCAGTCTCGGCAACATCGGCAATTCGATCTCCGCGCAGGCGACCGGCGCTTCCGCCGCGGCGTCGATCACGACCCAGGTCTTGAGTGTGGCGATCCAGCCGTCGACGGCGGCACCGCTGGGGGTGTCCACCAACAGCGTCAAGGTCGCTTCGTTGAACTCGAGCAACAGCGGTCCGGTGACGGCGCAGGCGAATTTCAGCGGCGCGCTTGGCCAACCGCTTTCCATTGGCGGCGGCATCGGCAACAGCATCGGTGCGTCCGCAACGGGCGCCTCGAGCATGGCGAGTATCAACCAGGCCGTCAGCACCAGTATCGGCTCGACCACGCCGCCGGCGGCGATCAACTCGCTCAATACACTTGCGGCCAATACCATCAACACCGGATCGATCAACGCCAACAACAGCGGCAACATCACCGCGACGCTGGTCTCAACAGGTGGGTTCGGCATGGGACCTGCCGGCATCGCCGGCGGTATCGGCAACTCGATCTCGGCGGTCGCGGTCGGTGCATCCGCCGGCGCCTCGATCGTGCAGTCGATCGCCAACGTCAGATAATACGCAGCGGCACGGCATCCGGCGGCGAGGCAGACCTCGTCGCCGGATTTTTTTGTTCGCGTGCGCGCGTTTAACCTTAACTCGCAGGCGCCCGCATTAACGCTTCCGGCCATTTAAGTTTTTGCGCGTGCTCGGTTGCGGCCGCGATTTGCTAAAATGCGTTTCAAGTTTTTCGAACAAGCAAAAAGCAGGGAAGACCATCATGGCGCTCCGTTATCTCGGCCTCATCGCATCGATCGCATTCGTCCTGTCGTCGCAGGGCGCATTCGCGCAGAAGGTCGATGACGGCAGGGAGTCCCCGGCTGCCGAGCAGGCCGACGACGGTTTCCGCCCGGTCTGGCAACAGCAGCAACAGGCCAAGGCGAGGGCCGCGGCTCGTGAGAAGCTCGAAGCCAAGCGCCAGCAACTCGCCGAGAACAAGACCGAAGCCGCGCCCCAGCGCGTCGAGACCACCATTCTCGGCCGCTGGACGCTGACCTGCCAGGAGACCGGCGCGCCCGGCGACAAGCGCAATTGTGCAGCGGCCATTCGTGTGGTCGACAATAACCAGCAGGTCCTCATCTTCTGGGAAATCGGCCGCGCAGCGGACGGCGGGCTGAAAGCCTCGATGCAGACGCCGACCGGTGTGCTGGTGCAAAAGGGCGTCGATCTCAAGATCGGCGATGCCGCGATCGGCAAGTTCGCCTACGCCGCCTGCGTGCCGCAAAACTGCGAAGCCGGCGGCGCGCTGGACGAGGCGCTGGTCAAGAAGATGACGGCGGCGTCCGAGATGATGATCACCATCCACGCCCGCGACGGCCGCGACGTGAACTTCAAATTCCCCGTCAACGGCATCGACAAGGCATTGGCCGCGCTCCGCTCGTAAGAGCGATTTGGCCTAACCTTTCACCGCGACAACAGGCTCCGGCGCCGGCACCACCACCGGCGGCGGCGCTGGCTCGACGCCGAGCAACGCCATCACCTGGGCGCGGCAGACCGGCGGCACGCGCCGGAATTGCGACAACACGTCGGCGACGGAGAGGGCGACCACGTCGCGGGTCGCCTCCTGCAAGCGCTGCTGGTCAGCATAGGTCGCGCCGCCTGAGACGAGGGTCTTGCCGACCCATTTGGCGATCGTGAATCCGGCCTGGCGGAAAGCGACGTAGCGATTGATCGAACTCATCTTCAGGATGGCGCGATTGCCGGGCTGGTAGATCTCGGCCACGGCTTCCAGCGATGCGCCTCGGCCCGAGAGGATCGGACCGACTCCGGCCGCCTGGATATCGACGTCAGGTCCGCCGATGAAGTCGAGCGCGGTGAACGAGGTCGACAGCACGAAATTCGGCAAGGTGGCGTCCTGTTTGTCGGACAGCACTTTTTGCTCTTCGGCGCCCGCGAAAGCGCGCATCGCCCGCTCGGTATTGAGTTCGTAGTAATTATAGGCGCGGCCGCCTGCGAGCAGCACGGCTTCCGACGCGTAAACCGCTGTCGTGCCCTGCGGCAGGTAGTTGCCGGTCGCGCCATCGGCAATGTGATTGTATTTGCCGGTGCCGTCGGCGTGGATTGCGACCGCGATCCTGGTGCCGCGCAGCGCGCCGGAGTCGCGGATGCAGGCCAGCGCGTCCTGGATCTGCGCCGACGGGCCGCTGGCGCGCGGCGGCAGGGCGACCGTGGCGTGATTGTAGGAATCCCAGCCGCGTGCGCTGCAGCCAGCCAACCCCAACGCCAGCAAGAGCAGGGTGGGCATTCGCTTGGTCAGGGATGGCTTCCGGGAAGGTTTGCGACGGTTCATGGCGTGGACCGCGTCACTCATTGAACTGTCCGTTCGACGTCACCGTGCCCGAATTGGTCGATGTGATGCTCGTGCCCGAGATCGAGTTGTTGTTGCCCTGGATCGTAATCGTCGTGCAGGTGCCGCAGGAGGTCACGGCCGGAAACCCGCCACCATTGATCGACCCGCCGGCAGGCTTGCCGGCGGCTTCGAGCTGCGCCGACAGCGCGCCCTGTTCATGCGTCTGCGCGGAATTCAGAAGGACAATTCCGGGACTGCTGATCGTGCCCCAAGCGTGACCCGCATCGGCTCCGATTGCGCGTGTGGGGATGGTGCCTGCGGCGAGAACAAGACTAGCCGCCAAGATCAATCGCGAAGCCAGCATCGGGAGCCCTCGTCAGTGTTCTGTTGCGGCTGTCGACGCGCAAAATCGCGCGGCAAGCCGACGGCTTTTGCCGATAGGACTCAAATCGCAACGCTTACTGGATGCTTCTGCTGACCACGTCGTTGAAACCGGTGCAAGAAAATAACAAATTCATTTCAGCACGACTCGCTTCGAGTGTTGCGGCGAAGTCGCAAAACCCGTGCAACGCGACACAATCGTTAACGCGCGTTAACGATTAGTCGCAGAACTGCTGCCACTCGTATTCGTAGCTATTGGGATTGAAGACCTGCTTCTCGTAGCAGAGCGCGCGCTTGTTCGGCGGGCTCGCTGTGGGCACGTCGGGGCGGGTGATCGATGGCGAGGTGATCGACTGCGCCTGCGAACGGTTGTCGGCGTTGCTCTGGTCTATGGGTGCGGAGCGCGCGCGGGGCGGCACGTTCGACGGCGGGACCGGTTTCGGCGAGATCTCGTCGGGCGTCGTCGTCGAAGGCGGGATCGTCGTTGTGATCTCGGCCGGGGCAACAGGAACGGCAAGCTGGTTGCCCTGCGCCAAGGCAATGCAGGTGCAGGCTGCTGTCAGGACCGCGGCAACGGCAAGGCGCATGGGAATCTCCGACCCCGCTAGATATAGCCGCGGTGGCGGGATGCGCAATCGGCGCTCCGCGATACGCAAGCGAGCGGACAGCACCGCGGGGCCGTGCGCTTCCGCCTTGAAGTACCAGATATGGGTTGCGTAAATGCAGATGGCGATTCGCTACCCGCGCGTTGCGACCGTAGCCTTCCCGTAACATCGAAGGTGTAGGGTCTCGCTTCGGCGATCCGCCCGAAAAGCCGCAACTTCCTGGAATGACAATCCGGCCACGCTTCGATCACGGGCACCCTATGAAACTCCTCGGCTTCATCTATCGCTTCGTCACCAACTTCGCGTTCCTCGCCACCGTCTATCTCAGCCTGAACTACATCGAGAAGTACAACAACCGCGCCGTCCTCGCGATCTCGATCCTGATCTATGCCGGCATGCGCGCGGCGATCGCGTTGCGCTCGTTCTACTTCTTCCAGCGTATCGAGCAGCTCGAGGTCGAGGGAAGGCGGGTGGTGGCGCTGTTCGCGGAGCAGGGCGCACAGCCGCCGCTGAAGAAGCAGACCATTGCCGATGTGACGCTGCTGCGCCGCGACGGCGAGGTCAAATCCTACATCGACCTGTTCTTCCTCGCCGCGGTCGTGCTGCTCTGCGTCACCAAGATCGTGGCGAGCAGCTAATCAAGAAGCCGCTTCTTCAGCTCTTCGAACATCATCCGATTGCCTTGCGCCGAAAAGTGATCGTCGCCGACGATATAGAGATGCTCGTACCAGTCCTTGTCGGCATGAGCTGCGGCGAAGACGGCCGGGAATAAATCGATGAAAGCCTTGCAGTGTCCGGGGCAGAACTCGCGCCATAGCTTGATCTGCTTGCTGTCGCGATCGTTCTGCGCGATCTGCTGCGCCCAGGGGTAGACCACGATGGTGAGGGGGATGTTGCGGCTCGCCAAGAGGTCGGAGAGCTTGGTCATGTTGGCGAGCGAGCGCGCAATGCCACCGTCGACGCCGAGCGGGCGATATTTCGCGGGATCGGGATTGGCTGATGTCCAGCCGATCCGGTTGTGATCGTCGTTGATGGCGAGACGCTTGTTGCCGAGTTTGGTCTGGAACCAGCGCTTCACGATCAGCCGCACGCGGTTGGTCATGGCGAAATGGTCGATGAAGAAATCGCGTTTGATTGCGGGCTGCGGCACCTCACCCGGCGGCGTGTTGCAATAGGTCCGGTATTTCGGATCCTCGTCGATGCAAAAATAGGAGCTTGCCTCATCCTCGACGTCGGAGCTGTCCGACAGCAGCACGACCTCGTCGAACTGCAAGCCCTTGTCGAGGAGGTATTTGATCTTGGCGTAGTAGATCGTGGGCGAATAGGAGGCGACGCCGGCATTCAGGAATTCGACCTTGTTGGTACGCTTTGCGCCTTCCTCGGCGAGCAAGCCGGCGAAGGTGTTCTCGAAGGGCTGGCCTATACCTTCCGTGAAGGAATCGCCGATCAGCAGGATACGCCGCGATGCCGATTTCAGCGGCACTTCGCGCGTTGACGCATCCTTGAAGCCGAGGCTGTCGGTGATGAGCTGGTAGCGCGCCTCGCCCCAGACGTCGTAGCCGTCGAAATTGGCTGACAAGCCGTGGTCGTAGACGGGATCGAAGATGCGCGCGGCGCGCGCCTGCTCCTGTCCCTGCGTAAAACTCGACCAGGCAAAGTCGAAGATCAGAAACAGCGCCACGCAGTAGGCGATCATCGCCGCGTTCATCAGGATACGCCTTGGCGTGAGGGTGCGACTGAGCAAGCCGCCTTTGCGACCCGATGGCGGCTTGTCTGATATCGTTTCCCGCATGTCCCAAAACGCTTCGCAGCCGCGCCGTTCGGACCGGAATCGGCCCAAAAAAACCCGCGACCTACCCGTTTGCACCTGATAAAGCACGCGGGAATAAAGGGCTCTTGTCGACAGTTGTGATGGCGCAGTCAACCCACGAGAATTTCAGCCGGGATGAGGTGGTTTCACCCGGTTCGGACCGCAATTTCGGCCTTGTCATGGCGGGCGCGCTGGCGTTGCTCAGCGTGCTGAACGGCTGGCACCATGGACGCCTGTGGCCATGGACCGCGACCGTCGCGATCGCTTTCCTGGCCGCCGCATGGCTGAAGCCCTCGGCACTTCGTCCGCTGAACATCGTGTGGATGAAGTTTGGGCTCCTGCTGCATAAAATCGTCAATCCGATCGTGATGGGCTTGTTGTTCTTCGGCACGATCTGGCCGACCGGCCTCGTGATGCGGTTGCGCGGCAAGGACCTGCTTCGGCTCAAGCGCGAACCGGCCGCGAGCAGTTACTGGATCGCGCGGCCTCCCGGGCCGCAGCCGGAAACCATGAAAGACCAGTTCTGATGACCGACTTCATCGCCGAGCTCTGGCGCTTTATGCGCGTGCGCAAGAAGTTCTGGCTGCTGCCGATCCTCATCATGATGGTGGTGTTCGGCGGTCTGGTGGTGCTGACCAAGGGCAGCGCGCTGGCGCCGTTCATCTACACGCTATTCTGAACCATGCGCATTCTCGGCATCTCCGCCTTCTATCACGACAGCGCAGCCGCGCTGGTCGAGGACGGCCGCATCGTCGCGGCCGCGCAGGAGGAGCGCTTCACCCGCAAGAAGCACGATGCGTCGTTCCCGCACAACGCAATCGGCTATTGCCTCGACGCGGTCGGCGCAAAACTGTCCGGGATCGATCACGTCGCCTTCTACGACAAGCCGTTCCTGAAATTCGAACGGCTGCTGGAAACCTACATCGCGATGGCGCCGCGCGGCTTTACCTCGTTCAAGATGGCGATCCCGCTCTGGCTGAAGGAGAAGCTGTTCCAGAAGAGCCTGCTGCGCAAACAGCTCAAGACGTTCGACGATGAGTTACCGATCGAGAAGCTGCTGTTCACCGAACATCATCTGAGCCACGCGGCGTCCGCGTTCTTTCCATCGCCGTTCGAGAAGGCGGTGGTGCTGACCATGGACGGTGTCGGCGAATGGGCGACGACCTCGGCCGCGCTCGGCGACGGCAACAAGCTCGAAATCTTCCAGGAGATCCACTTTCCCCATTCGCTGGGACTGCTCTATTCGGCGCTGACCTACTACACCGGCTTCAAGGTCAATTCCGGCGAGTACAAGGTGATGGGGCTCGCGCCCTATGGCGAGCCGAAATACGCGCAACTCATTCTGGACAATTTGATCGACCTCAAGCCGGACGGCTCGTTCCGGCTCGACATGTCCTATTTCGATTATTGCACCGGGCTGACCATGACCAACGAGCGGTTCGCCAAATTGTTCGGCGAGCCCGTGCGCACGCCCGACAAGCTCCTCACCGACTTTCACATGGACATGGCGGCTTCGATCCAGGCGGTGCTGGATGAGGCGGTGCTGCGGCTGACGCGCAGCCTCGCGAAAGAGACCGGCGCGCGCAATCTCTGTCTTGCCGGCGGCGTTGCGCTGAACTGTGTCGCCAACGGCAAGGTGCTGCGCGACGGCAGGTTCGACAATGTCTGGATCCAGCCGGCGGCGGGCGATGCCGGTGGCGCGGTCGGCGCGGCGCTGGCCGCCTACCACCAGTTCAAGGGACAACCGCGCGAACCGGCCGCCCATGACGGCATGTCCGGTGCGTTCCTCGGTCCGCAATATGCGCAAGCCGATATCGAGCAGAGGCTGACGGCCGCGGGCGCGCGCTTCACGGTGATGAGCGAAGGCGCGATGGTCGAGGCCACCGCAAAGGCGCTCGCCGACCAACTCGCGATCGGTTGGTTTCAGGGCCGGATGGAGTTCGGCCCGCGCTCGCTCGGCGCGCGGTCGATCCTCGGCGATCCCCGCTCGCCGACCATGCAGAAGAACCTCAATCTCAAGGTCAAGTACCGCGAGAGTTTCCGGCCGTTCGCACCGGCCGTGTTGCGCGAGGACGTCGCCGAGTGGTTCGAACTGGACTCCGACAGCCCGTATATGCTGCTCGTCGCCGATGTCCGCAAGGATCGGCGGCGGGAGATGACCTCAGCCGAGCAACTGCTGTTCGGCATCGACAAGCTCAACGTCTCGCGCTCGGAGATTCCGGCGGTGACGCATATCGACTTCTCCGCCCGCATTCAGACCGTGAGCGAGGCGACCAATCCGCTGTTTCATCGCCTGCTGACGGAGTTCAAGCGGCTGACCGGATGTCCCGTGCTGGTCAACACCAGCTTCAACGTGCGCGGCGAGCCGATCGTCTGCACGCCCGAAGACGCGTTCCGGTGCTTCATGGGCAATGAGCTGGACCTGCTGGTGGTCGGCAATTGCGTGCTGCGGAAAGCGGACCAGGATGCGTCGCTGAAGCAGGATTACAGCTTGGCGTTTGAACTGGACTAGGGTCTCCCGAGACAGATGCAGTGATGTCAGGTCCGGCTGTGGTGGGTGCCGGCCAGATTGCCTTTGGAGACGGCCATGAAGACCACCTGCTTTGCCCTGTTCCTGCTGTTTGCAACTGCGGCGGGCGCCGCGGCGGCGCCATCCGGTCCGCCGGTCGAGTTCACGATGGAACCCGACTACAGCGAGAAATCGCCTGACGGCGCGACCACCGTTGAGCAATACAAGAAGGCCGCGCCCGACGAGAGTTATAACTGGCAGTTCTGGGCGCGCCGCGCCGACAGCTTCTCCTTTCTCGCGCCGGAGCAGGAGAACTATCCCGCCGATTTCCGCTTCACCAATGACGGCCGCTGGGTGGTGCGCATGCAGAAAACCGGTTCGGGCGAGCTCACCTCCTATCTCTACAAGCTCGGACCTGATGGCTTTGAGTCCGCGACCAAGAAACCGATCGGCGATCTCGCCTGGGCCTTCTTCTACAGCAAACCGGAATCCCGCAAGATCATGAAGCCGGACTTCCATATGGGTGCGGGTCTCCTGAAAGGGACTCCGGAGAACTACCGCAACCTCGGTGTGAATTGGCCTGAAAATCGCTACATCGTCATCTCGCTCTGGGGCGAGGTCGAGCCCACCAAAAAGCACCACCAGCTTTCCACCGTGCGCGGATGGCGCATGCGCTACGACCTGCAGGAAGGCAAGTTCGACGTGCCGGCGGAATTTCTCAAGAACAACGCGGACGCGCTGAAGCCACCGACGCAGTAGGGCGCGCTTACCGCTTCTTCAGCGCCGCGACCCGAACCGTACGCTTGGGCGCCGCAGCCGCGTGTGCGGCAGGCTTCGCACTTGGCGCGGCTTGCGATGCTCCGCGACGGGCCGGCGCGACATGCGCGATGCGGGCCCGGCCGCGTCCGGCGTATTTTTGCGAGCCGCGGCCACGTGAAGCGCGCTTCGGTCTGTCGCCATCGTCATCGGCCGCGGCGATGGCGGCGCGCGACGGAGGCTTGACGCGGAACGCGGCGTGGGCGTCCTCGGGCACCGCGAACAGGGCTTCGGCCGGCACCGGCAAGGCTTCGGCTGATGTCTGGACGGTGATGTCGGGCGCGCGCGGCCATGGCGGCGCCTCGGGCAGCGGCACGGCGCCGCGATTTCTCGCGCGCGCGAGCGGCTCGGACGACAGCAACAGCTTGCCGTCTGGCGAGTTGAAATCCGACAGCGCGGGGGCCGCAAGCGTGTCGGTCTCGGCAAACACGAAATCGGGAACCTTCGGCCAACGCGCGATCGGCACCGATTCGGACGGCGGATTGAACTTCCAATCCTGCGGATCGGTCGGCGTCGCCGGGTCCTGCAGGGTCGCGGGTACGACGTGCACGATCTTGTAGCCGCGCGCCTTCATCTCATGCAGGATTTTCGGCAGGGCGGCAGCGGTGCGGGCCTGGATGTCGTGCAGCAGCAGGATGCCCTTGCCGCGTGCCTCCAGCCGCTTCATCGCGAGATCGTAGACCCGCGCCGATGAAATACGGTGCCAGTCATCGGCAAGGTAGTCCGTGCTCCAGACCTGGATGCCTTGACCGGCGAGATATTCCTCGACGCCTTCGGCGCGCAGCAGGCCGGGAATCCGGAAGAACGGCGCGATCACGGTCGGATCGCTCAGGGCTGCGGAGGCTGAAGCGATTCCGTCATTGATCTGCTTCTGCGCGGCCTCGACCGACATCTTGTGGAAGGTCAGCGGATGGGTCTGGCTGTGCGTGCCGATGGTGTGGCCGGCGGCCGCAAGCTTGCGGACGCCTTCCGGATTGGCGCGGGCCTGCTCGCCGACGAGAAAGAAGGTCGCCTTCACGCAATTGTCGGCAAGCGTCTGCAACACCTGGTCGCTGTTGCGCGGCAGCGGACCGTCGTCGAAGGTGAGTACCACCTCATGATCCCTGAGCGGCAGGGTTTCCGGATATTGCATGGTGCCGATGCGCGGATGCGCGCGCGGATCGACCACGAGCGTGCGCTCGGTGCCGATCGCGTCGGGATGGCCGGGGCAATCCGCGGCCAGCGCGGATTGCGCGGTGAGGCTTGCGAAGAATCCGAGGCACAGGACCGTCGATAATCGTGTCCGCGAGCCAACCTTACCGATCATGACGCACCGTCTTCATTCCCAACTCGCGCCCTCTTGCGCCCTGTACCAACCCGAGTGTGTCGAAATAAGTCTCGGACGCTGCCCGGAGGGTTCACAATTAGACGATCATCGCACGCCGCACCGTGAACGCAGGCCCTGATTGGCGATTTTCACAGCTGTTTTGAGCCCACTGTCCCCGAAACGCCACACCACCATTTGATGAGGGTTAATGGTGGCTCGCTTCGGGCTCGCCCGCAGCGCGCGCCGGCACCAGATGCACCACGCGATAGTTGTGCGTCTTCAGGTAATGCAGGAACGCCGGCAACATATCGGCCGTGGTGGCCTGCGGATCGTGCAGCAGGATGATGCCGCGGTTGACGAGTTTCAGCCGCTTGACCAGCAGATGGAGTTCCTGCCTCGGCGTCATCCTGACCCAGTCGTTGGCCAAGAGGTCGGTCGAGAACACGCTGACGCCGCGCGACTGCAGCAGATCGAGCGTAGCTTGCGTCGATTCGAAACCGGGAAAGCGGAAGAACGGCGTCGACGGAGTCGTGGTCTCGATCCCGTGTTCCGCCATCTCGACCGCCGAAATCCCGTGGTCGATTTCCGCCACCGCGTCCGCATGGGGCATTCGCCGCAGGCTGAAATGCATCCAGGTGTGATGGCCGATCGAGTGTCCCGCATCCGCGGTGGTCCGCACGATCCATGGGAATTCCGAGGCCGGCTTGCCGATCAGGAAGAACGTCGCGCGCACGCACTCACTGGCCAGCGTCCGCAGCACGCGCGGCGTCGTGGCCGGCCACGGCCCGTCGTCGAACGTCAGCACCACCTCGTGATCCCCAAGCGGCAACGTCTGCGCAAAATCCCTGCGGCCGATTTGCGGCCAGATCGCGGGATCGACCGTCATCACGCGCGAGGTGCCGAGCGTTCCCTTGCGCGGGCAATCGGCGGCCTGTGCGGCCGCGGCCCAAGCCGACACGGCAAGCACCGCGGCCGACATGAGGCCGCCTCGGCGAGCTATTCTCTGCTGGCGCACATTTGGCATTGCGCTTGCCGTTGCCCATTGGGTATTGCGTGCGGGCATAGCTCAGACGAGTTGAACCCATCTGTCAAACGGCGAGGGCATCATGGTCGATGAGACGGACACTGCCCCGCCTGCCGATACCTCCATCCTCGAGCGCCTTCCCATGCGCAACGAGGAGGGCGACATCCGTCCCGAATTCATCGAAGAGATCACGCGCTGCATCAAGGCCGATGATGCGACGTTCCTGCGCGAGGTCGTCGCCGAACTGCATGAAGCCGATCTCGGCGACCTGATCGGAGCGCTCGAGCCGGATGACCGCGTCAGCCTCGTGGAACTGACCGGGACCGATTTCGACTTCTCGGCGCTGAACGAGGTTGACGACACCGTCCGCGAGGAAATCCTCGAAGAGCTCGAGCCGGAGACGGTCGCGGAAGGCGTCCGCGAGCTCGAATCCGACGACGCGGTCGAGCTGCTCGAAGGCCTCGACGAAGAGGACCAGGAGGAAATCCTCGAAAAGCTGCCGCCGCGGGAGCGCGACGCGCTCGAGCGCAGCCTCGACTATCCCGAAGATTCCGCCGGCCGGCGGATGCAGACCGAATTCATCACGGTTCCGCCGGACTGGACCGTCGGCCAGGCCA
Organism: uncultured Alphaproteobacteria bacterium; assembly: GCA_963794775.1. Lineage (GTDB taxonomy): Bacteria > Pseudomonadota > Alphaproteobacteria > Rhizobiales > Xanthobacteraceae > Bradyrhizobium. The sequence goes on along the minus strand of CAWCGA010000014.1, from coordinate 199,104 downwards.
TCGACTACATGCGCGAGACGCCTGACTTGCCCGACCGGTTCTATGAAATCTACGCGGTCGACGCTGTCAGGCGCTGGCAGGGCGCGATCCCGCTCGACGTGCTCTTGCGCTCTCGCAGGCCGGTGCCGCTCGCCGATCTCATCGACGAGGATCGCCGCCGTGTCGCGGTGACCGACGACCTCGAAGAGGTGGCGCGGCTGTTCGGCAAATACAATCTGGTCGCGGCCCCCGTGGTCGATGCCGAAGATCGTCTCATGGGCGTCATCACGGTCGACGACGTCGTCGACGTGATCGAGGAGGAGGCGGACGAGGACCTCAAGGCGCTCGGCGGCGTCACCAGCGACGAAGAATTGTCCGACAATGTCTGGACCATCGCCAAGGCCCGCTTCAACTGGCTACTGGTCAATCTCGCGACCGCCTTCCTCGCGTCCTCCGTGCTCGGCCTGTTCGAGGGACAGCTGGAAAAGATGGTGGCGCTCGCGGTGCTGGCGCCGATCGTGGCGAGTCAGGGCGGCAACGCCGCGACCCAGACCATGACCGTCGCGGTGCGCGCGCTCGCGACCCGCGAACTCGGTTCGAGTAATGCGATGCGCGTCGTCATCCGCGAAGCGCTGGTGGGCCTCGTCAACGGTCTGGCGTTCGCTGTCATCACCGGCGTTGCGGCGGTCGCCTGGTTCAAGATTCCGGGGCTTGGGGTCGTGATCGGGCTTGCGATCATCTGCAATCTGTTCGCCGGCGCGCTCGGCGGGATCCTGATCCCGATGGTGCTGGAGCGGGTGAGGGCGGATCCCGCGGTCGCATCGGGAACATTCGTCACGACCGTCACCGATGTGGTCGGCTTCTTCTCCTTCCTCGGCATCGCCACGCTGTGGTTCGGGTTGAAATAGATTCAGTCGAACAACCACTTATATCGTTAATCGGACCTTAACGGGCTTCGCCGATGATGGTTGCCGCTACTTGGGGTGACATCATGCGCTTGCGGCTGAAAGCGGACGGACGGATTGTCGAATTGCGGGACGGGCAGGAGTTCCCGCTGCAGCCGGCAATGCCTGAGGGCGAGGCCGGTCCGGTCGAGGTGCGCGATCTTCGCCGCCGCGCGCAGCTGACGCAGCAGGAGTTCGCCGCGCGGCTTGGCGTTCCCGTCGAAACCATCCGGAACTGGGAACAAGGCAAGCGCGCGCCGCGCGGGCCGGCGCGTGCGCTGCTCAACGTGATCGCGCATTCGCCCGAGATGGTGTTTGCCGCACTCGCCAAGGCCTGACCGCAGCGACATAATGCGGACGTACGGGAGCGTCCGCGAATGCAATACGTCGAAGCCAACGGCGCGAGAATTCCCTCTATCGGGCTTGGCACCTGGGAGCTGCGCGGGCGGACCTGCGCCCGTATCGTCGAGCAGGCGGTGAAGCTCGGCTATCGCCATTTCGACACCGCGCAGATCTATGAGAACGAACGCGAGGTCGGCGATGGCGTTCGCGCCTCGGGCATCAAGCGTGACGAATTGTTCGTGACCACCAAGGTTTGGACCACGCATTTCGCGCCCCACGAGCTCGAGCGTTCCACCAAGGAGAGTCTCGTCAAGCTGCGCATGCCCTATGTCGATCTGTTGCTGCTGCACTGGCCCAATCCGCACGTGCCGCTGACGGAAACGCTGGGCGCGCTGGCGCGCGTCAAGCAGGCGGGCCTGGCCCGCCACATCGGAGTTTCGAATTTCACGGTGGCGCTGATCGAGGAGGCGGTCGCCGCCTCTCCGGAGCCGTTGGCCTGCGATCAGGTCGAGTACCATCCCTATCTCGACCAAGCGAAGGTCAGGGACGCCTGCGCGAAGCATCAGATGGCGCTGGTCGCCTATAGTCCGGTCGCCAGGGGCCGGATCAAGAACGATCCGACGCTGGCGCGGATTGCCGAGCGCCACGGCAAGAGCGCGGCGCAGGTGTGCCTGCGCTGGCTGGTCCAGCAGAACGTTTGCGCGATCCCGCGCACCTCCCGCATCGAACGGCTGTCGGAGAACATCGATATTTTCGACTTTGCGCTTGATGACGACGACACGACCGCGATTGCCGAACTCGCCACCGCGAAGGGCCGGCTCACCGATTACGGTTTTGCGCCGAAATGGGATTGAGGCGCGCTCGCTAGCTTGTGCTAGGTTAGGGCAGGGGCGTTACACAACACTGACCGAACATGGTGGGACTTCGGCAATATTTGCGGCCGGACATTGCGGCGTCGGCGATCGCGCATCTGTCGATCGTGGCGCTGGTGTTCGTCTATGCCGAGGCCCATCCGTACGGCAGCGTGCCGACCGAAACGGTCAATGTCGACATCGTCACCCCCGACGAGATCGAGAAGCAGGCTGAGCCGGCGCCGTCCCCTTCGCCACAACTGCCGCCCGATTTGCGCACGCTGACCAAGCCGGCGGAAACGCCGGCGCCGGCCCCCGCCGCGCAGGCGGCGAAGGAGCCACCACGACCGGTGGCGCGTCAGGGTCGCAAGGAGGCGGCAGTCGCGCCAAAGCCCGAGCCGCCGTCGCCGCAGTCTCCGCCGCAAACCCAGGCCGCGCCCGCGCCGCAGCCGAGCCCGCTCCCGGCGCAAGCGCCATCACCGTCATCAGGGTACATGCCGCCTGAACCGGATGTGACCGTCAAATACAACGTCATGCTCGGCCTTCCCGAGGCGCTGCCGCCGTCGGTCCTGTCGGCCGATGCAGGCGACAAAAAGGGCGACGGCGGCGATGCCTCGACCAAGGCCGACGTCGGCACGGACATGGTCAGCGCGTTCCGCGGCCGCATCAAGCAATGTTCGAAGTTGCCGGCCTCGCTCGCGCCGACGGATGATCTGTTCGTCAAGATGCGGATCCTGATGACGCCAGAGGGCAGGCTGGCGGCGGAGCCGATTGCAAAGGAGGGCAGCGCCTCCCTGAAAGCCATCGACCTCAAGGAAGCCGCGGTCGCAGCGCTGTCGGCCTGCCAGCCCTACACCATGCTGCCGCCCGAGAAGTACGGCGAGTGGAAGGTGATCGATCTCACCTTCACGCCGCGCGACTTCAATTCCTAGGGCGTGGACGTATCCGCGATCCACGAGCGACATCGCTCGGGGGGCAAGGCGCTGAGGAGAACCGAACATCGCCGGTTGTCATACGCCTCACGGGGCGTGAAAACGAGACGGACCGGCAGGCCGTTGGTGTCCACCACCGCGTGGTACCATCAGTAGCCAGCCGGAAGATCGCTGATGCTCTGAATTTATTTCGGCTTTTTTTGATAGAATACGATACCCCTACCTAAGCCTCGGGGCGGCAATGAAACAGCGAGATTAACTTGGGCAAGCTGACCAGCATTGTCTTCGGATTGCTAATTGCGACTGGCTTTGGCGCGAACGCCGCCGAGATTAAAGTTCTCACTGCGAGGGCCGGCACAACCGTCCTCGAAAAGATCGGCCCGCAATTCGAGCATGCGACCGGCAACAAGCTCAATGTGATTACGGGCATTGGTGGGGCATTCGTAAAGCGGATCAACGACGGCGAGCCTTTCGACGTTTTGATCACGGGCGGGCCGCTCGTCGACGGACTGATCAAGAACGGAAAGATTGTGGCCGACAGCCGCGTCAATCTTCTTCACTCCGGTATGGGAGTGGAAGTGCGCCTGGGAGCGCCCAAGCCTGATATTGGAAACGTCGAAGCATTCAAGCGCGCGTTGCGCAATGCGAAATCGATTGGCTATATCAAAGTCAATCGAGTGGATGCGTTGATCGACCGGCTCGGGATGAAAGATGAGCTGATGTCAAAAGTCCGGGTCCCGGACGCGGACATCGTCTCGGAACTCGTCGCCAAGGGAGAGTTGGAACTCGGCATCGTGGTCGTCACCCAGATTTTGACCACGTCAGGCGTCGATTTGGTTGGCCCGCTTCCTCCAGACATTCAGTACCAAATCCAGTTCGCCGCCGGAGTCAGCACTGATTCTAAGAACCAAGCTGCCGCGCGGGATTTGCTGAAGTTTTTCGCGGCGCCGGCATCCCTTCCAATCATCAAGTCACAAGGGATGGAGCCTGGTTAGGAAAAGCCGTCCGAGCGGCTGATTTATGGGTTCATGGCCTAATTCCCCATCGCGCGCCACGCATTGGAGGCGAATTGCCGCCGCCAGGTCACGACCACGACCAGCGCTGTCGTGAAGAACAGCACCCATGGGCTGACGAACCAGCCGAGATAGCCGAGCGCGAAGAAGAACGCGCGTTGGCCGCGGTTGAAATGCCGGCCCGCCGACTCGAACAGGCGCGCGGTGCGCAGCACGTGCGTCTCGGCTTCCGCCGTGTCGCGCTCCGAAGTCAGCGGCATCGCGCCGACCATGATCGCGACATAGTTGAACAACCGGTACGACCAGGCGAATTTGAAGAATGCGTAGATGAAGATCAGGATCAAGCCGACGCATTTCATCTCCCACAATGCCGGCGAAGGGCTGATGTCGACAGGCAATTTGCTGAACACCGCAAGCGCGTCGTTGGTGGCGCGCAACAGCGCAAGCCCGCCGCCGATCGCAAGCAGGCTGGTGGAAGCAAAGAACGCCGTGCCCGTTTGCAGCGAGATCACCACCTGCATGTCAACCATCCGCGCCTCGCGATCGAGCAGGCGGCGTGCCCAGACCTCGCGGTAGGCGTTCATCCGCGCCGACAGGCTGTTGCGGCCGTAGGCGGTGTGCTCCAGCGTGAAGCCGTAGGTGACCCATTCGATCACGAAGAAACTGACCGCCAGAATGTCGACCCAGTGAGAACGCATGCTGTATCCCTTGCCTGACGCGGCCCGAAGCCTTAGGCGTCAGGGTGGATCATAGGGATACGAGAGATGACTTTGAAGCTCGTGATCGGCAACAAGAACTATTCGTCGTGGTCGATGCGGCCGTGGCTTGCGCTGCGCGCGAACAACATCGCCTTCGAGGAGGTTTTCATTCCGCTCTATACCGGCCCCGCCGACAAGGACCGCATCCTGAGCTTCACGCGCTCGGGCAAAGTGCCGTGCCTGATCGACGGCGACCTCACCGTGTGGGATTCGCTGGCGATCATCGAATATGTCGCCGAGCGCTTTCCGCAAGCGAAGCTGTGGCCGGAAGACCGTGCTGCGCGTGCGCATGCGCGGTCGATCTCGGCGGAAATGCATTCCGGCTTCTTGCCGCTGCGCAACGAATGCGGCATGAACCTGCACCGGCCGATCGGCAGCGTGCAGCTGTCGGCGGACGCGCGCGCCAATGTCGCCCGGATCGACCAGATCTGGAGCGAATGCCGCGCGCGCTACGGCAAGTCCGGACCGTTCCTGTTCGGCGCCTTCGGCGCGGCGGATGCGATGTTTGGCCCGGTCGTGCATCGCTTCCGCACCTATGCGGTCGATGTCAGCCCGGTCGCAAAGGCCTACATGGAGGCCATGTTGGCGCAGCCCGCCTTCGCGGAATGGACCAACGCGGGACGTGCGGAGACGATCGTCATCGAGAAGTTCGAGACGGTCTGATTGCACGCGTGGCTTGACGGACGCGCTGGAACGCAGTCGAATCCGTCGCGGGCGGCAAACAGATTGCACAAAAGGAGAGGATCGCCATGGGTATTCTCGATTTACTGGAAAGTTCGGGCATCCTCGGCCAGCTCGGCGCGGCCGTGCTTCCGGCCGTACTGGGTGAGGTGATGGGCAACGGCGGGCAGGGTGGTCTCAATGCCATCGTCGCCAAGCTGCAGCAGTCGGGCCTCGGCGATATCGCCAAGTCCTGGGTCGGCACGGGCCAGAACCTGCCGATCACCGCAGATCAGTTGAAGCAGGTGCTCGGCAGCGACGTCGTCCGGCAGCTCGCCGCCAAGTACAATATCCCGATCGATCAGGTCGCCGAGGTGCTGGCCCATCAGCTGCCGCAGGCGGTCGACAAGGCCAGCCCGGATGGCAAACTGCCGCACGGGGCTTAAGGGAACTGTGCCGCAAAAAAACCATGGTTCGGGAGACCCGCCAGTCGGCCCCGAACCCCTGAATTCGGTCTATCCGTCTGAAGGAATTGAAATATCCGCACATTTGCCATGTCCTGATGTGACTGGCCAAAAAGCGACGCCGCGTGCTATAGAACGGCCGTGTTTGCAGTCGGCTTCGCAGCGGGACCATGGCGCGAACCGGCGTTTCTGTGATGGAGAGGGCGTTAATGCACAAGTATCCAGTTGGGGCGACCGTCTATTTCACGGCGAGCAACGTCTCGCGCCCGGCCGCCAGCGGCACTTATGAGGTGATCCGCCAGCTCCCCTTCGAAGGTGACGACTGCCAGTATCGGATCAAGAGTTCGACGGAGGCTTTCGAACGGGTCGCCCGCGAGAGCCAGCTCGCCGCGTCCTGACGCGCGCTTACTTCGTACGCGAGAACGCCGAACCAACTGCTTGACGGAGCGGAACTTTCGCGTCGTCAAAACGCCTCGTTTGCAGAACCAATCTGCATCAGCGGATGCGCGATGGCATCCGCCGTCGCTGGCTCGCGTGAAGGGACGTCGCGCATGAATTGGGCATGGCTGGGTCCGCTGGATCAGATCTGGCGTTCGCCGGAATTTCCGATGTGGGCGACGCTGGCGGCCGCCGGCTTCTTCGCGTTGATCCTGCTCATCACGCTGCTGCGCGCCGAGAGGTCGGTCGCCAACGGCGCCCTGACCGTGATCACCCTGCTGGCCGTCGGAGTTGCCGTCGCTGCAACCATTCGCGGCTACGGTCCGCTCGCGCGCACCACGACGGCTTCGGCCGATCGTCCTCCCGCCGTGATGGCGATGACACCGGCATCGCCGGGCCTTGCCTGCGTCGAGGACATTGCGGGCGACGCGGTTGCCGCGGCCTGTGAGAAGGCGGTGTTTGCGTCTGCCGATGCGACCGCTGCCGCCGTCAACCACATGGCGCAGATGATCACGCGCCTGACCTCGTATGGCGACGTGACAACGGCTCAGAAGAACATGTCGCCTGAGCTGCAGGGGCTGCGCAAGGCGATCGAGCGCGACCGCTACGGGCTGGCTGCGCAGGTGCTGCTGGCGCGGGACCGCTGCGCACCGACGCAATGCGCGATGTTCCGCTCGTTGACTGACAACCACCAGCTCATCACCAACATGGACGAGCACGCCTATGACGTGCTGGTGTCCCGTTACGCCACGGCCTGGAATGCGCCGCCGCCGCCCGCGACCGGGCCGGTCGCCATGCTGCCGTCGTCCTTGCCGACCGGCCGGCCCACCAACGCGGAGTTTCCAAGCGCCTCCTCGACCCCGCCGGTCAGCATCATGACGCCCGAGCCGGGCGCGCCGGGGGCGGGCCGGCCTGCCGCGGGCGCGCCCAAAGCGGCGGCGCCGCCTCCGGCTGCGACCGACGCCAAACCGCCGGCGGCACCGAAGAAGCAGGCAGCCAAGAAGCCGGCTGCGCCGACCTCGATCGCGCCGGGTGCCGCGCCTGCGACCGGAACCTCCAACGACGATCAGTGAGGCGATTCCGGCTGCGCGCGAAAAAGTGCGTGCAAATCCCTGTTTCCAGTGTCGTTTTGGGTTTGACATCGCGTCCTCAGCCGCGAATGACTGCAGGCTGAGATGTTGTTCAAATCTGCGATCAGAAACCCATGCCCCTTCACTTGATCAAGCTCTCTGTAGGCTGCGATTCCGTCGCTGAACTGAAGGGATGGATCGCCGAGCGGATGAAAACCGCCAAGAAGAAGGGCCTGCCGCAGCGGCACGTTCACGTCACCCGCATGGCGCCGAAGCGGGTCGACGACCTCCTGGCCGGCGGCTCGATCTACTGGGTGATCCGCGGCGAGATCGCGGCGCGGGAAAAGATCATCGCGATCGAGCCGTTCCGCGACAAGGACGGGATCGGCCGCTGCCGGCTGGTGATGCAGCCCAAGGTGATCGCGGTCTCGCCGCGGCCGATGCGGCCCTTCCAGGGCTGGCGCTATCTGACCGATGATTCGGCGCCGGCCGACCTTGCCAAGGCCACGGCCGGCGCGATCGCGGCCATGCCTGAGCCGATGCGGCGCGAACTGCGCGACCTCGGCCTGCTCTGAGCTTAGACCGCCATGTTGTCGATCAGTCGGGTCTTGCCGAGCCGGGCTGCGACAAGAATGCGGATGGGGCCGTCCTTGATCGACGTGACCTGTGCCAGGCTTTCGGCATGGCGCAGCTCGAAATAATCCAGCGCAAAACCGGCGGCCTTGATCATCTCGGCTCCTCCCAGCATCGCGGTCGCCACATCTTCTCCGGCGCGCAGCCGTGCTGCGCTCGCTTTCATCGCGCGGAACAGTTCGCTCGCCATGCGCCGCTCGTCGTCGGAAAGGTAGACGTTGCGCGATGACATCGCGAGCCCGTCGCGCTCGCGCACCGTCTTGCATCCGATCACCTTGACGCCGAGATCGAGATCGGCCGCCATGCGCGTCACCACCCGGAGTTGCTGAAAATCCTTTTCGCCGAAGATTGCGAAATCCGGCCGTACCTGCGTGAAAAGCTTGCCGACGACGGTCGCGACGCCGCCAAAGAAATGCGGACGAAAACGATCTTCCAAACCTGCGGTTGCTGGCCCATCCGGCATGATGCGCGTTGCGAAACCGTCCGGATACATCGTCTTGACGTCGGGATTCCAGATCAGATCGACCCCCTCCGCCGACAGCTTCGCCATGTCGGATTTCCACGTGCGGGGATAGGAGGAGAAATCCTCGCTCGGCGCGAATTGCGCCGGGTTGACGAAGATCGAAACAACGACCTTCGCCGCGCGCCGTTTTGCCAGCCGTACCAGCGACACATGCCCGTCATGGAGCGCACCCATGGTCGGCACCAGCGCGACCGTCGCCTTCCGTGCGCGAAGGCGGTCGATGACTCTCCGCAGCGCGGGGACGGTGCGTGCGACAATTGGACTGCGGGGCATTGGCATCAATCAGTTGGGGATGGCGGTCAACGGCTTCGCCGCGTGACGATAGAATCCGACATTATCAAGCCCGTCGCTCCGCCGCCAAGCGCGGGAGCTGAGCCTCGCAGCCGGCGGCAGCGCGCGTACAGGCGCAGCCTTGAAAGATCCGCAGAGATTGTGGGATCGATCACAGACCGCGCGGTGCGAGTAGGCATTCATGATTAAGCAACACCGGCTATGATTTGAGTATGGTGGCGCGCATTTGACTTGACCGGCGGCGCGCGTGACTTGAAGATATCCACAGGGGTTGAGCGATGCTGGTGCAGACGAGTCAAGGACAGTCCGGATCGGCCCATGTGGTCGTTCTGGGCAACGAGAAAGGCGGGTCGGGCAAGTCCACGACCGCCTTGCACATCGCCGTTGCCCTGTTGAAAGCCGGCCAGCGGGTCGCCACCATCGATCTCGATTGCCGCCAGCAAAGCTTCACCCGTTACATCAACAATCGCGCCGCCTGGGCGCGCCGTACCGGGCTCAACCTCGAACTCCCGGTGCACCGGCTGATCAAGCTCGGCGAGACCATGCAGATCGCCGACAATGAGAACTCGGAATTCGAGCAGTTCATGGATGCCGTCAGCGAGGTCGAGCGCACCTACGATTTCATCGTGATCGATACGCCGGGCACCGACAGCTATCTGATGCGTCTGGCGCATTCGATGGCCGATACGCTGGTCACCCCGATCAACGACAGCTTCCTCGATTTCGACGTGCTGGGCACCGTCGATCCGCAGACCTACGCGGTGACCGGCGAGAGCCATTACGCGGAGATGGTGCGCGACACTCGCCGCAAGCGCCGCCAGCTCGACGGCGCCACCACCGATTGGATCGTGGTGCGCAACCGCCTGTCGATGATCGGCTCGCGCAACAAGCAGCTGGTCGCCGATGGCCTCAACGAGCTGTCGTTCCGCCTCGGCTTCCGCTCGGTGGACGGCTTTGCCGAACGCGTCGTCTACCGCGAGTTCTTCCCCCGCGGGCTGACGGCGCTCGACGATATCGACGAGGCCACGCTCGGGACGCGGCCGAATCTCGGCCACGTGACGGCCCGGGAAGAGGTGACCACCCTGCTGCGTCAGCTCAAGCTGCCGCTGGACGAGCGCGGCCGCCGCCGTGCCGCAAACCGGGTCGAATGGTTCAACCAGGTCGACAAGCCCCTCGAAGTCCACGACATTCTCGGCGCCTGAGAGGCGACCAGCCAGCTGCTCTTGGTATGCCAGCGCGGCGACTTGCGCGGGCACGTGCTCCAGCCACGATTTTACCCGGCTTTTACCCCGAAATTGAACCCGCCCTTCAGTGCTGGCGTCCCATGGTTGCGGCCGCCGCAACCCCGTGGATTTGCGGGGTTGCGCAAGGACTAGCTGCATCGCACAACGTTCAGGCGGCGTGTTCACAACTTTTAGACTTCCGGTCACTCCTGCGCGAAGTATATTAAGGGAATAAACAACACTGCGAGAGTCCGAGACGGCAAACGGACTTACAGGGATCGCCATGAAGCGTGGAATTACGGTTCTGCTTTCGGTCAGCGCTCTGATGGTCGTCGGCTATTTCACGGCGAGCAAGTGGGCGATCCGTCATCAATCGATCACGTTCAATGATCCCGAACGCGACAACCGTCCGGTTGCGGTCGACATCGCCGTTCGCCGTGACCGGGAGATGCAGGCCGATGCCGGACTGCTGAAGCTGCCGGTTGCGGTCTTCAATCACGGCAACACCGTCAAGAACACCGAGTATTCCTTCATCGCAAACATGATGGCCGCGCGCGGCTACATGGTGGTCAGCATCCAGCATGATCTGCCGACCGACGCGCCGATGGTGACCAAGGTCGGCGAGATCTTTGTCGGCCGCCTGACGCAGATCCAGCGCGGCGTCGCCAACATCAAGTTTGCCGTGCACGAGATGCGTGACATCGAGCCCAACGCGGATTACGACCATCTCACCGTGGTCGGGCACTCCATGGGCGGCGACATCACCATGTATTTCGCCAAGCAATATCCCGAAATGGTCAAGAAGGTCGTGACGCTCGACAATCTTCGCGTGCCCTTCACCACCTCGGGCAAGTTCAAGATTCTCTCGTTCCGTTCCAAGGACCCGCAGTTCAAAACCGATCCCGGCGTGATTCCGAGCGCGGATGAGTGCGAGAAGGCCGGCATCACCGTCGTGAACACGGCTTTCGGCCACAACGACATGCGCGACACCGGATCGGAAGAAGCCAAGACATCGATCCAGGGCATGCTCGACAAGTTCCTCGACACCACCGACAATTCCGAACTCGCGCCCGTCGAAGTGAAGACGCAGAACGCGATCGTGGATCCCGGACCGGTTCCGGTTTTTGTGCCGACTGGCAAGGACGCCGGCGAAAAGAAGACCCTGACGCATTAGGCGTCAGTCTCATCGGCGTGCTAGGTTGCCGGCGAGCGCCGATGCCCCGCGAACCCACAAAACCCGCTTCTGAGGTCGCTGCTTCGAAGGATGCGGCGAAGTCGCGTTCGCTGCCCGAAAGCAAATCCTCGACGTCCGACGACATCGCCGCCTTCGTCGCGAAAGCGCGCGCGATGTCGCCGCATGCGCAAGGCGGCCGCGGCCGCCTGATCTTTGCGCTCGATGCTACAATGAGCCGCCAGCCGACCTGGGACATGGCCTGCACGTTGCAGGCCGACATGTTCCGCGAGGCCGCTTCGCTGGGCAGTCTCGATATCCGTCTGGTCTACTACCGCGGCTTCAACGAATGCCGCGCATCGGGTTGGATTTCCGACAGCGCCCAGCTTGCAAAACTGATGGGCAAGATCGATTGCCGTGGCGGCAACACCCAGATCGGCAAGGTGCTGACGGAAGCGCGCCGCGAGGCGACGCTGTCGGGCGTGCGCGCGATCGTGTTCGTCGGCGATGCCATGGAGGAGAACGTTGACGAGCTCTGCACCAAAGCGGGCGAGCTCGGCATGCTCAAGGTGCCCGCCTTCATGTTCCAGGAAGGTCACGATGCCGGCGCCGAACAGGCGTTCCGCGAGATCGCGCGCCTGACCGGCGGGGCCTGGTGCAAATTCGATCCGGGCGCTGCCGCGCAATTGCGCGAGCTGTTGCGGGCAGCCGCAGCCTATGCCGCGGGCGGACGGGAAGCGCTCAAGCGCCTGTCGTCGCGCGAAAGCGGTGCCGCCAAATTGCTCGGACAGCTGAAGTGATACTTCAAAGTGATCCCTGCCTTTTGCGGGCGCCTCCCATTATATTGAGGCTATGCCGACCCTGATCGCGGGCGCCGTCGCCGTCCTGGTGCTGTATTTGCTGCTGCAGATGTTCCGCGCGGCCAATCCGGCCGTGCTTGCGCGGGCCGTCAGGATCACCGGCGGCGTGCTGGCGCTGGCGGTGGCAGCTTTCACCGGCGCCAAGGGCGAGCTTGCGGTCGCCATCCCGATCGGGCTGTTCGGGGCAGGGCTGCTCGGCTGGTCGCCGTTGCAATCCGGCTTCGGCAATATCGGCGGGATCTTTTCCGGGCTCGGCTCGCAGCGCTCGGCGGGGCAAAGCTCGCAGGTCCGCTCGCCCTATCTCGACATGACGCTGGATCACGACAGCGGCGCGCTGACCGGCCGCATCCTGGCCGGACCCAATGCGGGCCGTTCGCTGGACGAGTTCGACCTCGGCCAGCTCATCGCGATGATCCCGGCCTTCGATGCCGAAAGCGTCGCCTTACTTGAAAGCTATCTGGACCGCCGGTTTCCCGCCTGGCGTGAGGACGCGCAGGGTAGTGCGGCAGGGCGGGAGCGCCGCGCGCCGCCGGGTGGCAAAATGACGACGGAGGAGGCCTATCAGATCCTTGGCCTGCAGCCGGGCGCGGGGCGTGACGAAATCGGACGCGCCCACCGTGCGCTCATGAAGAAACTGCATCCCGACCAGGGGGGCTCGACGTATCTCGCCGCTCGGGTAAACGAGGCCAAGGATACTCTGCTTCGAACGCATAACGGCTGACTCCGGCAACGCTACAAACGCCACAAGACCGAAACTCATCCCCGAACTCCGCACGACGCCGTCTTCGCCCGCCGTTGTCCGGCGCGGTCGATCTCCCTGATCGAAAGTTTTAACCGTAAATTCTTGACGAGAGGTTTGCGGGACGGAGGCGCGAGCCGTCGATCCGTTACCAAAAAATTAAGCCCGCGCTCTTGCGCGGGCTTAGGGTCGTCTGAAGTGGCGTGAAGCGTTAGTTGCGGACCGCCATGCAGGCGATGTCGGAGCGGCGCAGCGCCCGGCAGACGGCTTCGGCCTGGTCGCGCTCGAGACCGGCGAACCGCGCGCGGAACAGTTTGCGATTGTCCTTGGCAACGACAGGCTCGGTGAAGGACTCGGCTTTGGTCAGCAAGCCGCGCGAAGAATTGCGGGCTGCTTCGATGCGCGCCTGCGCGTCGGCTTCGGTTTCGAGCGCACCGACCTGGACGATCCAGCCGGTGTGAACTTTCGCAGGCGCGCTCGAGGGCATGGCCTGCGGCGCTTGCGCGACCGGGGCGGGCAGCGGCTGCGGCGCGGCGGATGCCACCGTAACGGGCTGCGGCGCGGGCGCTTGAGGCGCGGTTGCCGCGGGCAGGACACCGAGAACGCCATTGCCGGTGCCGTGACCTGAAGGCTGCGGCGGCATCTCGGCGCGGGCCGCCTCGATCCGAGAAGGCTCTGACTTGACCGGCTCGGGCCGCGCGACTTCGGTGGCCTTGGCCACAACGGCGTTCGACGTCTCCGGCACGATCGGCTGCGGCGGGCTGGCAACGATTGCCGGTGCGGGTTGGGAGGGTCCGGCGGAAGCGAGCTTCATCGTTCCCGCCTTCACATGCACGGTCTTGACCTTGACCGGCTTCATCGGTTCCGACGAGCCGGGGACGGTGCCGATCGGCTGGGTCTGGATCACGCCGGCCGTCAGCGGCGCCGGCTCGATCTTCGGCTCGGCCTTCGCTTCAACCTTGGTTGGGGCCGGCGGCACCGCGGCAGTGGCCTGGGCGAGCGTCGCCGACACCTTCGCGGCGGGCGGCGTGCGCATTGCGGGCGGCGTCCAGCTGTCCGCCGACACCGCCGTTTCCGGCTGCGCGACCGCTGCAGGAGCGGGGGCCGGCTGCGGCGCGGCTTCCGCGATTTCCACCGGAGCATCGCTATTGCGCTCGGTGATCGCCGCGACCGTACGCGTGGTCGCAGCCTTGGACAGGTTTTCCGCGAGTAGGCCGCGCATGATGGCGTCGCGCGAGCCGCCGCTGCGGCCGCCCATGACGACGCCGACCAGGAAGCGGTTGCCGCGATGCATCGAGGTCACGAGGTTGAAGCCGGAGGAGCGGGTGTAACCCGTCTTGATGCCGTCGACGCCGTCGACGCTGCCGAGCAGATGATTGTGATTGGTGATGGTCTGGCCGCGAAAGCGGAACGCGGTGGTCGAGAAATAGCGATAGTAGCGCGGGAAGCGGTCCTGGATCGCACGGCCGAGCGTGGCCTGGTCCCGTGCGCTCGTCACCTGCTCGTCATTGGGAAGGCCATTGGCGTTGCGGTACACCGTGCGGCTCATGCCGAGCGCGCGCGCCTTGCGCGTCATCATCTTTGCGAATTCGTCTTCGCTGCCGCCGATCGTCTCCGCGATCACCACGGCCGCGTCGTTGGCGGATCGCGTGATCAGCCCCTTGATGGCGTCTTCGACCCTGATGGTGCTGCCGGGCTTGAGGTCGAGCTTGGTCGGATCCTGGTCGGCGGCATGCTCGGACACCGGCATTTCGGTGTCGAGAGTCATCTTGCCGGAGTCCAGACGCTCAAACAGCAGATAGAGCGTCATGATCTTGGTCAGCGACGCGGGATGCCGGACGCCGTCCGGGTCGGTCGCGGTCAACGTGGTGCCGGAATTGCCGTCGACGATAATGGCGGAGTATCGCGGGCTGTAGCTGTCGCCGGAATCGTGATGGCGGGCGTGGCTGACGTGGTGTCGGTAGTAACGGCGCGCTTGCGCGGTATCGGTGGTGACAGCGGCGGCGGTCAGTGCGACCAGCCCGAAAAAGCCAACCCTCACCAGGCGCGAATTTTCACGAAGCATGAGATCCCCGTCCCAGTTTCTGACTTGATCACCGGTTCGTGAGGCAAAATTGTGCCCAAACCCGGTGATCGTTCCCTGCACGACCCCTGCAAATCCCGCTTTCGCGAGCCTTTAGGGGTCAGGCTGCTGTTCTAGCTAAGGTATTGTTCGTAACCGGCTTTCGGCCGCATACGGGAAGGCGAGACAAGTCCGGGAATCACGTTAGGCGGGCCGGGTTGCCAAAAGATTAAGGAACAATTGCCCGGACCCCCGGTATTCACTTGAAATGTCTCGACTTTGTGCGATGCACAAGATTCTTGACCTTTATTGTGCGATGCACTATAAACAATCCGAGCCAGAGAGCCGGGCGGCCCTGCTGGCAGACAGTCAGGGAAGGATATCCACAATGTTCAAGGTTGAAGACATTCAGAGCTACGGCAAAGACCAGTACGAGCAGGCGGTTTCTTGTGCGACCGGCGTCCAGAGCGGCGTCAACGCGATCGCATCCGCTTATGGCGACTATGCCAAGAAGTCCTATGAGGACACCAAGTCCTTCGTCGAGAAGCTCTCCGGCGTGAAGTCGCTGGACAAGGTGCTCGAGGCGCAGAGCGAGTTCGCCAAGTCCGCTTACGAGACCTTCGTCGCGGACTCCCAGAAGATCGCCGGTCTCTATGGCGACCTCGCCAAGCAGGCGTTCAAGCCGCTCGAAGGCGTCGTCGCGAAGTTCAAGCCGGCGGTCTGATCGCATCGGCTGCTGCACAAATCAAAAAGCCCGGCTCATCGCCGGGCTTTTTTCTTGCCTTGGAATGTCGTGAAGCTTTACCGCGCGACGCGCAGCTTCGCGATCTCGGTGCCGATCTGCGAGAATGCGCTGGCGATCTGGCTCGGCTGCGTCAGCATGAAGAAGTTGTTCGAGTTGCTTGCGCAGGCCGGCAACACCGCCGACTGGCCGGCGCCGTCGGTATCGATCTGGACCGTATAGATCGTCACGCCGCTGGCCTTGATGTTGGTGCACAGCGCGGTCATGCGCGCATCGACCTGCGAACTCTGGCTGGAGTAGTCGCCGTACCAGCGGTCACCGGTGTTCAAGCCGTCGGTGAAGAGGATGATGATATGCTGGTACGACTTGGTCGCATCCTCGGCCGGTGCATTCAACGGTGCCTGCTGCAGCAGCGACAGCCAGCCCCACAGCAGACCGACGGTCTGGTTGGTGGCGCCGGCCGGCGACATCGCGTTGATGGTGTTGTTGATGGTGGTCCAGTTGTAGGTCAGCGGCGTGACTTGCGCGGCGGGACAGTTCTGGTCCTGGTCGGCGGGAAAGCTGGTGGTCGTCGACGAAGCCACCGTCGAGAGGGCGTCGTAACTCTGGTCGCGATCGGTGACGCAACCGTTCCACTGCGAGTGGCTCGGCGAGCCCGTGCTGTGGCCCCAGTTGTAGCCGTGGCCGAGGCACTGCGCCTTGGTGTTCCAGTATCCCTGATCGCAATAGGTGTTCCAGGACTGGTTGGAGTTGGAATAGTTCTGGGGATCCCAGAGGTCCCAGCGCAACCAGCTTGCACCGACATTCGTCGTTCCGACATTGACGTCGATCTCGAACGGCACCACGGAAATATAGACGTCGCCCGTGTTGACGACGAGGTTGGACAACTGGGTGACGAGATTCTTCGCCGCAGTCTGCAGGTTGCCGATCTTGTTGTAGTCGGCCATCGATCCCGTGGTGTCGAGCACCAGCGCCACGCGGAGCAGGCTCGTTCCCCAGGTGGAGGTCGAAGTCGCGTTGTAGCCCATGGTCGGGAATCCCGCGATCCTCATGAAGTCGGTGACGATCGAGCCTGTACCGTTGACCTGAACGGTATTGCCGGTGGTGCCACTGCCGGGTGTGTAGGTTGCGGTGATCGAGACGCCCTGCGCATCCTTGTTGGTATAGAGCGCGGTGAAATAGCTGGTCGCCTTGGTGGAGATCTGTGCCTGCGTGATGGTGCCGGTCGAAAGGTCCTTTGACAGCATCAGCGACGTCGAATTGAGCGCGGCCTGCATCGCGCTGCGGGCGTTGGCGGCGCGGCTGTAGTCGATGGCGGCGCCAACGAAGCCGAGCATGGGCAACAACGCGAGGGCGAACGTTACCGCGATATTTCCTTCCCGAGCCGCGGCAAAGCGATGCGCGGCAAGGTTGAAACGACGGACAATCGACAGGCCAGACATGGCGGTCACCGAATGGATGGGAATCTATGTCGCCATTTCGGGCAAACTGGCTGAACAGCCGGTAAATCCGGCCGCTGAAAACTGGCTCAATAGCCCGATAAATTGCCGCAGCCCGGTCAAACCCCGGCCACCGTCAACAACTCCTGAACGGCCCTCCGCCTGCTTTGTCAAAACCGTCGGAATTGATTAACCTTGGTTGATCGCCGGGCTCGGGAATCGGACCGTTTCGGGCGCGTCGGCACCTTGCTCGGCGCGCTTGAACAGGCCCGGATACTGACCCATATCTGTGCATGACGGCCTCGGACGGGGCCGAGCTGACCGGAAAAGGCGATCTGGACGATGGGAAGCCGCGACGGCTCCGGGCAATGGATCCCAGTGCCGCCATCCGGTTTCTCATGGGGATATTGAGCGCCTGTGCCATGTCGCAACGAACTCTGAAGCTTGATCCGGCGAGCAACGCATCCTTTCGCCCTCTATTGGGCAATGATGAGAACCGGTCGAACGGCCCCACCGGTCCCGCCACCTCCGTTATCACCAAGGTCAAGCCGAAGACCAAGCGGCCGAACCTCTATCGCGTGCTGATTCTGAACGACGACTACACGCCGATGGAGTTCGTGGTTCACGTCTTGGAGAAGTTCTTCCAGAAGGACGTGGAGGCGGCGACCAAGATCATGCTCCACGTCCATCATCATGGAATTGGCGAGTGCGGCGTGTTCACTTACGAGATCGCCGAGACCAAGGTCACGCAGGTGATGGATTTCGCGCGCAAGCACCAGCATCCCCTGCAATGCGTGATGGAAAAGAAGTGACGCCTCGTGTGGCGGTCAGCGCCAAAGTCACACCAGCCGCAAAAACACGGGGACGCCTGAAATCAACCCAAAAGGGAACGGGTTTTGCATCGAAAATCGCGGTGCCGTGGCTCGTTGAGTCGAGGAACCCTTTTGTCGCGACCGGGTATAACTATATGTGAAAAAGGTTATTGTTGCACCACGGCGCAACGACGATCATGATGGCTAGGGGCCATAGAGGACGCGAATGCCGACTTTTTCTCAGAGCCTTGAACAATCCTTGCATCGCGCGCTGGCGATTGCGAACGAGCGTCATCATCAATATGCGACGCTCGAGCATCTGCTGCTGTCGCTGATCGATGACTCGGATGCGGCGGCCGTCATGCGCGCCTGTAGCGTCGACCTCGACAAGCTGCGCACCAGCCTCGTCAACTATCTCGAGACCGAATTCGAAAATCTCGTCACCGACGGCGCCGACGACGCCAAGCCGACCGCGGGTTTCCAGCGCGTGATCCAGCGCGCTGTGATTCACGTGCAGTCGTCCGGCCGCGAGGAGGTCACCGGCGCCAACGTGCTGATCGCGATCTTCGCCGAGCGCGAGAGCCATGCGGCCTACTTCCTGCAAGAGCAGGACATGACCCGCTACGATGCGGTCAACTACATCAGTCACGGCATCGCCAAGCGGCCGGGTGTTTCCGAAGCACGCCCCGTGCGCGGGGTCGACGAGGAGACCGAGACAAAAGGTAACGAAGACACCAAGAAGAAGGGTGAGGCGCTCGATACCTATTGCGTCAACCTCAACAAGAAGGCGCGCGACGGCAAGATCGATCCCGTGATCGGGCGCAACTCCGAGATCAACCGCGCTATCCAGGTGCTGTGCCGCCGCCAGAAGAACAATCCGCTGTTCGTCGGCGACGCCGGCGTCGGCAAGACCGCGATCGCCGAGGGGCTGGCCAAGCGCATCGTCGATTCCGAGGTGCCGGAAGTGCTGTCGGCCGCGACCGTGTTCTCGCTGGACATGGGCACGCTGCTCGCCGGCACCCGTTATCGCGGCGACTTCGAGGAACGGCTGAAGCAGGTGTTGAAGGAACTGGAGGCGCATCCGAACGCCATCCTGTTCATCGACGAGATTCACACGGTGATCGGGGCAGGGGCCACCTCCGGCGGCGCGATGGACGCCTCCAATTTGCTCAAGCCGGCGCTCGCTTCGGGCACCATCCGTTGCATGGGTTCGACCACTTACAAGGAATATCGCCAGCATTTCGAGAAGGACCGCGCGCTGGTGCGACGCTTCCAGAAGATCGACATCAATGAGCCCACTGTCGAGGACGCGATCGCGATCCTCAAGGGTCTGAAGCCGTACTTCGAAGACTACCACCGGTTGAAATACACCAATGAGGCGATCGAAGCCGCGGTGCAGCTCTCCTCGCGTTACATCCACGACCGCAAGCTGCCCGACAAGGCGATCGACGTGATCGACGAATCCGGCGCGGCGCAGATGCTGGTCGCCGAGAACAAGCGTAAGAAGACCATCGGCATCAAGGAGATCGAGACCACGATCGCGACCATGGCGCGGATTCCGCCCAAGAGCGTGTCAAAAGACGATGCCGAGGTGCTGAAGCATCTGGAGACCACGCTCAAGCGCGTGGTGTTCGGCCAGGAGAAGGCGATCGAGGCACTTTCGGCATCGATCAAGCTGGCTCGCGCCGGTCTGCGCGAGCCGGAAAAGCCGATCGGCTGCTACCTGTTCTCGGGTCCGACCGGCGTCGGCAAGACCGAGGTGGCAAAACAGCTCGCAGCCTCGCTCGGCGTCGAACTGATCCGGTTCGATATGTCCGAATATATGGAGCGGCATACGGTGTCGCGGCTGATCGGCGCGCCGCCCGGCTATGTCGGCTTCGACCAGGGCGGCCTGCTCACCGACGGCGTCGATCAACATCCGCACTGCGTGGTGCTGCTCGATGAAATCGAGAAAGCGCATCCC
The DNA here is from genome assembly GCA_963794775.1 of uncultured Alphaproteobacteria bacterium. Classification (GTDB taxonomy): domain Bacteria; phylum Pseudomonadota; class Alphaproteobacteria; order Rhizobiales; family Xanthobacteraceae; genus Bradyrhizobium. Next base: position 179,195 of record CAWCGA010000014.1, on the reverse strand, counting down.
GATCTGTACAATGTGCTGCTGCAGATCATGGATCATGGCCGGCTCACGGACCACAACGGCAAGCAGGTCAACTTCCGCAACGTGATCCTGATCATGACCACCAATGCCGGCGCATCCGACCTTGCGAAGCAGGCGTTCGGCTTCACCCGCAGCAAGCGGGAAGGCGATGATCACGAGGCGATCACCCGGCAGTTCGCGCCGGAATTCCGCAACCGTCTTGATGCCATCGTCTCGTTCGCGCATCTCAATGCCGACGTGATCGGAATGGTCGTCGAGAAGTTCGTGTTGCAGCTCGAGGCGCAACTCGAAGACCGCGACGTCACCATCGAGCTGTCGGACCCGGCCAAGGCCTGGCTGATCCAGCACGGTTATGACGAGCAGATGGGTGCGCGGCCGATGGCGCGCGTGATCCAGGAGCACATCAAGAAGCCGCTCGCCGACGAGGTTCTGTTCGGCAAGCTCAAGGGCGGCGGGCACGTGCGCGTCGTCGTGGTCAAGGACGAGGGCACGGGCCTGGACAAGATCGGATTCGAGTTCGTCGAAGGCCCGGTCACGCCGAAGCCCGAGAAGCTGCCGGGCGCCCGCAAGCGCAAGCCGCCGAAGCCGGGCGGTCCTAACGGGGGCGGCGGCCCCAGCGGCCCCTCGAAAGCTCCGCCTTCGAAGGGGCCGTTGGTCAAGGTCTGACGAGCGAGATGAAATGCAAGAGGCCGGCGGTTGAGCCGGCCTTTTTGTTGTGGTCAGTTCTCCTGATGTCGCCGCTACCGTCTTTCACCTTCAGGCGCGCAATCTTGGCCGACGCCGCGGCTGTACGCGCGCTGACGCGCGCGGCCTATGCGAAGTGGGTGCCGCTGATCCGGCGAGAGCCCAAGCCCATGACCGCCGACTATGAACGGGCGGTCAGCGAGCACCTGATCGACCTCTGCGAACGGGGCGGTGAACTTCTCGGCCTGGTGGAGATGATTTCGCAGCCGGATCATCTGTTGATCGAAAACATTGCTGTTCGCCCGGACCAGCAGGGCAGGGGCCTGGGCGACATTTTGTTGAAGCACGCCGAAGATCACGCGCGGTCGCTCGATGTGGGTGAAACGCGGCTCTACACGAATGCCATGTTTGCCGCCAATCTCGCATTCTACGCAAAGCGCGGGTACCGCGAGTTCGACAGAGAGACGCTGGCGCCGGGTGCCGTTGCCGTCCACATGCGCAAGTCGCTCGGGCGCGCTTAATCACCTTTCATGCGCTGGTGGTCGTGCACGGCCACCCGCTCGGCGCCGCGCCGGCCGGCCTCCGACAGGCGGAGCATGCTGAGCACGGCGCCGACCAGCGCGAAGCCAACCGCGACCCACAGCGACACTTGCGTGCCTTCGGTTGGATAGCGGCCGAGAAACAGCGCGACCAGCGCAGCACCTGTAGTCTGGCCGAGCAGCCGCGCGGTGCCGAGCATGCCGCTGGCGCCGCCCGAGCGCTCGCGCGGGGCGGCGGCGATCATGGTGCGGTTGTTCGGGGTCTGGAACAGGCCGAAGCCGAGCCCTGACAGCGCCATGCGCCAGGCCACGTCGAGATGCGATGGGTTCGCTGGAAGTGCGGCGAGGCTGCCGAGACCGGCTGCCAACAGCACGAGGCCAACGCCTCCGAGCAGGCCCGCGGGATAACGCTCGACCAGACGTCCGGCAAGCGGCGCGGCGATCGCGACTGTGATCGGCCACGGCGTGATCAGAAGTCCCATCTCGACGGCGGAGTAGCCGTAGCGGCTTTGCAGATAGAACGGGATCGCCACGCCCGCGAGCATCTGTGCGCAGAATGAGCAAATCGAGGTTGCGATCGACAATGCGAATACGGGGATGCGCAACAGATCGACCGGCAGCAGCGGCGAGGCCATATGCGTCTGCCGATAGACCAGCCATACGCCGGCACTGACCGCGATGCTGAATTCGGCGATGCAGGCGAGCAGCGTTTCGCCATGGCCGAGACTGTCGATTGCGGCGATACCGGAGCCGAAGGTGACGGCGCTCAGCGCCGCACTTTGCCAGTCGAAGCGGTGGCTTGAGCGTGGCGCATGCGGCAGGAAGCGCAAGCCGAGCGCCAGCGCTGCGAGCCCGATCGGCAGATTCACGGCGAACAGATAGGGCCAGGTCGCGACCGCCAGGATCGCGGCCGCTACGCTCGGACCGACCGCGGAGGACACCGCCACCACCATGGCGTTGATGCCGATGCCGCGGCCGAGCTGCGCGCGCGGATAGATGAATCGCACCAGCGCGGTGTTGACGCTCATGATGCCCGCGGCGCCGAACCCCTGCACGACGCGCGACACCGTCAGCATCACCAGTCCGTTCGACAGCGTGCAGGCCAGCGAGGCGACGGTGAACAGCAGCAATCCCGCCAGATAGACGCGGCGATAGCCGACGATCTCGCCGAGCGCGGCGAGCGGCAGCAGCGAGATGGTGATCGCGAGCTGGTAGCCGTTGACGATCCAGATCGAGAAGGCCGGACTGGCATCGAGATCGTGGGCGATGGTCGGCAGCGCGATATTGGCGATGGCGCCGTCCATCACGGCCAGCACGAGGCCGAGTGCGATCGTCAGGATCGCCCAATAGCGCCGCGGGACGGGCAGGCCATCGCTGAGTTCGGCTGGAGTGGAGGACATGCCCGGACCGGCGTTGAAAAAGCTGCCGCTAGATTAGCCGGTATATCCAAGGTCTGGCAGGGCCGGGGGTTCCGTTCGGAAGGGCTTCAGCCCTCGCCGAGCAGCTCCTTGATGCGGCGCTGAAGCTTACGCTTCTTGGCCTCGCTGCGGCGCAGCCGCACGTCGAGATCGTCGACGGGGGCGTCCGTCACCATGGTTTTGAACGCCAGTCCGACGCGGTTGGCCTGCCGCCAGATCATCTGCGCGAGATAGGAGCGGCCCTTGCGGGCGATGGTCACCCGCATCCGGTCGGGAAGTCTCGCCCCGGATTCGAGTTCGACGCAGGCGCCGCGATCGCTGAAATTGCGCACCACGCAATCCATGGTCGAGCCGGTATCGTTGATCTCGGCGACCCCGCCCATGAACACCTTGTCGCGCACGCCGTGACGCCGATCCTGCATCGCTTCCTCCGCCAATCAGGAGACTCTACGCGGCCTGAGCGGCGTGAGAAGGCCGCATGCGACGCGACATGGCGTTAACCTAAACCGTTCGAGTTGGGGGTTTCGGCCGGCGAAGGCAATTGCGGACCCAAATACGCACATTTGCGTTCCCATAGCCCCGCCATCATTATCCGCGAGATGGATGGCCGCTTTCCCGCGTTCACCTTAAGCCCGAAATGCTCATGCGCACGGTCCTGCTGGCAGCATCTGTCCTGATCGCCGCTGATATCGCGACGGCCGCTGCGGAGGACGCTGCGCCGTCCCGCTACGTCATTCCCAGCGTCGAAGAACTCGCCATCCCGCAACCGCCGTTGCAGCCAAGTGCGGACGTCGGCACTGCTGAGGCGATCTGCCTGATGATCGAATCCGCGGCGCGGTCGAACGGCCTGCCGCTGGAGTTTTTCGCCCGCCTGATCTGGCAGGAGAGCCGGTTCCAGACCGACGCCGTCGGGCCGATGACGCGCTACGGCCAGCGAGCGCAGGGGATCGCGCAGTTCATGCCGGGCACCGCCAGCGACCGCGGGCTTCTCGATCCTCTCAATCCCGTGCAGGCGCTGCCGAAGTCGGCCGAATTCCTGGCCGAGCTGCGTAGCCAGTTCGGCAATCTCGGGCTTGCCGCCGCAGCCTACAATGCCGGTCCGCGCCGGGTGCAGGAGTGGCTCGCCGGCACCGGGCCGATGCCCTACGAGACGCGCCACTATGTCTATGTCATCACCGGCTCGAGCATCGACGATTGGGCGAAGGCCGGGAAGGGCGGCAAGATGCCGGAAAGCGCGCCGCCGACCACCTGCGGCCAGTTGATGGCGCTGCTCAAGCGCGCGCCTAACCCGTTCATCACCCAGCTCGAGGAGCGCGTGAAACTCTCCGCCGCCAAGCTGTGGGGCGTGCAACTCGCCGCCGGCTTCGATCGCAACAAAGCGCTGGCGATGTATGCGCGCGCTGTCAAAAACCTGAGCGCCGTGATCGGCGACCGCGATCCGAGCATCCTCAGCTCGGTGCAGCGCAGCCGCGGCAATCACGCCTTCTATCAGGTGCGCTTCGGCGCCGACACGCGCCCCGAAGCCGACGATCTCTGCAACCGCATCCGTAAGGCCGGAGGGGCGTGCTTCGTACTGAAGAATATGTTCGTGCGCGGTTAGGATTCGTCATTGCGAGGAGCGAAGCGACGAAGCAATCCAGTGCTTGTTTTTGCAGTTCTGGATTGCTTCGCTTCGCTCGCAATGACGGTTGACGTAGGGCGTTTAGGTGCGCGTTATGCGGCCCATGCCGCTGCCGCCGCTCGATTCACCGCAATGGACTACGTCCTTCCGCGCCTTCTTGCAGGGGTGCAAGTCGGTATCGTCGACGATACTTGCCGCGGTGCTGTTCGCGACCTATCTCGGCATCGGCGCGCTCGCCCATGATTCGCATTTCAGCCTGCTCTGGACGCTGCTGAGCACGATCTTCGTCTGGGCCGGGCCGGCGCAGATCATCGTGATCACCACGCTCGGCTCAGGCGCCACCATCATCCAGTCCGCGCTGGCGGTGACGGTGAGCGCAGTCCGCCTGTTTCCAATGGTGGTCTCCGTGCTGCCCTTGATGCGCACGCCGACGACAAAGCGCTGGCATCTCATTCTGGTTGCGCATTTCACAGCCGTGACGCTCTGGGTCGAGTGCCATCGCTTCCTGCCGCAGGTGCCGCGCGATCGCCGCATCGCTTTCGTTCACGGCCTCGGTTTCGGGCTGCTGTGTGTCACGCTGGTTGCCAACACCATCGGTTACTTGCTGGCGGCGAATTTGTCGCAAACGCTCGATGCCGCGATCCTGCTGCTGACGCCGCTTGCTTTCCTGTTCTCGACCGCGCGCAACTCCAGGGAATTGTCCGATGTCGCAGCACTGGTGCTCGGGGTGCTGCTCTATCCCTTGTTCGCGCTGATGAACAGCGGCCTCGACGTCCTCCTCAGCGGGGTGGTCGCTGGCTCCGTCGCCTATAGCATCCACCGGGTGAGGGCGCGGGCATGAACGATTTCATCGGCGACTGGCATGCGCTGGTGGTCCTGCTTGTCGCGGGCGTCATTCCCAACCAGATCTGGCGCATGCTCGGCTTATGGCTCGGTGGCGGCATCGACGAGGGCTCCGAGCTCTTGATCTGGGTGAGGGCGGTCGCGACCGCGATCCTGGCCGGGGTCATCGCGCAAATCCTGGTGCAACCGCCGGGCGCACTCGCAAGCGTGCCGGCCGCCCTTCGTTATGGCGCGCTCGCCGCGGGATTTGTGGCCTTCATGCTGACGCGGCGGTCGATCTTCGCCGGCGTGGTCTGCGGCGAAATCGTCATGCTCGCCGGAAAGTGGTGGCTTCCTTAACCGATTTGCTCCTGGCGCGCGGGTTGCGATACTCTCGTAACCGTCAATCCCCGGGGAGGCACATGCGCGCAAGAGCGGCCCTGATCTGCTGTCTGGCACTGGCCATTCTTTCGGCCGCGTCCGGCGTCTCCCGTGCTGCCGACTACCCGTCGCGGCCGATCAAACTGATCGTTCCCTACGCCGCAGGCGGCCCATCCGACGTGCAGGGCCGGTTGATCGCCGAATATCTTGGACGCGACCTCAAGCAGACGGTGTTTGTCGAGAACAAGGCCGGTGCGCAGGGCGCGATCGGCGCCGAGGCTGTCGCTCATGGCGAGCCTGACGGCTACACGCTGCTGTTCACGGCGGGGTCGGTCATCGTGATGAATCCGATGCTCTACAAGAAGCTGGCCTACGATCCCGACCGCGAGCTGCGTGTGCTCGCCATCGTCACCGATCTGCCGATCGTCATCATCGTTCATCCATCGGTCCCTGCGAAAACGCTCGCCGAGTTCGTCGCCTACGCGAAGCAGAATCCCGGCAAGCTCAATTTCGGCTCGGCCGGAACCGGCGGCGTCGGCCATCTCTCGGGCGAGCTGTTCAAGGGGACGGCGGGCGTCGAGATGACCCATGTGCCGTACAAGGGCGCTGGGCCCGCGCTGCAGGATCTGATCTCGGGTAACATTCAAGCGCTGTTCGAGACGATCGGCACGGCGTTGCCGCCGATCAAGGCAGGGCTGGTGCGGCCGCTTGGCGTGAGTTCGGCAGAGCGGGTTGCCGATCTGCCTGACCTGCCCACCGTCGTCGAGAGCGGCTATCCCGACTACCGCGTCAGTGTCTGGTATGGTATCGCGGCGCCCGCCGGGGTGCCCGAGGAGATCGCGCAGGCGATCGCCGCCAGCATGAGCCGCGCGCTGAATGACGACGCGTTTCGGGCGTCGCTGACCAAGATCGGGTTCTGGCCGCTTCGTGCGCGGGACGAGGCTGGCATCAAGGCGTTCATGGATGCCGACAAGGCGCGTTGGTCGGGTGTCATCAGGAAGTTCAATATCTCGCTGGATTGAGAAGAATGGTAAGAGAGAACGAAGTCCGCGACGGCGAGCTCGCCATCGATCTGCCGCCTGCGAACGACGCCGGCCTCGTCTTCATCGGTCGCATCCGCACGCCCTGGACCTCGCGGCTCGCAACGCCGCGGCAGGGACGTCTTGATGGGCCGATCTGCCGGCTTGAAATCTTCGAACCCTTCGTGCCCGCGATGAAGGGCGTCGACTTCTATTCCAACCTCGAAGTGCTGTACTGGCTGCACGAGTCGCGGCGCGATCTTCTGCTGCAGAGCCCGAAGAACAACAAGAACACGCGCGGCACGTTCTCGCTGCGCTCGCCGGTGCGGCCAAATCCGATTGCGACCTCGATCGTCAAGTTCATCGGCATCGAAGGCAACACCGTGCTGGTGCGCGGCCTCGATTGCCTCGACGAGACGCCGCTGCTCGACATCAAGCCCGATCGCTGCGAGTTCACGCCGCTGGCGCCGCCGCAGGCCGGCGATTTCGAGACGGAGTAGGGCATGAAGCGGCGGATGTTCGTTACCGGTCTCGCTGTGGCGATCGGCGTTTCCCGGCTCTCGTTTGCGCAGACCGCCCAGATTCCCGAGGTGGTCCTGTTCTACGCTGGTCCGGTCGCTTCCGCCGAGGCACGCGCGAAGCTGATCAGGGAGGCGCTGAACGCCGACGGCTTTGTCGAGGGAAAGAATTATGCCCTGTCGATCAGCGTTGCGACCGACAATGGTCAATTGCCAGCGCTCGCGAAGGAGCTGGTGCGACCGGGCGTCAGCGCCGTGCTCGCGGTCGGCCCGGTCGCCTTGCGCGCCGCGCGAACGGCGACGGCGACTATACCGATCGTGGCGCTCGACCTCGAAACCGATCCGATCAAGGCCGGCTTCGCCCAAAGCCTTTCGCATCCCGGCGGCAATGTGACCGGGATTTTTTTCGACTTTCCGGAGTACAGCGGCAAATTGCTCGAGCTGCTCAACGAGGCGCGGCCGGGCATCACCCGGATCGCCGCACTCTGGGACCCCACCAGCGGCTCGGTACAGGTCGAGGCGGCGGAAGCGGCGGCGTCCGCGCGCGGGATGCATCTGCAGGTTCTGAAAGTAGACGACCTCTCGAAGCTTCCCGAGGCCTTCGCCGCCGCGGACGCGCAACAGGCGCAAGGGCTTCTGATCCTGTCCTCGCCATTGTTCAGCGCGATCAGCGGCATCAAGCAGGTGGGGGAACAGGCAGCGTCTCACCATCTCGCAGGGATCACCGTATTCCCCGAATTTGCAAAGGCCGGCGGGCTGATGGGGTATGGCCCGAGCCTCGACGATCTCTATTTGCGGCCGGCGGGGATGATCGCCAAGATTTTGCGGGGCGAGAAGCCGGCCGATATTCCGCTGGAACGGCCGGCGCGTTTTCGCCTGATCATCAATCTCAAGGCTGCGAAGGCGCTCGGTCTGGAGATTTCGGCCTCGCTGTCGGCGCGCGCCGACGACATCGTCGAATAGATCATGCCTTCAACGCCGCGGCCAATTTCGTGGCGTTGCTCTCCAATACCTTGACGTCCTCCTTGCGGCTGGCCGGCGGCAGCAGCGCAACCCCGTCATGGCGCGGCATCACATGCACGTGCAGGTGAAACACCACCTGTCCGCCCGCAGGCTCGTTGAATTGCTGGACCGTGATGCCGTCGGCGTCGAACGCCTTTTTCGCGGCAGCGGCGATCTTGTGCGTCGCCCGCGCGACGTGGAGGTAGTCTTCGGTCTTGATGTCGAGGATGTTGCGGGCAGAGGCCTTCGGAATCACCAGCGTATGGCCGGGCACACGCGGCATGATGTCGAGGAAGGCCAGCACGTGGTCGTCCTCATAGACCTTGTGGCAGGGAAATTCGCCGCGCAGGATCTTTGCGAAGGGATTGTTGGGATCGTAGGCGGTCATGACGCGGCTCCCTGGAATTGGCGGGCAAGTTTCCTCATCGCATTGAAGCGGTCAAGGCGCCTCGTCCGCGACCTTGCGGAACGGACCGAGCCCGGTCAACTCACGGCCGGCCTCGGCGACATAGGCGCGCTCGCGACGTAGATAGTCCGAGATGGCGTGGCGAAAATCGGGGTCGACGATGTAATGCGCGGAGTAGGTGGTGTGCGGCAGATATCCGCGCGCCAGCTTGTGCTCGCCCTGCGCGCCGGCCTCGACGATTTGCAGGCGGCGCGTGATCGCGAATTCGATGGCTTGATAGTAGCAGACCTCGAAATGCAGGAACGGATGATGCTCGATCGCGCCCCAGTTGCGGCCGAACAGCGTGTCCGAGCCGATGAAGTTGATCGCGCCCGCGATCCAGCGATCATTCCGCTTCGCCATCACAAGCAGCACATCGTCGCGCATGTTCTCGCCGACCAGCGAGAAGAACGTGCGCGTCAGGTAAGGCCGGCCCCATTTGCGCGAGCCGGTCTCCATGTAGAACACGAAGAAGGCATCCCACACCTCTTCGGTGATATCCTTGCCCGTGAGGCAGTGGATGGTGACGCCGGCCGAGAGCGCCTCTCGGCGCTCGCGCTTGATTGCCTTGCGATGGCGTGAATTGAGGCTCGCAAGGAAATCGTCGAAGGTCGCGAAATCCTGGTTGTGCCAGTGAAACTGCTGATCGGTGCGTTGCAGGAAGCCGTGCTCGGCCAGAAATTTCCACTCGCCTTCGCGCGCGAAGGTCACATGCGCCGATGACGCCTTGCTGACGCCGCACAACGCCACCAGGCCGCTCGCGAGCGCCGAGCCGATTTGCTCGCCATCGACGTCGTTGCGGATCAGCAGGCGAGGGCCGGTTGCCGGCGTGAACGGGACCGAGCATTGCAGCTTGGGGTAATAGCGCCCGCCCGCGCGCTCATAGGCCTCAGCCCAGCCGCGGTCGAACACATACTCGCCTTGCGAATGCGATTTGAGATAGCAGGGCACGATGCCCACGATCTGGCCTTCGACTTTTGCGAGCAGATGCCGCGGTCCCCAGCCGGTGCGGGCGATGGCCGATCCGGAGTTCTCGGCTGCCGCGAAAAACGCGTGCGAGACAAAGGGGTTGTAATATGGCTTTGAATCCGCGCACGAAGCGCCTGCGGACCCCGGTGAAGCGAGTTGCTCAAGGCCGTTGAAAGCCTTGGAGGAAGGCGGATTGGCGCAGGCATTCCACTCGTCCGCCGGCACGTCGCCGGCGGAAGGCACTGCTTCCAGAGTGATTTCGGAGGAGTCCATCGCGGCTCTTTGCTATCGGCTCCAAAGATCGTGCATTGGCCTAGTGAGTTCAAGTGCGCGCAGTGAGGGTCAGGTTCCCGGCACAAAACCTTCGAAGATCATCTGGTCGGCATGGCGCGCGGCGCGGGCGCGCTGTTCCCCTGTGCGCACTGTCCAGGTCAGCAGCGGGCAGCCGAGCAAATTGCGCGCCAGCCAAGGTGCTGTGGAAGGGAGCTCATCGACCCAGTAGGCCACGAAGTCGGGCCGTGTGCGGAAGAAGTGGCGCAGATGCGTCATCTCCTGCCGCTGTTTGGGCGAGGCTTCCGGCCAATCTTCCGCGGTGTAGTCGCGCTCGGCGACGATGCCGCGCGGCCGCGAGGGAAGCAGTTCGCGCAGCGCCATCACCTGATCGGGATCAAAGGACATGCCGACCGCGGGTCCCGAATAGGACGACAATACTTCGGCCATGCGGGTCACCAGCTTGCGGTCGCCGTCGAAATGGCTTTTGACTTCGATCACCAGCGGCACGCGGCCGGCGACCAGCGAACAGAGATCGGCGAGCGTCATCATGCGCTCATCCGTGCCTTTGAAGCGCACGGCCTGAAGCTCGGCCGCGGTCTTCGTGAGCAGCGCGCCACTACTTTCGGTCAATCGGTCGAGCTCGTCATCGTGAAACACCATGGCCTCGCCATCGGCCGTGAGCTGGATGTCGCATTCGATAGCGAAATTGCCGGCGACAGCTGCCTTCGCCGCGCCCGGCATGTTCTCGATGATGCCGCGAGATACATCATGCAGGCCGCGATGCGCGACCGGGCGAGCCGTCAACCATTTCAGCGAAGCCAACTCAGGCCACCTCGAACAAACCTTCGACCTCGACCGCGGCATCCGCCGGCAGCGAGGCGACGCCGACGGTGGTGCGGGCGTGGCGCCCCTTGTCGCCGAACACCTGCACCATCAGATCGGAGGCGCCGTTCATCACCTTCGGCCCGTCGAGGAAATCCGGCGTCGAATTGATGAAGCCGCCGAGCCGCACCACACGCACCACCTTGTCGAGATCGCCGAGCGCGGCCTTGATCTGCGCCAACACGTTGATGGCGCAGCCGCGCGCTGCGGCGGCACCTTGCTCGATCGAGACGCCGGCGCCTAACTTGCCCTTGGCGATCAGCTTGCCCGATGGGTCGAAGCAAACCTGGCCGGAGACGAACAGCAGGTTTCCGCTTCGGACGAAGCCGACATAGTTCGCAACGGGAGCGGGGGCCTCGTGCAGGGTGATGCCAAGGGAAGCCAGTTTCTGTTCGATCGCGCCCGCCATTTTTCGTCCTCAACCTTCACTGTGATACTAATCAAGCGATCAGCCTGTTCATATTTCGCGCATCGCGTCCGCCCTTGCAAGCGAACATGAACATTTCTTCAGCAAGCGTGCGAAAACCAGCGAATTTCCCACGCTTCCGTGATGCAGGTGCCAGTTGCGACGCAACGGGCCTCTCATTAATGTGGCCGAATCTCAACGTCCCTCCCAAGGAAGCGCCATGGTTCAGATCTCGCGGAATTCGCTCGCCGTGCTTGCGGTTGCCGCGCTCGTCGGTATCCCCGGCGCGGCCATGGCCGCCGTGCCGTTCCTGCCGCATCAGGCGCTGTATGAGCTGAGCCTCGTGAAGTCGCGTGGGTCGAACTCGATCAACAGTGCGCGCGGGCGCATCCTCTACAATTTCTCCGGCAATGCCTGCGACGGCTATACGTCCGAGTTCCGGCAAGTCTCCGAACTCGAGGTCGGCGAGGGCAAGACGACGCTGAGCGATCTGCGCTCGACCTCGTGGGAAGACGGCGCGGGAAAAAGCTACCGCTTCAAGATCGACAGCCGCATGAACGACGGCGTTTCCAGCCCCGTCGACGGCATGGCGGAGCGGACCGGCGACCAGATCACCGTGAAGCTGAAGCAGCCGGAAGCCAAAACGTTCACGCTCGACGGCTCGACGGTGTTTCCGACCGAACAGATTCAACGCATCATCGCTGCCGCCAAGGAAGGCAAGTCGATCCTCGAACTGACCGTCTATGACGGCTCCGACAACGGTCAGAAGGTCTACAACACCCTGTCGGTGATCGGGCACGGCGTGACCGGCGAAAAGCAGAATGCGGTGTCCGATCCCTCCACGACCAACGACCAGATGAAATCGATGACGCGCTGGCCGGTGACGGTCAGCTACTATGATCGCGACGCCAAAAAGAAGGACGGCGAAGAGACGCCGGTCTATTCGATGTCGTTCGAGCTGTTCGAGAACGGCGTGTCTCGGGCACTGGTGCTCGACTACAACGACTTCGTCATCTCCGGCGCGCTTGGCAGGTTCGACGTCAAGGACGCGAAGGACGTCAAGCCCTGCAAATAGTGTTTTCTCGTCATTGCGAGGAGCGCTAGCGACGCAGCAATCCACCTTTCCGCTTGTGGCGCGATGGATTGCTTCGCTTCGCTCGCAATGACGAAGGCTATTCCTCATCCTCGTCTTTCTCCGGCCCGTCATAGGCAATCCCGCGGATCACGGCGGCACTTCCGAATTTCTTGCGCAGATCGTCCATCGCGCGCTCGGCATGCGCGGCGCGGCGGTCGAGCATATCGGTATCGCTGGCCTCCGATCCCCTGCGCAGCGCGCTGACGCCTGTTCCCATCAGGCGGAAAGCGGTGCCGTCGGTCTCCTTCGCCAGCATTTCGCGCGACACCGAAAAAATCTTGGCAGCCAGCTGCGTCGGCGCGTAGATCGATTGCGAGCGGGTGCGCTGGCGGAAATCCGCGGTCTTCAGCTTCAGCGTGATGGTGAGCCCCGCAAGATCGCCGTTCTTCAGCCGCGCCGAGACTTTTTCCGACAGCCGCCACAGCAATTTCTCCAACGTGGCGAAATCGCGGATGTCGCTTTCGAACGTCGTCTCGCTGGAAATCACCTTGGCGCCGCGATCGGGCACCACGCTGCGATCGTCGATGCCGCGCGCCAGGCGCCAAAGCCTTCGGCCGTCGGTTGCGAACTGCTTCATCAGCTCGGTCTCGTCTGCGCGCTGCAGATCGGCGATGGTGCGGAAACCGCGCTGCGCCAGCTTTTCCTGCGTTGCCGGTCCAACGCCGAAAATGAAACCGACCGGCTTGTCGGCGAGCATCGTGCGCGCTTCGTCCTGGTCTAGCGCGGCGAAGCCGCGGGGCTTGTCGAGGTCGGAGGCGATCTTGGCCAGAAACTTGTTCACGGAGAGACCGACCGACACCGTGATGCCGATATTGCGCTCGACGTCGCGGGCAAAGCGCGCCAGCACCTTCGCCGGGATCATGCCGTGGACCCGTTGCGTGCCGGAGAGATCGAGGAAAGCTTCGTCGATCGACAGCGGCTCGACCAGCGGCGTCAACGCCTGCATCGCCTGGCGCACCTCGCGGCCGACCCGGACATATTTCGCCATGTCCGGCCGAACGACCGTGGCATGCGGGCACAGGTCCAGCGCCTTGAACATCGGCATGGCCGAGCGCACACCGTAGGTGCGCGCGATGTAGCAGGCCGCCGATACCACGCCGCGCTTTCCGCCGCCGATGATCACAGGCTTGTCGGCAATATCAGGGTTGTCGCGTTTCTCGACCGTGGCATAGAACGCGTCGCAATCGATATGCGCGAGCGCTAGCTGCGCCAGCGCAGGATGACGCACGAGGCGAGGGGAACCGCAGGCCGCGCATCGCCGCGCTTTGGCCTCGCAATCGGTAAGGCAGTCCCGGCAAAAGCAGGTCGGCAACGTCACTTCTGCCGGCGCGGCACTCACGGCACGTCGCGCTCCCAATGGGGGTCGCCCATCACTTCGCGAGCGGCCGCGATGTTGGTCGGGTGCAACTCGCTCTGTTTGGCGAAGGCTTTGACGGTGGCATCGTCGCGCAGCACGAAATCGAGCACGCTCACGAGGAATTGCGGATCGGAGGCGGCCGCGCGCAGGCTTTGCGGGCCGATTCCGCTCTCGGCCAGAAACGCGCCCAGCCGCTCGGGATCGCCCGCGATGAAGCCCAAAGCCTGAACCGCAACGATTTCAGCGACTTCCCGGGGGTTTTGAACAGGCTTTTTCAAGCGTTCGTTTGCCTTTCCGTTAACTTATGCTTTCTAATTCCTGAAGCCATCATGCCCGAGTCTCTCGCATCTGCTCAAGCAAGCGGAAACCACTCATCGGGAATAACAAGTTCGCTTAACGGGTTAGAGCGAATCTGGCGCTAGTTTGAATTGAGATTTTGGCAGAGGCCTCAGAAACGGGAGGGACGGGATGGCAAAGACCGTCCTGATCGTGGAGGACAACGAGCTCAACATGAAGCTCTTTCGCGATCTGTTGGAAGCGCATGGCTATCAGACCTCGGGCACCAGCAATGGGCACGAGGCGCTCGATCTCGTCCGCAAGATGCGCCCCGATCTGATCCTGATGGACATCCAGTTGCCGCAGGTCTCCGGCCTCGAAGTCACCAAGTGGATCAAGGACGATCCGGAGCTGCGCGCCATTCCCGTCGTTGCCGTCACCGCCTTTGCCATGAAGGGCGACGAGGAGCGCATCCGCGAAGGCGGCTGCGAAGCCTATCTTTCCAAGCCGATCTCGGTCGGCAAGTTCATCGAGACGGTGCGTCGATTCATCGGGTAGGGAGTTCATTTCAGTGTCCGCGCGTATCCTGGTCGTCGACGACGTTCCCGCCAATGTGAAGCTGCTCGAAGCCAGGCTGTCGGCCGAATATTTCGACGTGGTGACCGCGGCGAACGGCACGGAAGCGCTTGCGATCGCCGAACGCGCCGAATGCGACATCATCCTGCTCGACGTCATGATGCCTGACATGGACGGTTTCGAGGTTTGTCGCCGCCTGAAGTCCAATCCGGCAACCCATTTCATCCCCGTCGTCATGATCACCGCGCTCGATAGTCCCGCCGACCGGGTGCGCGGGCTTGACGCCGGCGCCGACGATTTCCTGACCAAGCCGGTGTCCGACATCGTGCTGATCGCCCGCGTGCGTTCGCTGACGCGGCTGAAGATGATGACCGACGAGCTGCGCATGCGCGCCATCACTTCGCTCGAGATCGGCGTGCAGGCGCCGGAACGCGAAGCGGTCGCCGACACCGGCAAGGGCGGGCGCATCCTCCTGGTCGACGACCGCGCGTCGTCCTACGAGCGGCTGGCGCAGATGCTGAGCGCAGAGCATACCGTCGATGTCGAGCCCAATCCGGCGGAAGCGCTGTTCCACGCCGCGGAAGGCAATTACGATCTCCTGATCGTCTCGCTGGGTCTGGAGAATTTCGACGGCCTGCGGCTGTGCAGCCAGGCGCGCTCGCTGGAGCGTACGCGGCAGCTGCCCATCCTCGCCATTTCCGACGCCGACAACAATTCGCGGCTGCTGCGCGGGCTCGAGATCGGCGTCAACGACTATCTCACGCGTCCCGTCGATCGCAACGAGCTCCTGGCGCGCGCCCGCACGCAGATCCGCAAGCGCCGCTACACCGACCATCTGCGCGACAACGTGCAGAACTCGATCGAAATGGCGATCACCGACGCGCTGACCGGCCTGCACAATCGCCGCTACATGGAAAGCCATCTGGCGACGCTGGCCGAGCAGGCCTCGCTGCGCGGCAAGCCGCTCGCGATGATGATCCTCGACATCGATTTCTTCAAATCGATCAACGACAATTACGGCCATGATGCCGGCGACGACGTGCTGCGCGAGTTCGCGGTGCGCATCCGCAAGTCGATCCGCGGCATCGATCTCGCCTGCCGCTATGGTGGCGAGGAATTCGTGATCGTAATGCCGGAGACCGACATGCATGTCGCCGGCATGGTCGCCGAGCGGCTGCGCCGGTCGATCGCGGGCGAGCCGTTCGCGATCCACAAGGCGACCAAGCGCATCGAGGTCACGATCTCGATCGGGCTGTCCACGCTGGAGAAGAAGGGCGAGGCGATCGCCGATGTGCTCAAGCGCGCCGACACCGCGCTCTACCGCGCCAAGCATGACGGCCGCAACCGCGTGGTTTCCACGGCGGCGTAAGTTAACCTCAGTGTCGTCCCCGCCTAGCGCGCAATTTGCGCGCGGGGAGCGGGGACCCATAACCACAGGCCGTGGTGTTGCGAAGGCTGTGGCCCCAGTTGATCGCACGCCGAAGTCCTGTGGTTATGGGTCCCGGGTCGCGCTCGCGTTGCTCGCTTGCCCGGGACGACAAATGCATTCCCGCAGCGTCTTTCTCGCGGATGATAGATCGCGCGTTTATTGTCCGCTGCCATGACAATGCTTGTACCGCTGCCCCGAGCCGCACGGGCAGGGCGTGTTGCGCGTGATCGGGAAGTTGATCGTTTTCAGATCGACCAGGGTTTTGTTCACAAACAGCGCGTCCAGCGGGAATTTTCGGCACAGCACCAACCCGAGATCGAACAGCGCGCCGCAGAGGTCATCGAGCGAAATCTGTCCCTCGTAATATTCGATGACGCCGTACTCGATGAAGAGGAACCTGGCGTTGCGGATCACCGAAGCGCCGCCGGCGATCAGATCGCTCTCGGCGCCTTGCGTGTCGGCCCAGACCAGATCGATGTGGTCGAGATTCTTGTCGAGCGCCCAGTCGTCGAGCCGCACGATCGGCACCTCGATCTGCCTTTCGAAGGTGACCGTGGGCCAGGTTTCCAGATGCTTCTTCGGCTTGCGGATCGAGCCGGATTGATCCCAGTCCTTTGCCGCGCCTTCGCCGTCCGACTGGTTGAAGGTGACGATGCCGTTCTGGTCCCCGACCGCGCATTCGAACAGCGTCACGTTCGGATTTGAAATCCGCGCCTTGAATTTCCTGATCGCGCGCGGCTCCGGTTCGAAGCAGAAAATCCGCGAGCGCGGCATCTCCTGCAGGAACTCTTCGGTGGTCTGCCCGACATTGGCGCCGATCTCGAGGATGACCGGATCGTCCTTGCCGATCAGCGGCTTCAA
This sequence comes from uncultured Alphaproteobacteria bacterium, assembly GCA_963794775.1. Classification (GTDB taxonomy): domain Bacteria; phylum Pseudomonadota; class Alphaproteobacteria; order Rhizobiales; family Xanthobacteraceae; genus Bradyrhizobium. The sequence goes on along the minus strand of CAWCGA010000014.1, from coordinate 162,564 downwards.
TTGGGGAACGGTGAGGGGGCTGCGCTCCAGCGGAATATGCTCTGAACGGAGATACATTCGAAAGTTGGTTTGTCCGCGAGAAATGTCCGGCGAGTGTACACGCGTTGGCTGCGTCGGTTCAATCGGCTCGCGCGGCCGAATTGTCTTGTCGGGCTGGGCGTTATGCCCTCTAATCGCGGAAATAAATCGGGGGAGGAACCAAAATGAACGGGCGAGTGTCGATACGGCTTGCGGCGGCCGTGGGCGGCTTGATGTTCTCTGCGACAGTCGGGCAGGCGGCCGAGATCAAGGTATTTACGTCGGTCGCGTTGACTCAAGCGCTCAACGAGCTTTCGCCGATCTTCGAGCAAAAGACCGGTCACAAGGTCGTCGTGGATTTCAACCTAGCTGCGGTGCAGAAGAAACGCGTCCTCGACGGCGAGCGCGCAGATGTGATCATCCTGACGCGCGCGATGATGGAAGACCTCGCCAAGCAGAACAAGCTGGCGCCCGGCAACATCGTCAACGTGGCGGGTACGCCGGTCGCGCTGGCGGCGCGTGCCGGCGCACCGAAGCCGGATATCTCAACACCCGATGCGTTCAAGCAGACATTGCTGTCGGCCAAATCGATCTCCTACGCCGATCCGGCCAAGGGCGGCCTCAGCGGCGTGGTGGCCGGCAAAGCCATCGAGAAGCTCGGCATTGCCGAGCAGATGAAGGCCAAGACCACGCTGGTGCCCGGCGCGCAGTCGCCGGATCTGGTGGCGAAAGGTGAGGTTGAGCTCGGCATCGCGCAGGCCTCCGAGATCGTGCCGGTTGCCGGCACGCAGTTGGTTGGTCCGCTGCCGGGAGACCTCGGCAGCCTGACCTTGTTCACCGGCGGCGTGGGCGCGGACAGCGCTTCGAGCGATGCGGCGAAAGCGCTGATCGCCTTTCTCACCAGCGCAGAGGCAGCACCACACTTCAAGAGCAAGGGATTCGAGCAGGCGCCTTAGCTCGCATATGCCGCCACGCGCTCCTTCACCTCTCCCCCGCGGGGAGTGGTCGAATTGCGAAGCAATTCGGGTGAGGGAGCTCAGTTTCACGCGAGACCTTAACCCCTCACCCCGATTGCATCTAACGATGCAATCCGACCTCTCCCAAAGGGAGAGGTGAACCTCCAGCGCCGCTTCAGTTGAGCTTGATCCTCGTCAGCTCCCATACACCGCGTGCGGCAGCCACAGGGTGAGCGCCGGCACATAGGTGATGATCATCAGCACGATCAGCAGCAGGATCAAAAACGGCAGCACGCCGCGGATGACCTCACCGATCGGCGCGCGCGAGATCGTCGACAGCACGAACAGGTTCAGTCCGACCGGCGGATGCACCAGCGCGATCTCCATATTGTGGGTGAAGATGATAGAGAAGTGCACGGGATCGACGCCGAGCGCCGGCAGCACGGGGGCGAGGATCGGCAGCACCAGCAACAGCGTGGCGATGACTTCGAGGAAGCAGCCGAGCACCAGCAGCAGCACGTTGATGGCGAGCAGGAACTGCCATGGCGCCATGTGTTGCGCCAGCACCCATTTGACGAGCTCGGCCGGCACGCCGGACGCCGTCATCCAGTGACCGAAGGCGAGCGCGGTCGCGACGATCAGCATGATCGCGCCGGCGCTTTTCAGCGCGTCCGCAATCACCCATAGCGTCTGCGTCCAGTGAAAGCCGCGGTAGTAGACGAGGCTGACGGCGAGCGACACGACGGCCGCGATGGCGGCCGCTTCAGTGACGGTGACGACGCCGCCATAGATGCCGACCAGCACGATGACCGGCACCAGCAGCGCAGGGATCGCACGCGCTGTGATGCGAAAGCGCTCGGCCCACGGCAAGCTCGGCTCGACGGGAAAATTCCGCCGCCGCGCGTCGTACCAGACCCAAGCGAAGAAGGCGGCGGCCTGCAGCAGACCGGGCAGCACGCCGGCGAGGAACAACCGCGGCACCGATTGTTCGGCGACGATGCCGTAGAGGATCAGCGCCAGCGACGGCGGAATGACGATGCCGATGGTGCCGGAGGCGCCGACCACGCCGAGCGCGAAGCTGCGCGGGTAGCCTTTCTCGATCATCGCGGGCAGCAGGATTGTGCCCATCGCGAGCGCGGTTGCGACCGACGAGCCCGAGATCGCGGCAAACAGCGTGCAGGCCACAACGGTGACGAGACCGAGCGAGCCTCTGACGCCGCCGAGCCAGGCGGCGGCGACGTCGACCAGGGCTTTGGCGACGCCGCCATAGCGCATGAAGGTGGCGGCCATCACGAACAGCGGCAGCGACATGAGGGTCGGCGAGTTGAGATGGTCGATCACCACCTGCGTGACGCCGATCAAGGGCTCGCCGGAGACGAGATAGAGCACCGCGGCGCACAGGCCGAGCACCAGGAAGATCGGCATGCCGACCGCGAGCAGGCCGAAGAACAGCAGCAGGAAAAGGATGATCGACATTGCGCCCGCCGCCGCGATTAATCGTTCACGGGCGGCGAGGCGGTCAATCCCCCGCCTTGCTCATGCGCAGGGATATGGCCGACCGTCATCGCTTGGGGATCGAAGGCGAAGAGGTAGCGGTAGAGCCGGTTGATGTAGCGCCCGCTCATCAGCACCGCGCCGGTCGGGACCGCGGCTGAATAGAGCCACATCGGAAACTGCAGGTCGGAGGAGGAGCGTTCGTCGAGTTGCCATGAAGTGCCGACGATGCTCCAGCCATACCAGGCCAACCCGGCGCAGAACGCGATCGCCGCGACGCAATTGGTCACTTCCATCCAGCGCTGCATCTGAGGGGAGGTGGCGCGCAGCACCAGATCGGGCCGCACATGACCGTCGGTGCGCACCAGTTGCGAGGCCGCCAGCATGATGCCCCAGACGACGAGATAGACGATGACCTCTTCGGCCCATGAGATGGCGTAACGCGGCGCGATGTAGCGGCCGACAACCTGCACCAGCCCGACAAGCATGGCCGCAGCGCCGAGCACGCCGATCAGGAACCGTTCGGCCTTGTCCCAGGCGGTGTCACGCACGTCAAAACTCTCCGCAAGATTGGCGTGTCAGCCGTTGCTGCCGACGGCGTCGGTCACGAGTTTGACGATCTCGGGCGAGAGCTTGGCGTCTCGGATCAGGTCGGCCTGCCCGTCGATCATGCGCTTGCGGGCGGCCGCCGATTGCGCCGGCGAAGGATCGACGAAGATGACGCCATGCGACTTCATGGTTTCGCGGGCGGCCGCCTGCGATTTCGCGGACATGTCCCGGTAGCGGTCGGCATTGGCGGCCCAGGTATCGCGCATCAGCTTGCGATCGGCGTCCGACAGCTTCGACCAGAACGCATCGCTCAGCATCGGCACGTAATTGGCGAAGAATTGATGGTCGGCGTAGGAGTACTTGACACCGGCTTCCCACAGTTTCGCCGACGTGCAGCTCTCGTCCGAAGAGACGAAACCGTCGAACGTGCCCTGCGACAGCGCCAGGGGCACATTGGGCCAGGGCGTGACGTTGGCAATGGCGTGCACGAAGCCGATGCGCCATGACGTGCCGGCGCCGCCGGGGCTTCGGATCTTGAGGCCGTTGAAATCGTCGAGCGATTGAACTGATTTCTTCGTGAGGTACCAGTTCTCGTAACCGAGATCGATCCAGCGGCCGAGCACGTGCGAGCGAAGCTTGGCCTCGATCTGCTTCACGACCATCTCGCCCGGTGCGCCGTCCACACAGCGGCGGATGACTTCGACCGGCTGATCGTAAAGGATGGGCAGCTGCGAAAAGTCGCCGTCGGGGACCAGGCCCGTCATGGTCCAGGTGCCGGGCGCGGCCATATCGACCTGACCCTGGATTAGGGCCTTGGACACGTTCAGATCGGCGAACAGCTGGCCGGAATGAAACACTTCCGACTTGATGCGGCCCTGGCTCGCCTCGTCGAGCTTGGCGAGGTAATCGACAATGGCCTGGTTGCGCGGATGCGAGGGCGCGGTGTCGAGCGAGCAGCGCAGTTTTATGGCGTCCTCGGCCCGGGCGGTTCGGGACAGATAGGGCGTTGCGAGCGCGCCCGCCGTGGCTGCGAGGAAGCTGCGCCGATCCAATCGTGACGTCATCTGAACCTCCCTGAAATTTGGCCGCCACGATTGCGCCCGCAGCTTCGATTTGCAACGCAAATCAGAGCGAACAAATCGAGACATTCGGCCAATATCGGGGATGGCAGACAATGCAGCGCAGCAAGGACAAGCGTTAGACTTGGACGCCAGCACCCCGCAGCAGCGCTTTGGCGGCTTCCTTGGCGGCGCGCGCCATCGCGGGATCGTCGCGCACCAGATCGAGCGCGATCGAGCCGTCGACCAGCAACTGCAGCTGGGTGGCGAGCGCATCCGCCTCCGCAACGCCGATCTCCTCCAGCCGCGCGCGAAACCAAAGCCGTCGGCTCTCCTTGAAGGCGATCGCGATCTTCTTCACCGCGCGGTCTTTCGGTCCGAGCTCGGCAACGGCGTTGACGAAGGGACAGCCGCGAAAATCCTTTGCCGAAAAACGCCGCTCCAGCGAATTGAAAGTCGCGAGAATTTGTTCGAGTGGTGGCTTGTCGGACGGACGCGCCTGCACGAAGCGGCGATCGAGATAGGCTTTGATCAGCGCATCCTTGGAGGGGAAGTGGTTGTAGAGCGTGCGTTTGCTGATGCCGATCTCGGCCGCGATGGTGTCGACGCCGATGGCGCGGATGCCCTGCAGGTAGAACAGCCTGTCAGCCGTCTCCAGAATCCGCTCTTTCATGTCGGGTTTGGCTTGCAGGGATGCCATGCGCCGCGCGGGACCCTCATTGCTTGACAGTGTGGGCCAACTATAGCCTAGTTACACCGGTCTGTGTACTCCAAAACAGACGCGAGTTGCGACCGTTCCGTGTTGCGGAATTGCCGTGAGGGAGAAGAAAATGTCTCTGCTAAAAATCCTGCGGCCCACGCTTCCCATCCTGATCGGCGCATCCATCATGCTGACGCTGAGCATGGGCCTGCGGCAAAGTCTCGGCATCTTCATGCAGCCGCTGACGCATGGCATCGGCATTTCCGTCTCGGACTTCACGCTGGCGCTGGCCGTGCAGAACCTCGCCTGGGGATTTTTGCAGCCGCTCGCCGGTGCGATGACAGTTCGTTACGGCTTTCGGCCGATCATGCTGGTCGGTTCGGTGTTCTACATCGTGGGCCTCGCGATGATGGCGAGCGCGAACGGCCTCCTGACGGTGCTGATCGGCGGCGGCATCCTGATCGGCACGTCGCTGGCCTGTACGGCCGCTGCGATCGCGATGTCGGTCGCGGCGCGCTCGGTGCCGGAGACGGTGCGCTCCACGGTGATGGGCATGGTCTCGGCCGCAGGCTCGCTCGGCGCGCTACTGTCGGCGCCGATCGGGCAGCTGCTCAATGAGAGCTATGGCTGGCGCGTTGGCCTCGCCGGCTTCGTGGTGCTCGCGATCTTCATGCTGCCGGCGGCCTGGTATGCCGGCAAGGTCGACAATGTCCCGCTGCCGAAGCCCGCTGCCGACGACATCAGCGATGCCAGCGCGTCTGCGGCGGTGAAGACCGCGTTCAGCAACGCGCCGTTCGTGGTGATGACCTGCGCCTACATGGTTTGCGGCATGCAGCTGGTGTTCCTCACCACGCATCTGCCGTCCTATCTCGCGATCTGCGGCATGGACCCGATGCTATCAGCGCAGACCCTCGGCATGATCGGCGGCTTCAATGTGCTCGGCAGCCTGTTTTTCGGCTGGGCCGGCGGGCGCTGGAACAAGATGGCGCTGCTCGGCATGATCTACGTCACCCGCTCGCTGGCGCTGGCCTGGTATTTCACGCTGCCGCCGACGCCGGCATCCACGCTGCTGTTCGGCGCCATCATGGGCTTCCTCTGGATGGGTGTCGGTCCGCTGGTGGCGGGGGCGGTCGCCGAGATGTTCGGCCTGCGCTGGCAGGCGATGATCCAGGGGCTCGCCTTCATGAGCCATCAGTTCGGCAGCTTCCTCGGCGCCTATGGTGGCGGGCTGCTCTATGATCAGCTCGGCTCCTACACCATGGCCTGGCGCATCGGCGTCGCACTTGGGCTTTGCGGCGGCATCATCCAGATCGCGTTCGCGCTGATCCGGCCGTCATCGCCGCCGCCGGTGCTCCGCACGGCATAGCGGTGCACAGCACCGCGTCCGAACATACAGACCAAATAAAAACGGGGCCGTGAGGCCCCGTTCAAGTCACAGATACCGCGATGTTACTTGATCTTGGATTCGCGGAATTCGACATGCTTGCGCGCGACCGGGTCGTACTTCTTCTTGACCAGCTTGTCGGTCATGGTGCGCGAGTTCTTCTTGGCGACGTAGTAGAAGCCGGTGTCCGCCGAGGACACGAGCTTGACCTTAATGGTGACCGCTTTGGCCATGTTCGAAACCTCTGAAAATGGGGTGGGCGCCGGCCGAAAACGGGGGCGTCGTAGGGCGGCAACCTAGCCGCAAACGCCCCAAAGTCAAGGTTTTGGGCGCGAATAGGCCCATGAATCCGGGCTTTTAGCCCTCGAAGAAGCGGTTTTTCGGCCGCGGCAGGCCCAGATTCTCCCGCAGGGTCGGGCCTTCATATTCTTTCCTGAAAATCCCGCGCTTCTGCAGTTCCGGTACCACCCGGTCGACGAAATCGTCGAGGCCGGCGGGCAGGAACGGAAACATGATGTTGAAGCCGTCGGAGCCGCGGCTCGTCAGCCATTCCTCCATCGCATCAGCAATGGTCTTGGGCGTGCCGACGAATGACAGGCCGCCATAGCCGCCGACACGCTGCGCGAGCTGCCGCACTGTCAGGTGATCGCGCGCGGCCGCATCGACCAGCCGCTGGCGGCCGCTCTTCGAGGCATTGGTTTCGGGAATTGGCGGCAGCTGTCCGTCGGGATCGAAGCCGCTCGCATCGGTGCCGAGCTGCACCGACAGCGAGGCGATCGCACTGTCGTAATGCACCATGCTGTCGAGCAGCGCGCGCTTCTCCTTGGCCTCATCGACGCTGTCGCCGACCACGACAAAGGCGCCCGGCAAAATCTTGATGTGCTCGGGGTTGCGGCCGGCCTTTTCGGCGCGGCCCTTGATGTCGGCATAGAGGGCTTGCGCGCCCGGCAGGGGGCCGCCGCCGGTGAACACGGCTTCCGCAGTCTCGGCCGCGAGTTGCTTGCCGTCGTCGGAGGCGCCCGCCTGCACGATGACAGGCCAGCCCTGCGGGGAACGTGCGATGTTCAGCGGCCCGCGCACCTTCAAATACTTGCCGGTGTGATCGAGCACATGCATTTTCGCCGGATCGAAATACAGGCCCTGTTCGACATCGCGCACAAAGGCGTCGTCGGCAAAGGAATCCCAGAGACCGGTGACCACGTCGTAGAATTCGCGCGCCCGCTTGTAGCGTTCGGCATGCTCCATGTGGTCGTCGAGGCCGAAATTCAGCGCGGCATCCGGGTTCGACGTGGTGACGATGTTCCAGCCCGCACGTCCCCCGGAGATGTGATCGAGCGAAGCAAAACGCCGCGCGACATGATAGGGCGCATCGAACGTCGTCGAACCCGTCGCGATCAGCCCGATGTGCTCGGTGGCGCCGGCGAGCGCCGAGAGCAGCGTGAACGGTTCGAACGAGGTCACGGTGTGGCTGCGCTTGAGCGCGCTGACCGGCATATTCAGCACGGCGAGGTGATCGGCCATGAAGAAGGCGTCGAACTTGCCGGCCTCGAGCTTGCGGATCAGCTGCCGCAAATGCGGGAAGTTGAAATTGGCGTCCGGCCAGGCGCCGGGATAGCGCCACGCGCCGGTGTGGATCGACACCGGCCGCATGAAGGCGCCGAGCTTGAGTTGACGTTGGGCCATGGGACGGGTCCGGAGGAGGGGTGTTGGGTCTTCAGAGAAGATAGGGAGGAGGCGGTTCGGCGTCAGCGGAAGATTATTTTGTTTTAGCGCGATATCTCAACATCGTCATTCTGGGTCAGCGAAGGTCTGTAGGGTGGGCAAAGGCGCGCAGCGCCGTGCCCACCTTCAAACGCCGTGCTCGTGAGGGTGGGCACGCTTCGCTTTGCCCACCCTACGAATACTCGCAATGACGAGGGCCTTACTGCCCCTTCGCGCGCTGGTCGAACACCGAGAGCACCGCCAGCGTCATCGCGGTGACGCCCGTCGTGATAGTCCGCTTCGGCACCGGCGCGAATTGCGGTGAGTGGTTGGACGCCAGCGCGGGGCCGGTCCCGTCGAGCCAGGCGCGCACGCGCTCGGGCTCGTAGACGCCGATGTTGAAGAACATCGAGGGCACGCCCGCGGCGACGAACTCTGAATAGTCTTCGCTCGGCGTGCCCGGTGGGGTCTGCCGCATCTTATCGCCATAGGCGACCTTCAAGACTTTCTCGGCGATCGCGACCACTTGGGGATCGTTGATCACGGCCTTGGCGCCCTCCGCAATCTCGACCTCGGGCTCCGGCGCGCCGGCCATGGCGGCGACCGCTTTCGCGGTGCGCAAAATACCCTCGTGCACCTTCGCTCGCACGTTGGGCTTGAAGGTCCTGATCGTGCCATACATGACGGCTTCGTCGGGAATGATGTTGCCGACCGTGCCGGCATGGATCGAGCCGATGCTGACCACGGCGAATTCGGTCGGATCCTTTTCCCTGGAGATCACGCTCTGCACGTCGACGATGAAGCGCGATGCCATCATGATGGGATCGATGGTGGCTTGCGGCACGGCGCCATGGCCGCCGCGGCCTTTGAATTTCACGGTAAGGCCGTCGGAGGCGGAGGAGCCGATGCCGACGCGATAGGCCAGGGTGCCGTAAGCGCCCGCGCCGTCATGCAGGGCAAAACCGAAATCCGGCTTGGGGAAACGCGTGAACAGGCCCTGCGCAAGCATCGCTTTGGCGCCGGAGACGATTTCTTCCGCCGGCTGGGCGATGAACATCAGCGTGCCCTGCCACTTCTCCTTCATGCCGACCAGCGTTTTGGCGGTGCCGACCCAACTCGCCATGTGGATGTCATGTCCGCAACTATGGGCGACGAAGGTTTCGCGGCCCTCGAAAGTCGTCTTTTCGCGGCTGGCATAGGGTAGGCCGGTTTTCTCCTCCATCGGCAGCGCGTCGAGCTCGGTGCGCACCATGACGGTCGGGCCGTTGCCGTTCTTGTAGATCGCGACGAGGCCGGTGACGCCGACGTTCTCGGTGACCTCGAAGCCGAGTGCGCGCATCTCGGCGGCAAGCTTGGCCGCGGTCTTCACCTCCTGGAAGGCGATCTCGGGATGGGCGTGGATGTCCTTGTAGAGCGCGTCGAGATGGTCGTAGTTGCTCTCGACGGAGGCTTCGATCGCGCTTTTCAGGGCAGGCACATCGAGCTCGGCGTGGGCGGGAAGCGCGAGACAGAGCGCAGCGGAGGCGAGGAGGGGAGCGAGAAAACGTTTCATGAGACCTCCAATCACAGCGTTCCGCATATCGCTTCCGCCTTCGCTCTTCGAGCTACGGCGGACAAGCCGCTCATGCGGGCTACGGTTCGACGGTCGGAGCATTCTCGGCCTTGCCCTGGCCCAGAACACCCCGATGCATCTTGCCGCCATAGAAATGAAAGAACGGCACGTCGGCGTCATGGCGCAGTGGGCCGGTCCCAAGCCGGCGATGGAGCTCGCCCAGCACATTCTTGGTCATGGGATGCAGATCGGCAAGCGGCTTCGAGCCGATCTCGACCCAGACCAGTTCGACCAACTCGGCATCGGAATGGATCACGCCCTCGATGCGATGGGTGATGGCGGAAGCATCCGCAGTGAAGAAGCGGGTGTCGAAGCGACGCACGCGGCCGGGCGGGGTGATCGCGCGCGCGATCAGATAGAGGCCGGACGGATCGGGCAACAGCCCGGCATCGGCGAACGGCTTCCACGGACCTTCGAGGTCCGGCGTCTTGCCTTGGATTTTTCGCCCGAGACACAGCCCTGTCTCCTCACAGGCCTCACGGATCGCCGCGTTGGCAAGCGCGCGTGCACGGGCGGAAGAAATCTTTGGGCTGCCCTTGAGCAGATTCCGCTCGAGCTCTTTGGTGATGGGTGCGGCGACCGGCACGCGATTGTCCGATTTGTCGACGCGCCCGCCCGGAAAGACGAACTTGCCGGGCATGAACACCACCTTGTCATGGCGCCTGCCGACCAGCACTTTCGGAATCGGACCTGCGCGATCGACAAGGATCAAGGTCGCGGCGTCCCTCGGCCGGAAATAGGGATGATGATCGGCTTCCTTTTCTTCCGGCTTCTCAACGGCTGCCGCGGCGTCACTCATTTCATCCCCACACTGTTTCTCAGTCTAGACCGGCGGAATACCATCCGGCGGGTTGTCGTCAAAGCCGTGCATGCGCAGAGCCCATTGCAATCCGACCACGGCGCCCTTTACCGGCTGCAGCAACAGCAGCGACAGCACCAGTGTGAGCGGCAGGTAGATCGACAGCTGCAGCCAGACCGGCGGCGAATAGTCGGTTTCGATCCAGAGCGCGATCGGTACCAGCAGATGTCCGACGATGATGATCACGAGATAGGCGGGCAGGTCGTCGGCGCGGTGCGGCGTGAAGTCGAGGCCGCAAACCGGGCAGTTGTTGTCGATCTTCAGATACGCGCGGAACAGTTTTCCCTCGCCGCAGCGCGGACACCGGCAGCGAAAGCCGCGCTTCAGGGACGTCCAGAGGTCGCGCTTCTCGGCCAGACCAGTCTCGCGCGTCCAGGTTTTGGTTACCGTCTCCACGACTTGCCTCGCTTGCCGCCTTTGCCGGATTTCTTCTCCGGCTTGCGCTTTGCCTCGTTCGGGCTGCGACCCGGCCGCGTCCCTGGGCGGCGATTGCCTTGCTTGAAACGACCGCTGCGCGGAGCAGTCTGTCCTTCCGACAACAGCTCGAACCGCAGCGCGCCTGCGATCGGTTGAGCTTCTACCAGACGAACGTCGACGACGTCCCCCAATCGGTGCATGGCACCGCTGCGCGAGCCGACCAGCGCGTGGCGGGTCTCGTCATAGTTGAAATATTCTGCCCCGATGGTGCGGATCGGCACAAGGCCGTCGGCGCCGGTGTCGGCGAGCTTGACGAACAATCCGGCGCGGGTGACGCCGGAGATGCGGCCCTGAAAACTCGCGCCGACGCGATCGGCGAGGTGATGCGCGATCAGCCGGTCGGCGGTCTCGCGTTCGGCCTTCATTGCGCGCCGCTCGGTCAGCGAAATCTGGGCGGCGACTTCGGATAAATGTTCGGCGGTCTCACCGTCCGGCAGCGCGCCGTCACCCAGGCCCAGGGCGCGGATCAACGCGCGATGCACCACGAGGTCGGCGTAGCGGCGGATCGGCGAGGTGAAATGCGCGTAGCGGCGCAGGTTCAAGCCGAAATGTCCGTAATTCTCGGCGGAATATTCGGCCTGCGCCTGCGAGCGCAGCACCACCTCGTTAACCATGTGCTCGTAGTCCTGCCCCGAGACCTGCTTCAGCACACGGTTGAACAGGCTCGGGCGCAGCGCGCCTTGTTTGGCGAAGGGAATGTCCAGCGTCTTCAGGAATTCCTGAAGTCCGTGAATTTTTTCTTGTGTCGGCTCGTCATGCACGCGATAGATCAGCGGCAGCGATTTCTTCTCCAGCGTCTCGGCGGCGGCGACGTTGGCGAGAATCATGAACTCCTCGATCAGCCGGTGCGCGTCGAGACGCTCCGGCACGACCACGCGGTCGACGGTGCCGTCAGGTTTGAGCAAAATCTTGCGCTCGGGCAGGTCGAGGTCGAGCGGATCGCGCTCGTCGCGCGCGCGCTTCACCGCGTGATAGGCGGCATAAAGCGGTTTGAGGATCGGATCGAGCAGGGGGCCTGTGGTGTCGTCGGGCTTGCCGTCGATCGCAGCCTGCGCCTGCGCGTAGCTGAGTTTGGCGGCCGAGCGCATCAGCACGCGATGGAAACTGTGCGACTTCTTGCGGCCGTCGGCTGCGATCACCAGCCGCACCGCAAGTGCCCCGCGCGGCTCGCCCGGCACCAGCGAGCACAAATTGTTGGAGATGCGCTCCGGCAGCATCGGCACCACGCGGTCGGGGAAATAGACCGAGTTGCCGCGGATCAGCGCGTCGCGGTCGAGCGCCGAGTTCGGCCGCACATAGAATGCGACGTCGGCGATCGCGACATGGACGATGTTGCCGCCCTTGTTGTTGGGATCGGAGTCGGCTTCGGCATGCACGGCGTCATCATGATCCTTGGCGTCGGGCGGATCGATCGTGATCAGCGGTACGCTGCGCCAGTCCTCGCGCCCTTTCAGGGTCGCGGGTTCGGCCGCCTCGGACTCGGCAATCGCATCGCGCGAAAACGCCTGCGGAATGTCGTGGGCGTGGATCGCGATCTGGCTGATCGCCTTTTCGCTCGATATCGAGCCGAGCCGCTCCTTGACCTTGCCGGAGGCTAGCCCGAAGCCGCGGCTGCGCACGAGGTCGACGCTGACGAGATCGCCGTCCTTTGCGCCGCCGGTGTCATTGCGGGCGATGTTGAGTTCCTTGCCGGCCTGCTTCTTGTCGACAGGGACCAATCGGCCGCCGCCGTCGGGAGTGCTGCGGAACACGCCGAGCACGCGCGTCTTCGCCTGATCGATGACCTTGATGATGCGGCCGCGATAGCCGACATCATCGCCACTGACGCGCTCGATGCGCAGCAGCGCGCGATCGCCGACGCCGGCCATGTTGCCGGGTCGGGCATGGCGCGGAATATGGATGCGTATCCGCGGCGTTTCACCGCCCTCGGCCTCGTCCCATTCGGCGGGAGCGGCGATCAGTTCGCCGTCGGCGTCGCGCGTCGTGATGTCGGCCAGCAGCGTTGCCGGCAGCTCCGCCCTCTCGGTGACCTTCTTGCCGTGCTTCTTGATCGTGCCGCCGTCGGCAAGCTCACGCAAAATGCGCTTGAGCTCGACGCGGTCGGCATTCTTCAGGCCGAACTCGCGCGCGATCTCCTTGGTGCCGACTTTGCCGGGATTGGCGCGGATGAAGGCGACGATGGCGTCCCGGTCCGGAAAGCCATTGTCGTGTTTTCGCTTCACTTAGCCACGTGCCTTTCCGGCGCTCTTCTTCGGCGTTGCTTTCGCAGCCGCGCTCGGCTTTGCCGCCGATGTCTTGGCTGACGAGGCGACCGGCGCGCGCGCCTTGCTGACGGCGTCCGATTTCGGCTTGCTCGCGGCCTTCTTCGCGGCTGCCTTCTTCGCGGGTTTTGGCGCAGCAGGGTCGGTCTCGGCCTTCGCAGGCTTTGCGGCCTTGGCCTTCTTCGCCTTCTTGCCGCCGCCCTTGGCCGCGCGCTCGTCGATCAGCGCGATCGCCTCCGGCAGCGTGATGGTGTCCTTGTCCTTGTCGCTCGGAATGGTCGCATTGACGCCACCAGCGGTGACGTAAGCGCCGTAGCGGCCGTTCTTCATCGCCACCGCGCCGAGCGAGGGGTGATCGCCGAGCGCCTTGCCGGGATCGGCGCCGAAGCGGCCGCGGCTCGGGCCCTTCGCGACCTTCTCGGCAATCAATGTCACCGCGCGGTTCAGCCCGACGTCGAACACCTCGTCGCCGGCCTCCAGGCTGGCATAGGTCTTGTCATGCTTGACGAACGGCCCGAAGCGCCCGATGCCGGCCGTGATCGGAAGACCGCTCTCCGGATGTTTTCCGATCTCGCGCGGCAGCGACAGCAGCTTCAGCGCGCGTTCGAGTTCGAGATCGCCGGGCGATGTGCCCTTCGGGATCCCCGCGCGCTTCGGTTTTTCGCCTTCGCCATAATCCTTCTGCTCGCCGAGTTGGATATAAGGTCCAAATCGGCCGGCCTTGACGGTGACGTCCAGACTGGTCTCGGGATCCTTGCCCAGCACGCGATCGGCCGCGCCTTCCGAGGAGTCGGCCGCAAGCGGGCGGGTGTGGCGGCATTCCGGATAATTCGAGCAGCCGACGAAGGCGCCGAACTTGCCGGCCTTGAGATTGAGCTTGCCGGTGCCGCAGGTCGGGCATTGTCTGACATCGCCGCCGTCCGCGCGCGGCGGATAGATGTGCGGGCCCAGCATCGTGTCGAGCACGTCGAGCACTTCGGCGACGCGCAGATCCTTGATCTCGTCGACCGCGCCGATAAAACCCTGCCAGAAATCCTTCAGGACCTGCTGCCAGGAAATCTCGTTATTGGAGACGCGGTCGAGCTGCTCCTCCAGATCGGCGGTGAAATCATATTCGACATAGCGCTTGAAGAAATTTTCCAGGAACGCGACCACGACGCGGCCCTTGTCCTCGCCGTGCAGGCGCCTCTTCTCCAGCTTCACATAGCCGCGGTCCTTCAAGACCTGCAGAATCGAGGCATAGGTCGAGGGCCGGCCGATGCCAAGCTCTTCCATGCGCTTGACCAGCGAGGCCTCCGAGAAGCGCGGCGGCGGCTCGGTGAAGTGCTGCGTGACGGCGAGGCTCTGGCGCTTCAGCGCTTCGCCTTCGTTCATGGCGGGGAGGCGGCGCGAATCCTCATCCTCCTCGTCGTCATGGCCTTCCTGGTAGAGCGCGAGGAAGCCATCGAACTTGATGACCTGGCCGGTGGCGCGCAGCTCCAGCACGCGCGCGCCCGCCTTCGCCGCGATGTCGACGGTGGTGCGCTCCAGCTCGGCCGATTCCATCTGGCTGGCGATGGTGCGCTTCCAGATCAGCTCATAAAGCCGCGCCTGATCGTTATCGAGCCGGCGGCGCATGGCGTCGGGACGGCGCGAGAGATCGGTCGGGCGGATCGCCTCGTGGGCTTCCTGCGCGTTCTTCTGCTTGGTCTGGTACTGGCGCGGGCTATCCGGCACATAGGCGTTGCCATAATCCTCGCCGATCACCTTGCGCGCCTGGATGATCGCGGAGCCGTCGATCGTAACGCCGTCGGTGCGCATATAAGTAATGAGACCGGTGGTCTCGCCGCCGATGTCGATGCCTTCATAGAGCCGCTGCGCGATGCGCATGGTGTGCGCCGGCGCAAAGCCGAGCTTGCGGCTCGCTTCCTGCTGCAGGGTCGAGGTGATGAAGGGCGCCTGCGGATTGCGCCGCGCCGGCTTGGCGTCGACGGTGGTGACCGTGAAGTTGGCGGCTTCGATCGCCTTCTTGAAGTCTTCCGCCTCAGTGCCGGAGCCGATGTCGAGCCGCTGAATCTTCTTGCCGTCGGCGCCGACCAGCCGCGCCTCGAACGCATCGCCGCGCGGCGTCAGCAAGGTTGCAACCAGCGACCAGTATTCACGTGCAACGAACTTCTCGATCTCCAGCTCGCGATCGCAGACCAGCCGTAGCGCGACTGATTGCACGCGGCCGGCCGAACGCGCGCCCGGCAGCTTGCGCCAGAGCACGGGGGAGAGCGTGAAACCGACGAGATAGTCCAGCGCGCGGCGCGCCATGTAGGCGTCGACCAGCGCGCCGTCGATCTGGCGCGGGTTCTTCATCGCGTCGGTGATCGCCTGCTTGGTGATGGCGTTGAACACCACCCGCTCGATCTTGTGGTCCTTGAGCGCGCGCTTCTCTTTCAGCACCTCCAGCACATGCCAGGAGATGGCCTCGCCCTCGCGATCGGGGTCGGTTGCGAGGATCAGGCGCTCGGCGCCCTTCAGCGACTTGGCGATGTCGTTGAGGCGGCCGTTGGCCTTGGGATCGACCTCCCAGATCATCTTGAAATTATGCTCGGGATCGACCGATCCGTTCTTGGCAGGCAGGTCCCGGACATGGCCGAACGAGGCCAGAACCTCGTAGGACGAGCCCAAATATTTATTGATCGTCTTGGCTTTCGCCGGCGACTCAACAATGACGATATTCATGTATTTCCAGTGACTTATGGGGAATTTCGGGGCTGATTTCGCGAGATTCGCGGCTCACGCCTCGGGGCGAACATGGGTTCTGGGGGCCTCGCTGTCAAATCGACAGATGTTGAAATGCCGCTCTTAAGCCTCAACTCCCTATCCCAAAAGTTGCGAGATACTCCACATAGTTGCACCAATTTAGTGGTATTTTAATACTCTAAAGTGATTTCGAATGGCCCCGAAGAAAAGAGTGACCAGGCGGAGAGCATCCTCCGCCACCAGGCGGCGGCGTACCGTCGGCAATGGACATCAGGAGGAGGCGGGTCCCGACGAAGCGGCGGCCTTCATGGCTGACGTGCTCGCGAGCCTGGTCCGCATGGCGCGTCAACACCGGTTCGACGTGCTCACTCACTTACTGTCGATGGCGCAGCTCGAGGCTGAAGAGCATGTGCGGCTGCGAAGCCGGGGGCGGCTGTCGTAAGGGCTCGGCGTCGCGGGGAACGTAGCCCGGCTGAGCGAAGCGATACCCGGGAATCCCGCATATCGCGGAGTTTATCATCGGGCCGGCCCAACTGGGCCGGACCCGTTGGCTCATGCGGGCTACGCGCGTCGCTTCGCTCGCAATGATGACGGAGATCGCGGCTTCAACACCGTATCTCCCGCGCCCAGCAGTCTCCCATCCCGGGCACGCAGCTCGAGCTTCCGCACCGGCCGGCCGCTCTCGCGATCGACCAGGATGGTCGCGATCTCCTCGGGCGTCTCGTCGAATTCTTCCGTCCATTGTCGCAAGGCGACCAGCACCGGAAACAGCCCACGGCCCTTCGGCGTGAGCACATATTCCTGATAGGCGCTGCCGTCTGACACAGGCCGCATGGCGAGAATGTCACGGTCGCCCAGCGCGCGCAGCCGCACCGTGAGGATGTTTTTCGCGAGCCTCAGGCTCTTCTGGAATTCGCCGAAGCGCCGGCGCCCCAGCATCGCATCGCGGATGATCAGCAGCGACCACCAGTCGCCGATCGCATCCAGCGCGCGCGCGATTGGGCAATCCGCATGTTCCAGGCTGGTGCGTTTCACCATGGCGCTCTCCTTGATCACCCGGGAAAGGCTGAGAGATCACGGCCTTGTGTGGTTGCAATATTAAACTGTCCGCTCTAGATAGTCCACGAAGTTTAATAATGCAACTAGATGGAGGCGGTCATGAGGCTGAAGAACAAGACGGCGTTGATTACGGGGGGCAACAGCGGCATTGGGCTGGCGACCGCCAAACTGTTCGTGGCGGAGGGCGCGCGCGTCATCATCACCGGCCGCAATCGGGCGACGCTGGACGCGGCCGCAAAGGAGTTCGGGCCGAATGCGTTCGCGGTCGTCGCCGATGCGAACGACATCGCCGCCACCGAAGCCGCCATCAGGAAAGGCGTGGACAAATTCGGCAAGCTCGACATCGTGTTTGCCAATGCGGGCATTCCCGGCGCGACGCCGGTCGGCGGCACCAAACTCGAAGCTTTCGAGCAGGTGATCCGCACCAATCTGACCGCAGTGTTCTTCACCGTGCAGGCCGCGGTCGCGCACATGAATGACGGCGGCGCGATCGTCCTCAACGGCTCCGTGATCTCGGTGCTCGGCAATCCCGGCTACGCCGCCTATGCCGCGACCAAGGCCGGCGTGCGCGCGATGGCGCGGGTGATGGCTTCCGAACTGTCGCCGCGCAACATCCGCGTCAATGTGGTGGCGCCCGGCGCGGTACGCACGCCGATCTGGGGTGCCGCGACCGCAACCCCGGAAGCCGAGAAAGTGTTCGAAGCACGGATCGGCCGCACCACGCCGCTCGGGCGAATCGGCGAGCCCGATCACATCGCAAAGACGGTGCTGTTCCTCGCCTCCGACGATGCCACGCACATCCAGGGCCAGGAGCTGTTCGTCGATGGCGGCGCCACGGCGTCACCGGCAGGCGCGCCGATCTATCGCGCATAAGTGAGCGATCGATGTGAGGTGCTTCACATTGAATCATGCGCATGTGTGAGAAACACCGGTAAGACATCGAACCTTCGCGGCATTTGCCGCGACTTCGGTGCGGGTGGGGTTACTCACACACTGGAACTCATCATGTCCCGCTTGACTGCTTCGTTCATTTCGTCCGCCGTTCCGTCGCAAAAGACTGGCGAACGTCCGCTCAATCCCACGATTCTCTTCGCCGGCATCGGCCTGCTGGCGCTGATCGTCGCGTTCGTATTCGGCCAACCCGGCGTCTGGTTCTGAAGCGCATGCGCCTTCCGCCGCCGCAGATGTGGCGGCGGAACGCGGGTTCCATTTTTCCGGAATTGATTGAGGCCTGGTCCACATCATCCGATCGGTTGAACGCCAGTGGTTGTACGATCAGAATTTCAAAGTCTGAGGATGAATCTTGACCATCCCCGTCGGATTTTTGAACCTTTGTCGCAGCTGCCAAGACCCTTCATTGGGCAGGGAATTTAAACGCAAATGTTTTGGAGCCCGACATGCCAACTGCAATTCGTGTCTCACCACCGATTTCAAAGTCTGACGACGTTTCGAAGAAGTCCGATTCGCACCAATTCATTTCAATTGCGCTGTTTTGCGGAATTGGCCTCCTGATTTCGCTTGCAGCGGTCCTGCTCGGTGTGCAGGGCGCCTGGTACTAGATCAGCGACACCAAACCGCCGCCGTGCCGTTCGAGCCGTCCGGCCAGTTCGAGTTCGAGCAGCACGGTGCGCACGACCGCTGCTGACGTGTCGGCGAGCCGGATCAGATCGTCGATCGACGTCGGCGCAGGGCCAAGCAGGCCGATGATGCGCGCGCGCTCGTGATTTTCGGGCTCGCCTGCAAAGGGATCGCCGTCTCCCTCTTCCAGCGGCAAGACAGGCGGCCGCTCCATGATCGGCGTGACCATTCCGATCACATCGGACGCTTCCGTCACCAAGGTCGCACCCTGTTTGATCAGGTCGTTGGTGCCGGCCGCGCGCGGATCGAGCGGCGAGCCCGGCACAGCGAACACCTCGCGGCCCTGCTCGTTGGCGAGCCGCGCCGTGATCAGCGAGCCCGAGCGTTGCGCGGCCTCGACCACGACCACGCCGAGCGCTGCACCCGAAATCAGCCGGTTGCGCCGTGGAAAGTCGTGTGCGCGGGGTTCGTGACCGGGCGGCATTTCCGAGATCGCTGCACCCTCCGCATCGAGGATTTTGGCAAGCAGATCCACGTGCTCGGGCGGATAGATGCGGTCATGGCCTCCGGCGAGCACCGCGACCGTGCCACTTCCGACACTGGCGCGATGCGCCGCTCCGTCGATGCCGCGCGCCAGCCCGGAGATCACGGCAAAGCCGGCTTGGCCCAAATCGTGCGCGAGTTGCCCAGCGCATTTCAGTCCGACCGCCGAGGCGTTGCGCGAGCCGACGACGGCGATCATCGGCCGCATCAGGATGTCGCGCGATCCGCGCACGCCGAGCAGTGGCGGGGCGTCGTCGATCGTCGCGAGCCGCGGCGGATAACCGGCCTCTTCCGGCGCAAGCAGGCTGACGCCGAGTTTTTCGCTAGCCGCGAGCTCGGCGCGGGCCTGGTCCTCACCGGCGATGCGAATCCGGCGCGCGCCACCGCGGCTGGCGAGCTCGGGCAGCCGCTCCAGCGCGGACCGCGCGCTCCCGCAATGTGCGAACAGTGAACGAAAGGTGCGCGGTCCGATATTCTCCGAGCGGATCAGCCGCAGCCGGTCGATGCGGTCGGATTCGGTGATGGTGGTGTTTTTGGCGTCCACGCGGTCTCCTTGCGCTGATAGCATGGAGCAACCGGAGGGGGCGGGGAAGGGGGCAAAAGTGTGGTGCGCGTTGTCAAAGGGATTGTCCCGGCCATCCACGTCTTGCTAGGCGTAGGTCAAACAGAAACGGGGGGAAACATGATCTCGCTTGCCGACCAGAAACGCCGCATCGACAAGGGCGAGCTGTCGCCGGATGCTGCGCTCAAGGAATCGCTCGCCGCCATCGACGCGCTTGAGCCGGCCATCGGCGCCTTCGCTCATCGCGCCAGGAATCCGCGCGCGCAAAAGGACGGCCCGCTGCGCGGCATCGCCGTCGGGATCAAGGACATCATCGACACTCAGGACATGCCGACCGAGATGGGATCGGTGATCTATCGCGGCCATGAGCCGCGCGCGGACGCGCCGGTGGTGATGCTGCTGAAGCAGGCCGGCGCCACCATCGTCGGCAAGACCACGACCACGGCGTTCGCCGCCAACGATCCGACGCCGACGCGCAATCCGCACAATCATGCGCACACGCCGGGCGGCTCGTCGTCGGGCTCGGCGGCATCCGTCGGCGGCGGCATGATCCCGCTTGCGCTGGGCACGCAGACCGGCGGCTCGGTGATCCGGCCGGCCTCGTTCTGCGGCGCGGCCGCGATCAAGCCGTCGTACCGGCTGCTGCCGACCATCGGCGTCAAATGCTTTTCCTGGACGCTCGACACCGTCGGCCTGTTCGCGGCCGACGTCGAGAGCATAGCACTTGGGCTGTCGGCGATGACCAATCGCCCGGAATTGCTCGCGCCCGCGCTTGAGCGCCCGCGGATCGGCGTGGTGACGCAGGAATTTGCAGGTCAACCGGAAGCCGCCGGCGCCGCCGCGCTGCAGGCCGCCGCGCGCGCCGCTGCAAAAGCGGGGGCATCGGTGCGCGAATTGAAACTGCCCGACATCGTCGCGGAAGCGTGGCGTATCCATCCGACCCTGCAGCAATATGAGGCGCATCAGGCCTTCGCCTGGGAGTACCGCGAGAATTACGACGCGATGGCGCCGCTGCTGCGCGCCCGGATGGACGAGAGTCGCGGCATTCCCGCCAGCGATTACGACGCGGCACAAAAGATCACGGCAAAGGCGCGGGCGGCATTGACCGAGGTTCTGAAAGAGGTCGACGTACTGCTGGCGCTGTCGGCGCCGGGCGCGCCGCCGAAAGGGCTCGACTTCACCGGTGACCCCACTTTCAACCGGCTGTGGACCCTGATGGGCACGCCTTGCGTCAATGTGCCGGCCACCGTCGTCGACGGCAATCTGCCGATCGGCGTGCAAATCATCGCCGACTATGGCGACGACGCCAAGGCGCTCGCCGGCGCACGCTTCCTCGAACGCGCGCTCAGGTCATAGCGAGTGCTGCCTCGCCTTGCAGGGCGCGCTCGGTTTGCCGCAGCCAGCGCTCGGCCGCCTCGCGTCCGCGCGCATGCAGCAGCATCACCGAGCCCTGACCGAGATCGGCGGCGCTGCGTTGCGCCAGCTCGTCGAACTCGTCCTCCGCGGCGATCCGGAACAGCCGCGTGCCGGCATTGTCAGACAATACCGCGATCTCGGCGTTGAGCACGGCATTCGCGGCGATCTGGTCGAGGCGGCGGTCGATCGCAGCCCTGGTGATCGGCACGAAGGAATCGCGGCTCGGCGTCACCTGCACCAGCAGCACGTCGGTTGTCTCCTGCATCAGGCCCGCGAGCGGCGGGTTGGCGGCAAAGCCGCCATCCCAGTAGGAGCCGCCCTCGATCTCCACCGCGCAATGCACCAGCGGCGGGCAAATCGACGCCAGCAGCACGTCGGCGGTGAGCTCGCGGTTGACAAAGATGCGCAAGGCGCCGTCGCGCACCCGCGTGGTGGCGATCAGGAGTTTCGGGCAGGCCGGTTTGCGCAACGCGACGAAGTCGATGTGGTTGAACAGAATCTCGCGCAAGGGGTCGAGATCGCTGGGATCGAACTGCAGGGCAGGGCTGAAGGCCACCGAGCTGCCTGCCGGCGAGAACGCGCCGATCAGCATCAGCGAACGGAACGAGGCTTCCTCGATCAGGTGGTTCCAGAATTTCGTGAGTGCCTTGCGCGCACCGTCGCGGCCATCAGCGGCGAGACCCGAGGCCAGCAGCGCGGCATTGATTGCGCCTGCGCTGGCGCCGCTGATCGCGCCGATCTCCAGGTCTGACGCTTCCAGCAGCCGATCCAGCACGCCCCAGGTGAAGGCGGAAAGCGAGCCGCCGCCCTGTAGCGCCAGCGAGATTTTTCGCGGGCGGGTGGCGGGTGTTGTTGGAACCAGACGTCGGCTCGCTGGCGCGGCGGTCATAAGAGCTCGTCGACTTGAAAGCGGCCATGAGCTCCGACGCCCGCGGGCGTGCACGAACGGGTGCTGGCAGTTCTGCAGGAATGGGTTCAGGCGCTCGCGTCTCCGCGGGTAGCGAGGGCGGGGTGGTCTCGGTTGTTTCCGTCGACCAGATATCCGCGGCGGCCAGCAATCGGCTTGCGGCCGTTGGCACGGAGTTGCTCCGTGCGTCACTCGAACTCGACCATCGTGGTTAGCCCGACTTCGCGCTAACTACCCCAAGGGCAACATGACAGGCGGCAAACTGCTTCGCCAGCTTGGTGAGGGAGTTGCGAACAGGAAATCATGCACGTGTCGCAAACCCGACACGTCGCGCGACTCAGTTCAACCTTTTTGCCCGATTCGACTCTCGGTTCCCGCCTGCAACCGTTTGATATTCTCGCGATGCGCATAGAACACGAGAAGCGTCAGCACGACGAACAACGAGGCCAGCGCGGGGTGACCGAACCACCACAGGAACAGCGGCGTCACGAAGCTCGCCACCAGCGCCGACAGCGAGGAGTAGCGGAACGAGAACGCCATCGCGAGCCAGATCAGGCAGAACACGATCGCCGCAGGCCAGAACAGGCCGAGCAATATGCCGATATAGACCGCGACGCCCTTGCCGCCCCTGAACTTGAGCCAGACCGGAAAGAGGTGACCGAGGAAAGCGCCGAGACCGGCGAGCATCGCTGCATTCGGACCGCCGAAATAACCTGATATGACGACGGCCGCCGTGCCCTTCAGCGCGTCGAGCAACAGCGTCGCAACGGCGAGCCCCTTGTTGCCGGTGCGCAGCACGTTGGTGGCGCCGATACTGCCGGAGCCGATCGAGCGAATGTCGGTCGTGCCCGCAAGTCTGGTGAGCAGTAGGCCAAAGGGAATCGAGCCGAGCAGATAGCCGATGATGAACGCGACTGGCAGGAAAGCGTCAGGACCCATTTGCATTGCTCCTTCCGCGATTTTGCCGCGCATTACACGTGCTCATAGACGGTCCGGCCGCCGACGATGGTGCGCATCACGCGGCCGGAGAAGCGCGCCTCGTCGAACGGCGTGTTCTTGCACAGCGATTTCAGATCGGCGGGATCGAGCACCCAGGGCGTATCCGGATCGATCACGACGATGTCGGCCGGCGCGCCCGGCCGCAACGAGCCGCCGGGCAGGCCGAGCAGCTCGGCCGGGCGGGTCGACATCGCGCGGATCAGCGTCTTCCAGTCCATCTCGCCATTGTGGATCAGCCGCAGCGCCGCCGGCAGCATGGTTTGCAGCCCGACCGCGCCGGGGGCCGCTTCCGCGAACGGCAGCCGCTTGACCTCGACGTCCTGCGGGTTGTGGTCGGACATGATGACGTCGATCAGCCCGGAGGCGAGCGCCTCGACCAGCGCGCGGCGATCGTCCTCGGTGCGCAGTGGCGGCGACAGTTTCAGGAAGGTGCGGTACGGGCCGATGTCGTTCTCGTTCAGCGTGACGTGGTTGATCGAGACCGAAGCCGAGACGGCATGGCCGGCTTCGCGGGCGCGCTTCAAAATCTCGAGCGAGGCGACGCAGCTCACCGACGCCGCGTGATAGCGCCCGCCGGTCAGCGCGACCAGGCGGACGTCGCGTTCCAGCATCACGGCTTCGGAGGCGTCGGGAATGCCGACTAAGCCAAGACGCGCGGCGAACTCGCCCTCGTTCATCACGCCTTCGCCGATGAGATCGGGATCTTCGGTGTGGTGCACGATCAGCGCGTCGAAGTCGCGCGCGTAAGTCAACGCACGGCGCATCACTTGCGCATTGGTCACACTCTTGTTGCCATCGGAGAAAGCCACTGCGCCGGCGGCCTTGAGCAGGCCGATCTCGGTCATCTCCTCGCCGCGTAAACCCTTGGTCAGCGCAGCCATCGGATGGATGTTGACGATGGCGGTATCGCGGGCGCGCCGCAGGATGAAATCGACGGTGGCGGAATTGTCGATCGCCGGCTGGGTGTCGGGCTGGCAGATGACGGTAGTGATGCCGCCGCTGGCGGCGGCCTGGCTTGCGGATGCCAGCGTCTCGCGATGGCCATAGCCGGGTTCACCAATGAATGCGCGCATGTCGATCAGGCCAGGCGCCACGATCCTGCCGGCGCAGCTGACGATGTCGGTACCCTCAGGGACGCCGGCAGCACCGATGCCGCGCCGGGCTTCGCGGATCACGCCATCGACGATCAGAACGTCGCCGGGGCCGTCGAAATCGCGGGACGGGTCGATGATCCGTGCGTTCGCAAGCAGGATCGGTCGGCGGTCGGTCAGCATGATTTAGGCGTTCGGCAGGTTGCGGGCGAGCGCTTCCAGCACCGCCATGCGCACTGCCACTCCCATTTCCACCTGTTCCCGGATCAGCGATTGTGCGCCGTCGGCGACACTGGATTCGATCTCGACACCGCGGTTCATCGGACCGGGGTGCATCACCAGCGCATCCGGCTTGGCATAAGCGAGCTTCTTCTGGTCGAGCCCGTAATAGTGGAAGTACTCGCTGGAGGAGGGCACGAACGAGCCGTTCATGCGCTCGCGCTGCAGCCGCAGCATCATGACAATATCGGCGCCTTCCAATCCTTCGCGCATGTCGCGCGCGACTTCGACGCCCATCCGCTCGATGCCCGGTGGCAACAGCGTCGAGGGCGCCACGACGCGCACCCGCGCGCCCATGGTGTTGAGCAGGATGATGTTGGAGCGCGCGACGCGCGAATGCAGCACGTCGCCGCAGATCGCCACCAGCAGCCCCTCGATGCGGCCCTTGTTGCGGCGGATGGTGAGCGCATCCAGCAGCGCTTGCGTGGGATGCTCATGGCTGCCGTCGCCGGCATTGATCACGGAACCGTCGACCTTGCGCGCCAGCAGTTCCACCGCGCCGGAGGCGTGGTGGCGCACGACGAGGATGTCCGGGTGCATGGCGTTCAGCGTCACCGCGGTGTCGATCAGGGTCTCGCCCTTGCGCATCGAGGACGAGGACACCGACATGTTCATGACGTCGGCGCCGAGCCGTTTGCCGGCGATCTCGAAGGAGGACTGGGTGCGGGTCGAGGCTTCGAAAAACAGGTTGATCTGGGTGCGTCCGCGCAACGACGTGCGCTTCTTGTCGATCTGGCGGTTGAGCTCGACATATTCCTCGGAGAGGTCGAGCAGGCCGGAAATATCGGCAGCCGAAAGCCCCTCGATTCCCAGCAGATGCCGGTGACCGAGGACGAAGCTCGATTTCGATACGGATGTCATTAAAGCGAGAGCTATAGGCGCGGATTTCGGGCAGGGCAAGGGTGAAAACCTGCCGAAAAAGTTATCCCCTGACCGTTCGAGGCGCGATATAGCCCCTCATCCTGAGGAGCCGCGCAGCGGCGTCTCGAAGGATGAGGCCACCAGCCGGGCCTCATGGTTCGAGACGGCGCTTTGCGCCTCCTCACCATGAGGATTAACCAAACGACCGTATGATGGATCAAATGAAAGCCAAGTTGATCGGGCTGGTGGCCATTGTCGTTGCTTCCTGCGCATCCGCCCACGCCCAGACCTTGCCCGGCGGCTTCGTCTACCTGCGCGACATCGATCCCACGATCATCCAGGACATCCGCTATGCCACGTCGAACAATTTCGTCGGCCATCCCATGGCCGGCTATCGGGCCGCCGAATGCATCGTGAAGCGCCAGGTCGCCTTCGAACTGAAGGCGATCCAGCAGGAGCTCGCCAAACGAAAACTGTCATTGAAAATGTTCGACTGTTACCGGCCCGCGCGGGCGACCGCAGACATGCTGGCGTGGTCGCGCGACGGCAAGGACACCGGGCGGCGCTTCAATCCGGCCATCAGCAAGCGCAATCTGTTCGCTCTCGGCTACATCTCGCCTTACTCGCAGCATTCGACCGGCGCCGCGCTCGATCTGACGCTGGTCGATCTCACCGCCGACAATTCCGCGGTTTTCGATTCCACCCGGACCTATGCGGATTGCACCGCGCCGGTAGAGAAGCGCGCGCCCGAAGGCAGCATCGACATGGGTACGGGGTACGACTGCACCGACCTCAAGGGCCATACCAATTCGAATGCGATCACGGGCGAGCAGCGCCGCTGGCGCCAGGAACTGGTGGCAGTCATGAGGCGGCAAGGTTTTGTGAACTATTCGAGAGAATGGTGGCATTTCTCGCAAGCCGGAGTGGGCGGTCCGGCCTATGATTTCCCGATCGAACCGCGCCGCTGAAAGCTGATTGATGGACGCAATCGATCCCGCCAATCCGCCGCTGACAATTGCGCCGGCGCCCCGCACCCCTCGCGCCTGGGGTTTTTGGGGCACCGTGGCCTGGGGCTTGCTGGTTTTCGCCGCGATGTTCGTCGGCCAGATCGCGGTCGTGATCTTTTTCGTGCTGAAGCGGGGAGGCGCGATCGATCAGGCCGCGATGATCCGCGCCGTCGCCAGCAGCGGATCGGCGATCTCGCTTTCCGTGATCGCCGGGTTGCCTGCAGTCCTGCTGGCGCTCCGGCTTGCGATCCACTGGACCCGCATCTCGTTCACCGATTATCTCGCGCTGCGCTGGACGTCGTGGCGCAACGTGGTGATCGGCGTCCTTGGCCTTGTCGCGCTGGTCGCAGGCTGGGATCTGCTGTCGCGCGCGATCGGCAAGGAAGTATCGCCCGACTTCATGATCGACGTGTTCAAGTCGGCACGTGCGGACGATGCGTTGTGGCTCTTGGTGCTCGCCTTCTGCGCCGCGGCGCCAATCACCGAGGAGCTTTTCGCACGCGGTTTCCTTTATCGGGGCTTGTCGGAATCGTTCCTGGGTGTGCCCGGCGCGATCCTGGTCTCATCGATCGTCTGGACCAGCCTGCATCTGCAATATGACTGGTTCTTCTTCGGCGAGGTGTTTTGCATCGGGCTGTGGCTCGGCTACATGCGCTACCGCAGCCAATCGACATGGCTCACCATCGTGCTGCACGCGCTCAACAATCTTGCCGCGGTGGTGCAGAGCTTCGTGCTGGCGGGCTAGGGTCCCGCGGCCAACGCAATCGCAATCGGCATCGTGATCGCGGCCAGTATCGTCTGCAGCGTGATGATCTGCGCCAGCAGCGGCGCGTCGCCGCCCATCTGGCGCGCCAGCACATAGGCGCTCGGCGCGGTCGGCACGGCCGAACAGACCGCGACGATCACAAGCCCGGTGCCTGAGACGCCGAACCAAATCCCAAATGCGATCGCGAGCGCCGGCATCGCGGCAAGCTTGAGGATCACACCGGTTGCGGCGGCAAGGCTCGGCCGCAGCAGTCCCTGCAGATGCAGCCCGGCGCCATTGACGAGCAGGCCGATGGCGAGCGAGGAGGCGCCGAGAGCGTCCGCGACCTCATGCCAGATTTTCGGCAACGGCAGGTGGGCGACATTGACAGCGAGACCGATGACGCAGGCCCAGATCAGCGGGTTCTTCACCACGGTCAGGATGATCGCACGCGCCGATTGCTTCTCGGGCGAAGCGTAACGCGCCAGCACGAGGACGCTGAGCACATTGCCGAGCGGGATCAGCGCGACCATGGCGACGGAGGCGAGCGCCAGCCCGTCGGCGCCAAAGAGGTTGCGGGCCACCGAGAGCGCGACATAGGTCTGCCAGCGGATCGCGCCCTGGAACACCGAGGTGAAGGCCGGGCCGTCGACACCACGTCGCGCCAGCAGTGGCCGTAGTGCGAGGCACACGGCCGACACGATGAGCATCGCGATCAGCAGCGCGCCGCCGACACCGGCGATCGGCACCTTGCTGAGGTCGGCCTTGATCAAGGTCTGGATCAGCAGCATCGGGAACAGCACGTAGTACGTCAGCTGCTCCAGCCCGTGCCATTGCGTCTCCAGCCGCATCAAGCTGCGCTTCAGCACCACGCCGAGCACGATCAGGATGAACACCGGCAACAGCGCCGCAATCACGATGAGCATCGGTCAGGTCTTCATGTTGGCGAGGCGGTCGAGCCCGCCCTGCAAGATGAAGATCGCCGCGTGCTGGTCGATCACCTCGGCGCGGCGGGCGCGGCTGACATCGTTGGCGATCAGCTCGCGCTCTACCGCCGCGGTGGAAAGCCGCTCGTCCCACAGCGCGATCGCCAGTTCAGTGAGGCCGGCGAGATTGCGCGCGAAGGCGCGGGTCGACTGCGCGCGCGGTCCTTCGCTGCCGTCCATGTTGATGGGAAGGCCCAGCACGAAGCCGACGGCCTTGCGCTCGGCTGCGATTGCGAACAGCCGCGCCGCATCGGCTTTGAAGGCCTTGCGCTGGATGGTCTCGACCGCGGTTGCAAGTTTCCGGTCAGGATCGGAGACCGCGACCCCGATGGTCTTGGTGCCCAAATCGAGACCGATCAATGCACCGCGCGCCGGCCAATGCGCGACGGCTTCGATCAGAGGGAGGATGGGGGCGGGCATGCCTTGCGATAACATCGCAACGCTATGCCCGCAAACCGGCGCCTCACGCCGCGATGACGCGTTCCGCACCGGTCAGGCAGGACACAAATCCGCTCAACGCGCTGTACGCATGCGCGCTACGGCGCTGGATGAACAGCGTGTCGACGCGCGCCCAGGAGGTGTCGATGGTGTGGATGTTGATCTCCTTGCGCTGGTCGCTACGCTCGACCACCGCCCGGGGCAACAGCGTGACGCCCATGCCGGCGGCAACGCAGCCGATCATGCCGTCGAGCGTGCCGAGCTCGAAACGCGCGGCCGACGGCCAGCCAAAATCGGAAAACACCTGCTCCAGCCGCTGGCGATAAGTGCAGCCGGTGCGGAACACCAGAGCGGTCGGGCCGGATTCCGGCGTGCCCGCGCGAAGCGCGGCGAGATTGTTGAAGCGTTTGGCTGACACCAGCACCAGTTCCTCACGAAACGCGAGCGTCGAGGTGAGATCGGCATGCTCGATCGGACCAGCGACGAAGGCGCCATCGAGCGCGCCGTCGAGCACGGCTGCGACGAGATCCGCGGTCGTCGCGGTCTTCAGCGTCAACCGCACCGCGGGGAAGCGGCGGTGAAATTCGGCCAATAGCGCGGGCAGGCGCACTGCGGCGGTCGTCTCCATCGAGCCGATCGCAAGCGGGCCTTTCGGCTCGCCGTCGTCGCGCGTGGCGAGCACGGCTTCGCGCGACAGCGCCGCCATCCGCTGCGCGTAGGGAAGCAGTCGACGGCCTGCGCCGGTCAGGCTCATGCCGCGGCTGTGCCGTTCGAACAGCGCGGTGCCGATCTCGGCTTCCAGCGCCTTCACGCGCTGGGTGACGTTGGACTGCACGGTGTTGAGCTCTTCGGCGGCGCGGGTGATGCCGCCGTTGCGCGCCACGGCCGAAAAGGTCAGGAGATCGGTGAGTTCCACGGCATTGGCTCCGTTTTCATTTAGAGATGGCTAGCTTCTCTAATCTTCACTTTTGAAGAAAGGTAAGCTCGGCTACAACGGCTGTCCAGAGGAGAAAGAGATGCCACTCACCACGCCCCTGACATCGCTTCTTGGCATCACCCATCCGATCCTCTCGGCGCCGATGGCGACAATCGCCGGAGCGCGGCTCGTTGCGGCGGTCGGCGAAGCCGGCGGCTTCGGCGTTCTCGGTGGCGGGTATGGCGACAAGGCTTGGCTCGAGCGGGAGACGGCCAAGCTTTCGAAGTCGAAAGCGCCGTTCGGCGTCGGCTTCATTACGTGGAGCATGGCCAAGCAGCCTGAGCTTCTCGACATCGCGCTGAAGGCAAAGCCGCGCGCGATCATGCTGTCGTTCGGCGATCCCAAACCGCATGCATCGCGCATCAAGGCGGCCGGAAGTCTCCTGATCTGTCAGGTTCAGGACGAAGACATGACGAGGGAAGCGCTCGATGCGGGCGCCGACATCTTGATCGCGCAGGGCACCGAGGCGGGTGGCCATGGCGCCTCGCGCACGCTGATCGACATCGTGCCTGCAGTGATCGACCTCGCGGCAGGACGCGTGCCCGTGGTTGCTGCCGGGGGCCTTGCCGACGGGCGCGGGCTCGCAGCCATGATGATGCTGGGCGCCAGCGGCGTCATGCTCGGCACACGCTTTTACGCCAGCGTCGAATGCGACGGCGCCGATGAGGCCAAGAAACGGATTTGCGCCGCCGATAGCGGTGAGACCGTGCGCAGCATTATTTTCGACGTCTCGCGAAAACTCTGGTGGCCGGCGCCTTTCACCGGCCGCGCCCTCGTCAACGATCACGCGCGCCGCTGGATGGGACGCGAGGTCGAACTGATCCAGAATGTGGAGGCGGTCGCCGTGGAATATGCGGCCGCGCGAGACGCCGGGAATTTCGATATTGCCGGCGTGTTTGCGGGAAATGGCGTCGGCCTGATTCACGACATTCCCCCGGCAGCCGAGATCGTCGAGCGCATCGCATCCGAAGCCGACCAGATCCTGGCCGGCCGGCGCAACTTCCCGCAGGCGTAACGCGCCCATTAACTCCAGCAGGGAGACCCATATGTGGCCTGATCGCAGAATCCTCGACCGCTTCAAGACCGAGTTTCCCATCCTGCTGGCGCCGATGGCCGGCGTCATGGATGCGGACCTGGCGATCGCCGTGGCGCAGGGCGGCGGCGTACCGTCGCTTCCGTGCGCGATGTTTTCGCCGGATAAGGCGCGCGAGCAGGTCAAGATTGTCCGTCAGCGCGTCTCCGCCCCGGTCAATCTCAACTTCTTCTGTCACGAAGCCGTCGATGCGGACCCCGTGCGCGAAAAAATCTGGCGGCAGCGGCTGGCGCACTATTACAGGGAACACGGGCTCGACCCGTCAGCGGAGATCAATGCCGCCAACCGCGCGCCGTTCGACGACACCTTCTGCGAGGTCGTGGAGGAGTTGAAGCCGGAAATCGTCAGCTTTCATTTCGGGCTGCCGGAGCCGCGCCTGCTCGAGCGCGTCAAGGCGACCGGCGCTTGTGTGATGTCGTCGGCGACGATCGTGCGTGAAGCGGTCTGGCTTGAAGAGCGCGGCGCCGACATCGTCATCGCGCAAGGCGCCGAAGCTGGCGGCCATCGCGGCATGTTCCTGACGGAGAACATCGCCGAACAGATCGGTACCTTCGCACTGCTGCCGCAGGTAGTGGACGCGGTGAAGGTGCCGGTGATTGCGGCCGGGGGCGTCGCCGACGGGCGTGGCATTGCGGCAGCGTTTGCGCTGGGCGCATCCGCTGTGCAGATCGGCAGCGCCTATTTGCGCTGTCCGGAATTGAAAGTGATCGCGCCGGCGCGCCTTGCGTTCGCCGCCGCCAATGACGAGTCGACCGTCATCACCAATGTCATGACGGGAAAGCCGGCGCGCGGCGTCGTCAATCGCACGATGCGCGAGGTCGGGCCGATCTCACAGGATGCGCCGGCCTTTCCGCATTCCGCCACGGCGCTTGCGCCGCTCAAGCAGGCGGCGGAAAAGGCCGGCAAGGTCGATTTCACCAATCTGTGGGCAGGGCAGGCGGTCTGCCTCGGCCGCGACATCCCGGCAGCGGAGCTGACCCGGGCGCTGGCTGACGACGCGCTGGCGCGAATGCGGAAGCTAGCTGGCTAGTTCCACAACTTGGAACTTTCGCTGCTGTTATCGCAGCGAATGACAGAGGGGTCGAGCCGTGTTAGCCGACGTCGCACATGCAACGACGTCAATTCTTTGCGCTCGCGGGCGCTGCTGTGGCGTGGCCGCTTGCGGCTCGCGCACAGCGAAAAGCGATACCGGTGATCGGATATCTTCATTTCGCGTCACCGAGCTACATCCCGGCACCGGAATCCTTTTTGCAGGGCTTGCGGGAGTACGGCTATTTCGACGGGCAAAACCTTGCGCTCGAATATCGCTGGGCCGGGGGCGAATATGATCGCCTGCCGGCGATGGCCGCAGAGCTCGTGGCAAAGGACGTCGATCTGATCGCCGCCTTTGGTCCGCCTCCGGCCAAGGCAGCCAGGAATGCGACGTCTACGATTCCGATCGTCTTCGAGGTCGGCAACGATGCCGTCGAAGCTGGATTGGTGAGCAGCCTGGCCCAGCCCGGCGGCAATGCGACGGGTCTCAGTATCCTGTTTGTGCAGGTGACCGCGAAGCGGCTGGAGTTGCTTTGCGAGCTGTTGCCCGGTGCAAAGACGATCGGTTTGCTCGTCAATCCGAAGAGTCCAACGGCCGAACCTTCGATCCGTGGTGCGTCGGAGGCTGCGAAAGCGAAGAGCGTGCAGTTGTCAGTCTTCAACGCATCGACCGTGCCGGAGATCGATACGGCGTTTTCCGGCGCGGTGGGCGCCGGGGTTCAGGGCATGATTGTTTCGGCCGATCCGTTCTTCGATACGCAGCGAGCCCGGCTCGTTGATGTCGCGGCGCGCCAAAAACTTCCGTCCATCTATTTCGAAGACGAGTTTCCCAATGCCGGCGGACTGATCAGCTATGGCTCAAGCCTTGCCGACGTGTATCGGCAGATGGGCCTCTATGCCGGCAAAATCCTCAAAGGCGCAAAGCCGTCCGAGCTTCCGGTCGAACAACCGACCAAGTTTCGGCTGGCAATCAACACCAGGACTGCGCGCGAATTGGGGGTATCGGTGCCACAGAGCCTGTTGGCCACCGCCGATAACGTCGTGGATTGACGGGCATCGGGGTCGTGGGTTCGTAAAACCGGTTCCGCGCCGGTTGCGGTGCAAAAGCGGCCTCTGCTATACCGGTTAAAACCCCCGTTTTGAGGCCATATATAATGTCGGTTGATGCCGCTACCGTCCGGCGCATCGCGCAGTTGGCGCGGATTGCGGTCCGGGACGACGAAATTCCGCATCTGGAGGGCGAGCTCAACGCCATGCTGGCGTTTGTCGAGCAATTGTCCGAGGTCGACGTCGCCGGCGTGGAGCCGATGACCTCGGTGACGCCGATGGAAATGAAGAAGCGGGCCGACGTCGTCAATGACGGCAACATCGCCGACGACATCGTGAAGAATGCGCCGGCGACCGAAGGGCACTTCTTCGTGGTGCCGAAGGTCGTCGAGTAAGGAGGGCGGAAACATGTGTCTGCTCTGCGACGATGAGAAGGCCTATGCGGCCTATATGAACTACCTCGACGCGATGGAGCGGCAGGGCAAGGCTGCCGATCCCGAGAAAGCGGTCGACGCCGTGCTCGACGCGCTCGAGGCCAATGAGCGCACGCGTCCGAAGCAGGACGACCCGGCCAATGACAAGACCCTGTCTCCGTTCTTCTGCAGCCCGATCAATAATAAATGACCGAACTCACTTCGTTGACGCTCGCCGAGGCCCGTGAGGGCTTGGCGAACAAGTCTTTCACCTCGCTTGAACTGACCGACGCCCATTTGAAGGCGATGGAAGCCGCGCGCGCGCTCAATGCCTTCGTGCTGGAGACGCCCGAACAGGCTCGCGCGATGGCGCGCGCCGCCGACGGCAAGATCGGGAAGGGTGCCGGTCCGCTCGCCGGCATTCCCCTGGGGATCAAGGACCTGTTCGCCACCAAGGGCGTGCGCACCACCGCCTGCTCGAAGATCCTCGGCAATTTCGTGCCGACCTATGAATTGACTGTGACCTCGAACCTGTGGCGCGACGGCGCGGTCATGCTGGGCAAGCTCAACAATGACGAGTTCGCGATGGGGTCGTCGAATGAGACCTCGTGCTTCGGCCCGGTCGCCAATCCCTGGCGCCGCGAAGGTTCGAACACCATGCTGGTGCCGGGCGGCTCCTCCGGCGGATCGGCGTCCGCGGTGGCGGCATCCCTCTGCATGGGCGCGACCGCGACCGATACCGGCGGATCAATTCGTCAGCCCGCCGCGTTCACCGCGACCGTCGGCATGAAGCCGACCTACGGGCGCTGTTCGCGCTGGGGCATCGTTGCCTTTGCCTCCTCGCTCGATCAGGCCGGCCCGATCGGCCGCACCGTGCGCGACACCGCGATCCTGATGCGCTCGATGGCGGGCCATGACCCGAAGGACACGACCTCGGTCGATCGCCCGGTGCCGGATTACGAAGCCGCAGTCGGCAAGTCCGTGAAGGGCATGAAGATCGGCATCCCCAAGGAATATCGCCTCGACGGCATGTCGGCCGAGATCGAGAAGCTCTGGAGCGACGGCGCGGCCTGGCTGAAGGCGGCCGGCGCGGAACTCGTCGAGGTGTCGCTGCCGCACACCAAATACGCGCTGCCGGCCTACTACATCGTGGCGCCGGCGGAGGCCTCCTCCAACCTCGCGCGCTATGACGGCGTGCGCTACGGCCTGCGCGTCAATGGCCGCTCGTACGGCGACATGTATGAGGCGACCCGCGCCGAGGGCTTTGGCGCGGAGGTGCGCCGCCGCGTCATGATCGGCACCTATGTGCTGTCGGCCGGCTATTACGACGCCTATTATCTTCGCGCGCAAAAGGTGCGTACCCTCATCAAGAGGGATTTCGAGGATTGCTACGCCAGCGGCGTGGACGCGATCCTGACGCCAGCGACGCCGTCGGCTGCGTTCGGCGTCGGCGAGAAGGGTGCGGATCCGATCGAGATGTATCTCAACGACATCTTCACGGTGACGGTGAACATGGCGGGCCTGCCAGGCATCGCGGTTCCCGCCGGCAAGGATGCGCAGGGCCTGCCGCTTGGCCTGCAGCTGATCGGCCGTGCTTTCGACGAGGAGACGCTGTTCGCGCTTGGCGAGGTGATCGAGCAGGCGGCCGGACGCTTCACCGCGCCAAAATGGTGGTGAGCATGGATTTCAAGGCCAGTCTCGCAAATGCAAAACCCGCAGACGGTCTCGCGCCGCCGCTCGCTGCACTCTGGTGGGCCGCCAAGGGCGACTGGGACGCGGCGCACAAGATCGTCATGAACGAAGACGGCAAGGATGCCGCCTGGGTGCATGCCTATCTGCACCGGGTCGAGGGCGATCTGTCCAACGCCGGTTATTGGTATCGCCGCGCGGACAAACCCGCGGCAAAGGACGCGCTGGACGCCGAGTGGCAGCGGATCGTCGACGCGCTCGAAGAGGGTAGCAAGCCATGACGGCGGCAAGCGGCAAGCTGATCAAGGGCGCGACTGGCGATTGGGAAGTCGTGATCGGTATCGAGATCCATGCTCAGGTCACCTCCAAATCGAAACTGTTCTCGGGCGCCTCGACCGCATTCGGCGGCGAGCCCAACACCCAGGTCTCGCTGGTGGATGCGGCGATGCCGGGCATGCTGCCCGTGATCAACGAGGAATGCGTGCGGCAGGCGGTGCGCACCGGCCTTGGGCTGAACGCCAGGATCAATTTGTATTCGGTGTTCGATCGCAAGAACTACTTTTATCCGGACCTGCCGCAGGGCTACCAGATCAGCCAGTACAAGTCGCCGATCGTCGGCGAGGGCGAGGTCACGCTCGAGCTCGAGGGCGGCAGGACCGCAGCGGTCGGCATCGAGCGGCTGCATCTGGAGCAGGACCCCGGCAAGATGCTGCACGACCAGTCGCCCACGATGTCCTTTATCGACTTCAACCGCTGCAATGTGGCGCTGATGGAGATCGTCTCCAAGCCCGACATCCGCGATGCCGAGCAGGCCAAGGCCTATGTCACGAAGCTGCGCTCGATCCTGCGCTATCTCGGCACCTGCGACGGCGACATGGAAAAGGGGAGCCTGCGCGCCGACGTCAATGTCAGCGTACGAAAGCCGGGCGGGCCGCTCGGCACCCGCTGCGAGATCAAGAACCTGAACTCGATCAACCTCATCGGTCAGGCGATCGAGCATGAAGCGCGCCGCCAGATCGAGATCATCGAGGATGGCGGCGCTATCGCGCAGGAAACCCGCCTGTTCGACCCCAATAAGGGCGAGACGCGCTCGCTGAGGTCAAAGGAAGAGGCGCACGACTATCGCTATTTCCCCGATCCCGACCTGCTGCCGCTGGAATTCAGCCAGGCTTTTGTCGACGCGTTGAAAGCCGACCTGCCGGAACTGCCGGACCAGAAGAAAGCGCGCTTCGTCGCCGACTTCGGCGCTGTCCGCCTATGATGCGGGCGTGCTGGTGGCCGAGCGCGAGAGCGCCGACTTCTATGAAAGCGTGCTGTCCGGTCTCGCTGACCGCGCCCGCGACGGCAAGGTGGCCGCCAACTGGGTCATCAATGAGCTGTTCGGCCGCCTGAACAAGGAAGGGCGCGGAATCGCGGACTCGCCGGTGTCGGCGAAGCAGTTGTCAGGCATCGTCGATCTGATCGGCGAGGGCACGATCTCGGGCAAGATCGCCAAGGACCTGTTCGAGATCGTCTGGCAGGATGGCGGCGACCCCCGTGCGCTGGTCGAAAGCCGCGGTTTGAAGCAGGTCACCGACCTTTCGGCGATCGAAAAGGTCGTTGACGACATCATCGCTGCCAATCCCGACAAGGTGGAGCAGGCCAAAGCCAAGCCGGCGGCGATACAGTGGTTCGTCGGCCAGGTGATGAAGTCGACCGGCGGCAAGGCCGATCCGAAGGCGGTCAACACCCTCCTGAAGTCCAAGCTCGGCGTCTGAACGGCGTCGCGCGGCGATTTTGTCGCACGCAAACGCTCCGCTTGATGCGAATCGGATTCGCAAGATGAGCGTGTGAACTCCCCTCGGGATGCGGTCGATGCGCGTTCGCGCCGTTAATGATGAAAATATTTTCGTTGCTAAAAACTGCGACTCAGAGTCCGCCCGACGGGGTTTTCGCGCTTCGAGGCGACTCACGATCTCCGCCGACGCAGATCGCGCGCATCGTGCGATGATTGAAGAAAGTGCTGCGGCACAGGGCTTTTCTGCGATCTTGACAAATGCCGGTATCGGCCGCGCCAGCGTTTCTCGTATCGCGATTTCGACGCATTGCATTGTTATCGCTGACCACGCTGCGTGCGCGGTCGCTTAGCTGCGTCAACACTTCCTTAAGTGGGACGCTGCTTTTTTCGATGTGTTGGTGTATTCGGGATGAAGTGCATCTCGATTCCCGAGTGCACGCAGCGAAACTGAGCCATCTCACTACATCAGGAGGGCAACATGGCTAAGAAAGCGAAGAAGGCGAAGAAGGCGAAAAGCGCCGTGAAGAAGTATGCGAAGAAGACTCGCAAGGCTTCGAAGAAAAAGAAGAACATGAATATGTGATCTCGCCTTGACTAGAATTGCCGGCGGACTTTTTGCCGGCACGTCATTGGACGGCGGGCGGTTTGCTTAATCCAAGCGGAACAGCTCCGATCGTTTGATCGACGAAGAGGGTGTCGGCGAGACATCAGGTCAACGGCCGGACCGGATTTTGGAGCGCTCGCGCTTCCCAAAAGAGGGTCCGGCAGAAGAAACGGTTTTTCTTCGCACGGTGCGGATCGCTTTCAACTCCGCAGTTTCACCCAGGCTTCTTTGGCCGACGTGAGATCTGGTCCTGACGTGTTCGCCGACGCCCTCGTTCCAAGCCGGAGAGGGCAGCTCCCGGCGTCTCATTTCCAAAAACATGATTGCTTCGACGGCGCCGCCGGACTGCTCCTCGGGCGCGATCTTGCGTGTCCCCATGGTTATCCCTTTGCGAAGGCCGCAAGGTAAACTATCCGTGACGCGCGCAACAAAGCCCCGGCGCACAACGGCTTCCTGAATTTCAGGCACTGGCGCGCCTTCTCTCCATTTACATCCCATTCATTGCGCCGCTTAAGCCGGTTTTCAAACTTGCTCGCCATCATCCCTCCATAAGCCGGCAAACGGCATGGGGCGTTGAATTGGGTTGGACGGGGGCCGCGCTCGGAAGAGAACGGCAAAAACAATAAGGGGAGACGGGACATGTTTCAGGGGACAATCGATCTGGATATGGCGACGCCGGTGGACGCGGGTGCGCTGTCCGACGTGCTGTTCGAGCGCGGGCTTTATTGGGCGAGCGGCCGTTCCGGCGTCGTTAATCTGGTCGCCGCGCACAAATGGTTCAATCTCGCCGCGCTGAAGGGCCGCAGCGACGCGATCGCCGCCCGCCGCGAAGTCGCCGAGCTGATGTCGGAGATCGAGATTGCGGCCGCCCAGCGCGAGGCGCGTACCTGGATCACCACGCACTAACCACTAGCGAAAAGACAGCGGAGGCGGCGCCGCCGCCTCCTGCCACAAGACCGGCGTCTTGCCGGTGAATGCGCATTTTGTTACGCGAATTCCATGTCGAAGCGTGATGAAACG
The DNA here is from genome assembly GCA_963794775.1 of uncultured Alphaproteobacteria bacterium. Classification (GTDB taxonomy): domain Bacteria; phylum Pseudomonadota; class Alphaproteobacteria; order Rhizobiales; family Xanthobacteraceae; genus Bradyrhizobium. The sequence goes on along the minus strand of CAWCGA010000014.1, from coordinate 124,643 downwards.
CTGCAGAAGGCCTTTTTGCTGCACCGAAGCGGCAACTTCGCCGACGCTGCGAAACTCTACCGCAAGGTCATCCGGCAGGATCCGCGGCAGGCGAACGCGCTTCACTCGCTCGCCATCATTGAATCCGCAGCCGGCAACCATGCCGAGGCTGCTGCACTGATGGCGCGCTCGCTGGCGCTGCAGCCCGCCAATGTCGAGTTCATGCAGAACTACGCCACCGTACTGTGCCAGCTCGGCCAGTTCGAGACGGCGAGCGCAGTCTGTCTCAGCGGATTGGAGCGCGATCCCGGCAACCTCTATCTGCTCTATGTCGCCGCCGCAGCCTTGCTGCAGCAGGACCACCTGCAGGAAGCATTGGCGAAGTTCGACGCGCTGCTGGCACGCGAACCCGGCCATGTCGCCGCGCTCACCGAGCGCGGGTCCGTGCACATGGCGTTAGAGCAATATGACGCCGCGCGCGCCGACATCGAGCGGGCGATTGCGCTGCAGCCGCAATATGCCGAGGCGCATCTCAATCGCGGCATCCTTGCCGGCCGGCTCCGGCGCCATGACGAGGCCATCGCCGCGTTCCAACAGACGCTGAGATTAAATCCGAACGCGGCAAACGCGTGGCTCGGGCTTGGCAATGTCCTGTTCGACCAGAAGCGCGCATCCGAGGCGCTCGCCGCCTTCGACCGCGCGTTGGCGCTGGCGCCGGGCGCAGGCGAAGCCTGGCTTGGTCGCGGCAATGTGCTGTTCGACCTCAGGCAGGGGACTGAGGCGCTCGCCGCCTACGACAAAGCGCTGTCGCTACGGCCGCAGCTCAGTGAGGCCTGGATCGGCCGCGGCAATGTGCTGTTCGATGCGGGAGGCATGGAGGAAGCGCTTGCGGCCTATGACAAGGCGCTCGCCTTGAAGCCGCAATCGGCGGAAGCGAGCGCCGGCCGCGGCCACGCGCTCGCCGGTCTCAGGCGGCCCGAAGAGGCGATTATCGCCTATAGCGATGCGTTGGCGCGCAAGGGCGACCTGACCGGCTTGCAGGGCGACCGCGTCTTTGCGCGGATGCAGCTCTGCGACTGGAACGGCATTGAGGTGGAGACCGATCTCGTCCTTCAGGCGGTGAGGGCGGACGAGGCCGTCACCAGCCCGTTCAATTTTCTGGTGTCGGATGCATCGCCGGCCGATCAGCTTCGTTGTGCGCAAATCTGGACGGAGCGCCGTTATCCGGCACAGCCGCCGCTATGGCGCGGCGAGCGTTATGCCCATGACCGCATCCGCATCGGTTATGTCTCGGCCGATTTTCGCGCGCATCCCGTGGCCTATCTCGCAGCGAACCTGTTCGAGGCGCACGACCGCACCCGCTTCGAGGTGATCGGCTTCTCGATCGGTCCCGATGACAGCTCCGATATCCGCCGGCGGCTGGAGCGCGCCTTCGACAAGTTCATTGACGTTGCCGCGCAGGGCGTCGACGACATTGCGCGGAGGATTCTGGCGGAAGAGATCGACATCCTGATCGATCTCAACGGTTTTACCCAGAACGCCCGGCCGGGCATTTTTGCCCGCCGGCCGGCGCCGGTGCAGGTCAACTATCTCGGTTTTCCCGGCACCATGGGCGCGGACTATATCGATTACATCGTCGCCGATCCCGTGCTGATCCCACCCACGCATCACGCGGCCTATGCCGAGAAAGTCGTGACCCTGCCGCACAGCTACATGCCGCACGACGATGTCGGCCGCGCGATCTCCGAGAAGAAGTTTGAGCGCGCGCAGTTCGGCCTTCCCGACGGTGCATTCGTGTTCTGCTGCTTCAACAATGCCTACAAGTTCAATCCGCGGGCATTTGTCGCGCAGATGCGGATTCTGAAAGCGGTCGACGGCAGCGTGCTCTGGTTGTCGGAGAAGTCATCCCGTCGCGATGGCCAACCTTCGCAAGCAAGCGGCTGCAGCGAGCGTTGCGCCCGAACGGCTGGTGTTTGCTGCACGCGTGGCGTCAGTGGCCGATCATCTCGCGCGGCATCGCCTTGCCGATCTCTTCCTCGATACATTGCCCTACAACGCGCATACGACCGCGAGCGACGCGCTGTGGGCGGGCTTGCCGGTGCTGACGCAGATCGGCGAAAGTTTTGCGGGCAGGGTGGCGGCGAGCCTGCTCACGGCGATCGGATTGCCCGAACTGATCGCGCAGACATCGGAACAATTCGAGAGTCTTGCGATTGAGCTTGCGATCGCGCCCGAAAAACTGTCGCAGATCAGGGAACGATTGGCGAGGAATCGTACGACCACGCCATTGTTCAAGACCACGCCATTGTTCAATACGAAACTGTTCACGCGCCATCTCGAAAGCGCCTACGCGACAATGGTGGAACATTCGCGCGCCGGGCTTTCGCCCCAACCGATCGAGGTCGCGCCGCCGGGCTAGTTGCAGTTAGGAGCTTCGCGTCTGGCGGAGAATGCCCACGCGCCGAGGCCGCCAGCCGAAGCTCTTTTGTGTTCAAATGGTTCGCTGATATCTGGATGACGCGAATCTGCCGCTTGCGGCTCACCCCAGCGTCGGGCATATCGGCGGTATTGGAGACGTGGCCGAGTGGCTGAAGGCGGCGGTTTGCTAAACCGTTATAGGGTTGTAAAGCCCTATCGAGGGTTCGAATCCCTCCGTCTCCGCCATCCTGCTTCGCTCTTCGAGCTTCGCAGGACGCGCCCTGTATAAAGCGAAGCAGGATGTCCTCCGAAGCCTCGGCGAAGGAGGCTGGTGCCGCAAATGCGCTGCATGCGACATCACAGAAACCCTTTAAATCCGGGCGTTTCGTTGAATTCGCGAATCCCAAACAGATTCCCTGCGCGCGGTGTTTGCGCGATCGATCCACATGCGCAATTCCGGCGAGGCGTCATCGCGGCGATACATCTTCCGCGCATCGCGTAGGGCGGCGATCCGAACGCAATCCCATACAGATTCATTTAAGACCTGAAAAATAAGGACTTCTTGCATTTCGCTGGAATGGCCCTGCGGAACGCCTGCGAGGACTCTCTATAGTGATGCACGGCCCAGGATGGTGTGGCATTCCTGTTCCGACGCTCCGAAGGCACCGTGCGACTCCGTCATTTCGGGCTCGATTCGACGCTGTTTTCGGACTGGCGGAGGGGAAAACTCCCTCCCGCGATGCGGCCGTGGCCATTCGCAGGACATTTGGAACCAAGTCAGAATCATAAGTAAAAACAATATCTTGGGAAGAAAGTTTCGAGATCGTTGCGTGTTATTTGTGCAACACCTGCCGACAAACGCGCGTTCGGAGCCCTTTCAGAGCGGTTCCTTTGTTGCGTGTGCATTTCGCTTCAGTAATTGTGAGCACGCGACGGAGGGGGGCATCCCAAGGTCGTCCCGTTTTAGGTGGTTCGCTTAAGTCCCTCGCGTTCATGCGGGTGTGTCCGAAGGCGCGAAGCGACTAAGCGGTGAAGTTAAGGGACAAGGGAACCAACCTTAGGGTGTCACACCCAGCGGATCCGGAACCTTCCCTAGGATAGAGCAACTTGGAGGTTTAACATGAAGATGGTTAAGAGCCTTATCCTCGGCTCCGCGGCAGGTCTGGTCGCGATGTCTGGGGCTCAGGCAGCTGATCTTCCCGTGAAGGCCAAAGCGGTCGAATACGTGAGGATCTGCTCCCTGTACGGTGCCGGTTTCTTCTACATTCCGGGCACTGACACTTGCATCAAGCTGGGCGGTTACGTCCGTGTCGACACCACGTTCAACGGCTCGATCTACGATCAGCCGGCGTGGTCGGGCGATCTCGGCCAGTACAACCGTTTCCGCGACTACTTTGCGGCCCGTTCCCGTTTGGCAGTCACGGTTGATACCCGTACCGCCACGGAATACGGCGTGGTCCGTACCTTTGGGCAATTCGACGCCCAGTTCACCACCCAGGGCAACAACTCGGTCAACCCGAACGTGTTCAGCAACGCGCTGCCGGTCGCAGCTACTACCTCGCTGCTCAACACGCCTGGTGAAGGTTATGTCGCCGTCGAAATGGTGTTCATCCAGTTCGCTGGCTTCACCTTCGGTAAGTCGGCTTCCGCCTACGCCACGCCGTGGCATGGCTATCCGGGCAACAACTCGTCGTTCCTGCTCGGCGGTCATGACACCGTCACCGGCGTGAACAACATCCAGTACACCGCGCAGTTCGGTAACGGCGTGTCGGGCACCATCGGCCTCGATGATCCGATCGTCTTCAACCGCACCGCCGTGTACAACCTGTCGCAGGGCCTCGGCTTCGCCGGTACGTCCGGCAACGCCTACGGCGGCGACTGGGCTCCGGATGTCGTCGGCAACATCCGCGTCGATCAGGCCTGGGGTCTGTTCCAGGTTTCGGCCGCGGCGCACATGGTCAACGGCTCCTACAACATCCTGAACCCGACCGGCACGACTGCTGTTCCGGCCGGCGCGCTTGGTCCGCCCGCTGCTGCTCCGAATACTCTCTCGGAGATCTCCGGTCACCCCGACACGAAGTGGGGCGGCTCGGTGATGGCTGCGTTGCAGATCAAGAACATCCCGACCGGTGCCGGCGACGACATCAAGTTGGACGCGAGCTATGCCAAGGGTGACACGAAGAACGTGATCTCCACCTCGGCTGCCTCGCCGAACTTCGCGATGTTCTCTGGCACGGGCCGTCCGGGCGCCTATCAGAGCATTGGCTTCGGTGCCACCACCGACGCTGTGTTCCTGCCGGTGTTCGCTGGCGGTACGGGCGACCTGAAGTTGACCGAAGCCTGGGGTGTCCGTGGTGCGTTCAACCACAACTGGGATCCCTACTGGTCGACCAGCTTGTTCGGCAGCGCATCGTGGGTGCACTACAACGGAGCCAGCTCCGGTCCGGGCATCGGCGTGGCGCCTGACCTGACCACTGCGAAGGGTCAGTACTGCGCAGTCTACATGACCGGCAAGGCCGTCTCGGCTGACTTCGTCTGCAACCCCGACTTCGCCGTCTACATGCTCGGCGTGGTCACCCGCTGGACCCCTGTCAAGAACCTGACGTTCTCGGCGGAAGTCCTGTGGATGGGTCTCGACCAGAACTACACCGGCGCCGTGACCACCGCTGGTGGCCCGGGCGCTCCGAAGCCGGGTGGCACTGCCTACGAGCTGAAGGACCAGAACACGGTTTCGCTCAACGTTCGCGTACAGCGCAACTTCTGATCCTGATTTGAGGATTGTCTAGTGGAACCCCCGGCAGGAAACTGCCGGGGGTTTTTCTTTGTTTGTGTTGTAAGATGCCTGAAGGAACGTGCTTCTTCCTGCTGCGCTCTCGCCGACCATCCAGGAACCTGGGATTCTCGGACACCGCGCGGCGGCGCAAGAGGTCTCCTCGGATGTCGGCGATTGCCAGGCAGGCTTTCAATCGAGCAGCAAGCAAGGCGCCGTACGCAAACCAACACGCAAGAAATGACACCATGTCCAAAGACAACGAATCCATGACGCTCGAATTCCGCTGTCCGGCCGAGTTGGAGGGAAAACTGCCGCCGCCGATAGCGGCGTCATCGGGTCTACCGAATTGGCTCAAGGCGATGCCAACGCAAATGTTCAACAACTTCGATATGCGTGAAGGAGATACGGTCAAGCGCTGCCCCCCGTTTGTCGACGCCATGACCACCGGGTTCCTGATGCCGCTCATCTGCGATCTCAGGATCGAGAATGGCGAGATCACATGGGACAACGAACTCCCGCCCGGCCGGGCATTCGACTATCCCCACTCTCCGATCGGATTCCATGACGGGAATCAGGTCGTCGACTCGCCATTGTTCGAACCGGACCGCCTGCTCGTCAAATTTCACAATCTATGGACCATCAAGGCGCCGGAAGGCTATGCGCTGCTGTTTACGCATCCGGTCAATCGTTTCGATTTGCCATTCACGACCCTGACCGGACTGGTCGATTGCGATCGCTATTGCGACAGCTTGATTCATTTTCCCGCGCATTGGCGCGACGTGAATTTTAGCGGCATGCTGCCAAGGGGCACGCCGGTCGCGCAGTGTGTGCCGGTCAAGCGGGAAAGCTGGATCGCCCGGATTGCACCTATGACGGGGGAGGAGGCGCAGCGCGCCCACGACCTCACGAAAGCGGTCTCTCGAGAGCCCGGACTGTATCGGCGGAATTTCCGGGCGTAGCGGGGCTGTGGTCAGCAGCGTCAAATCCACTAGCCTGGTTCACGCTGCAGGAATCTTGCAACTGCGCTTCGCCGGAAGAAGAAGCGGCCATGTGATGAATGGATGAGCGCATAGGTGGCTGGACCGAGCATCTGGGGCCGGCCACGGACTGCGAGCCGAAGGTTGGCCTCTCCAGCGTCACGGTCCCCCAACTCCAGCAGACAGGCGGCGAGGTTGGCTCGCGTCTCCGCATCTTCCGGCGCGAGAGCCAGGGCGCGCCGGAAGGCGTCCGCGGCAAGCGAAATCTCGCCGTCCAGGAAAAAGACGCGAGCGAGGTTTGTCAGGACATCCGAACGGTCCCGCGCAAGCTCCTGTGCCTCCAACAGGATTGCGCGTGCCTTGCCGCGATCGTTGCGATGCATGTGCAGGTGGGCCAAATCGAGTTGCAGGTCGATACTCTGTGGTGCGAGCGCGAGCGCGTTTTCGAGGACGTCGATTGCTTCACCAAAACGTCCATCCCGGGCAAACTGTTGGGCGAGTTGGCGCGCCGTGGCGCGGCGCAGGAGTTCGTCTCCCTCGGCGCGACGCCGGGCGGCGTCCAACGCCTTGGCAAGAAGGATTTCGATGGTCGGATCTTTGTGGCGGCGCGCCGCCTTTTCCAGCGGCGCGACCGCTTCCTCGCCTCGCATTTGAGCAAGCAGGGCCTGGGCCAGGATCGACACAGCGGCGGGATCGGTCCGGCTCGCTTTCAGCACTTCCGCAGCAAGCTGCTCGGCCTCGGCGAAATGTTGCATCCGCAGCGCAAGGGCGGCGCGTTCAAGCAACTGGGCGCGAGTGTGGACGGGACCGCGAGGTATGTTTGGCATTGGAATGGATTTGAGAGGGTCGATCCGGTACAGCCATTAGCATGGCGTCCAGCACCAAGAAACACCCATCAGTTCAGTCGAGAAGGCCACCGAAGGATAGCGGAATGACCAGGTTTGCAATCGTCTTGCTTTGCTCGCTCCCTTCGCTGACGGCTGCCGCGGCGGCCGACAACCTCATCGAAGCCGGGGAGTGGAATGTGACGTCGACGGGCGTCGTCAATGGCACGACCTCGCCACCGCAGGCGAAGTCGCGCTGCATCACGCCGGAGCAGGCCGCAAACGTCGCCGCCACCTTCGGACCGGTCTCGGGCACCGTCAATTCGGACTGCGCGGCGCCGGCCATCGAGGCATCAGGGAAAACCCTGAAATGGCGCCTGCAATGCCGCGGGCAGCTCGATATCGATGCGGCTGCCGAGTTCACCTTCGACAGCCCGCGTCACTACACGGCTGTCATCACCTCGAAGGGCAAGATGGCGGGTCAGCTGATCTCCGACGTGAAGACCGATATCGGGGCCGAGCGCGTCGGCGACTGCGCGCAATAGCGCATGATCCGGAAAAGTGTGCAGCGGTTTTCCGATAAGATCATGCGCAAAAGATAGACGTCGCCGTTATTCGACGCTGCCGCGATGCAGGTCGGCCTCGATCTGCAGCCTGGTGCCGCCGCCGAACCGGGCACGGTAGACCTGCAGGTTCTCCATGATCCGCTGCACGTAATTGCGGGTTTCTGAGAACGGGATCAGCTCCACCCAGTCGACCGCGTCGACCTTGGCATCCCTGGGGTCACCGTAACGATCGATCCATTTCTTCAGGCTGCCGCGGCCGGCATTGTAGGCGGCGAAGGTCATGATGTAGGAGCCGCGGAGATCCTCGAGCAGGCCGCCGAGTTCGGCGGCGCCGAGTGCGGCGTTGTAGGCCGAATCGGTCTTCAGCCGCTTGAGGTCGAAAGCGACGCCGGCGCGCTTGCAGACGTAACGGCCGGCATCCGGCGTCACCTGCATCAGCCCGTAGGCCTGGGCCGGCGAGACGTCACCCGGGTTGAACTGGCTTTCCTGTCGCGCAATCGCGAACACGACGCTCTTCTCGACGTCAGGGCCGATCGGGCTGTAGGGCGGAATGCCCGTCACAGGGTAGGCATAGAAGTCGAACGGCATGCCGCGATTGAGCGCGGCCTTGCCGACCAGGATCATGCCGCGGGCGTAGCCATAGCGCGCGGTCAATTCGCCGAGGCCGGTGATCACATCGGCGTCGCCGTTCTCGCCGATGTCGGCGAAGATCGGCACCGCGATGTCCTGCTCCTCGAGCTCGAACAAAAGCTGCACGGCGCGCACCAGTTCGAGGCGTTCGACGCCGCGTGAACGCGGCGCCTCGTTGAGCGCAAGCTGCGGCAGGCCGAGCTTGGCGCGCGCGAGCTGACCGTAGTAGCTGGTCGATTGGTCGGCGGCGGATGTGTAGTAGCTACGCGCATCCAGAGCGCGGCCCATGGCTTCGGCGGCGCGGCCCTTCCAGTAGCCGGCACGCGCCAGCGTCGTCGGGTTGACGCTGCCGACCCCGATCCGTGCGAAGTGCTGGGCGGCACTCGCGGGATCGTTGAGGAAGCGCAGCGCGATCCAGCCCGCGGTGAACTCCTGCTCGGTCTTGTAGATGTCGCGCGAGGGAAGGGCAGCGTCGCGCGCGATCAGATAGGCGGTCTTGAACTCGCTCGAGTCGATCATCTTGCGCGCGAGCAGGCGCCGCTCGATCCACCACTCATCGAGATTGTAGAGGTGGGCGGGATCGCGGGGCGCGTTCAGCATCAGCTGGGCTGCTTCCGGATATTTCTCCTCGCGCCGCAAGTCCTGGATCCTGGCGAAGAGGTAGCCGGGATCGTTGCGCAGCTCGCGCGGAACGGCATCGAGCAGCGCCTTGGTATTGGCGGCCTTGTGAATCGAAGCGTTGCGCGCCTTGGCCAGTGCCACATAACCGCCGCCGAGGCGCTTGGCCGCGCGCATCGCGGCTGCCTCGTTCTCGGTGCCGTAGGAGAACAGGTCCATCCGCGCCTTTTGATCTCCACCCGTGACGAATGGCCCGAACAAATCGAGCGCAGCGCTCTCGGTATCCTCCGACATCGGATCGCTGCGGAAGGCTTCGCGCACCAGGCGCTCGGCATTGGCGCGGTCGCCGCGTGCCAGCATGGCTTTTGCTAGCGCCAGCCGTCCCTTGGCGGAGACCGGAGATTCGTTCTCGAACCACGACCACACCACGGCGTCGTCGCGCTTGTCGTCCCACAGCGAAGCCTCGAGCCGGCGGCGCAGGAAGGTTTGCGAGGGCCAGCTCGGATTGGCTGACAGGAACGCGCGGTAGCGCTCGACGGTGGCGTTGTTGCCGTCGCTGCGCAGGATCAACCATTCGGCGAGCTTCCTGGCGACGGGATCGCTGATCGCGGCTTCCGCCTGCGTCGCGTCGTCGGGCTTGTGCTTGCGGACGAGGTCGATCACCTCTTCGAGCTGCTCGAGATCGGCCTTCGAGGTGCTCGACGTCGCGGCGATCGCCGCAGGGCTGACGGGCTTGCGCGCGGGTGTCGGCGCGGTGACTTTCTGCCGCGCCGGCGGGGCAGGAGCGGCGACGGGCGGAGATAGCGGGGCTGCCCCGGGCGAGGTCGTCTTCGATGCCGCATTGTGCGCGACCGGCTTCGGTTTGGCAGCGTCGCCCTTTGCCGCTTTCTTGTCGGACTTGTCGGACGGTTTTTCGGCCGCATGTTTTGCCGCGGACTTGTCCTTGGCCGCCGGTTTCTCTGCCGTCTTTTTCGCCGCCGGTTTGGCGGCGGATTTTTCCTTGGCGTCGGCAGCCGGTTTCGCCGGCGTATCCGTTTCCGCCAGTGCCGAAAGGCCCAGCGCCAGCGTCAAACTCGCGACGAGGGCTGTCGATCGCAACAGGCTGGCGGGAAAGAAGGGCTTCACGGCGGTCCTTCGCGGGCGAATCGTTCAGGAGATGAGTGACTTAGCAGTAGTCGACCGAAACGACTGACAAAACACTAAAATGGGTCGGGATCGGGCGGCCTTTTGCCCCGCCACCGCGGCAAAATCGCGGCTGAAACCTTACAGTTCCCCCGAGCGACAACGGGGAAAGGGCATGGCTATGGCCTTTCGTCCGATGGTCAGACCCGTTATGAATGTTTTTCCGCCAAGCCAAACAGCGTTCGGGAGGAGTCCATGGCAGCCAAGACAATGTTCCGGGGGTCGTTCACCGCCTTGGTCACGCCTTTCAAGAACGGATCGCTCGACGAGGCGGCGTTTCGCGCGCTGGTGAACTGGCAGATTGCCGAAGGAACCCACGGGCTGGTGCCGGTCGGCACGACAGGCGAGAGCCCGACCCTGAACCACGACGAGCACAAGAAGGTCGTGGAATGGTGCATCGACGAGGCCAAGGGTCGCGTTCCCGTGGTCGCCGGCGCCGGCTCGAATTCCACCAAGGAGGCGATCGAGCTTGCCGAGCATGCCGAGAAGGCGGGCGCCGACGCCGTGCTGGTGGTGACACCCTATTACAACAAGCCCACGCAGGAGGGCATGTACCAGCACTTCAAGGCGATCAATGACGCGATCGGGATTCCCATCATCATCTACAACATCCCGCCGCGCTCGGTGATCGACATGTCGGTCGACACCATGAAGCGGCTGTGGGAATTAAAGAACATCGCCGGCGTCAAGGACGCGACCGCCAGCATGGTGCGGGTGTCGCAGCAGCGCGCCGCGCTGGGCGAGGACTTCAACCAGCTCTCGGGCGAGGACGCGACCGTGATCGGCTACATGGCCCATGGCGGCCATGGCTGCATTTCGGTGACGTCGAATGTCGCGCCGCGGCTGTGTTCCGAATTCCACCTCGCCTGGCAGAAGGGCGACACCAAGACCGCGCTCAAGATCCATGACAAGCTGATGCCGCTGCACAACAACCTGTTCATGGAGACCAGCCCGGCGCCGATCAAATATGCGATGTCGCTGCTCGGCAAAATGGACGAGAAGTTGCGGCTGCCGATGGTTCCGGTGTCCGAACCGACACGCGTCGCCGTGCGCAGCGCGATGGTGCATGCCGGTCTGATCAACTGAAGTCGACCTCGGACGCTTCCCGGATTCTTCGCGTCATAAACGAAGAAGGACATCCAATATGCTGAAAGCATTTCGCGAATTCGCGATGAAGGGCAACGTCGTCGACCTTGCGGTCGCCGTCATCATCGGCGCCGCCTTCGGCGCCATCGTGACCTCGCTGGTCAACGACATCATCATGCCCCTCATCGGCAGGGCCACGGGCGGTCTCGACTTCACCAATTATTTTGTGCCGCTCGCCAAGGAAGTGACGGCTACCAATCTGGCCGATGCCAAGAAGCAGGGCGCCGTGCTGGCCTATGGCAGCTTCATCCAGCTGGTGGTGAACTTCCTCATCGTCGCCTTCTCGCTCTTCGTTGTGATCCAGATCATGAACAGATTGAAGCGCCATGAAGAGGTAAAGCCGGCCGAGCCGCCGAAGCCGAGCGCGGAGGTCGTGTTGCTGACCGAGATCCGCGATCTCATGAAGAAGAGTTAAATTTGGCCGAGAAGAACGAGCGCGCGATCAAGGTTGTCGCGGAAAATCGCAAGGCGCGTTTCAACTACGCCATCGAGGACACCGTCGAAGCCGGCATTGCGTTGACCGGCACCGAGGTCAAGTCGATCCGCGGTGGCAAGTCGACCATCGCGGAATCCTACGCGGATTCCAGGAACGGCGAGATCTGGCTGATCAATGCCAACATCCCCGAATATCTGCAGGCCAACCGCTTCAACCACGAGCCCAAGCGCCCGCGGAAACTGCTGCTGCACAAGAAGCAGATCAACAAATTGATCGGCGCGGTCGACCGCGAGGGGATGACGCTGATCCCGCTGAAGCTGTATTTCAACGAGCGCGGGCGCGCCAAGCTGCTGCTTGCGGTCGCCAAGGGCAAGAAGCTGCACGACAAGCGCGAGACGTTGAAGAAGCGCGATTGGGGTCGTGAGAAGGGCCGCCTGTTGCGCGCGCGGGGATAGCGAGGACGCCGATGAACCAACCCAATTTGCACGCCCCCGACTGGAGCCAGATTCCGGCGCCGAAGGATGACGGCGGCGCGAAGCATCTCAAGGGCATGACCATCCCGCCGGTCAGCCTGAAGGCGACTGACGACACCATGGTGAACCTGTCGGCATTGAAGGGCCGCACGGTCGTGTTCGCCTATCCTCGCACCGGCGAGCCCGGCAAGATTGCGCTGGTCGACGACTGGGACATGATCCCCGGCGCGCGGGGCTGCACGCCGCAGACCTGCGCGTTCCGCGACCTGTTTGCCGAGCTGAAAGCGGCGGGCGCGGCGCATGTGTTCGGCCTGTCGACCCAGAGCAATGAATATCAGACCGAGATGGCCGGCCGGCTGCATCTGCCGTTCCCGGTGCTGTCGGACGAGAAGCTCGAGATGACCCGCGCGCTGAAGCTGCCGACCATGGCGGTGGCGGGCCTGACGCTGATCAAGCGGATGGCGCTGATCATCGACGATGCGCGCATCACCCACGTGTTCTATCCGGTGTTTCCGCCGGATCAGAACGCCGGGGACGTGCTGGCTTGGCTGCAGAAACACAGAGCCTAATCCAAGTCGGCCTTCACCTTCGCGAACACGCTGCGAAACATTTTTGGCGTCAACACGCCGGTGTTGGTGTTGTAACGCGAGCAGTGATAGCTGTCGTAGAGGCGATAGCGGCCGGCCTGATGCACCGCCCCGTGTCCGAACGGCGCCTGCACGGCCCGCAGCTTCAGCGTCTTCAGCACGCTGTCATGCGCGATGCGGCCGAGCGCCACGATCGCCTCGAGGCGCGGCATCGATTCCATGGTGGCGAGGAGAAACTGCCGGCAGGTGTTGATCTCTACCGGCAACGGCTTGTTCTGCGGCGGCACGCAGTGCACGGCATTGCCGATCCGGCAATCCCTCAACGTCAGGCCGTCGTCCGGCCGCGCCTCGTAGCGGCCCTCGGCAAAACCGTATTCGAGCAGCGTCGCGTAGAGCAGGTCGCCGGCATAATCGCCGGTGAAGGGACGCCCCGTGCGGTTGGCGCCCTGCATCCCCGGCGCAAGGCCGACGATCAACAGCCGGCCGCCGGCGTCGCCGAAGGGCGGCACCGGCGCGTTGAACCAATCCGGATGGCGCGCGCGGGAATCCTCGCGGAACTCCACGAGCCGCGGACACAGCGGGCAGTTGCGATCGGGTTGGGAAGTGACGGCCTTATTCGTCGAAGTCGTCGTCATCGCCGCGTGGCACCGTCGTGGTCGCGCGCTGCAGGAACTGCGGCGCGTGATGACGCGGCTCGCGCGGGGGCGGACGTTCCGACGGATCGCGGCCGAGCTTGGACTGCAATTCCACGAGGTCGGTGAATACGTCGGCTTGGCGGCGCAGCTCGTCGGCGATCATCGGCGGCTGGCTCGCAATCGTCGAGATCACGGTGACGCGGACGCCGCGGCGCTGCACGGCCTCCACCAGCGAGCGGAAGTCGCCGTCGCCGGAAAACAGGATCATCTGGTCGATATGTTCGGCGAGCTCCATCGCGTCGACCGCGAGCTCGATATCCATATTGCCCTTCACCTTGCGGCGGCCGCTGGCGTCGATGAACTCCTTGGTCGCCTTGGTGACGACGGTGTAGCCGTTATAGTCGAGCCAGTCGATCAGCGGGCGGATCGACGAATACTCCTGATCCTCGATGATCGCAGTGTAGTAGAACGCGCGTATCAGCGTTCCACGCCCCTGAAATTCCTTGAGCAGGCGCTTGTAGTCGATATCAAAACCGAGCGTCTTGGCAGTTGCGTACAGGTTCGCGCCATCGATGAAGAGCGCGATTTTGTTTGTTGTTGAAGGCGGCATTCAGATCTCTCGTAGTGAAGGTTGGTGACTCAAGTTTCTTGGCGCGGCGGCAGCGGACCGCGCATTTCCACGCGCTGCCAATGCCCTGGCGGATCGGTCTGTGGAGAGCCTACCGCAGATCGGGTGAAGACGGGGCAATAAAGGTATGGTTATGACGACGCAATGAAGCGTTTTCTTGTCCAAAGACAGCCTTAAGGTGCTTTCGGACGCTCCGGCCATTCGCGGCCCCGGGCGGGGGTTAGCAGAGCGGAACAGGCAGGCCAAATCACAAATTGGCCTTGCGAAAAGCTCTTCACCCCTATAACTAGCCCCCGTAATCATCAGATCAGGCCCTAATAGCGGAGCGACAGTCGATGGCGCGCGTCACCGTGGAAGATTGCATTGATAAGGTCGACAATCGGTTCGACCTGGTTCTCCTCGCCGCACACCGTGCCCGGATGATCTCATCCGGTTCACAACTTACGGTAGACCGGGACAATGACAAAAATCCAGTAGTCTCGCTACGGGAGATTGCGGATTCCACCATCTCGCCGGAAGATTTGCGCGAAGAGCTGGTTCACTCGCTGCAGAAATTCGTCGAGGTGGACGAGCCCGAGCCGGACACCGTGCCGCTGATCGGCTCGGCCGGCGCCAGCGTCGATGCCGACGACACCGAGGTGGCCGTCGAGCGGATGACCGAGGAGGAACTGCTGAAGGGTCTCGAAGGCCTCGCGCCGCCCGAGGAGCAGCCCGAAGAGGACGAATAAGTCCGCCAACCCGTTTCCGTTTACCAAAGGCCCGGACAATCTTCCGGGCCTTTGCTTTTGCAGGCGGATTCATGATTACCTTGGCGTCTTGCGGCTGCAGCCGCCGGGCGAGCCTGTCCTTGATGTGATCGGAGCGAGGCCCGATCGGCGTTAGGATTGTCGTTGGCGCCGGCAGCTTGATGCGCCGGTCGAGAGCGAAGGCACCTATTCCGATGGCGGTTCGACGCCAGAGTCCACCCCAGATGCAGGCTGCGGCCGATTCGGCCGCCATACCCGTTGCCGCGCCGCCAAAAGCCGCCAAATCGCCCCGCACCCGGATGATGCGGCAGTACGATCTGGTTGAACGGGTGCGTTCCTACAATCCGGACACCAACGAAGACCTGCTCAACCGCGCCTATGTCTACGCCATGAAGGCGCATGGCTCGCAAACCCGCGCCTCCGGCGACCCGTTCTTCTCGCACCCGCTCGAGGTCGCGGCGATCCTCACCGACCTCAAGCTCGACGACGCCACCATCGTGGCGGCGCTGCTGCACGACACGATCGAGGATACCGAGGCGACGCGCGCCGAGATCGACCAGGTGTTCGGCCACGAGATCGGCGCGCTGGTCGAGGGCCTGACCAAACTGAAGCGGCTGGAGCTGGTGTCGCGCGAGGCCAAGCAGGCCGAGAACCTGCGCAAGCTTCTGCTTGCGGTTTCCGACGACGTCCGGGTGCTCCTGATCAAGCTCGCCGACCGCCTGCATAACATGCGCACGCTGGAGTTCGTGCCGCCGGCCTCGCGCCAGCGCATCGCCGAGGAGACGCTCGACATCTACGCGCCGCTCGCAGGCCGCATGGGCATGCAGGAAATGCGCGAGGAGCTGGAGGACCTGTCCTTCCGCAGCCTCGATCCCGAGGCCTATGCCGTGGTCATGGCCCGCCTCAACGCACTCGCCGAGCGCAACCGCAACCTGATCGGCGAGATCGAGAGCCAGCTGTCGAAGAATTTGCGCAAGAATGGCCTGACCGCCGATGTCTATGGGCGCCGCAAGCAGCCGTTCTCGATCTGGACCAAGATGGAGCGCAAGTCGGTCGGCTTCGAGCAACTGTCCGACATCTTCGGCTTCCGCGTCATTCTGCCCGACGTCGAATCCTGCTACCGCGCGCTCGGCGTCGTGCACACCACTTGGCCGGTCGTGCCGGGCCGCTTCAAGGATTACATCTCAACGCCGAAACAGAACGATTATCGTTCGATCCACACCACCGTGATCGGGCCCGGCAACCAGCGCGTCGAGCTGCAGATCCGCAACCAGGAGATGGACCAGATCGCCGAGTTCGGAATCGCCGCCCATGTCTTCTACAAGGAAGGCGTCGGCTCGCCGACCGAGATGCTCAACCGCGAGTCCAATGCGTTTGCCTGGTTGCGGCGCACGGTCGGCATGTTGTCGGAAAGCTCCAACCCGGAAGAGTTTCTGGAGCACACCAAGCTCGAGCTGTTCCACGATCAGGTGTTCTGCTTTACGCCCAAGGGCAAGCTGATCGCGCTGCCGCGCCACGCCAACGTGATCGATTTCGCCTATTCGGTGCACACCGACGTCGGCAACAGCGCTGTCGGCTGCAAGATCAACGGCAAGTTCGCGCCGCTGTCGTCGGAACTGCAGAACGGCGACGAGGTCGAGGTCATGACCTCGGAAGCGCAGTCGGCGCCGCCAACAGCCTGGGAGTCGCTTGCGGTGACCGGCAAGGCGCGGGCGGCGATCCGCCGCGCGACGCGCACCGCCGTGCGCGATCAATATGCGGGTCTCGGCCGGCGCATCGTCGAGCGCCTGTTCGAGCGCGCCAAGATCGAATATGCCGACGACAAGCTGAAGGGCGCGCTGCCGCGCCTCGCACGCGCCTCGATCGACGACGTCATGGCCGCGGTCGGACGCGGCGAGATGAAGGCCTCCGACGTCGCCCGCGCGATGTACCCGGACTATCGGGAAGAGCGGGTCGCTCGTTTCGGCGCGCCGAAGCGAAGTCTCGCGGTCAAGCTGAAGCTGAAATCGCCGCCGCCCGAGCCGCCGCGCAGTCCCAATGCCATTCCGGTTCGCGGCATCAATTCCGACCTGGCGGTCAAGTTCGCGCCGAACGGCGGCGCGGTGCCCGGCGATCGCATCGTCGGCATCGTCACGCCGGGCGAGGGCATCACGATCTATCCGATCCAGTCGCCGGCCTTGAAGGATTTCGAGGAAGAGCCGGAGCGCTGGCTCGACGTGCGCTGGGACGTCGACGAGGAGAGCGCGCCGCAGCGCTTCCCGGCCCGCATCAAGGTCGACAACGTCAACGAGCCGGGCAGCCTCGCGCAAGTCGCGACCGTGATCGCCGAGCATGATGGCAATATCGACAATATCAGCATGTCCCGCCGCTCGCCGGATTTCACCGAATTGACGATTGACCTCGAAGTCTATGACCTCAAGCATCTCAGCGCTATTATCGCCCAGTTGCGCGCCAAGGCCGTGGTCGCACGGGTCGAGCGCGTTAATGGGTGAAGGATCGTCATTGCCGGGCTTGACCCGGCAATCCATCCTTTTCAAGAAGATGGATGCGCGGGTCGAGCCCGCGCATGACGAGTTTTGAATAGCGAGCCAGTCATGCCGGTTTCTCCGCTGCGCCTCGGCGTCAACGTCGATCACGTCGCGACCCTGCGCAATGCGCGGGGCGGGCAGAGGCCCGATCCTGTGCGCGCCGCGCAAGTTGCGATCGAGGCCGGTGCCGACGGCATCACCGCGCATTTGCGCGAGGACCGCCGCCATATCCGCGACGAGGACATGGCGAGGCTGAAGGGTGAAATTTCCAAGCCGCTGAATTTCGAGATGGCGGCGACCGCCGACATGCTGCGGATATCGCTGGCGACCAAGCCGCATGCCGTCTGTTTGGTCCCGGAACGAAGGGAAGAGCTGACCACCGAGGGCGGGCTCGACGTGGTGGGCCAGCACAACGCACTGGCGCCGTTCATCTCCAAGCTGAACGATGCCGGCATCCGGGTGTCGCTGTTCATCGCGGCCGACGAGCGGCAGATCGAGATGGCGGCGCGGCTGCGCGCACCCGTGATCGAGATCCACACCGGCGCCTGGTGCGATGCCGTGGTCGACGGCCACAAGAACAAGGCCGAAGCCGAATGGCAGCGCATCGTCGCCGGCGCAAAGATGGCGCGCTCGGCCGGGCTCGAAGTGCATGCCGGCCACGGCCTCGACTATGCGACGGCGGAAACGATTGCGGCACTGCCTGAAATCGTCGAGCTCAATATTGGCTATTACATGATCGGCGAAGCGATCTTCGTCGGCCTCGCCGAGACCGTGCGCACCATGCGTGTCGCCATGGACAAGGGGAGAGCGCGCGCGTGATTCTCGGCATCGGTTCCGACCTGATCGATATCCAGCGCGTCGCCAAAGTGATCGAGCGCCATGGCGACCGCTTTCTCGACCGCATCTTCACCGAGGCCGAGCGCGCCCGCGCCAACCGTCGTGGCAAGCACGAGAAGATGGTGGTGGCGACCTATGCCAAGCGTTTTGCCGCCAAAGAAGCCTGTTCCAAGGCGTTGGGAACCGGAATCCGGCGCGGCGTCTGGTGGCGTGACATGGGGGTGGTCAACCTGCCGGGCGGGCGGCCGACCATGCAGCTCACCGGTGGCGCGCTGGATCGCCTCAAGGCGCTGACCCCTGAGGGTTTTGAGGCGCGCATCGACCTCTCCATCACCGACGATTGGCCGCTGGCGCAGGCCTTCGTCATCATTTCGGCCGTACCGGCCGGCAAAAACTGACATCGGCCGGCCGCCGCGCCGCAAAAACAAAAATCCTTTATATTACATATGGTTATAAAGTTTTGATGCGGCCGTTTGTTGCGCTGATACGGACAACCGTCTAAAACGCTGCAAACTTCGATCCACGAAAGAGCGAATTCGGGTTTGCGCCGGAATTGGCTCACACTATCAGAATCAGGACCGATTCCTTTGAGCGGCCGCGACGCGTCGTGTTGCTCGCGTGAGCGATACGTTGCTGCTTGAGGCGGGCGCGCCTTAGGAAGAATGGGAAAGTGATGAGCGTGACTTCGCGACCAAAACCTGAAGCTGATCGTGGCGAGACCATCCGCGTCATCATCCACGCCCTCCTGATCGCGCTGGTGATCCGTACCTTCCTGTTCCAGCCCTTCAACATTCCCTCCGGCTCGATGAAGGCGACGCTGCTGGTCGGCGACTATCTGTTCGTGTCGAAATATTCCTACGGCTACAGCCACTACTCGATCCCGCTGTCGCCCAACCTGTTCTCGGGGCGGATCTTCGGCTCCGATCCCTCGCGCGGCGACATCGTGGTGTTCCGCCTGCCCAAGGACGACTCCACCGACTACATCAAGCGCGTGATCGGGCTGCCGGGTGACCGCATTCAGATGAGGGACGGGTTGCTCTACATCAACGACGAGCCGGTGAAGCGCGAGCGGCTCAGCGATTATGTCGGCGAGGACCCCTGCGGCTCGCCGGAGGCGACCGCGCGGGTCAAGCGCTGGCGCGAGACGAACCCCGAAGGCGTCAGCTACGAGACGCTCGATTGCCAGGACAACGGCTTCTACGACAACACCAATGTCTACACCGTGCCGCCCGGCCACTTCTTCATGATGGGCGACAACCGCGACAACTCAACCGACAGCCGCGTGCAGTCGGCGGTGGGCTATGTGCCGCAGGAAAACATCGTCGGCCGTGCCCAGATGATTTTCTTCTCGATCGGTGAAGGCGAGCACGTCTGGGCGATCTGGTCCTGGCCGTGGACGGTGCGCTGGAATTGCATTTTCAAAATCGTGCGATGAACGACGATACGACCGACATCCGCAGCGCGACCGTTCCGAACGAGGCGAGCCGGCCGCCTGATCCGCCGCGGCGTGCCAGGGCGGCGAAAAAGAAGAAGCGCAGCAAGTCGAGCCGCAAGGCCGCGGCCAAGACGGCGACGGCTGCGATCGAGGCGCGGATCGGCCACACGTTTTCCGATGCGGCGCTGCTCACCACCGCGATCACGCATGTCTCCGCCCTGAAGCCGGTCCACAAGCGCGGCGACAGCTATCAGCGCCTGGAATTCCTCGGCGACCACGTGCTCGGGCTGATTGTCTCCGACATGATCTACCGCGCCTTTCCAGAGGCCGACGAAGGCGAGATGTCGAAGCGGCTTGCCGACCTCGTGCGCAAGGAGAGCTGCGCCGAGGTGGCCAAGGCGCTCGGGCTTGCCGACGACATCAAGCTCGGCGCGGTCGGGGCGGGCGCCAGCGCGCGCCTGCGCAAATCCGTGCTCGGCGACATCTGCGAAGCCGTGATCGGCGCGGTGTATCTCGACGGCGGCTTTGCGGCGGCAAGCGAGTTCGTCGCGCGCAACTGGACCGAGCGGATGCGCAAGCCGCGCCAGCCGCTGCGCGATCCCAAGACGGTCTTGCAGGAATGGGCGCAGGGCAAAGGCCTGCCGACGCCGGTCTATCGCGAAATCGAGCGCACCGGGCCGCATCACGATCCGCAGTTCCGCGTCGCCGTGGATTTGCCGGGGCTGGCGCCGGCCGAGGGCGTCGGCGGCAGCAAGCGCGCCGCGGAGAAGGTCGCCGCATCCGTGATGATCGAGCGCGAAGGCGTTGCCGGCGGCAAGCATGACTGACGCAGCGAACGCGGAGACGCGCTGCGGCTTCGTCGCGCTGATCGGCGCCCCCAATGTCGGCAAGTCGACCCTGGTCAATGCGCTGGTCGGCTCCAAGGTCACCATCGTCTCGCGCAAGGTGCAGACCACGCGCGCGCTGATCCGCGGCATTGCGATCGAAGGCAAGTCGCAGATCATCCTGGTCGATACGCCCGGCATCTTCGCGCCGAAGCGGCGGCTCGACCGCGCCATGGTCTCCACCGCCTGGAGTGGGGCGCATGACGCCGACCTCGTCTGTGTGCTGCTCGATGCCAAATCCGGGCTCGATGACGAAGCGGACGGCATCCTCGCCAAGGCCGCCGGTGTCGATCACGACAAGATTCTCGTGCTCAACAAGATCGACCTTGTCCCGCGGGAAAAACTGCTGGCGCTGGCGCAGTCCGCCAATGAGCGGTTGAAATTCGTGCAAACATTCATGGTCTCGGCGCTGTCAGGTGACGGCGTCGGCGATCTCCTCAAGAGTCTGGCCGCGCTGGTTCCCGCCAGCCCGTTCCTCTACCCCGAAGATCAGATGTCGGACGCGCCGATGCGGCAGCTTGCAGCCGAGATCACGCGGGAGAAGATATTCCGGCAGCTGCACCAGGAACTGCCGTACCAGTCGACGGTCGAGACCGACAGCTGGACCGAGCGCAAGGACAAGTCGGTGCGGATCGAGCAGACGATCTTTGTCGAGCGTGAGAGCCAGCGCAAGATCGTGCTGGGGAAGGGCGGCTCCGCCATCAAGTCGATCGGGGCGGATTCCCGCAAGGAGCTCACCGAGATTCTCGGCGTTCCCGTGCATCTGTTCCTGTTCGTCAAAGTGCGCGAGAATTGGGGTGACGATCCCGACCGCTACCGTGAAATGGGACTTGAGTTCCCCAAAGAATAAGAAACAGCCATGAACCTCCCGAAAAACGTGTTCCGGTTTGAAATCCTGCTCTATGCGTCGCTGATCCTCGACGCGCTTTCGGTCGCGTTCGAGGACCGCTCGGTGACATCAGGCAATTCCGAGCAGGCGATCATGGCGCAGAGCGTCATCTCGGCCTGCCTGATCGTGCTGATGATGTACATGGTCTATCACGCGGCGCGGCATCGCAAGAGCTGGCCGCGCTGGGTGCTGATTGCCGCATTGGTGCTCTCGGTGATTTCGCTGATCGGCATCATCGGCGAAAGCGGGCTGGCGCTCGACAGCGGCATCGAGATCGTGTCCTGCGTGCTCACGGTGGCGGGGCTGTATTACTCCTTCACCGGCGACGCGCAGGGCTGGTTCAACGCGTAGACGACTGCGTAGGGTGGGCAAAGGCGCGCCGTCGCGCCGTGCCCACCGCAATGTGTGTTGGCGTCTCGGTGGGCTCGCTTCGCTTAGCCCACCCTACATGATAGTTTCGAAACCATGGAATGGTCCGACGACGGCATCGTGCTGGGCGTGCGGCGGCATGGCGAATCCTCCGCCATCGTCGAGCTGCTGACGCGCGGCCATGGCCGCCATCTCGGGCTGGTGCGCGGCGGCGCCGGCTCGCGGATGCGGCCGCTGCTGCAGCCCGGCAATGGCGTGCACGCGGTCTGGCGGGCGCGGCTCGACGAGCATCTCGGCACCTATGCGATCGAAGGCACGCAGATGCGGGCGGCCAACCTGCTGTCGTTGCCGCATGCGGTCTATGGCGTGACGCATCTGGCGGCGCTGGCGCGGCTGTTGCCGGAACGCGACCCGCATGAAGACATTTTCGAAATGCTGGAGCACGCCCTGGATGATTTCGAGGACGCCTCGGGCGCCGCTGTCCATCTGGTGCGCTTTGAGCTCGCGATGCTGACGGAGCTCGGCTTCGGCCTTGATCTCGAGAATTGCGCCGCGACAGGGGAGACCGAAGACCTGCTTTATGTCTCGCCGAAATCCGGCGGCGCGGTGTCGCGCACGGCCGGCGAACCCTGGCGCGACCGTCTGTTGCCGCTGCCGCCCTATCTGCGACAAGGCGAGGAACGCGCCGGCGGCTGGTCGGATCAGGATTTGCAGGACGGTTTCGCGCTGACCGGACGCTTCCTGCTCCGCCATGTGCTGGAGCCGCGCGGGCAGACCCATTCGGACGCGCGCGACGGCTTCATCAATGCGGTGATCCGCCAGCGCGCGCGGATCGGCATCGCGTCGAGCTGACGCCGGCTGTTCCGCTTTCGGAACGCGATTTCACGCCGACAGGTTGTCTTCTGTTCACAGCCGCTAGCCGAATTAATTTGCGCGCGAGTATCGAAGTCAGGCTCTCTGTGACGAAGTAACTGACTTCGAGGGGGCACCATGTTGACGCGTGTACTCGGCGCCGTTGCGCTGAGCCTGGTTTTCTCGTCCTTCAATTCGCGGCCGCCAATGCCGGAGCGATCCAGCGGATGTCCTGCAGCGTGGTTCGCTTCTATGTGGCGAAGTATTCGGCCTCGGCCGCGGAGTCCTACGCGCGCAGTCACGGCGCGACCGACGCCCAGATCGAGGCGGCGCGGCGTTGCCTGCCGGAGGAGCCCGCGCGCACGGCCGATGCGGCGCACTGGTTCACCCGCGATAACGCCGGCTGTTCGATCGCCTCGTCGGCGCGGCCCGCGCCCAGATCTGCGGCGCGCGGCGCTACAATATTTTCCCGACCTTGCCATTTTTCGAATGGGCGGAGGTGACAGGCTCCTCGCGTGAGTTGAGTTTGCGTGGGGAGTAACGCCATGGACGCGGATTTCCAGGCCAAGGTGGATAAATACGAGGGCAAGGCCGCCAAATACCGGGAAGCGGCGCTCAAGGCGACTGAAGGCGCCCAGCGCAACATGTGCGAGGGCCTTGCGCGTTACTATGGCGAGCTTGCCGCGGACTTTCGGCAGGCCGGGGAGAAGCGGAAGACCGCGTAGCCGCCGTTTGGTCGTGATGGCCGGCGCCGCGGGATTGCCCTGATTCGCGCCTTGTCCGTATTCCGGCGAAGCAGTTATCCCGATCGCATGGGAAAACCACTGATTCCGCCGAAGCCGCCCGAAATTCACGAGGTGCCGCTGCGCGAGGCGCTGGAAGAGCGCTATCTCGCCTATGCGCTCTCGACCATCATGCACCGCGCGCTGCCGGATGCGCGCGACGGGCTGAAGCCGGTGCACCGGCGCATCCTCTACGGGATGCGGCTGCTCAATCTCAATCCCACTGCCGCCTTCAAGAAGTCGGCCAAGATCGTCGGCGACGTGATGGGCTCGTTCCATCCGCATGGCGACCAGGCGATCTACGACGCCATGGTGCGTCTGGCGCAGGATTTCTCCTCGCGCTATCCGCTGGTCGACGGCCAGGGCAATTTCGGCAACATCGACGGCGATAATCCGGCCGCCTATCGCTACACCGAAGCGCGCATGACCGATGTCGCGCGGCTGTTGCTCGACGGCATCGACGAGGACGCGGTCGAGTTCAAGCCGACCTATGACAGCACCGGCAAGGAGCCTTCGGTTCTGCCGGGCGGCTTCCCGAACCTGCTCGCCAACGGCTCGCAGGGCATCGCGGTCGGCATGGCGACCTCGATCCCGCCGCACAACGCCGCCGAGCTGTGCGACGCCGCGCTGCATCTGATCGACAAGCCCGAGGCGCGCTCCAAGACGCTGCTGAAATGGGTCAAGGGCCCGGACTTCCCGACCGGCGGCATCATCGTCGATTCCAAGGAATCGATCGCGGAAGCCTATGTCACCGGCCGCGGCTCGTTCCGCACCCGCGCGCGCTGGGTGCAGGAGGAGGGTTCGCGCGGCACCTGGCAAATCGTCATCACCGAAATTCCGTATCTGGTGCAGAAGTCGCGGCTGGTCGAGAAGATCGCCGAACTTCTCAACGAGAAGAAGCTGCCGCTGGTCGGCGACGTCCGGGATGAATCGGCCGAGGACGTTCGCCTCGTCATCGAGCCGAAGTCGCGCGCGGTCGATCCCGAGCTGCTGATGGAGTCGCTGTTCCGGCTGACCGAGCTGGAAAGCCGGATTCCGCTGAACCTCAACGTGCTGATCAAGGGCAAGGTGCCGAAGGTGGTCGGCCTTGCCGAGTGCCTGCGCGAATGGCTCGACCATCTGCGCGACGTGCTGATCCGCCGCACCAACCACCGCAAGACCGAGATCGAGCACCGGCTCGAAGTGCTCGGCGGCTTCCTGATCGCCTATCTGAACATCGACAAGGTGATCAAGATCATCCGCACCGAGGACGAGCCGAAGCCGGTGCTGATGAAGACCTTCAAGCTGACGGACATCCAGGCCGACTCCATCCTCAACATGCGCCTGCGCAATTTGCGCAAGCTCGAGGAGATGGAGATCCGCACCGAGGACAAGAACCTCCGCAACGAGTTGAAGGGCGTCAAGTCGCTGCTCGGCTCCGAGAAGGAGCAGTGGGACAAGGTCAGCGAGCAGGTGAAGAAGGTCCGCGACATGTTCGGACCGAAGACGCCGCTCGGCAAGCGCCGCACCAGCTTTGCCGATGCGCCCGAGCACGACATCGCCGCGATCGAGGAGGCCTTTGTCGAGCGCGAGCCGGTCACGGTCGTGGTCTCCGAGAAGGGCTGGGTGCGCACGATGAAGGGCCACATGGCCGATCTCTCGGGCCTTGCCTTCAAGACCGACGACAAGCTCGATCACGCCTTCTTCGCCGAGAGCACCTCGAAGCTGCTGGTGTTCGCCACCAACGGCAAGTTCTACTCGCTGGATGTCGCCAAGCTGCCGGGCGGCCGCGGCCATGGCGAGCCGATCCGCATGTTCATCGACATGGATCAGGACGCCGCGATCGTCTCGCTGTTCGTCAACAAGGGCGGCCGCAAATTCCTGATCGCCAGCACCGAAGGGCAGGGCTTTATCGTCAACGAGGACGAGTGCGTCGGCAACACCCGCAAGGGCAAGCAGGTGATGAACGTGACGATGCCGGCGGAAGCCACCGCAATCGCGGTTGTCGCCGGCGACACGGTCGCGGTGATCGGCACCAACCACAAGATGGTGCTGTTCGGCATCGACCAGGTGCCGGAGATGGCGCGCGGCCGCGGCGTGCGCCTGCAGAAATATTCCGGCGGCAAATTGTCCGATGTGACGACCTTCGATTCCAAGGAAGGTCTGCCTGGAAGGATTCCGCCGGCCGCGACCAGGGCATGAGCATGAAGGAATTGGCGGATTGGCGCGGCAACCGCGCCGACGCCGGCCGACTGGCGCATGGCCTGCCGAAGTCGAACAAGTTCGGCAAGGCGGTGGAGTAGCCCAGGCCTCTTGAAATTCCTCATGGCCGGCTTGTCCCGGGCATCCACGTCTTTGGTATGATAAAGAAAGACGTGGATGCCCGGCTCAAGGCCGGGCATGGCGAGCGAGCGGGGGAGGCGGCAATGGGAAGCTTGCGCTCTGTATTCGGTAGCATTCCTCACGCTTTTTTTTGCCCTTCCGACCTCCACGCCCAAACCATTCCCGGCGCGCTGCCGGAGTCCGCAGCGCCCTCGCGCAGGGCCAATGGCCCGCTTACGCCGGCACCTATGCCGCCGCGCGCTATTCGCCGCTCACGCAAATCAACCGCGACAACGCCAAGAACCTGCGCGTGATCTGGCGCTGGAAATCGCCGGATGCTGCTATCCGCGATGCCAAACCGGAGATCGGCCCGGGCTTCGTCAACGAGTTGACGCCGCTGATGGTCGACGGCGTGCTCTACACCTCGACCTCGCTGTCGCAGGTCGCCGCCATCGATGCCGTCACCGGCGAGACCAAATGGCTGTTCGACCCCAAGATCTACGAGAACGGGCTCGGGCCGCCGGCCAATCTCGGCTGGACCCATCGCGGCGTTGCCTATTGGCGCAAGGGTAGCGACGAGCGCATCGTGATCCTGACCGCGTTCGCGCAGATGATCGCGCTCGATGCCAAGACCGGAACGCCGGTGCCGGATTTCGGCACCAATGGCCGCGTCGATCTCAAGCTAGGTCTGCGGCGGCCGCCTTCGACCCCATTTTTACACCATGACCTCGCCGCCGGTGATCGTGCGCGATGTCATCGTGGTCGGCTCCTCCGTGCTCGACTGGTGGGGCGAGCGGCCGTCGCCGGTCGGCGACGTCAGGGGCTTCGACATCGCGCACCGGCAAGCAACTGTGGACCTTCAATACGGTGGCGCAGGGCGAGGAGCCCGGCGCCGAGACCTGGAAGAACGATTCCTGAAAGGCCGGCAACGCCAATGTCTGGGCGCCGATGAGCGCCGACGAGGAACTCGGCTATGTCTATCTGCCGGTGAGCACGCCGACCAACGACTATTACGGCGGCCATCGGCCGGGCGACGATCTCTATGGCGAGAGCCTGGTCTGCCTCGACGCCACGACGGGCAAGCAGGTCTGGCACTTTCAGCTCGTGCATCACGGCCTGTGGGACTACGACCTGCCGACCGCGCCGAACCTCATCGACATCACCGTCGACGGCAAGCCGATCAAGGCCGTCGCGCAGGTCACCAAGCAGGCCTTCGCCTATGTCTTCGATCGCGTCACGGGACAGCCGGTCTGGCCGATCGAGGAGCAGCCGGTGCCGGCCTCGACAGTGCCGGGCGAGCAGGCCTCGCCGACCCAGCCGTTCCCGACCAAGCCCGCGCCGTTCGACATTCAGGGCGCGACCGACGACAATCTGATCGATCTTACGCCGGAGATTCATCAGGAGGCGATCGCGATTGCGAAGCGATACGACCGCGGCTCCGTGTTCACGCCGCCATCGCAGCGCGGCACCATCCAGGTGCCCGGCGATGCCGGCGGCGCAAGTTGGTCCGGCGCCGCGGTCGACCCGGAAACCCCACATGCTCTATGTGCCGACCTATCGGGTGCTGACGCTGGTCACCATCGGCAAGCCCCATCATGGGAGGGTAGCTACGACTTCATCGGCCGGCCTCCTATGTGGACGGCCCGCGCGGCCTGCCGTTGCTCAAACCTCCATTTGCCAGCATCGTCGCCATCGACATGGATACCGGCGAGCACCGCTGGCGGATCCCGGTCGGCCGCAGCATCGCGATGCCTTCTGTCGCGCGGCTCGAATCTGCCCGGAGATTACGGGGTGCTCTCGCGCAGCTTTGCGCTGATCACCAAGACCGTGATGATTGTCGTGCAGATGGGAGCCTTGGGCCCGCCGCGCGTGATACCCGGCGTCTACGCGTTGATCAGGGATTTACACAACCGCGACCCGCATCTGTGGGTCTATGACAAGACATCGGGCGAGAAGCTCGCGGAGATCGAGTTGCCGTCGAATGCCAGCGGCGCGCCGATCACCTATATGGCCGGCGGCAAGCAGTACATCGCGTTTCCCGTCGGCGGCGGACCGGTGCCGGAAGAGCTGATCGCCGTCGGGCTCTAGGGTTGCCAGACCCAATTGAAGGGGAGGTTGGAATGAGCTCGCAGCGAGTGTCGGGAACCGCCGTGCAACGAACCATTGCCGTCCTGGGTTCGGCGGTTTTCTTCGTGGTCGCCCCATGTACGCTTGCGGGGTTCGTCCCATGGTCGATCACGGATTGGCAACTCCGGCCGCCGTTCCTTGGTCTGGAGCTGACGCGCGGCATCGGCGCGATAATGATTCTCGCAGGTGTGCCTGGGCTCGTTGACGCATTTGCGCGTTTCGCGCTGCAGGGTCTCGGCACCCCCGCGCCCATCGCGCCGACCCGGAATCTCGTGGTGACCGGTCTCTACCGTTATGTGCGCAATCCAATATACGTCGCGGTCGTTGCCATCATCCTCGGTCAAGCGGTGCTGATGGGCGATTGGCGCCTCATCGTGTACGGCGCGCTGCTCTGGCTCGCCTTCCACCTCTTCGTCGTGGCGTACGAAGAACCCACGCTCGAGCAGACGTTTGGGGGAGAGTACGAGGCGTTCCGCGCCGCCGTCCCGCGCTGGATACCGCGGATGACCCCATGGCGGTCGAAATAATCGGTGGCCCGCGGTTGTGCGAGCCGCTGTCGGACGTGGAGTTAGCCGCGAGCCGCTATCTCAAATATCCCGCGAGCCGCAGCGCGATCCCGGCCCCGCAGGCGCCGCCGAGCACCGTGATCATGCCGAGCTTGAAGCGGAAGATCGCGATCGCCGCCGCGACCGCCAGCACCAGCGCGGCAATGTCGATGCTGTGCAGCAGCGGCAGGTCGAACGACAGGCCGTAGGAATGGACCGGCGTCGTCTCCCGGAACAGCGTGTGCAGCGCGAACCAGATCGACAGATTGAGGATCACGCCGACCACCGCCGCCGTGATCGCGCCGAGCGCGCCGGCGAGGCCCTTGTTGCCGCGCAGCCGCTCGATATAGGGCGCGCCGGTGAAAATCCAGAGGAAGCACGGCGTGAACGTCACCCAGGTCGCGAGCAGGCCGCCGAGCGTTGCCGGCCAGCATCGGCGGCAGCGTGCCGGGATCGCGACAGGCCGCCATGAAGCCCACGAACTGCAGCACCATGATCAGCGGGCCCGGCGTGGTCTCGGCCATGCCGAGGCCGTCGAGCATCTCCGGCGCCTTCAGCCAGTGATAATGCTCGACCGCCTGCTGCGCGACATAGGCGAGCACGGCATAGGCGCCGCCGAAGGTCACCATCGCCATCTTGGTGAAGAACAGCGCGATCTGGCCGAAGGTGTTGGCCGCACCCAGTGTCATCAGGATCGCAACGGTGGGAGCGAACCACAGCGCCGCCCAGAACAGGGCGACGCGCAGCGCGCGCGCAGTGTCGGGCCGGGCGTGCTCCGGCACCTCGTCGCCGAGCGCGCTGTCGATATCGGCACCCTTCGCATTGCCATGGCCGGCGCCGGCAAACTCGCTGCGTCCGCTTTTCGCGCCGAAATAGCCGATCAGGCCGGCGGCGATGATGATGATCGGGAAGGGGACGGCAAAGAAGAAGATGCCGACGAAGGCGATCCCGGCCAAGCGCGATCATGATGTTGTTGCGCAGCGCGCGCTTTCCGACGCGCACCAGCGCCTCGATCACGATCGCGAGCACCGCGGCCTTCAGTCCGAAGAACAGCGCCTCGACATACCAGACCTTGCCGTAGGCGGCGTAGACGATGCTCAGCGCCATGATGGCGATGATGCCGGGCACATGAACAGCCCGCCCGCCATGATGCCGCCGGCGGTCCGGTGCATCAGCCAGCCGACATAGGTCGCAAGCTGCTGCGCCTCCGGGCCCGGCAGCAGCATGCAGTAGTTCAGCGCATGCAGGAACCGGCTCTCGGAGATCCATTTCTTCTCCTCGACCAGGATGCGGTGCATCACCGCGATCTGGCCCGCGGGTCCGCCGAAACACAGCAGCGCCACCCGCAGCCAGACGCGGAATGCTTCGCGAAGCTGATGCCGTGACCGGCATCAGCTCCTGCTTCGATCTTGTTGCGTCGCGTCCATCATGCCCTCGGCCTTGCCAGCCGGCCAGTTGTGAGTTTCGCCGGTGGCGTCGCGGCACCAGCGATAGAACGCATCATACATCGTCATGCCGGCGGCAAGCTGCTCGAGATCGTCGTCAAACATCCGCGACAGGCCGAGCGAAGCCGCAAGCAGCCCTGCGCCTCCGGGCAGAGATCGAGCCGGCCGGTGTCGGCGGCGCGCACGATGGTGGCAAGCCGCAGCAGCGGCGGCGTCGCAAGCCCGAACTCCTCGATCATGACGTCGAAGGTGCATTTTTCGCCGCGATGGCTCCAGAACACGTTCTCGACGTCGAACGGCGCGGCATTGAAGCGCTCGGCGACGGCAAGCACCTCGGACGGCGCCACGAACAGGAACACGGCCGCGGGATCGACGAATCGCCGGATCAGCCAGGGACAGGCGATGCGGTCGATCTTCGGCCGCGCGCGCGTCACCCAGACGGTGCGGCCGCGGGCATCGCGCGGCGGCAGCTTGTCGGCCGGAATCAGCGGCAGCTTCGAGTCCTTCCAGCCTTCGAAGCCGCCTTCGAGCGTTTCGGCCTCGGCGTTGGCATTGCGGAGCCAGGCCGCGCTGCCCTGCGCCAGTTTCGCGCCGCGCAGGCAGACGACCACGGCGGGCGGCCGGTGAACTCACCGCTCCAGTCGGCGGCGTCCTCATGCCTTCGCCGCACCGCGCCCGGAATCAGTCGGGGATCGGCGGCAAAGTCTGCTTCGGTGCGCACGTCGATCAGGACAGGCGCATCCGCCGTGCCGATCAGCCGGGCAAGCTTGTCAGGGGAAATGGTGGTGTAGGATGACATGATTTGCGTCCTCGTAAACGAGACGGGACGCGATTCTTGGGCATGTCGCCTCACGGGGGGATCGCAGCACCCCCTCGAGCGCAATTACAGCGAAACTGCCGCGACCTGTCAATCGCGGCTTGACGCGCCGGAAGCCGCGCCATGTGATAGTATTCGCCTGCGAAGTGGTTATATCGCCAGCGGAATCCCGCGAGAGGCGGTCCGATGCACACCCATTCCCTCGACCATGGACACACGACCACGTCTTCCTCGGCGAGAAGCACGAGGAGAACGAGCGCCGCACCTGGTTCGTGGTCGCGCTGACGCTTGTCATGATGGCCGGCGAGATCACCGCCGGCTCGTTCTTCGGCTCGATGGCGCTGCTGGCCGACGGCTGGCACATGGGCACCCATGCCGCCGCGCTCGGCATCGCCGGCGCGGCCTATCTGTTCGCGCGCCGGCAGCTCGGGCAATGCGCGCTTCTCCTTCGGCACCGGCAAGTTCGGCGATCTCGCCGCCTTCTCCAGCGCCATGATCCTCGGCATGATCGCGATCCAGATCGCCTATGAGTGCGTGCTGCGGCTGATTTCGCCGGTCCCGATCGCCTATGGCGAGGCCATCGCGGTGGCCTGCCTCGGCCTCGCCGTCAATCTGGTCAGCGCCTGGCTGCTGCGCGGCCACGATCATCATCACGGCCATGCCATCACGCGCCATGATCACGACCACGATCACGATCATCATCACGACAACAATTTTCGCGCGGCCTATGTCCATGTGATGGCGGACGCCGCGACCTCCGTGCTCGCGATTGCCGCGCTCGTGATCGCGATGCTTTCGGGCTGGACCTGGACCGACCCTGCGGTAGGCCTTATCGGCAGCGTCGTGATCGCGAGCTGGGCCTACACGCTGATCCGCGATGCCGGCAGCGTGCTGCTCGACGTCTCCTTTGACGACAGGATGGAAGGCACGATCCGCGCGCGGCTGGAGAAGGACGACGATCGCGTCACCGATCTGCATGTCTGGCAGCTCGGTCCCGGCCATTGCGCCGCCGTGATCTCGCTGGTGTCGGATGCGCCGTTGCAGCCCACGATCTACAAGGAGCGGCTCGGCGATCTGCAGGGCCTGAGCCACGTCACCGTCGAGGTCGAGCGCTGCATGCATGAGCAAACCGGAACATGTTGAACCTGTTCTTGAGTTGTTCGCGGTCAAGATTTGACGGAATTGGCGGCAAGTGCATGCTGCCGTCATGTTCAGGAATTGCCGACTGGCTCGCATGAGCGACGGCCACTATTGTTTTGTGCGTGATCTCGGTCCAGTGAAGGGCGGGAAGGGCATGAAGCATCATGAGGTCATCGTCGACTTCAACCGCCGCGGAATGGCGGCGTTGCTCAAGCGCGCCTTCGCGAAATCGCCATGCGCCCGAAACGCCGGATTTGATTCCGTATCGCCTTCATCGCGCGAAAGGCGCCGCGTTAGGCTCTGCTGCCACGCGCTGCCATTGCTTCGATCTCCGATGCTGCTGACACTCACTGACACCGATCGCGCATCCGCGTGAATTATGTGCGCGCGTGCTTGCGGTGCGCGCCGTTGTGCCTACCATCGCTCCATGAGCAGCGGCGAGAGGAGGAGAAGGTGGGCGAGTGGCTCGGCGTTTCCATCGCAATGCTGTCGAGCTGCCTTGGCGGCACCGCGGCTGCGATCACGCGCTATCTCGTCAGCTGGCGCCGATCCGATCGCGCTTGCGATCCTGCGCTGGGGCATCGGCTTCCTCTGCGTGTTGCCGGCGGCGTTGCTGCTGAAGGTGCGTTGGCCCGAGCGGCGTGATCTGCCGTGGGTGATGCTGCTCGGCTTCTGCTTCTTCGGCCTGTTCTTCGTGCTCTACAACATCGCGATGTCCTACACGACGGCGGCGCGCGCCTCGCTCGCGCTGGCGACGTTGCCGCTCTCGACCATGGTGGTCGGCGCGCTGCTCGGCTACGAGACGCTCACGTGCGCGCAAGACGACCGGCGTCTGCATCGCGGTGTTCGGCGTGGTGGCCGCGCTCGCCGCGGGCCTTTCGGTCGCGCCCGCCGGCGCCTGGCGCGGCGAAGCGATCATGCTGGGGGCCGTGGTCTGCATGGCCTTCTACAACGTGCTGTCGCGGCCGTTCATGCAGCGCTCCAGCGCGCTCGGCTTCCTCACCGTCGGCATGGGCACAGGTGCTGCGGCGCTGGTGATCGTCGGTCTTTTCACCGGGAGCATCGCGGCGCTGAAAAGCTTCGGCACGCGCGCAATGGATCGCCGGCGTCTATCTCGGCGTCGGCGGCGGCGCGGCCGCCTTCATCCTCTGGGTGCTGGCGCTGCAGCGGGCGACGCCGACCCGCGTCGCCAACACCATGACCGTCAATCCGATCGCGGCGGCGCTGCTCGCGACGCAGCTGGTCGGCGAGCCGATCACGCCGAACCTGGTGGCCGGGCTCGTCGCGGTCTTTGCCGGCATCTGGATCGCGACGTCGGAGATCAAGAAGGCCTAACGTTGCTGCGGCACGGACACGGGCGGCGGGCCGAGGCCCTCGGCTTTTTTCGGCCGCAGCATGCCGGCATAGAACGACAGGCCCCAGACCAGCACCAGCGCGATCAGATAGACCAGCGTAGGATTGCGGCGGCGTGGTTGCCCAGCGCCAGAAGCTCGGGTTGCCCTGGGGTCGCTGTCGTTTGTCATGACGTCCGCTTGTGCGCGAAACGGCGCGCCAAGGGAAGCGCAAATTCACGCGGATTTCGCGGGCTCGCCGCGCAGCATCAACAGCGCCGCCACCGCGGTCAGGCTCAGCAGCTGACGACACGATCAGCACGCGGCTTCCCATCGCATCGATCAGGAAGCCGAACAGCAGGGAGCGGCGGCTTGCGTCATCCGTGCCGGCGCGCCGATCAGGCCGAGACGATAGCCGTAATTTTGCGGCCCGAAGATCGCGAGCGGCAGCGTGCCGCGCGCAATCGTGATCACGCCATTGCCGGCGCCATGGAACACCGCGAACACGCTGGTGGCGGCACCTCCCGTGAGCCAGACGATCGCAGCGCCGATCGGGTGCATCAGGCAGGCGAGCCGCGCCGAGACGATCGGGTGATAGCGTTTGAGAAAGCTCGCTTCGAAGATCCGCGCGGCGACCTGCGCCGGCCCGATCAGCGCGCCGGCGGCCACCGCCTGCACCGGCGAGGCGCCGGCCGCCTCCAGGATGCGCGGGAAATGCGCCGCCATCGCGCCCGTCACCATCCAGGCGGCGGCAAAGGCGAACGCCAGCAGCGCCATGGTGCGGTCGATCGGGATGTGCGGCTTGACGTGGCTCTCCGCGGTCGCCTTGGCGACCTGCACCGCGGGCAGCATCAAGAGATTGATCGGCAGACCCATCAGGATGTGCGCGGCCGCCCAGGCAAAGCAGGTCTCGCGCCAGCCGATGGTTTGCACCCCAAGCGCGGTCAGCGGCCAGCCGATGTTGAAGCAAAGCCCGCGATCAAGGTGATGCCGGTGATCGCGCTGCGCGCGGCCTCGCCATAGATGCGCCCCAGCGCGCCGAAGGCGGCATCGTACAGCCCGTAACCCATGCCGATGCCGAGCAGCAGCCAGGCCAGCAACAAGCATCCAGATCGATTGCGTGAACCCGAGCAGCACGAGCCCGCCTGCAAGCGTCAGATTGGAAATCGAAAGCACCGGCCGGCCGCCGACGCGGTCGATCTGGCGGCCGACGCGCGGGCCCGAGCAGGGCCGAATCACAAGCGCCGCCGAATAGGCGCCGAAAATCCAGTTCGAGGAGATGCCGAGATCATGCGCGATGGGATCGGCGACCAGCGCCGGCAAATAGACGCTGGAGGCCCAGGCGAGCGTCTGGGTGGTGCCGAGTGCCAGGACGATGGGGAGTTGGCGCCCGCTCATGCCGGGGACGCCTGAAATCATTGTGTGATGCATGTCCATGCCATTTGCGCGCTCAAAACGCGCGTGCGTCAAGCCGCTCGCGCGATGCTTTCACCCGCCCCAATTGCGCGGCATAATCGGCCCATGGAACTGTCCGCACGCCTCGACCTGATGAACTGGCTGGTCGCCCAGGGTCTCACCGGTCTTCCCGAAACCGAGCTGATTCGCGGCTTCTGCGAGCGCTGCTGCGACGGCGGCCTGCATTTGTCGCGCGGCATGGCCTTCATCGACACGCTGCACCCGATCTACGAGGGACGCGGCTTTCGCTGGAACGATCGTCCGAGCAACGAGAGCGACACCTTCGAATATCGCTCGTCGAGCCGAGGGCGAAGCCGCCAGGAACTGGCGCCGGTCGGCCTTCCATCACATGCTCGAAAACGGCGATGACGAGATGCAGCTCGATCTCGCCGACGAGGCTTCGCTCAAGTTCTCGCTGATCGGCGATCTCCTCGAGCGCGGGCATCGGCATTTGGTCGCGCTGATCCATCGCTTCGGCGACGCCGGTACGCTCGGCCAGATGGACTGCTTCTATTCCTATTTCACCACCCGGCGCGAGCGCGGCTTCAGCGACGGGGAGCTGGAAGCACTGCGCGATCTCGTGCCGGTGCTGGGACTGGCGATCAAGTCGGCGCAGCAGGTCGACATCACCCGCACGCTCGGACGGGTCTATCTCGGCCGCGACGCCTCGGCCCAGGTGTTGCGCGGGCGCATCTCGCGCGGCGTCACCGAACGCATCAACGCGGTGCTGTGGTTCTCCGATCTGCGCGGCTCGACCCAGATTTCCGAGAGCATCGGGCCCGACGAGATCATTCCTTTCCTCAACGATTATGCGGAAGCCTCGATCGACGCCATCCATGAAGCCGGCGGCGACGTGTTGAAGCTGATCGGCGACGGTGTGCTCGCGATCTTCACCGGCGAGGACATGGCGGCCGCGCGCAAGGCGTCGCTTGCGCGCCGAGCATCGCTTCCGCCTCAACATCAATGAATTGAACGACCGCCGCGCCAAGGACGGCCGTCCGATAACGACGGCCTATGTCGGCCTGCATGTTGGCGAGGTCTTTTACGGCAATATCGGCAGCGAGGACCGGCTCGACTTCACCGTGGTGGGGCCCGCGGTCAACGAGGTCAGCCGCATCGCCTCGATGTGCAATCCGATCGACCGCGAATTCCTGGCGTCGTCCGAGTTCTGCAAGGGGCTGGATGCCGACCGGGCCGCCGCTATCTGGTCTCGACCGGCCGTTACGCGCTGCGCGGCATCGGCCGCGCGCAGGATCTCTACACGCTCGACCCCGACATCGCCTCCAATGAAGCGATGACGGGGAGTTATGAGCGTTATTTGAAGGGCTAGGCGCGGCTGGCATCTCCGACCATGTCGGGCTGCCGCGCCAGCGAGACTGCGGGCGAAAGCAGGATCACCAGCGCCTGCGCGCCGAAGATCGCGACGGCGAGATAGAGGCACATCTCCGCGCCGTAAAAGCCGCCGACGATGGCGCCGATCGCAGAGCCGAGTGGGCGCGCGCCATAGGCGAGGATGTTGATCGCCGACACCCGGCCGAGCAGGCGCGGCGGCGTCACCGATTGCCGCAACGTCGTGGTCGAGATCACCCACAGGATCGGGCCGGCCCCGAGCAGGAAGAAGCTCAAGCCAGCGAGCAGCGGCGTCGGCACGATCGTGGTCAGCGCCATCACGCCGGCCGCGACGAAGCCGGTCACCGGTCCGAGCCCGATCACGGTACCGAAGGCAAGCCGCTTCATCACCCGCGTGGCGGCAAGCGCGCCGACCACCATGCCGACGCCGTACATCGCCAACGTCGTGCCGACGCCGGTCGCCGACAGCGCGAGATGCCGCACCGCATAGGGCACGAACACCGCGAGCACCAGGAACGAGCCGGTGTTGAAGATGAACTGGGTGATGAACACCGGCCGCAGCAATTCGTGATGCGACACGAAGGCGATGCCTTCCTTGATCTCCTGCAGCGGATGGCGTCGCACGGACACATCGCGCGCGGGCTCATGGATGCCGGACAGCAGCACGACCGCGATCGCCGACAACGCGGCGGCGACACCGAAAGCGGGCGCGGCGCCGATCCAGCCGACCAGCACGCCGCCGAGTGCGGGGCCGCTGGCGAAGGCGACCGTGCGCGCGAGCTCGATGCGGGCATTGGCGGCGGGCAGCAATTGCGGGCCGACCAGCGACGGCACCAGCGCTGGCGCGGCGACGCTGTAGACCACGGTGCCGCAGACCGCGACGAAGCCGAGCAAGGCGAGCAGCGGCAGCGTGAGCCAGCCGAATGCGATCAGCGCGAGGATCGCGGCCAGCGCCAGCGCGCGCAGCGCCTCGGCGCTCGCCATCAGGCGCCGCCGCGACATGCGGTCGGTGAGCAGGCCCGCGGGAATCGCAAACAGCACGAAGGGCAGGGTCAGCGCGATCTGCAGCAGGCCGGTCTGGCCTTCGCCGACGCCGAGCAACAGCACGGCGACGATCGGCGCGGCAGCGAGCGCGATCTGCTCGGCCGATTGCGCCGACAGGTTCGACCAGGCGAGCCGGTTGAAGGTGGAGGGCAGTTTGTGGGTCTCGGTGGACATGGCGGAAACTCCTGGAATCGTCGATTGAACGACACCTTCGGCTTCGGGGGCGGCCAAACCCACCCGATTTACCCACCCGATTTCCGACAAGCTGCTGTCTTGTGGTCGCGCCTAGCCCTGCACCGGCAAGCCCCAACTCTCAGGCAGCGTGCGAAACGCCAGATGCATGCCGGCATTGAACGAGGCGTTGCGATAGCCGTGGCGGGCCCACGCCATCGCCAGCGCCTGCTTGCTGAAGATCGAGATGTGGCCGTTGCGCGGGCCGACATACCACCACGACATGCCCTGTCGTTCGAGATCGTCGGGCTGCGTCAGGGTCGAATAGAACACCGCGCCAGGCTCGGCGACGTACCTGACGATGTCGGCAACGCCTGCCATGGGGTCGGGCAGGTGCTCGAGCGTCTCGAAACACGTCACGAGGTCGAACTTGCCCTCGGGCGGCGTGGCGAATTCCGGCACCATCGGATCGTAGGTGACCGCCTCGCGGAAACTCTGCGCGCGCAGCACGCGCAAAACGTGTCGTTGCCGCCGCCATAATCGAGCACGCGCATGCCGGCTTTATGTGCCGCCCAGAGGTTCGCAACGAAGGCCGCGTTCGCGGTCGGCCGCTTGGTCAGATATTCGGGATCGAAGGCGATGTAACCGTCATTGTAGATGTGCGTCTTGAATTGCTCATGGCTCCAGTCGTCGAACGCGTCGGTGAACAGGAAGCCGCATGCCGCGCAGCGCCGGTAATAGACGGGAACGCCGGACAGGGGCGGGGGCTCACCGCCGATCTCGCAGGGCCGGTGCATGTCGACCACGCCGAACAACGGGGAATTGCCCTCGCAGATCTTGCAGGCGATCGGCGCCCTGAAGGCGGGCCTCAGACCGAGTTCTGTTGAAAGCATGTGGTACCCCGCCGCCACGCGTCGCTGAAGATGCCGTTCCATGACGGCCAGAGTCGGCCAGCGCGCCGCTCCGGCATCAGGGCGCAGCCATGGTTAATTTTTCCTGAACGTCGGGGTCAATCTGCTCTAGCCCGTGCGCGGTTTCTGGCCATGGCAGATCAGCGACCCTCCCTACGTTGCCACGATCGGCGTCAATCTCGCCTTCCAGTGAGATGAGTGACGCGCATCGGCTTCGATCATTCCGCCGCGGGCGGCGCGACGGTGGCGCCTTCGGGGGGCGCGTCCGCCTTGCGTTGCGCCAACGCGTTGGTCAGGCTGGTCAGGGCGTCCGTTCCCGCCGGGAAGCCGGCCTCGCTCAGGATCTTGTCGATGATCGGCTTGAACGCCGACACCGACAGCAATTGCGCCGCCAGCCCATCGCCCAGTCCAAGGCCGCCCGCGCCGTTCATTCCGCGCCGTGCCGCCATTGCGGCCGAGCATGCCGCCGGTGTCGAAGATACGAATGTCGGAAATCTTCTCGATCGGCTTGACGGCTTGCGCCAGCGCGTTCGGGATGATGTTGATGCGAGCCATGGTCGGTATCGTAGTCGATGATCGCCGCGCTGAGGCGGTTGCAGGCCTCGGCCTTCAGCGATTCGACTTCCGCTTCCGCCTGACCGAGCGCCTTGACGCCGGCGGCCCGGGTCGAGGCGGCATTGGCGTCGGCCTTGGCGAGCACGTTGGTTGCCTCCGCCTTGTTGGCGGCGGCCTGCCGCTCGGCTTCCGCCATCACGGTGATCGGCATCGCGTTGGTCTCTGCAGCCTTGCGCGCGGCTATCACGTTGATGATCTTGTCGCGCTCGGCGACCTCGGTGGCGCGGGCGGTGGTGACCTTCTCTTCGGCCGCGATCGCAAGAGCTCGCGCGGTCTCGGCGATGGTCTGCGCCTCCGACTGCTCCTTGCTCTTGGTGGCAACGACGATCGCCGCCTCCTGCGCCACGATCTGCAGCTCACGCTCCATCTCCGTCGTGCGGCGCTTCACCGCCAGGTCAGCCTCAATCTTGCGGGTATCGCGACCCTGGTTGGCCTCGGTCTGCTTGTTGGCGACCGCGAGCTCCTGCTGGATGCGGTATTCCGCCTCGTTCTGCAGCGCGGTCTGCTCGACCTGCGCGGTCTGGGCGCGCATCGCCGCGGTCTTGTTGGCGATGTCGCGCTGCTGGGCCAGTTCCGCTTCTCGCTTGGTGCTTTCGATCTGTAGCGTGGTCTGGCGGGCGACCAGATCCTGCTGGGCGATATTCACCTCGGTGGTGCGAACGATCTGGTTGCGCTCCTGCTCGCGCTGCTTGGTGATCTGGGTCAGCGTGGTGAGGCCGTGCGCGTCGAAGAAGTTGGTCGGATTGAAATGCTTGATGTCGCTCTGGTCGAGCTTGGTCAGCGATACCGATTTCGAGCTCGAGGCCGTTGTTCTGGATGTCCGCGCCGACGGCGTCCTGCACCGCCTTGACGAAGGTGGCGCGCTGCTCCTGCAGCTCCTGGAGGTTCATGGTGGCGGCCACCGAGCGCAGGCCGTCGACGAACTTGGCTTCGACCAGTTCGCGCAGCTCGGCGGCGTCGTTGGTACGGTTGCCCAGCGTCTGCGCGGCCAGCGCGATCGAGGAACTGTCGGGCTTGACGCGCAGATAGAACTCCGCGCCGATGTCGACGCGCATGCGATCCTTGGTGATCAGCGAGTCCGGACCGCCGCGTGCCACCTCGAGGCGCAGCGTCTTCAGGTTCACCGCGGCGGTGGAGTGGAAGATCGGAAGCACGATCGAGCCGCCGTCGAGCACGACTTTCTGGCCGCCGAGGCCGGTCCGTACATAGGCCTCGTCACGCGTCGAACGCTTGTAGAGCTTGGCAATCATCAGGCCGATCACCAGGATGGCGATGACGGCAATGGCGACCGGTACTGCTAAATCCCACATGTGCTATTTCCTGTTGAACGATTGTTGTTCGATAAGGTCGGCGGGTGCGGCTATGGCGATGAAGCCCCGCGCGTCGCGATCGACCAGCAACACGCTGGCCCCGACCGCAAGATCCGGAGAATCATGACTGGCGCGGGCCGATACCGTGTGCCAGTTGCCGAAGACATCCTTGAGACGGACGCGGCCGGGAAGTCCCTGGTCCAGCGGACCGACCGCGACGGTTGCGATCTTGCCGACAAAATCCGCGTCGTTGACCGCATAGGTCTCGTCCCGCGGAATGATGCGCGCCAGGCCGCGGCTGGTTGTGCGGATGACGGGAACGCTGCCTGCAACCGACGCAAACACCGCGATCGAAACGGGAATGACGAAGCCGAGGACGTGAGCGACGCCCTGCAGCAGGAAGCCGCCGATCGAGAAGACGCCGAGGATCAGGATGAGCAGGATCACCAGCGGCAGGCGGCCGGCGTTGATCCAGAGGAACAGGCCGCTGAGCCCGCCATGATGATCGGCCTCGACAGAGACATCGTGGCCGATCAGTTCGCTGATCGATAGTCCGATCATGGTTGTCAGCACCTCGATGCCGCCAAGCGCTACCATGATCGCTGCCGCGACCGCGAAGGGCCGCACTTCCGGGGCGAGCAGAATGTCGCCAACTGCACTCATTGCTGCGACTTGATCCTTTCAAGCCTCGCCGCGATCTCTTTTTCGCGGTGCAGGCGGTCGAGTTCGTCGAGCTCCTTGTCGCCGAGCACGCTTGAAGCGGGAACGCCGGTTACCCTTGCGATCGCCGCCATGGCGCGGTCAGCACTTATAGTCTTGGTCTGCGCAGCCCCCCGGCCGGTTTCAGCCGGCGACTGCTGGATCAGACTTTGTTCGAGTTCGGTTAACCGGACCTCCGCTTCACGCCGCGCTGCAAGCATTGCCTGCAACGCCTTGGTTTGCTCCTCGATTTCGAGCTCGATAAAATCTAGGGCGCGTTCCAGTGCGATCTGCTGGGATTCCAGATCAATTTGCCGTGCGACGCCGGCGCGGGCGAGGTCCTCGCGATTTTCCGCAATTGCGAGACGGATCTTGTCGTTGAGGCTCACGACTTCGGCATCGAGTTCCTCGCGCCGGCGCTTCAGGCGAAACTCTTCCGCG
Source organism: uncultured Alphaproteobacteria bacterium (assembly GCA_963794775.1). Lineage (GTDB taxonomy): Bacteria > Pseudomonadota > Alphaproteobacteria > Rhizobiales > Xanthobacteraceae > Bradyrhizobium. Next base: position 83,747 of record CAWCGA010000014.1, on the reverse strand, counting down.
CGCGACTTGCCAAGCGCATGACGCGCTTCGTCGGCGCCCGCGTCGATCTCGCGGATCGCCTGCCTGACCAGCGCCACCTTGTTGTTGCTCTCGACGTCGTCGACGGTCTGGCTCGCGATGGCGGCGAGCAGCCGGCCCATACGCGCAAGGATACCTTCGTGAAGCATGGTCTTCTCCTCCGGTGGTGGGGATTTGGATTTGACGGCGATGTGGATTTCGTAAGTGCGTCCATCCGAGACCAGCTGCGCAGGAAAGGGACTTTCCCAACCCGCAGCGTAACCCGGTACTTCGAACGGCACCAAGACGCGTCCGCTGACAGTGCTAATGGTCAGTGAAGTCGGTCCCTTGATCGCAAACAACTTGTCGTCGAGTGGAATCCGCCGCGGTAGCGCGCCCGCGATGTAACCGGCGCGGTCGCGCAGCCCTAACGTCACCAGACGCGCGGGAAGGCCGGTTTCTTTCCTGATCCGCTCGTAGGCCTGAGCATGAAGTGAGACGAGATTGGCACCGGCGGGCACAGCCTCCGCGAGGATGGCCATCATGCGATCATACGCCGCGAACGTCGCCTCCAACGCCGCAACCCCCGCTTCGTCAGGGGCGAGGGCGTATCGCAGGGTCGCAGTTGGCGTCTCGACGGCAAGTTTGATCATGGTTTGAATGTAAAGCACTACTTCGGTGCTTTACAAGCCCCGCCAGCGTATCATTTCTGTGATCACCTTAGATGCACTTGCGAATGAGTTGCAATAAAGGTGGAGATCGGCCATTCTGATGGGATGGACGCGAGATCGACCGATTTGGGAGCCGAATTCTGTGCCGCGGGTGACCCCAGTGGCCGTCCCCGGCTGGCGCGGCGCGGCGCGGCGAGCCCTCGCTGTCGGACATGTTCGCCTCGGTCCGGACCGCGCCGGGCCGCTCGTTCTGGCGCAAGCTGCTGGCGTTCCTCGGCCCCGGCTATCTCGTCGCGGTCGGCTACATGGACCCCGGCAACTGGGCGACCTCGCTCGCCGGCGGCTCGAAGTTCGGCTACGCGCTACTGACGGTCGCGCTGCTGTCGAACCTGATGGCGATCGTGCTGCAATCGCTGTGCACGCGGCTCGGCGTCGGCGCGGGCAGGGACTTAGCCCAAGCCTGCCGCGATTCCTTTCCACGTTACGTGGCGTTGCCATTGTGGCTGTCGGCCGAGGTCGCGATCACAGCGACCGATCTCGCCGAGGTGATCGGCACCGCGATCGGGCTCAATCTGCTGTTCCACATTCCGCTCGAGATCGGCGTCATCATCACCGCGGCCGACGTGTTCCTGATCCTCGCCTTGCAAGCCTTCGGCTTCCGCTGGATCGAGGCCTTCGTGGTAGCGATGCTGGGCGTGATCGCGGCCTGCTTTGCGGTGCAGATCGCGATGGCCGACCCCGACTGGGGGCAGGTGATCCGCGGCTTTGCGCCGAGCCGCGAGCTCTTCGCCAACCACGACATGCTCTATCTCGCGCTCGGCATCCTCGGCGCGACCGTGATGCCGCATAATCTCTATCTGCATTCCGGTCTGGTGCAGACCCGCGGTTACGGCGACACGCCGGCCGAGAAGCGCGAGGCGATCACGCTTGCGACCATCGATTCCACCATCGCGCTGTGCCTTGCCTTCGTCATCAATGCCTCGATCCTCATTCTCGCCGCCGCGACCTTCCACAAGGCGGGCAAGACCGACATCGCCGAGCTCGACCAGGCACATGCCTTCCTGTCGCCGCTGCTGGGCTCGGCGCTGGCGCCGACGCTGTTCGCGATCGCGCTGCTCTGCTGCGGGTTGAACTCGACCATCACTGCGACCCTGTCGGGCCAGATCGTGATGGAGGGTTTCCTGAACTGGCGCATCGCGCCGTGGATACGGCGGCTGGTGACGCGGCTGATCGCGATCGTGCCGGCGGTAGTCGTCACGATCTGGGCCGGCGAGAAGGCGACGGGGCAGCTGTTGATCCTGAGCCAGGTCGTGCTCAGCCTGCAATTGCCGTTCGCGGTGGTGCCGCTGGTGATGTTCACGGCGAGCCGCGCCAAGGATGGGCCCTTACGTGGCGCCGCGCTGGCTCACCGCGCTCGCGATCTCCACCGCCGCCGTCATCATCGTGCTGAATGTGAAGCTGGTGGTGGACTATGTGAGCGGGTAGGCAGCGAATAGCGAATGGCGAGTGGACTTATTCTACTCGTTATTCGCCACTCACCATTCGCTGAATCAATCCTGCGGCTCGCTTGCCACATCCCCGGACGCGTCGACGCGCAGCCAGCCCGAAGGCGCCAGCCGCTGCTGTGGCAGGAAGCGGCCCTTGTAGTCCATCTTCTTGGAGCCATCGATCCAGTAGCCGAGATAGACGTAGGGCAAACCTTGCCGTCTGGCGCGCGCGATATGGTCGAGGATCATGAAAGTGCCGAGCGAGCGGCCTTCCTCCGACGGCTCGAAGAAGGAATAGACCATCGACAGCCCGTCGCTGAGCACATCGGTCAGCGCCACCGCCACCAGATCGTCGCCACGGCCGGTGATGCCGCTGTCGGCGCCGCGCTTGCGATACTCGATGATGCGGGTCTCCACATGGCTATCCTCTACCATCATGGCGTAGTCGAGCACGGTCATGTCGGCCATCCCGCCATGGCGGTGGCGGGAGTCGAGATAGGCACGGAAGATGGAATATTGCTCGGAAGTCGGCACCGCGCTGCGCTGCTCGCCGACGATGTCGGCATTGCGCGCCATTACCTTGCGGAAATTGCGGGACGGGCGGAACTCGTTGGCGATGACCCGGACCGAGACGCAGGCGCGGCACTGGTCGCAAGCCGGGCGATAGGCGATCGACTGGCTGCGGCGGAAACCGCCATGGGTCAGAAGGTCGTTGAGATCGGCCGCCTTTTCGCCGACCAGATGCGTGAACACCTTTCGCTCGTGCCGGCCCGGCAGATAGGGGCAGGGCGAGGGCGCCGTCAGATAGAATTGCGGGGTGTCACGCGAATGCTGGGTCAAGGAAGTTCGTCAGCCTCCAGGGCGAAGCAGCAGATGCATACCATCGCCTCGGTCCGCTTAACGGTCAATTGATTTCGATCAAGGCTCAGGTGGTCCGCGCCGTCTGCGCTACCGGGGCACGAACCGAATTGTTGATAACCACGGTTCCCAGCACGAAGTCGTGCAACAGCCGCCGGCGGGCGTTGAACGGCCCGATCAGCAGGACGAGGGGCGAGAATATGCTGATCGAAATCCAGAACAGCACCGGATGGATGGCGCCGAGCAGGAAATAGCAGGGCGCGCCGTACCAGGTGCGCATTTCGAGGTCCATCATCCGCATGCCGATGGTCGCCGAATGCGGCCCGCCGAGGCACGACCCGTAATAGATCAGGGCCCAGACGATCGAGGCCGGTGAAACCAGGAAGAACAGCGCCCAGCCGAGCCCGAGCGTCACGACGCCAAACACCGCGATGAAGATCACGGCGAGCGCGATCGGTACGGCGAGGATGAACAGGTCGATGATGAAGGCGATCACCCGCCGCGTCAGCACGCTGCGGAACAGTTCCGGCTCGGAATAGGGGTCGAACGCGTGCCGGTAGTCCGGCCCGCCGCCCTGGTTCCAGCCGCCACTATGATCCGAACCGCTGTAGGACATGATCTTCTCCCTCCAAGATCAACGCATTTGCGAAAAAACACATGGGAACCGGAAATCGCGCCACAAGGCCGCCGTACCATTAACAAGCGGAAATATTCCGGCGGATTTGCGGCTATCGGCAGGCGCCGGGGTTAAACTCGGCAAGGCATGATGAGGTGTGCATGGGCGAACAGATTGAACTGCGCTGCCGTTGCGGGGAGGTGCGGGGCGTGGCGGCAAACCTGTCGCCGCGATCGGTCAATCGTATCGTCTGCTACTGTGACGATTGTCAGGCGTTTGCGCACCAAATCGGACGCGCCGACCTTCTCGACCCGCAAGGCGGCAGCGACATCGTCCAGCTTGCGCCCGCGGCGGTGTGCTTCACGCAGGGACAACATCGCATCGTCGGACTGCGGCTGAAACCCGGCGGGCTCTATCGCTGGTATGCGAACTGTTGCAACACGCCGGTCGGCAACACGCTGACGCCGCGGATTCCATTCATCGGCCTGCTCGCGCCGGCGTTCGACACGGCAAGGTGGGATGAGGCGGTCGGCAAGCCCTCGGGCGCCATCTTCGGAAAATTTGCCGTTGGCGAGCCGCCGTCGGGCTCCACCAGTCTCAATCTACTGCTGCTGCTACGTGCGCTCGGCAGGCTGCTCGGCTGGCGGTTCAGTGGACAAGCCTGGCCGCATCCATTCTTTTCGCGCGAAACCGGCGCGCCGCTCTACGCGGTGACGGTGCTCTCGACGGAACAGCGCGAGGCGCTGCGCGCGTTGTGTGGTCCGCGCCCGAGCGTCTCTTAGCTTTTGGGCATGATCTTATCGGAAAACCGCTCACACTTTTCTGGATTCATGCCCGATTAGCGTTCGGCTTTCAGCTTCTCGGCCGCCTTCGGCGCAAAGTACGTCAGCACGCCATCGGCGCCGGCGCGCTTGAACGCGACGAGGGCCTCCATCATGGCGCGCTCGCCGTCGATCCAGCCATTGTTGGCCGCGCCCGCGATCATCGAATATTCGCCGGACACCTGATAGGCGAAGGTCGGCATGCCGAACGTATCCTTCACCCGGCGCACCACGTCGAGATAGGGCATGCCGGGCTTCACCATCACCATGTCGGCGCCTTCGGCGATGTCGAGCTCGACTTCGCGCAGCGCCTCGTCGGAATTGGCGCTGTCCATCTGATAGGTGCGCTTGTCGCCGGTCAGCGTCTTGGCCGACCCGATGGCGTCGCGGAACGGGCCGTAGAAGGCGGACGCATATTTCGCCGCATAAGCCATGATCTGCACGTCGGTAAAACCGGCGCGGTCGAGGCCTTCGCGGATCGCACCGACCCGGCCGTCCATCATGTCCGAGGGCGCGATGATGTCGCAGCCGGCCTCGGCCTGCACCAGCGCCTGACGTACCAGCACCGCGACCGTCTCGTCATTGAGGATGCGGCCGTTCTCCAGCAGGCCGTCATGGCCGTGGCTGGTGTAGGGATCGAGCGCGACGTCGCAGAGCAATCCGAGTTCGGGAAACTCCTTCTTGATCGCGCGCACGGACTGGCAAACCAGATTTTCGGCGTTGAGCGCCTCCGAACCCTGCTCGTCGCGCAAGGACGGCTCGGTATAAGGAAACAGCGCGATGCAGGGGATGTTCAGTTTCATCGCGCGCTCGGCCTCGCGCACGGTCTGGTCCACGGAGAGACGATCGACGCCGGGCATCGACGCGATGGGCGCGCGATGGTTGTTTCCGCCGGTGACGAACAGCGGCCAGATCAAATCGTCCGTGGTCAGCACGTTTTCGCGCACCATCCGTCGCGCCCATTCGGATTTGCGGTTGCGGCGCGGGCGCATGGTGAGATCGAGGGCAGGGGAGGCCGCCGCCGTGTCCCGCCGCGAGACATCGCGCATTTCGATCGGACGGCCGAATTTGATCGCCATATTGGTCTCCCGAAGCGGGACAGATTGAAGTTTGTCCAGTTCTAGCATCTAGGGGGCCGGACGTCACGGGACCAGCCGCCGCGCTTATGCCGCAAAGGATTGATTTTGCAGCGCTGGCGCGCCAAGAATCGAGCCGGGCGACCCTGCAAAGGCCATTCGTTAAGCATGGACGGCATTCCGCATGTCTGAGATGCCCTCGCACGGCCAGCCGCGCGATGCGATGTCGGCTGCACTCTCCACCGAACGCATCGACGGCGAAGAGAACGCCTGGACGCGGCGGCTGGTGCTGTTCCTGCGCATCATGGCCATTCTGTCGATCCTCAAGGGTCTCTATCACTGGGCGCAGGTGACGGGCTTCATCGGCGGCGAAGAGGAGGCCTTCGAGAACCAGCCGATGGCCTGGCAGGCCGCCACCGTTTATTTCGCCGTGATCGAGCTGGTGGCGGCCGTCGGCCTCTGGCTCGCGACGCCATGGGGCGCGGTGGTGTGGCTCACGACCGTGGTGTCGATGGCGGTCATCGAGCTGATGTTTCCGGGAATCTATGGCGGCAGCCTTCTTGTCGTCGGAGGTGAGGCCTTCATGCTCGCGGCTTATCTCGCGCTCGCCTGGATGGCGGCACGCGAGCGTCCTCCATAAGAAACGTGAACGGCGCTTCTGAAAGAAAGCGGCGGATGTGCCAAAATCGGCTCGCCTCAAATTTTAGGTGAATCCCGATTAAGGTTTTGCGCGTCTTAAGCGCGTCGCCACATCCGTTACGCGGACCTTGCGAAAGTCGTGTGCCTCTGTTTTGGAATGCGACAACAGGCGTGCACGGAGCGTGAACATCAGTGTCGCACCGTGAACGGGAGGTTGCGAAAAGCCCTTTATCCATGGGCTTAAACCGCGATTCACTGTCTTAAATTCATTCTCTCTTTATTGTCTTATTTAAGCGGTTCTTCAAACCGGTCCCCTAAGTTGCGGCTATCAGGCGAGACAAAAGTTTCGTCGAATAAATGTCGATAAAAACGACAACAGGGGAAGTGTCATGATGAAAGCCGTTGCGACGGCGGTGGAAACCGCTGACCGCGCTGCAGGCCAGTCGCCGGTGCAGCCGCTCTACCTCGAAGCATTGACTCTGGTGGAGCGGCTGCATCGCCGCCTGCTCGACGTCATCAAGGACGAATTCGATCGCCGGGGCCGCTCCGACATCAATTCGGTGCAGGCGCTGTTGCTCTACAACATCGGCGACAAGGAGCTGACCGCGGGCGAGCTGCGTACGCGCGGTTACTATCTCGGCTCCAACGTTTCCTACAATCTGAAGAAGCTGGTCGAGCTCGGCTTCCTCGATCACCAGCGTTCGCGCGTTGATCGCCGCTCGGTTCGCATTCGCCTGACCCCGCAGGGCCAGGAGATCCGCCGCATCGTCGATACGCTCTATCAGAAGCACGTCAAGACGGTCGAGCAGGTCGGCGGCATCTCCAACGAGGAGTTCGCGACCTTGAACAAGTCGCTGCATCGCCTCGAGCGGTTCTGGACCGACCAGATCCTGTACCGTCTCTGAGAATGACCTGAGATTCTTTGGGCTCAAGCCCGCCACTCAGAAGACCGGCAAGCCCGCTTTCTTGAACCTTGGACCTTCCCCAATGCGCATCGGTCGGTTTTCCGGCCGGTGCGCTCTGTTTTTCATGTTGATAACATCAGGGTTTCCCAAATTGGAACCATTTCTCCACCCATGACTTGTCCATCCGAAGCGGAGGATGGCCATGCTGGTCGAACGTGGAGTGCGCGTCCTGAATATGGAGGTGGTAGGCGACGCCTACGCCATATCAGCCAATTATCTGCGCCGCACCGGCGCGATCGCCGACGATATCGCCACCGACGAGCGGCTGCTTCAGATCATCGTGCGGATGTTTCACCGCGGCGAAATCAACAAGCTGAAACTCGCCAACAAGGCGATCGCCGAATTCGAAGCCACCGTACTTGCCTGACCAATCGGAGACGGACATGGAAGCCGCGATCGATCGCATCATGATGACCTATGATCTCCTGATGAACCGCACGGCCGCGGCGAGCACCGAGGCGCGCGCGAAAGTGACTGAGTATCTCAACAAGCTATTCGAGGCCGGCGAGCGCGACACCCATCGCCTGACCGTCTGCGGCCTGACATACTTGCGCGAGCTCGACGGCTCCTCCGATCCCGTGAAGGCTGGGTATACCGGGCTGTAAGCGCCGGTTTCCGCGCAACGTCCCGCCCATCACAGAATTGCGACCCCACCTATTGCGGGGCTTATCCCGCAGATGAGGGTTTGCTACACCTGTGGCATGGGCAACCCGTTCACCCGCCGTAACATTCTTGGCTTTGGCGCCGGCCTCGCTGCCGGCGCGCTGGCGCGCCGTGCAAATGCGGTCGAGCAGACGCCGGACCAGTTGCTGGACGAACTGATGCAGGAGAACCAGGACTCCAGCATCGATAGCGGCTTCGACAATTCATCGCGTACGGTGCTGTTGCCGAAGAAGACGCTGCCGACACTCTCGCCCTCGACCGCCCAGACCACCGAAGCCTCGATCGCGCAATATGAGGGGATCGTCGGCAAGGGGGGCTGGCCTGAGGTGCCGGCGATCGCCAACGGCGCGCGGGTCGGCGTGAAGAGTGCGGCGCTACCCGCCCTGCGCGACCGGCTGTCGATCGCGGGCGACCTCGAACTCAATTCCGGCGAGCCGCAGGTGTTCGATTCCTATGTCGACGCCGCCGTGCGCCGCTTCCAGGTGCGGCACGGGCTGCATCCCGACGGCATCGTGCGCGACACCACTTTGCGCGCGCTGAACGTCACGGCCGACATCCGGCTGCAGCAGCTCAAGATCAATGCGAGCCGGTTGAAGACGCTGACCGGCAATCTTGGCAACCGTCTTGTCGTCGCAAACATTCCGGCCGCACAGATCGAGGCGATCGAGAATGGCGTTGCGGTGACGCGTCACATCGCGGTCGCCGGCAAGCCGGACCGTGCTTCGCCCGATATCAACAGCAAGATCATCCAGATCAACTTCAATCCGTTCTGGACCGTGCCGGTCTCGATCGTCCGCAAGGATTTGATTCCGAAGATGCAGGCCGAGCCGGACTACCTCACCAAGAATCACATCCGCATCTACGATGCGAAGAACAACGAGCAGCCGCCGTCGCAGATCGACTGGTATTCGACCGAAGCGGTGAATTACAAATTCAAGCAGGATGCCGGCAATTTCAATTCGCTGGGATCGATAAGGATCAATTTTCCGAGCCAATACGGCGTCTACATGCACGACACGCCGTCGAAGAATTTGTTCGGCGAGGATTTCCGCTTCGCCTCCTCAGGCTGCATGCGCGTGCAGAACGTGCGCGAGCTGGTCTACTGGATCCTGCAGGAGAGCCCGGGATGGTCGCGGCCTGAGATCGACGAGGTGATCAAGTCCGGTGACCGCAAGGACGCCAAGGTCGCCAAGCCAGTGCCGCTGCACTGGGTCTATGTCACGGCTTGGGCGACGCCCGACGGCGTCGTGCAATTCCGCGACGACATCTATGGCCGCGACGGTTTCGGCGGCCAGGTCAATGCGGTGAAGGGGTAGTCGGGTTCGCGCTATGCCGCCGGCTCGTGCGACTGGGTGTCGATGTGCTCGACCAGAAGTTTCCGGTAGTGCGCGGCCATCTCGCGATAATGCTGTCGCGTGATCGGATCAGCGGCGCTTTCAGCGCGCTGCTCGAACATTTCGGCCTTCTGCCGGAGAATCGCCGCGTCTGACATTTGGCTGCTCCTTTTGGAGTCACTTAAGGATTGGTCGCACGAGCTGAATGCGGAACGTTTCACGATCGGGTGAGGGGCGGCCAAAGGGTGGGCCTATTCCTGCCCGAGATCGCGCAAGAGCGCCGGCGCGATGCGGTCAAGGAGGTATCTCGATCCTGATGGTGACAGGTGCAGCCCGTCGCTGACCAAGAGGTCATTTCCGATCCGGTTGAGGCAGCCGGATGCATCGCAAAACACCTTGCGCGCCGAAACATATTCGACACCAAGGGTTTCGCTGGTTTCTTTCATGAAGTCGCTGTCTTTATCGACGAACAGCGATGTCCGCTCCGGGAGTAGGCTGCCCGTTCTCCGATAGTAGGCGGCGACGGCCCGGGTAATCCCCCCGACCATCCCGGTACCCGTCCCAGCACGATGATGTGTTTGACCCCAAGCGATCTCAGCGCTTCGATGGTCGGTCGCAATTCGTCGGGACCGGCGACCCAGAGAGCATGCAGCAAGACAACTTCCGGGCGCGCGGCCGCGAGCAAATCAATGATCTCCCGATTGCGGGCGAGGCATATGTCGGTCATCCCGTACGCCTCGGCCGTGAGCAGCGGCTGACACGAAGAGACATTGAACTGGGCGAGCCCGAATTGCGCGCGCAGCTGCAGATGTCTCAAGCCCGGCATCAGCGCGCCTGCGGTCGAATTGCCGAGCAGCGCGAGCAGCGGCCGTTTCTGCTCGATGCAATCAGGAGTAAAGTCCTGATACGGCTGGTTCAGCAGGCAGGTGTCGCTTCGCCATTCCGCCGTACCGGTAGAGACATTGACCAGAGCCGCGATGTCTTTCGGCAGTTGCGGCGGCGCCCATAGCGCGACGACGGCAGCGACGGCGACCGCGGCCATGCCAGCCAGCGCCGTCCGCGCGCCGCCCATTCTGCTGGCGCGGATCGGCCGCTCGATGAAGCGATAGGTCAGCCAGGAGAGCAGGACAGCCGCGGCGATCGCGCAGAGGGACTCGCCTGTCGTCAGCGGACGGAACAGCCAGGTCCGCGGAAAAACCAGCAGCGGCCAATGCCAGAGATAAAGGGGATAGCTGATCCGGCCGATGGCGGCGGCAAGCGGATGGGCAAGGACCATGCGACTGAAAAAACTGCCCTCGGCGAGGATCATGAGACCGGCGCCGATAACAGGAACCAGCGCGGTCCAGCCCGGGAAAACTGTGCGCTCGTGATAGGTGAAGAACGTGATGCCGCAGATGACGCCGATCACGCCGAGGGTCTCTCTCAGCCGGTCCTGCTTGATGGTGATGCCAACCAGCAGCGCACCCGCCATCAGCTCCCAGGCGCGCGTGAAGGGCAGATAGAACGTGGCCTGCGGATGCGAGCGGACCAGCGCGACGTTGAGCGCGAAGGAGGCCGTCATGACGATGACGGTCATCGCGCCTCGCCACTTCCGCGGTGTTAGCCAGAGCGCGAGCGGCCAGGCCAGATAGAATTGCTCCTCGATGCCGAGCGACCACAGGTGTAACAGCGGTTTGAGATGCGCCGCGAGGTCGAAATAGCCGGCTTCCGACAGCAGCACGAAATTGGCGCCGAAGAAGGCGCTGGCGAGTGCATTCTTTGCGAGCGAGGCTAACTCCGACGGCAGGAAGATCGTGACCCCGACCGCAAGCGTTGCCGCCAGCACGAGGATCAGCGCCGGAAATATCCGGCGCACGCGACGCACATAGAAGTCGAGGAAGCTGAAACCTTTTGGACCGTCGAGCCCGCCGAGGATGATCCCCGTGATCAGATAACCGGATATGACGAAGAAGGTATCGACGCCGACGAAGCCGCCGGGAACCAGCTTTGGAAAGGCTTGGTAGAGCACGACCGCGATGACGGCGACGGCACGCAGCCCGTCGATGTCGGCGCGATATTTGAGGTGAGGGGCGTCCGGTTGCATTGGTATGGCCGCATATCCGGTCACTGGCGGCCCTGCCAGCAGATTCTCGTTCAGCGAGCGGATCCTGGCGAAGGCTGGTTCCCCTTCATCCCCACCATATCTTGCATAAATACCAAGGCTCTACCGCAAGCGCTTGGCCGACGCGGTGCGATATGCTATTCGGCCGTGACCGCTTCCGACCGCCACTATTTGACCGCCCGCAAGTCACTTAAGGCATTGCGGCGGTTGGGGATATTTCGCCAATGAACCCTCCGTCCTCCAGCGCCAAAACCGCCTCAGCGCCCGACTCCTTCTTCACCGCGACCCTGGCTCAGGCCGACCCCGAGATCGCAGCCGCGATCCAGGGCGAGCTCGGCCGCCAGCGTCATGAGGTCGAGCTGATCGCCTCCGAAAACATCGTCAGCCGCGCCGTGCTGGAAGCGCAGGGCTCGGTGATGACCAACAAATACGCGGAAGGGTATCCGGGCGCGCGCTACTACGGCGGTTGTGAATGGGTCGATGTCGCCGAGACGTTGGCGATCGAGCGCGCCAAAAAACTGTTCGGCGCGGCCTTCGCCAATGTGCAGCCGAACTCCGGCAGCCAGATGAACCAGGCGGTGTTCCTGGCGCTGCTGCAGCCCGGCGACACCTTCATGGGTCTCGACCTCGCGGCGGGCGGCCATCTCACCCACGGCGCGCCGGTCAATCTTTCCGGCAAATGGTTCAAGGCGGAGCACTACACCGTGCGGCGCGAGGACCAGATCATCGATATGGATGCGGTGGCGCGCCGCGCCGAAGAGGTCAAGCCGAAGCTGATCATCGCCGGCGCCACGGCCTATTCGCGTTCCTGGGATTTCAAACGCTTCCGCGAAATCGCGGATTCCGTTGGCGCTTACCTCATGGTCGACATGGCGCACTTTGCAGGTCTGGTCGCCGGCGGCGTGCATGCCTCGCCGGTGCCGCATGCGCATGTGACTACTGCCACCACGCATAAATCGCTGCGCGGTCCGCGTGGCGGTCTCATGCTGTGGAACGACGAGTCGCTGACCAAGAAGCTCAACTCGGGCGTCTTCCCGGGCTTGCAAGGCGGGCCGTTGATGCACGTGATCGCGGCCAAGGCGGTGGCCTTTGCCGAGGCGCTGAGGCCGGACTTCAGGATCTACGCGAAGAACGTCGTCGAAAACGCCAAGGCCCTTGCCGAAACCCTCCGCAGCCACGGCCTCGACATCGTCTCCGGTGGCACCGATAACCATCTGATGCTCGTTGACCTCAGGCCCAAGGGGCTGAAGGGCAACGTCTCCGAAAAGGCGCTGGTGCGCGCCGCCATCACCTGCAACAAGAACGGTATCCCCTTCGATCCCGAGAAACCGCTCGTCACGTCCGGCCTGCGGCTGGGCACGCCGGCGGCGACCACGCGTGGTTTCGGCGTCGCCGAGTTCCAGCAGGTCGGCGGCATGATCGCTGAGGTGCTGAACGCCATCGCGCAGTCGCAAGACGGCAAGGCGCCGCTGGTGGAGGCCGCAATCAAGGAACGCGTGAAGGCGCTTACCGACCGCTTCCCGATCTACTAGGCAAGGATGAGATGCGCTGCCCGAGCTGTAACAGTCTCGATACGCAGGTGAAGGACTCGCGGCCGACCGAAGACTCGGCCGTGATCCGGCGGCGGCGCGTCTGCGTGTCCTGCAATTTCCGCTTCACCACCTTCGAGCGGGTGCAGCTCCGCGAACTGACGGTGATCAAGCGCAATAGCCGCCGCGTTCCCTTTGACCGCGACAAGCTGATGCGCTCGGTGCAGGTCTCCTTGCGCAAGCGCCCGGTCGATCCGGAGCGCGTGGAGAAGATGGTTTCCTCGATCGTGCGCGAGCTCGAAAGCGGCGGCGAGGCCGAGATTTCCTCGGAGGCGATCGGCGAGATCGTGATGGAGCATCTGCGCCAGCTCGACGACGTCGCCTATGTCCGCTTCGCCTCGGTCTATCGCAATTTCCGCGAGGCCAAGGATTTCGAAACCGTGCTCGGCGAGCTCGAGGAAGACACGCGGCTCGCCACGATACGCAAATGATCTTCCGCATCCTGGAAGATCAGTTCGCCCACAAATCCCAGGCATCGAAGGAAGCCGACCGGCGTTTCATGCAGCTGGCGCTGTCGCTTGGCCGCCGCGGGCTGGGACGCACGTGGCCGAACCCGGCGGTCGGGGCGGTCGTGGTGAAGGACGGCGTCATTGTCGGCCGCGGCTGGACGCAAGCAGGCGGGCGTCCGCATGCCGAGCCCGAGGCGCTCGGACGCGCCGGTGATGCCGCGCGCGGCGCCACGCTCTATGTCACGCTCGAGCCGTGTTCGCATTTCGGCAAGTCGCCGCCCTGTGCCGACGCCATCATTGCCGCCGGCATTGCTCGCGTGGTCGCCTCGATCGAGGATCCCAATCCGGAAGTGGCGGGGCAGGGCTTTGCAAGACTTCGCGCCGCAGGCATCACCGTCGATATCGGCCTCGGCGCGGCGGAGGCCACGCACGATCACGCCGGCCATATCAGGCGCATCCGCGACAGGCGCCCGCATGTGATCCTCAAGCTCGCGGTGTCATCAGACGACAAGATCGCGGCCATCGGCCATCGGCCGCTCGAGATCACCGGCGACGCCGCGAAGACGCGCGTGCACCTGTTGCGCGCCCAAAGCGACGCAATCCTGGTCGGGATCGGCACGGTGCTGGCGGATGATCCGCTTTTGACTTGCCGGCTGCCCGGCATGGAGCCGCGCTCGCCGGCGCGGGTCGTGCTCGACCGCGCGCTGCGGATACCGGGCGCGGGCAGGTTGGTGCATTCGGCGCGGCAGACGCCGCTCTGGGTGATGACATCGGAGACGGCCGAGGCCGCGGCTGCGGTGCGGCTGGGTGCGGCCGGCGCGCAGGTGATGCGCCTTCACGCGACACAAGGTGGCCTCGATTTGGCAGCCGTGTTGCACGCACTATCGGACAAGGGCATCACGCGGTTGTTGGTGGAGGGTGGCGCGCGCGTGGCGTCGTCGTTTGTCGCAGGCAGCCTTGTCGATGAAATCTGGCTGCTGCGCGGACCCGGCACGGTCGGCGCGGACGGCGTGCCGGCGCTTGACGCAATGCCGCTCTCCGCCATCACGCAGTCGCCCACCTTCAGGGTTCGTGCTAGCGAGATGCTGGGCAAGGATAGTCTTACGATCTACGACCGCGCATGATCCGGAAAAGTGGGAACCGGTTTTCCGACGAGATCATGCGCAATTCGAAGAGTGCTTGATGTTCACGGGCATTGTCACCGATATCGGCGAAATCACCGACCTCGCGCCGACCGCGCAGGGCCAGTTGCACCGGCTGCGCATCGCCTGCCGCTATGACCGCGCCACCATCGCCGACGGCGCCTCGATCGCCTGCAACGGCGTCTGCCTCACGGTGGTCGCCTCCGGCACGAATGGCGCAAAGACCTGGTTCGACGTCGATGCCGCCGCCGAGACGCTCGGCATGACAACGGCGAAGCATTGGAAGGTTGGCACCAGGCTCAATCTCGAGCGCGCGCTCAAGATCGGCGACGAATTGGGCGGTCATATCGTCGCGGGCCACGCCGACGGTATCGCCACCATCGTCAGCCGCGACGACCTGCCGGACATGGCGCGTTTCACCCTCAAGACCACGCGCGAGCTGGCGCGCTTCGTTGCGCCAAAGGGATCAATCACGCTGGATGGCGTGTCGCTGACCGTCAACACCGTGCAGGACGTGACGTTCTCCGTGCTGATCATCCCGCATACGCTTGGTGTGACGATGCTGTCGTCCTGGCGCGCCGGTAGCGAGGTCAATATCGAGGTCGACCTGATGGCGCGCTACGCCGCGCGGCTGACCGAAATGAAGTGACGGCTCTTGGCATCTGCCGCTTGCGCGCTTACAACGCCTCGCAATCAATCAGTTAGAGTGAGACTACGATGGCAGACGCGCGGCGCGCCCCGCTGAAGGACCAGACCGACATTTCAGGCTCGCGCGCCCTGATCGTGGAAGCGCGCTTCTATGATGACATCCAGGACGCACTGCTCGAGGGCGCGGTCGCCGAGCTGAAAGCGGCCGGCGTGTCCTACGACGTCATTACGGTGCCGGGCGCGCTCGAGATTCCGGCCGCGATCTCGATTGCGATCACGTCGGGCAAATATGGCGGCAGTCCGTATGATGCGGCGATTGCGCTCGGCTGTGTCATCCGCGGCGAGACCATCCATTTCGAAATCGTCTCGATGGAATCTTCGCGCGGGCTGATGGATCTGGCCGTCGCGCAAAAGTTCCCGATCGGCAACGGCATCCTGACCGTCAACACCGAAGAGCAGGCCTGGGCGAGGGCGCGCGCCGACGATCTCAACAAGGGCGGCGATGCCGCGCGCGCCGCGCTTGCGATGTTGCGCATCAAACGCCGTCTGGCGAAGGGCTGACCATGCCCGAGGGCAAGAAGAAACCCGCTGGTGAGAAGAAGGCCAATCGGCGTGGCGCCGCGCGGCTCGCCGCGGTGCAGGCGCTGTACCAGATGGATATCGCGGGCGCCGGGATCAACGATGTCTTTGCGGAGTTCGAGAGCCATTGGATCGGCGGCGAGGTCGAGGGCGAGAAATATCTGCCGGCGGAGGCCGCCTTCTTCCGCGATGTCGTCTCCGGCGTGGTGCGCGACCAGACGCGCCTCGATCCGCTGATCGATGACGCATTGTCGCGCGGCTGGCCGCTGAAGCGGATCGACGCGATCTTGCGCGCGGTGTTGCGGGCAGGGGCCTACGAGTTGGAACATCGCAAGGATGTTCCCGGCCGCGTCGTCGTGTCCGAATATGTCGACGTCGCCAACGCCTTTGTCGACCGCGAGGAGACCGGCATGGTCAACGCCGTGCTGGATCAGATCGGCCGTCAGTTCCGGCCCGACGAGTTCGGCCGTGGCTGACACGCGCGCAGCCGGCGAGGACTCGCTGATCGCGCGCTACTTCAAGCCGATCGCGACCGACCCGGGTGCGTTCGGCCTCGTCGACGATGCGGCTATTCTGAAGGCACTTGGCGAGGACATTGTCGTCACGACCGACGCTATCGTCGAGGGTGTGCATTATCTCGCAAGCGATCCGCCCGACACCATCGCGCGCAAGGCGCTGCGGACCAACCTGTCCGACCTCGCCGCCAAGGGCGCCGCGCCCGCAGGTTTTGTGCTGACGCTGGCGCTGCGCACGGCCAATGAGAGCTGGCTTGACCCATTCGCGCGCGCGCTCGGCGAGGACGCGAAATCGTTCGCCTGTCCGCTGCTCGGCGGCGATACCGTGTTGACGCCGGGGCCTGTGATGATCTCCATCACCGCCTTCGGCCGCGTGCCCGAAGGCAAGATGGTTCGCCGCAGCGGCGCGAAACCCGGCGACCGCATCATGGTGACGGGCACCGTTGGCGACGCCGTGCTTGGTCTCGACATCCTCAAGAATGGCGCCATCGCCAAGGCGCTCGCCGGCGACCCCAGGGGAAGCGAGATGCTGATCGCGCGCTACCACGTGCCGCAGCCGCGCAATGCGCTGGCTAGCGCGTTGCGCGATCATGCGAGCGCGGCGATGGACGTGTCCGACGGCCTTGCCGGCGATCTCGCCAAACTCTGCGTGGCCTCACGCGTCTCCGCCGTCGTCGATACCCCGAGCATTCCGACCTCGGCGACGGCGGCAAGCCTGCTGTCGCGCGGCGCGGTCGCGATCGAGGCCCTGATCTCGGGCGGCGACGATTACGAGATCCTCTGCACGGTTCCGGAAGCCGTGGCCGATGCCTTCACCGATGCCGCGCGGAAGGCAGGCGTCGCTGTCACCGTGATCGGCACGGTCATGGCCGGCATGGAGCCGCCCCGATTCCTCGACGGCGCGGGCAAGGAATTGGCGCTGCGGCGCTCATCCTTCAGCCACTTCTAGTGGTGGACCGGTTTTTGACGAGGGCCTCTTTATCGCGCTATTGACAGAGTACTCTATATTATAGAGTATTGGTCACCGAAGCGGTGAACGGGAGGGCCATTTCGATGAACCTGGATCTTTCATGGCTTGGATGGATTCACGCGGTTGCCTGCGTTGGTGCGTTGGCAACAGGGGCGCTGGTACTGCTTGGACCGAAGGGGACCCGGCGGCATCGAGCCGGCGGCCTGCTCTATCTGATCGCGATGCTCGTCACCAACCTCACCGCGCTCGGCATCTACCGCAACGGCGTGTTCTTCTTCCCGCACTGGTTTGCGGTCGCCGCGCTGACGGCAATCGCCGTGGGATTTCTCTGCGTTCGCCTGCGTCGGCCCAGGGCGTATTGGCGAAACGCTCATCTCACCTGCATGGTCGCAAGTTACTACATGCTCATCGGCGGCGGCGTGAACGAGTTGTTCCTCCGCGTCCACGTGTTTCATGCAATGGCGCCCGACGTGCTGAACTCGCCTCTCGTCGGAATGGCGCATTTCGCCAACATGTCGTTCTTCGCCATCCTGATCGCGTACTTCAATCTCAGGTATTGGAGTTTCCGGCCGCGACTGCCTGCGCGCGAGGTGACGGGATGATCGCGGTGGCAATGTTTGTGAAGCTCCGCAGGCGTGTGTACCAGGCATTGCTCATCGCCATTGCTTTTGTGGCATCGACAACGCCTGGCTTCGCCGCTGACATGCGCTCGGAACAAGTCGCATTGCAGTCGGCGACTTACGCGGACTTTCGCCAATTGCTGTCGCGCCGCGCGCCGGTTGCGATGGTGACGGTACCGGCCGTGCTGGCTTTTCCGGATGGGGCGAGGGATCGCTTTCCGGCTGTCGTGGTGATTCACACCGTCGGCGGCTATCGCGACGACAATGAAGGACAATATGCGGCCGAGCTGCGCCGGGCAGGGTTCGCCACACTGACTTATGACAGTTTCGCCGCGCGCGGCACGACGGGCATCGCGTTGGCGCAAGCCGGCCCGGGCCTGTGGCCGTCAGGCTTGGCGGATGCCTACGCCGCGCTGCGGATGCTGGCCGCCGATCCCAGGATCGACGCCAGCCGGATCGCCATTGCCGGCTTCTCCTACGGCGGTGAAGTGGCCCACCTCGCAGCTTTCGAAGGGCTTCGCGCTGCTCTCGATGCCGGATCGGTCCGCTTCGCCGCGCATGTGGCGTATTATCCGGCCGGCGTGTTCGGCGCGATCGCCACGCCGGGAGCCTATACGGGATCACCGATCCTGATGTTGCTTGGCGGGAGCGACGACAATCTCCCGATCGGCAAAGTCGAGGCCTATCTCGATTACGCAAAAGCGGCCGGCGCTCCGGCGCCGATCCAGACCGTGATCTATCCCGGCGCGTACCATGCGTGGACGGTTCCGACTTTGACGACGCTGCGCTTCTACGCCGAGTACCCGAGCACGAAGCGATGTCCGTCCATCCTGCTCGGATCGGGGCAGAACGCGCTCCTGGTCGACGGCCAACCGGCGCCGTTCGACCCCGCTTCCTTCGGGACCTGCATCGGCAAGGCGCCCGGTTACTCCATGGTCTTTGACGCAGCTGTCCGGGCGAAGTCCGCCGCCGAATCGATTGGATTTCTGGAGCGCCATCTGCTCCGGCCCTGAGATTTGCGCCGAAACCGGAAATCGCACCCAAAACCCGCCGAAAAATCGATGATTTATGCCCATCCCGGCGTTGCGCGGCGGGGGCGATTTTGGCATGGTCCCGCCCGATTTGAGGCCGCCTCCTTGGGCAGGCGAGCCTCCTTTTTGTGCGCCCGCCGCGGTCGCGGCAGAGGCGTGTGGGGCCATCTGAAAGAATCCGAGGCTAATTCAATGACTGCTTTGTGGCTGATCGTGCTCTGCGGAGCGCTCTCCATCGTTTACGCCGTCTGGGCGACCATGTCGGTACTTAAAGCCGACGCGGGCAATCCCCGCATGCAGGAAATCGCGGCCGCCGTGCGCGAAGGTGCGCAGGCCTACCTGCGGCGCCAGTACGCCACGATCGGCATCGTCGGCGTCGTGATTTTCGCGCTGCTCGTCTACTTCCTCGGTACGCTGGTTGCGGTCGGCTTTGCGATCGGCGCAATCCTGTCGGGCGCGGCCGGCTTCATCGGCATGAACGTCTCGGTCCGCGCCAACGTTCGCACTGCGCAGGCGGCGACAACGTCGCTTGCCGGCGGCCTCGAACTCGCCTTCAAGGCCGGCGCCATCACGGGCATGCTGGTTGCCGGTCTCGCGCTGCTCGGCGTGACGCTGTACTTCGGCTTCCTGACCTATTCGATGCATCTGAAGCCCGACAGCCGTACCGTGGTCGATGCCATGGTGGCGCTCGGCTTCGGCGCCTCGCTGATCTCGATCTTCGCCCGTCTCGGCGGCGGCATCTTCACCAAGGGCGCCGACGTCGGCGGCGACCTCGTCGGCAAGGTCGAGGCCGGCATCCCCGAGGACGATCCGCGCAACCCCGCCACCATTGCCGACAACGTCGGTGACAATGTCGGCGACTGCGCCGGCATGGCGGCTGATTTGTTCGAGACCTATGCGGTCACCGCGGTCGCCACCATGGTGCTGGCCGCGATCTTCTTCGCCAAGACCGCGATCCTCACCAACATGATGACGCTGCCGCTCGCCATCGGCGGCATCTGCATCATCACCTCGATCATCGGCACTTTCTTCGTCAAGCTCGGCGCCAACCAGTCGATCATGGGCGCGCTGTACAAGGGCCTGATCGCGACCGGCATCCTGTCGCTCGCGGGCGTCGCCGCGGTGATCTACTGGCTGATCGGCTTCGGCAAGCTCGAAGGCGTCGACTACACCGGCATGGCGCTGTTCGAATGCGGTATCGTCGGCCTTGTCGTCACCGGCCTGATCATCTGGATCACCGAATACTATACCGGCACCGACTATCGCCCCGTGAAGTCGATCGCCGCGGCCTCCGTCACCGGTCACGGCACCAACGTGATCCAGGGTCTCGCCATCTCGATGGAGTTCGACCGCGCTGCCCGCGATCGTCATCATCGCCGGCATCCTCGTCACCTACAGCCTCGCGGGCCTGTTCGGCATTGCGATTGCGACTGCCACCATGCTGGCGCTGGCCGGCATGGTCGTCGCGCTCGACGCGTTCGGCCCGGTCACCGACAATGCCGGCGGCATTGCCGAGATGGCCGGCCTGCCGAAGGAAGTGCGCAAGTCGACCGACGCGCTGGATGCGGTCGGCAACACCACCAAGGCGGTCACCAAGGGCTACGCCATCGGCTCCGCCGGTCTCGGCGCTCTCGTGCTGTTTGCGGCCTACAACCAGGACCTCAAGTTCTTCATCGCGAACGGCACCCCCTACTTCAAGGGCGTCAATCCGGACTTCTCGCTGAACAATCCCTACGTCGTGGTCGGACTGCTGTTCGGCGGCCTGCTGCCCTATCTGTTCGGCGCGATGGGCATGACTGCTGTCGGCCGCGCGGCCGGCGCGATCGTCGAGGAAGTGCGCCGCCAGTTCCGCGAGAAGCCCGGCATCATGCAAGGCACCGACAAGCCGGACTATGGCAAAGCCGTCGACATCCTGACCAAGGCCGCGATCAAGGAAATGATCATCCCGTCGCTGCTGCCGGTGCTGTCGCCGATCTTCGTCTACTTCGTGATCTTCGCGATCGCGGGCGGCGGCGTGGCCGGCAAGTCGGCGGCGTTCTCCGCGGTCGGCGCCATGCTGCTCGGCGTGATCGTCACCGGTCTGTTCGTCGCGATCTCCATGACCTCGGGCGGCGGTGCCTGGGACAACGCCAAGAAGTACATCGAGGATGGCCATTACGGCGGCAAGGGCTCTGATGCCCACAAGGCCGCCGTCACCGGCGACACCGTCGGCGATCCCTACAAGGACACGGCGGGCCCCGCGGTCAACCCGATGATCAAGATCACCAACATCGTGGCGCTGCTGCTCTTGGCGATCCTCGCGCACGGCGGGTAAGCCAGGCGCTTCTCGAAAATGAAAAACCCCGCGGCTGGCGCCGCGGGGTTTTTGTTTTGGACCGTCATGGCGAGGAGCCAACGGGTCCGGCCCTCTCGGGCCGGCCCGATGACAGGCTCCGCGACGAAGCAATCCATATTTCAACAAGCGTAGAGATGGATTGCTTCGCTTCGCTCGCAATGACGAAGACTAATTCACGTCCATCTGCAAACCTTCGCGCTTGATGATCCCCGCGAACTTGGTGGTTTCTGCCTGGATGAAATCGGCATACTGCTCCGGCGTGCCGTAGTCGGGCCGCGCGCCCATCGTGGCGATGTTCTTCTTGATGTCGTCGCGCTCCAGCATCGCCTTGACCTGCAGATTGAGCGCATTGACGATTTCGGGAGGGGTGGGCTTCGGCACGACCACGCCGAACCAGGATGAGACGTCGAACCTCGAGAGTTCGGGCGCGCATTCGCGCATGGTCGGAAGTTCGGGCGCCAGGGCGCTGCGCTCGGTCGTGGTGACGCACAAGCCGTTGAGCTTGCCGTCCTGCACCTGCGGCAGCGAGGGATAGAGATTGTCGAACAGGATCTGGACGTCGCCGGCGAGCATTGCCTGCAATGCGGGCCCGGCGCCGCGGAACGGCACATGGGTCATCTTCAATCCCGTCAATTGCAGGAACCAGGCGCCGGTGAGGTGAGGGCTCTGGCCGACGCCCGACGAGGCGTAGTTCAGCTTGTCCGGATTGGCCTTCAGATACGCGATCAGCTCCGCGATCGACTTGATCCCGGTCGAGGGATGCGCCGAGACGATGTTCGGAGTCCGGATCATGTTGGACACCGCCTGAATCTGATCCGGCTTGTAGGTCAGGTTGCGGAAGATGCCGTAGGCGATGGCGTTGGGGCCGGGATTGGCGATCAGGAGGGTGTGGCCGTCGCCCTTCTGCCTGACGACTTCGATCGTGCCGATCGTGCCGCCGCCGCCCGAGCGGTTCTCGACCACCGCCGATTGGCCCCAGACGGCTTGCAGATGCGCGCCGAGCAGCCGGCCCATCACGTCTGTGGTGCCACCTGGAGCAGCCGGCACGATGATGCGGATGGTCTCGGTCGGCCGCCAGTCCGCGAGACTGGATCGCGGCAGGATCGATGCGGCGGACAATGCGGCGGCTCCCGTGAGCACGCGGCGGCGAGACAAAAGCTTCCCGGACAATTTCCACTCCCTGCTTCTTGCTTTGCAGGCAAGCGTAGGCAGGCGTGGGGGAGCCGGCAAGCGGCGACTTGGCGCAGTCCGCGTAGCGTTCCCCGGACGCAGCGCAGCGCCATAAGCGCGTTCACGCGCGTCTTCAATGCGCTATGGTGGTGCGCTGCTGATCCGGGGTCCATCAAGTAAGGAAGGTAGGTCCCGGTTCAGCACAGCGGCACTCCGCGCCGCAGTGCGCCCGGGACACGAGAGCGTCAGTTGAAGCTGAGCAGCTTGAACAGCGGCGTCAGGTAGGACATTTCCTGACCCGAGGTCGCCGTGGTGCGGCTGATGAAGTCGAAGATCTTGCCGTCCTTCAGACCGTAATTGGCGAGCCGCACGACTTGCCTGCCCTTGTCGAAATAGACGGCGATCACGCGCTGATCGATGACTTTCTGGTTCATGAACATCACCGGCCGCGAGGTGCGCTGGGAGATGTAATAGAAGACCTCGCCGTTCAGGGTCGCCACCGTCGACGGCGTGCCGAGCACGATCAGCACCTGATCCTGGCTGGCGCCGATCGGGATCTGCTCCAGCGCGCCGGGCGGCAGGATGTAGCCCTTCTGGAACTGCTCGCCGGTGCAGCCCGCCAGCACGCCGCAAACCAGCACCGCAGCCGCCATCGCGCGCAGGCCGTGCCAGCGCGTGAAGAGGCCGCTTTTGGTCTTCGTCTGGGTCATTGCGGAACGGGTCCCGTCCTCCTAGAACCGGCCGGCCCGGCTGCCGCCGGAGCTGGAAATTTGCGAGCCCTTGTACGCAAAAGGGGCTCGCTTGTGGAACCCACAATGCTTTGGCCGTTCAATCACTTCAGGAAACCCCACCTTGCCGCGCGCGGCACCATTGATGCCATCTATGGCATGATCGTGACGCAAGCGCGAGAACCCTTGTTTTACCGGGACTTGGGCGTGCCGGATACGGTTAACGGCCGTTTTGATCTGATCGTGCTGCATTTGTGGGTGGTGCTGCGACGTCTGGGCGAGATGTCAGGCATGGCCGGATCGGCGCAAGCGCTTTTCGACCGTTTCTGCGCCGACCTGGACCATAATCTGCGGGAAATGGCGATCGGCGACCTCGCGGTCCCGAAGAAGATGCAGGCCTTCGGCGAGGCCTTTTATGGCCGTATCGCCGCCTACGACATGGCCTTGTCAGATAGTCCCGAGGCGCTGGCGCAGGCGATCGACCGCAACGTCCTGGACGGCGGGGGCATTGAGAACGCGCGCCGGCTTGCGTCCTATGCGATGTCCGTCATCGCCGTCCTCGAAAAACTGGATGCGACAGCGCTCGCGGGCGCAGCGTGGTCCTTTCCCTTGCCGGAAGTCGAAGCGGTTTTGCCATGA
This sequence comes from uncultured Alphaproteobacteria bacterium, assembly GCA_963794775.1. Taxonomy (GTDB): domain Bacteria; phylum Pseudomonadota; class Alphaproteobacteria; order Rhizobiales; family Xanthobacteraceae; genus Bradyrhizobium. Next base: position 60,104 of record CAWCGA010000014.1, on the reverse strand, counting down.
AACGTTCCGACGAAACGCCTGCACGCAATCCCTCGCGCGATGCTCAACGCGATCCCTGGCGCGCGCTGGTCAATGTCGCGCAGATTCCGGACGGCGGGCTGCATCGCGAGATCGAGGCGGACGACCGCGCGCGGGCAACGATTGCCGAAGCAGCGGGCCTTCGCGATATCGCATCCATCCGCGCCGCATTCGACCTGTCGCATCGCAGCGGCGGCCGCGTCCAGGTCGCCGGCCGCGTGCAGGCCAAGGTCGGGCAGACCTGCGTGGTCACGCTCGAGCCGATCGAGAACGAGATCGACGAGGCGGTCGATCTGATGTTCGCGCCTGCACAGGAGATCGCGCCGCAGACCGATGCCGATGACGACGACGGCGTGAGCGCGGTGCCCGATGCGCCCGAGCCGATCGAGAACGGCATGATTGATCTCGGCCGTCTTGCCACCGACGTGCTGTACCTTGCGATCGATCCCTATCCCCGCAAGCAGGACGCGGTCTTCGAGCCGCCGGTCACAGCCGTTGATCCCGAAGACCATCCCTTTGCCGCGCTGAAGGCCCTGCAGACCGGGCCCGACAAGTCTGCGCCGTCCGTCAAGCGGAAAGGCAAATAGGCTTACGGTAGAATTCCGGTGATCCCTTCAATGATCGATGTAAAATATTGAAATAACTTGAGTTATTAAAGCGCTCGATTCCGGCTCGCGGCGCGCGAGGGAACAAAAAGCCGGGGGTGAAGAGTTGTGTCGGCTCGCCGAAACGCTATTGTCGCGGCCCGGCCCGACCGTAGCGTCAGGCCGAACCGCTAGAAAACGAAGCGGTGGCTCGAGTCCAGGTCTCCCGGGAAATTCATGCCTCAGAAGGTTCGAATCGCGCTTGACGCCATGGGTGGCGATGTCGGCGCGTCCGTTGTCGTTCCCGGCGCGGCCGCTTCGCTCTCGCGGCACCCCGGCAGCGAGTTTCTGCTGATCGGCAAGCGCGAGCTGATCGAGCCGGAACTCGCCAGGCACCCCGCGCTGAAAGCCGTGTCGCGCGTGATCCATACCGACGTTGCCGTCAGCATGGAGGACAAGCCGAGCCAGGCACTGCGGCGCGGCCGCAAGACCTCCTCGATGTGGCTTGCGATCGACGCCGTGAAGAAAGGCGAGGCCGATGTCGCCGTGTCCGCCGGCAACACCGGCGCGCTGATGGCGATGGCGCGGTTTCACTTGCGCACTTTGCCGGGCATCGACCGGCCGGCCATCGCCACGCCGGGCTGGCCGACCCTTCGCGGCAAATCCATCGTGCTCGACCTCGGCGCCACCATCGGCGGCGATGCGCGGCATCTGGTGGCGCTTGCGATCATGGGGGCGGCCATGGCGAGCGTGCTGCTCAACCTAGCGCGGCCGACGGTCGGCCTGCTCAATATCGGCACCGAGGAGATCAAGGGCCACGAGGAGATCCGCGAGGCCGGCGAGATGCTGCGTGCGATGAACCTGCCGGAATTCGAGTATATCGGCTTTGTCGAGGGCGACGGGATCGGCAGCGGCGCCGCCGATGTGATCGTGACCGAGGGCTTTTCCGGCAATATCGCAACGAAGGCGGCCGAGGGCACGGCGCGCCAGATGAGTGATTTCCTGCGCGCGGCGATGTCGCGGACTTGGCGCTCGAAACTCGGTTACCTCTTTGCGCGCAACGCTTTCCGGGAGTTGCGCGACAGGCTCGATCCGAGGAAGGCCAATGGCGGCGTGCTGCTCGGCCTCAACGGCGTCGTGGTCAAGAGCCACGGCGGGACCGACGCGGAAGGCTTTGCCTATGCCGTCGATGTTGGCTATGACATGGCGCGCAACGATGTCCTGACCAAGATCAATCAAATGCTCAATCGCGAAGGCGGCGGGCTTGTCCCCGATCCGTCCACGCCGGAGGCTGTCTCGTGAGTTTACGTTCGGTGGTGCTCGGCTGCGGTTCTTACCTGCCGCAGCGGATAGTGACCAACGCCGAGCTGGCGGCCAAAATCGACACGTCAGATGAATGGATCGTGCAGCGGACCGGCATCCGCGAGCGCCACATCGCCGCCGATGACGAGTTCACCTCGCATCTGGCGATCAAGGCGGCCAACGCCGCGCTTGCCAATGCCGGCATCGATGCGCAAGCGATCGACCTGATCGTGCTGGCGACCTCGACCCCCGACAACACTTTCCCCGCAACCGCCGTGGCCGTCCAGAACGGACTCGGTATCACGCGTGGCGCGGCCTTCGACCTGCAGGCGGTCTGCTCCGGCTTCGTGTTTGCGCTGGCGACCGCCGACAATTTCCTGCGCGCGGGAGCCTTCAAGCGCGCGCTGGTGATCGGCGCGGAAACCTTCTCGCGCATTCTCGACTGGAACGACCGCGGCACCTGCGTGCTGTTTGGCGACGGCGCTGGCGCCATCGTGCTGGAGGCGCAGGAGCAGCCGGGTCAGTCGAGTGACCGCGGCATCCTGACCACGCATCTGCGTTCCGACGGCCGCCACAAGGCGAAGCTCTTTGTCGATGGCGGCCCGGGCTCGACCAAAACGGTCGGCCATTTGCGGATGGAAGGCCGCGAGGTGTTCAAGCACGCGGTCGGCATGATCACCGACGTCATCGTCGACGCCTTCAAGGCCACGGGGTTCACGGCCGACGACATCACCTGGTTCATTCCGCATCAGGCCAACAAGCGAATCATCGATGCCAGCGCGCACAAGCTGCATATTGCGCCGCAGAAGGTGGTGCTGACGGTCGACCTCCACGGCAACACCTCGGCCGCATCGATTCCGCTGGCGCTCAATGTCGCAGTGAAGGACGGGCGCGTGAAGAAGGGCGATCTCGTCCTGTTCGAGGCCATGGGCGGCGGCTTCACCTGGGGTTCCGCGCTGGTCCGCTGGTGAAGTTTCGTCAAATTGTAGATAAGCCACACTCCGCCTTTTAGGTGTGAGGGGCTTGACGGCGCTGTTGACCGTTGCAAGTTAACCTCTTAATTTCAGATGGAAATTGTTCGCCGTGAGTGGGGCAGGCGATGACTGGAACCGGAAAGACCGTCACACGCGTTGATCTGTGCGAGGCCGTCTATCAGAAGGTCGGGCTGTCGCGCACGGAATCCTCGGCGTTTGTCGAGCTGGTGCTGAAAGAGATCACGGACTGCCTGGAAAAGGGCGAGACGGTCAAACTGTCGTCGTTCGGCTCCTTCATGGTGCGCAAGAAGGGCCAGCGCATCGGCCGCAATCCGAAGACCGGCACCGAGGTGCCGATCTCGCCGCGCCGGGTCATGGTGTTCAAGCCGTCGGCGATCCTCAAGCAGCGGATCAACGGCGTGCATGTTGTCGGCAACGGCAGCGATAAGGACGACTAGTCTCTAAACGAAGGGAAGGGCGCGTTTGGACAAGGCGCCGGATGCATTCCGCACCATCAGCGAGGTCGCCGACGACCTCGACATTCCCCAGCATGTGCTGAGATTCTGGGAGACCCGCTTCGCCCAGATCAAGCCGATGAAACGCAGCGGCGGCCGCCGCTACTATCGCCCCGACGACGTCGACCTGCTCAAGGGCATCCGCCGCCTGCTGTACGGCGAGGGCTACACCATCCGCGGCGTGCAGCGGATTTTGAAAGAGCACGGCATCAAGTCGGTGCAGGGCCTCGCCGACGGTTCGGCCGCGGTGTCATTCGGCGCGATCGAGGAAGCGGTCGGGCAGAGCCTCGCGGAAGGCGACGGCGAGGATTTCGGCGTTGATCTCGATGCCGAGGACGAGAGCAAGGCGGCGCCGGTGGTCGGCGCTGGTGACGAGGACGGCATCGATTTCCGCTTCGTCGATTCCGGAGACGAGGATTTCCTCGAAGCGTTCCGCAGCGGCGGCAAGGGCCGCAAGGTCGACCACGCCGCGCTCGACCGTGAGAAGCTCGAGGGCGTGCTGCGCGACCTCATCGCCTGCCGGCAGATGCTGGATAGGGTGATGAAGGACACCTAGGCGGACCGTGGCCCGAGCGGGTCGCGGTGGGCCATTGCGCGCCTTGCGCGAGAGCGGGATCGCGGCTAATCAACCGTCGTTCGGAGCGTGGCGCAGCCCGGTTAGCGCACTAGTCTGGGAGACTAGGGGTCGGAGGTTCAAATCCTCTCGCTCCGACCATTCAAGCACCCTCGTTCAAAAGCTGCCGGGCAGCAGAACCGGGCAAGGGTGCCTGTGAGCCACTTTTTTGCCCTTGCTATGCGGATGCTGCATCTGCCAGTCGGTCAAAACAGCACTGAATTGACAGGATCCGAGGGAGCCCCTCGTGGATGCTACCAAGCTAGGACGTCGCAGTACCTCCGCAATGCATTGCGTCCTTCCGGTAGGGTTGTATTGTCCAATCATAAAACCACCCGGAGGGTGGCCATCAATTGGTGCGGGATGATTGCAATGCGAGCTCTTCGCATTTTCAGTTTCTGGCTTGTGGGCCTTATCGTCTTGATGGTTTCCGTTGGCTCGGCCGGGCGCGCCCAGGCCGAGCCAAAGTTTGTATTCGCAGTGTACGTAAATGCCCTGCAATCGGCAGACCAAGCATTACTCAAGCAAGTCACCACGAGCCAACAATATGAATCGCTGCTCTCGAAAACGGGAGGATTGGCTCAGTATCCGATTTTGAAACGACTGGGCACCATCGTAAATACTGCGGTCGTTTCGCAGGCCGCATTCTCGAACTTCAGTTCCTACAAGGTCGAGGTCACGCACGCTTCAGGAGGATCATCCTGGCAATTTCGACTGGACGCTTCGGGTGCCAAGGTTGCCGGGGCCGTCTTGTTGCAAACCAAAGAGAAGTCTGTCCTCGCGGGCTTTTACGAGTACCAAGGCCAGCACGTCATGGTCTACGAGCGTGCTTTCGAATGATCGCCCGGTAGCGTCGGACTTGACCAAGGCCACCTCGCCGGCCGTGAGTATGAGCCCATGCTCGATCAATACCGAAGCTTGCAATAGAGCGGCCGATACCAGAGATTCGCAAACTGTTGAGTTCCTCTTTGCAACGGACCGGCTTCCGGATTCATCGACAGATCGAGTTTCCTTTATTGGAGACCGGCAACCGAAGCTGTCATTTGGGGCGGCAACCGTTCGAATTCCCGACGAGCACCGAATAGGGCAGATTTCGCTGCCGTCCGTGTGGCAACTATTCGGATTCGAGATCTACAGGGAAAAGGAAAACGACAAGAAGCACTTTTCGATCAAGAAGCTTTCCATTCTTTCGCAGGACGATTGGGGCAAACTCATCAACCAACAAGGCACCAAGAGTGCGTTGATCTTCGTGCACGGCTTCAATACCGGGTTTGATGACGCAATCTACAGAAATGCTCAGATTATCTATGATCTGCAGTATCAAGGCCTGTCCGTGCTGTTCTCCTGGAGTTCGAAGGGAGGCGACATCACCGATTACGCATATGACGGCAACAGTGCCATGTCTGCACGCGATCGTTTCATTGAGTTGATGTCGTTGCTGCAAGACACCTATGGCATCGAGCACATCAATGTGCTGGCCCACAGCATGGGCAATCAGGTTGTCGTGGACTCACTCGTTAACAATTCGCGAATGCGAAATCCCGTGCGTGTCGAGCAGTTGATCATGGCTGCGCCTGACGTCGACCGAAGAAACTTCTTGCAGGCGATACCGGAAATCAGGAAGATCGCGAAGGGAATGACGCTCTATGCTTCATCGGCGGATAAGGCACTCAAGGCATCCGCTGCGCTGGCAAAGTCTCCGCGCGCGGGCGATGTTCCTGCCGAGGGTCCCATCGTGCTGCAGGACCTCGACACCATCGATGTTACCAATATTGGCGACGAGTTTCTGGGGTTGAATCACAGCGAGTTCGCAACGAACCGTGACGTCATCAACGATATCAGGCCGCTGATTCTGGAAGGCAAGAAGCCCCCCAGGCTGGCGGAAATCCGTCCCAAGGAAGTCCGTCCCAAGCCAGCGCCACCCACGCCGGCGGCCTATTGGCAATACGTCAAATAAATCGAGCGCCGCGAGCGTTATTCTTATCAGGACACGATCGTCTAGCGTGGACCACCAACCGCGTCGGCGGACGGTGCGGGCTTTGGCAACATGACAATGCTCTTAGTGATGTCTCCGTATTCGGTGGGGCGTTGCCGCTCTTTGGTGAATTTTGTCACGTCATTTCGAACGTTTCGCATCATCAGCTGAAAGTCCAGGCCGGCTGAATAGATGTTTTTCAGAAGTGCCTCCGCGAACGGGCTATTCTGTCCTGTTCCGTCGTCCGCGAGGGCGTTGGCTTCTGCAGCAAACACGATGTAGGTTTCTCGAATTTTGCCGACGATGGGCGCCAATCCCTGAGACCTGGTGGTGCTGATGCCGCGCGTCTTGTTCAGCGCTGTATAGAAACGTTCAGCGAATGGATTGTTGCGACATGCGTCGAGCAGCACGATGTTGGCGCATGTCGTCTGCGAGGCCATTTGGTTAAGCACGAGTTCGATATCGATAGCGTCTAACTGAAGATCGGTGGTGCGTTCCAACTTTGCGTCGATGGGGATCAGATAGTTCCTTCCGTCGACCTGAATGCCGTGACCGGCATAGTATACGAGCGCCAGCGGTTGATTGTCGGATTGGCCGAGCATGCGATTGAATTCGCGTATCTTTCCTTCCATCTTCCGTTTATCAAGATCAGTTCCCTCAATGACGGTGAAGTTGAGATCCCGAAGCGCCTTAGCAATCGCGATGGCGTCATTGCGGGGGTTTGCGAGGCTGTTGGCGCCTGGATAGGCACTGTTGCCGATCACCAGTGCGATCCGCATCCCCAGTTGTTCGATCGACGGACAAATTCGTTCGTTTGACGCGATCACCGGCGAATTGGCGGGCTGGACCGGTGATGACGAAGGTTGGGCTTGCTTGGCCGGTGCAGGTTTTGGGGGAGCCGGGGCGGGCTTCTCGGTGGCCGGCTGAGCTGCAACAGCGGCAGCCTTTGCCGGGAATGGATCGAACGAGGCGACGACCTGATCTACAACTGGGCTGAGCCTTGTGCGCGCCGTCGTATCATAAGCGACCGATAGACCTCGGAGTTCTCCGTTCGTGACGCGCGCGCTGATGAAAAACTGTGTGGTTCCTCTATCGTCAGTCCCTCTGACCTGGAATAAATCGTCTTTTAGTTCTTGCGTAGAGACGGTCCGGCCGGGCTTGGTCCTCACATAATTGAAAAATTCCGTCAGAGTTTTTGTGCTTCCGAAATTGAGAGTATCAATACTCAAGTTGCTGGCTCGGAATCCCCAATTCGATCCCCACGGCTGATGCGTTGGTTCTTTACCGACGATATCAATGGGGATTGACAGGCGAACGCCGGTTGTGGCGTCGATGATGTTTTCGAAAGTGGCCGCTTGTGCGGGAGCGCAGAGGAAAGCGCAAACCAGTACGCCCGCAGCCCCAAAAAATTTCCAATTGCCAATACGCATCGCTTTACCCCCCATCAAACTACGCACAACGCTAAAGCGGCCACGGTAGAACCTAGAGGTTGCACCGTCAATATGTCCTGCGTTAACTTGGTATGGCGGGGTGGCAATGTTCGCGACAGTGAATAAGGGTTCGCGGAGCGTATCACGAGGCCTTTTGCTGGTTCTGGCGATCGGTTTCCCTGCCGACGCGTTCTCGCAAGAGGGGGCCGATGATCCAATGCGCGCTGCCTGCTGGCGGCCGAGCGATTTTCTTGCCACCGCCGCCGAGGAGCAGCCACAACGGATGATACGAGCGGCTTTTCGCGATCCGCCGAAGCGCGAATTGGTCAATTTCTCACTCCGAAGACCTGATCACCGTGGGGGCGTCGTACGCCGAGTCAAGTTGGCGCCGGGAAAAAAGCTAATCGCCCTCACGTTTGACTTGTGCGAGGAGCCTTATGAAATCGCTGGATACCAGGGGCGAATTGTCGATTATCTGCGCGCCAAACAGGTCAAGGCTACCTTTTTCGCGGGCGGAAAATGGATGATGTCGCATGAGGATCGGGCACAGCAATTGATGTCGGATCCCCTGTTTCAGATCGGAAATCACACCTGGGAGCACCGCAACCTTCGCCTGCTTGAAAACGCAGTACTTGCTGACGAAATCCGCAACGGCCAGGGCGCCTACGAAGAGATGCGCGCCAGGCTCGAAGATCGACGCTGCGCGCGTCCGGATCGGGAGGGGTCTGTCGAACAAAACGTTCCTGCCCGCACCAGCATCATCAGATTTCCCTTTGGTGCTTGCAATCCGCTCGTGCTCGAAGAGACATACCGCAGCGGATTGCTGCCAATCCAGTGGGACGTGTCGTCTGGCGATGCGCCGCCGGGGCAAAGTCCGAAAGCGATGTTCAACGACGTCGTCGAAAGAGTTCGGCCAGGCTCGATCGTTCTTTTCCATGCCAACGGTCGCGGGATGGGGACCGAGCAGGCAATTCCCTCCATTGTGGAGGCCCTTCGTGCGAAGGGATACGAATTTGCGACGATCGATGAGCTGCTGGCGGCTGGCGAGCCGGAGTTCGCGTCGACCTGCTACGACGAAAGGGTCGGCGATACGGATCGCTATGATCTCTTCTCCGCCCATCTCGAAGCGGTCTACCAGCACGCGAGGCAAACCGTCGGGCAGCGTCCGCCAAAGGATCAGAATCTCTCGCCGGCGGCCAAGGGCTCGGCCCGGACGCGTGGATTGTCTGAGCAAGATCCCGAATGATGTGCAGGTTTTCTTTCCTCATATCCCACCGGTGCAGGGCACAGGAGCGAAACACGCTAATGGCAATAGGCGCAACGTCCCTGTCAGACCGTAATTGGAAATGCCTCAGAGTGGGTCAGCAAACAAATCTCGCCGCTCCGACCAATTTTGCGAACTGTCCGTTTTCGTTCGGTTCGGAGGAATTCCGGCTCCCCTCCTGGTCGGCCGCTGTTTCGTTGTGTTGCCGTTATCCGGTATCTCCGCTGCCTAGCCCAGCCCGCCCAAAATCCAGCGCGCCACGGTCGCATCGTCGAGATATCCATCGATGCCGTGACGGTTGTCGGTGTGGTTCTTGACCTGGTTGAAATTGGTCACGGCGGGGGCGACCGGAAAATTCGCGGCGTCCAGAGGATTGAGCGCAACGATGTCGCGCGGATCGAAAGCATTGCTCCAGGTTGCGACGGCCGGCTTCGGGAAGCCGATCGGGACGAGCTGATCGCGGATCGCGCGGATAGCCAGAGGGCAACCGACCGTAACGAGCAGCGGCACGCGCAGCTTGCGTGGATCGTTGCGAAGCACATTGTAAGCGACGACCGAGCCGAGCGAGTGCGCAACGACCACCGTCGGCTCCTCCGTCAAGGCGGCCTTGACGATAGCGTCGACCTGGTCGCGAACGCCGGCCCGATTTGTGTAGAGATACACATCCCGCAAAAACGCTTCGATCGTACTGCCGCTTATTCCAAAGCCGAATTTGTCGATCGACCGCACGATGGCCTGCACCCAGCGCCAGTTTTGCGGGCCCCGCTGCTGCGGGTCAGCGCCCTGGCTGGAGCTGTAGAGATCGTCGACCGCCTGATCGCTGATGCCCGCCTTGGCGCGCATTTGTTCGGCCGCCGCGGCCTCGAACGCAAGAAAATCCAGGTCAGCATTGTCGTCGCCGCGGGCCTGAACGTCGGCCGTCGTCGGAACTCCGCTCGTGAACTTGTAGAGAACGTCGCCATAGTACGGCAGCTGGATGTCGATGTTGTCCGGAAGCTTCAGGCCAGCCGCCGTCGCGCCCCGCCGCAGCGCATCGATCCAGCTATTCTTCAGCGCGACGGGATCCAGATTTTGCTGGGCGATGCCATGCACGAAGACGATGCGATTGACCGCCGGAGACGGTGCGGTCTGGGCGCTCGCGCCGGGGCCAATGAACTGCTGCAAACCTACGGCCGAAGCCGTTTGCAGAAAGTGGCGGCGCTCCATCACGCATACTCCCGGGCGTTCATTGCGGTTTGATCCCGAGTTCATCCTTGACGAGAACTCACACCCTTCGCGTCGAACGTGGTCCAGAGTGAAGGAAGAATGTGGGTCTGCGCTTCCATGAGCCTGTCGGGGAGCGCGACGTTGTTGATTTGCAGGAATTGCCAGCCCTGGTTCAGCATCGGACAGAAGGGGGCCTGTGGTCCCGTCAGCGCATTGATGGAAAGCCTGGTCGCCGCCGGGTTGGCGAGCATCGCAACATCGAACAGATCGATTCCCAGCTCCGACTGCATGAAGCGGCGAACCGAAGCAACCTGATCGGGCAACCCCGCTTGTGCGTAGGCATAGGCGGCGTAAATGCCCAGCGTTGGATCGAGCGTTTTTCCGAGGCGCAAGGCGTCGCCCAGCCGCGCTGCGTTTTTGTCCCGAACATCGGGCGGCCCATCGATGCGAAAAGCCCCGAATTTGGCCGCGGTGGCGACGATGGCATGGAGTTGCTTGAGCTCTTCATCGATCGGCGTTGTCGCCAACTGCTCGCCGAACGTTGCTCGCTCGTAACTGACGCTGACCACGCGGCCGTCCGCGACGACGATTGTCGCGGCAAAGCCTTGAAGTGCCGCGATGACGGTGCCCGATCCGCCTTCGAACTCGAGCACCACGCTGTGCTGACGTTTTCCGCGAGGGTCGATCTGGACGACGGCCGGCTCGGTCGAGCCATTTCCGGCCCGGGCGACCTGTGCTGCCGCAGTCGTGGTCCCGGCGCCGCGAAGGCTTGCGCCGAAGACATTCAACCCGGTACCGAACTTGAAGACGTTTGGGCCGCGCGCGTTCAGAATGAAGTCGCTGCTCGTGGAAAAACCGATGCTCTGATCGATTTTTTGCAAGTCATCCTGGCTCACGGTTTTGGGATTCGAAGCCGGACTGATCCGGACCCCGATTTGATTGAGCTTGAAATCGGTCAGATCCTGGATCGTCGGCGGCACGCTGCTGATCTTGGGCCCGGTCGCTGCACAGCCTGCGCATCCTCTGCACCCACCGCATCTTGCGGCGTGTTTGGGTCCGTCGGCCGCCGCAAGAGCGATCTCGGCGTGGCCGATATATCCGGTCGATGTCACGCTCGAAGTCCGGATATTCCTGCACGTCGGAAATCTGGGCCCGTTTCGGAACTTCGGCGAGCAGGTAGTTCTCGAGTCTCTTGTTGGGTACGACCTTGACCCCGCCGACGTCCTCGATCATGGCGGCGTCCGGATTCAAATAGGCGTCGAGGAAACACGAGGTGTAGATGCCGTCGTACTTCCCCGAGGAGTCCTTCACTTCGAAGGCCGGCGCTCCCTGTCTGACGGCAAAAAACGAATCGAGGAACGTCATGACCTTGCGATTGTTCACGACCGGAAAAATGTTGTAGCCGGTCAACGACTGGATATTCAGGCTCGCGGACGTCGACCTGCAGGCATCCGAAATCAGAACGACATTCGGTATGCCGCACTGTCGGGCAAATTGCTGACATTGCGTGACGCTGATGGCTTCGTTCGAGTTGTGAAGCGCTTGCGAAAGCATCCAGTATTCGCCGGTTCCAACGAACGAGCCGTGGCCTGCGAAATAAACGATGAGCTGACTGACCGTTCCGAGCTGCACATAAGCATCCACGGCGTCAAAGATGTCCGCTGCCTTGACGGGGCCGGCGTCATCGTAAAACGGTTTGACGTCGATGCCTTCGTCAGCGAGCCAGTCGGCGACCTTTTTGGCGCCCGATACCGCCGCGCGGAGGGGTGGCATGTCCCTCGGTCGATCGACACCTATGACGATCGCGGCGCGGGTGATTGGGCTCGTCTGCGCGCGAACTCGCCGACTTGCAAGCACAGCCGGGATCGTCGCACCGAGCCGGAGAACATCGCGACGCCGCATCGAGGCATCCATTGTGTGGACTGCCACTCAAGCTAGACGACGATGATCGGGTTTGGAAGTGGAATGGTCGCGGCTTGATGAGTCGCGACAAAGAGTCATATGCGCAGCTGGGCTGCGCCACAATTTTGCCCTCAGGCCTGGCGCTGGCTTCTTTCCCGCGCGGGCGCGGCGGAAATCAGATTCCGAGCACCCACACGGCGAGGATCGTGCCGATCACGGCGATGCCGCTGATGGTCCATCCTGCGAGATAGGCCGGACCGTTCGAGTCGGGCCGATCGACCATGGTGTCATTCCAGTGGTTCATCCGCGCCTCCTGTCGGTGTGCCACCTGTGAAATGGGACTCTTGGCGCGGCAAAAGGTTCAAAGAATCTCGAAAACCTACCGTCGGGCGGCCGCATCGGCCGTGATAGCATCGCGACGTCGGCCCGACGCGCCGCCCCAAAGAACGGCGCCGGGCATATGTTGCAGGACGGGAACGCTAGGAAGAATCAATGAAAACCAGACCGACCGGCGTCATTCCGCCGATGACCACGCCGTTTCGCCGCGACGGCGAGATCGACTTCAAGCTGGTCGGCCCGCAGGTCGACTGGCTGATCGGTGCCGGCGCCCACGGCATGGCCGCGGGTGGTTCGACCGGGGAGGGCCACACCCTCGACCATGAGGAATATCGCGACCTGATGGCGGCCACCGTCGAGGCCGCGCGCGGCCGTGCGCCCGTGATCGCCGGCATCATCGTCGAACTCCACGCGCGATGCGATCCGTCGCGGCAAGCTCTTGCGCGACATGGATGTCGCCGCACTGCAGGTGACGCCGGTGCATTATCTGTTCAAGCCGGATGACGAGGCGATGGTCGGCCATTTCCGCCGCATGGCCGATGAGACCGGCATGCCCATCATCATCTACAACGTGGTGCCGTGGTCGTACCTGTCGCCCGCACTGCTGGTGCGCATCATGACCGGGGTGCCGCTGGTGGTCGGCGTCAAGCAGAGCGCGGGCGATCTGAAACTGTTCGCCGATCTCATGATGATGGCCCCCGACAAACTGATCTACAGCGCGGTCGATGCGCTGATGTATCCGTCCTACGCGCATGGTTCGATCGCGGCGATCCTGTCCGCCGCGCCACATGCATCGGTAGCGCTGTGGGACGCCGTGAAGAAGGGCGATCATGCCGGGGCGCTTGAGCTGCACAAGAAGCTGCTGACGCTGTGGAACGCTATCGTCTCCGACAATTTGCCGGCCTGCACGCGCCATGCGCAGGTCCTGCAGGGCCTGCCGAAGACCTATTCGCGCGCGCCGATGCCGGAGGCGTCGCCTTCGCAGCAAGCGGCCATCGCCAAGGCGCTGGAAGGACTCGGCGCCCTCGGTGGCAAGCGGGTCCAGGCGGCGGAGTAGGGACATTCTCTCAAATCGTCATGGCCGGGCTTGACCCGGCCATCCACGTCTTTTGATTCAGGTTCGAAGAAAGACGTGGATGCCCGGCTCAAGGCCGGGCATGACGAGTGTTAAAGAACGATCGTGGAGAGGACAATTTTCACATGAAAGACTTCGCCGGAAAATTCGCCGTCATCACCGGAGGCGGCACGGGCATGGGGCGCGAGCTGGCGCGTCAGCTGGTCGCCGAGGGCTGCAATGTCGCGATGTGCGACGTCTCGGCCGAGGCGATGGCCGAGACCAAACGGCTCTGCGAAAGCGAGAAGCTGCCGCAGGGCCTGCGCGTCACCACCCATGTCGCCGACGTCTCGATTGAAGCGCACTACATCCGCTTCCGCGACGAGCTGATCGAGCAGCAGAAGACCGACAGGATACATCTGTTGTTCAACAATGCCGGCATCGGCGGCGGCGGCAGCATCATCGCCGGCACCCGCGAGAGTTGGGACCGCACCTTCAACATCTGCTGGGGCGGCGTGTATCTGGGCGTGCGCACCTTTCTGCCGCTCATGCTCAAGGCCGACGAAGGCCACATCGTCAACACCTCCAGCGTCAACGGCTTTTGGGCTTCGGTCGGCATGGGCGTGGCGCACACCGCCTACAGCGCCGCGAAATTCGCGGTGAAGGGCTTCACCGAGGCATTGATCAACGATTTGCGGCTCAACGCGCCGCATATCAAATGCTCGGTCGTGATGCCCGGCCATATCGGCACCTCGATCGTGTCGAACACGCGCCTGGTGCAGAACGGCACCGAGGAGCTGATGCCGAACGAGTTGGGGCATGCGCGCCAGCGCCTGAAGGGCATGGGCATTGCCGTCGACACCATGTCGGACGCGCAGGTGCAGGCGATCGCGCTCGACCGCGCGCGGGCCTTCCGCGAGGAGGCGCCGATGACGGCCGCGCAAGCCGCGAAGGTTATCCTCGACGGCGTCAAGGCCGGGCAATGGCGTATCCTGGTCGGCGACGACGCGCACAAGCTCGACGGCTGGGTGCGGAAGGATCCGGAGCAGGCCTATTCGCCGGAGTTCTATGGGCGCATCGTGAAGGAGCTTGGTTGGCGGATCGGGTGACCCAAACCCTCATGGTGAGGAGGCGCGAAGCGCCGTCTCGAACCGATGAGGCCCGATCTTGGCCTCATCCTTCGAGACGCGGCGCGTTGCGCCGCTCCTCAGGATGAGGGGATAGAGCTGCCTCACCGTCTCGCGGCGACCCGATACGCCATCCGGCTGTGGCCGGCGCAATAGGGCAGGCCGCCGAGCGGGGGATTGCCGCAGAAGCAGAAGTCCTCCGCACCTGGCGTCGAGATCGGCCAGCGGCAGGTGTCGTTGCCGAGTTCGAGCAGCGAGCAGGTATGGCCGTTGTGGATCGGCTCGTCGACGCGTGTCGCGTTCGGCTGCGCCGGATAGGCCTTCAGCAAAATCTGTCGCAGCCGCGGCGCGCCGCGCGGTCGTGCCTCGCTCGCGCGCTCGGGCCTGCTCTCGCGCACCACCATGCGGTCCGTGTCGCGCTTGAGATTGAGCCGCGAAATCTTGCCGATCACGGCATTGCGGCTGACGCCGATGGTCGCAGCGATCTGGCGGCAGGAAAGTCCGGCGGCAAAGCCGCCCTTCAGAAGTTCAAGTCGTTCGTCTGTCCAGGTTTGCGCAAGCATGTGTCGGTTCCAGGTTGGGATCCTCCGGGATCATCCTGGCCACCCGAGGGGCTCAGTCTGCCGCGCGTTATGCCTTGCCATTGTCACGGATCGACAGCAGCCCGTCCTTGATCGCAAGGCGGATGCCTTCCTCGATCAGCGTCCGTGCAACGCCGGGAACGCTGGTGCCGTGGGTGCCCTGTCTCACAAGCTTTTCGAGATAGGCAATGGTCGAAAGTGCCAAAGTTACGGGAACGCGGTCAGTCTCGGCTTTCTCTGTGGCCATACCAAAACGCTACGCGGTTGGAAGTGTACTTAAAAGTATCTATTAAGAATCTATTAGGGTCGGGGCGGTTTGTACAGAATCTTGAATTTTATGATCTAAACATTTGTTCTAACTTATGAAATTCGAGACGCGCCAAGACGACCCGCCTTCGCAGGGCGGAGCAGGTGGTTCGGCATCAGTGGAAGCGGCCGAAAACGGGCCGAATCCGGCCCGTCGCTAGCAGCGATGGATGAGGACAATTGAGGAAGCGCCGAGCCTCAGGCGAGGCGCGGCGCACGCCGTACGAGCTAGCACAGTCGGCACGAACCCCATGACAGGCAGCAGCCGGCACAGCCCGCGCAAGCCGCGCAGCCCACACACGCGATGCAGGCAATGAATCCGAACCCACAGCCGCCGACCGCGCAGCCGCCACAACCTCGGCAACCGCCGCAGCCCCGGCAGCCAATGCCGATGCCACCACCTCCTCGGCAGCCGCCGCACCCGTGACAGCCGCCACAGCCATGACCGCAGCCGCCGCGCGCCAGCTGCACGGCGCCGCCGAAATTTTCCCTGTCGAAGAGGTAGAACGTGGCGAGACTGACGTCGGCAATTTCCTCTTCGCCAAGAACAAAGCGCTGATTGGGCGTGGTTTTGTCGGATTGCGGGACACTGGCATTGGACGTCGTGGCCGCCGCCGCGCCACCTGCCAGTGAAAAACTGAGGCCAGCGGCACCCAACGCGCTCAGGGCGCCGGCCTTGGTCGTGCGTTTCCGCGTCGAAGCTTGCTTGACCTTTGGCATGGTCGCATCCTCCGATATCTTTTACGTGGCGCGGGCAGGGTGCGCCCGGCGAATGCGCTACGCAAGGGTTGCTTGGCGCTGAAACGAAAATTTCATCTTCGTGAAAGCGTGCCGACGCTTCCAGTCCTTCAGCCGTGCACGACGCTCTTCAGGATCATGCAGTGAATGCCCTTGGAGCCGTTGACGGTCTGCGTCACCCTCAAGTCCGCGGCGAGGCTGCAGAGCGTGTAGGCATCTTCGCGCGAAAGATTTCGCTTCTCGCCTAACAGCACGATCATGTCGCGCAGCGCGCGCACCACGCACTGGTCGAGGTCGGGATCCATCGCCATGGTCATGTAGTGGGTCGCGGTCTCGGCGCGGGGATAATCGAGGCGGATGTCCTTGCGCAAGGTGAGACGGAAGCGGCCTTTCAGCGCCGTCTCGATCGCGGTGACGCAAACCTCGCCGTCGCCCTGCACGCCGTGGCCGTCGCCGCAGGAGAACAGCGCGCCCGGCACGAACACCGGCAGATAGAGTTTGGCGCCGGCCCCTAACTCCTTGTTGTCGAGATTGCCGCCCATCGCGCGCGGGATCAGCGAGGTGATGCGGCCCCAGGCCGGCGGCGGCGCCACCCCCATCACGCCGAAGAACGGCGCCAGCGGCAAATCGAGACCCCAGGGCAGGCGGCCGACCATGCGGTCGCGGTCGAGCGGAATGTTGAGCAGCCGCGTCTCGTGGAAATCATCGGGCAGGGTGCCGGCGAGCGGACGGATCATGTTGTAGCCCCAGTCCTGCCGGAGCTGGACGTCTAGGATATCGACTTCGAGCACGTCGCCGGGCATGGCGCCCTTCACTGCAATCGGCCCGGTCAGGATGTGGCCGGGCACCATGCGCTCGTTTTTCGCATGCACTTCGAAGAGCTCCGGCGGCACATGGAATTTGCTCTTGTCGGGCACCTGGTCGGGCCCGCCCGAGATGGTCTCGACCGTGACCTCGTCGCCGCTGTCGATGGTCAGCACCGGCTTCAGCTTGGCTTCGAAGAAGCCCCAGTGACAGGTTTCGGGGCTGGAGTGCAGGTGATGATGGGTCATGGGAAGCTCTTTGGAATTGCGAGGGGACAGCGTATGAGGCTGTAGCAAAATCGCGAAGGGCTTGCTGCTTGTTTTTCGTCCTCTCCAAGACACTCGGCGTGCTGCTGCTGCCGACCAATTTCCTGATCGTGCTCGCGCTCGTCGGCGTGTTGCTGTCGTCGACGGGCTTCGCGCGGGCAGGGCGCCGGCTCATGATCGCGGCAAGCGTGCTGCTGGCGGTCGCTGCGTTCTCGCCGCTGGGCAATATGCTGCTCTATCCCCTCGAAAGCCGCTTCCCGGCCTGGAACGCGGCGCAGGGCGCACCCGACGGCATCGTGGTGCTGGGCGGACCGATCGATCCCGATCTTTCGGTGGCGCACGGCGTTCCGGTGATCCGCGCTGCGCCCGACCGCGTCGTCGCTGCTGCTGTGCTCGCACTCAAATATCCGAACGCGAGGATCGTGTATTCCGGCGGCAGCTCCAGCCTGATCTCCAACGAGGCGCGCGAGGCCGACTATGCGGCTGCGATCTTCGAGAGCCTCGGCGTCGACAAGGGCCGCCTGATCATGGATCGCGCCTCGCGCAACACCTACGACAACGCGCAGTTCTCCAGGCAGCTCGCCGCGCCGAAGCCCGGCGAGCGCTGGCTGCTGGTCACCTCGGCCTTTCACATGCCGCGTTCGGTCGGCCTGTTCCGCAAAGTGGGCTTTGCCGTCGAGCCCTATCCGGTGGACTGGCATGTCGGGCGCGATACGACCGACATCTTCGCCTTCACCCAGTTTTCAACTGACGGCCTGGTGCGCACCGACATCGCCGTGCGCGAATGGCTCGGGCTGATCGCCTACTGGCTTGCGGGACGGACCAGCGCGCTGTTTCCGGGGCCGGCGGGATAAGCTACGCTCCTTCCCAATCAAGAATGATGCAGGGGAGGACTTCATGACGCCGTCCGACGTCCGCGCCACCAGCCGCCGCCGCTTTCTGCAATATCTCGCCGCAAGCCCGCTGTTCGCTGCGACGGGATTGCCGGCTGTCGCAGGTGAAGTCCGCCTCGAAATGGCCCGATCCGATGATCTGGACGGGGCCGGGTGACGACGTGATCAAGTCGCCGAAGGAGGCGATCAACGTCTTCGACTTTGAGCCGGCTGCGTTCAAGAACGTGCCGCCGGCGCATTTCGGTTACATGGCCTCCGGCCTCGACGACGAGGTGACGCTCCGCGCCAACCGCGAGGGCTTTTTGAAATTCCAGCTGATGCCGCGGCGGCTGCGCGATGTCTCCAGGGTCGATACGAGCGTCGAGATCTTCGGCGTCAAATACGATTCACCGATCTTCGTCGCGCCGACCGGCGGCAACCGGTTCTTCAATGAGGACGGCGAGATCGCGGTCGCCAAGGCGGCGCGCGCCGGCAATCATCTGCAGGTGCTGTCGACTTCTTCGAACTTCGCAGTCGATGAGGTTGCGAAAGCGCGGGGAGCGCCGATCTGGTTCCAGCTTTACGCATCGCCGAGCTGGGATGTCGCGCAGGCGTTGATCAAGAAGGCGGATGCCGCCGGCTGTCCGGTGCTCATGGTCACGACCGACCGTCTTGCCGGCCGTAACCAGGAAACCCTGTTCCGCCTGATGAAGAGCGACACCCGCGAATGCGCGGGCTGTCACGACCGCGGCAGTTTCGCCGCGCGCACCATTCGCCGGCATAATTACGACGGCATCGATCTCACTGGCATCAAGGGCGGCGGAGAATCCTCCAATCTCACCTGGGACACGGTGAAGCGGATGCGCGACGTCACGAAAATGAAGATCGTGCTGAAGGGCATCGTCACGGCTGACGATGCCGCGCTCGCCGTGCAGAACGGCATGGACGGCATTCTCGTCTCCAACCATGGCGGGCGCGGCGAGGACAATGGCCGCTCCACCATCGACGCGCTGCCGGAAATCATCGCGGCGGTGAAGGGGCAGATTCCGGTTTTCGTCGACAGCGGATTCCGCCGCGGCACCGACGTCGTGAAAGCGCTGGCGATGGGTGCGAAAGCGGTCGGCATCGGCCGGCCCTATCTCTGGGGCCTCGGTGCGTTCGGCGAGGAGGGCGTGGCGCGCGTGCTCGAGATCGTGCGCACCGAGACGCGCGCCGCCATGCAACAATCCGGCGCAAGCTCGATCGCCGAGCTCAATCCATCTTTTGTGCGCCGGGCGGGGTAAGCCAAGGCCCGGATGTCGTCGTCCGGCTTGACCGGACGACCCAGTACTCCAGAGGCTTCCCGGTTGAGCACTGACGTCTCTGGAATATTGGATGCCCCGCTTTCGCGAGGCATGACAGCGGAGATAATTGGGCTACAGTCGCCCAAACAATTGTCGTCGGGAGGCCCACGCCATGCAGCAGCAGACACCACCATTCGAGCCCGCCGGCATGGTCGCCGATCTCAACACGCTGCTGCGGCTGAAGACCACCGTGATCGGCATCAAGATGTTTGCCCGCATCGAGGACATGGAGGCGATCGACAAGATCCGCCGGCCGAACGCGGTCCACACCACAGACCAGATCGTCAGCATGGCCTCGCGGCTCGGCTGGACCGTCGGCATCACCGCCGACGACCTCGTCGGCGCGCAATGCAAGGCGGTGATCGGGCTCGCGCCGCAGGACGAGAAATGGCTCGCGGGCGCCAATTATGTCGGCGTCTGGCACGGCACGGCGGAGGACGCGCGCAAGCGCCAGGAGGCGCTCGATGTCGTGCCGTTCGGCCAGTACAAGGCGATGGCGGTGAGCCCGCTCACGTCGGGGCGGCTCAATCCGCCCGACATTTGCCTCGTCTATGCGACGCCGGGCCAGATGATCATCCTGATCAACGGCCTGCAATATACCGGCTACAAGAAATTCGAATGGGGCGTGGTGGGCGAAACCGCCTGCGCGGATTCCTGGGGACGGGCGCTGAAGACCGGCGAGCCGTCGTTGTCGCTGCCGTGTTTTGCGGAGCGGCGTTATGGTGGCGTCCCCGACGAGGAGATGCTAATGGCGCTCAAACCCGCCGACCTCGCGAAAGCGATTGTCGGCATGAAGCAACTGGCAAAGAACGGCTTGCGCTATCCGATCGCGCCTTATGGCATCCAGGCCGACGTCCGCGCCGGCATGGGCGTGTCATACGGGAAGAAGTGAGATCGTGATTGTGTGGAGCGAAAATTTGTAGGGTGGGCAAAGGCGCGCAGCGCCGTGCCCACCTTCGGTAGCCGTGCTCTTGATGGTGGGCACGCTGCGCTTTGCCCACCCTACGAAATCGGTTTTCGCGCGGGGTAACAAGGAATTGAAATGTCCTCCAAGAAATTCGACATCGTCATCTATGGTGCCACCGGATTCACCGGCCAGCTCATCGCCGAATATTTCGCCGCGCATTACAAGGGCGACAGCAGCCTGAAATGGGCGATGGCCGGGCGCAGCCTCGACAAGCTGAAGTCGGTTCGTGACGCGATCGGCGCGCCCGCGGACACGCCGCTGGTCGTGGCCGATGCCAGCGATCCCGCATCGTTGAAGGCGATGGTCGACGATACGAAGTCCGTGATTACGACGGTCGGCCCATATCAATGGTACGGCAACGAGCTGCTCGCGGCCTGCGTCACGTCCGGCGTCGACTATTTCGATCTCTGCGGCGAGCCGGTCTGGATGAACCAGATGATCGCCAAGCACGAAGCCGCGGCACAGGCGAGCGGCGCGCGCATCATGTTCTCCTGCGGTTACGACTCGGTACCGTTCGAACTCGGCACCTTCTTCGTGCAGAAGGAAGCCAAGCGTGTGTTCGGCGCGCCGGCCGCGCGCGTCAAGGGCCGGGTGCGCGCCATGCGCGGAACCCTGTCGGGCGGTACGGCAGCGAGCGGACGCGCAACATTCGAAGCGGTCGCCAAGGATCTCAGTCTCGTTCAGATCCTCAACAATCACTTTTCGCTGACGCCGGGCTTCGAAGGCCCCAAACAACCGAAGGGCAACAAGCCCCTGTACGAAGAGGACATGCAATCCTGGACCGCGCCGTTCACCATGGCGATGATCAACACGCGTAACGTCCATCGCTCCAACATGCTGATGGGCTTTCCCTACGGAAAGGACTTCGTCTACGACGAGATGGTCCTGACCGGTCCGGGCGAGAAAGGCGAGGAGAACGCCAAGAAGGTGATGGCGCTCAATTCCGGCAAGACCGGCCCCGGTGCGCCCAAGCCCGGCGAGGGGCCGTCGAAGGAGGAGCGCGAGAACGGCCTCTACGATCTCCTCTATGTCGCCGTTGCGCCCGATGGCCGCCAGGTCCGCGCCGCCGTGAAGGGCGATCGCGATCCCGGCTACGGTTCGACCTCCAAGATTATCAGCGAATGCGCGATCTGCCTGTTGCGTGATGCGCCCGACGTCAAGGCAGGGATCTGGACGCCGGGATCTGCGATGGGCGACCGTCTGATCAAGCGGCTCACCGATCACGCCGGGCTGACGTTCGCAGTCGAGGGCTAAGCCGAAACGTCGTTTGGGTGGCGGGTCGCGTGCTTGTACGGCACCGCGGCCGCGACCATCGCCCAGACCGCGCCGATCATCATCCAGAAATGCCGCCAGTGGTCGGTGTCGATCACGAAACTTTCGCCGACAGTGCCGAGGAACGCCGAGAAGATCGCGAGATAGGCGCGCTGCCAGGGCACGCGCACGAACAGATAGCGGAAGCCGATGATAACCGTGAGGAACACCAGCGCGGGATAGCAGATGCCGGAAATCCAGCCGCCCGACATGAAGGCGTTCAGATAGGAGTTGTGAGTGTCTTCCGGAAAGTAGTTGTGGAATTGCAGCGGCCCGATGCCGAACGGCAGATCGAGCGCCATGTCGGCGCCGAGGATGTGGCGGCCGAACCGGCCGAAGCGGCCTTCGTCATAGCTCTGGTCGAAGCTGGCGCGCTGGCGGAACATTTCGGCAATGGAGTCGAACGACAACAGCACCGCGAGCAGCAGCACGGCGCCGACGACGGCCATGACTGCCATGATCACGATGCGCGAGCGCTCGCTGCGCGACTGGCTGGTCAGCACCATCAGCGCCAGCATGAAGGCCGCAGTCAGCACCAGACCACCCCAGGCCGCGCGCGAGAATGCGAGCAGGATGGCGAGCGACATGATGCCGAAGGCGATCGCGTTGCGCAGCGCTTCGCCGAAGCGCGCGGTGACGACGTTCTGCAGCACGAACAGCGCGGGCAGGATCAGGAACGCGCCGAGCACGTTCGGATCCTTGAAGGTGCCGCGGGCGCGCTCATAAAGGGTCAAGAGGTCGTGGCCGCCGGGGACGAGGTTGAAGTAGCCGCCGATCGCGGCCACCGAGGCGATCATGGCGCCGACGATCAAGCCGCGGCGCAGCATGTCGAGGCGTGCGTCGGTATCTTCGGACAGCACCATGGCGAAGAACATCACCGTGAATGCCATGTACCAGGAGGTGGCGATCCAGCTGAAGATTTCGGGCGTGTCGATGAAGGGAATGGCGCCGATGCTGTAGCCGATATTGAGCGCGACGACCAGCAAAGCGAGCGGCATGAACACCAGTCGCATCCGCACGCCCGTGGCGAAGAACAGGATGGCGGCGGTGAGCGTCATGAGCTCGTAGGGACTCGGCTCGATGAAGACGATCGAACCGGAGGCGCCGACCAGCCACACCAGCGCGCGCTGCAGGGCGATTACGCCGGGCGCGCTTGCCGCCGTCGTCGTGTACCCCCCGGCTGTCGCCGCATACGCCATCACGCACTCACGCTACGCAACACAACTTTTGCCGTCGTCATTGCGAGCGAAGCGAAGCAATCCATCTCTCCGTACAAAGAAAGAATGGATTGCTTCGTCGCTTCGCTCCTCGCAATGACAAGGCCGTCAATACGCGTTCTCGTTCCTGGTCAGAAGCGCGATTGGCGTCTTCGCGAGGATCACGAGATCGAACAGCACCGACCAGTTCTCGATGTAGTACAGATCGAATTCCACGCGCTTCTGGATCTTCTCTTCATTGTCGATCTCGCCGCGCCAACCGTTGATCTGCGCCCAGCCGGTGATGCCGGGCTTGACGCGATGGCGCGCGAAGTAGCCGTCGACGGCCTCGTCGAACAGGCGGGCCTGCAGCTTGCCCTGCACCGCATGCGGCCGCGGGCCGACGAGGGAGAGGTTGCTCTTGAACACCACGTTGAACAGCTGCGGCAGTTCGTCGAGGCTGGTCTTGCGGATGAAGCGGCCGACGCGGGTTACGCGCGGATCGTCCCTGGTGACGACCTTGGCGGCGGTCGGATCGGCCTGGTGGTGATAGAGCGAGCGGAACTTGAAGACGTCGATGCGCTCGTTGTTGAAGCCGAAACGCTTCTGGCGGAACAGCACCGGACCTGGGCTGTCGAGCTTGATCGCAAGCGCAACCAGCGCCATCACCGGCAGCGCCGCGAGCAGGATGAGGCCGCCGACCAGATGGTCGAACAGCCATTTCATCACGAGATCCCAATCGGTGATCGGCGCCTCGAACACATCGAGGGTGGGGACCTTGCCGAGATAGGAGTAGGAGCGGGGACGGAAGCGCAGCTTGTTGGTGTGCGCCGACAGGCGGATGTCGACCGGCAGCACCCACAGTTTCTTGAGCATCTCGAGGATGCGCGTCTCGGCCGAAATCGGCAACGCAAAGAGCACGAGATCGACGCGGGTGCGGCGGGCGAATTCGACGATATCGTCCACCTTGCCGAGCTTCGGGCTGCCGGCGCAGGTGTCGAGCGCGCGGCTGTCGTTGCGGTCGTCGAATACGCCGAGCACGGCGATGTCGGTGTCGTACTGGGTCTTCAGCGCTTCGACCAGCTTCTCGCCGTTTTTGTCGGAGCCGACGATCACGGTGCGGCGGTCGAGCCGGCCCTGATGCGCCCAGCTGCGGACCATGCCGCGCAGGAACAGCCGCTCGCCGATCAGCGCGGCGAGACCAACGAAGAAGAATGCGGAGAGCCACAGCCGCGAAATCTCGCCGCCGAGCTTGGCGAAGAACGAGGCGCCGATGAACAGCAGAAAGACGAAGGCCCAGGACGAGATCATCCGCGTCATCTGGCGGAGCTGGCCGCGGAACACCCCGACCTCATAGAGATCGGCGGCCTGGAAGCAGATCACCGCGACCATCGCCATCGCGAATATCGAGGCGACATATTCCCAGTGGAAGCCGGCGAGCCGCACCGCGTAGCCGAAATAGATCGCAATTCCGATGAAGCTGAGCAGCACGAAATCGGCGAGGCGCACCGCACCCGCGATCACGACCGGCGAATAGGCGGGTCGGACCTTCTGGCTGGTGACGGCAAGGGCAGCCTGCGACAAACGGCGCCGCCGTTCGACCGGCGGGCTGCCCGGCACCATCGTGGCGGTAGCCGTCGCGGTGGCCGCGGCATCGAGCATCGAGCGTGCGTTAATCGGTTCCACTGTCCACGTCCTATTGCACGCACAGCTAAGCGCGCGCACCCCGAGGCGGTATTCCCCTCGAACGGACTTAACGGTGAAATCGGAAGAAACGGTTACGTTGGTAAACGATGGTTAATGATTTGCTGTCGCTTGACCGCCGACGGCTTCGAAGGCGTCGCGATATCCCGCGAGCACGCCCTCGACCATCGCCTTCTGGGAGAAGTGCTGGAAGATGCGCTCGCGCAGTTCCCTGGCGCGGCTCTGCGCGGCTTCCGGATCCTCCATCGCGATCTCGATCGCGTCAGCCACGGCGCCAACGATGTTGGGCGCGAACAGCGCGTCGGTGAAGGGCCCGAAGATTTCCGGGATGCCGCCGACATTTGCGGCGACCATCGGGATTCCCGCAGCACCCGCTTCGATCACGACATAAGGCATGGAATCGCCGCGCGAAGGCACCACCAGCAGCTTGCCTTGCGCAAAACCGTGGCGCGCCTTGACGTGACCGATGAAGCGCACGGCATTGACGAGGCCGAGGCGCTCCACCTGCGCCTTGAGCGCCGCGGTTTCCTCGCCGTCGCCGGCGAGCGTCAACGTGACCGGCCGGCCGTCGGCATGCAGCCGCGCCACCGCATCGACCAGCAGGTCGGCGCCCTTGATATCGCGGAACTCACCGACATAGACCACGTCGGTGGCGTCAGGTGCGCGCGGGACGGGGTCGAATTCATCGGCAGTGACGCCGTTGAACACGCAGCGCACGAGTCCCTTAGGTGTGCCGATCGTCCGCTGATAGGTGTCGCGGGCAAACGCACTTTCGAACAGGAACAGGTCGGTGCTGTTCATCAGCGTACGCTCGAGCCGGCCATAGATCTGGCCCTTCACGGAGTTGGGCTTGTAGTGCAGCGATCCGCCATGCGGGGTGTAGACGCGAATGATATGGCCGGCACGCTTGCGCATGCGGACAAAGGCGCCGGCCTTGGCGCCATGGCCGTGCAGCACGTCGGGCTTCAGCCGCTGGATCATGCGCATGAAGCGCGCCCAGACCAGCGCATCGGTCGGCCACGGCTCGCGGTGGATGGCGATGCGGTGAACGCCGAGCTTCAGGCGCGGCGCGATCTCGGCGAGCGCCTGGCTCGCACGGTCGCCGCCGGTCAGGCTGTCGGCGATGATGCCGACCTCGTGGCCGCGATCGGCCTGGCCGTTGGCGAGATCGAGGATGTGGCGAAAAATGCCGCCGACCGGTGCGCGCACCGCATGCAGGATACGAAGGGGGCGATCGGGTGCAGCCATGGTCACCGGCCCCGGCCGCGCGTTCGCACGCGCCCTGAAGGGGCGGGTGCGGCAGGCTCATGGCGGACGGCGGCGCGAGCACCCTTCATCAGACAACCCTTGGGAAAATCTCGATTCCGATTAAGGGCTTTCATGGTTAACAAAACATGACCGTCCGAATTAAGGATCGTTCAATAAGAGCGGCAAGTTCGGGCCGGATTAACCCGGCAGCAACCCTAATAGAGTGTAATCAAGAAAGTTACGGTGGAGTTGTGGCGTTCGCGGGAGAGTGTGATGCGTGTAGCGTTGTGGCGTAAAGCCAGAGAGAAGGCGCAGGCTGCGATGGCGGCGGCCATCCCTGCGCCGCCTCCTGCGAAGCGGGAGCGAGCAAACGAAAACGGCGATATCGACCTGCGCGCGCTTGGCGACGCCATCAAGCGCAACCGGCGCTGGATCATCGTCCCGACGGTAGCTGCGCTTCTTCTGTCCGTCGTGACCGTCAACCTGATCACCGCACGCTACAAATCCGAGTCGCGCATCCTGATCGA
Source organism: uncultured Alphaproteobacteria bacterium (assembly GCA_963794775.1). Taxonomy (GTDB): domain Bacteria; phylum Pseudomonadota; class Alphaproteobacteria; order Rhizobiales; family Xanthobacteraceae; genus Bradyrhizobium. The sequence continues at coordinate 33,941 of CAWCGA010000014.1, read as the reverse complement.
CGGCCGCGAGAACGTTTTCCTGCGCCCCAACAGCGAGCGCAATGAAGAGCGTACTGCGCTCGACGCCGAAGCGGTGACGAGCCAGGTCCAGCTCGTGCTGTCGCGCGATCTGGCGCGCGAGATCATCAAGAAGAACAAGCTCGCCGAGCGCGCGGAGTTCGATCCCGTCCTGAGCGGCCTGTCGCCGATCAAGTCGCTGTTCGCGCTGTTCGGAATCGGCCGCGATCCCTTCTCGATGACGCCGGAAGAGCGCGTGCTCGATGCCTACTACGATCGTCTGACGGCCTATGCCGTCGACAAATCGCGCGTCATCGTCGTCGAATTCCAGTCGCGCGATCCCGAGCTTGCGGTGCGCGTCGCCAACTCCATCGCCGACGGTTATCTGGTGTTGCAGCAGGCTGCGCGGCAGGACCAGGCGAGGGCGGCGAGCCAGTGGCTATCGGGCGAGATCGACAATCTGCGCGGCAAGGTCTCGGAGGCCGAAGGCCGCGTCGAGGATTTCCGCTCCAAGTCGAGCCTGTTCGTCGGCACCAACAACACCACGCTGTCCAACCAGCAGATGGGCGAGATCAACACGCAGCTCAACAATGCGCGTGCGCTGAAGTCCGATACCGAGTCCAAGGCGCGACTGATCCGCGAAATGCTTCAGGGCGGCAAGCCGATCGAGGCTACCGAAGTGCTCAATTCCGAGCTGATGCGCCGGCTGTCCGAGCAGCGCGTCACCTTGCGCGCGCAACTTGCGGAGCAGTCGTCTACGCTGCTCGACAACCATCCGCGCATCAAGGAACTGAAGGCGCAGCTCGGCGATCTCGACCGCCAGATCCGCGACGAGGCGAGCAAGATGTCGCGCTCGCTCGACAACGATGCGCGCATCGCCGGCGGCAGGGTCGAAAGCCTGAGCGCAGCTCTCGACCAGTTGAAGAAACAGGCAACCTCGAGCAACGGCCAGGATGTCCAGCTGCGCGCGCTCGAACGCGAGGCCAAGGCGCAGCGCGATCTGCTGGAATCCTATCTGGCGAAGTACCGCGAGGCCAACACCCGCGAGAACATCGATGCCGCGCCCGGCGAGGGCCGCATCATTTCCCGCGCCATCGTTTCCAATACGCCGGCCTATCCGAAGAAGCTGCCGATCGTGCTGATCGTGACCCTGGCCACGCTGCTGCTGTCGACCGGCCTGATCGTCACTGGCGAATTGTTGCGCATGACCGCGCCGCGCGCGGTTGCGTCGCTTGCGGGCACGGTGACGACGGCGCGCGAACCGAAGGCCGACAAGGCCGTGTTTGGCGAGCGCACCCAGGTCCCGGAGGAACCGTCGCCGCCGGTCGTGCCGACAGCACTCAGCGAGATCGAGCAACTCGCCGAGAGCTTGCGAGGGCAGCGTGCCCACAAGATCACCGTGATCGGCACCGCCACGGGCGAAAGCATCACGCTGACCACGCTGACCCTTGCACGGTTGCTGGCGCGGAGCGCACGGGTGGTCGTGGTCGATCTCGCCGGCTCGTCGCCGATGGTTGCGGCCGCCTCGGTCGACGGCAATGCGCCGGGCCTTGCCGAATTGATGCAGGGCACGGCCTCGTTCTCGGAAGTCATCACCCGCGACAAGTTCTCGCGCCTGCATCTGGTAAATGCCGGCCGGCTCGGCTTCGATCGCGCGCTGCTGCAGTCGCCGCGGCTGACGCTCGCGATCGACGCGATGCTGCGGGTCTATGAGCACGTGCTGCTCGACGCCGGCACCGCGTCCGACCTGCCCGCGGAACTGTTGACCGGGAATGCCCGCGCGGTCGTGGTCCCCGATGCATCGATGGCGCAGGATGCGCGCAAGGTGATGGTAGATCAGCTGCGCGTCGTCGGGTTCTCGGAGGTCGATATGCTGAGCGAGCCGGCGCAGCAATCAAGCGCGCGCGAGGCGGCTCCGCAGGTGGTGGCGGCTTAATATCCTAGGCGACGGCGCGGCGCAGGCGTTGCGCGAGATGCAGCAACACGTGGTTGCGTTTTACCAGCCGCTTGAGGCGGTTGAACGCGGACATGACGGAAGCGGCAACACGGCCGCGTGCGGTAAGCGCGATGAAGCTGTCGAAGATGGGCTCGTCGCCCTTGCAGAACAGCCGCTTGTAGTCGTCCGAGCCGATACCGAGGTCGAGCGCGCGGTATTTTTTGCCGGCATAATGATCGATGATGTTGCGCATCAGGATCAGGCCGGGGCTGTAACGCGACCGCGCCGACATGGTGTAGGTGTTGAACATCATCGAGAAGCGGTGTCCGTCGGCGACGCCGGCGAACATCGCGATCACCTCGTCGTCGCATTCGAGCGCGTGGATGTCGACAGCGCGGCCGCCACCGCTCTGCGGGGCGCGGCAGGCGCTACGGATGAACGCTTCGACGCCGGGTTCGGCGAACACGTTGGGAAGCTTCTGCTCCGCCATCCGCATCGGCTTGACGTGGAAGAACCAGTCCAGGATGCGGTCGATTTCGGCCTCGCTGGTTGCGAGGTGATAGCGGTAGCCCGGCGATTGCAGCTTGCGTTCCTTGCTCTTCAGCCGGCGGCGGAACGAGTTGCTGATCCGGTTTTGCGGCGGATCACCGGGCACCATCGAGAGAACGGGGCAGTCATTGGCGCAAGCCTGCTTCGGCAATGTCGCAAACGGATTGAGGATGTCGTGCCAGTGCCGCGGCTGCTGCGTCAGCGCGAGCACGTCGGCGACGTCATGGCTGCGCAACGCGGACAGCAATTCGGCGAGATCAGCGCTCGTCCCCTCGCGGGCGAAATCCTTGTCCCACAGCGCCATGTTGAAGGTCGTGTGCTTGCCGCCCATGAAGCGCGCGACCCGCACGCCATGTTCGCGCCTTACGGCCAGCGGCATCAGCAGCAGCGGCCGGCGTTCACTGTCATAAGCGATCGCGATCAGCGGCGTCGCGTTCTCGCGCGCGCCGACCTGCGACTGCCACGGGCCGAGCAGATCGTAGCGCTGGTAGGGAGTTGCGAACTGGGCCTGATCCTCGAGCGCGCGCCAGGCGGGCTCAGCCTCGGTGAGCTCAGTGACGATGTCGACGCGCGCGATGCGGCTTGCCCTGGAGCGCGCCGGCGCGCCTGCCGTCCGGCTCTCGATCGCGGCCGCCATGGTCATCGCAAAGGCCTGCTTGAAAAGGGAAAAATTTACCGGTTCCCGACCAGGCGGACCTTTGCAAAGAAGTGTCAACAAAGGGTAAGGACAATGCCGCAAGCCGGCGGGAGTGGGCGGCTCGTATCTGGGGGCGAAGACGCTTGCGTTCGAATAGTCAATTTCTGACCAAATTGAAGCTGGAAGTCGGCTATTTCACCGGCCGCGCCTGGCAAGGCCGGGACATCGGCGGCGCCGGCGTGATCCTGCGCTTTGCGCGGATTTTGCCGCGGCGTTCGGGAGCCTTTCAACCGCTGCAGTCGGAGGAGGTCACGCCGCGATTCCTCGATCGCACCATCCGCGCGCTGAAGCGCTGGAAATATGATTTCGTGACCATGGATGAGGTGTGCCGCCGCGCGGTGATCATGTCGCAGCGGCGGCGCTTCGTCGCGCTGACCTTCGACGGCGCCTACAAGGATTTCATCACGGCCGCCTATCCGGTGCTGGCCCGGCACCACGTGCCGTTTACGCTCTACGTACCGACCGCGTTTCCAGACGGCGTCGGCGAGCCATGGCAACTAGCGCTGGAGAAGATCATCGCCAAGGAAAAGCGCTTCGGGTTGATGATCAATCGCGAGGAACAGCATTTCCAGATCAGGACCGTCGAGCAGAAATACGAAGTGTTTGAATATATCGAGAGCTGGATGCGTCAGCTCGCGCCATCAGATCTGACGGCTGCGCTCGGCGACCTCTGCAGGCGATACTCGACCGACCTCGCGGCATTGTCGCGCGAGACCTACATGGACTGGGCCGACCTCGACAAGCTCGCTGCCGATCCGATGGTGACATTCGGAAGTGCGACGGTGAACTATTCGTCGCTGACCACCCTGAAGGAGAATGTAGCGCTGCGGGAAATGACGATGGCGAACGCCGTGATCGATGCCGCGCTGCATCGCGGCGTCAAACATTTCGCCTATCCCTTCGGAGATCGCGATTCCTTCCGTCGCGCCCACGTCAAGTTGGCGGAGGAGGCAGGGTTTGCCAGCGCGGTGTCGACCATTGCAGGCATCGTCGAGGCGGAAGGCCGCACCAATCTGCGCGCGCTGCCGCGCATCGCCTGGGACGGCCGAATTCGTTCGTTGCGCGCGATGCGGGTGATCCTGTCGGGCGCGGCCTTCGATCCCGTGATGCCGACGCCGAGCAAGCCGGATTTCTAGAGCGCATGATCCGGAAAAGGGGGCACCGGTTTTCCAAAAAGATCATGCGCCAATCTAAGTGTCTGGGCGCGACATCCAACTCACGATCGGCATCGCCGGCAACACCCAGCCCATGCCGGCGACGACATAGAAGATCGCCTGCCGCCAGCCGGAGCTCGCAAGCCATGGCATCTGCGCCATCGCCATCATCGTGAGCGCCCACGTGGCGGCCAGTACGAGAAGCGCGATGGCGCCAAGGAACTTGCGGGTGCGGATGGTCATGATGGAAATCGGGGGAATTGCGGCTGACAACGCGGCTTGCGCACGGGAGGGGGCGGACTATAAGGGCAGCGAAAATCCGTTCAAGCCTTGGTTAGAATGACCGCAACACATCAGACCGCAACATCTCGCGCGATCCGCGCGTGGCTGTTTGCCGTTGCCGCGTTGATTGCTGCGATGGTGCTGGTCGGCGGCGCAACGCGGCTGACCGAGTCGGGGCTGTCGATCGTCGAGTGGAAGCCGGTCACCGGCGCGCTGCCGCCGATCAGCCAGAACGAGTGGGAGCAGGCGTTCGAGGCCTACAAGCTGATCCCGCAATATCAGCAGCTCAATGCCGGAATGAGCCTGTCGGACTTCAAGATCATCTTCTGGTGGGAGTGGAGCCATCGGCTGCTCGGGCGCGTCATCGGCGCGGTTTATCTCCTGCCGTTCCTCTATTTCCTGTGGCGCGGCGGCGTAGCTGCGGAATTGAGGCGTCGGCTCTGGCTGATCTTTGGTCTCGGCGCGCTGCAGGGCGCGGTCGGTTGGTGGATGGTGGCCTCTGGCCTGTCGGAGCGGGTCGAAGTCTCGCAATATCGCCTTGCCACGCATCTGGTGCTGGCGCTGCTGATCTTTGCGGCCATTGTCTGGACCTTGCGTCGGCTTGGCGATCGGCTGCCTCTACGGGTGCCCTCGCGGATGAAGATCACAAGCGCGACGCTGGTCGTCGTGACCTTCGTGCAGCTTTATCTCGGCGCGCTGGTCGCGGGCCTGCGCGCCGGGCTCGTCTACAACACCTGGCCCTTGATCGATGGTGGATTCATTCCCTCGGGCGCGCGGCTGTGGTTCGAAGCGCCATGGTGGCGCAACCTGTTCGAGAATGCGCTCACCGTGCAGTTCGAGCATCGCATGACGGCTTACGCGCTGTTCCTGCTGGCAGCGCTTCACGCGATCGATCTGCTGCGCACGAAAGCGCCACGCGCCGCCATCAATGGTGCGATCTGGTTGCTGGCGGCCGTCACGCTGCAGGCCGTGCTCGGCATTCTCACGCTGCTCAACCAGGTGCCGATCCTGCTCGCGCTCGCGCATCAGGCGGTTGCAATCGGCGTGTTGACGCTGGCGGTGCTGCAGGCGGAAAGACTGGCGACGCGACCGGCTGAAATCTCAGCGCGCGAGGTCGCCGCGCCGGTCACACAGGCGGGCTAGCAATAACCGTAGACGCCGCAGGCGTAGGGCAGGCGGAAGAAATAGCTGGTATAGCCGGGGCTAGCGCCGTCATCGCCGTAATAGGCGCCCTGATAATAGTAATCGAACGGCCGGCCGTAATTGCCGGGCAGCGCCGCCGAGCCCGGCAGGATCGGCGTCGTCGGCGGCGAGATCAGCGGCGGATCCTCGACATAGACGGGCGCGGGCGCCGCCGGCACGTAGACCACCGTGGTGCGATAGTCGTAGTGCCGATGCGGCAGGCCCGCCGGCAGGATGACCTTGGTGTGGCGCTTGACGTGGGGAGTCACCACCTTGTCGGCGCCGAGCGCGGTATCGAGCGCCGAGAACACAAACAGGGCGGTCAGCCCCCACTGCAGCATCGCGCGTTTCCGAATCATGACGGTCACCGTTGAGGCTAATGACCCGGTATGCTCGCGGGAGTTGGTGAACAGAAGGTTAATTCCCTAACCGCCCAGCGCCTGCTCGAGGTCCGCGATCAAATCTTCCTTGTCCTCGATTCCGATCGACAGCCGCACGATATCAGGCCCGGCGCCGGCCTTGATCTTCGAGGCGTCGTCGAGCTGGCTGTGCGTGGTCGAGGCTGGGTGGATCACCAGCGATCGGGTGTCGCCGACATTGGCGAGATGCGAGAACAGCTTCAGGTTCGACACCAGATTGACGCCGGCCTGATAGCCGCCCTTGAGCGCGAAGGTGAACACGGCGCCGGCGCCCTTTGGCGCGTATTTGCGCGCGAGATTGTTGTACTTGTCGCCGGAAAGCCCCGCATAGCTCACCGACGCCACCGCCGGATGCGCCTGCAGGAATTCGGCAATCGCCTTGGCGTTGTCGCAATGCTTCTGCATCCGCAACGGCAGCGTCTCGATGCCGGTGAGGATCAGGAAGGCATTGAACGGCGACAGCGCGGGCCCGAGGTCGCGCAAGCCCAGCACGCGGCAGGCGATGGCAAAGGCAAAGTTGCCAAAGGTCTCCTGGATCTTGATGCCGTGATATTCGGGCCGCGGCTCGCTTAGCATCGGATATTTGTTGTCCTTGGCCCAGTCGAAGGTGCCGGCGTCGACGATGATGCCGCCGATCGAGTTGCCGTGGCCGCCGAGGAATTTGGTCAGCGAGTGCACGACAATGTCGGCGCCGTGATCGATCGGCTTGATGAGGTACGGCGTCGCCAGCGTGTTGTCGACGATCAGGGGTACGCCGGCCTTGCGCGCCACGGCCGCGACCGCTTCGATGTCGGTGACGGTGCCGCCGGGATTGGCGATCGACTCGATGAAGATGGCTTTGGTGCGCGGCGTGATCGCGGCCTCGAAGCTGCCGATATCGTCGGGGTCAGCCCACACCACGTTCCAGCCAAAACTCTTGAAGGCGTGCGTGAACTGGTTGATCGACCCGCCGTAAAGTTTTCGCGCGGCGACGAATTCGTCGCCGGGCTTCAAGAGTTGCTGCAGCACGACGACCTGCGCGGCGTGGCCCGATGCGACCGCGAGCGCCGCGGTGCCGCCCTCCAGCGCTGCAACGCGCTCCTCCAGCACCGCGTTGGTCGGATTGCCGATGCGGGTATAGATGTTGCCGAACGCCTGCAGTCCGAACAGCGAGGCGGCATGATCGGCGTCGTTGAACACGAACGACGTGGTCTGATAGATCGGCGTGGCGCGCGCGCCGGTGGTGGGATCGGGCTGCGCGCCGGCATGCACGGAGAGGGTGGAAAATCCGGGAACACGATCGGTCATTCTTTTTCCTTCAAGAGTAAGGCGCCGCGGGGACGGACAATCGCGTCAGCGCAGAGCGCCGTCAAGGCGGCAAGATGCTCCGAGGGCAATTCGAAACGATCGTGCTCGGCAGCGCCGCTCTTTCGACGCAATCGTTTCGCGGTGGACTTAGGAGGTTTCGGTCCTGTTCTTCGCGACGCGGTCGGCAGCAGCGGTTGCCCCGCCGCCGACGCTGGTTCTGTTCAGTGACAGCCGCATGCCCTGCGTCGGGATCGGCGCGCGCTTCGACGAGATGGTGCGCGAATTGACGCCCATCCAGGAAATCTCCGACGACAGCCGTCCCCACTCGATCTTCGGGCAGCGGTTCATCACCACCTTGATGCCGGCAGCTTCGGCCTTTGCCGCGGCGGCGTCATCGCGCGCACCGAGCTGCATCCAGATCACCTTCGGCGGTGAGGGGAGTTTCAGCGCCTCTTCGACCACAGGCATGATGTGGCTCGAATTGCGGAAGATGTCGACCATGTCGATGGGGCGGCCGATGTCGGAGAGCGAAGCGACAAAAGGACGCCCCAGCAGCGATTTGCCGACATGGCCGGGATTGACCGGGATCATGTCGTAGCCGCGCTGCACCAGGTATTTGAAGGCGAAATAGCTCGGGCGCACGTCGACCGGCGAGGCGCCGACCATCGCGATCGACTTCACGCTGGTAAGGATGCCGCGGATGTAATTGTCGTCGTAGGTGTCGTGGTTCACGCGTCTACTCGTCCCGCCATTTCGGCTCGCGTTTCTCGATGAAGGCGCTGATGCCTTCCTTGCCGTCGAACGCCATCATGTTCTCGGTCATGACTTCGGCCGTGAAGCGATAAGCGTCAGCAAGATTCATCTCGGCCTGGCGATAGAACGCCTCCTTGCCGAGCTTGATCGCATAAGCCGACTTGCGCGCGATCCTTTGCGCGAGCGCGATCGCCGCGTCGCGCTCGTGGCCTGCAGGCACGACGTGATTGATGAGCCCGATCTCGCGCGCGCGTTCGGCAGGGATCATCTCGCCCGTGAACAGCATTTCCAGCGCCTGCTTGCGCGGCACGTTGCGCGACAGCGCCACCATCGGTGTCGAGCAGAACAGGCCGTTGTCGATTCCCGAGGTCGCAAAGCGCGCGGCGTCGGAAGCAACCGCCAGATCGCAACTCGCGACCAGTTGGCAGCCCGCCGCGGTCGCAATGCCCTGCACGGCGGCAATGACGGGCTTCGGCAGGCGCACGATCGCCTGCATCATCGCGCTGCAGGCGGTCATGGTTTTCGCAAAATAGGCGCGGCCGCCGTCGGCATCGCCGCGATGCGCGGTCAGCTGCTTCAGATCGTGGCCGGACGAGAACGCCGGACCTTTGGCCGCAATCACCAGCGCACGGATTTTCTTGTCGATGGCGATGTCGTCCAGCGCCGCGTGCAGACCCGCGATGACTTCTTCCGACAGCGTGTTGCGCGTGTCCGGACGGTTGAAGGTGATCACCGCAATCGAGCCGATATTTTCGCGCAATAGAAGCGGTGCGTCTTCTTTCGTGGCGCGGGCGGCTTGGGCAGGCATCGTAGGAAATCCGTTCGCTGGGTGTGGCGCTATTCTAGCCTACAATGAGGCATAGCGAGACCCGTTCAAGCTGCAGAGTGGGCCTTCAGGACGGGGGATTCAAGGGCGCTCCCGGCTTTTCGATGAGTGCCGCGATCCTGCCCTCGACGAAACGTTCCATGAGGTGCGGCGCGGAAGCGCCGAACATGCGGATACGGCCAGTATTGGCCAACAGCAGGAGGCCTGCCGCATGCGCAAAAATATCGGCCATCAGCGATCTGGCTTCCTCGCGCCCGGCCCCCAGAACCAGCGCGGCGTGAGCGACCGGCTGCAGAGCTGATTCCAGCGCCGTGTTGAGCACGTCGTCGCGTTCCTTGCCGAGTCCCCGCGGCTTCATGCCGCCGCGAAACAGGTAGAAACCAAGGTCGAGGTCCTTTGGATTGTCGGCATAGTAGCGAAAGAAAGCCATCGCCGCGGCCCGAAACCGGTCGGCCGGAGTTTTTGCGCGCGAGACCGCGCGTGTGACCGCCTGTTCGAGATTTTCCAGCGAGCACCGCAGGACTTCGGCGTAGATCGCCTCCTTGGACTCGAAGTGGAAGTAGAGCGCGGCAGGGGTGTAGCCCGCACCTGCGGCGATCGCCCGCAGCGATGCCCCCTCCAAACCTTCGGTTTCGAAGACCGACCGCGCCGCGTTGAGGATCAACTCGCGCTTGTGCTCGCTGACGGCCTTCTGTCGGCCGATTTTCTGCTGTTTCGCCATGGCGAATCCCTGATAACACGCTTGACCGGAAATTTGAACATCGTTAGATTATTTAACACTGTTTAAATTAACGCATTGGCATGCGGGAGGTTGCGATGACGGTCAGGATCGAAAAGGCTGGCGCGGTTTGGACGATCATTCATGACCGGCCGGAAGCCCGCAACGCCATGGACCCGGTTAGCGCGGATGCGCTGACAGCCGCTTTCGTGGAGTTCGATGCTGACAAAGATGCCGCGGTCGCCGTGTTTTATGGCGCTGGCGGTGCATTCTGCGCGGGGTGGGACCTCAAATATGTCAGCACGCTGAATGCCGCATATCCGTTGGGCGAACTCGATATCTCGACGGCGCGGCCGCGCGGCAATGGCGGCGAAATTCCGCGGGGGCCGCTCGGGCCGTCCCGGCTTGAACTGGACAAGCCGGTCATTGCGGCGATCGAAGGCCCTGCGGTTGCCGGCGGTATGGAATTGGGACTGTGGTGCGATTTTCGCGTCATGGCCGAAGAGTCCTACTTCGGCGTCTATTGCCGCCGATGGGGTGTGCCGCTGATCGACGGCGGAACGGTACGCTTGCCGCGTATCGTCGGTCAGGGCAGGGCGCTGGAGATCATCCTCACGGGAAGGAAGGTGCCGGCGGACGAGTGTCTGAACATCGGCTTGTGCGAATACGTGACGCCCAAAGGTGGCGCACGCGCGAAGGCCGAGGAACTGGCGCATGACATCGCCCGCTTCCCGCAAGTGTGTGTCCGTGCCGACCGGCGTTCCGCCATCAAAAGTCATGGGCTCGGCGTGCGTGAGGCGCTGATTCAGGAATGGTACAATGGCCGTGAAGCGTTGATCGCCGACGGCGTGGCGGGTGCTAGCCGCTTCAAGGGTGGACTCGGGCGGCACGGCGACTTCGGCAAGATTCGATAGAGCTTCGACCGGTGGCCGTGATGGCACCTCGAATGACCGTAGCCGAGCTCGACGCCTTCCTGCGTGCCGAGTTGCCATTGATGACCGGTATCTCAATCGAACATGCCGACGGCGAAACCTGCCGGCTGCGCCAGCGCTACAACGACAGTATGCTGCGGCCTGGAGGCACGATCTCGGGCCCGACGCTGATGGCGCTTGCGGATTGCGCGATGTATGTCGTGGTCTTGTCGGCAATCGGCCCGGTGGCGCTTGCGGTCACCACCAATCTCAACATCAATTTCCTGCGCAAGGGTGTGGCCGGTCACGACGTGATCGCGGAAGCGAAGCTGTTGAAGCTCGGCAAGCGGCTTGCGGTGGGGGAGGTGATCCTGCTGTCGGCGTGCTCGCCCGATCCGATCGCCCATGTGACCGCAACCTATTCCATTCCAAACACATGAGGTTTTATACGGTACTATACCACCATATTTATAAGCCATTGAATTAGCTCATCTTAATTTCCACGTTTTGCATTGACGCGCGCCGCGTCGGTCTCTAGAAAGCCGCGCAGTTCGGCGCGCGTCTTGTGCGCCGATTTCTCTTTTCACGGATGCTCACATGAAAACGTTTTCGGCAAAGCCTGCCGAGGTGACGAAGAAGTGGGTGCTGATCGATGCCAAGGGCGTCGTCGTCGGCCGTCTCGCGACCCACGTTGCCATGCTTCTGCGTGGCAAGCACCTCCCGACCTACACGCCGCATGTCGATTGTGGCGACAACGTCATTATCATCAATGCCGCGCATGCAGTGCTCACGGGCCGCAAGCGCGAGCAGAAGGTCTATTACAAGCACACCGGCTATGTCGGCCACGTCAAGGAGCGCACCGCGCGCGAGATCCTCGAAGGCCGCTTCCCGGAGCGCGTCGTGGAGAAGGCGATCGAGCGCATGATCCCGCGCGGACCGCTCGGCCGTATGCAGCTCGGAAACTTGCGGGTTTATCCCGGCGCCGAGCATCCGCACGAGGCGCAGAATCCCGAGAAGATCGATTTCGCCAAGATGAACCGCAAGAACATGAGGGCCGCATAAATGGCCGAAAGCATACAATCTCTCGATCAGCTCTCGCAGCTGAAGCCGGCCGCTCCCGAAGCGCCGAAATACGTCAAGAAGGTCGACAAACAGGGCCGCGCCTATGCCACCGGCAAGCGCAAGGACGCGGTCGCCCGCGTCTGGGTCAAGCCCGGCAACGGCAAGATCATGGTCAACACCCGCGAGGTCGAAATCTACTTCGCCCGCCCGGTGCTGCGCATGATGATCCAGCAGCCGCTGGTCGCGGCCGCCCGCAACGGCCAGTACGATGTGATCTGCACGGTCGCCGGCGGCGGCCTGTCGGGCCAGGCCGGCGCAGTGCGTCACGGCATCTCCAAGGCGCTCACCAATTTCGAGCCTGAGCTGCGCGGCGTACTGAAGAAGGGCGGCTTCCTCACCCGCGACTCGCGCACCGTGGAGCGCAAGAAGTACGGCCGGGCGAAAGCACGCAAGTCGTTCCAGTTCTCGAAGCGCTAAATCGAGACACGAGTTTGAGAAGATCAGGAGCCCGGTCAGAAATGACCGGGCTCTTTCTTTCGTTCGCATTTGAAGCAGATCGGCAATCGCCGATTTACCGATGTGCTGTGCCTGCCTTTCATTGTTCGGTTTAACGCTAAGTTGACGCAGTTTTTCCTGAAAACTTGGGCCCGAGAGCAAACGGATTGCGAACGCGCACCCCCTAAAGTCCAGCCCAGGTATCAGGCGTCGCGCAGGCCGTAACCAGCCTGCCAACGTCGCATCACAGACTTGGGGTGACCGATGTCGCTCGACAGCATCACGCTTTATTTCGTTGCCACCATGGTGGCCGCCCTGCTCGGCGCCATGCTGATTTTTTTCGGCAACCAGGAAAACAACTCCGCGCTGAAATGGTGGGGCGCCGCCTACCTGCTGGGCGCGGCGTCCGTGGCGTTGTGGACGGTTGGCGGCGAAAGATTTGGCGAGATGTGGTCGCTCGCGTTGAACGCCGTGGGTTTTATGGCCTGCGGCATGGTCTGGAATGCCTCGCGCGTATTCCACGGCCGCAAGCTCAATCTGCCCGGCCTGGTGCTCGGCGCGCTCGTCTGGATCGCGGCCGTGATGTCGCTCGATCCCAACAACGCAGCCTTGCGCCTGACCATTGGCGCCGCCATCGTTGCGATCTACGCGGCGCTGACCGCGACCGAATTGTGGTCGGAGCGGCGCAAATCGCTGCAGCGGCGCTGGCCGGCGTTCCTGGTGCCGGTGCTGCACGGCTTCGTGCTGATGCTGCCGATCGTGCTCGGCGACCTGCTGCATCCTGCGGACGAAAAGTTCGGCTCCAGCATCTGGGTCATGGTGTTCTCGATCGAGCTTGTGCTCTACGCGGTCGGCACCGTGTTCGTGATCTTCATGATGGTGTCCGAGCGCACAGTGACCGCGCACAAGACCGCAGCATCGGTGGATCCCCTGACCGGCATGTTCAACCGTCGCGGCTTTGCGGAGGCTTGCGCGCGCGTCATCGAGCGCGAGGCCAAGGCCGGACGTCCGTTGTGCGTGATGATCTTTGACATCGACCACTTCAAGGGGATCAACGATCGCTTCGGCCATCCCGCCGGCGACGAAATCCTGAAGTTGTTCGCGACCGTCGTGGTCAACGGTCTCAGGCTCAGCGATCTCTCGGGCCGGATCGGCGGCGAGGAGTTCGCAGCCCTGCTGCCGTGCCCGCTCGAGGAAGGCGTGATCGCCGCCGAGCGCGTGCGCGAGGCCTTCGAGGCCTCCGGCATCGTCTGCGAAGAGGGCAAGGTCGACACTACGGTGTCGATCGGCGTGGCCGGCGGCCCGGCCGGCACCGAGCTCGAGGTGCTGCTGGCTGCGGCCGACACCGCGCTCTATCAGGCCAAGCGCAGCGGACGTAACCGCGTCGAGGCGGCCGAAGAGCTGCCGCTGTCGCTGGAGAACTGGCGGCGCAAGACCGCCGGGCTGTCGGCCGCGCCGCGGCCGGCCCCGGTGATCGCGTGAGATGAAATCGTAACCTCTCATTTACCAATCGCTCGCATGATCGATGCCATGATCACACGCCGGAATCGCGGCGCCCAGGCCGCGCTGCTCTCGCTGGAAGCCGATGCCGTCTCTGCCCGCGGCGGCTTCGCCTGCATGTTCTCCACCGCCGACGAGTACGAATCCGCCGTCATTGCCGAGCGCCGCGCGCAGGGCCGCTACGGCCGCGCCACCAATCCCTGGCCGATTGCGATGTTCGTGGCTTGCGCACTGGCGATGATGGGTACGGCGCTTCTTTTCCAGTAAGAGCTTCATCTCCAACTCCTGTTTGATCGGGGCCGTTTGACGCGTCCTGAGTTCTCTGTGCCAGCGTTGCAGAGCAACGAAGGCGAGGGGGCTGGTGGCGACGTTCTGGAAATGGCTGGGGCCGTTGGCGCTGCTCGCCGTGCTCGTGATCGGCGACCAGATCAGGATCAACCGGCCCGGTCACAAGTACCGGCTGACGGTCGAGGTGGAGACGCCGGCCGGAGTCAAATCCGCAAGCGGCGTGCTCGCAATCACCCCCGATCGCGGCTACAGCAACCGCGGCAAAACCGCTACCAGCGGCGACGCCGTTTTCGTCGACCTCGGTGCGGGCAAGAATCTCGTCGCGCTGCTGGCGCACCCCGAGAAGACGATCGATCTCGACGGCATCAATTATGTCGCGCTGCGCGCGTATGGCGAGACCGGCGGCCAGCGCGTCTCGTTCAACCAGATGAGCCGGATGAGCGGTGTCGTCCCGGTCACGGGCGCGCTGATCCCAGTGCTCGCTGCCTTCAGCGACCCGGCCGATCCCGCGAGTATGCGCAGCATGGCGCCCGACAATCTCGAGGCGAGCCTTGGGCCAGGTTTTCGGCTGCATCGCCTCACCGCCGAAGTGGTGCCGAACGGCTTTTGGCCGATCGATTTCGGCGGGCCGCTGGGCGAACCCGTGACCCGCGGCATCCGGGCGAAGCTGCCCTGGCTCGACAAGGAAGGCGCCGCCGCGACCGCGCTCAAGGCCGCCGGTCTCGCCAGCACCGAGCCGATCGACGCCCGCGAGGCATTTACGCGCAAATAGCTTACGCCGACCCGACTTTCTTGCAGGGCGGCTGCGTTTGATAAGCGTTCGCAACGGGTTGATCTGATACCGCGACGCAGGCAATATTGTCGCGCCGGGCAGAGGAAGAATTGGCAGGACAATGAGACGCAAACCGGTCGTCGGCGTGATCGGGAATTCGACGCGGATCGAGAATCGATTTCCCGTGCAGGTGGTCGGCGAGCGCAATATGCGTGCGGTGGCTCATGTCGCGGGCGCGCTGCCGCTGATGTTTGCGAGCTGTCCCGAGATTACCGACATCGGCGCGCTGCTCGATGCGGTCGATGGCATCGTGCTGACCGGCGCGCGCGCCAACGTCCACCCCGAACGCTTCAACACCGAGCCGCACGAGAAGCACGAGCCCTACGACATCCTGCGCGACGAGGTGGCGCTGAAACTGTCGGAAGCCTGCGTCGCGCGCGGCATTCCCCTGTTCGGCATCTGCCGCGGCCTGCAAGAGATGAACGTCGCCTTCGGCGGCTCGCTGCATCCGGAAATCCGCGAGCTTCCCGGACGCATGAACCACCGCATGCCGCGGCTGGAGAACGGCGAGATCCATCCCGATCCCACGGTGATCTTCGCCGATCGCCACGAGGTCACGCTGGTGCCGGGCGGCGCGTTCGCGACCATCCTCGGCTGCGAGACCATCAAGGTCAATTCGCTGCACGGGCAGGGCATTCTCGAACTGGGCAAGCGCGTGGTCGTCGAGGGCGTGGCGGAGGACGGCACCATCGAGGCGATCCGCATCGCGGATGCACCGAGCTTTGCACTCGGGGTGCAATGGCACGCCGAATACGATCCGCATCGCAACCCGATCAATCGCGCGCTGTTCGAAGCGTTCGGCGCGGCGCTGACCGCGCGGCGGAGCGCGGCGTGAACGGCACGTCCGTTCAGATCAACAGATGAAAATCATGCACGGCAGGAGCGGCTGCGTTCGGCAACGTGTGGGAGGTGTCCGCGCTCAGGACGTAACCGCCCAATATCGGTAGCGTCGGTGCTGCGCCCGGCGTGGCCGGATTGTTGGCAAGATCGATGACACCTTCGCTGTAGCTCGTCGCAGGATTTGGCGCGGCATTGAAGTCGAACACCAGCTTGGTCTGGTCATGCAGCGCAGCTGTTGCCGCCGCATCGATGGTGAGAGAACCGTTGAACAATGTCGCTCCACTCGTCGCCTGCACCGGTTCGTTGAAGCTGAACACCCAGGAGGGGCCGGCTGGTCCCGGCGCGGGACCGGCGACGGCCGTCACCAGCGGAGGCGTGGTATCGATCTGCAGGGTGCCGGCGGGATTGACGACCGCAGCGGAAAAATCAGCGGCGTGGCCGTTGGCGTCCTGCGCCGTCGCGCCGTTCAGATTGAAGGCATTGATGGCGAGGTCCGGCGTGTTCTCACCGGCTGCGACCGTATAGCTGAAGGTCAGCAGGTTCGTGCCGCTGCCGCCCGAATAAGTCGCCACGCCATTGTCGTTCAGTGACAATGTCGGCACGCCGTTGGTGGTGTCGACGTCAACAGCCTCGTTCATCGTGACGTTGAACGTGACGCTATGGCCGGCGTTGAGATCGCCGGTGCCTGCGCTGATACCGGGACCGGATGTTGTCACCGACTGCACGGCGGGATCGATGAAAATCAGCGTGCCGCCATGTCCGTCGCCGGTAACGTGGAACGTCTGGCCGGAAAAATCCTGGTTGGGATCGAGCTTGAAATCGTAGGTCGTGTTGTGCTCGACGATTTCGAGCACATTGCCGGACAACAACGTGACTGTCGGATGCGCGCCGACAGGAGCGCCGGTGAAGTCGATGGTGTCGCCCGCGACAAAACCCTTGATCACGGCGTTCGGCGCCGACGCGGCTTCGAGCACGAACAACCCCCCGGGACCATCGAAGCTCAGGCCGCCCGTCAACTGGCCGCCGGCCGCCATGTCGACCGTACCGCCGGGCTCGATCGTGAGACTGCTGACTGACGGGTGTGTCGCGTCGATATAAAAGGTTTCGCCGTTGATGACGATATTCTGCGGTGCCAACGGATCCCAGCCGAGAATCTGCATCAAGGTGAGGTCGGTCTGCGTCAGCGGCTGGTAGACGCCGTTGTCGCCCGCGTTGTCGAAGGAGTCCTCGCCGTGCGGGCCGGGCCCTTGATAGGTAGGATCGGTGTTCCAGTCGCCGAGATCGCCGGCATTGGCGTCGTTGTTCCAAATCCCGAGCTTGTGCGCGCCGTTGTCGATCGAAAAATATCCAGTGCTGTCAGGTGCGCCCGACGCCAACTGGCGGACGCCAGCGGCCGAATAGCGAAACATGTCCTCGATGCCGAACACTGCCAGGCCCGTGTCGGGCGAAATCGTATCCAGATAGGAATTTCGACCCATCGACTCCGTGATCTCATGCTCGATCAGACCGACGAGATCGACCTGATTGGGGCCAGGTGCATGGCTGGGGTCGTACGACCAGTTCACGTTCGGGTTCACGCCGACCCAGCTGTCCGTTGAGTTCGTTCCGGCAGGAATTGGCAGGCCGAGCGCCTTGGCCTCCGCGCTAGGCAGTTCGAACGGCACGCCGCCGGTCGGATCGCTGGCGGGCAGGGTGGCGTAGGCCGCCTGCTGCGCCGGAGAGGTCGCGTTCGCGAGCAGCGCGGCCTTGATGTCGCTATAGCTGTAGGTCAGCGGGGTATAGAGATTGATCCCGTCGTCTCCGGTGCCGGCGACGTGGTGTCCCTTGAATAGATTCCAGCCGACGACCACGTTCATCGTGACGTTGTTGGTGAATGCGGCATCCAGGATGTCGACCGCGTACTGAACTGTCGTGAAAAAGCCCGCCGGCGGCGGGGCGACATTGGGGTCGATATCGTAGGTGACGTTGATCTGCATGAATGGCTCTGCGGCCTCGGACTGCGTTATCATCCCATCTCATGCGGCAAGCTTGCAATCCTGTCTGCTGACGCGCGCGTTGGATGACTGACGAGGCGCGTTCACATTCGCGCGAAGCCAAAAACAAAAGGCGCCCCTCGCAGGGCGCCCTTGCATTTCACGCCGCGAGGCGGCGATCGATCACAGCGAGTAGTACATCTCGAACTCGACCGGGTGCGGGGTCATCTCGAACCGCTCCACCTCGGTCATCTTGAGATCGATGTAGCTGTCGATGAAGTCGTCGTCGAACACGCCGCCGGCCTTGAGGAAGGCGCGGTCCTTGTCGAGGTTCTCGAGCGCCTCGCGCAGGCTGCCGCACACCGTCGGGATCGACTTCAACTCTTCCTTCGGAAGGTCGTAGAGGTCCTTGTCCATCGCCGAGCCCGGATCGAGCTTGTTCTTGACGCCGTCGAGGCCGGCCATCAGCATCGCGGCGAAGCCGAGATAGGGATTGGCCATCGGATCGGGGAAACGCACCTCGACGCGCTTGGCCTTGGGATTGGAGGTGTAGGGAATGCGGCAGGAGGCCGAGCGGTTGCGCGCGGAGTAGGCCAGCAACACCGGCGCCTCATAACCCGGGACCAGACGCTTGTAGGAGTTGGTGGTCGGGTTGGTAAAGGCGTTGATCGCTTTGGCGTGCTTGATGATGCCGGCGATGTAGGACAGGCACGTCTCGGAAAGATCCGCATATTTGTTGCCGGCGAACACCGGCTTGCCGCTCTTCCAGATCGACTGGTGGCAGTGCATGCCCGAGCCGTTGTCGCCATAGACCGGCTTCGGCATGAAGGTCGCGGTCTTGCCCATGATATGGGCGACCTGGTGGATGCAGTATTTATAAATCTGCATCTGGTCGGCCATCAGCGTCAGCGTGTCGAACTTCATGCCGAGCTCGTGCTGCGCGGAAGCGACTTCATGGTGATGCTTCTCGACCTTGACGCCCATCTTGGCCATCGCGCCGAGCATTTCGGAACGCATGTCCTGGATCGAGTCCTGCGGCGGAACCGGGAAGTAGCCGGCCTTGGTGCGGATGCGGTGACCGAGATTGCCGCCCTCATATTCGGTGTCGGAGTTGGTCGGCAATTCCGAGGAATTGAGCCTGAAGCTGGTGTTGTAGGGGGTGGCCGAGTAACGCACGTCGTCGAACACGAAGAACTCGGCCTCGGGCCCGAAATACACGGTGTCGCCGACGCCCGACGACTTGACCATGGCTTCGGCCTTCTTGGCGATGCCGCGCGGATCGCGGTTGTACGGCTCGCCGGTGGTCGGCTCGAGGACGTCGCAAACCAGGATCAGGGTGGTCTCGGCGAAGAAGGGGTCGATCGTCGCGGTGACGGGATCGGGCATCAGGCACATGTCGGACTCGTTGATCGCCTTCCAGCCGGCAATCGAGGACCCGTCGAACATCAACCCTTCGGAGAACGTGTCTTCCTCGATCATGCCCACATCGAACGTCACGTGCTGCCACTTGCCGCGCGGATCGGTGAAACGCAGGTCGACGTATTTCACGTCGTTGTCCTTGATATGCTTCAGGACGTCTTTGGCGGTCTTCATGAATACCCCTCTTGGCTACAAGTCCTCCCGGCCGCGGTGTTATCCCGCGGGGTATTGCTCAATAGCGTCGGGTCAGGCCCAAGACAATATGCCGTGCCGGTCACCCCGGCATTTGCATGATGTTTCAGCAGAAGATGCGGGCTTTTCCTGCGCAGATAGCGCAATTAGATGGCATCCAGTCCGGATTTGCCGGTACGGATGCGAATGGCCTCCTCGATATTCGAGACGAAGATCTTGCCGTCGCCTATCCGTCCCGTCTGGGCGGCGCGGCGGATCGCGTCGATCGCACGCTCGACCAGGTCGTCGCCGATCACGATCTCGATCTTCACCTTGGGCAGGAAGTCGACGATGTATTCGGCGCCCCGATAGAGCTCGGCATGGCCCTTCTGCCGCCCAAAGCCCTTGGCCTCGGTGACGGTAATGCCCTGCAGTCCCACCTCCTGGAGCGCTTCCTTCACCTCGTCGAGCTTGAATGGCTTGATGATGGCTTCGATCTTCTTCACTGAGCGCCTCCCGAGGCATTACAAAAGCAAAAGGGCAACTTGTCGTCAGGTTGCGCTGGCTTCCCAAAAGCAGGCCCTGTGCCAACCCGTTAACGGGTCCGATTTCAATGCGTTGTCAGGCCTTTATCGGTTGTTTCTCCAGCTTTTAGCGGAGAGCGTGTAGAATAGCGAAGCCTGCAAAATAGGCAAATCGACCAATCGGTGTGCAATTATTCCCGGACAGGCAAGTGATCCGGATGGCGGTGCCTCAGGATGAGGCGAGATTTCGCCGCTCTTTGGGACATGTGCACAATTCGCCGCGGGCTGCGTAGGAACTACCGACGAATTTTACTATGCCAGTACCGCTTGTTGTCGAAGTTCCTTTAAGGGATCGCGCGATGTTCGCCAGACAGGAACGGGCATGGAAGTCCTGACCACCGCCGAGATGGAGCGCGCCGATCGCCTCGCGATCGCTGCCGGCACGCCGGGCTTCGCTTTGATGCTGAGCGCGGGCCAGGCGGTCGCGGAGGCAGCCAGCGATCTGGTCGAGGAGGGGCCGATCGTCGTCGTCGCCGGCCCCGGCAACAATGGCGGCGACGGGTTTGTCGCGGCGGCTGAGTTGGCGGCGCAGGGCCGCGAGGTTTCCGTCATCTTGATGTGCGAGCGCGACGCGCTGAAGGGCGATGCGGCCTCCGCCGCGCGCGGCTGGAAATATCCGGTGCTGCCGTTCACGCCGCAGGCGATCGGAAAACCCGCGCTGATCATCGATGCGCTGTTCGGGGCGGGCTTGAGCCGGCCGGTCGAGGGCGAGCCGCGCGAAATGATCGAGGCGATCAATGCCAACGGTGCGCCAGTACTTGCGGTCGACCTGCCGAGCGGCATCAACGGCACCACGAGCGCGATCATGGGTACTGCGGTGCGCGCCACCGAGACCATCACCTTTTTCCGCAAGAAACCGGCGCATCTGCTGTTGCCCGGCCGCATGAATTGCGGGGGCGTGCGCGTCGCCGACATCGGCATCCCGCCCGGCGTGCTGGACGAAATCCGCCCGCTCGTCTTCGAGAACACGCCGCAGTTCTGGCGGAGATCGTTTCCGGTCCCGCGCATCGACGGCCACAAATATGCCCGCGGCCATGCGCTGGTTGCCTCAGGCGACATGGCGGCAACCGGCGCTGCACGTCTCGCCGCACGCGGCGCCTTGCGGGTCGGCGCTGGGCTCGTGACGCTGGCCTCGCCGCGCGATGCGCTCGCGATCAATGCCGCCGCGCTCACCGCCGTGATGGTGCGCGCGATCGACACGCCGATCGAGTTCGCCGACACGCTGACCGACAAGCGCTTCAACACGGTGGTGATCGGCCCAGGCGCCGGCGTCGGCGAGCGCACGCGCGCGTTCGTTCACACCGCGCTATCGCACCGGCGGCACGTCGTGCTCGATGCCGACGCGTTGACGAGCTTTGCCGAGGCGCCGCACCTGTTGTTCGATGCCATCAAGACGGAACGGGATATTCACGTCGTGCTGACGCCGCATGAGGGCGAGTTTCCGCGCCTGTTCAGCGATCTCTCCAACAAAACGCCCGGCCGCTCAAAGCTCGAAAGGGTGCGCGACGCGGCAGAGCGCTCCGGCGCCGTCGTGCTGTTGAAGGGGCCGGACACGACAGTCGCCGCGCCCGACGGCCGCGCCACCATTGCCGCTAACGCGCCGCCATGGCTTGCAACCGCGGGCGCCGGCGATGTGCTTGCTGGAATGATTGCCGGGCTCTTGGCGCAGGGCGTGCCCACCTTCGAAGCCGCGAGCCAGGCGGTGTGGATGCATGGCGAGGCCGCGCGCGAAGCCGGGCCCGGCCTGATCGCGGAAGATCTGCCGGAAACGCTGCCCGCGGTGTTCAGGCATATCTATGATGAGTTCGGCATCGAGTATTGAGGGGCGTCTTCTCAATGCGCCATCAAGACCGGCATGTCGGCATGTTCCATGATATGGCTGGTGGCGCCGCCAAAGATCATTTGCCGCAACCTGTGACGCGTGAAGGCACCCTTGATCAGGAGATCGCAACCTTCGGCAGCAGCGGCGTCCAGCACTGCTTCGCCGGTCTCGCGGTCACCCAGTTCGACGTTGATGGGCCTGGCAGCGATCCCGTTGTGCTGCAACTGCCTGATGATGTTTGCGGCGGATGGCCCGGGAACCTCTTGTCCGCCAACGACGGTCAGCACCGTAACCCGCTCGGCCAAACGCAACAGGGGCATCGCGAAGGCGTTTGCCCGCGACTGCTCGGTGCTGCCATTCCAGTGGATCATGATGTTGGTGGCGATCTGCTTGGGAGCGACAGGTGGCGCAAGCAGGATTGGCCGACCGCTTTCAAACAGTGCGGATTTGATAGCGCGCCGGTGGAGGCTCGTTGAATTGGCGTCCAGCCGGCTCATGATCGTCATGTCGAACGCGCGACCATTGCTTCCGACGAAATCTTCGTCCGCCGCCGCAACCGCAAGCCATCCGAAGCAGGGAGGCGCCGCCGTCGTGTTGGCCGGCGGAATGCCGTGGTCCTGCATGAAGCTTTCGAACGTGCGGCGCAGTTCTGCAGTCTCTTCGTCGTGCTGCGTGGTGTAGGCCTCCATGGCAAAGCCGGTCGTCAGTTCGGCCACGACATACAGGGGAAGGGCAACACGTAGTGGACAGCCCTCGACATAGGCGCCCGTTCGCCGCGCGAGCAGCACCGCTGTCTCCAGCGTTGATGTCATCGCCGCAATGCTTTGCGTTGGGACCAGGATGGTTTTCATCCTCAGACTCCGTTCGCTGCCTCGTCGCGTAGCATGTCACGGAATTGCGATCTGTGCGATGCTCAAATCTCTTTCCACCAGCGCCGGGTCGCGGCCATGGCCAGCAAGCCAAGAACGCCGGTCACGGCCGTGGCGTTGTGCGCTCCGATGCGGTCTGCGAGCCAACCGAGCCACAGGAAGCCGATCGGTCCGGTGCCTATGCAGACGGTCAGGACGCCAAGGATACGCGAACGCATCTCGGGCGGCGAAGCAAGATAGACCAGAGTAGCCTGCATCGTCGCAAATCCGGCGCCAGCCAGCCCCGTCACCAGCAATGCCGCGCCTGCCAGCGCCGGGCTTTGCGCGAACGCGAACATCACCACTGCGATCAGGTAGCAGGCGACCCCGCCAAGATAGACCCGGCCGTACCATCTCGAGGTCAGCCAAAGCGCCGCCAGAAGCGCGCCCACGAAAGCGCCGACCCCGTCCAGGGTTGCCAGCAAGCCCACACCTTCCGGGCCCAGATACAGACGGTCGCGCCCGATGACGGGGATCATGCCGGTAAAGGGCCAGCCGAAGATGTTGTAGATCACGGTCACGACCAGCACGCCGATGAGCCGCTTGTCGCTGCTCACCAAAGCGAGCCCCTCGGCGATCCTCGTCAGCACGGCGCCTGAACCTGCAGCGCGAGGGATGCGCGAGCGGATGGTGACGACCGCCAGGAGCGCGGTGCAATACAACAGCACGCTCAGCACAAACGCGCCCCGAATGCCCCACCCGGCGAGCAGGATTCCGCCGACGACGGGGCCCACCATGCGGCTCGCATTGTTGGCGCCGACGTCCAGCGACATCGCCGTGCCCATCTGTTCGTGGCCCACGACCTCGCCGATCATCACGCGGCGCACCGGGTTGTCGGTACACCAGCCGCACCCGTTGATGAAGCTGGCGAGCGCGAGATGCCAGATTTCGAGCTGTCCGCTCCGGTCCAGAATGACGAGGACCACGCCGGTGGCGCTCATCAGCAGCACGACGAGGAGAAGAGTTTTGCCGCGATCGAAACGTTCGGCGAGCGCGCCGACGAACACTCCGAACAGGCCCATCGGGAGCAAGCGAAGCATAGTCATCATCGAGACCAGAAACGCCGAATCCGTACGCTGATAGACGACAATGCCGACCGCGACGGTTTCCACCCAGCGCACGGTCGAGACGATCAGGCCGACGTACCACAGACGCCAGAAGTCCGGCGCATCGATCATCCGCCGGAGCGGCAAGTTGCTCACGCGATCAGACCAGATATTTCGCGACTGCCGTCTCGTTCCACTCGATTCCGAGGCCGGGACCGCGCGCCGTCAGCGTGCCATTCGTGATCTGAAGCGGCTTCGCCAGGATCGCGCCGGCGAAATCCAGCACTTCCAGCCAATGCGCGGTCGGCGTCACCGCCAGCACATGCGCGCTCGCCTCGGGCAGGATGTGGCTGGACATCGGGATCGACGCGGCATCGGCTTGCCCTGCGACATTGAGCCAGCCCGTGATGCCGCCGACCTTCATCAAATCGGGCATGATGAGATCGCTGGCGCCGGCCGCGATCGCCTCGGCAAAGCCGCGCGGAAACCACCAGTTCTCGCCAGCCTGGATCGGGATCGGCGAGTTCTCGCGCACCTCGGCATGACCCGACAGGTTCTCCTGCGGTACCGGCTCTTCAATCCACGAGAGATGATAAGGTGCGAGACGCTCGATGCGGCGCCTGGCTTCGGCGGGATCGAGCGACTGGTTGAAATCGAGCATCAGCGAAACGTCGTCACCGATCAGCTTGCGGATACCCTTGACGCGCCGCTCGTCATTGGCGGCATCGCCGTCGCCGCCCTTGATCTTGATGCCGCGAAAACCCTGCTCCACCGACCGGCGCAACGCCTTCTCGTCGGTGTCGGCTTCGACCGCGCCATAGCTGTCATAGGCCTTGATCGGCTTCGGCGATCCGCCGAGCAGCTCGACCACGGGCTTGTTCGCGGCTTTGCCGAGAATGTCCCAGAACGCCATGTCGAGACCGGCAACCGCCATGCCGACCAGGCCCTGCCAGCCGAGCAGGCGGAATTTCGCGTCCATGTCAGCCATCAGGTCGAAGGGGACGACGGGCTTGCCGACCAGCTCGCGGCCGATCTCCTCGACCAGATGCACGAACGGTTTCAGCGTCACCTTGCTGTAGGCGAACAGATAGGCGCGGCCGGTGATGCCCTGATCGGTGGCGACATCGATCAAGAGCAGCGGCGCCACGTCGATCACGCCGAACGCGTTCTTTACCGGCCGCGCCATCGGCGTGACCACCGCGCGGGCCTTCACGCTTGTGATGGCGGGTGTGCTCTTGCTCATTGCGTTTCCCTGTTTCTTTTTGACGCGTCTTCTTAGTCGACCGCGTACCATCGCACGAAGCGCGGTGCAGCCCAATCGGTCGCGACGGACTCGATCAGCCAGTGTCCGGCATGTTCGGCCGCAAAGGCGATGCGCTGAGTCTGGCCGGGCTCGATTGCGAGCGTGTCGAGCCAGAACGGCTTCCAGCCGTCGTCGAGCCGGTCGAGCAGGCGGAAATGGTGGCCATGCAGACGAAAAACGGTTGCGCCTGCGGCGCGGTTGGTCAGTGCCAGCACGACGATGCGCCCGGCCTTGGCGCGAAAGGCCGGCTGTGGCGAGGCGGCAAGATTTGCAAACACGGTCCACTCAGGTCCGCTCAACACGAGATCGATGCGGAGCGCATTCCTCAGATCGAGCTGCGCCGGCAGCCCGTTGGACGGCAAAGGCGGAGGAGGCGGCAACGGCGCCGCACGCGCGGGCGGGTCGCGCGATACGACGACCGAACCGATGCTCCGTTCCTGCCGGCCGTCGTGCAGAAGGATTTTGAGGCTCGAGCCTGGCGGGGCCTTCACGTCGACGAAAGCGTCGACCCGGCTGCCATGCGCCAGCACCAACGCGCCGTTGCGGGCCGGGAACGGTTCGGCCGGCTGGCTGTCGATCGCCATCACGGTGACGTCGACGGACTCCAGTCGCACGGCGATGACGGTGCGTCGGCTGCCGTTGATGAAGCGAAGTCTCAAACGCTCATTGGATCGGGCTGAGACATCAAGCGAGGGCTTGCCGTTAAGTGTCCAGGAAACCGTGGTTTCGTTTGCATCTGTGCCGGGCACGGCCGCCGTCCCGTCGGCCCGCAAGCGCCATTCCTCGACAAGAAGCACCTCGTCGCGGTCGGTGCTGACGGGCTCGCTTTCGGTGACCACCACGGGCACGCCCCGAGCCGGCATCGCGTTCTGGCTGGCGAGCACGCTCATGTCGCACAGGAAAGTCCCTGCTTGGCGCAATGGAATTGCGACCTTTTCCCAGCCTGCGGCCGCCAGCAGTCGTCGGCCAACGAGCAACTCGATGGCAGGGACCCCATCGATCCCGCGCCAGTCGAGGCCCACAGGGACCGTCAGGTCATTGGCGAACTGGACCTCCAAACGATCACCGCGGCGGAAACGCAGTTCCGGGGCGGCGAGCATCCAGACCGCCGTCTCGGGGCCTCCGGCAAGGAGGTTGACAGTGCCCCGCCGAGCCTGGATGGCTACCGGCGGGAGCCCCTGCGCCGCGCTGCCGCCCGGCAGCAGCAGGCCAAGCGAGGTTGCCCCAAACCCCGCCATCAACGCGCGTCGGTCCATCCGCAAAAATGGCTTTGCCATGAACCCGATGCGGACCATTTTTCGAGTGGTCTGTCCAGCCACCGGCGGGCATCGGATCGGGCCAAACCGGGCCATTTTTTTGCTGCGTGCGGGGAGGCCCATGTTATAAGCCGCCGCCCGCGGGCAGCAGCCGCGGCTAGCAAAGCGGGCGTGGCGGAACTGGTAGACGCGCTGGATTTAGGTTCCAGTGACGAAAGTTGTGGGGGTTCGAGTCCCTCCGCCCGCACCAAGCGCTCGCGCTTGCATCTGGGATTTTCGAGGCGCGAGGCACTCTGCCGCGCGAAGTTGAGGACAATGTCGGGGCGTTCAGCCCTGACCAAAGCGGAAGAAGATTATGCAGGTCACGGAAACCCTCAATGAGGGATTGAAGCATGAGTTCAAGATCAACGTTCCGGCATCCGATCTCGATGCCAAGGCGGGCGCCAAACTGGTCGATCTCAAGGACAAGGTCCGTCTCAACGGCTTTCGTCCCGGTAAGGTGCCGGTCGCGCATCTGAAGAAGATCTATGGCCGCTCTGTCATGGCCGAGACCATCGACGAGACCATCCGCGACACCAACACGCAGATTTTCACCGACCGCGGCTTCCGCCTGGCGGCCGAGCCGAAGATCACAATGCCGACGGAAAAGGACGAGGTCGAGGAACTGCTCTCAGGCAAGTCCGATCTCACTTACACCGTCGCAATCGAGGTGGTGCCGCAGATCAAGCTCGCCGACTTCAAGGGTTTCTCGCTGGAGAAGCCGGTTGCCGAGATCACCGACACCGAGATCAACGAGGCGATCGGCCGCATAGCCGACGCCAACCGCAACTATGCCGCGAAGGGCGAGGGCGCCAAGGCCGAGTCCGGCGACCGCGCCACTATCAACTTCACCGGCCGCATCAACGGCGAAGCTTTCGAGGGCGGCACCGGCGAGGGCATCCAGGTCGTGATCGGCACCGGCCAGTTCATCCCGGGCTTCGAGGAGCAGCTGATCGGGATCGGCGCCGGAGAATCCCGCACGCTGAAGGTGGCGTTCCCCAAGAACTACATGAGCGAGAAGCTCGCCGGCCAGCCGGCCGAGTTCGAGACCACGGCAACCGTGATCGAGGCGCCGCAGGCAACCGAGATCAATGACGAGTTCGCCAAGTCGCTCGGTATGGAATCCCTGGACAAGCTGAAGGACGCCGCGCGCGAGCGGCTTTCGGCTGAGTTCACCGGCGCAACGCGCCAGAAGGTCAAGCGCGCGCTGCTCGACAAGCTCGACGAAGCCCATCAGTTCGAGGCGCCGCCGACCCTGATCGAGGATGAGTTCAAGCTGATGTGGGACTCGGTCAGGGCCGAGATGGAATCGAGCGGCAAGACCTTTGCCGATGAGAACACCACCGAAGAGGCCTCGAAGGAGGAATACCGCAAGATCGCGGACCGCCGCGTCCGGCTCGGGCTCGTGCTGTCGGAGATCGGCGAGAAGAACAAGATCACGGTGACCGACGAGGAGGTCAGCCGCGCGGTGATCGAGCGGGCGCGCCAGATGCCCGGCCGCGAGAAGGAAGTCTGGGATTTTTACCGCAGCAACGCCCAGGCGCTGGCCCAGCTCCGTGCACCGATCTTCGAGGACAAGGTGGTCGATTTCATCCTCGAGCTCGCCAACGTCACCGAGAAGAAGGTGTCCCGTGAAGACCTGTTCCGGGACGAGGACGCGGAAAAGACGGCGGCCTAAGGGCCTTCGTGCCTCCGTCGGCGATTCATCATGAACGGCTAAGGCCGCCTGGCGTTGCTAGGCGGCTGTGGCCGAATTGGTTCAAGTGACGCGTGTTGCCTGCGCGCTTCCACGCCATCTTGTCGCCGGCGATTTGGTCCATATCTCTGGGCGGCCTTTCCCTGCCTTCCAACAGGCTTCCAACTCTTGGGTGCTCCATGCGCGATCCCGTCGAAACCTACATGAACCTCGTGCCGATGGTGGTCGAGCAGACCAACCGCGGTGAACGCGCCTACGACATTTTCTCGCGCATGCTCAAGGAACGCATCATCTTCGTCACCGGTCCGGTCGAGGACGGCATGTCGACGCTGGTGGTCGCGCAGCTGCTGTTCCTGGAAGCCGAGAATCCCAAGAAGGAAATCTCGATGTACATCAACTCGCCGGGCGGCGTGGTGACGTCGGGCCTTGCGATCTACGACACCATGCAGTTCATCCGCCCGCCGGTGTCCACGCTCTGCACCGGGCAGGCGGCTTCGATGGGTTCGTTGCTGCTCTGCGCTGGCGAGAAGGACATGCGCTTCACGCTGCCGAATTCGCGCATCATGGTGCACCAGCCCTCCGGCGGCTTCCAGGGCCAGGCCACCGACATCATGCTGCACGCCCAGGAAATCCTGAATCTCAAGAAGCGACTCAACGAAATTTACGTCAAGCACACCGGCCAGACCTACAAGGCGATCGAGGATGCGCTGGAGCGCGACAAGTTCCTCACCGCCGACGATGCGAAAGCCTTCGGCCTCGTCGACAAGGTGATCGACAAGCGCCCGGAGGATCCCGCATCGGCGAAGGCGGCTTAAGGCCGTCACACACCGGCAAAATACGGGATTTCGGCGGTAACCCTCCTGCTGGAATCCCGTTTATTCCCACGACCAAGCTGAAAGTTCCGCTTTCGTGCTGCTTTGCGGCGTGGCAAAGGCGCAACGCTCGCGGGATTTCGCCAATTTCGGCACGTGCGAAGGCCGCAAATCACGGTATTGTCACGCTGTTCGGCGTCCAGCGTAGTTAGCGAATTCTTGATAGTCGGGTGTCAGCATGGTTGGCTGTGGGCGATCGGATATGATCGCCGGAGATTCGATCAAAGTCGTGATTCGCACGGCATGTCTGGCGTAGGGTCTTTATTGGTACGGAATTTGCTCTATCTATCAAATCCATGGCGGTGATACCGAAATGGAGCGATTGAGCGAAGTCGGACGGAGACATGAATGAGTAAGGTCGGCACGAGCGACTCCAAGAACACGCTGTATTGCTCGTTCTGCGGCAAGAGCCAGCACGAAGTCCGCAAGCTGATCGCGGGTCCCACCGTCTTCATCTGCGATGAATGCGTCGAACTCTGCATGGACATCATTCGCGAGGAGAACAAATCCTCGCTGGTCAAGTCGCGCGACGGCATTCCGACTCCGAAGGAAATCTGCAAGGTCCTCGACGACTACGTGATCGGCCAGAGCCACGCCAAGAAGGTGCTCTCGGTCGCCGTGCACAATCACTACAAGCGGCTCAATCACCAGACCAAGCACAACGACGTCGAGCTCGCGAAGTCCAACATCCTGCTGATCGGTCCGACCGGCTCGGGCAAGACGCTGCTGGCGCAAACGCTGGCGCGCATCCTCGATGTGCCCTTCACGATGGCGGACGCAACGACGCTGACCGAAGCCGGTTATGTCGGCGAGGACGTCGAGAACATCATCCTGAAGCTGCTGCAGGCCGCCGACTACAATGTCGAGCGCGCGCAGCGTGGCATCGTCTATATCGACGAGATCGACAAGATCAGCCGCAAGTCCGACAATCCCTCGATCACCCGCGACGTCTCGGGCGAGGGCGTGCAGCAGGCGCTGCTCAAGATCATGGAAGGCACGGTTGCTTCCGTGCCGCCGCAGGGCGGCCGCAAGCATCCGCAGCAGGAATTTTTGCAGGTCGACACCACCAACATCCTGTTCATCTGCGGCGGTGCGTTCTCGGGTCTGGAAAAGATCATCTCCGCACGTGGACGTTCGACCTCGATCGGCTTCGGCGCGCAGGTGCTGGCGCCGGAAGATCGCCGCACCGGCGAGATCTTCCGTCACGTCGAGCCTGAGGATTTGCTGAAGTACGGCCTGATCCCCGAGTTCGTCGGCCGTCTGCCCGTCGTCGCGACGCTGGAAGACCTCGACGAGGCATCGCTGAAGAAGATTCTCACCGATCCCAAGAACGCGCTGGTCAAGCAGTATCAGCGGCTGTTCGAGATGGAGAACATCGAGCTCACCTTCGCCGACGAGGCGCTTGGCGCGGTCGCCCGCAGGGCGATCGAGCGCAAGACCGGCGCGCGCGGACTGCGCTCGATCCTGGAGAGCATCCTGCTCGAGACCATGTTCGACCTGCCGGGCCTGGAAGGCGTCGAAGAAGTTGTGATTTCGCGCGAAGTGGTCGAAGGCACCGCACGTCCGCTCTACATCTACGCGGACCGTTCCGACCGCGCTGTGGAAACCAGCGCAAGCGCCTGATCGCGCTCGCGACCTGCAGAGGAAAACGCGGCCGGCGGGGCGTTCCCGCGGGCCGTTTTTCTTTAGCCGCTACCACGTATTTAGCCTTATTTGACTGGCATTTACCGGACTTGACACCCCCATACCCGATAGCCACCTAATGCAGTCGGCAGGGGAATTTTTGTAAAAGATTCGCCTCCCTAAAAAGACCCGGGGAAGCAGGCTCAATCGGCCCCAGCATCCCCAATTCGGCACCTTGTGGTGGTCGCGCATCGGGCGGGCCGCGTGCAAGGGGGCACAACAAAAGGAACAGGCCATGACTACCCCAAAACCCCGGCCAACCATCGTCCACGGCGAAAGCCACTCCTATCCCGTCCTGCCGCTGCGCGACATCGTCGTCTTCCCGCACAACATCGTGCCGCTGTTCGTCGGCCGCGAGAAATCCATCCGCGCCCTCGAAGAGGTGATGAAGAACGACGCGCTGGTGCTGCTCGCCACGCAGAAGAATGCGTCCGATGACGATCCGGCGCCCGAGGCGATCTACGAGACCGGCACGCTCGCAAGCGTCCTGCAGCTCCTGAAACTGCCCGACGGCACCGTGAAGGTGCTGGTCGAGGGCCTGGAGCGCGCGAAGGTCGAGAAATATTCCGACCGCACCGAATATTATGAAGCAACCGCAGTTGCGCTCGCCGACACCGATGCGAAGTCCGTCGAGGCGGAAGCGCTTGGCGCGTTCGGTCGTGTCCGATTTCGAAAGCTATGTGAAGCTGAACAAGAAGATCTCGGCCGAGGTCGTCGGCGTGGTGCAGGGCATCACCGACTTCGCCAAGCTCGGCGACGCCGTCGCCTCGCATCTTGCCGTCAAGATCGCCGATCGGCAGGGCATCCTGGAGACGCTGTCGGTTCCGCAGCGGCTCGAGAAGGTGCTCGGCCTGATGGAGAGCGAAATCTCGGTGCTGCAGGTCGAGAAGCGCATCCGCTCGCGCGTCAAGCGCCAGATGGAGAAGACCCAGCGCGAGTATTATCTCAACGAGCAGATGAAGGCGATCCAGAAGGAGCTCGGCGACGAGGACGGCCGCGACGAGCTCGCCGATCTCGAGGAGAAGATCGCCAAGACCAAGCTCTCCAAGGAAGCCCGCGAGAAGGCGCAGCACGAGTTGAAGAAGCTGCGCCAGATGTCGCCGATGTCCGCGGAAGCGACCGTCGTGCGCAACTATCTCGACTGGCTGCTGTCGATCCCGTGGAACAAGAAGTCCAAGGTCAAGAAGGACCTGGTGGCGGCGCAGACCATGCTCGACAACGACCATTACGGGCTGGAGAAGGTCAAGGACCGCATCGTCGAGTATCTCGCCGTGCAGTCGCGCGCCAACAAGCTGACCGGGCCGATCCTGTGCCTGGTCGGGCCTCCCGGCGTCGGCAAGACCTCGCTCGGCAAGTCGATCGCGAAGGCGACGGGACGCGAGTTCGTGCGCGTCTCGCTCGGCGGCGTGCGCGACGAGGCCGAGATCCGCGGTCATCGCCGCACCTATATCGGCTCGATGCCCGGCAAGATCATCCAGTCGATGCGCAAGGCCAAGACCTCGAACCCGCTGTTCCTGCTGGACGAGATCGACAAGATGGGCGCCGATTTCCGCGGCGATCCGTCCTCGGCGCTGCTCGAGGTGCTCGACCCCGAGCAGAACTCGACCTTCAACGACCACTATCTCGAGGTCGACTACGATCTGTCCAACGTGATGTTCATCACCACCGCGAATACGCTGAATATTCCCGGCCCCCTGATGGACCGCATGGAGATCATCCGGATCGCCGGCTACACCGAGAACGAGAAGGTCGAGATCGCGCGCAAGCACCTGATCCCGAACGCGCTCGACCAAGCACGGCCTCGACTCCAAGGAATGGTCGATCGACGACGACGCGCTGCTGCTGCTGATCCGCCGCTACACCCGCGAAGCGGGCGTGCGCAATCTGGAGCGTGAGCTCTCCACACTCGCCCGCAAGGTGGTGAAGGACCTCATGATCTCCAAGAAGAAGTCGGTGAAGATCACGGAAGCCGCGGTCGAGGAATATCTCGGCGTGCCGAAATTCCGCTTCGGCGAGATCGAGACCGACGACCAGGTCGGCATCGTCACGGGCCTTGCCTGGACCGATGTCGGCGGCGAGTTGCTCACCATCGAAGGCGTCATGATGCCCGGCAAGGGCAAGATGACGGTGACGGGCAATCTGCGCGACGTCATGAAGGAGTCGATCTCGGCGGCGGCGTCCTATGTCCGCTCGCGGGCGATCGTCTATGGCATCGAGCCGCCGCTGTTCGACCGGCGCGACATCCACGTCCACGTGCCGGAGGGGGCGACCCCGAAGGACGGTCCGTCGGCCGGCGTTGCGATGGCGACCG
Organism: uncultured Alphaproteobacteria bacterium; assembly: GCA_963794775.1. Lineage (GTDB taxonomy): Bacteria > Pseudomonadota > Alphaproteobacteria > Rhizobiales > Xanthobacteraceae > Bradyrhizobium. The sequence goes on along the minus strand of CAWCGA010000014.1, from coordinate 1,130 downwards.
CGATCATCTCGGTGATGACCGGCATTCCGGTGCGCCACGACGTCGCCATGACCGGCGAGATCACGCTGCGCGGACGCGTGCTGCCGATCGGCGGTCTGAAGGAGAAGCTGCTGGCGGCCGCCCGCGGCGGCATCAAGACGGTGCTGATCCCCGAGGACAACGCCAAGGATCTCACGGAGATTTCCGATGCGATCAAGGGCGGCATGGAGATCATCCCGGTGGCTCGGCTCGACGACGTCGTCGCGCGTGCGCTGGTGCGCAAGCCGGTGCCGATCGTCTGGGAAGAGGACACCAAGGTCCCGGTCAAGCCCGACGGCGACGAGGCCGCGGGCGGCCTGACCGCGCACTGAGCGAGATCGCTGATCAAAAGATGATAGAACGGCGCCTTCGGGCGCCGTTTTTGTTTTGGAGGCGTCGCCATGCAGATCGACGGACAATGCCATTGCGGGCGCGTGACCTATGAGGCCGAGATCGATCCGGCGAACGTGTCGATCTGCCACTGCACGGATTGCCAGTCGCTGACCGGCTCGCCGTATCGGGTGACGGTGCTCTGCTCCGCAAGCGACGTTCGCCTGACCGGCGCGGCGCCGAAAATCTATGCCAAGCGCGGCGACAACGGCCGCATGCGTTATCAGCATTTCTGCGGCGAATGCGGTTCCCCGCTGTTCACCAGCGGCGAGGGCGGGCCGGACGATTTCGGCATTCGCTGGGGCAGCATCCGCCAGCGCGGCGAGCTGAAGCCGGCGCGGCAGATCTGGTGCCGCTCGGCCGCGCCCTGGATCAATGATCTCGCCGGATTGCCGGGCAAGGCGACGGAATGAGGCTTCCGACCTTGCGCGTGGTTACGGCGAGGCTAGCTCACGCGCAAGACCGGAAATGTGCAGCGGTTTTCCGACAGGTCATGCGCAAAACAGGGCGGTTAGCTCAGCGGTAGAGCACTGGTTTTACACACCATTGGTCGGGAGTTCGATCCTCTCACCGCCCACCATGCTTCGCCCTTTGGGCTACGCATGGGCAGCCAGCCTTCGCTCGCGAAGCGAGTGAGGCTGCCGCGCCGTAGCCGAAGGCGAAGGCGGGCTTCTGGGCCCGCGAGCTACGGCTCGGCGAGCCCAACTTCGCTCCTCTCGGGC
>CAWCGA010000013.1:0-135941 GCA_963794775.1 uncultured Alphaproteobacteria bacterium | reverse complement strand
AGAATTGCCGCGCGTCCGGGGAGGGAGTGAATGCTGGACTTCGTTCAGCAGCTGGTCAGCGGCATCGCGCTCGGCTGCGTTTACGGCTTGATCGCGCTCGGTTTCGTCCTTGTCTACAAGGCGACCGAAGTCGTGAATTTCGCCCAGGGCGACCTGATGATGCTGGGCGGCTTCTTCGCCTTCACCTTCATCGGTCTGCTCGGCCTCAATTACTGGATCGGCTTTGCCGGCGCGGTGCTGGCGATGGCGGCGTTCGGCATGCTGGCCGAGCGCGTGGTGGTGCGGCCGATCCTCGGCTATCCGCAGTTCTCCATCATCATGGCGACCATCGGCCTCGGCTATTTCCTGCGCTCGGTCGCCGGCATGATCTGGGGCACCGACGATCTCAAGATCGAGACGCCGTTCAGCCAGGGTGTGTTGCGGATCGGCAACCTCGTGCTCGCCCATGACAAGCTGTCGGTGATCGCGGCAACCGTCATCCTCTGCGCGCTGCTCTATCTCTTCTTCAACAAGACCACGCTCGGCACGGCGATGCGCGCCACCTCCGAGAACATGCTTGCCGCCTATTACATGGGCATTCCGGTCAAGCGCGTGGTGTCGATCGTGTGGGCGATCAGTGCGGCGGTCGCGGGCACCGCCGGCGTGCTGCTGGCGCCGATCACCTTCATCCATTCCAATGTCGGGCTGGTGCTGGGACTGAAGGCGTTTCCGGCCGCCGTGCTCGGCGGCTTCGGCTCGATCCCGGGCGCGGTGGTCGGCGGCGTCCTGATCGGCGTGATCGAAAGCATGGCCGGCTTCTACCTGCCGGAAGGATGGAAGGACGCCGCACCCTATATCGTGCTGCTGCTGGTGCTGCTGCTCAAACCCTCGGGCCTGTTCGGACACGCCGCAAGGAAGAAGGTTTAGGCATGATCCGGAAAAGTGGGTACCGGTTTTCCGACAAGATCATGCCCAGAGGATAGGCCATGCGCTTTCTGTTCAAGACCGACTATGAAGACGACATCCGGCTGTTTCCGCATTCGGGCTATCTCTGGTCCTACGGTACGCTGCTGGTGCTGCTCGCGATCGCGCCTTACGTGCTGTCGAGCTATCTCGTCAGCCAGCTGGTGTTCGTCTGCATCTACGCCACCGTCGGTGTGGCGCTGTTGATCCTGACCGGCTTCACCGGGCAAGCCTCGCTCGGTCACGCCGCCTTCCTTGCGATCGGTGCCTACACCGCGGCTTACCTGCAGCAATATAATGTGCCGTTCCCGGTGTATTTCCTCGCCGCCGGCCTGTTGACCGGCGTGATCGGCGCCATCGTCGGATTCCCTGCGCTGCGGCTGCAGGGCATCTACCTCGTCATCGCCACCATCTCCTTTGCGCTGATCGTCGAGGAAATCCTGGCGCGATGGGAGAGCGTGACCCACGGCAATGAGGGCATGCGGGTCAAGACGCTCCAGCTGATTGGCACGGCTGTGCCGCGCGACAGCCCGGGATTCTATTTCCTCTGCCTTGCGGTGCTGATCCTGACCATCGTCGGTTCGCTCAACCTGCTGCGCTCGCCGACAGGGCGCGCCTTTGTCGCGATCCGCGACAGCGAAACGGCCGCGCGCAGCATGGGCATCAACGTCGCCCTCTACAAGGTGAAGTCGTTTGCGATTTCAGCGGCCATCACCGGCTTCGCGGGGGTGCTGTTCGCCCATAAACTCTCCTTCATCAGCCCGGAGATGTTCACGCTCCAACTCTCGATCGAGTTCATCATCGTGATCCTGATCGGCGGCACTTTCAGCCTGCATGGCGCGGTGCTGGGGGCGATCTTCATCGTGATGATCGATCCGTTCCTGACATACCTGAAGGACGACATGCCCGGCATCATCGCCGGTGTCGCGGCCACCCTTGGCGCAGGAAGCGAGCGCGCTTCGCATATCCAGGACAGCGTTGCCGCCTTTGCTTCGGCGAACGGATTGAAAGGCGCGATCTACGGCGTGATCATTATGTTGTTCGTGCTGTTCGAGCCGCTCGGCATCTATGGCCGCTGGCTCAAGATCAAATTGTTCTTCCAGCTGTTCCCGCTCTACAAGCGCGCCACCTTCAAGCGCCAGAAGATCTATGTGAAATCGGAGCGGAACCGATGAGCTATTTCCGCGCCGAAAATATCTCGCTGCACTTCGGTGGCCTGAAAGCGGTCGATGCCGTGTCCTTTGCGGTGGAGAAGGGCGAGATTCTCTCCATCATCGGGCCGAACGGCGCCGGCAAAAGCTCGATCTTCAACCTGATCTCGCGCATCTACACCCCGACCTCAGGCAAGATTTTCTTCGAGGACCAGGACATCACCGAAGTCCCGGCTTACGGCATTGCGCGACTCGGTATCGCCCGTACCTTCCAGAACATCGAGCTGTTCGAGAACGCGACCGTCCTGAACAATCTGCTGGTCGGACGTCACCGACATTGCGCAACCCAGCTCTGGCAGGAGGTGTTGTTCCTGCCGAGCGTGCGCGCCAATGAAAAGGAGCATCGCCGCCGGGTCGAGCATGTCATCGAGTTCCTCGACCTCGAACCCTATCGCGACAAGCTGATCTCGGGCCTGCCTTACGGCGTGCGCAAGGTGATCGAACTGGCGCGTGCGCTGTGCTCCGAGCCGAAACTGATCCTGCTGGATGAGCCGTCCTCAGGCCTCAATGTCGAGGAGACCGACGACATGTCGTTCTGGATCCGCGACATGAAGTCCGAACTCGGCATCACCGTGGTGATGGTCGAGCACGACATGACCTTGGTGAATCGCGTGTCCGACCGCGTGATCGCGCTGAACTACGGCCGCGTGCTGGCGATGGGGACCGCCGCCGAGGTGCAGAGCCATCCCGACGTCGTCGCCGCTTATCTGGGAGCCTAAGGGATGAGCACGCCCGACATCATCCTGAAGGTCAGCAACATCGAGAGCTATTACGGGCCGATTATGGCGATCCGTGGCATCTCGCTGGAGGTGCCGCGCGGCCGGATCGTCACGCTGCTCGGGGCTAACGGCGCCGGCAAGACCACGGTGTTGAAAACGATCTCCGGCATCCTCGATCCGCAGAAGGGCAGCATCGAATTTCTGGGCAAGCCGATCCAGCGCATGGAGGCCGACAAGATCGTGCGGCTGGGACTGAGCCATGTGCCGGAAGGACGCGAAGTGTTTCCGTTCCTCTCGGTGCGCGAGAACCTGATGATGGGCGCCTATCCGCGCGCCGATCGCGACGGTGTGGCCGAGGATCTGGAGCGGGTCTACGGCTATTTCCCGCGGCTGAAGGAGCGCATCGACCAGCCCGCCGGGCAACTGTCCGGCGGCGAGCAGCAGATGCTCGCCATCGGGCGGGCGCTGATGAACCGGCCGACCCTACTACTTTTGGACGAGCCGTCGCTCGGCCTGTCGCCCATCCTGGTCCGGGAAATCTTCGAAATCATCCGCCGCGTCAATGAAGAGCAGGGCATGTCGATCCTGCTGGTCGAGCAAAACGCCAAAGTCGCATTGGAAACCGCGCATTACGGCTATGTGCTGGAGATCGGCCGGATCGTGATGAACGACACTTGCGACCGTTTGATGCATTCCCAGGACATCCAGGAATTCTACCTTGGGGCCAAGGAAGCCGGCGCACGCGGTGAACGGCGCTGGAAAAAGAAGAAGACGTGGCGTTAGATAGCGCCGCTGCTTCGAACAAGAAGACCGGCTCAAGCTGGCATACCAGGACACGTGAGGGAGGAACGGCATGGCTGCACCGGCAGTGCTGACAGTCGCCGACACGATTGCGAAGAGCTTTCTGCTCTCGGTGGAGACGCGCGGCGACAGGACGGCGATCCGCGAAAAGAAATTCGGCATCTGGCAGCCGACGACCTGGCGCGAGTGGCTCGCGATCTCCAGGGACATCGCCTACGCGCTGTACGCGATCGGCTTTCGGCCCGGCGATGTCGCTTCCATCATGTCGAATGCCGTGCCCGAATGGTGCCATGCCGACATGGGCGTGCTCTGCGCCGGCGGCGTGTCGTCAGGCATCTACCCGACCGACTCGGCGGCGCAGGTCGAATATCTCGTCAACGATTCCCGTACGAGCATGATCTTCGTCGAGGACGAAGAGCAGCTCGACAAGGTTCTGAACTGCCGCGCGCGCTGTCCGACCTTGAAGCACATCGTCGTATTCGACATGGAGGGGCTCGCCGGCTTCTCCGATCCGATGGTGATGTCGCTCGCCGAGTTCACCGCGCTCGGGCGCAACCACATGCAGGGCCGCGAAAATCTCTGGGACGAGATGCTGGCAAGCCGAGGCTGCGATGATCTCGCGATCCTGGTCTACACCTCCGGCACGACCGGGCCGCCCAAGGGCGCCATGCACGCCAATCGCAGCGTGGTGCATCAGATGCGTCACGCCAACGATTTCATTGTCGCGAGCGACAACGAGCAAAGGCTGGTGTTCCTGCCGCTGTGCCATGTCGCCGAGCGTGTCGCCGGCTACTACACGTCGATGGCGCTTGGATCGGTGATGAACTTCGCCGAAAGCCCGGAGACGGTGCCCGACAATCTGCGCGAGGTGCAGCCGACCGTGTTCTTCGCCGTGCCGCGCATCTGGGAGAAATTCTACTCGGTCGTCACCATTGCGCTGAAGGATGCTACGCGCCTGCAGAACTGGATGTACAAGCGGGCGCTTGCGATCGGCAGCCGCATGACCGAGCACAGGATCGAAGGTACGGCGCCGCCGCTGTCGCTGCAACTCGCCAACCGCCTCGCCTACCGGCTGGTGTTCCGCAACATCCGCCGCATGATCGGGCTCGACCGTTGTCACATCGCATTCACGGGGGCGGCGCCGATCGCACCGGATCTGATCCGCTGGTATCTCGCGCTCGGCATCGACCTGCGTGAGGTCTATGGCCAGACCGAGAATTGCGGCGTCGCGACCCTGATGCCGTCGGACGGCATCAAGCTCGGCTCGGTCGGGAAGTCTGTGCCTTGGGGCGAGGTCAAGCTGTCGCCGGAAGGCGAAATCCTCATCAAGGGCGATTTCCTGTTCATGGGTTATCTGAACCAGCCGGAGAAAACCGCGGAGACGATCGACGCCAAAGGCTGGCTGCACACCGGCGACGTCGGCGCCATGGACAATCAGGGCTTCGTCAAGATCACCGACCGCATGAAGGACATCATCATCACCTCGGGCGGCAAGAACATCACGCCGTCGGAGATCGAGAACCAGTTGAAGTTCTCGCCCTATGTGTCGGATGCGGTCGTGGTCGGCGACAAGCGGCCGTACCTGACCTGCCTCGTGATGATCGACCACGAGAATGTCGAGAAATTCGCGCAGGACCACGACATCCCCTTCACCAATTATGCGAGCCTGTGCCGCGCGCAGGAGATTCAGGATTTGATCTGGCGCGAGATCGAAGCGGTCAATGTCAATTTCGCCCGCGTCGAGACCATCAAGAAGTTCATGCTGATCGAGCGCCAGCTGACGCCCGAGGACGAGGAGTTGACGCCGACCATGAAGCTGAAGCGGAATTTCGTGAACAAGCGCTACGCCGGCGAGATCGACGCGATGTATCGCGAGCGTGCGGTGGCGTAGGCAAATCTCTGGAGAAACGGCGAAGGTAACAGGCCCGGCCTTCGCTCGAAGTGGGCCACCAGGAATTGATAAAGCAAGAAATCAGTAGAGGGAGACGTGAAATGTCGAAATCGTTAAGGGCACTCGGCCTTGCGGTCAGCGCGCTCGCGCTGACGCAACTTCCGGCCAACGCCCAGACCAAGGTAACCAACGAAGGCATCTCGGCCAGCGAGATCGTGATCGGCACCCATCAGGACCTCTCCGGTCCGATCAAGGGCTGGGGCGTGCCGGTGTCAAACGGCATGAAGATGGCGGTCGACGAAATCAACACCGCCGGCGGTATCCAGGGGCGCAAGATCAAGCTGATCGTCGAGGACTCCGGCTACGATCCGAAAAAGGCGGTGCTCGCATCGCAAAAACTGATCGAACGCGACAAGATCTTCGCCATGGTCGGGCCGATGGGCTCGCCGACCGTGCTTGCCTCGCAGGACGTGCTGTTCGACGCCGGCGTGCTGCAGCTGTTTCCGCTCACGGCGGCGGAGTTCACCTTCAAGTTCGATCCCGCAAAGCCGCAGGAGCGGCTGAAGTTCAACAACCTGTTGCCTTACGTCGAGAGCACGCGCGCCGCCATCAAGTACATGGTGGACTGGAAGCACTTCCAGAAGCCCTGCATCATGCATCAGGACGACGAGTACGGTAAGAACGTGCTCGACGGCTTCACTCAGCAGCTCGATGCGATGAAGATCAAGGCGTCTTCGGTGACGAGCTACAAGCGCGGCGCTTCCGACTTCTCGGCGCAGATCGCCAAGATGAAATCCGACGGCTGCGACATGGTCGTGCTTGGCACGATTCTCCGCGAGACCATCGGCGCGATGAACGAGGCGAAGAAACTCGGCTGGGACGTGACTTTCCTTGGCGCCACGCCGACCAACGTCCTTGAAGTGCCCCTGCTCGGCAAAGAAGCGGTCGAAGGGCTCTATGCGGCCTCCGGCTTCGAAATCCCCTACGAGGACACGGCCAAAGGCAAGGTCAAGGACTGGCTGGTCAACTACAAGAAGATGTTCGGCAGCGACGCCAACACGCAGGCGATCATCGGCTACAACGCGGTTGAGACCTTTGCCTTCTATGCCAACAAGGCGGGCAAGGACCTGACCGGGCAGAAGATGCTCGACGCGCTGGAGTCCGGCGACAAGTTCCTCGACATCTTCTCATCGCCACCGACCAAATTCTCCAAGACCGACCACCTCGCCAACACCATCACCCAGATCCAGCAGATCAAGAACGGCCGCTGGGTGCTGGTGAAGGACAACCTGATGTTCTGACGGAGCCGGTAGGGCGGATTAGCGAAGCGTAATCCGCCTCCCAACCAACAACAAAGGGCTGCGCGCGACGATCGCGCAGCCCTTTTTGTTGACTCAAGTGTTCCCACCTTCGTCATGGCCGGGCTTGTCCCGCCCGCGCGGCCGAAGCCGCTTCGGCGAGGAGGCGAAGGCCCGGCCATCCACGTCTTTGTTACCGTCGATAAGAAAGACGTGGATGCCCGGCTCAAGACCGGGCATGACGAGCGTTGTAGTTATTTCTTCGGCCGCACCGCATCCGCAGTGCCCTGGATGAAGGCCTGCAGCTTCGGGATATCCTCTTCCTTCAGCTTGCCCGTGAAGTCGGGCATGCCGCGGTCCTTGAAGGGACCGTTGAACACGATGTCCTTCAGGTTGACGATCTCCTCTTTCGGCACGAAGGCGAGATTGCGGACATTGCCGCCATTGTCGACGCCGGGCACGGCATGGCACTGCGCGCAGGCCGTGACGTAGATTCCCAGACCTTCGTCATACTGCTTCGGGTCGTAGGGAACGCCTTCAAGCAGGTTCTCGGTCTGGTACTTCACGAACTCCGGCAGCTTGGCCTTGCCGCCGAGCGCGAAAGTGTAGACCGTGCCGGGACTGTTGAGCTGTGTTGCGCGGTCGGTGATGCCGAACACGCCGCCCCAGCCGACCGCGACCGAGACATATTGCACGCCGTCGAGCATGTAGGTCGACGCCGCCGCCACGACGCCGGTGCCGGTCGGCGTTTCCCACAGAGACTTGCCGGTGGTTGCGTCGTAAGCGATGAAACGTCCGTCGGCGGTGCCCTGGAACACGAGATTGCCCGCGGTGGTCAGCGTGCCCCCGTTCCACGGCGCAGGGTACTCGACGCGCCAGGCTTCCTTCTGCTTGACCGGATCCCATGCTACCAGGCGACCGAAGATCGGCGCCTTCGGCGGTGTGGCATTGAGCGCAAAGCCGACGTTCCAGCCCCAGGCGCCGCCGTATTTGCCGAGCGCTGGTGCGTTCTGCTCGAAGCTCTTCTCCGAAGTGAAGTTGACCGGCACGTTCTGCGCCGGCAGGTAGACCAGGCCCGTCTGCGGATTGAACGACATCGGATGCCAGTTGTGCGCCCCGTACGGACCGGGGATCGTGTCATAGGGCTCTTCGCCGCGCGCGGACGGCACTTCGATCGGCCGTCCATCGGCGCCGTATCCGGTCGCCCAGTTCACATCGACGAAGTTCTTCGCCGAGATGAACTTGCCGTTGGTGCGATCGATGACGAAGAAGAAGCCGTTCTTCGGCGCGTGCAGGATGACCTTGCGCGGCGCGCCTTCGATGTCGATGTCGGCGAGGATCATCGGCTGGGTCGAGGTGTAGTCCCAGTTGTCGCCGGGCGTCTCCTGATAGTGCCAGACATATTTGCCGGTGTCGGCATTCAGCGCGACGATCGAGGCGAGATAGAGATTGTCGCCGCCGGACGGGCTGCGGAACTTGCGATTCCACGGCGAGCCGTTGCCGGTGCCGACATAGACCATGTTGAGATCGGGGTCGTAGGTGATGGTGTCCCACGGCGTGCCGCCGCCGCCGTTGATCCAGTATTTGCCCGCGGGATCCCAGGTCTTGGCCGCGGCCTCCATCGAGGCATCCTCGAACGGCTTCGAGGGATCGCCGGGCACGGTGAACCAGCGCCAGAGCTGGTTGCCGCTGTCGGCGTCATAGGCGGTGATGTAGCCGCGCGTGCCGTATTCGGCGCCGCCCTGTCCGATCAGCACCTTGCCGTTATAGACGCGCGGCGCGCCGGTGATGGTGTAGGAGTGATCGTGGTCGATCAGCGTGTCCTTTTCCCAGATCTTCTGGCCGGACGCCGCATCGAGCGCGATCAGGCGGCCGTCATAGGCGGCGACGTACACCTTGCCCTTCCAGAGCGCGACACCGCGATTGACCACGTCGCAGCAGCCCTTATAGCCCTTCTCGCGGTCGACGCCGGGATCGAAGCTCCAGATTTTCTTTCCGGTGCGCGCGTCGATCGCATGCACCACGCTCCATGACGCGGTCTGGTACATGATGCCGTCGACCACGACGGGCGTCGCCTCGACGCCGCGCGAGGATTCGAGATTGTAGCTCCAGACCAGCCCGAGGCCCTTGACGTTGTCGGACGTGATGTTGTTGAGCTTGGAGAAGCGCGTTTCGGCGTAATCGAGGCCGATGGTAGGCCAGTCGTTGGAGCTCGCGGTGTTGCCCTTGATGAAGGCGCCGTCGACGGCGCCCGTCGCTGCCTTGATCTTCGCGGGCGTCAAATCCTCGGCGAGCGCGCCGCCGCAGGAGATTGCAAGACCGAGCAGGATGGCGCCGGACAACCGGCAAGCGGAATGAACCTGCGGCAAGCGTATCATCTCTTCCCTCCCAATGATCTCTAACGGATCGTGGTCGGGATGGTATGCCTCTCGCGGACGTCGTCAATCGAGGCGACGCCCTGCGCGCAAAAAGAGAAAATTTCTGTCGCCATTTTTTCGCCCAACGAAATGCTCCGCCCTCAAACGGCGGGTCATGTTCGCTGTGCGGAATTGACGACGCAGGTTCGTCATGCCCGGCACAAGGCCAAGCATGACGAGTTTTACCTACGGCCCGCTATAGGTCACGCCGGACGTAATCGGCTGCAAGGCCGTGACGGTGCAGCGCCAACGGCCGTTGTCGGTCTTCTGAAACGAAAAAGACTTTTCGATGCGCACCCGAGCCGTCACGGCAAAACTGTCGCGGCTGTTCGGCGGCGCCGGTCCCGCCTTGCCGTTTTTGATATCCCAGCATGTACCGGTGCAGTTCGATGCGACCGGACTGCAGACCGCGAACGGCGACAGCACGACCATCTCGATGCCGGCCGTCACCAGCGCGCCCTGGTCGGCGGCCTCATTGTCGAGCTCGTAGACCCGCCTGACCCGCAGGAAATCGCCGCAGGTATTTTGCGCATGGATCTGCGAGACGCAGAGGTCGACCGCGTCGGCGTTCGGCCGCGACGCCGGAATGCGCCGCCCGAACACGCGCTTCGGATCGCTTTTGGCGGCGGTCATCCCGGCCGACATCTCTTTGAGCCAGTTTTCGAGGCAGTCTTCCGACGACGGCGGAAGCTCGGAGAGCGGCACATTGTCCTTGCCGGCCAGATTGCATTTGCGATCGCGATCCCTGATCCATCGCGCGAATTCGGCGAACGCCTCCTGCGCCTCGTCGTCCTTCAGCTTGCCGATCAGTGCGCGCACCAGCACGTTCAGCTCGGTCTCGCCGAGCTCGAGCGTCGGCTCGCTGCAGATCAGGGCGCCCGCCGCGCTGCTGGCGGCAAGACAGTCGAAATTCGGATCGCGCAGGATCGCGGTTCGCTCCTCGGTCTCCAGCAGCAGGCACGCCTTGACGCGCTCGAAATCCTCCAGGCGAACCGTGGTGCGGCCGAAAATGCCGCAGCTGCGGTTACGGTCCCTGTTCCACTGGGCGTTGTCCTCGATCGCGCCACGGCGATCGGCAAGACGATTGAGCCGCTCCTGGATTGCCACGCCGAGCTTTTCGCTCGCCGCATTGAGGACGGGATCGCCGCAAATCATCTGGTTGGCGGGATCGCGATGCGTCTCGCAATGGTTCTTCGCGAACAGCGGCAGCTTGTCGTTGATCCCGCGGGCATCCTGCGCGGGCGCGGGATGCGCGAGGGCGAGCGTAATCGCCACAGCCGCAAGCCAACCTGCCCGCATTGGAAATCGCCCCGCCCGGAAAAACACAATCACAGTGATCGCCATGCTACCGGGAACGCCCACGGGGGGACAAGGCGAAATGAAATGGCCCGCGCCGAATTGCCGCGCTGATCCTTAATAGCCGTCGGCGATCTGGCTGGTTTCGGCGGGCGACGATGACGCGGTGGTGGGCGCGCGATCGGAGTTTTGTGCCAGCAGCGGCACGTCGGAATATTTCATGACGCCGGCCTGATCGATCACGAACAGCGGACGATAATTCCGGAAAGCCACGTCCTCAACCATCGCCATGCGGCGGTTGTCGAGGATCAGCCAGCGGCCGTCGAGGCGCACCGCAGCCGCTGCATGGCCTTCGCCGCGCAAGGTGTCGGCCAGCACCACGATCCGCAGATCCTCCGGCGGGATGCCGGCCATCTGCAACGCAACGAATTTCGCAATCGCGTAATCCTCGCAGTCGCCGGCGCCGCGATAAAAAGTAGCCAGTGGCGAACTCCAGACGTCCTCCTGACCGAACTGGGCCAGATCGCTCATCGGGCGGATCGCCAGATTGATGGCCCGGTTGATTTCGCCAAGTCGGGAGCGGCCCTCGCGCTGCCGGCCGGCATCAACGATGGCAAGAAGCTGCAAGGCGGCATCCGAGGCGCAGTTCTCGCGATCGCCGTCGCACAGCGCGAGCTGCACACGTTCGTCGTCGAGCCGGTGCGCCACGCCCTGCCATTTGGCGGCAAGGCCGCCCCAAAACACCCGGGATGTCCAGAGATGGAACGGCTCGGCGGGCTCGCTCGCGCCGAGCGCACTGGTGAATTCCGGCGCCGCGGCGTGTCCCACACCGGCCGATGCGAAGCACGCAAGCAGGCACGCGACCATTGCCGCACGCAACGCGCGCGCGTGATTGAACAACCCCATCTGACGCCCCTTGTCCGGGCATCGGCGAGGTCATTGAGCTCCCCACGCGTGACCGGATCGTTTCGCGGGCGATGATGGGAGAGGGGGCTTTTCATCCGCTTAAAGCGCGGGAAAACCTGCCGGAAAGCTCGAAACAGGCTGAAATGGCCCTCGCCTGATTGCAGACAATTTTAGCGATCGGCCGTTCCGGCTAGATGAGGCGTGCTCGGGACGGAAGAGGCGAGGTTCCACGCGGGTGCTGAAATTTCCCGTTCGGGTTGAATTGGCGCAGATTTCCGCTGGATATGGCTAATTCGATGCAATTTGGCCGTTTTGTTATTTGGATCACAGAATTAGCTCTGAAAAAGGCGCAGGATCATGCGCAGCAACATGGGCAACAGATCACCCAAGTATCGATACCCAATCAATACTTGGGATTACGTTGAACGGCCTCGAATCTCTTGCCGATGAAGCCGAATGACTGGCGTGGACTAGATTAAATACTTCGGGTCGCCATGATTTCGCCACGAAGAATCTAGGCTCTTCTGTCTCTGCGCAGTGCGTCACACAAGCTACGGATGGTTTCGCAATGCGCATTTCAATGATATGCAAGCTTTGAAGGTAGATTATTAAATAAATATTAACCAATAGTGGTGGCCCTTTGAATTACGCTGGCAAATTTGACGGCGCGATTTCCTCTGACGGCCCGGGGAGTCATTCCCATTTCGTCCATCTGAATCCCGGCCAGGTGCATGCGCCGGCGGATTCGATCGTCATTCCCGACGGCAACTTCCTGTTCAATGCCGACTTCAAGCGCTCCGGCGTCGACCTGGTGCTGTCCAGGGACGACCACGAGCTGGTCCTGCACGACTACTTCAAGGGCGAGAAGCACAAGGCGCTTGCCGCACCCGACGGCGCGCATCTGACCGGTGCTCTGGTCGATGCGTTGACCGGCCATGTCGAGATCGCCCAGGCCGGCGGTGCGGCTGCGGCCGCCAGCGCCGTGATCGGTCACGTCACCAAGCTCGCCGGCAGCGCGACCGTCATCCGCAACGGCGTCTCCATCATTCTCAACAATGGCGACAACGTCGAAAAGGGCGACGTCGTCCAGACCGGCTCCAGCTCGACTGTCGGCATCACCTTCATCGACGGCACCGTGTTCGGCCTGTCGTCGAATGCCAGGATGGTGCTGAACGAGATGGTCTACGACCCCAACGGGTCGAACAACTCGTCGCTGATGAGCCTGGTCGCGGGCACCATCACCTTCGTCGCCGGCGAGACTGCCAAGCACGGCGACATGAAGATCGACACGCCGGTTGCGACCATGGGTATCCGCGGCACCGCGGTGCTGGTCGAGATCGACTTCTCCTCGGCAAACGCCAGCTTCCAGGTGCTGGTCGAACCCGACGGCACCACCGGTTCCTACATCCTGTTCGACAAGAACACGCTGCAGCCGCTCGCCATCGTCAATCAGGCCGGCCAGCAGATCAACATCAACAACGGCATCATCAGCCAGACCCAGAATCCGCTGTCGCCGCAGATGCAGCAGCTGATCCAGGACGTCTTCTCACAGAAGTTCACCGACAACACCACCACCAAGACGACGACCACGGTCGGCAGTTCGAGCCCCGATAGCACGACCGCTCAGCTCAAATATGCGGACAATACGCAGAACCAGCAGACCGTTCAGGGCACCAGCCAGAACTCGACGGACAAGTCGGGCACCAACAATGGTCCGACTGGTCAAGGCACGCAGCACAACCCCGGCGCGCCGATCGTCACCACCGGAATCGCCTTCTTCGTTGCCGAGATTCCCAACAAGACCAACGTCGGCAATCTGGATCAGATGAAAACCACGGTGGTGTTCTCGGACACCAATGTGGGCGACACGCCGACGGTGAAGGCCGATTTCAATACCTTCAGCTACAAGAACGCGAGCGGCCATGACGTCACGGCGGCGCTGTCGGGGCTGCAACAGACCGACATTGCGGCAACTGAAATCGCGCTGGTCCTGACGCCGAGCCCAGGCAACACCAACAACGGCTCGACCGAGGTCCTCTATAGCCTCGCGGACAAGAATTTCGACTTCCTCGCGGCCGGCGAGGAGTTGACGCTGACCTATACGATCACGGTGAACACCAATTACGGACCTGCCCCGGAAATCACCACCGCACAGGTCACGTTCACGATCATCGGCACCAACGACCAGCCGATCATTACCACCGATACACAGCCTCAGCTGATCCACTTCGCCGCCGGCACGTCCACCAAGGGCGGCACGCTGGTGTCTCCTGACGCGACCAGCGGCATCTTCACTTTCAAAGACCCCGATCTGACCGATACGCATTGGATCGTCGATCCGAACAAGGATCCGAACCTCAATTCGAACGCGAATCCGACGGACCCCCACCGTTACGATCCGATCCAGAAAGGCGTCCTGACCTCGGCGTCTCTGGCCGGGCCCAACGGCACGCTGGACCTGACCGGGCTGGAGGCGCTGGCGCCGGGCCCGATGTCCGTGTTCGCGCAGGCCCTCGACGTGAATGTCTCGACCGACAGCACCGGGACCGGCAACGGCCAGATCAGCTGGCAGCTCGAGAACCTTCCCGTCTTCCTCGCCGACTTCATTCCGGCGGGCGAAACGCTCAAGCTTTTCTACACGATCGAGGTGACGGACGAGCAAGGCTCGACCGACACCCAGATCGTCGAGGTCGACATCACCGGCACCAATGCCGCCGCGACCGTCTGGGTGCATACCGTCGGCGACGGGAACGACAACAACTGGACCACCGGTGCGAACTGGGGAACCGGCAAGGCGCCAACCTCGGGCGATGACGCCATCATCGTCACCGACCAGCTGCACCCGAAGACGCCCGCCTATCCGGCGACGATCACCGCCGGGACCAATGCTGTCGCCCATTCGGTGGTGATGAACGATTTCGTCGTCTCGCCGGGCAGCAACGTTCCGCCGGTGCTCGAGGTCGACGGTGGCGCGTCGCTGACCATCGGCACCGAGTTCGACCTGAGCGCCGACTCGGTTCTCAACAATTCCGGCACGATCAACGTCGGCACCAGGCTCGAACTTCTGGACGACGCCACCAATCCGGTCACGCACGTCAACAAGGGCATCGTCACCAATTCCGGCACGATCAAGATCGGGCAGGGCGGCGATATTCAGGGCCTCGCCAGCGTCACCAATTCCGGCACGATCGAGCTGCAGGGCGGCACGCTCAACCTGGACGTCAATGTCACGAACTCCGCGAACGGCAGCAGCGGCAACATCCAGGTCGACTCCGGCACGAAGCTGGTCCTCGGCACCGATACCAATCCCGTTACGCCCGTCTTTGGCGGCGTCACCGGAGGCGCCGTCACGGTCAATAGCGGCGGCGAGCTCGACCTCACCGGCGGCAACGCTCTGACCGCCGGTGCGCTGGTCAATAACGGACAGGTCAACGTCACCGGCCTGAACAATACGTTCAGCGGCGAGACCGTCTCCAACACCGGCAGCACCAGCGCGATCGACATCACCGGTGCGCTGACGGCGAAGAGCGGCACGACGATCACAAACACCACGACGTCGAGCGGCGAGACGGTCGAAAGCGGCGCCACGCTGACGCTGGCCGACACGTCTTCGATCGCCGGTGGCCAAGTCACCAACAAGGGCACGCTGGTGCTGTCTGGGACGACAGCCTCGCTGTCGAGCGGCCAACTGACCAACACCAACCAGGTCAATGTCACCGGCGCGAACAATGCCCTCACCGCCGAACAGGTGCTCAACACCGGTACGGCGTCTGCGATCGACATCACGGGCACGCTGACGGCGCAGACCGGGACGACGATCGCCAACCAGGACGCGACGAGCGGCGCGACGATCGAGAGCACCGGCAAGCTGACGCTGGCCGATACCTCTTCGGTCAGCGGCGGTCAGGTCACCAACAAGGGCACGCTGGTGCTGTCGGGTTCGACGGCCTCGCTGTCGAGCGGCAAGCTGACCAACACCGGTCAGATCAATGTCACAGGTTCGAACAATGCGTTGACCGGCGAACAGGTGCTCAATACCGGGACGGCCTCGGCGATCGACATCACGGGCACGTTGACGGCGCAGACCGGGACGGCGATCACCAACCAGAATGCGACGTCGGGCGAGACGGTGGAGAGCGGCGGCAAGCTGACGCTGGCCGACACCTCGTCGATCTCGAACGGCCAGGTCACCAACGCAGGCACGCTGGTGCTGTCCGGATCGACGGCCGCGCTGTCGAGCGGCAAGCTGACCAACACCGGCTCGGTCACCGTCTCCGGCAGCAATAACAGCCTGACCGGCGAGCAGGTGTTAAACACCGGCACGGCCTCGGCGATCGACATCAGCGGCACGCTGACGGCGCAGACCGGGACAACGATTGCCAACCAGAACACGACATCGGGCGAGACCATCGAGAGCGGCGGCAAGCTGACGCTGGCGGATACCTCGTCGATCTCCGGCGGCCAGGTCACCAACAAGGGCACGCTGGTGCTGTCGGGCACGACGGTCTCTCTGTCGAGCGGCAAGCTGACCAACACCAATCAGGTCAACGTCACCGGCAGCGCTAACACGTTGACCGGCGAGCAGGTGCTCAACACCGGAACGGCGAGCGCGATCGACATCACGGGCACGCTGACAGCGCAGACCGGGACGACGATCGCCAACCAGGATACGACGTCGGGCGAGACAATCGAGAGCGGCGCCAAGCTGACGCTGGCCGACACCTCGTCGGTTAGCGGCGGTCAGGTCACCAACGCAGGCACCCTAATCCTGTCGGGTTCGACGGCGTCGCTGTCGAGCGGCAAGCTGACCAACACCAACCAGGTCAATGTGACCGGTTCGAACAATGCCCTGACCGGCGAGCAGGTGCTCAACACCGGCACGGCGAGCGCGATCGACATCACAGGCACGCTGACGGCGCAGACCGGAACGACGATCGCCAACCAGAACACGACGTCGGGCGAGACCATCGAAAGCGGCGGCAAGCTGACGCTGGCCGACACCTCCTCGATCTCCGGCGGCCAGGTCACCAACGCGGGCACGCTGGTGCTATCGGGATCGACGGCCTCGCTATCGAGCGGCAAGCTGACCAACACCAATCAGGTCAACGTCACCGGTAGCGCCAACACTTTGACCGCCGAGCAGGTGCTCAACACGGGCACGGCGAGCGCGATCGACATCACAGGCGCGCTGACGGCGCAGACCGGGACGACGATCGCCAACCAGAACACGACCTCCGGCGAGACCATCGAGAGCGGCGGCAAGCTGACGCTGGCCGACACCTCGTCGATCTCCGGCGGTCAGGTCACCAACGCAGGCACGCTAATCCTGTCGGGTTCGACGGCGTCGCTGTCGAGCGGCAAGCTGACCAACACCAACCAGGTCAATGTGACCGGTTCGAACAATGCCCTGACCGGCGAGCAGGTGCTCAACACGGGCACGGCGAGCGCGATCGACGTCACAGGCACGCTGACGGCGCAGACCGGAACGACGATCGCCAATCAGGATGCGACCTCGGGCGAGACTATCGAAGGCACCGGCAAGCTGACGCTGGCCGACACCTCGTCGATCTCCAGCGGTCAAGTCATCAACAAGGGCACGTTGGTGCTGTCGGGATCGACGGCCGCGCTGTCGAACGGCAAGCTGACCAACACCAATCAGGTGCAAGTCTCCGGCTCGAACAACGCCTTCAGCGGCGAGACCGTCTCCAACACCGGCGCCGCCAACGCGATCGATGTCACCGGTGCGCTGACGCTGCTGAACATCACGGCGATCACCAACGCCAATGCGACGAGCGGGCTGACGGTCGAATCCACCGGCACGCTGACACTGCAGGACACTTCGTCGATCACGAACGGCAAGCTCGTCAACCTCGGCATCGTCAATATCGAGCAGTCGACCGGCGCGACGCTCGACAATGTCACCGTCACCGGCGGCGGCACGATGAACGTCGACGGCGGTGTGCCGGCTTCGGCCAAGCTGATCGTCAGCGACGGCACCTCCGTCACGGATGGGACGATCAATATCGGGAACGTCGGGACGCTCGAAATGTCGGCCGGCGTGGTGACGCTGACGGGCGTCAACGTCGATGTCACGAGCGGCGGCATCCTCAAGGTGGACGGCGGGGCGACCCTGGATCTCTCCGGCACGAACGTCACCGGCAGCAGTCAGCTGAACAATTCCGGCACGCTCATCAATATCCTTGGCAACGACACGATCTCCGGAAAGGTCGACAACACCGGCGGCACCATCGAGGTCCAGTCCGGCTCGCTCGACCTCTCGGGCACCCTGACGGGCGTCGGCACCTTGAAGATCGATGCCGGCACGACGCTGGAGATCGGCAGCTCCGACACCGCCCAGACCGTGACCTTCGAGGGCGGCACCGGCAAGCTGCAACTCGACAACAGCTTCACCGGCACCATCACCGGTAATTCCTCAGGCGGCGGCAATTTCACCATCACTGGCGCGGCCAACATCAACGCGGGTGGCGCCGATGCGATCGACTTCAACGCGGCTGGCGGAACGGTTGGCGCACCGGCTGTCGTGACGATCTCGACGTCGGGCACGGTGACTGGCGGAGCCACCGGCATCGCTGTGGTCCAGAACGGCGTCGGCGACATCACCGTCTCGCCCACGGGCGATGTCACGGGTTCTGCCGGCAGCGGCATCGTGGCCGAGGACACCGCGGTGGGTTCCGGCAAGATCACCGTCAATGCCACCGGCAAAGTGACCGGCGGGGGCGCCATATCGGACGGCATCCTCGCCACCAACCTCAACGCCGCCAACAACGGCAATATCAGCGTCACCGCGAGTGACGGCGTCTCAGGCGGCACCTACGGCATCGAGGCTCTGACCAAGGGCAACGGCACGATCACCGTCGAGGCCGACAAGGCCATCACCGGCACGTCGGAATATGGCATCCGTGCCGCGACTTGGGGCAGCGGCGATGTCTCGGTCACGACCGACGCCAACGCCGTCATCAATTCCGGCAGCTCCGGCATCAGCGCCGTCAATCTCGATGCCGTGGTTCCGGGCGCTGCACAGAGCACGGTTACGGTAACCGCACACGGGTCGATCACCTCCGGCAGCACCAGTAATCTGTTCGGGCAGCTGCCTGCCGGCATCCAGGCCGGGTTCACGGGTGTCGACATTGGCTCGCCGCTGGTCGCCAATCCGAACGTCAACGGCACCGTCACCGTCAACAACTACGCCAACATCACGGCGGCAGCCGGCTATGGCATCGACGCCTACAATTTCGGTAACGGCGACGTCACGGTGAACGACAACGCCGGGACGATCGTCTCGGCGCAAACCGGAATTGCGGCGTACCAGTTGAGCGGCGGCACGGGCGACGTCACGGTCAACGTCGCCGCGAATCTCACGATCTCGACCGTCACGCCGTCTGCGACCAGCCAGTCGAACTACGGGATCGAGGCTTCGTCAAACGGATCAGGCAGTATCGCCGTCAACATGGCGGACGGCGATATCGTCAAGGCCGGAAGCTACGGTATCCTGGCAGTCAACGGCGCGGCGGCCATCGACCCATTGGCCACCAGCAGCATTACCGTCAACGCTCACGGAACGATCAATTCCGGCGCAAGTGTCGCCAACAGCGCCGGCATCGCCGCCGGATATTCCGGGGTGACCAACGGCTCCTCAGTGCCGGATCTCGCCATCAACGGCGATGTCACTGTCAACAATTACGCGGATATCACGGCGCTGGGCAACGCCGGCATCAACGCCTTCAACTGGGGCAATGGCGACGTCACCGTCAACGACGAGGACGGCACCAGCATCAGCGCAGCCAATACCGGCATCGCGGCGACGTCGAATGGCGGCGGGACCGGCGACGTCACGGTGAACGCCGGTGCAAACGCGAGCGTGACCGGCGGACAGACCGGCATTTTCGCAAATCATCTGATTTCGGGCAGCGGCGACGTCACGGTCACCGTCGGTGACACCACAACGATCACGGGCACGGCGAATACCGGCATCGTCGCCAACAGCTCGGCCAATGGCGACATTTCGGTGGTCGTCGGCGCCCACGACACGATTTCCGGCGACCAGGGCATTGCGGCCAGCCATCAGGCAGGAGTCTCCGGCGACGTCACGGTGACGGTCGGCACGAACAGCTCGATCACGGGTACCACCGGCGTTGCCGTCAGTGCCGTCAACTCGGGCAACGGCACCGTCACTGTTTCGACCTCAGCCGGCGATGTCATCAATTCCGCCAGCACCGGCCTGTATGCCAGCAATCAGGCGGCGTCGCTTCCGGTGGGCACGGTCAACGCCGTCACGGTGATCGCCAACGGCACGATCCATTCGGGATCTGCATCGCAAAACGGAGGTAATCCAGCCGGCATCCGGGCAACCTTTGACAGCAATGCCGGTGCCACGGGCAATATCTACGTCCAAAGCAACGCGACGATCACCGCCGACGCCGGCTACGGCATCACGGCAAATAATTCGAGCCTCGGCGACACCGAAGTCACGACCGGAACTACCTCGTCGATCACCGCCTTGACCGGAACGGGCATCCTCGCGGCGGGCGGGGGCGGCGGAAACGTCGAGGTCACCAATGAGGGCATTGTAACCGCCGAGCTTGCCATCCTGGTCGACACATTCGGAGCCGGCACGGCGACGGTGACCAACGACGGCACGCTCTCGGCCGACGGCTTTGTTGGCCTCCGTGTTCACCAGAATTTCCCGGGCGCGACCGGCTCGAGCACGATCAACAACACCGGGTCGGTGACCGCAACCGGATCGTACGCGGCGATCCTCATTGACGGGAATGCGACCGGCACCGCCACGATCACCAACACCGGAATCATTGGCTCGACCGGCTCGACCGCTGTGGCCATCGACGAGACCGTCGGCGACCTCGTCATCAACAACAACACATTGACGGTCGGTCAGACCGTCACGCACGGCGTGATCGACGGCTCGATAACCGCGGCCGCCACCACCTTCACCAACGAGGCTGGCGCGACCTGGAACGCGGTCGGCACCAGCACGTTCGGCGCGTCGAGCTCGATCGACAACAGCGGCATCATCAACTTGGCGTCGGCCGCGATTTCCGATGCGAGCGGCCTGACCATCACCAACGAAGCCGGCGGTGTGATCAACGGCACGTCGGGCACGAACCTGATCAGCGGCGCCAACATCAACAATTACGGCACGATCGAAGCGACCGGTGGCACGCTGACCATCGATCCAGCGTCTCCGCTCACCATCAACAACAGCGGTACGCTGGAAGCGATCACCGGCGGCACGCTGAGCCTGTCCGATATGATCGTCTACAATTTTGTGACGGATGATCAGAACGTCGTCCACAACGGCACGGTGTGGATCGACAGCGCCTCGGAGCTCGATCTTTACACCTCCTCGATCTATAGCGGCACGGTCGATAATGCCGGCAAACTGATCGCGTACGGCGGCACCATTGCCAACGCCAACTTTGTCGGGGCGACCATCATAAACGATGGGATGATCGAGGTTTCGGCCAACGGATGGCTGACGTTGTCCGATTCGATCTCGGGCAGCGGCTCCCAGAAGATCGACGCCGGCGCCACGCTCAAGCTGATGACCTTCCACGGTCAGTCCCCCGCGGTCGACGCCCAGGACATCACCTTCAACGGCGCCGGCGGCGAGCTGATCGTCACGAGCGGTTGGTCCGTCACCGGGAACATTCACGGCTTTGTCGCAACCGATAAAATCGATCTGCAGGCGATCGACTATGCCAGCGCGACCGCGACCTACAACGGCACCAGCGGCGTGCTCACGGTCACCGACGACAATGGCGATTCGGTTGCGCTGAACATCGGCACCGGCTTTGGCAACGCGCATTTCGCCGGCAGCGACGACGGCACTGACGGCACGCTGATCACGCTCAAGGCGACCGACGACGCGCCGGTCGTCGCGGCGGTCGACAAGACCGAGACGGCCACCGTCTCCGAGCGCGCCCACACGACTGATGCGGCGTCTTCGGTGACCGATCCGACGCCGGCGGCGAGCGGCACGATTCATTTCACCGACGCCGATCTGACCGACCGCTCGACGGTGCAGAGCGTGCTGAGCGTGGTCGATGCCAACGGCAACGATCTGACCGGGACGCTGACGGCAGGCCAGATCAACGCGCTGAAAAGCGCGCTGACCATCACGCCGAACGCCGCTAACGCCACCCACAACAACGGCAGCGTCGGCTGGTCCTATTCGATCGCCGACAGCGCGCTCGATTTCCTGGGCGAAGGCCAGGTGGTTGTCGTCAAGGCGGCGATCACGGTTACCGACAATTTCAACCAGTCCGACACGGCGCAGATCGCGGTCACCATCACCGGCGCCGAGGACGCGCCGCAGATCACGACGGCGACCAGCGGCTCCTTCCACGAGGGTGACGCGACGACGGAACATGCCGGCGGCACGATCAGCTTCACCGACGTCGACCTGACCGACCACTCGACGGTGACCGCGCCGTTCGCGAGCTACACCTACAAGGCTGCCGACGGCACCACCGACCTGACGCTGACGGCCCCGCAGCAGACGGACCTCGAGGCGGCGCTGACCATCACGCCGGCCGCCGGCAATGCCAACAACGGCTCGGCGAGCTGGTCGTATGACGTCGCCGACAGCAAGTTCGACTTCCTCGCCCAGGGCGAGACGCTGACGCTGACCTACACCGCGACGGTGACGGACAGCCAGAACGTGTCGGCGACCCAGCCGATCACGGTCACGATTCATGGCACCAACGACGCGCCGGTGATCACCTACGGCGGCGCTGCGACGATCGCAGCCACCGAGGATACGCAGGCCTCGATTAGCGGCCTCAGCGTGTCCGATCCCGACACCAATAGCGGTCCCGAGCAACTTGTCCTGCATGTCGACAACGGCACGCTCGCGGTCTCTACACACACCAATCTGACCGGCGATTTCGACGGCAGCGACGGCCAGTTGACGCTGACCGGCTCGCTTGCCGATATCAACAACGCGCTGGCGACGCTGAGCTACCAGGGGCTCTCGAACTTCTCCGGCACCGACGATCTGCAACTGTCGCTCGACGACCAGGTGCAAGGCGCCGCGCTGACGACGACCAAGGACATCGCGATCGGGGTCAGCCCGGTGGCGGATGCGCCCGTGGTGGCCGGACTGCATGTCAACTACGTGTCCGACAGCCTGACCGGCAGCAGCATCGACGCGAGCAAGTGGAATGTCGTGCTGCCGACCATCCAGCAGACCGGCGACAATGACTCGTCGGTGACGCCCACCAGCAACGGCGTCGTGCTGCACGATCACGGCTATCTGGATACGGTTGCGGGCTTCACGCCGACGGCGTCTACTCCGCTCAGCATTTCGCTGAGCTTCACCTTCGATGCAGGCGGTGGTTATGTTGCCGTCACCGACGGCACCGACGGTACGATCGATCCGTCCTTCGGAGCGCCCGCCAATGGCCTCTCGTTCATGCTCTGGTGGGGCAATGGCGTCATCATTACCAACAATGCGACTGGCCAGAACGTAAATCTCAACGCCGGCTTCAGCCTCGATACAGAATACGACGCCACCATCACCGACAATGGTTCAACGCAAACCTTGACGGTGACCGATCATGCGACCGGACAGGTCGTCATTTCCGACACCGAGCATTTCACCAATTATCAGGCCGGCAATCTCGTCGAGTTCAGCAACCGCGAAGACAACGACGCGATGCATACGGCGACGATCAGCGATGTCACCGTTTCCAACGCCTACACCGGCAACGCCGGCACCCCGATCGCGCTGACCGGCTTCACCGGCCTGACCGACACCGACGGCTCGGAGACGCTGTCGTCGCTCGCGATCTCGAACTTCCCGGCCGGCTCGACGTTCAACGCGGGGCACGTTGATCCCAACAACAGCGCGCAGTGGCTGATCAACTCCGGCGATATCGCGACCCTGAACGGCAACCCGCTCACCATCACGACGCCCGCGAATTTCGGCGGTACCTTCAAGTTGCATGTCGATGCCACCGTCACCGACACGGCGACGCTGCCGAGCCCGACCGGGCAGGTCAGCGATGTCCACACCTTCACCAACACCGATCTCACGGTTGCGGTCGACAAGCTGACCGCGACCAACGACACCATCACGGACCAGCCGACCTTTACCGAAAACAGCGGCACCACGATCGCGACCTCGGTGCTGCTCGCCAACGACACCGACTCGCTGGGCAACACCATCACCGTCACCTCGGTCGGCGACGCCAATCACCACAGCGCCAATGGCGGCACCGTCACGCTGAACGGCAACGTCATCGACTATACGCCCGCCAGCAATTTCAGCGGCCAGGACAGCTTCACCTACACGATCTCCGAGGGCACGCTGACCTCGAACGCGACGGTGACCTTCAATGTCGCGCCAAACAACCACGCGCCGACGACCGACATCACCCAATTCAACATGCCGGCCTTCGACGAGGATACGACGCCGTCGCAAGCGACGGTCTCGCAGATCTTCGGCAGCCATTTCCAGGATCAGGACCCGGGCTCCCATCTCAGCGGGCTCGCCATCAGTCTCACCAGCGGCCCGAATCCCGCGACGGTAGGGAGCTGGGAGTACTCGGTCAATTCGGGCACGAGCTGGCACTCGATCAGCGCGCTCGGTCCGTCGAATAGCTTCCTCGTCCTGGATTCGTCCGCACTGCTGGAGTTCGTCCCGGTTCAGGATTACCACGGCACGGCGGACCTCACCGTCGCTGTCATCGACAACAGCTACAGCGGCCAGTTCACGACAAATGCCGGTGCGGTCACGATTGCCCAGGATTTCGGGGGCACGACGGCCATCAGCAACCTGCTAGGCCTCCACCAGACCATCAATTCGGTGGACGACGCGCCGCAATTCAGCAATCTCGGCCCGGCGGCGGCAAACACGCAGGGTCTTCCCTCGCTGCTCGACAGCGACCGCAATGCCACCGTGTACGATCCGGAGATCGAGCACCCGTCCCAGGGCTTCGAGAACTGGGCGGGCACCAGCCTGACCTTGTCGCGTCAAGGCGGCGCCAGCGCGGACGATTCGTTCGGCCTCACCAACGATCCCAACGGCTTCTTCACGGTCAGCGGCAATGCGCTGATTTCGAACGGCAACACGATCGCGACCTTCACCAATTCCGGCGGTACGCTGACCATCGATTTCGGTCCGACGAGCCTGAACGAGACGCGGGTCGACAAGATCCTCCAGAGCATCACCTACACCAACACCAGCGACGATCCGCCGGCCAGCGTCACCATCGATTACGCCTTCAACGACGCAAACGACGGCTCGCAGGGCTCCGGCGGCGCGCAAACCGGCCACGCCAGCGTCACGGTGAACATTACCTCTACCAATGAAGTATGGATCGCCAGCGGCGGCGACTGGAACACCGACGGCAACTGGAATCTCGGCCGCGCGCCGATTCCGTCGGACAATGTCTACATCAACGATCCCGTCAAGGTGACGGACGATCTCAGCGCGGGTGACAGCGATCAGTCGGTCGCTACCCTTCATCTGATGTCGTCAGGCGCGGAGCTCGATCTGCTCAGCTCCGGTGATGATCTTTCATTCGCCGTCACCGGCGACGGAACATCGGCGGCGGCCCTGCAGAATTCCGGCCTGATCAAAGTCGTTGCCGACGGCTCGGGCGCTGGCATCTCGGTGACGATGTCGGGGCCTGTCCAGAACAGCGGCACCATCATGGTCGATGGCAACGGTGGCGCGGTCCTCACGTTCGGTGGGGTGACCGTCGACAATACCCACGGCACGATCGGAACGTTCGACGGCGCAGACCTCTATTTCAACGGCACGACGGTCACTCTCGGCCAAATCATGTCGGATGACCACTCGACCGTCCATTTCAACGGCGTGTCGCTCACGAACGTCGAACTGCACGACGCCAGCAGTGACTTCGGCGGCGGCTTCCTCGTCGAGGGATCGGGCGCCATCACCGCTTTCACCGGTTCTCTTTCTGCCGGAGGTTCGGGCAGCTTCGTCATCGCCGCCGCCACGCAGGTAAATGTCGAGTTGGGCGCGACGCTTCAACTCGAAGGCATCATCGACAACAACGGTCTGATCCTGGCCGATGGTTCCGGTTCGGAGATCGACATCGAGGCCCAAATCAACGGCGGCACGCTGTCGGCCAATGGCGGCAGCTTCAAGGTCACTGACGACTCCACCTTCAACGGCCACGGGGCATCGTTCAAAATCACCGACGAGACCGGCGTATCGGTCGAGGATGGCGTGACGTTGTCGCTGATCGGGAATATCGACAACAGCGGCGCAATCACGTTGCGCGATGGTGCTTCGGTTTCCATCGAAGGCAGCGCGTCGCTAGACGGCGGCGGTTCGATCCATCTCGCCGGCAACCAGATCGTCAAAGGCAGCACGGGTCTGTCGCTCGAACTCGTCGACCAGGTCATCGTCGGCACCGGCACCATCGGCACCGGCAACCTGACGCTGAAGAATGACGGCGGCGGCACCATCGAGGCCTATAGCGACACGGGCGGCACGCTCGAGATCAACGCAGGGTCGTTCACCAATGACGGCACCCTGAGCGCCGAAGCCAACGGTACGCTGAAAGTCGACAGCATCACAAACCTCGCGACCGACCAGGTCTTCGACGAGGGCGCGGTGCTGACCGGCGGCTACTATGTCGTCAGCGGCAATGGCCAGATCAACTTCCAGTATGGCAATGCCATCACCACGCTCGATGCCACCGTTATCGTCTCGGGCGGTGAGTGGGAGATCACGTCCAACACCACTGGATTGCAGGATTCACTGCGCGAGATCGCGAACCATGGCAGCCTGCAACTCAATGACGCGAGTTTCGCCGATATCGCGAACGGTGGGCTCGACGTTGCCGGCGGCGTCAGCCTCAGCGAAGGTGCGCTGAGCGCCCACGGGCTGACGGTCGAGCAGAGCGGCACCATCGAGGGCTCCGGCGTCATCTCGACGCCGCCGAATGGCGACAGCACCTTTGCCTTGCACAATGACGGCGCCATCATCGCCGAGAACGGTATCCTGGAGATCAACGCGGCCATCGACGCGCAGGTACCGGGCGCGATCGACCCCGTCGGTCTGCTGGAAATCGAGGGCGACAACGCTACGCTGAAGATCGATGCGGGTCTCGACGGCACGGCCTCGATCCACAACCAGACCATCCAGTTCAACAACGACGGGACCAACGAAAAGCTCATCATCGAGGGCTCGGTGATCCATTCGGTGTCGCCGTCGGGCAATGTCAAGGCGACCATCACCGGATTCGCCGCTGGCGATTCCATCGATCTCACGGGCATCGACAACGGCACCAACTATTCGTTCGACGGCGCGACGCTGGTCATCGAGGACGGCAACGGCACCCAGCTCGCCTCGCTGAAGCTGAGCGGATTGTCGGCCAACACGCTGTTCAACGTTGGCACCGACGGCAATGGCGGCACGCTGATCAGCGAGGTGCCTTCTTCCGCGACGGTCACGCTCGGCCCGGCCGCCTTCAATTTCGACGGGCACGAAATGGCCGTCGGTCAGGTGGCGACCACGAATGTCGGCAACACCGGGGACGGCACAGGGGTTACACTGGTCGGCTCGGTCAACTGGGACGGTCAGGGCAACCCCGGCGACAGCCAGTTGCTGTTCTACAATGGCAGCACGTCGGACGCAGGCTTCGGTGTCTGCGGCAAGGTGACCGCGAGTGGCCAGCTCGATCTCGAGATCCAGACCGGCGGCATCGCGGGCGTCGACACGGGAATCGCGATCGAACTCCGGGCAGTGGCACAATATCGCGCTGGCGCACACCAACGGCCAGTTCACGCTCTATGTCGACGGCGTCCTGGAATTCTCCTCGGCATCCGAGGATGTCAACGGCATTCCCGGCGTTTACTACAATGACTACATGCAGGTCGCCGGCGCGACGGTCGACGGCTCCTTCAACAGTGAAGGCTTCACCGGCTCGATCACGCACGTCAGCGTCTGGAACACCGCGCTGACGCAGTCGCAGCTTCAGGGCACCGATTTCAACGCGCTCACCGGCAGCGAGTCCGGCCTCGTCGCCTATTATCCACTCAATGACGGCAGCGGCGCCACGGTCACCGACACCAAGGGCAGCGCGGGCAATCTGCAGATCAACAGCGATGGCCACAGCAGCGGCAGCTGGTCGGCGGCCACTGGTCCCATGACGCTGACCATTGCGCCGGATGGTGTCCAGCATCAGGTCTTCCCGTTCATTCAGATCAGCGATTCCGCTTCGACCACGATCGACAGCGCGACGGTGACCTGGAACGTCAACAGCAACGGCTCGGCGATTGCCAGCGAAGGCGCCGATGTCTTCGGCAATCCTTTCGGCATCACGATCGCCGCCGACCAGACTACGGGTGGTTACCTGCTCACAGGGACCGCGTCGCTTGCCGACTACGAGAACGTGCTCAGCCATCTGACCTTCGCGACGTGGGACGCGAACGGCGCGGGCGCGACCTTCGTCGTGACCGTCAATGCCAGCAATGGCGACACCGCCCAGGCGACCTCAACCATCGATGTCGCGGTGCCGTCGGGCTGGGACGTGTGGAACGGCCACGCCCATAGCAGCAACTGGAATACCGGCGGCAATTGGAGCCTCGGCCAAGCGCCGGGACCGGCGGACACCGTCCTGATCGAGGACGCCACGGTGAACGACGATCTCGGCCAGTTCGATGCCGATCAATCGATTACCCAGCTTCACGTGGTGTCGTCCGCGGCGGCGTTGTCCGGCCAGGCGTCCGGACCGATCCTCGACATCACCAATTTCTGGGGCGACAGCCGCACCTTCACGATCACCGGTGCCTTCAATGCCGATGGCAACCGCGCCGCCCTGTCGAATACCGGCCACATCAACATCGAGAACCAGAATTTCTCGGATGACGGCAACCAGGTCAGCACCGAGATCCACGTTGATATTCAGGGGACCGTACAGAACAGCGGCAATATCACGATCTATGCATCCGACGTCGACGAAGGCGGCGTTGCCTCCGCGGTGTTCGAGAGCCAGGTCCAGAACAACGGCACAATCACGGTTGAGGCCGGCGGCAACGCCACCGCGTCGGCCACTTTCGCGGACGATCTCCAGAACAGCAACATCATCTCCGTCCTGGGCACCAACACCGGTACCGCGACGGCCGAATTCTCGGCAGGCTTCATCCAGAACACCGGCACCATCTCGGCCGACGGCTATGGCGCCACGCTCGAGTTCGACGCGATCACCGTCGATCAGTCGTTCGGGACCAATGCTGTCGGGACGATCGCCGGAACCGACAGCGCGGTCATCGTCTTCGACGGCACCACCGTCAGCGGCGGCCAGATCACCGGCGATGGGAGCGTAAACCAGGTCATCAACGGCGACACGACGACGAGTCTGCTGATCCAGGTGGGCGACGGCGCATACCCCTCTGGCGTGGCGCTCACGCTCGAGGACGGCGTGGCCGTTGTCGATCAGATCATGAATGTCACTTCGGGCCACACGCTCGCGATCGAACACGGTTCGAACGGCCCCGGCGCGACGTTCGACAACGTCAGCGTGACCAATGACGGCGTGATCCAGGTCGACCAAAGTCAATTGCCAACCGCGACGCTGACCCTGGAAGACGGCACGATCATCGCCGGCGGCACGCTATCGATCGGAAGCGCGGGCATCGTCGATGTCGAGGTTGGTTCGGAAGGCCAGGGCGGCAACAACGAGTACAGCTTCGACGCCCAGTTCGACCACGTCACGGTCGACAATCTCGGCACCATCCAGGTCGACCTGAACGGTGCCGGAGCCATCCTCAATCTGGCCGACGGCACTACGATTGCCAACAGCACGCTGGACATGGAAAACAGCGGCGAAGTTTATGTGCAGAACGGCAGCCATGGCGGCGTCACGCTGGACGGCGTGACTGTTCTCAACAATGGCGACGGCATCGAAATCGGCAGCCCGCAGTCGCAGGGCTCGACCCTCATTCTCGAGGACGGCACGACCATCACCGGTGGCTCGATTTCGCTCGTTGAAACCGGCGACACGATCGCGGTCCTGTTCGGCACCAACGACATCGGCGCGACGTTCGACAACGTTCAGGTCAGTAATGACGGGACGATCCAGGTCGGCGCCGCAGGGACTTTCAGCGATCCGACGCTGGTGCTGAAAGATGGTACCACCGTCGCCGGCGGCAATCTGGACATCGAATCCACCGGCGTCGTGAATGTGCAGAACGGCGCCACGCTGAACGACGTTACCGTGACGAATACCGGGTCGATCACCATCGCGAGCGGGGCCACGCTGACGCTGGTCGGTACTTCCGTCAATGGCGCCATCTCGTTCACCGGGACCGGCGACATGCTGGCGGTGGATTCCAACAGCGACCTGTCGAATGCGGTGGTCAGCGGCTTCGTCAGCGGCAATATCATCGACTTCACGGACATCACGTCTGGCGACGACCCGTCGTTCAACTACAGCAACGGCGTTTTGACGCTGAACTATGTCGTGGCCGTGCTCGACAAGGATGGGCAGCCAACCGGCGCGCACGCACACGAACACCAAAGCATCCAGCTTTCCGGCGGCTACAGCCCGTCGAATTTCGCGCTGCAGGGTGACGGCCACGGCGGCACCGAAATCGTCGAAACCGGGCTGGTCATCAATCAGGGTGTGCAGACCGCAGCCGTCGCCGACGGCGGCAACTGGTATGCGACCGGCCAGCTCACGGTATCGAACCCGGGTAGCGGCGACACCTGGAGCATCGCCAACGGCCACAACTACACCGCCAGCTCGAACTACCAGTTCGGCATCGACGAGTTCAGTGTCGTCAAGACCAGCGGCACGGTGATCGACGACAGCTTCAACGGCACCGTGCCTCCGGCCGGGCCCGCCATCCAGCATGCCTCCGCGCCGTCGGGCGTCGCTTATAGCGACTTCAGCAGCGGCACCTATGTGCAGGGCACGGGCGAGGCGCTGCTCGAGGCAAGCAATGCAGGCTATCTCGGCCCTTCGCTCGGGGTCGGAAACAATTTCGGTCATCCTGTTTTCGGTCAGTTCACGACCCTGCTGACCGGGACCAGCTTCAACACGAACGATCCGACCGACGGCCTGCGCAGCGGTCAATCCTTCACCGCCAGCGGGCTGTTCGACCTGACCACGCCAACGGACACCACCACCCGCTACGGAATCCGGTTGTCCGACCGGAACTCCAGCGCGGCCAACCCGGCCAACGACCAGCCGGGAACGGAAGTCGTCGACATCGGTGTTGCCAAGGGTGGCAACGGCCAGGCTGTCGTCGTGCTCACCGAGTACAATTACGTGACCGGAGTTTCGGACGTCCTTCAGTCGATCACCATCAACAACCCGAACGGCGACAACGAGATATTGCTGTCGTTGTCGAACGACGCGGCCAACAACGGCGTGATCGTCGGCTCTTATCAGCTCGAGAATAATGGCGTGGCGGACGGCGGCCCCGTCACGTTCGGAGCCGTTGGCCACATCTTCGACAATGAGAACTGGACCAGGGCGCAGTTCTACGCACTCTCCACGGCGACCACGACGACGTCATCGACCCAGGCCGATTCGGTCCTGATGGGGACTTACGGCCAGCTCGATCTCGCGCAGGACGGCACCTGGCACTATGTCCTGAATCCAGACCTGCCGAGCGTGAAGGCATTGCACGCCAACGAGCAGGAGCAGGACAACTTCCAGGTCCAGGTCACGAACGCATCCGGTCAGGTGAGCACCCAGACCATCTCGGTCACGGTCACCGGCACCAACGATGCGCCGGTCGCGACCGCCCCGGCGCAGTACAGCGTGACCTCGGGAACGGCGATCAGCCTGGTCAACACCGGGCTCTCCGTCAGCGACGCGGACGACGGCGGCCAGAGCGAGACCGTGACCCTGTCGGTCAGCGAAGGCACGATTACGATTGTCGCGGGCAACAGTGGCGTGACCAATATTACCGGCTCCGGCTCCGGCTCCGTCACCTTCTCCGGCACGATCGCGCAGATCAACGCGCTGCTGAACACCAGCACCGGCACCATTTCCTATGTCGACAACGCCGCTTCGCCGGGCTTCTTCTCGTCGCAGACGCTGAAGTTGACCATCGACGATAACGGCAGCAACGGGGGGGCCGCGCTCTCCGACACCGCCAGCGCGACCATCAACATTGCGCCGGCCGAGGGCACGCTGAACTGGGACCGCGAGATCGATCCCTTCGCGACCGCAACCACGGCGTCCTCGTCGCAGTGGATCATTCCCAACGCAGACGGACTCACCTCGACGGTCTTCAACTCCGCCAACGCCAGCTTTGTCTACGATGCGAGGACGGGTCTGCCCACCGGCGGTGTGGTCGGATCGATCCAGCTCGTCGATAACCCGACCGGTGACAATACCGGCAACCACGTGATGCAAACGATCACTGGTCTGAATGGCCTTCAGATCGGCGATTTCGGCAACTTCATCGCGCGTGAGCAGGCCCTCCAGGCCAAGGTTCCGTGGTCCGGCCTGATCGAGTCGGGCGAGAATGGGCCTGTCAGCTTCAGCTCCACCGACATCCGCATCAACAACAGCGACGGCACCTTCACGGACATCATTGGCACCAATTTTACGCAGTCGGCCGACGACACCCTGACCGGCACCGTCACTTCGGTCGTGCTGCTCGATTCGAATGCGCCCGATACGACCGGGCACGTCCTCCAGACGGTCAACTTCACCGGCGGCACCAGCCTGAGCGATCTTGCATCCGCGATCTTCCCCGACAATGTGAGCCATCAGTTCTACAACCTGATGGTCCCGGCCAACGCGTCGGTGACCGGATTCAAGTCGGCGGTCGCCTCTGGCGCCGTGAATTACTTTGAAATCAACGACACGCCCGGAAACCATACCTATGGCAGCCCGAGCCTCGGCGTCATCGGGGTCAATTTCAATGACGCGACGTCGAGCGTCACCGCCGATCTGGGGCAGGGAACGGCGAGCTGGGGTGGGTTCAGCGATACGCTGAACAAGATCTCGTTCATTACCGGTTCGAAGTTCGCCGATACGATCGTCGGCAATGCGAACGGCGGCTTCCTCGACGGGGGCGGTGCCTCCTCCGGTCACGACACCCTGACGGCCGGCAGCGCGGGCACGAATTTCGTGTTCCAGAACGGATATGGCGCGCTCACTATCACGAATTTCGATCAGGCCGGCGGCTCGTTCAATTCAAATGAGCACGACGTGCTCGACTTCAACGGGTTCGGCGGCAATCCGACCTTCGGCCACGACGCTGACGGCAACCTCACCGTCGTTTTCGGCAACAATGACATCGTGACTCTGGTCGGCGTCACCAACGCCAGCCAGATTCCGCAATCGGATATCTACATCAACGGCAGCAACAACGGCGGCGGCGGCGGCGGCGGTGGCGGTGGTGGCAACAATGGGCTCGTGATCGGCAACGCCGGCAATACCGTGACGTATGCCGGAACGCCGCTATTCGTCGATCCCTCGGTTACGGTCACCGATTCGACCGGCACCGTCACCAGCGTCAATGTCTGGATCTCGTCGGGCTACCAGACCGGAGATGAGTTGACGATCAATGGCAACGTTGACGGTCAGATCACCAACGCGGATGGCAGCATCCACTACCATTTCGATCCCAGCGCCAACAACAATAACAACGGCATTCCGGCCGGTGGCATTTTTCTGTCGGTAGCAAGCGGCACGCCCACGGCCGCCGACTTCCAGGCCGCGATCGAGCTCATCCAGTTCACGCCGGGCGCGGCCGACGGCAATCGCACGGTGACGTGGGCGGCGCAAGATGCCGTCAATTCCAGCCCCACGGCGATCACGACCATCAATGTCGACAGGCCGGTGTTCAGCTTCACCACAATCGACGTGCCCGGCGCGTCGTCGACGGTGGTCGAGGGAATCAACGATGCCGGCTATCTGGTCGGTCAGGAGACCGTGTCGGGCCAGGAGTTCGCCTTCACCTATGACGGCACGAGCTTCCATCAGATCCAGGAGCAGAGCGCACACAACACGGTCGGCACCGGAATCAACAATTCCGGTGTGATCTCCGGTTACTACGAACCGAACTCGTCGACGCCGCGCTACGGCTTCACCGACGACGGCCACGGCGGCTTCACGTCGATCAATCTGTCGCCGAGCATCAGCAGCGGCGCGAATGGCATCAACGACGCCGGCGTCGTGGTCGGCCAGTCCTACCTGCACACCGTTTCCGGCGCCACGCCGGTCTATACCGGTTATATCGACGACCATGGCAGCGTGACGTGGCTCAACGCGCCGGGAACGCTGACATCCAACGGCTACACCGCCGCGAACGGCATCAACGATGCGGGCCATGTCGCCGGCGATTTCGAGACGCAGTACGGCACCGGCAATCAGGGCTTCCTCTACGAGAACGGCCAGTTCACGGTCATCGACGATCCGAACGCCGGGCCGCAGGGTACGTCGGCCCAAGGCATCAACAATGTCGACCAGATCGCCGGCTTCTATACCGACAGCGCCGGTTTGCTGCACGGCTTCATCGACAGTAACGGCGTCTTCACCACGGTCGACGATCCGCTCGGCGTGAACGGCACGCTGCTGACCGGCATCAATGATGCGGGCCAGGTCTCCGGATACTACCTCGACTCCAACCATGTTGCGCATGGCTTTGTCGCCAATCAGACGACGACGCTTGCCAACACCACGATTTCGGCTGGGGCGTCGCTCGAAATCGAAGGTGCAAACAGCCAGACCATCACGTTTGCGGCCGACAGCGGCACGCTTGTGCTCGACAATCCGACGGCCTTCACCGGAAAGATCGCCGGGGTTTCGGGGACGGATGCGCTGGACCTTCACGGCTTCTCCGCGTCATCCACGACGGCGCACACCGGTAACGGCAGCTATGATCTCGCTTCCAATACCACGACGCTGACGGTGCACGATTCCTCGGACAATTTGACCGAGACGTTCAAATTGACGGGCGACCTTTCGAACTCTTCCTGGTCCGTGTCGGATGACGGGCATGGTTGGGCGAAAATCATCGATCCGCCGGCGTCCAGCCTTGGGCTGGTGAACGGCATGATGATGAACGACCCGGGCCCGGCGGCGAGCCAGACCGTGGTTGCCACCGCGCCGAACCAGACGCTCGCCGGGACCGCGGCCAACGACAGCTTTGTCTTTGATTTCAAGGCGATCGGCAGTGACATCGTTACCGGCTTCCAGCCCGGCGCGGATTCGCTGCACTTCGGTCAGTCGATCTTCGCCGATGCCCAGGCCGCGCTCGATGCGACGCATGACGACGGCCACGGCAACACGATCGTCACTCTCGACGCCCACGACACCATCACCCTGGGCGGCGTCCTCAAGGCGCAGTTGCATGTCGGCGACTTCCACGTGGTGTGAGGCCGGCCGGATGGCTGGTGCAGTTCCCCCGCGGCGTGATATCCAAAAGGCATGATACGGCTTCGGCGTTTGCGGCGTTGGTTCACGCGCAGGTTCGGCTACGCGCGGCTGGTCTGTCTCGTGCTGCTGTTCGGCTTCGCCGTGCTGCGCCACTACGATCCGCCGCCGGTCGAAGAGCTGCGCATCCGCACCTTCGATACCTTCCAGCTGCTCGATCCCCGGGTGAAGAAGGCCAGGCCGGTTACCATCGTCGATATCGACGAAAAGAGCCTCGCCGATCCCCGCCTCGGACAATGGCCGTGGCCGCGTACCCGCGTCGCCGACATCGTCAATACCCTGACCCGGATGGGCGCGGTCGTGATCGCCTTCGACGTGGTGTTCGCCGAACCCGACCGGCTCAATCCGGACAACGCCGCCGAGAATTTCCGCGGGCTTGACGAGGCGACGCGGGAAAAATTGCGCGCGCTGCCCTCCAACGACCGCATCTTCGCCGACGCCATCAAGGCCTCGCGCGTGGTGCTCGGCGTATCCGGCGGCCAGGACGTCCACTCCGACCTCGACAAGGATCTGCCGGTCACCGGCTTCGCCATGCTGGGCGAGGATCCGGACCCATTCATATTCAAGCTCGGCGGCTTGTTGCGCAATGTGAAGGTGCTGGAAGATGCGGCCGCCGGCCGTGGTCTGTTCACCATCGTGCCCGAACGCGACGGCATCGTACGCCGCGTGCCGATGATCATGGATGCCCAGGACGTGCGCATGCCGTCGCTGAGCTTCGAAATCCTGCGGATTCTCGGCGGCTCCGGCACCATCATGATCAAGGCCGACAAGGCCGGCATCGACAGCCTCATCCTGCAGGGGTTGCGGCTCAAGGTGCCGACCGACAATCTCGCCAGGTTCTGGATTCACTACGCCCGCGAAGATTCCTCGATCTATGTCTCCGCCGTCGACGTGCTCGACGGCAAGGTGCCCCCCGACAAGATCGCGAAGAAGCTGGTTCTGATCGGCACCTCAGCAACCGGCATGAACGACATCAAGACCACGCCGGTGTCGAAAGCGATGCCGGGTGTCGAGATCCACGCGCAGGTGCTGGAAAGCGCGCTGACCGGCTCGTCGCTGTCGCGGCCCGCCAACGCCACGATCTACGAGTTTCTCGCCGCGCTGATCGCGGGCCTGCTGGTGATTGTATTTGCGCCGAATCTCGGACCGATCACGCTGTTCAGCGTCGGCGCGCTGTTTGCGACCGTGCTGATCGGTACCTCCTGGTATTTCTACATCCACGACCGCATGCTGATCGACTTCACCTATCCGCTGCTCTCGACCACCGCGATCTATCTCACTTTGATCTTCTCGAGCTTCGTACGCGAGCAGGCGCAGCGCAAACAGATCCGCGGCATGTTCACGCAGTATATGTCGCCCGAGCTGGTCGAACAGATCGCGCAGTCGCCGGAGAAGCTGAAGCTCGGCGGCGAGCAGCGCCAGATGACGATCATGTTCACCGACGTACGCGGCTTCACCACGATTTCCGAGACCTTCAAGCACGATCCGCAAGGCTTGATCACGTTGATGAACCGCTTCCTGACGCCGCTCACCAATGTGATCCGCGCGCGCAGGGGCACCATCGACAAATACATGGGCGACGCCATCATGGCGTTCTGGAATGCGCCGCTCGACGACAAGGAGCACGAGGTCAACGCCTGCAATGCGGCGATCGAAATGCTCGAGAAGATGGACGAAGTTAATAAAGAACGGGAAGAGGAGGCGAGGGAAGACGGCCACCCCTTCTTTCCGCTCAAGGTCGGCGTCGGCCTCAACACCGGCCTCAGCGTGGTCGGCAACATGGGGTCCGAGCAGAAATTCAACTATTCGGCGCTCGGCGACAGCGTCAATCTCGCCTCGCGTCTGGAGGGCCAGACCAAGGAATACGGTTTCCCGATCATCGTCGGCTCAACGACGGCGATGGCGGTCAAGGAGAAGTTCGCGATCCTCGAACTCGACTTCATCATGGTGAAGGGCAAGACCGAGCCCGAGGTGATCTATGCCATCGCCGGCCGCGACGACGTCGCGCAGTCCGAGGATTTCCAGCGCCTGCGCAACCTGACCATCGAAATGCTGGCCTGTTACCGCTCGCGCGACTGGGACGGCGCGCTGGATGCGATCGCGCGCGGCCGCAGCAGCAACCACGCCGATGCGCTGGAGCTTCTTCACGAACTCTACGAAGAGCGCATCAAGTCCTACAAGGTGGACCCGCCGCCGGCGGACTGGAATGGCGCCTATCAGCTGCTGACGAAGTAGGGTGTGCGGTGGCGCAGGACGCCGGCCAGTTGCAAGCGCGTTTCCGGGAAGGCATGGCGCTGCATCGGCGAAACGACCTCGATGGGGCCGAGCGTATCTATCGCGACATTCTCGCGCGCCTGCCGACGCATTTCGACGCCATGCACATGCTCGGCGTGGTGCAGCTGCAGCGACGCCGAACCAGCGAGGGCGTCACGCTGATCCGGCAGGCCATCGCCATCAATGGCGAGGTCGCGTCCGCCCACGTCAATCTCGGCAAGGCGCTGGTTCTCGACAGGCATCCCGACCAGGCGCTCGCCTGTTTCGATCGCGCGATCGCGCTCGATCACACCTCGATCGAGGCGCACGCCCACCGCGCCGACATCATGCTGGCCCTGCGGCAACCGGAGGAGGCGCTGAAGAGCTATCGCGCCGCGGCCGATTTGCGGCCCAACGAGGCGGCGTTGCACCGCAATTGCGGTCATCTGCTGGCTCATTTGCGCCGTCACGATGAGGCGTTCGCCGCCTATGACCGGGCGTTCCGCCTAGCGCCCGAGCTCACCGGCATCGAAGGTCATCGTCTCTATGCGAAAATGCATTTTTGCGACTGGCGCGACTGGGACGCCGACTGCGCGCATCTCGTCGAATTGGTCAGGGCCGGAATGCCGGCGACCCAGCCCTTCATTTTTCTCGCGGTTCCTTCGTCCGCGGCGGATCAGTTGCAATGTGCCGAGACCTGGACTGCGCAGCATTTCAAGGCAGAGCCGCCGCGCTGGCGCGGCGAGGCATACCGGCACGAACGGATTCGGGTCGCCTATGTGTCGGCGGATTTCCGGATGCATGCCGTCTCGGTCCTGATGGCGGGCATGTTCGAGAATCACGACCGCTCGCGCTTCGAAATCTCGGCCGTCTCGCTCGGCGTCGATGACGGCTCGCCGATGCGCGGGCGGCTGAGGGCGGCGTTCGAGCACTTCATCGATGCGCACCAGCTCGGCGACGATGCGGTCGCCGATCTCCTGCGCGCGCGCGAGATCGACATCGCGGTCGATCTGATGGGATACACCACCAATTCGCGAACCGGAATCTTCGCACGCCGGCCCGCGCCTGTGCAGGCGCATTATATGGGCTTTGCCGGCACGACGGGCGCACCCTTTCTCGACTATGTCATCGCCGACCGCATCGTGATTCCGGATGCCGCGCGTGCGGCATATTCCGAGAAAATCGTCACGCTGCCGAACAGCTATTACGTCAACGATTCCGGCCGGCCGGTTTCCGAGCGCGCCTTCAGCCGCGCCGAGCTCGGCCTGCCGGAGCGCGGCTTCGTGTTCTGCTGCTTCAACGGCACTCACAAGATCGCGCCCGATACCTTCGACAGCTGGATGCGTATCCTCAAGGCGGCCAATGGCAGCGTGCTGTGGCTGCTCGCCGACCATCCGCCGACAATGGATAATCTCGTGAGGGAAGCCGCCGCGCGCGGCATCGCACCGCAGCGGCTGGTGTTTGCCAGGCGGTTTCCGCCGGCCGAACATTTGGCGCGGCATCGCGCCGCCGACCTGTTCCTGGATACGCTGCCCTACAACGCGCACACCACCGCCTGCGATGCGCTGTGGGCGGGATTGCCGGTCCTGACCCGCATCGGCGAAACCTTCGCGGGCAGGGTGGCGGCGAGCCTGCTCGGCGCGATCGGCCTGCGCGAACTGATCACGGAGACGTCAGCCGAGTACGAACGGCGAGCAATTGCGCTTGCCGCCGACCCGGCGCGCCTGGCCGCGATCCGTGGCAGGCTCGCGCAGAATCGCCTCACCATGCCGTTGTTCGACACCAGGCTTTTCACGCGCCATATGGAGGCGGCCTTTGCCGCGATGCATCGGCGGCATCAGTCGGGTGAGCCGCCGGATCATATCAGCATTCGGGGTTAGCGAGCGGGTTGTCCGCTCAGCCCTCACGAGCGGACATGGTTCACGTAGCTGCCGCGACTGAGCCAAGCGGCACATCCAACGCGTAAATGAATCCATCTGGTTGGTAAGTGAGCTGCACCTGGCCGTTCAATTGTTGGCCGAGAGACTCCATCATACGGGTGCCGAAGCTTCGGCGCGTCGGTGGCTCAACCTCCGGACCTCCTCTTTCAGTCCAGACAAGGTGAAGTCGCTGTTTCAGCTCGTCTATGGTCCATGCGATCTCCACGCGTCCAGCGGGAACGGACAGGGCGCCGAATTTGGTCGTGTTGGTGCACAGTTCGTTGAACGTCATCGCAAGTGCGATGACGGCTACAGAAGTAATCCTGATATCGGGCCCGTTGAAATGAAAGCGTCGGCCCCCCCGACGATCATAAGGCTCCGTCGCACTGCTTAGCGTGTGATTGAGACTGGCACTTGCCCAGCTGACCTGCATCAGCAGATCGTGGGCCCGTCCCAGCGCGATCAGCCGGCCTTCCATTGCCTTCTGGCCGTGCTCAACACTGGGCGCGGAACGGAAGCTCTGGGAGGCGATTGCGCTGACGGTCGCCAGAGTGTTCTTGATGCGATGATGAAGTTCCCCAAGAATCAGCTTCTGTAATTTATCCGCCGCCTCTCGCTCCCTGGCGTCGATACCGGCCTGGACGAGCAGGGTCTCGGCATCGATCCCGGCTTGTTCGAGCAACAGGCGAAGGCTGTCGTTCTCCGCCGCCAGGACAACCTCCTTCGGTGATCTGGGCGACAAGCCAGTCGGCTCTATCGCAGGAAGCACCTGTTCTGCCGGCCATCCGGTTGCGTTCGGGATAATCTTCAACGCTCCCGCACCCACCATCCCCTGCAACTCGGTGATCATTTGCTCGACACCCAACGGTTTGCCGAAGAACCGGCTGTTTGCCGGCCTTTCCGCGTCGGATGGCTGCACGTGACCCGAAACCAGTATGATCTTGATGGAGGGCCAACGATCGTGCACCGCGTGGGCGAGCTTCAGGCCGTCGATGCTGCCGGGCATTTGAATATCGGTGAACAGCAGGGAGATATCAGAGCGGGACTCGAGAATCGAGATGGCCTCGTCGGCGTTGACGGCTTCGACCGGGCGGAACCCGGCGTCCTCCACGATGTCGACCGCGCGCATGCGCAAAATCATCTCGTCTTCGACGACAAGAACGTTCGGCACCGGAGGTAAATCTGTCGACATCGATAGCCTCACTCTCTCGCCGGAGAGCCGATTCTGGACTGGTCCTCGGCGAAGTTCTCCGAATTTTGTATGCAAACGTCGATCCGGCAGTCGCTTGGATACTCACCGGCTGCCGCGCGTTTCGGCAGGACCCTTGCTGCGCCTTTCGGGCGGGGATAGCGAGCTAAATCGCGCCGCCGGGCCGGATGACAGGCGTCATGACGCAGTCAAGCGGGGCACGGCGCGGGAAGATCGTTCAAGGGCTGATCGCGCCATTGTCGCATCAACATCGCCAGATGCGGCGGCATTGCAGCCGGCTTCAGATCGAGAATAATGCCAAGCCGCTCACCGATTTCCTTGCGGAGCGCCGCGTTATGGGCGCGGCTGATCTCGATGTCGCCTCGGTGCGCGGAACAGGTCATGAAAAATCCAACGGGTCAGGAAAACGAAAGAATTGGGAGAGGCGCTACCGGCGGGCGGTTACAAGACGAGCTTCCACGATCATCGTGCGCGAAGCGGGGTTACGCAAACAGGAAGCGTCGTAATCTGGCCAGACCTGTGTCGAGCAGTGCGCGGCAGCCGGTCGGACCTCAAGCCGGTCTGCCTTCACCATCGCCGTGACCTCGCCCGCTTCCACTTTAGGGGCAAAAGCCGGCAAGGCGATCACCGATACTCCGAGGAGCGAGAAGA
This sequence comes from uncultured Alphaproteobacteria bacterium, assembly GCA_963794775.1. Lineage (GTDB taxonomy): Bacteria > Pseudomonadota > Alphaproteobacteria > Rhizobiales > Xanthobacteraceae > Bradyrhizobium. Next base: position 95,004 of record CAWCGA010000013.1, on the reverse strand, counting down.
CCGCCAGGGCTGACAGTGATTTGATCATTTTTGGACTGCTGACTTTTTCACTTCGATTCCCTGCTTGCGGGGATCGGCATGACAACAACCAAAACGAGAACAAGTTCCCGAAAAGCAACCTATATTTGCTCGGTCATTTGGCCTTTCTTGTTGGCGACCTCCGCTGTGGGTCACGAGGCGACTTGCGAAGATCTGCTTCACCCCTGGAAGCGGACATCGCGCATTCATGATTACACGCCGAAGGAGCTTTTTTGTCCGCTTCGATCATGCTGATATGGGGGAAAGAACAACAGGGAGAAACGCGGCAATGAACAGACCGAGCCCAAAGGACATCAAGGCCATTGCGGACGCGGGCGGCGTCCCCGTCGATGCCGAGGTGGCAACCCGTATTGCCAATTCGATCGGGCCGGCCTTCGAAGGGTTCGAGCCGGTCTCCGGAACGTTGCCGTTCGATCTCGAACCGGCGACCTTCCTTCTGGTGCAAACCGGGAAGGCGTCGTCATGAGCTCAGAGCCTGCCCTGATGTCCCTGACCGCGGTCGCCAAGGCGATCGCAACCAAACAAGTTTCGTCGCAGGAGGCAACGCGATCCTGCCTGCATCGCATCGGGCAATGGCAGCCGCGGCTGAACGCCTTCATGTCGATCGAGTCGGAGGCGGCGTTGAAGGCGGCAGGCCAAGCCGATGCCGAGCTTGCCGAGGGCAAGAGCCGCGGCGCGCTGCATGGCGTGCCGCTTGCGCACAAGGATATGTATTACGAGGCCGGTCATGTCGCGACCTGCGGCTCGCATATCAGGCGCGATTTCGTCCCGACCACCACGTCGACGGCGCTGCAGCGCTTGAAGAATGCCGGATCGATACGGCTCGGCTCGCTGCAGATGGTGGAGTTCGCCTACGGCCCGACCGGCCACAACTTCCATCACGGCGCGGTGCATAATCCCTGGAAATCCGGCTACATCACCGGCGGCTCGTCATCCGGATCGGGGTCGGCGGTCGGCGCGCGCCTGACTTTTGCCGCGCTTGGTTCGGACACCGGAGGCTCGATACGGATGCCCGCGCATTTCTGCGGCGTCACCGGATTGAAAGTCACATGGGGCCGCATCTCGCGCGCCGGCGCGATGCCCCTGTCGCAATCACTCGACACCGTCGGTCCGCTGGCGCGCACGGTGGAAGATTGCGCCCTGCTGCTGGGTTTGATGGCGGGTCCCGATCCCGATGATCCGACCGCCAGCGATGCGCCGGTCGGCGGTTATCTCGCCGCCACCGCGGCCTCGATCAAGGGCCTCAAGATCGGCGTGCCCGGTTCGTTTTACGTCGACGATCTCGATGCCGACGTCGCAAAGATCCTCGACAGCACCATTGCCGTGTTGAAGCGCGAGGGCGCGGATATCGTCAAGGTCGACCTGCCCGACCAGCGCCAGATCGCCTCCGCCTGCCAGCTCGTGCTCGCGACCGAGGCCGCCGCCTTCCACAAGCGCTGGCTGATCGAACGGCCGCAGGATTATGGTCCGCAGGTGTTGATGCGGCTGCAGAACGGGCTTGCGATCCCCGGCGTGCTCTATCTCGAAGCGATGCGCTGGCGCGGTCAGGCGCTGTCGGCGCATATCGCCGCCACCAGCGGCGTCGATGCGGTGTTGGTGCCGGTAGCGCCGGTGGCCGCGCCGACCATTGCCGAGACCGACATCGGCAACGGTCCCGGCGCCGAGGCCGTGATCCAGCGCCTGACGCGCTTCACCCGGCCGGTCAACTATCTCGGCCTGCCGTCGCTGGCGATTCCGTCCGGCTTTACGCCGAACGGCCTGCCGGTCGGCATGCAGCTGATCGGACGTTCCTTCGATGAGGCGACGTTGCTCACCATCGGGGCCGCGTTCCAGCGCGCGACCGACTTCCACGACAAGGTGCCGCAACTGTCCTGAGTTAAGGATCGAATCCGAAAAGCGGCGGGCTTTTTGGAGTTGTCACACCAGCCGTTTGCCGATAGCCTCGACGATGCGCGCTGGTGTAACGCGCGCGTAAACGGGGGGAGTTTTCCATGAACCTGTCCAACGAAGGCATCATTGTCATCCTGTTCGTCGGCCTCGTCGCAGGCTGGCTTGCCGGCAAGATCGTTCGCGGCACCGGCTTCGGCATCATCGGCGACATCCTGGTCGGCATCGCCGGCGCTTTCATCGCGGCCCTGCTGTTTCCGAAGCTCGGCATCCATATCGGAACCGGCCTCGTGTCCGAGATCATCTATTCGGCGATCGGCGCCATCATCCTGCTGCTGATCGTGCGTCTGGTGCGGACCGGCGGACGATTGTGACAGGCGCGCGAAGGCGCAGCCTCAGGTAGTATGCTGAAAAGGGCTATTCCGCTGGAATAGTCCTTTTTTGCGCTTATCCCGCACTGGCGGGGATGCGGCATTTAGGTTAATCGGAGTTCATTGGACGCTTCAGGCAAAAGCCGGTAGTATTGCGTATTGTATCCTATTGGAATCCCGGATTAATCCGGAATAACCCTCACTTGACGAGACTGGATTGATGGCGACCGCTCCCGGCGTCCGGCGTTCCGAACTCGGTGAAGCGCTGCGCGCCTGCCGCGGCGCGTTCATCGGCGTGTTCATGATGAGTTGCATCATCAACCTGCTGTATCTGACCGGCTCGATCTTCATGCTGGAGGTCTATGACCGCGTGCTGCCGAGCCGCAGCGTGCCGACATTGGTCGGCCTCATCGTCATCGCCGCCGGCCTCTACATGGCGCAGGGCTTACTCGATCTGTTGCGCGGCCGCATCCTCGGCCGCGTCGGCACCGCGCTCGACGAAGCCTTGAACGCGCGCGTGTTCGATATCGTGGTGCGGTTGCCGCTGGTCGCGGGCGGACGCAGCGAAGGGCTGGCGCCGTTGCGCGATCTCGACAATGTCCGCTCTTTCCTCGGCAGTATGGGTCCGGGCGCCTTCTTCGACCTGCCGTGGCTGCCGTTCTATCTGGCGATCTGCTTTGCCTTCCACGTCATGATCGGCGTCACGGCGCTGGCCGGCGCCATTCTTCTGGTGGGGCTGACGCTGGTCACCGAATACATGTCGCGCCAGCCGGCGCGCGATGCGATGACCTTGGCCGCGCGGCGCAACGATCTTGCCGCCGCCAGCCGCCGCAACGCCGAGGTGTTGGTTGCGATGGGCATGGCCGGCCGCCTCAACAAGCGCTGGAACGAGGCCAACGAAAAATATCTCGCCGGCAACCAGAACGCGAGCGACGTCACCGGCGGCCTTGGCGCGGTCTCCAAGGTGATGCGGATGATGCTGCAATCCGCGGTGCTCGGCGTCGGCGCCTATCTGGTGATCAACCAGCAGGCGACCGCAGGCATCATCATCGCAAGCTCGATCCTGAGCGCGCGGGCGCTGGCGCCGGTCGATCTCGCGATCGCGCACTGGAAGGGTTTCGTCGCCGCTCGCCAAAGCTGGCATCGCCTCAACGGCCTGCTGGAAAAAATGCCGGAAAAGCCGGCGCAGACGCTGTTGCAGAATCCCTCGAGCCGTCTTTCGGTCGAAGGCGTGGTCGTCGCCGCGCCCGGCGATCAGCGCGTGATCATTTCCGATGTGACCTTCGCGCTGCAGGCCGGCAACGGCCTCGGCGTGATCGGGCCCTCCGGCTCCGGCAAGTCGTCGCTGATCCGCGCGTTGGTCGGCGTCTGGTTGCCGTTCCGCGGCAAGGTCCGCATCGACGGCGCGGCGCTGGACCAATGGTCGTCCGACGTGCTCGGGCAGTTCATCGGCTACCTGCCGCAGGACGTCGAGCTGTTCGCGGGCTCCGTGGCGCAGAACATCTGCCGTTTCGATCCCGACGCCAAGTCCGACAAGATCATCGCCGCCGCCAAGGAAGCCGGCGTGCATGACATGATCATCAAGATGCGCGACGGCTACAACACCCAGGTCGGCGAGCAGGGCACGGCGCTGTCGGCGGGGCAGGCGCAACGCGTGGCGCTGGCGCGTGCGCTGTACGGCGATCCCTTCCTGATCGTGCTCGACGAGCCCAATTCCAATCTCGACACCGAAGGCGATGAAGCCTTATCGCGCGCGGTGCGCGCCGCTCGCGAGCGCGGCGCCATCGTGGTCGTGGTCGCGCACCGGCCGATCGGCATCGAGGCGGTCGACCAGATCCTGGTGCTGAAGGACGGCCGCATGCAGGCCTTCGGTCCGAAGGAACAGGTGCTGGCGCAGGTGCTGCAGCCGCGGGTCGGCGCGCCCGCGCCGATCAAGATCGTGTCCGAGGCGGGGGCCGGGGCCAAGTCCGGAGCCAAGCCATGATTTCCTTCAACAGCATGACGGGCGCGAAGCGCTCGATCCGGCTGCATCTGGTGGTTGGGCTTGCGATCGCCGTGGTGCTGGCCGGCGGGCTCGGCGGCTGGGCCTCGACCCAGGAGATTTCGGGCGCGCTGATCGCGCCGGGCCAGATCGTGGTCGAATCCAACGTCAAGAAGGTGCAGCATCCGACCGGCGGCGTGGTCGGCGAGGTGCGCGCCCGCGACGGCGACACGGTCAAGTCCGGCGACATCGTGGTGCGGCTCGACGACACCGTGACCAAGGCCAATCTCGCCATCGTCACCAAGAATCTCGACGCTGCGTGGGCGCGCGCGGCGCGATTGGAAGCCGAGCAGCGCGGCACCGACAAGATCAAGTTTCCGCCGCAGCTGACCGATCGCGCCAGCGATCCCGACGTTGCCGCCGTGATGCTGAGCGAAACCAAGCTGTTCGACGTGCGCGTCAATGGCCGCGCCGGTCAGAAGGCGCAATTGGCCGAACGCGTCACTCAGCTGAATGAGGAAATCTCCGGTCTCACCGCGCAGGCCAAGGCCAAGGACCAGGAGATCGCGCTGGTCGAGAAGGAGCTCACCGGCGTCAGCGATCTCTTTGACAAGCATCTGGTGCAGATTTCGCGCCTGACCACGCTGCAGCGCGACCAGGCCCGCCTCAACGGCGAGAAGGCGCAATACGTCTCCTCGCGCGCGCAGGCCAAGGGCAAGATCTCCGAGACCGAGCTGCAGATCATCCAGGTCGACAAGGACATGGTCAGCGAGGTCTCCAAGGATTTGCGCGAGACCAACGACAAGATCGGCGAGTACATTGAGCGCAAGGTTACCGCCGAGGACCAGCTGCGCCGCGTCGACATCCGCGCCCCGCAGGACGGCATCGTGGCGCAGTCCACGGTGCACACCGTCGGCGGCGTGATCACGGCGGGCGATGCCATCATGCTGATCGTGCCGCAGTCCGACGATTTGCAGGTTGAGGCCAAGGTGCAGCCGCAGGACATCGACAAGCTGCAGATCGGCCAGAAGACCGTGCTGCGGCTAAGCGCCTTCAACCAGCGCACCACGCCGGAACTGAACGGCGTCGTCACCCGCGTCTCGCCCGACGTCGCCACCGACCAGCGCACCGGGCAGAGCTACTACACCATCCGCGTCTCGATGCCGCCGGAGGAGATCGCCCGCCTCGGCGAGGTCAAGCTGATTCCCGGCATGCCGGCGGAAGCCTTCGTGCAGACCGGCGACCGCACGGTGATGTCCTACCTGATGAAGCCGCTGCACGATCAGCTGATGCGCGCGTTCAGGGAGCGGTGATCGACGAAGAATTGTAGGGTGGGTTGAGCGAAAGCGAAGCCCACCACTTCTCTATCCGCGGTGACAGAAGAGGTGGGTTACGCCCTTCGGGCTAACCCATCCTACGCAGCGATCGCTCACTACCCCAAATTCTTCAGCAACAACCCCAGCGCGGTCTTCGCGAACTCCTGCATGTTCGCCTGCCGGTCGCTCTTGCCCGTCTCCAGCGTGATCACGGACGTCGCCGCGCCCGCCACCGCCATGCAGCTGTGGCCGGCGGCATCGCCGTAGCGATTGCCGGTCGGCCCGGTCGCGCCGGTCTCCGACAAGCCCCAGTTGGTCGCAAAGCGCCGCCGCGCGGTTTCCGCCAGCAGCTTCGCATACGGCTCCGAGGCCGAGCGGATGCCCTTCATTGCCTCATCCGGAATATCCATCAGCAGCCCGCGTGCCGTGCGCGTGTAGACCACGGCGCCGCCGAGGAAATAGGCGGATGCGCCGGGCACCGACAACAGCGCGGCCGAGATCAGTCCGCCTGTGGAGGATTCGGCAACCGCGATGGTCTCTTTGCGCGCAACGAGTTTGGCCGCGATCTGTTCGGCGATGCCGATCAACTCTTTCATCATCAGCTCCGCTTCAAAATGCGCTTCAGCAGTGTCGGCTTCTTCTCCGGCTTGTCCGCCAGCGAATGCCAGACCACGCGGATGAAGTTCTTGGACGCGAGCTCCGTCGGCGCCCATTTGGCGTCGAGATCGGCAAAAGGCTTGGCCGCCACCACGTCGTCCTCGCTCTTGCCGTCCTTGACCAGCGCCGCCATGCGGTCGCGCGCGGTGACCAGCATCGTGCGATAGGCAACGAGCGCCGCCTTGTCGGCGACCGGGCCGTGGCCCGGCACGATGCGCGTCTTGTCGTTGACGAGCTTCAGATAGGCGTCCGTCGCCGCGATCATGCCCTTGATGTTGCCGCCATTGGCGAAGTCGATATTGGGATAGCGGCCGTTGGTGAAGGTGTCGCCGGTTGCGAGCACGTTCGCGGTCTTGAACCAGACGTAAGTGTCGCCGTCGGTATGGGCGTTGGCGATGTGTTTGAGATCGGCGACGCGGCCGGCCATCATGATCTTGAACTGGCCGGTGTAGGTCTTGGCCGGCAGCGCCTCGGGCGCGGCGGGCGGCGTCTGGACGCCGGTCAGTCCGTTGGTGGTGCCGGCTGCGAGCCTGGTCTTGACGTTGACCTCGGAGACGACGTTGACGCCGTCCTTGGCGAACGGCGCGTTGCCGCCGGTGTGGTCGGGATGGAAATGCGTGTTGATGAGATATTTGATCGGTTCGCCCGAGAGCGCTGATATCGCGGCCTTGATCTTGTCATGCAGCGGCGCGTACTGGCCGTCGACCATGATGATGCCGTCTCGCGCGGTCGCAACCGTGATGTTGCCGCCCTGGCCCTCCAGCATATAGACGCCGTCGCCGAGGTCGGTGGTCTTGATCTCGACTTTGGAGAAATCGATCGGTGGGGGCGCGGCGGGGGCTGTGGCCGGAGGCGGTGCCTGCTGCGCCCATGCGCCCGTCAGACAAAGCGTGGTTACCGCGACAGCGATTGCAGTCCTGTTCATTCCAAAGCCTCCCGTTGCCTTCCTCCCTAGCATAGCTGTTGTGGCTTTGCCGAGTTGCGGGTGCTGGCCCGGCCTGCTTGAATGCCGGTAACAGAGGAAACATCATGACCACCCCGATTGCCGGCGGCGTCGATTGCGACCTGCATCCGGCCGTTCCGCATCTGACCAGCCTCTTGCCTTACATGAGCGACTACTGGCGAGACCAGGTGACGACGCGCGGCATGGTGGACCTGGTCTCGCAATCCTATCCGGCCAATTCGCCGATCTCGGCGCGGCCGGACTGGCGGCCGGCCAAGGGCAAGCCCGGCGCAAGCCTCGCCGACATGCAGGCGCAGGCGCTCGACCCGTTCAAGGTCGCGTACGGCATCTGCAACCCGCTCTATGGCGTGCAGATGGTGTTTTCGGAGGACATGCAGGACGCGTTCTGTCGCGCGCTGAACGACTGGTTGGTCAAGGAGTGGCTCGACAAGGATACGCGCCTGCGCGGCTCGATCGTGATCCCGACCCAGAGCGTGGAGAAGGCCGTCGCCGAAATCGAACGCTGCGCCACGGACAAGCGCTTCGTGCAGGTGCTGATGCTCGTCATGGGCGACATGCCCTTGGGCAAGCGCGCCTACTGGCCGATCTACGCCGCCGCCGAGCGGCTTGGACTTCCGATCGGCATCCACGCGGGATCGGCCTATCACAACCCGCCCACGTCAGTGGGTTGGGGCTCCTACCATGTCGAGGACTATGTCGCGCAGGCGCAGGCGTTCCAGACCCAGCTCACCAGCCTGATTGTGGAGGGCGTGTTTGCGCGTCACCCGAAGCTGAAAATGGTGATGCTGGAGAGCGGCTTCACCTGGCTCGCGCCGTTCGTCTGGCGGCTGCACAAGTTCTGGCGCGGTATCCGCATGGAAACCCCCTGGGTCGACCGCCCGCCGATGGAGATTGTGCACAGCAACATCCGGTTTTCCCTGCAACCGGTCGACGCGCCCCCCGATTCGGCAACGCTGCACCGCCTGTTCGACCATATGCAGTCGGACGAATTGCTCTTATTCTCAACGGATTACCCGCACTGGCAATTCGAGGGCAACAATGCCCTCCCGGATGGGTTATCATCGGACCTCGTGCGCAAGATCATGATCGACAATCCCCTGGCCACCTACGGTCGGCTCAGGCAAGCGGCAGAGATAACGCCATGAACATCCAACTCCGCGATCGTCCCGAGGTCGAATCGAAGGTCGCCGCGAAAGTCGCGATCGCCGATTGCGACATCCATCCGGCGCGCGCCACCAAGCAGGAGCTGTATCCGTTCCTCGCCAAGCGCTGGCATGAGCATCTCGCGGTTTATCAGGAGCATGCCTATCAGGGCATGATGGAAGGCCCGCCCTATCCGAAGGCGCAGCCGAACGCGTCGCGGCGCGACGCCTATCCGCCGGAAGGCGGCATGCAGGGCTCATCGCTGTCTTTCATGCAGAAGCAGCATCTCGATCCCAACAACGTCGTGCTCGGCGTGCTCAATCCGCTGAAGACCGGGCAGGGGCTGCGCAACCATGATCTGGCCGCGGCGATCTGCTCGGCGATCAACCATTGGCAAATCGAGAAATGGACCAGCAAGGACGCGCGGCTGAAGGGCTCGATCGTCGTTGCGAACGAGGACGGCGTGACGGCTGCTGCCGAAGTCCGCAAATGGGCCGGCAACAAGAATTTCGTGCAGGTGCTGCTGCTCTCCCGCAATGTCGAGCCGCTCGGGCAACGCCGTTACTGGCCGATCTACGAGGCGGCGGAGGAAGCCGGGCTGCCGGTCGGCGTGCACGCCTTCGGCTTCGGCGGCAATCCGATCACCGCCTCGGGCTGGCCGAGCTATTACATCGAGGAGATGGTCGGGCATTCGCAGTGCCAGCAGACGGCGCTGGCCTCGCTCGTGCTTGAGGGCGTGTTCGAACGCTATCCGAAGCTGAACATGGTGATGATCGAGGCCGGCTTCGGCTGGGCGCCGTCGCTGGCCTGGCGACTCGACAAGAGCTGGGAGCGTCTCCGGAGTGAAGTGCCGCATGTAAAACGGCCGCCGTCGGAATATATCCGCGACCACATCTGGTGGACCACGCAGCCGATGGAGGATCCGGAACGGCGCGAGCATCTGTTCGAATTGATCGACTGGATCGGCTGGGACAAGCTGCTGTTCGCGACCGACTATCCGCACTGGGACTTCGACGATCCCAGCCGCGTGCTGCCGCCCGGCGTCAGCGATGGTAATCGCGAGGCGTTCTATTTGGGCAATGCGAAGGCGCTGTACGGAATTTCCTGATGGCGAAGCATGTGATCGCCCCCGTCGGCGAACTGCCGCCGGGGTCGCGTAAATTCGTCACCATCGACGACCGGCCGATCGCGATCTTCAACATCAAGGGCGAGTTCTTCGGCTTGCTGAATCGCTGCCCGCATCAGGGCGCCGCCCTCTGCGAAGGCCCGCTGATCGGGCTCGCACGCTCAAGCGATCCCGGCGAGATCGAATACACCAGGCTCGGCGAGATCATCCGCTGCCCCTGGCACGGCTGGGAGTTCGACATCCGCACCGGACAGTCCTATTGCGACCCGCGCCGCTTCCGCGTGAAAGCCTATGCCGTCAATGTCGAGCCGGGCACGTCGGTGGTGAAGGGGCCATATATCGCCGAGACCGTGAAGGTCGCGGTCGAGAGCGATTACGTGGTGGTGGATTTGTGATTCCTCGTCATTTGAGCGTGAGACTCGACCATTCATTGCTCCGGTGGCCGGCAGTCCGGCTAATGAAGCTGGCCAACGTGCGCCGAAAGCCTGATTTCTCGCAAGATTTCAAGCCCTTCGCAGTCGCCAGCTGAATTCTCGAAAATTTCTCTTCCGTTTATCGGAAACTTATGATAATCAGCACGCATCCCGTCCACAAGAGGGACGCTACGCGATCGTCACGAAGGGTCGGTGCGGGATGCGGTGGACGCGGCGTGACGCAAGACGTGCGGCACGTCGCGTACGGTCAAGTCGTGTGGTCCTGGCACCTCGACGCTGGTGTCAAGCTTGCGGGCGATCCGCAAGCGACGGGGGCTAACAAGCCCGATACCCCGGGGAGAGCACGAAGCAGCCGATAAAACCATCGCGCAGGGAATGCCGACGTGTTCGGCGACCTGTAGTGACTATGCTCGTACGCTTTTTTCCATTTGCGTGCGAGGCTGCGGGTGCGGCTGGCGCCCGGCATTCCCTGCGCCTCTTACTTTAGGGGCAAGGATTTATGGCAAAGCCCGGGCACTTTCGTGCCGCGGGAATGCGGAGGTGTGTCGGCTATCTCAGGTGCTGTAGGGTGGGTTAGCGAAGCGTAACCCACCATGGTGCAGCGGAAAGAAAAGCGGTGGGTTACGCCTTAGGCTAACCCACCCTACAATTCTTCATTCTCCGCCGGCCATCATCTGCCGCTCCCTCGCGTAGCGCACCAGCGCGACGAAGCGATAGATGCCGTGCACGAACTTGCTGTAGGGCAGCGTGATGAACAGCGCGAAGACGAAACCGAGATGCATCATCAGCAGCAGCTGCATCCAGCTGGTGCTGCGGAAGAGCAGCAAGGCGAGGCCTGTCGCGCTGGTCATGAACAGCATGATGATGAAGGCGACCTCCATGCGGGCGCGTGCTTCATCTGCAAGGGCAGGATCGCGCGATGCTTTCGCGCCGAGCAGTCCGATTGGCCCGATCAACAGCCCGATGCCGCCAAGCGTGCCGAGCACGACAGGCAGATCCCACCAGGGATAGGGCGCCTCGCGCCCGAGCAGATAGTGATAGAGCGTGGCGACGCAGGTCGCGGCAAAGCAGAGCATGAAGCCGTAGAAGGTCAGGTGATGATAGATCTTGCGTCGATCGGTCGGTTGCTCGTCCTTGTTGAAGCAGCCGACGCCACCGCCGTCGAGATAGCGCAACTCCCCGGCATCGCGGATCGCCTGCCAGATCGAGCCGGCATTGGCGTGGCCGCCGATGGGCTCGCCGATGTCGCGCCAGAACGCGCGCACGCTCATGGCGATGGCGGCGATGGCAAAGAGGAACGCGGCACCGAACAGCAGCGCCATCGTGTTGTGCGGCATCACCACATAGAACGCGCCGGGCTCGGTATGGATGCTGCGGATCAGCGAGATGTCCTTGAAGGCCGCGATACCAAAACCGACGCTAAACGCGATCGAGCTGATGATCACCGCCGTTGTCATGACGCGTTGGTTGCGCGCGAACAGGCCGGCGAAGGCGCGCGGCCACGCGTAGGCGGCATAGGATTCCGCCCGCGCGATCGCGAGCGTCTTCGGCACATTGACGTTGAATTCGTGCGGCGGCGAGAACTGGCAATCGACGTAACAGGCGCCGCAGCCGTGGCAAAGATTGGCGAGATAGTTGAGGTCGCCGTCGGAGAAGGCTCGCCGCATCTCCATGGCGGGAAACACCGCGCACAGCCCCTCGCAATATCGGCAGGAGTTGCAGACCGTCATCAGGCGGTCGGTCTCTTCGAGGATGGGTGTGGCGTGCATGGTGTTCAACGATTCCTCTTGCCGCTTGCGGCACGCTCCGGCTCCCCCTCCCCCTTGCGGGGAGGGGTCGGGGGTGGGGGTCGACACGGGGAATAGTGCGTGTAGTACCCCCCTCCCCCAACCCTCCCCCGCAAGGGGGGAGGGGGCGCAGCCGGCAAGCGGAGAGGGGGTTCACCACAATCTCAATTCCTTGCATTCTTCGCCGCCTCCGCTCCTGCGATGCGTCCGAACACGCTGCCGATGGTCATGCCCATGCCAGCCGCATAACCCTTGCCGAGCACATTGCCGGCCATGATTTCGCCGGCCGCGAACATGTTCGCCGACGGCTTGCCGTCGGCCATCAGCATGCGCGACTGCCGGTTCACGCGGGTGCCGAGATAGGTGAAGGTGATGCCGGGCCGCACCGGATAGGCGAGATAGGGCGGCGCGTCGATCTTGCGCGCCCAATGCGTCTTGGCCGGCGTGATGCCCTCGGTGCGGCAATCGTCGAGGATGGTGTGATCGAACGTACCGGGCCGCACCGCCGCGTTGAAATCCGCGACGGTCTTCTCCAGCGCGGCCGGATCGAGCTCGAGTTTGCCCGCAAGCTCGGCCACGGTGGTGCCCGCGATCGGCGGAAACAGCGTCGGCATGAAGCTCGTCACCACGCTGGAGTTGAAGATGATGTAGGCGATCTGCCCGGGCTGCGCCGCGACCAGCCGTCCCCAGATCGCATAGCGCTTCGGCCAGATGTCCTCGCCCTCGTCATAGAAGCGCTGCGCGTCCCTGTTGACGACGATGCCGAACACCACGGAGTCATGGCGCGTGATGATGCCGCCGTCGAATTTCGGCGCGCGGGCGTCGATCGCCACCGCATGGCACTGCGTGGGATCGCCGATTTCCTGCACGCTCTTGGCGAGCAGCATCTTCAGGATCGAGCCGCGATTATACGGCGTGCCGCGGATCAGGAAATTGTCGGCGGCATCGCCCCAATATTGTTTCAGCCATTCGATGTTGGCCTCGAAGCCGCCGGCCGCGGCAACCAGTGTCGAGGCCTTGGCGGTGACATGCGCGCCGTTATGCTCGAGCTGCGCCGACAGGAACATGCCGTCGGCGATATCGAGGTCGCGCACCTCGGCGTCATAGAGGATGTCGACGCCGAGCTGCTCCGCCGTGCGATACAGCGCGTTCAGCATGGCGCGGCCGCCGCCGAGGAAGAAGGAGTTGGTGCGCCCGAGGCTCAGCGTGCCGCCGAGCGAGGGCTGCCAGCGCACGCCCTGCTCGACGATCCAGTTCAATATGTCCTTGGACTCGTGGATCATCATGCGCGCCAGCTCCTCATCGGTCTGGCCGCCGGTGACGCGCAGCAAATCCTCCCAGAACTCCTCCTCGGTGTAGGGGCCCGTGAGAATGTCGGTCGCCGCGTCGTGGGCGCAGCGCATGTTGCGGGTGTGGCGCGTGTTGCCGCCGCGATAGAATTTCGGCGCGCCTTCCAGCACCAGCACAGACGCGCCGGCGCGCCGGGCGCTGATCGCCGCGCACAGGGCGGCGTTGCCGCCGCCGATCACGAGCACGTCGTATTTGCGGTTGAAATCGACCATGCGAGCTTGCTGCTATGTCCGATGCGCCTACGCCGAGACCGCTTCGCGCGTCTCGATGGTCTTGCCGCCGCGATAGACAGTCAGCGCTCCGATGATCCCGAGCACGGCGCCCAACATCAGCCAGAAGGCGGGCGAGGCCTTGTCGCCGGTCCAGGCGATCAACTTGGTCGATGCGAACGGCGTGAAGGTGCCGAACAGGCCGGCGGCGAGCGCAAAGGCGATCGAGAAGCAGGTGGTGCGGACATGCGCCGGCACGATCTCGACGAGGCAGCCGAGCATGGTGCCGCTATAGATGCCGAAATAGAACGAGAACATCATTGCGACCGCCAGCAGCTTGCCAAAGCTCGGCGCTTCCGCCAGCCAGTGCAGCGCAGGATAGGCGGTCACGAGTGAAAGGCACGCAATCGTCAGCAGCACCGGCTTGCGGCCGATCCGGTCGGAGAGGGCGCCGCCGACCGGATTCCAGATGAAGTTGGTCACGGCCACCAGAAGGGTGACGAGCAGGGAATCCTGCGTCGAGAGTTTGAGCTCCTTGCCGAACCCGGGCGCATACACCGTGACGAAATAGAAGGTCGTGGTGGTGAGAACGGCGATCATCATGCCGAGAATGACGATGCGCCAGTTCGCGATCGCCGATGCAAACACCTCGGAGGCCGTCGGATGCTTCTTCATGGCGAGGAAGGCCGGGGTTTCCTCCAGCGAGCGGCGCAGCATGAAGATCACGGGAATGATCATGCAGCCGACGAAGAAGGGAATGCGCCAGCCCCAGGCCGCGATGGTCTCGGCCGGCATGCTCTGGTTGAGGATGTAGCCGAGGATCGAGGCGACGAAGATCGCCACCTGTTGGCTGGACGACTGGAACGAGGTGTAGAAGCCGCGATTGCCCGGCGTGGAAATCTCCGCGAGATAGACCGAGACGCCGCCGAGTTCGACGCCGGCGGAGAAGCCCTGCAGCAGGCGGCCGGCCAGCACGATGATGGGTGCTGCGACGCCAATGGTCGCATAGCTCGGGCAGAACGCGATCACCACGGTGCCGATCGCCATGATCGCGAGCGTGACGATCAGTCCCTTGCGGCGGCCGATCCGGTCGATATAGGCGCCGAGCACGATGGCGCCCACGGGGCGCATCAGCGCGCCGAGCCAGAACACGCCATAGGCTTGCAGCAGCGAGGCAGTCGGGTCGGACGAGGGAAAAAACACGCTTCCGATGATGGGTGCGTAAAAGCCGAACAGGAAGAAGTCGAACTGCTCGAGGAAATTGCCACTGGTGGCGCGCAGGATGGCGCCGATGCGCGACTTGATCACAGGCGGCTGGGCGTTTGTGGTGTCGGCCATGGACGAAATTCCCCCGTCTCGGTGGGGGCCGGTTACGCGAAAGACTTCGCGCCGGCCCGCCGTTCGTATGATGAGGCAATCTGCCACGGTAGTGGGGCGCGACCAACCGGAAAAGGCAGGATCGCCATGTTTTGTGCGCTAGCTGATGTGCGACAATATGATCAGCACGACGGTCACGGTGATCGCACCGCCGATGCGGGTTGCGATTTGTGCAAACGGCATCAGCTGCATCCGATTGGCAGCGGTGAGGATTGCGACGTCGCCGGTGCCACCTTGACCGCTGTGGCAGGCGGTGACGATCGCCGTATCGATCGGATACATCTTCATCCAACCCCCAACGAAGAATCCCGTGGTGATGATCGTCACCACGGTCGAAACGATGGTGATGATGTAGGGCAGGTTGAATGCGGCCATCAGTTTGTCCCATGGCGTCAGCGCGACGCCAATCGCAAACAGCAGCGGATAGGTGACGGCAGTCGAGAAGAATTTGTAGACGTGAAAGGCGCCGATCTGCAGCGACGGCGAAACCGCTCGCGCCAGCTTCAGGAACACCGCGATCGCAAGCATCGTGACTGGAGCCGGAAAGTCGAACAACCGCTGCCCGAGCGCACCGATCAGGTAGAGCGTGACCGCGGTGACCACTGCGGCCGCGACCGTCGTCACGTCAACATGATCGTCGGCGCGTTCCTCCTCGAGTTCAAGCTCGTCGTGTTCACCCGGTTGCAGGCGTCCTTCACCGGTGAGGTGCGGATAACTCTTGCCGACATAATTGAGCGTACCCGAGATCAGAATGGCCGTGAGGCTGCCAAGCATCACCGGCGGCAAGACCTGGGCAAACAGGTCGCCCTGCGGCTGGTGCAGGATTTGCGAGTAGCCGATCGAAAGCGGGATCGCACCTTCGCCAACGCCACCCGCCATGATCGGGACCACGATCATGAAGAACGTATGGTGGGCGCCGAGACCCAACGCCACGCCGACCAGCGTTCCGACTATGCCGCCTGCGACCGAGGCCGTGGCCAATGGAACGAATATCTTGAGGAAGCCCTTGATCAGGACACCGCGGTCCATTCCGAGGATACTGCCGACGATGATGCAGGAAATGAACAAATAGAGGAAGTTCGAGTCCTTGGTGAAATCCTTCACCGAACTCAAAATCGAATCCGGCAGCAGATGGTTGTATGCGAGATACGACGGAATGAAAGTGGCGAAGATCGCCGCGGCCCCGATGTTGCGAATGATCGGAATTCGCTTGCCCAATTCAGCGCAGGTGAAGCCGCCCATCGAGAGCAGCACGATCGCCATCAGGATGTCGGACGGCACTTTCCCCGTGGCGACGAACCCGCCGATCACCGCGAACAGGAGCAGGAAAACCGGCAGTGGAATGATGCCGATCTTGTAATCGACGATCGACCACCAGCCTTTGGGCCAGAAGCCTTCGGTGGTCCCGTCCTGCAAGGCGGGCGCGGCGGTTTTGGCGTCCTGCAATTTCGATCCCCCCAATGTTCATGTTCTTGCGGCGTCACTGGCGCAGACGCGCAATCTGCCATGGCAGGGCTGCGCGACCAACTGGAAAACGGTTCGGCTGTTGATCGCTCGCGAGGTTGGATCGAACTGCGAGCCAAGAAAACTGTTCGCCCCCTCCCCCCTTGCGGGGGAGGGTTGGGGAGGGGGGTGTCGCGGAGACATCTCTATCTGCAGACCCCCACCCCTAACCCCTCCCCGCAAGGGGGAGGGGAATCGCGCCGCGCGCTAGGCTGCCGGTTTTTCAGCACCATTCTTCGCCGACGCGATCAGCCATTGCCGGAACGCGCCGAGCTTCGGCGACTCGGCGACGCCTTCCGGCGACACCAGGTAGAAGCCGGCATCCACAGGCAGCGCGATCTTGAAGGGAACCACCAGCCGGCCCTTGGCGATGTCGTCCTGCACATAGGAGGTGCGGCCCATCGCAACGCCGATGCCGTCGATCGCCGCCTGCACCGTCATCAGGATCAGGTCGAAGGTGATGCCGGGCTGTTTGGAGATGTCGGAGGGCAGGCCGGCCGCGGTCAGCCATTGCCGCCAGTCGTCGCCGTTGGTCGAGGTGTGCAGCAGCACATGGTCGCGCAGGTCTTCGGGGCAGTTCAGCGGCCGCTTGCCGCTAGGCAGCGCGGGACTGCACACTGGAAAGAAATCGTCCGCCATCAGCCAGTCGGCACGCAGGCCTTGCCAGTTGCCGCGGCCGTAGCGGATCGCGGCGTCGACGTCGCCTGCCTTGAAGTCGACCAACGCGGTCGAGGTGGTGATGCGCACGTCGATGCCGGGATGCGCCTCCTGGAACGCGGTGAGCCGCGGCAGCAGCCATTTGGCGGCGAGCGAGGCGAGCGTCGAGACCGTCAGCACATGGTCGTCGTCCTTGCGCAGCAGACGGTCGGTGGCGAGCCGCAGATCGTTGAAGGCGGCGCGTACGCCAGGCAGGTAGTCGCGCGCCTTCGGCGTCAGCGCCAGTGCGCGGTTTTTCCGGATGAACAGGCGGATGCCGAGCTCTTCCTCCAGCCGCCGGATCTGATGGCTGATCGCGGTCTGCGTGACGTTCAGCTCGGAAGCGGCCTGGGTGAAGCTCAGGTGCCGCGCGGCGGCCTCGAACGCGCGCAGGCCATTGAGAGAGGGCAGTCGCGCGGTCATTCCTTAAGACATCCCAAATACATGACTTTCTCTCATCTGAGGCGGCACAACATGTCGTTTGTGGAACCGCCGGAGAGGGCAGATATTCACCTGCATAAACTAGCTTTAGGAGCCTCATATGTCCATCCTGACCCATGAATCGATGACAAATCATCATGTTGCGGGCGTTTGGGCGAACCTTGCCGAGACGTTCCATACCTGGCGCCAGCGCTACCGCGCCCGCCAGGAACTGTCGCACTGGACCGACCGCGACCTGCATGACGTCGGCCTGTCGTGGAGCGATATCGTCCGCGAAACCGAGAAGCCGTTCTGGCGGGCTTGAGAAGCCGCCGATGCCGGCGCCGCCTCCGATGAGGGGCGCCGGCAAATTTCTTCGCAACGGGAGCAGGCCATGACCACGCTTCGGTTCGACGACCTACAGCAATATTCCGACGTGCTGCGTTCGCGCCAGGGTGAGAAGATCACCGTGCGCTTCGTCGAGCCGCGCGACGGCGACGAGCTGCAGAATTATTACCGCTCGCTGTCGGCCCGCTCGCGCTACAACCGTTTCCTCGGCGCCATCAGCGAGTTGCCGCCGCAGGTGCTCGATCGTTTCACTCATGTCGGCATGGTGGAAGGTTTCACTGTTGTCGCGACCATGATGGTCGACGCTTTCGAGACCATCGTCGGCGAGGCGCGCTATGCTTTCCACGCGGAAGATGCGAGCCTCGAATTCGGCCTGTCGATCGAGGATCGCTGGCAGGGCCATGGCATCGGCTCGGCGCTGATGAAGAATCTGGAATGCCGCGCGGCATCGCTTGGCGCCTCGCGGCTGTTCGGCGACACGCTTCGTTCGAATGACAGCATGATGGCTCTGGCGCGCAAGTCCGGCCATGCCTTCATCCAGCATCCGGACGACTGGAAGCTGGTCCGCTTCCACAAAGGCATCAACGTCGCGCCAAAGGACATTCCCTGCGCCAGCTGGCGGGTTGCCGCGGAAGCGCGCGAGATCGAGGCACCTTCTCTGGCGGTCTAGGCTCCCTTAAACACGGGCTTGCGCTTGTCGATGAAGGCCTGCACGGCTTCCTTGTGGTCGGCGGTCGTGGTCAGCTTTACCAGCCGCATCGCTTCGTGGTCGCGCGCGGTCGCGAAGTCGAATTGCAGCGCCTCGTCGAGATTGTCCTTCATGTAGCGCAGCGCCAAGGTCGGGCCATTGGCCATGGATTTGGCCAGCGCAAAGGCTTCTTGTTGCAATTTGTCGTCGGGCACCACGCGGTTGACGAGGCCGATACGCTCGCAGCGCTCGGCGCTGACTTTCTCTGCCGTGAACATCAATTCGCGGGCGCGGGAGGTGCCGATCAGCCGCGTCAGCAGCCACGCGATACCGTAGTCGCCGGAGAGCGCCACGTTGAGGTATCCGGTCGAGACGAAGGCCGACTGCGCGGCGATGCGGATATCGCAGGCCATGGCCAGCGCAAGGCCTGCACCGGCGGCCGCGCCCGGCAACGCCGCGATCGTCGGCTTGCGCACCGAGGTGAGCGCGCCCGTCAGCAGCCGCTGCCGCTCCTGCAGGTCGGCGACCTTCTCGTCATAGGACATTTCGAGCTTCTTCTTGTCGCGATGCGCGCCCATGCCCTTGACGTTGCCACCGGCGCAGAAGGCCGTGCCGGCGCCCGTGAGAAGCAACACGCCGACCTCGGGATTTTCACCACAGGTCCTGATCATGGTGCGCAGCGCCGGCGTCAGGTTGTCAGACATGGCATTGCGCACTTCCGGGCGATTGAGCGTGATGATGGCGACGCGGTCGCGGATCACGCACAACAGTTCGTCGGTGCCGGTATCGACCTTGATCTCGCTGGTCTCGGCAGTCGGTGCGTCACTCATTAGAATTTCTCCACCCATGGCCGCAGCTCCAGCTCCCAGGTCCAGGCGCTGCGCGGCTGTTGCAATACATTCCAGTAACCGAGGGCAATCGCGTCCGGATCGAGGAACGAGTCCGGTCTGTCAGGCGGAACTGGCCGGGCCGCGCTGCGGATGCCGCCGTCGATCACGAAATGTGCGATATGAATGCCCTGCGGCGACAATTCGCGCGCCATGCTCTGCGCCAGCCCGCGCAACGCGAACTTGCCCATCGCGAACGGCGCCGATTGCGGATAGCCCTTTACGCTGGCGGACGCCCCGGTGAACAGGATCGCGCCGTGTTTGTTGGGCAGCATGCGCGCCACCGCCTGCTGCGCCACCAGGAAGCCACCGAAGGCGCTGACCGCGATTGCGTTGGCGACCTCTGCCGGCACCAGATCGACGAAAGCGCCGCGAGCGCGGCCGCTGGCGTTGTAGACGACCAGATCGGGCGTGCCGATCTCGCGCTCGACGATGCCGAACAGCCGCTCGACCTCTTCGGCCCTGGTGGCATCGCAGGCATAGGCATGCGCGCCGGTCTCCCCGCACAACGCGCCCAGTTTCTCGATCTTGCGTGCCGCCAGCGCGACATTGATGTTCTCGCGGGCAAACAGCCGCGCCAGCGAGGCGCTCAACCCTTCGCCTGCACCGACGATGAGGGCGGTCTTGTATTTCGGCGTGTCCATGTCCGTTTCCTTGATCCTTGCGTCAAAGAAAAATCTAGGTGCTCAAAGCCTGCAGACAACCTGTCTCCTGCAAAATCGGATTGAGTTCGGCCTTGACGGTCGCCACGGCATATTTCGCGCGCAGCATCGCCAGCGAGCGCGCGTGATATTTCTGCGGCTTCTGCGTCCAGGTCTTGCCGTCGAGCGTCACGCTGAATTCCTCCTTGCCCTCAGCAAGACATTTCTCGTTAGCGAGCGTCCACGGCATGAATTTTCCACCGACTTGCTTCAGGATCGGCATCATGGTCGGCGCCAGCGAGGACCACGGCTCGAACGGGCCGTCATTGCGCGGCCACAGCATGCGGTGCACCCAGTCCAGCACGCGCGGCGCGTTGCCCTCGATCAGCGCGCCCGAGGTCGGATCGGTCCACAGCTCATAAAACTGGCCCCACAGCCCGAAATCGCCATAGGCCGGCCGCGCGCCGAACAGATAGGGGCGCGTCGCAAGATGCGCTTCCAGCAGCGCCAGCATCTCTGCAAATCCGGCCTCGATCTGCGGCGCGGTCTCGGCGTTGGAGCCGACGAACCAGACCCGGTCGGCCATGCGCGACCTGACCTGGCCGGCGAAGCCGGCAAACTCCGCTTCGCTTGCTTTGGGCGCGCGCATCCGCGCGATCCGCCCCGCGCTGCAGATCTGGTCGACATCGCGGGTCCAGCGATAATGGAACATCCATTTGTTGCCCCACTCGTCGCCGAACTCCTCGATCAGCGCCGAGATGAAACCGGCAGCGCCGGGCGGGTGGATCGGCGGCTCCGGAAACAGCTTTTCCATCTGGTCGATGATTGGCGTGGAATCCTGGATGCCAACCCCGTCGGGCGTTACCACCAGCGGCACGATCGGCAGCTTGGCGTGCTTCTCGTACTCGGCTTGGCTCGCGGCGTTGCGCAAAATCCATTGATGCGGGATGGCTTTGTAGCGAAAATAGGAGCGCACCTTGACCGAATAGGGCGACATCTCGGCGCCGAAGATGCGATAGAGATCCGCCATGGGATCATGCCTCCCTGAATGCCAACGGCTTCACGGGCCGCTTGGTAGATGATCTACATCATCCAAAGCCGGCAAGACAGGGCGGAAGCGATCAGGAGTCATCAAAAATGCATCAGCTCCTCAAACAGGATGTAGCGCCGAAGGCGAACCTGCTCGCGCCTGACACGACCGGCATGAATTTCTACCGCGCCGATCCTGTGTTGGCCGACCTGTTGCGCATCTATCTGCCCGATACGCTGCTCCGTCACATCGAGCCGCATCTCGATCGCTTGGGCGGACTTGCCGGAGGTCATCTCGACGAATGCGCACGGCTCGCCGATCGCCATACGCCGGTGCTCCATGCGCGCGACAAGTTCGGCCGCGATACGCAGACGATCGAATACCACCCGGCCTATCGCGAGCTCGAGAACGCCGCCTTTGGCGAGTTCGGCATTCATGCGAT
This sequence comes from uncultured Alphaproteobacteria bacterium, assembly GCA_963794775.1. GTDB lineage: Bacteria > Pseudomonadota > Alphaproteobacteria > Rhizobiales > Xanthobacteraceae > Bradyrhizobium. Next base: position 73,708 of record CAWCGA010000013.1, on the reverse strand, counting down.
GTCGATCCGCAAGGGCATCCTGGATTGGCCGAACAAATATCCGGTCACCGCCAAGCACGCCTTCACCTTCCTGTTCAATCAGGCCGAGTTCGGACTGGGCTGTCCGATCAACGTCACTGACGGCTGCGCGAAACTACTCGCGAATTTCGGCAGCGCGGCGCTGAAGGACAGATATCTCGACGGGCTGACCCAGACCGACATGACGAAGCTGACCCAGGGTGGTCAGTTCATGACTGAGAAGGAAGGTGGCTCCGACGTCGGTACCTTGACCACGACAGCGATACAGGAGGGCGACCACTGGCGCCTCCATGGCGAGAAGTGGTTCTGCTCCAATGCCGACGCGAAAGTCGTGATGCTGCTGGCGCGCCCTGAAGGCGCGCCGCCGGGCACGCGCGGTGTCGGGTTGTTCCTGATGCCGCGCTTCCTCGACGACGGCACGCAGAACCACTACCGGATCGTGCGTCTGAAGGACAAGCTCGGGACGCGCTCGATGGCCTCGGGCGAGATCAAGCTGGACGGCGCGATCGCTTATGCCGTCGGCAAGCTCGACCGCGGCTTCGTGCAGATGGCCGAGATGGTCAACTCGTCGCGGCTCTCCAACGGCGTCAAATCGACCGCGCTGATGCGGCGTGCGTATCACGACGCCATGACGGTCGCGAAGAACCGCGTGGTGTTCGGCAACCGCATTATCGACCTGCCGCTCGGACGGCGGCAGTTGATGAAGATCGGGCTTGCGACCGAGCAGGCGCTGTCGATGAGCTTCATGACCGCGGACGTGCTCGATCGCGCCGAAGGCGGCAGCCAGGACGCCGCGGCGCTGCTGCGCATTTTGACACCGACCCTGAAATTCCGCGCGACCCGTGACGCGCGCAAGGTCTGCGGCGATGCGCTGGAGATGCGCGGCGGCATCGGCTACATCGAGGAGTTCGCGACCGCGCGGCTGCTCCGCGACGCGCATCTGGGTTCAATTTGGGAAGGCACCGGCAATATCGTCGCGCTCGATGCGCTCAAGCGCGCGGTCGGTCGCCATGGCGCGGAGTTGGCGTTGGCGGCCGACCTGCATGCGCGGCTCGACGACAGCGTAAAGGTGCCGCAAGCCTGGCGCGACCGCCTGCGCGGGCTTGCCGATCGTGCGGTCGCTTTCGCGCGCGAGGTCGCCGCAAAGACCGAAAACGAGGCGGAGGCGCGCCGCGCCACCAGCCTGCTCTATCATGTCGCCAGCGCCGTGCAGCTCGCCTGGGAGGCCCAGCGCATCGACGCGATGCGCGGCGATGCCCGCCGCGTGCTGCTGTCGCGGCTCGTGATCGATCACCGCGTCCTGCCTGCCGATCCGTTTCGCCCTGCGGAAAACAAGACGCAAGACAGGATCGCAGAGCTCTTGCTAAGCGACCGTGCGGCCGGCATGGCCGAGGTTGGCGAATTGGTCGCAGCAGCGTAGGCTGCCGCTACAGAAACCAGAAAATCTCCGGGAGAGAACGATGAAGGCCGCCGTCCTGCATGAAGTCAACAAGCCCCTTGTCATCGAGGACGTCAGCCTGCCCAATCCCGGCCCGCGTGAGGTGCTGATCCGCACGTCAGTGGCCGGCCTCTGCCATTCCGACCTGCACTTCATGGAAGGGCTTTATCCACATCCGCTGCCGGCCGTGCTCGGCCACGAGTCCGCGGGGATCGTCGAGAAGGTCGGGTCCGACGTCAATTATGTGAAGCCGGGCGATCATGTCGTCACCTGCCTCTCGGTGTTCTGCGGCACCTGCGACAACTGCACCACGGGTCGACCCGTGCTGTGCACCGATACCACGGTGAAGATGATGCCCGGCGTCTCCAACCGGATGTCCTGGGGCCGGACTGAGAAGCTACACCAGTTCCTCAACCTCTCGTCCTTTGCCGAACAGATGCTGGTGCACGAGAACGCCATCGTCAAAATTCGCAACGACATGCCGCTGGAGCTCGCCGCGCTGATCGGCTGCGGCGTCATCACCGGCTATGGTGCTGTGGTGAACACCGCCAAGGTAACGGCGGGCGAGACCGTGGCGGTGATCGGCTGCGGCGGCGTCGGCATGGCCGCGATCAACGGCGCGGAAATCGCAGGCGCCGGCCGCATCATTGCGATCGATACCAATCCGGCCAAGCTGCAACTCGCCACCAAGTTGGGCGCGACCGACATCATCGATCCTCGCAACGGCGACGTGGTGCAGCAGGTGCGCGAGCTGACCAAAGGCGGCGTGCATCACTCTTTCGAGGTGCTCGGCCGCAAGGAGACCGCGGAGCAGGCCTTCGCCATGCTTGCGCCGGGCGGCACCGCCACGATCGTCGGCATGATCCCGTTCGGCCAGAAGATCGAGTTGCACGGTTTCGACTTCCTGCGTGAGCGCCGCATCCAGGGCTCGTCGATGGGCTCGAACCATTTCCGCGTCGACATGCCACGCCTTGTCGAGTTCTACATGCGCGGTCGGCTGCATCTCGAGGACTGGATCTCGGCCAAGCTGAAGCTCTCCGAGATCAACGAGGGCTTTGCCAACATGAAGGCGGGCAAGACCTTACGCAGTGTCATTATGTTCGATGCGTAATCCTGTCGTCCCGGCCAAGTGAGCGAAGCGAACGCGAGCTGGGACCCATAGCCATAGGCCGGAGTCATTGGAAGGCGATTGCCGCCACGATGTCACGGATAGATTCCGCGGTATAGGTCCCGGCGTTCGCCGGGACGACTATTCACCGCGCCACATGCGCGGATACCGCAAGCCACTTGCCGTTCTGCCTGGCCCAGCAATCGGTGTAGCGCCCGTGTGCCGGCTGGCCATCCGGACCGATGTAGCTCGTCTGCGCATGGATGATGGCGAAGTCGCCGAGGATGCGAATCCTGACGTCCTCGGCCTTCAGGCCCGTGATCTTCACGGGGACCGCGGTCTGCTTCAGGAACGCAGCGCGGTCGACCAGGCTCTTGTCGGGATTAGTGCAATAAAAATCCTGCGCCAGGATTTCATCGAAGCGCTTGACGTCACAGTGCTGCACGGAGTCGACATAGTCCTTGTTGAGCTTCGTCAGGTCGTCGAGGTCCTTGCTCATACGTTGCTCCTCTGTCTCCTCGTCATTGCGAGGAGCGAAGCGACGAAGCAATCCATAGTTCAGCAAGCTGAGGAATGGATTGCTTCGCTTCGCTCGCAATGACGATGCTAGTCATCAAACATCTTTGGCGCAACGAAGCCGCCAAATTCGCGCTCGATCAGTTCCGCAAGCTTCAGCGGCGTGCGGTCTTCGAGATAAGGGCCGACGATCTGCACGCCAACCGGCAGTCCCGCCGATGACAGGCCGGTCGGGATCGCGGTCGAAGGCAATCCGGGCAAGGTCGCGACGCCGGGCCAGGCCAGTTGGTCGGGATAGGGATAATCCTTGCCGTCGATGTTGATCTTGCGCAACTCCTGCTCCGGCGATTGATCCTGCAGGTAGGCCGGCGTCGGCATGATCGGGCAAATCACCGCGTCGAAACTCTCGAACAGCTCGCGCCATTGCGCATTCAGCCGCGTGCGGCCGTTGTCGGCCATGACCCAGTCCTTGTGGCTGAGCACGACGCCGCGCATCCGCTCCGCGCGCAGGCTCATGTCGTCGGGTGCAAGCTGGGTCACACCGGCCGCAATGGCCGCATAGACCTCGGGCAAGAAGCTCGCACCCAATTGCGAGAGCAGAAGCCGCATATAGAGTCGTGTAGAGGCGGCGAAATCAGGCCACAGCGGACTTTCACGCGTCACCTTGACGCCGGCCTTGGTGAGCGACGTCGCAAGCCGTTCGATGCCGGCGCGGACGTCCTTGTCGGGCGGCAGCAGCGGGTCGCCGTCGATCAGCAGGATGCGGAAATCCTTCAGCGAGGTGTGACGCGGCGGCGGCAACGCCAGCGAATAGGCCTTGCCGGCTTCCAGCGGATCAGGCCCCGCCATCACATCGAGCAGCAGCGCGAGGTCGGCGGCGCTGCGTGCCATCGGCCCGATCACCGCGAGGTCGCGCGTGTAGGGCAGTGGCGGAAACGGCGGCGCGGTGTGGCCGCGGTTGGGCGCCAGCGCGTAGGTCGGCTTGTGCGCGTAGACGCCGCAGTGAAACGCGGGCACGCGCAGTGAGCCGCCGATATCCGAGCCGAGCGAGAGCGGGCCGTAGCCCGCGGCGAGCGCGGCCGAGGATCCGCCGGAGGAGCCGCCGGGCGTGCGCTTGAGGTCGTAAGGGTTGTTGGTGGTGCCGTAGACCTCGTTGTAGCTCTGCCAGTCGCCGAGCCCGAGCGGCACGTTGGTCTTGCCCACGATGACGCCGCCGGCGTCCTTTACCCGCGTGATCGCCAGCGCGTCGTCAGCGGCCTTGAAGTCCTTCTGCGGCGGGAAGCCCCATGTCGTCGGCAATCCCTTCATATTGTAGGATTCCTTGACCGTCAGGGGAATGCCGAGTAGCGGCTTGCTCTCGCCGCGCGCCAAGGCAGCGTCCGCCGCGCGCGCCGCATCCATCGCGGCGTCGAAATTGCGCACGCAGATCGCGTTGACCTTGCCGTCGTGGCGCTCGATGCGGCCGATCGCGTCCTGCGTCAGCTCGATCGACGACACCTTCTTCGCCTTCAGCGCGGCTGCGATCTCGACGGCGGTCTTGAAGCTCCATGGTGATTTCGGCAAAGGGTGCACTCCCGATCGTTTTTCGAAATAATGCGGATGATGCTCAGTTTGGGCGGACGCCGCAAGAGCAACGGCTGTACAGTGGCGCCGTCCGTAACGCGCTATTGATCCGTGCATGCCATCGTCAGTGTTGCAAACCATGGGAGTGACGACATGGCCGAGACCAACGTCAGCCGCAGGCATTTGCTGGCGGCCACGGGAGGCGCGCTGATGGGCGGGACGATGGGAACGAGCGCGGCGGCGACGCTCGACTGGAGCATCGCCAAACCGTCCGAGGCCGGATTTTCCGACGATCTCGCGGCGCGGCTGGACAAGGCCATTGCCGACAAGCGCATCTGGAACATGCATGCCCTTATCGTCATCAGAGGCGGGCGGCTGGTGCTGGAACGTTATTTCGACGGCGAGGACAATGCGCGCGGCAAGCCGCTCGGTGTCGTGAAGTTCGGGCCCGACACGCTGCACGATCTGCGCTCGGTGTCGAAGAGCATTGTCGGATTGCTGTACGGGATCGCGCTCGCGCAAGGCAAGGTGCCCCCGCCCGAACAGCCGCTGATGCAGTCGTTTCCCGAATATGCGGATCTCGCCGCCGATCCGGCGCGGCAGCGCTGGACATTGCATCATGTGTTGTCGATGACCATGGGCACGGATTGGGATGAGTCCAGCATTCCCTACACCAATCCCGCCAACAGCGAGATTGCGATGGATCGCGCACCCGATCGCTATCGCTATGTGCTCGAGCGCCCCATCGTGATGGAGCCGGGCCAGCGCTGGACCTATTGCGGCGGCGCCACCGCGCTGCTCGGCCGCATCATCGCGAAGGGCACCGGCAAGTCGCTGCATGACTATGCACGCGAGGTGTTGTTCGATCCGCTTCGGATGGCGCCGACCGATTGGCTCAGGGCACGCGACGGCGAGTTGAGCGCGGCCTCCGGGCTGCGCATGCTGCCGCGCGATCTCGCAAAGATTGGCCTTATGATCCTGAGCGACGGTGTGTGGGACGGCCGCGCCGTGGTGCCAGCGGAATGGATCAAGCGATGCACGACGCCTGTCGTAACGATCAATGAGATCGGCGACTACGGCTACCAGTGGTATATCGGCCGGCGCCAACCGTTCTGGGCCGCAGTGGGCAATGGAGGCCAGCGTCTGTTCGCCTCGCCCAAGCTCGACCTCGTGATCGTGACCACATTCGGCAATTACGACACGCCGGATCAAAGCGCGCCGCCGAACTATGCCTTGATCGACGTCGTGTTGCCGGCGATCTTGCAGCGCTAGAGCGCATGATCCGGAAAAGTGTGAAGCGGTTTTCCGAAAAGATCATGCGCAAAGCTATGACGCGCCAATGAGGATACCAATGCCGAGCACGATGACGCCGCCGAGCACGACCTGGAACACCGCTTTCAGGAACGGCGTATCCATGTAGCGCGCCCGGATGAAGGCGATCGCCCAAAGCTCGACGAACACCACGACGCCGGCGATCGCGGTCGCGATCCAGAACGCGTTGGGCCATTTGTCCGGCACCAGATAAGGCATGGTGTGGCCGAGACCGCCGACCGCGGTCATGACGCCGGTGACCGCGCCGCGCAGCCACGGCGAGCCGCGGCCGGTGATCGAGCCGTCGTCGGACAAGGCTTCCGCAAACGCCATGCTGATGCCGGCGCCGAGCGAAGCGGCAAGGCCAACGACGAAGGTTTCCCAATTGTGATGCGTCGCGAACGCGGCGGCAAACAGCGGCGCCAGCGTCGAGACCGAACCGTCCATCAGGCCGGCCAGACCCGGCTGCACATATTGCAGCACGAAGGTGCGGCGCCGCGTCGCGTCCTCGGCGCCGCGCACGCCGGGCGTCAGGATGTTCTCCGTGAGCTTGCTCGCCAAATCTTCGTGAGCCTTCTCTTCCTCGGCGAGATCGCCGAGCAGGCAGCGTACGCCGACATCCTCGGCCTGTTCGGCCGCCTTCGCATAAAACTGCTCGGCCTGCTGCTCCATGGTCTCGACTTCCTTGCGGATGATGTCGAGCGGCAGGTTCTTCATCAGCCAGATCGGACGGCGGCGGAAGAAGCCCTTGACGTCCTCGCGGCGGATCGGCGGCAGGTGCTGGCCGAAGCGCTGCTCGTACATCTCGAGCAGGCGGTGGCGGTGCCCGCGTTCCTCCTCGGCCATCTCTTCGAAAATCTTGGCCGAGTCCGGGTAACGCTCCCTGAGGTCTTCCGCGAAGGCCATGTAGATGCGGCTGTCTTCTTCTTCGGAGGAGATCGCGACCGCCAGCACCTCGCGCTCGCTGAGTTCGGCGAAAGTTTTCACGGCGAAGCCTCAATTTAGAATAGTTCTAAATTGTTATAGACCGGGGTCCCGGGCCCGTCAAATCAGCCGCGCGCTTTCTGCAGAAACTCCGGCAGCAGCCGGCTGACCTCGGCGGGTTGCTCCTGCTGCACCCAATGGCCGGCGCCATCGATCAGATGGCAGCCGATCATGTTGCTGCACGCCTTGGTCTGCATCGCCTCGAACACGCCGGCGCGCTGATAGGTGCCCCAGTCCTGCTTCCCGGAAATGAAACACGACGGCACGTCGATGCTGCGGCCCGACCAGGTCTGAAATTCAGCGGTGAACGTGCCTGAGGTTCCGCAGCGATACCATTGCAGGCCGCCCTGGAAGCCGGTGCGGGAATATTCGCCGGCGTAATAGGCAAGCTCGCTGTCAGGCAGCCATGTGTTGGCAGCGATTTTTTCGCGCGATGGCATCACCGGCGCGACCGTCTCCGGCATGGTCTTGCCGAGGTCCATCACATAATAGGCCGGCAGTTTCGCGAGCTCTTCCGCCGACCACGCCTTCAGTGGGTACGGCTTGTTGTCTGTCCAGTCCGCGCTCTTGTGATGGTAATAGGCGCGCAGGAAATCATGCACGCCCTGTGGCGCGCGCGTCATGTCGCCGTCCGCCTCGCGCGTCGAGTAGTACCATTGATAGTGCTTGCGCGGCCGCGGCAGCGCCGCGAGCGCGCGATGCACGGGGTCCTCGGCTGTCGGCCTCGCCGGCCTGTTCGCGGTGTTGAACGGCAGCGATGGCGGACCGCCGAACGGCGCGCTCATCATCACGACGCTGCGAAACACATCGGGCCGCATCAGCGCACACCACGCCGCGACCGGACTGCCGAAGTCGTGCCCGATCACGGCGTCGACATGCTTGTAGCCGAATGCCGATACCAGTCCGAGCGCGTCGCGCACCAGATTGGAAAAGCGGAACGGCGCAAGGTCGCCGTCATAGCGCGCGTCCCAGCCGGTGGTGCGGCCATAGCCGCGCTGGTCCGGCGCGATCACATGATAGCCGGCGGCGGCGAGCGCCGGCATCACCTTGCGCCAGCTATAGGCCAGCTCGGGAAAGCCGTGCAGCAGCAGCAGGCACGGCCGGCCCGGCGTTTCGAAGCCGGCTTCCAGCACATGCATGCGCAAGCCGTTGATGCCGTCGACATAGCGCGAGCGGATAGTAGCGGGGAGGGGCGGTGGAGGGAGCTCGATCGATGCGTTCATCTCGCGCCTATTCCTCCCATGTCATCCCGGACAAGCGAGGCGAAGCCGAGCGCGATCCGGGACCCATAACCACAAATGCTTGTTGTAAGTGTAGCTGGGGCCACAGCCGTTGTCACAGCTTGCACCTGTGGTTATGGGTCCCCGCTCCCGTGCGCAATTGCGCACTAGGCGGGGACGACAGCAGAGCATGTGGCTGGCGGCAGCGACTATGCCTTCGCCGTCTTCGGCCAATACCTGTCCCGCAGATGCCGCTTCACCAGCTTGCCCGTGGGCGTGCGCGGCAGCTCGGCCTCGAAATCGATCGAGCGCGGGCATTTGATCGGCGACAGTTTGCTGCGGCAGAACAGCATCAGCTGCTCTTCCAGCGCCTTGCCGGCGCGCGCCATGTCGTGCGGCTGCACCACCGCCTTGACCTCTTCGCCCATTTCCTCGTTCGGCACGCCAAACACCGCGACATCGGCGACATCAGGGTGCGTGATCAGCACGTCCTCGGTTTCCTGCGGGTAGATATTCACGCCGCCTGATATGATCATGTAGGACTTGCGGTCGGTCAGATAGAGATAGCCCTCGGCGTCGAGATAGCCGACGTCCCCGAGCGTCGACCAGCCGCGCGCATTGTAGGCGCGCTTCGTCTTGTCGGGATCGTTGTGATAGGAAAACTCCGGCGCGTCGGCGAAATAGACCGTGCCGATCTCGCCGGTCGGCGCTTCCTCGTCGCTCTCGTCGAGGATTTTCACCTTGCCGACCACCGCGCGGCCGACCGTGCCGCGATGGGTCAGCCATTCCTTGGAGTTTGAGACCGTGACGCCGTTGCCTTCGGAGCCGGCGTAATACTCGATCAGGATCGGTCCCCACCACTCGATCATCTTCGCTTTGACGTCGACCGGGCAGGGCGCCGCGGCGTGGATCGCGCCCTTCAGCGAGGAGATGTCGTACTGCGCGCGCGCCTCGTCCGTAGCTTCAGCATGCGCACGAACATGGTCGGCACCAGCTGCGATTGCGTGACCTTGTGGGTCTCGACCAGTTTCAGGAAATGCTCGGCGTCGAAGGATTCCATGATGATCGACGTGCCGCCGAGGATGATCGCCATCATGTTGAAGCGCAGCGGCGCCGCGTGATAGAGCGGCGCCGGCGACAGATAGACGCTGTCCGCATTCATGCCGCACATGGTGGCGCAGAGAATTTTCAGGAACGGGTTCGGCACGTCGATGGCATTGCCCTCGAACGCGCGCTTGATGCCTTTTGGTCTACCCGTGGTGCCAGATGAATAGAGCATGTCGTAGCCCGCGACTTCGTCGGCGATCGGCGTCGTCGGCTGCGCGATCGCCTCTTTGTCGTACGAGCGGAAGCCGGGCTCCGGCGCATCCATCATGTAGAGCAGCGGGCCGTTGGGCTGGCCGACCAGTCCATTGACCTGCTCATGGCATTTCGGCGTGGTGATGAAGACCTTCGCGCCGCAGTCTTTCACGATGTAGGCGATCTCGTCCTGCGTGAGGTAACGGCTGATCGCGGTGTAGTAGAGCCCGGCGCGCTGGGCGGCCCAGCAGATCTCCATGAAGGCGAGCCGGTTCTCCATCAGCAGCGCGATGTGATCGCCGGCTTTGAGGCCGAGCTTGCGAAAGAGATGCGCGCCCTGGTTCGAGAGCTCGTCGAGCTCGCGATAGGTAATGGCCTTGCCGGTGGCGGCCATCCGGTAGGCGATCTTGTCGGGGTTGGTGCGGGCGTGGATGGAGGGATGGGTCATATAACTACCAAACACAAATTCGGTGTCGTCCCGGACAAGCGAGGCGAAGCCGAGCGTGATCCGGGACCCATAACCACAGGCCCTCGTAATTTTGCTGGGTAGGAGTGCTTGGCGCAGCGACTCCGGCCTGTGGTTATGGGTCCCCGCTCCCGTGCGCAATTGCGCACTAGGCGGGGACGACAATCTCTACAACCTCTCCACAATCGTCACATTGGCCATGCCGCCGCCTTCGCACATGGTCTGCAACCCGTAGCGCTTGTTACGCTGCTTCAGCGCATTGACCAGCGTGGTCATCAGCTTGGTGCCGGAACCGCCGAGGGGGTGGCCGAGCGCGATCGCGCCGCCATTGACGTTGAGCCGCGCCGGATCGGCGCCGGTCGTCTTCAGCCACGCCGTCGGCACCGAGGCGAAGGCCTCGTTGACTTCGAACAGGTCGATGTCGTCGACGCTCATGCCGGCCTTCTTCAGCGCGCGCTCGGTGGCGTGCAGCGGCGCGTCCAGCATGATCACGGGATCGCCGCCCATCATGGTCATGTGATGGATGCGGGCCAGCGGCTTGACGCCGAGCTGCTTCAATCCCTTTTCGTTGACCACGACCACGCCGGAGGCGCCGTCGCAGATCTGGCTCGCGCTCGCCGCCGTCAGCTTGCCGTTCTCTGCGATCAGCTTGACGCCCTTGATGCCGTCGAGGCTGGCGTCGAAGCGGATGCCTTCGTCGATAGTATGGATATCGGTCGAGCCATCGGCGCGGGTGATCTGCAGTGGCACGATCTCGGTCTTGAAGTGGCCGGCCTGCGTCGCCGCGATCGCACGCTGGTGGCTGTTGTAGGAGTACTCGTCGAGCTCGTCCTTCGACAGCCCGTATTTCTGCGCCATCATCTCCGCGCCAGTGAACTGGCTGAACACGATGTTCGGATACTTCTGTTCGATGCCAGCGCTCTTGTAATTGCCGAAGCCGTTCTTGGCCGGCAGCTGCGAGGTCAGGCCCATCGGCACCCGCGTCATCGATTCCACGCCGGCCGCGATCACGATGTCCATGGTGCCGCTCATGACGGCTTGCGCGGCGAAATGCAGCGCCTGCTGCGAGGAGCCGCACTGCCGGTCGATCGAGGTGCCCGGCACGCTCTCCGGCAATTTCGAGGCCATGATGGCGTTGCGCGCGATGTTGTTGGACTGCTCGCCCGCCTGCATCACGCAGCCCATGATCACGTCTTCGATCTGGTCGGGCGCGGCGCCCGAACGTTCCACCAGCGAGTCCAGCACCTTGGCGGCGAGATCGGCCGGATGCCAGCCGGCGAGACGGCCTCCCTTGCGGCCGCCTGCGGTGCGGGCGGCGGCGACGATATAAGCCTCAGCCATCTCTGCTTCTCCCTGATCATTCTGAATTTGATGAGCGCGGGTTTAAGGTATGCGTTGCGACTTAGTCAATCGATCAATTAACTCTTGAGTGCGGGGGCGGCATGCGCTTATGTGCGGCCACTTTCAAAACTCCGCAGCGATGGCATCCCAGTTGAACACCAGCGTACCGATCAGGCCGGCGGCGACAAATCCCACGGCCGAGAAGCTGCTCGTTGCGGCGAGCGCGTTGATGATCGAGCGCGCGTCGATCGAAGTGTCGCTGTCGGACATCGCGCAGAAGTCCGGCGTCAATTCCGCGCTGGTAAAATACCATTTCGGCAACAAGGACGGTTTGTTGCTGGCGCTGCTCGCGCGCGACGCCGAGACCGAGATTGCAAATCTCGAATATCTGCTGGCGCAGCCGATTACGCCGACGGCGAAGCTGAAGCTGCACATCGCCGGCATCATCCGCGCCTATCACCGCTTTCCCTATATGAATCGGCTGATCCATTATTTGCTGCACGAGACCAGTGCGGAAGCCGCCGAGCAGGTGTCGAAATTTTTTGTCGCACCCTTGCTCGACTTCCAGCGTCGCCTGCTCAGCCAGGGCGTCAGGTGCGGCGAGTTTCGCAAGGTGGATCCGGTGCTGTTCTACACCAGCCTGATCGGCGCCTGCGATCATCTGTTCTTCGGCCGCCAGACCATGTCGCGCGCCAGCGGCGTTGGGCCGGTCACCGAGGAGGTGTGCCGGCAATACATCAGGCATATGGAAGCGCTGCTGTGCGGCGGCATCCTCAGTCCGGCGCATGCGGCCGCGGCCGGATAACAGAGTTCGAAGTCCAGAGAAGAAACGCCCAAGGAGAGGTTTGACATGCAGTTGAAAGACGTAGCCGTTCTCATCACCGGCGGTGGTTCGGGCCTTGGCGCCGCGACCGCGCGCGCCATGGCGGAAAAGGGCGCGAAGATCGGCGTGCTCGACCAGAGCAAGGAAAACGCTGAGAAGGTCGCGGCCGAAGTCAAGGGCGTGGCGCTGCACGCCGACGTCACCGACGAGGCCGCGGTCAAGGCCGCGATCGCGAAGGCGGAAGCCGCGCACGGTGTCGCCCGCATCCTGATGAACTGCGCCGGCATCGGCGGCTCGCAGCGCATCGTCGGCCGCGACGGCGTCTATCCGCTGGCGAAGTTCGCTCGCATCATCAACGTCAATCTGATCGGCACTTTCAACTGCCTGCGGTTGTTCGCCGAGCGTTGTGTGACTGCCGAGCCGATCGGCGAAGAGCGCGGCGTCATCATCAACACCGCGAGCGTCGCGGCGTATGAAGGCCAGATCGGCCAGATCGCCTATTCGGCCTCGAAGGGCGGCATTGTCGGCCTCACTCTGCCGGCAGCGCGCGACCTCGCCAGCCAGAAGATACGCGTCAACACCATCGCGCCCGGCATCTTCTTCACGCCGCTGCTGATGGGGCTGAACGAGGAAGCACGAAAGAGCCTCGGCGCCCAGGTGCCGCATCCCGCGCGGCTCGGTGAGCCGAACGAATACGCCAACCTCGCGGTGCACATTGTCGAGAACGCGATGCTCAACGGCGAGACCATCCGTCTCGACGGCGCGATCCGCATGGCGCCTCGATAAAGCAAATTCCGCTGTCGTCCCCGCCTTGTGCGCAATTGCGCACTGGAGCGGGGACCCATACCGCGGAATGGCTCAGTTGAAATCAGGTGGCTGTCGTCTCTCGCGATAACAACGGCCTGTGGTTATGGGTCCCGGCTCGCGCTTCGCTTGGCCGGGACGACGGTGGAGGGAATAGCGTGTGACCCAACCGCTTCTGATCGAACACGAGGACGGCCTCGACCGGGTGACGCTCAATCGCCCGGAGAGCTTGAACGCGCTCGACCCTGCTATGATCGACGCGCTCAACACTTACTTCCAGGGTCTGCAGCGTAACCGCAACACCCGCGTCGTGCTGCTGCGCGGCGCCGGCAAGAATTTCTGCGCAGGCCTCGATCTCAAGCATGCGATGAAGCGTCGCGCCGGGCAGCAGGAGCCGCCCGGGGTCACCGAGTCTCTGGACTCGCAGCGGCGCATCGCCGACATCGTGATGCTGATGCGGCGCTGCCCGCAGCCGATCATCGCGCTGCTGCAGGGTGCCGCGGCCGGCGGCGGCTTTGCGCTGGCGCTCGCCTCCGACATCCGCATCGCCGCGAAATCGGCGCGGATGAACTGCGCCTTCATCAAGCTCGGGCTCGGCGGCTGCGACATCGGCACCAGCTATTTCCTGCCGCGGCTGGTCGGCGTCTCCGTCGCCTCCGAACTGATCCTCACCGGCCGTTTCATCGGCGCCGAACGCGCGCGTGAAGTCGGGCTGGTCTCGGAAGTCGTCGAAGAGGATGCGCTCGATGCCGCGGCCGAGCCCTATGTCGAGGCGATGCTGACGGCGTCGCCGGTTGGCTTAAGGCTGTCCAAGGAATGCCTCAATATAAGCGTTGACGCCGGCTCGTTGGAGGCGGCGATAGCCATGGAAGACCGCAATCAGGTGCTGTGCAGCCGCTCGGAAGATTTCAATGAAGGCATCAGGGCCTTCCTCGAAAAGCGAAAGCCGGTCTATATCAGACGATAACAAAAGAGCCCAAACGGCCGATATTTCGGGAGACGCAATATGGCAGGGAATGCTGCGGCAGTGCTGGCGAAGCCGGCCTTTCGCAAGATCGAGTGGCTGAAGCGCGACATCGCGGTCGACCGCCGTGCCGACGGCACGATCGTGTTGAAGTCACGCATTCCGCTGCAGCCCTACGAGAAGCATATCCCGGCCTCGCTGGCGAAATGGGCCAAGGATGCGCCGGCTCGAATTTGGCTGGCGCAGCGCGGCGGTCCCGATCGGCAGTGGCGCAAGGTTTCTTACGGCGAAGCCAAGCGCACTGTCGATGCGCTGACGCAGGGCTTGCTCAATCTCGGCATTGCCGAGGGCCGTCCGGTCGCGATCCTCTCCGGCAATTCCATCGAGCACGCGCTGATGACGCAGGCGGCGATGCAGGCGCGGCTTCCGGCCGCACCGGTGTCGCCGGCCTATTCATTGATGAGCCAGGATCACGCCAAGCTGAAATATCTGTTCGGCCTGATCAAGCCGGCGGTCGTGATGGTGCAGGACGGTCCGGCCTTCGAGAAGGCGTTGCGCGCGATCGATCTCACCGGTGTCACCGTGATCCATGTCGCGCGGCCGGTCGAAGGCATCAAGAGCATCGCCTATGCCGATCTCGCGGCGACGCCCGTCACTAAAGATGTCGAAGCGTCGATCGCGAAGATCACGCCTGACACGACAGGCAAGCTGCTGTTCACCTCAGGCTCGACCGGCATGCCCAAGGCCGTCATCAACACGCAGGCAATGATGTGCGCTGGAGCCGCGATGTCGACGCAGGTGCGGCCACGGCAGCCGAACGCGCCGGTTTCGACCGTGCTCGACTGGATGCCGTGGAATCACACCATGGGCGGCAACGCCGTGTTCAACCCGCTCCTCGTCGACGGCGGCACGCTCTATATCGACGATGGACGGCCGCTGCCGGGGCAACTGGAGGAAACCATTCGCAATCTGCGCGAGGTGTCGCCGACCATTTACTCCAATGTTCCTGCGGGCTACGCCGCACTCGCCGCGGCGATGGAAAAGGACGACGCGCTGTGCCGCAGCTTCTTCAAGAACCTCTCCATGATGTCCTATGGCGGCGCCCGCCTGCCCGACGATCTCTATGATCGCATGCAGGCGCTGGCGGTGAGGACCACGGGCGAGCGCATCGTGTTCTATACCGGCTGGGGTTCGACCGAGACCGCGCCGACCGCGACCGGCACCTATTGGGACACCGAGCGCGTCGGCCTGATCGGCCTGCCGTTCCCCGGCGTCGAATTGAAGATGGTGCCGTGCGGCTCGAAATATGAGCTGCGGCTGCGCGGCATCAATGTGACGCCCGGCTATTTCGGCCAGCCCGAGCTGACGAAGAAAGCGTTCGACGAAGAAGGTTTCTACTGCATCGGCGATGCCGGAATGTTCGTCGATCCCGATGACCCCGTGGCCGGCATCATCTTTGCCGGCCGTGTGGTGGAGGATTTCAAACTGACCACTGGCACCTTCGTGCATGTCGGCTCGCTCCGCACCGATGCGATCGCAGCAGCAACGCCCGTAGTGCATGACGCGCTGGTCGCGGGACAGGATCGTCCGTTCATCGGATTGCTGGCATGGCCGAACCTCCATGCCTGCCGCCAGCTCGTTGGCAATCCAGAGGCGAGTTTTCAGGACGTCGTGAAGCATCCCGCCGTGATCGCCTGCCTGAAGCGCGGTCTGGAAGCACATAACAAATCGGTTGCCGGCGTTAGCAGCATGCGCGTCGCCCGCGTCCTGCTGCTGGTCGAGCCACCATCGATCGACGGCAATGAGCTGACCGACAAGGGCTACATCAATCAGCGCGCGGGGCTCGAGCGCCGCGCCGACCTGGTCGAGCGGTTGTATGCCGACAAGCCCGGAGAGGACGTCATTATTTTGAACTGACCGTAGGATGGGTTGAGCGCAGCGAAACCCATCGACACCAACCAATGATGGGTATCGCTTCGCTCCACCCATCCTACAGAGCAACATTAACCTGAGTAGGCCGCCATGAACTTCGATTTCTCCGACGACCAGAAGCAGATGCGCGATGCCGCGCGCAAATTTCTCAGCGAGCAGTGCCCGCCGAAGGCGGTGCGCGCCGTGCTCGACGGCAAGGCGACCTATGACAAGGAGCTGTGGAAGGGCCTCGCCGAGATGGGTTTTCTCGGCGTCGCGATCCCCGAGGAATTCGGCGGCGCGGGCGCCGGCCATCTCGAGCTTTGCGTGATCGCCGAGGAAATGGGCCGCGCGCTGGCGCCGGTGCCGTTCTCCTCGACGGTGTATCTTGCCGCTGAGGCGATCCTGCTTGCCGGCTCCGACGCCCAGAAGAAGAAATGGCTTCCGAAGATCGCGAGCGGCGAGGCGATCGGAACGCTGGCGCTGTTCGAAGGCAAGGGCAATCCGTCGCCGCAGGCGATCAAGCTCACGGCCAACGGCGGCACGCTCAACGGCGTCAAGAAGCCGGTCGCCGATGGTGCGATTGCGGACTTCGCCGTGGTTGCCGCGCGCACCGGATCTGGTGGACGCGAGAGCGACATTTCGCTGTTCCTCGTCGACATGAAGGGCGAGGGTGTCGAGGCCAAGAGCCTGACCAATGTCGATCCGACCCGCGGACAAGCCGAGGTCACTTTCAAGAACGCCAAGGCCGAGCCGCTCGGCAACGCCGGCGAAGGATGGAGTGTGCTGACGCAGGTGCTGGATCGCGCCGCGGTGCTGGTCGCCTTCGAGCAACTCGGCGGCGCCGATCGCGCGCTGGAGATGGGTCGCGACTATGCGCTCGATCGCATCGCCTTCGGCCGGCCGATCGGCTCGTTCCAGGCGGTCAAGCACATGCTTGCCGACATGTATGTCTCGGCGACGCTGGCGCGTTCCAACTGCTATTACGGTGCCTGGGCGCTCTCGACCAATGCCGGCGAATTGCCGGAAGCGGCGGCCTCCGCGCGCATCAGCGCCACGCAGGCGTTCCAGCACTGCGCCAAGAACAACATCCAGGTTCATGGCGGCATGGGCTTCACTTGGGAGTTCGACTGCCACATGTACTACCGCCGCTCCAATGCGCTCGCGCTGGGGCTCGGCAGCCAGTCGTATTGGGAAGACGCCCTGATCGACCGCATGCGCAAGAAGAACGCGGCGTGACGCACGAGAATCGTAGGGCGGGTTAGCGAAGCGTAACCCGCCATTGTGAGCAAGAATGTTCGATAGAAGTGGTGGGTTACGCCTTCGGCTAACCCACCCTACGCAGAAGAGAACGATTATGAACTTCGACGACACCCCGCAGGAAGCCGCATTCCGTGCCCAGGCGAAAGCCTGGATCGCGGCCAATGCGCCGAAGCAATATGAGGACGAGCTGCGCAAATCCTCGCTCGGCCGAACGCGGCTCGAAGGCGTCAACATCCTCGAGGTCGCAAAAGCCTGGCAGAAGACAAAGGCCGACGCCGGCTGGGCCTGCCTGCATTGGCCCAAGGAATATGGCGGCCGGGGTTCTTCACCGATCGAGCGCGTGATCTGGCAGCAGGAGGAAGGTCCGTTCGGTAAACTCTCGGCGATGTTCATCATCGGCCACGGTATGTGCGGCCCGACCATGATGGCGTTCGCCGGCGAAGAGCAGAAGCGCAAATATCTGCCGCCGCTCGCCTCCGGCGAGAAAATCTGGTGCCAGCTGTTCTCCGAGCCGGCCGGCGGCTCCGACGTTGCGGGCCTGCGCACGCGTGCGGAGAAAAAAGGCGACGACTGGATCATCAACGGCCAGAAGATCTGGACCTCGGGCGCGCATTATTCCGACTACGGCATCTTGTTGACGCGCACCGATCCCAACGTGCCCAAGCACAAGGGTCTCACCATGTTCTTCCTGGACATGAAGAGCCCGGGCGTTGAGGTGCGGCCGATCAAGCAGGCGAGCGGGCAGTCGGACTTCAACGAGGTCTATTTCACCGACGTGAAAATCCCGGACAGCCAGCGCCTCGGCAACGTCAATGACGGCTGGAACGTGTCGCTGACCACGTTGATGAACGAACGCATGTCGATCGGCGCGGGTGTGTCGACCGGCTTCCCCGAGATTTTCGAGTTCTGCTCCAGCCTGATGCTGGACGACGGCCCGGCCATCGAAGATCGCGCGGTGCGCGCCAAGCTCGCGAACTGGGCCGTGAAGGCGAGCGGGCTGAAATACACGAGCATGCGGACCATCTCGGCGTTGTCCAAGGGCGAACGCCCGGGCCCGGAAAATTCCATCGGCAAACTGGTGGCGGGCTCGATGGTGCAGGACGTCGCGATGTACGCCATGGATTTGCAGGGCGCGGCCGGCGCGTTGAGCGGCGAGGGCGCCGAGCTTGCCGGAAAATTCCAGGCGATGCTGCTGCGCGCGCCGGGCACCCGCGTCGAGGGTGGCACCGACGAGATCATGCGCAACATCATCGCCGAACGCGTGCTGGGGCTACCCGGCGACATCCGCGTCGACAAGGACGTGCCGTTCAACAAGATACCGACCAAGGGACGCGCGTAAGGCGCGCGCAACGCAGAGAGGTTCGCCATGAATTTCGATGACACGCCGCAGGAAGCCGAATTTCGCACCACCGCCCGCAAATGGGTCGAGTCCAACGCCCCGAAGGAATTTGAGGCGGAGCTGTCGAAATCCTCGCTCGGCCGCATCCGGCTGCAGCACGCCGACATGGTCGAGGTCGGCAAGGCCTGGCAGAAGAAGAAGGCCGAAGCCGGTTGGGCCTGCCTGCACTGGCCGAAGGAATATGGCGGCCGCGGCGCCACGCCGATCGAGCGTGTGATCTGGCAACAGGAGGAGGGCGTCTACGGCAAGCTGACGCAGCCGTTCCAGATCGGCGAGGGCATGTGCGGGCCGACCGTGATGGCCTATGGCAGCGAGGACGCCAAGCGCCGCTATCTGCCGAAGCTGGCCTCAGGCGAGGAAATCTGGTGCCAGCTGTTTTCCGAGCCGGCGGGCGGCTCGGACGTGGCGGGTCTGCGCACCCGCGCCGAGAAGAAGGGCGACAGCTGGCTCGTCAACGGCCAGAAGATCTGGACCTCCGGCGCGCATTATTCCGACTACGGTCTCCTGATCACCCGCACCGATCCCAATGTGCCCAAGCACAAGGGCCTCACCATGTTCTTCCTCGACATGAAGAGCCCGGGCGTCGAGGTGCGGCCGATCAAGCAGGCCAACGGCATGCAGGAGTTCAACGAGGTCTATTTCACCGACGTGATGATTCCGGATTCGCAACGCCTTGGCAATGTCGGCGACGGCTGGCAGGTGTCGCTGACCACGCTGATGAACGAGCGCATGTCGATCGGCGCGCGGCTTGCGACCGGCTTCCCCGAGATGTTCGAGTTCTGCTCCAATTTGATGACGGAGGATGGGCCCGCGATCGACGACCGCGGCGTACGCTCGAAGCTTGCAAGCTGGGCGGTGAAGGCCAGCGGGCTGAAATACACCAGCTACCGCGCGATCTCGGCGCTGTCGAAGGGCGAGCGTCCAGGTCCGGAGAATTCTATCGGCAAGCTCGTCGCAGGTTCGATGCTGCAGGACATCGCGATGTATGCGATGGACCTCGAAGGCGCGGCCGGCGTGTTCACGGGCGCCGCCGAAGAGCAGGCACGCGGGCAATTTCAGCAGATGATGCTGTCCTCGCCGTCAATGCGCATTGCCGGCGGCACCGACGAGATCCTGCGCAATATCATCGCCGAGCGCGTACTTGGCCTGCCCGGCGATATCCGCGTGGACAAGGACGTGCCGTTCAACAAGATCCCGACCAAGGGACGGTGAAAAGGATTGTAGGGTGGGTTAGCCCGAAGGGCGTAACCCACCTCTTTTTTATCCACGACGCCAGAAGTGGTGGGTTACGCCTCTTGGCGTCGCTCGTTGAATCACCGAGCAAGTGATCCGGCTAACCCACCCTACGCAAACGGCAAGCGAGTTCAGACATGGACGCAGCAATAAAGCAACAAACCCGCATCGGCGTGCTCGAAGAGCTACTCGGCGAGCGCTATTCGGTGCGCGCCTTCCTGTCCCAGCCTGTGCCGCGCGAAACCATCGAGCATGTCCTCACGACAGCGCAGCGCACCGCGTCATGGTGCAACAGTCAGCCTTGGGAAGTCGTGATCGCGAGCGGCGAGGCCAAGGAGCGCTTCCGCAAGGCGATCTACGCCGAGGCGTCTTCCGGTGCGCCGGAGTTCAGCGACTTCCCGTTCCCGCGCGAATATCTCGGCGTCTATCTCGAGCGCCGCCGCGAGAGCGGCTTCCAGCTCTACAACACGCTCGGGATTGTCAGGGGCGACAAGGCCGCCTATGCGAAACAGGCGCTGGAGAACTACAATTTTTTCGGCGCGCCGCATGTCGCCATCGTCCACACCGACGAGCCGCTCGGCATCTACGGCGCGATCGATTGCGGCGCTTACGTCTCCAATTTCATGCTGGCGGCGCAGGCGCTCGGGGTCGGCACCATCCCGCAGGCGGCGCTGGCGCGGCACTCGGCGTTGATCCGCAAGCATTTCAATCTGGCGGCCGACCGGCGCGTGGTCTGCGGCATCTCGTTCGGCTATGCCGATCATGGGCACAAGGTCAACAGCTACCGCACCTCGCGCGCCGAGGTCGCCGACACCGTCACCTTCATCGACGCATGATCCGGACCCGAAGGGCCGCGTTAGCGCAAAGTGTGCAGCGGTTTTCCCTCGCGACAACCGCGGAACGCGTTTGCGCGGAGATCACGCGCAAACAAGAATCTAATCTTCCTTGTCGCGGTTGCCTCGGGCGACATAGGCCTCGAGCAGCGCGATCGACAGGATATGTTCCAGCATCTCGAGCTTCAGCGCCCTGGCGTTGAGGATGCAGGTTTGCAGCTGGTCAATGATGTCCTCGAGCACGGGATCAGTCACGGCCGCGCGCCCGTGCCCGGCGACTCATATCCATCGGTGCGGCCCAATATGCGCCGCTCTGGCCTAAAATCCGTTCCCGGCATATAAATATCCCGTACGGCGTTTAATCTATCGTCGAACAACCCTGAGTCAATGCCGATGCCAGCGGACGGAATAACGGCGTACCTTTAATGGACCGCCCCGTCAGAACTTCGGCGGCCGTTTCTCGGCGCGGGCGCGAACGCCTTCCTGGATCTCGGCCCCGCGCATGCTGTCGCGGGCGCGGGCGTCGGCGGCGGCCTCATCCAGCTTGCCGTGCGCGATCTCGTTGATGGTGCGTTTCATGCCGGCCATCGCGACCGGGGCGTTGCCGCCCAGCAGCGTCGCGAGCCGGTCGACCTCGTCGTCCAGCGCCTCCGCCGGCACCATGGCGGTGAGATAGCCAATCCGCAGCATTTCGCCCGCGCCGATCTTCTCGGCGGTCAGGAACAGCTTTTTCGCATTGTCAGCGCCGAGCCGCGACACGTAGCGGCGGATGCCGCTGGGGTAATAATGCAGGCCGAGCCGCGCCGCCGGCATGAACATCTCGGAGGTGTCGACACCGATCCGGAAATCGCAGGCCAGCGCCAGATCGGTCGAGCCGCCATAGACCCCGCCATTGAGCCGGCAGATCGTGGGCACGCCGAGGTCTTCCAGCCGGTCGACCATCACCCCGAACGCGCTGCCCGCGGTTTGCCCGCTGGTCGTCGAGGCGCGTTCGGCGACCGAGTTGAGGTCGTAGCCCGCGGAGAACGCGCGCCCGGTGCCGGTGATGACCAGCACGCGGATCGCGGGGTCGGCCTCCACACGATCGAACAGCGCGAGCAGCGCCGTCAAATCCTCGGCCTGGATCCGGTTCACATGGCGCGGCCGGTTGAGCCGTATGGTGGCGCGCGCACCGTCGACGGTGAAGACCGGCGGGCTTGCCGCTTCGAGCGCGTCAGCCGTCTGTTGCATCACTTGTTCTCCAGCTCACGCCGCTTGGCCTCGTTGTCGATGGTCTGCGCGAGGTCGGGATGGCGCGCCATCAACAGGCGGAAGTCGACGAGGTCGAGCACCAGCAGTTTTGACAGCCGTGTCGTGGTGATGTTGGCGGAGCGCAAGGTGTTGCCGAGCAGCGCCATCTCGCCGAAGAACGCGCCATCGCCGAGCCGCACCTTCTTGCCCAGGGGCAGGTCGACCTCGACCTCGCCGGCGGCAATGAAATACATGCAATCGCCTTGCTGCCCCTTGCGCATGATGGTCAAGCGCGGCGGCAGGTCGATCGTGCGCAGCATGTTGGTGACGTCGGCGATCGCCGACGGACCGAGGGTGGCGAAGAACGGCACCTTGCTGACGGATTCCCAGGTCTTGAGGAAATTGTCGCGCCGCGTCTCGGCGGCGAAACCGGTCGCGAGGATGCCCGTCCACAGTCCGAACACGCCCAGCCCCGAGATCATCACCAATGCCGCGAAGAAACGTCCCATCGGCGTGATCGGCACCACGTCGCCATAACCGGTCGTGGTCAGGGTTGCGACCGCCCACCACAGCGCGGCGGGGATATTGCCGAAGGCGGCGGGCTGGGCATCGCGCTCGAAGAAATAGACGGTGACCGAGCCGAGGAACAGCACGATCAGGAAGATTGTGAGCACGCTGAGCAGCGGGCCGGATTCCAGCACCAGCACCCGGCGCAACTGCCGCAAGCCCGGCACGGCCGGGAGCACTTTCACGAGCCAGAGCACCGACAACAGCCATGCGGTCTTGGGCTGCGCGCCGAGCAGGATCGCGGCGGGCACCGCGAGCACGGCGGCCGCATCCATCGCGCCGCGAAACGAGGTCATGTAGGCAAGGCCGCGCTGCGCCAGCACGGCATGCCGCAGCCGCACCAGCCACTCGAAAGCGAAGAAGGCGAGGCAGGCCCAGAGAATGGCGTCGACCCAGTGATGCGCCGCTTCATAGGCGGGGTTCACGGTGAGCAGGATCATGGTGGCGACGCCGATCAGCACCACCAGATAGGCCGGCCTCGTCATGTTGCGGCCGGCGGTCGCCGCCACAAACCGCGCGATCAGCGGCGGAAGCATCGGCCTGGATGGGTTGATAAGGTCGCTCATCGGCTCAAGAAATTGGGCTATAGGTCCGACACTGCGCCCAAGGGCAGGGGCCGTCAACGACATCAGCACGAAAGCGTATTGTCGCAGTGCAGGAGAAATTCGCTGTTCCCGCCGGCCGTTAACCTTTGGTCGGAAATGCGCTCGTCTTCACCCTCCAGGGGCGGGTGAAGAGCCCTAATGCGCCTCGTCCCAGTTCTTGGCCGCGCGGGCGTCGACCTGCAGCGGCAGTGATAGCACGACCGCCGGGAACGGCGCGTCCTGCATCACCTTCTGCACCACAGGCAGGGTCGCGGCGACCTCGCCCTCCGGCACCTCGAAGATCAGCTCGTCATGCACCTGCAGCAGCATCTGCGCCGAGAGTTCTTTCGCGGCAAGCGCGTCCTCCATGCGGATCATGGCGCGGCGAATGATATCGGCCGCGCTTCCCTGCAAGCGCGCATTGATCGCGGCGCGCTCGTTGAAGGAGCGGATCGAGGCGTTGGAGGCCTTGATGTCCGGATAGTAGCATTTGCGCCCGAACAGCGTCGCGACATAGCCGTTCTTGCGGCAGAACTCACGCGTGTCATCCATGTAGGCGCGGATGCCCGGGAAGCGTTCGAAATATTTCTTGATGTAGGCGGACGCTTCTTCGCGCGCGATGCCGAGCTGGTTGGCGAGGCCGAAGGCCGAGATGCCGTAGATGATGCCGAAATTGATCGCCTTCGCGCGCCGCCGCACCTCGCTCGGCATGTCCTTGATCGGTACGCCGAACATTTCCGACGCCGTCATGGCGTGAATGTCGAGCCCGTCGCGGAACGCCTGCCGCAGCGACGGCACGTCGGCGATTTCGGCCAGCAGCCGCAACTCGATCTGCGAATAGTCGGCTGAGACAAGCCTGTGGCCCGGCGTCGCGATGAACGCCCGGCGAATCTTGCGACCATCCTCGGTGCGCACAGGAATGTTCTGCAGGTTCGGCTCGTTCGATGACAGCCGGCCGGTGGTGGTCGCGGCCAGCGCGTAAGTGGTGTGCACGCGATGGGTCTGCGGGTTGACGTATTCCGGCAGCGCGTCGGTGTAGGTCGATTTCAGCTTGGAGACCTGGCGCCACTCCAGGATCTTCCTCGGGAAGTCGTGGCCCTGCTCGGCGAGATCGTCGAGGATTTGCGCCGAGGTCGACCACGCGCCGGTCTTGGTCTTGACGCCGCCGGGAATGCCCATCTTGCCGAAGATGATGTCGCCGATCTGCTTGGGACTGCCGACATTGATCGGCTCGCCGGCGAGTTCCTGCAGTTCGGCTTCGACCCGCGCCGCGGTCTGCGCGAACTCTCCAGAGAGGCGCGACAGCACCTGACGGTCGATCGAGATGCCGCGCCTCTCCATGCGCGCCAGCACCGACACCAGCGGCCGCTCCAGCGTCTCATAGACCGTGGTCATGCGGTCGGCGACCAGCCGCGGCTTCAGCAGCCGCCACAACCGCACGATCACGTCGGCATCCTCCGCCGAATAGGCGGTCGCCCGGTCGATCGCGACCTGATCGAAGGTCAGCTTGTTCTTGCCGCTGCCGATGAGTTCGCCATGAGTTAGCGTGGCGTGCCCGAGCCAGAGCTCAGCCAGCGTATCGAGCCCGTGCGCGTTGCGTCCGGCATCGAGCGCGTAAGACATCAGCTGCACGTCTTCGTAATTGCGCAAGGTGATGCCGGCCTGCGCGAGCATCACGGCGCCGAATTTGATGTTGAAGCCGATCTTGAGAATGCCTGCGGATTCCAGCAGCGGCTTTAGCGTATCCAGCGCGTCGCTTTCCTTGATCTGGTCGGGCGCCAGTCCTGCGTCGAACAGGCCGGCGCCGCCGCCCGACTGCTTGTGCGCCAGCGGCAGGTAGGCGGCATCGTTTGGCGTCAGCGCCAGCGCGATACCGCAGATATCGGCCTGCATCGGGTCGATCGAATTGGCCTTGAGCTCGACCGCGAAGCGGCCGGCCTCGCGCGCCCGGCCGGTCCAGGCTTTCAGCTCGTCCAGCGAGCGGATGGTCTGATATTTGCTGCGGTCGACCGGCAGTTTTCGCGCCGCTTCCTTCCGCGCCTCGGCCAGCGAGATCGGCGTGCCCTTGGGGCTGGAGGCCTTGTCCGACCTGTCGCCCGGCTTGGCCGGCGCGCCGCCGCCGGCCCCGCCGCGCTCTTTCCCCGTCGGGGTGTCGAAGGTCGAGAGCAGGTCGGTGCCTTCCGTAAGCGGGGCAGGGGACGCAGGCGCGGTCTTGCCGCCGCCGTCTGCCGTCACATCCGACGAATCGATCTCGGAATAGTCGGCGACGCGCTTGGTCAGCGTCGAAAACTCCATCGCCTTCAGGAACGCGATCAGCTTGCGCGCGTCGGGTTCATGCACGGCGAGCTCGTCGAGCGGCACTTCCAACTCGACCTTGTCGTCGAGCAGCACCAGCTGCCGCGAGATGCGCGCCTTGTCGGCATTCTCCAGCAGCGACTCGCGCCGCTTCGGCTGCTTGATCTCGGTGGCGCGGAACAGCAATTGCTCCAGATCGCCATATTCGACGATCAGTTGGGCTGCGGTCTTCACCCCGATGCCAGGCACGCCCGGCACGTTATCGGTGGAGTCGCCCGCCAGCGCCTGCACCTCGACCACCTTCTCCGGCGGCACGCCGAATTTCTCGATCACCTCGGGAATGCCGATGCGGCGGTCCTTCATGGTGTCGTACATCACGACCTTGTCGGTCACGAGCTGCATCAGGTCCTTGTCGGAGGAGACGATGGTCGTGGTGGCGCCGCGCTCGGTCGCAAGCCGCGCATAGGTCGCAATCAGATCGTCGGCCTCGAAACCGGCCTGCTCGAGGCAGGGCAGGTCGAAGGCGCGCACGGCGTCGCGGATCAGGGAAAATTGCGGAATGAGATCGTCGGGCGCCGGCGGGCGGTGCGCCTTGTAATCGGGATAGAGCTTGTTACGGAAGGTGATTTCAGACTTGTCGAAGATGATCGCGAGATGCGTCGGCCGGTTGTCTGCAGGCATGTCGCGCAACAGCTTCCACAGCATGTTGCAGAAGCCGAGTACGGCGTTGACCTGCAGCCCGTCGGATTTGCGATTCAGCGGCGGCAGCGCGTGATAGGCGCGGAAAATGTAGGAGGAGCCGTCGACCAGGAAGACGTGGTCGCCCTTGCCCGAGGCCTTGGCAGATGGCTTTGCCGGAGCCTTCTCGGGAACCGGCTTCGCGGCGGCGGGTTTGGCGGGAGCGGCTTTTTGCGGGGATTTCGGCATGGCCGCAATTTAAGAATTTTTGCGGCGATTGACAGCCTTGAAGGGCCGATTTTTGCCCTGCTGCCAGCTCTATCCACGCTGTATCCGCATCCAAAGCTGTCATCGCCCGCGAAAGCGGGCGATCCAGTATTCCAGAGGCAGCAATGCTTGAACCGATAGGCCGCGGCATACTGGGTCGCCCGGTCAAGCCGGGCGACGACAGCGGAGATTTACTCGGCCGCCTGCAGCGTGCCGGCCTTCCGTGGTGCGATCCAGAACGCATCGGGCCGCTCGAACAGGAAGCTGGCATGCACCGCCAGCGCCGCGCGCCAGATCAACAATGCGCCGGCAACGCCGACGACGGTGGTGATCAGCGACACCATGCCGATGTCGGGGATGATGCCGGTCTTGAGCATCAAGGTGCGGGTCGATGCCATCGGCAGGAAGAAAGCCAGATAGATCACGATCGAATGTTTTCCGCAGAACCGCAGGAAGTTGAGCCACTGCATCCGCGCGAGCAGCGTGCCGACAGTGATGATCGCGCAGGCGCCGGCCAGGCCGAGCGTCAGCGAGATGATCGGCTGCTCGCTATAGCCAAACTCGACGAGTCCGCCATTGACGAGAGCCCACAGCGCGAGCCCGGCGATCGCCAGCATCGGCTGCGCCCGCGCGCGATCCGACAGCGCGAAGACGTAATTGGCGAACAGATAGCCGGAATAGATGTAGACGAAGCGCGCGGCGAACTCGTCGATCACGGTCCAGCCCGTTACGACATGCGCACTCTCGAGCGCGGCAGCGACGAGCCAAACGAGAATCGGCGGCACGTTGCGTGTCAGTTTTATGACGACAAAGAAGATCGGCAGCAGGTAGATAAACCACAAAGTGCCGAACGGCTCGATGAAGGATTCCAGATATTCGAAGCCGACATGGGCCCAGCCCGCTTCAGTGGCGAAGGCGGGCGCCTTGAAGCCGAACTGGATCGTCACCCACAGCACGTAGAAATAAGCGAAATGCACGACCTTGCGGTCGAGATAGGTGCGCCAGTCGCGGTCGATCACGAGGCCCAGGAAAAGCCCGGAAATCAGGAAGAAATCCGGCATCCGGAACGGCTTTGCGAACATCACCACCGCATGCATGAAGCCGGTCTCGCCGGCAGCCGCTTCCACGCCCAGCACCGAATGCATCATCACCACCATGACGATGCAGATGCCCTTGGCATAGTCGACCCAGTCGACGCGGTCAGATGTGCCGTTTGCAGTCATCCCTGTCCTGTTCTGGCGCGCGAAAACGGCATCTTGGGCGAAAGCGGTTTCTTTCCCCTTTATTCATTCAAGCAGCATGCCGATTTCGGGTTTCCCCATGGGCTGTAAATGTTTTAAGAGGCGGGCGCGTTAACCATAAGAGGCGGGTTGATTCATGCGGATTGCCATGATTGGCACGGGTTATGTCGGACTGGTGTCCGGCGCCTGTTTTGCGGATTTCGGCCACGAGGTGACCTGCGTCGACAAGGACGCCGGCAAGATCGATGCGCTGAAGCGCGGCGAGATTCCGATCTTCGAGCCGGGCCTCGACGCACTTGTGGCCGGCAACGTGAAGGCCAAACGGCTCGGCTTCACCACGGACCTGAAGGCGCCGGTCGCGGACGCCGATGCCGTGTTCATCGCGGTCGGTACGCCGTCGCGGCGCGGCGACGGCCATGCCGACCTCACCTATGTCTACGCCGCCGCGCGCGAGATCGCCGCGGCTTTGCAGGGTTTCACCGTCGTCGTCACCAAGTCGACCGTGCCGGTCGGCACCGGCGACGAGGTCGAGCGCATCATCCGCGAGGCCAATCCGTCGGCCGATGTCGTGGTCGCCTCCAATCCGGAGTTCCTGCGCGAGGGCGCCGCTATCCGCGACTTCAAATTCCCCGACCGCATCGTGGTCGGCACCGATGACGAGCGCGGGCGGAAGGTGCTCAGTGACGTCTACCGGCCGCTGTCGCTGAACCAGGCGCCGCTGATGTTCACCAAGCGGCGCACTGCCGAGCTGATCAAGTACGCGGCGAATGCGTTTCTCGCCACCAAGATCACCTTCATCAACGAGATCGCCGATTTGTCCGAGAAAGTCGGCGCCGATGTGCAGGAGGTGGCGCGCGGCATCGGGCTCGACAACCGCATCGGCTCGAAATTCCTGCATGCCGGTCCAGGCTTCGGCGGCTCCTGCTTTCCAAAGGACACCCGCGCGCTGGTCAAGATCGCGCAGGATCACGACGTGCAACTTCGCATCGTCGAGGCGGTGCTCGGCGTCAACGACAACCGCAAGCGCGCGATGGCACGCAAGGTGTCGCTGGCTGCCGGCGGTAGCTTACGCGGCAAGACGGTCGCCGTGCTCGGGCTCACCTTCAAGCCCGATACCGACGACATGCGCGAGGCGCCGTCGATTCCGCTGGTGACCGGGCTGCTCGACATGGGCGCGAAAGTGCGCGCCCACGATCCGGTCGGCATGGAACAGGCGCGCAAGGAATTGCCCGAGATCGAATATGCCGACGACCCCTACGCCTGCGTAAGGGGCGCCGACGCGATGGTCGTGGTCACCGAATGGGTGCAGTACCGCACGCTGGATTTGGAGCGGCTGAAGCAGGAGATGAAGCAGCCGGTCGTGATCGACCTGCGCAATATCTACCGCCCCGAGGACATGGCGGCGAACGGCTTTGTTTACGAAAGCGTCGGCAGGCCGCCGTTGACTGGAAAAGAATGATTTCGTCATGGCCGGGCTTGTCCCGGCCATCCACGTCTTGTTTCCTTGCCACGAAGAAAGACGTGGATACCCGGCCATAGGCGAGCGGAAGCGACGCCGTCCTTCGAACGGCTATGCGCGGGCATGACGAGTGGTGAAGACCTTTGCGTAGCTTCGACACGCCCCTTCCGATCGACGCGGTGCTCGACGATCTCGCGCGCACGCTTGGCAAGCACAACGCCGCGGTGCTGGTGGCCCCGCCCGGCGCCGGCAAGACCACGCGCGTGCCGCTGGCGCTGCTCGACGAGCCCTGGACAAAAAACAAGAAGATCATCGTACTGGAGCCGCGGCGGATCGCGGCCCGCGCCAGTGCCGACCGCATGGCGAAGACGCTGGGCGAACGCGCCGGCGAGACCGTCGGCTATCGCGTCCGCTTCGGTTCGAAAATCTCGCGGGCGACCCGGATCGAGGTCGTCACTGAAGGCATCTTCTCGCGCCAGATCCTCGACGATCCCGAATTGTCGGGCGTCGCCGCGGTGCTGTTCGACGAATTTCACGAGCGTTCGCTCGATGCCGATCTCGGCCTTGCACTGGCGCGCGACGCGCAGACCGGTTTGCGCGAAGACCTGCGCATCCTGGTGATGTCGGCTACACTCGACGGCGCACGCGTTGCCAAACTGCTCGGCGATGCGCCTGTGGTCGAGAGCGAGGGCCGCGCCTTTCCGGTCGAGACCCGCTATCTCGGCCGCAAACCTGATGTTCAGCTGGAGCGGCAGATGGCGGATAGCATTGCGTCGGCCCTGCGTGCCGATGCAGGCTCGGTGCTGGCGTTCCTGCCGGGCGCCGCCGAAATTCGCCGCACCCAGAATTTCCTGGAAGAGCGCGTGCGCGATGCCTCTACCGAGATCGTGCCGCTGTTCGGCGCACTCGATGCCAGCGTGCAGGACCGCGCCATCGCGCCGGCTCAGAAGGGTACGCGCAAGGTCGTGCTGGCGACCTCGATCGCGGAAACGTCGCTGACCATCGAGGGCGTGCGCATCGTCGTCGATTCCGGGCTGTCGCGCGTGCCGCGCTACGAGCCGGACATCGCGCTGACCCGGCTCGAGACCGTGCGCGCCTCGCGCGCGGCGGTCGACCAGCGCAGGGGCCGCGCCGGGCGCACCGAGCCCGGCGTCTGTTATCGCCTCTGGGACGAGCCGCAGACCACATCGCTTGCGGCCTATACGCAACCGGAAATTCTCTCTGCTGATCTCTCTTCGCTGGTGCTCGACCTCGCGCAATGGGGTGTGACCGACCCGGCGACGCTGTCGTTCCTCGACCCGCCGCCGGCGCCCGCGCTGAAGGAGGCGAAAAGCCTGCTGAGCGAGCTTGGTGCGCTCGATGCCGACGGTCGCATCACCGCCGAGGGCAAGAAGTTGCGCGCGCTGGCGCTGCCACCGCGCCTGGCGCGCATGATCGTGGATTCGGATCGCTTGGGTGCGGGCGAGGGCGCAGCGGAGATCGCGGCTGTCCTCACCGAGCGCGGGCTCGGCGGCGACAGCGTCGACCTCGATGCGAGGCTCGATCAATTCCGCCGCGATCGCTCGCAGCGCGCGTCCAGCGCGCGCGACATGGCGCGCCGCTGGGCGTCGCAGGTGGCTTCTTCCACTTCGAAAGGGGAAGGGGAGCTCTCCACTGGCATCATGCTGGCCTTCGCGTTTCCGGATCGCGTGGCGAAGAACCGCGGCAATGGCAGCTTCGTGCTCGCCAACGGCCGCGGCGCGGCGGTCGAGCAGACCTCGTCGCTGGCGCGCGCGCCCTATATCGCGGTCGGCGAATTGACGGGCACCGCGGCTGCCGGCCGCATCCTGCTGGCGGCCCCGATCACGGAAGCCGAGATTGAGGCGCAATTCGCCGATCACATCGAAACCTCCGACGAGATCAGCTTCGATCGCGCGGCACTGGCGCTGCGCGCGCGCCGCAGGACGACGTTGCATGCGATCACGCTGTCGGAAGCGCCGTTGACGGTCACGGCGTCGGCGGACACCGCGCGCATCTTCGCCGACGGGCTGATCGCTGCCGGGCTCGACAGATTGCCGTGGTCGAAATCGGCCAAGCAATGGCGCGATCGCGTGACCTTCTTGCGCAAGGCCGAAGGCGAGAGCTGGCCCGACCTGTCCGATAACGGGCTGATCGCAACCGCGGCGGACTGGCTGGTGCCGGCGCTGTACGACAAGGCTTCGCTGAAAGAGCTTTCCGCGGGCGATTTGTCGGAAGCGTTGCTGACGCTGCTGCCCTGGGAATTGCGTTCGCGGCTGGAGCGCGAGGCGCCGACGCATTTCGAAGCGCCGACCGGCACCATGCTCGCCATCGACTATGAAGCCGAGCAGGGCCCAACCATTGCGGTTCGACTGCAGGAATTGTTCGGGCTCAACACCCATCCCTCGATCGCCAAAGGCAAGGTGCCGCTGGTGCTGGAATTGCTGTCGCCGGCGCAGCGGCCGGTGCAGGTCACGCGCGACCTGCCCGGTTTCTGGCGCGGCAGTTATGCAGCCGTCCGCTCCGACCTGCGCGGCCGCTATCCGCGCCATCCCTGGCCGGAGGATCCCGCCAACGCGCCGCCGACCCGCCGCGTCAAGCCGCGCGGAACATGATGCCCGTTAAGACTTCGCTCATCCTTTTCGCGAAAATGGCGGCCTCGGTCGGCCCGGTTCGGTCGCGGTCGCGCAGCGGACGTGGTGAAATCGGGAAGGGCCTTTGTAAGTAGTGTGGCGTGATGCGTAACATCGTGATTACCGCTGCCGTGATTGGCGGCCTTGGCGTCTTCATGGCGCAGATGGCGGACAAGATCGCGCCGGCGGCGGCGACGAATGTCGCGGCCAAGCCGGCGGCGACCATTGCGATGGCGACATCGCCGTCGGCCGGTTCGCGCACCCTGAGCATTCCTCGCGACTTCCGCGGGCATTTCGCCACCGAAGGCCGCATCGACGGCCAGCGCATCGGCTTCATGGTCGACACCGGCGCTTCCGTGATTGCGCTGAATGAGTTCCTCCGCCGCGCGGTTCGGCCTGCGCCCCGTGCCCAATCAGTACACGGCGCGGGTCTCGACCGCGAACGGCACCATCAAGGCTGCGCCTACGCGTATTGCCATGGTCGATGTCGGTGGACTGATCGTGCGTGACGTCGATGCCATGGTGCTGCCCGACGAGGCGCTGTCGGAAAACCTGCTCGGCTTGTCGTTCCTGTCGAAGCTGCGCCGTTTCGAATATGCCAACGGCACGATGGTGCTGGAGCAGTAGGGCGGACTGCGGCCTCGAATTGCCGGTTGCCCCCCTCCCGATCAGGGTTGAGTCCTGATATATTCGCCCGATGAACAGCACCGAGGCCATCGCGACGTTGCGGCGATCCGAGAGCGCCTTGCGCGAGCGCGGAGTGCGGCACGTTGCGCTGTTTGGGTCGGTGGCTCGCGGCAGCAACGACGCCAACAGCGACATCGACATCATGATCGAGATCGATCCGGATACCCGCATGACGGTGTTCGACTATGTGGATCTCAAGGACTATATCGGCACATTGTTCGACCAGCCCGTCGACGTCGTGAATCGCGAGGGCCTCAAGCCTTACATTCGTCCCGCCGCGACCGCCGACGCGATCTATGCCTTCTGACCGTGCGGCTGGCCCGCTTCGTGACATACTCCATCATATTGATCTCGCGGAACGGTTCGTCGAAGGGTTCGATCGCGAGTCGTTCAAAGCCGACCTGCGAACGGTCTATGCGGTCACGCGTTGCCTTGAAATCATATCGGAAGCGTCGCGCCGCCTGCCCGACGCACTGAAGGAACGACATCCGACGATCGCCTGGAAGCAAATGGCGGCTGCCGGAAATGTCTATCGGCACGACTACGAAGACGTCGCGGCCGAATTTGTGTGGGACACCGTGCAACAAGCTCTGCCGACCCCGAGAGTTGTCATTGACGAGGAAATCGAGCGGCTTGGTTGACCATTCAGGTATTCATTCGTCCAATTAAGTCATCTGAGCTCCCCAATCCCGCCTTCCGCTTCGCGCCGGCATTCGCTATGGCTGCGGGACGCGTTCCCGTGAGGCCGAAATGTTTCCGAAGCCGAAACCGCAACTCCTACCCAACACCTACGCCTTCGAATCCGAGCCGATGGTGAAGGCGACGGGTTTTCGCGAATACGACGCGCGCTGGCTGTTCAACACCGAAATCAACTTGATGGGAGTGCAGGCGCTCGGCATGGGGCTGGGCGCGTTGATATCAGAACTCGGCGTCAGCCAGGAGATCGTCACCGGCCACGATTTCCGTGGCTATTCCGCCTCGATCAAATATGCGCTGATCTCCGGCCTGATGGCCGCGGGCTGCAAGGTGCACGACATCGGGCTCGCGGTGACACCGATGGCCTACTTCGCACAGTTCGACCTCGACGTGCCCTGCGTCGCCATGGTGACGGCCTCGCACAACGACAATGGCTGGACCGGCGTCAAGATGGGCGCCAACCGGCCGCTGACTTTCGGTCCCGACGAAATGACGCGGCTGAAACAGATCGTGCTCAACGCCGAGTTCAGGAACAAGGCCGGCGGCTCGTATCGGTTTCATGAGAATTTCCCGGCGCGCTATATTGCCGATCTGACAAGCCGCACGAAGCTCAAGCGCAAGCTGAAGGTCGTGGTCGCCTGCGGCAATGGTACGGCGGGCGCGTTTGCGCCGCAGGTGATGCAGGCAATCGGTTGCGAGGTGGTGCCGCTCGACACCGAGCTCGACTATACCTTCCCGAAATACAACCCGAACCCGGAAGATCTGGAAATGCTGCATGCGATCCGCGATGCGGTCCTCGCAAGCCAAGCCGATGTCGGTCTCGGCTTCGACGGCGACGGCGATCGCTGCGGCGTGGTCGACAACACCGGCGAGGAGATTTTTGCCGACAAGGTCGGCGTCATGCTGGCGCGCGACATGTCGGCGATGAACAAGAATGCGCAGTTCGTGGTCGACGTGAAGTCGACCGGGCTGTTCCTGACCGATCCGGTGCTGCAAAAGCAGGGCGCCAGAACCACCTATTGGAAGACCGGCCACTCCTACATGAAGCGGCGCACCCACGAGCTCGGCGCGCTCGCCGGCTTCGAGAAGTCCGGGCATTTCTTCTTCAACAAGCCGTTCGGCCGCGGCTATGACGATGGCCTGGTCTCGGCAATCGCGATCTGCGAGATGCTGGACCGCGCGCCGGCCAAGTCGATGGCCGACCTGAAGAACGCGCTACCAAAAACCTGGTCGTCGCCGACGATGTCGCCGCACTGCGCGGACGAGACTAAATATGGCGTCGTCGACGCGGTGGTGAAGCGTTTCGAGGCGATGCAGAGGCGTGGTGAGACAATCGGGGGACAGGCAATCCGCGATCTCGTCACCGTCAACGGCGTGCGCGTCACCGTGGAAGACGGCAGTTGGGGCCTGGTGCGCGCCTCCTCCAACAAGCCGGAGCTCGTGGTGGTGGTCGAGAGCCCGGTCTCGGAGCAGCGCATGCGCGACATGTTCGAGGTCGTTGACAGCGTGCTGCGCACGTATCCCGAAGTCGGCGCGTACAATCAGAAGATTTGATCTCGTATCCCGGGCGCTACGCAGCGTCCGGGACGTGACAGCAGCTCACGCCGCGTGCAGCGATCCGAGGAAGCTTTGCACTTCGGCCTTGAGCTGGTCGGACTGCGCGGACAGCCCGTTGGCTGCCGCCAGCATCTTTGCGGTCGCCTTCGATGCCTTGTCGGAGGCCTGCGAGACGCTGAGGATGCTGTCGTTGACCTCGGCCGTGCCATTGGCGGCCTGCTGCACATTGGCCGCGATCTCCGTCGTCGCGGTGCCCTGCTGCTCGACGGCAGCCGCAATCTCGTTGGAGATGCCGTCAATCTCAGCAATGGTGCCGCCGATCGCCTGAATGGCGCTGACGGCCTGGTTGGTGGCGTTCTGGATGCCCTGCACCTGAGCGGAGATTTCCTCGGTCGCTTTCGCGGTCTGGTTGGCCAGCGCCTTCACTTCGCTGGCGACCACCGCAAAGCCCTTGCCGTGCTCGCCGGCGCGCGCCGCCTCGATGGTGGCGTTGAGCGCCAGCAGGTTGGTCTGGCTGGCGATGTTCTGGATCAGGGTCACGACCTCGCCGATCTTCTGGGTGCCGCTAGCGAGGCCCTCGACCACCGTGTTGGTGCGGCGCGCCTCGTCGGCGGCCTTGGCGGCAATCGCGGCCGAGCGCGTGACCTGCTGGGCGATGCTGTTGATCGACGCGGAGAGCTCTTCGGTGGCCGAGGCCACCGTTCCGACATTGGACGACGCCTGGCTCGAGGCGGCTGCGGCGGCAGTGGTCTGCCGCGCGGTTTCCGCGTTGCTCGCGCTCATCGCCGATGACAAGCCCTGCATCTCGCTGGCCGCGACCGCGACCGCCTCGACGATGCCGCCGACCTTGCGCTCGAAGCCGGCCGCGAGCTCGCGCCGCGCGGCATCGCGCTCCTGCTTGGTATGACGATCCGCCTCGGCGCGCTCGCTGTTGGCGCGCGCTCCGGCGGCGCTCGCCGCTTCGGCTTCGGCAGTCTTCTGCGCCGTGGTCTCGAACAAATTCGTGAGTTTGTGCGCCAGCCAGATCAGCACGCCCGCCTCGATCAGGAGGATGACCGCGTGCAGCACGACGCGGCCCAGGTCGCCGCCGCCGGGATAGACGGCTGCGGGCAGCACAAAATTCAGCACCAGATGATGCATCGCGACGGCAACCGCGCCGAGCAAAATGGGCCGATAATCACAGTAACCGACAAGGCACGCGAGTGCGGCAAAGAAATACATATGCGTATCGGGCTGCCAGGGGTGTCCGGTCAACTCATACACGAACATGGAAACGCCACCCATCAGCGCAACGGCGAATACGAGCCGGCTCGAAAGCGCATTGCCCGCTGCGCGCCACGACATTGTTGCGACCAGAGCCATTGCGACAAGTACAGCCGTCGGCGCCATCCAGTCCGTGCCGCGGATCATGCCGATGACCGCAGCGATCGGGACATGCAGCCACACGACGGCCAGCAGTAATCGGCTGGTGGTTTCGCGCAAGGCTTCCAGATCATCGCTTTCGAAGTGCATTCCCGTCCCCCAAACAACAAATTCAAAGGCAGGCGGCGATTGCCTGCGGATCGACAGCGAGCCAGACGCCGGCCTTGCGCAGGCGCGCGAGGCCGTCATGCTGATCCGGACGGACCACCAGGAGTGACGGAATTGCCGTCATCCTGACGATTGCGGCATCGGCTGAGGCGGCAGCGAGGAAGGCTCGCTCTGCGCTCCACCATGGCGGGAAGGCCACGGCCACGATCTCGGCTCCGGGACGGACCTGCAATGACAGCGCCGTGACCGCGAGGAAGCTCGCGACCAGCAACGCTGCTGCGTTCAGCCAGGCGGGCCATCTCCAAGTCTTGGCCTTGCAAGTCTTGATGGTATTCGCCTGCGCCATCTGCCCGGGAGAATACGCAGCCGTGCCTAATGTGCGGTAAACGTTCGGTTAGCGGATGCAGCGCTCATGCGCATTTGTCCCGCCTGAGGCGAGACAATCTCATCGTTCAATCAGAGATATGAATCAGGCGGCCGGCACCGGCAGTGCGGTGACCGACTTGATTTTCTCCATCGCAAAGCGCGAGGTGACGTTCTTCAGCGGCACCGCGGAGATCAGCTTCTTGTAGAATACGTCGTAGCTCTGCATGTCCGCGACCACGACACGCAGCATGTAATCGACGTCGCCGGCCATCCGGTAGAATTCCATCACCTCGGGCATGGCGCTGACGGCATCCGCAAACTTCTTCAGCCAGGTTTCCGAGTGGTCGGCGCTCTCGACCGACACGAACACGGATATGCCGAGGCCGATCTTGTTCTGGTCGACGAGGGCAACGCGGCGCAGGATCACGCCGTCGGCCTCGAGGCGCTGGATGCGTTTCCAGCACGGCGTCGAGGAGAGGCCGACGCGATCGCCGATCTCGGCCACGGAAAGGGAGGCGTCCTCCTGCAGCACCATCAGGATCTTGCGGTCGATGGCGTCGAGGCGACGGTTGGCTTCAGGGTGGAGTTGGGTGGCAAGCTCGCTCATGAGAAGAACTTTGTTCCATTTGAGGGGATTAATTCCCTGATATAGAGAAAATTCTTCTATTACAAGACCGAAATCGGTCCCAATTTACGTCGTCCGGGCTGGAGACGCGTTCCGATCCCGGCTTAAAAGCTCTTCAACTTCAGCACGTTGGGGGGCGGCGAAGGCGCCCCCGAAGCGGGTGCATTTCAGCGCTGCGGCGGCCGAGGCAAAGCGCAACGCCTGCCGCAATTCCTGGTTCTCGGTTACGGCGAGCGCGAAGGCGCCGTGAAAGACATCACCGGCCCCGAGCGTATCGACGGCGTGGAGGACCGGGAAGGCCGGGGTTTCCTGCAGCTCGCCCTTGTCGTCGAGCCAGATCGTGCCACGCGGCCCGCGCGTGCCCGCCAGGAACGACGGCGTGAGCTTCGCGATCCTCTTCAGCGCCTCGCCGTCGTCCGGGGTGCCGGCGGTCTCCTGCAGCGGCTCACTGGAAAACACCAGATGCGTCGAGGCGGTCAGCAGGCCCTCGCGCAGCGACATCGCGCGATCGGCGTCGACGATCACAGGGATGCCGCGCCGGACCGCCTCGGTGCAGATGTCGGTGCAGAATTCGGCGCAACGGCTCTCGACGAGAATGGCGCAGCAATCGTCCAGCAGCGTGTCGGCGCCGGGCAGTTTCACCTTCCACAATTCCGGATCGCGGAATGTGACAATGGTGCGCTCGCCGGTTGGATCGATCATGACCGCCGAGATCGGCGTGACCAGGCCCGGCATGTGGATCAGGTGTTTGGTATCGATGCCCTCATGCGCCATCTGCTCGTAGATGAAGCGCGCCGAGGTCTCCTTGACGTCGCCCATCGGTCCGCACAGCACGGCGCGGCCGCCAAGCCGCACGATCGCGATGGCGGCATTGAGCGCGTTGCCGCCGCAAATCTCGGCGAAGCCGGTGGCGTTCTCCTTGGAACCGCGTGCGGGAACGCTCGGCGTGCGGAAGGTGAGATCGCGCACCGGCATGCCGATGCAGAGGATTTTCGGCGGGATTTTGGGCGCTCTGGCCTGAAAGTTCATGCCCGTGTCCGTCATGCGTGCAGGACCCGTTCAGTCAATCAGGCAGGACATGCGACGTTCCCCGCTATGCGCCCGTGGTCTTTCCCCCATGCAGCCAGTCGCCGATCAGATGATGCGCGATCGCGAAGGGATGCGCGGCGAACAGGCCATCGGGATGCTTGCGCTTGTGCATGAGTGCGAGCTCGTCGCGGTCGAACCAGCGCGCGTCCTCCAGTTCGCTGCGATCGACGACGATGTCCTCGTTGATGGCTTGCGCCGAGCATCCGATCATCAGCGACGATGGATAGGGCCAGGGTTGCGTCATGTAATAGGTCACGTCTTTGACGTGGATGCCGGATTCTTCGAAGATTTCGCGGGTCACCGCGTCCTCGATGGTTTCCGCGGCCTCCACGAAGCCGGCGAGGCAGGAATACATGCCGGGCAGGAATTGTTTCTGCCGGCCGAGCAGCGCGCGCTCGCCCGAGCTCACCATCATGATCACCACGGGATCGGTGCGCGGAAAATGCTCGCCCTTGCAGTTCGGACATTCGCGCTTCCAGCCGCCTTCTTTCATGGAGCTGCGCGTGCCGCAATTGGCGCAAAAGCCGTGGCGCTGATGCCAGCCTACCATCGATTTCGCCATCGCGATGGCGGACAGCTGCTCGACCGGCAGTACGCTTTGCATCACCATGCCACGCAGCTCGCTCACCGCGACGTCGTTGCGGCCGATCAGTTTTTCGGCGGCCGCGGCCGATATGCCCATGCCGAAGATCGGCGCGCCGTCGCGTAGCCCCAGGAAGACCGTGCCGGGATTGGCGCCGTAGCCGAGCGCCTCCTTGATCGTGAGCAGCGCGCGGGGGCCGCCCTCATCCTGCTTCATCACGAGCGAGTCGCGATAGACCACATAGGCGCGCGCATTCGGCTGGCCCTCGAGCGCGAACAGCTTTTCGTCGTTGGTGCGCAGATGCGCGGCGCGATCGAGGATGTGGGTGACGAAGGCCGGACGGCCGAGCGGAAATGAATCGAAGATCGACATGTTTGTATTTCACCCCAACCAGATTTTTCGGCGAAGCGTACTGATGAATGTTTGCACTTCCTCGGCGTCATGCGGAATCGGCTGCATCACGCCCCAGACCGGACGCGGCCAGGCGGCGTCGCCGCCGCGGCGGGCGATGATGTGCACATGAAGTTGCGGCACGACGTTGCCGAGGGCCGCGATATTCAGCTTGTCGCAGCGGCTCACCTCTTTCAGCGCGCGCGCGACGCGAGAAACTTCGGTCATCAGCTGCGCCTGCTCGACCTCCGCAAGGTCGATGATCTCGACGATGTCGGGCCGGCGCGGCACCAGCAGCAGCCAGGGATAATTGGCGTCCTTGATGACCAGCACTTTCGACAGCGGCAGATCGCCGATGTCGATGGTGTCTTTCTTGAGCTGGGAGTGCAGCGACCAGGCGGAATCGGGCATGAGCTCGCGGGAAGAATTGCAGAAAAGACAACAGCGCCCGGCACCTAAAGCCTTTCCGAGTTCCTGCACAAGTCCTGCCAAAGCAGTTCTGCCGCTTGCTTTCCGGCCTTTTTGGCCCCAAATAGGGACCGGGAGATTGGCGGTGGACGAGCCACTCGCCAACCGGGTCAGATCCGGAAGGAAGCAGCCCTAACGAGGTCCGGATCGGGTCGCTCGTCAGTCTCCTACCTGTTTTTCCGAGCGAATCGCGCGGCTGGCGCTCAAGCGCCGCCGCAGCTCCTTTCCGCAAAAGCGCGCCCTTGAGAGAAAGAGAATTGCGGATCGATCGATGACCGACGCTGGCGCCCCTCCTTCACAGCCTGATGGCGACCAGGGCGGTTTCGACCTCGGCGGCGCGCCGGAGGCGAAGGCCTATCGCGTGCTCGCGCGCAAATACCGCCCTGCCAGTTTCGAGGATTTGATCGGCCAGGACGCCGTGGTGCGCACGGTCTCGAATGCGTTCGAGACGGGGCGTATTCCACAGGCATGGATCTTGACCGGCGTGCGCGGCGTGGGCAAGACCACCACCGCGCGCATCCTTGCGCGCGCGCTCAATTACGAGCTGCCGGACGGATCGGTGAAGGGGCCGACCATCCACATGCCGATTCTCGGCGTGCACTGCAAGGCGATCATGGAAAGCCGGCACATGGACGTGCTGGAGATGGACGCCGCCTCACATACGGGCGTCGACGACGTGCGTGCCATCAACGACAGCGTGCGCTACGCGCCGGCCAGCGCGCGCTACAAGGTCTACATCATCGACGAAGTCCACATGCTGTCGACCGCCGCCTTCAACGCCTTCCTGAAGACGCTGGAGGAGCCGCCGGAGCACGCCAAGTTCGTGTTCGCCACCACCGAAATCCGCAAGGTGCCGGTCACCGTGCTGTCGCGCTGCCAGCGCTTCGACCTGCGCCGGGTCGAGGCCGACGTGCTGATGGCGCATCTCTCCAGCATATCAGCGAAAGAGAAGGTCGAGATCGAGCCGGAAGCGCTCGGCGTCATCGCACGCGCCGCCGAGGGTTCGGTGCGCGACTCGCTGTCGCTACTCGACCAGGCGATCGCACATGCGGCGGGTCCCGTGCAGGCCGAGCAGGTCCGGCAGATGCTCGGGCTCGCCGACCGCACCCGCGTGATCGAGCTGTTCGACGCACTGGCGCGCGGCGACATCGAAAGCGCTTTCAAGGAATTCCGCGATCAATATGACACCGGCGCCGATCCGATCGTGGTGCTGTCCGACCTCGCCGAGTTCGTCAATTTCGTCACCCGCGTGAAGGTCGTTCCCGCGATCGCCGACAACGTCGCCTTCGGCGAGACCGAACGGACGCGCGCGCGCGAATTTGCCTCAAAACTCTCGATGCGCGTGTTGTCGCGGATGTTCCAGATGCTGCTCAAGGGCATCACCGAGGCGCAGGCCGCGACCCGGCCGGTCGTGGCCGCCGAGATGGTGCTGGTGCGCATCGCCTATGTCGCCGACCTGCCGACCCCGGATGAAGCGATCCGCATGATCGAGCAGAACGGCGGCGCCTCGCCGGTGATCGCGGCAAGTCCCGTGCCGCGTAGTGCGCCGGCCTCGCCGGTGTCGTCGATGACGACGGCGCCCGTGCGGAGCTCCGCCGCGCCGCGCACCGAAGCGTCGGCGCGACCGCAAGCGGTGACGGCCGAAGCGCCGTCGACGCCTGCGCTGCGCATCAACACGTTCCCCGAACTGGTCGCGCTCGCCGCCACCCAGCGCGATCTCCTCATCAAGGCTGCGCTGGAAGCCGATGTGCGGCTGGTACGGATCGAGGACGGCCGGCTGGAAGTCTCTCTCGAGCGCAGCGCCGCGCGTGCACTCGTCAACGAACTTTCCCGCAAACTCGAGCAATGGACTGGCCGGCGCTGGACCGTGATCGTCTCCAACGAGGCAGGGCAGCCGACCTTGCGCGAGCAAAGCCTGGTCGAAAAGGGTCAGCGCGAGCGTGCCGCCGAGGCCGACCCGCGGGTCAAGGAAGTGCTCGCGCGCTTTCCCGGCGCCAAGGTGGTCGAGGTGCGCAAGCTTGCCGCCGAGCCGCCGGAATCCGATGCTAGCGGTGGCGATGACGGTTTCACCGAAGAGCCGGGCGACGATTCCGACAACGATTTATAGAGGACTTATCCGATGCCCGATTTTCTCGGCATGATGAAGCAGGCGGCGCAGCTGCAGTCGAAGATGCAGGCGATGCAGGACGAACTCGGCCAGATCGAGGTCGAGGGTTCTTCCGGCGGCGGCCTCGTCAACGTGCGCATTTCGGGCAAGATGGACGTGAAGGCGGTCAAGATCGATCCCTCGCTGATGAAGGCCGAGGAGCGCGAGGTGCTCGAGGATCTGCTGGTCACCGCCTTCAACGATGCGCGGCGCAAGGCGGAAACCGCGATGCAGGAGAAGATGCAGTCGCTGACCGGCGGGCTCGGCCTGCCGCCGGGATTGTTCGGTACCTGAGCGATGCCTGCTGCGGTTGCCGGCCCCGAAATCGAACGCCTGATCCAGCTGCTGGCGCGGCTGCCGGGACTCGGGCCCCGCTCGGCGCGGCGCGCCGCGCTGCATCTGATCAAGAAGCGCGAAGCCCTGATGTCGCCGCTGTCGTCGGCGCTGCAGGTCGCGATCGACAAGATCCAGGTCTGCAAGACCTGCGGCAACATCGACACGCAAAATCCCTGCACGGTCTGCATCGATCCGCGCCGCGATCCCTCGATCATCGTCGTCGTCGCCGACGTCGCCGATCTCTGGGCGCTGGAGCGCGCGAACGCGATCAACGGCCGCTATCACGTTTTGGGCGGGACATTATCGCCGCTCGACGGCGTAGGCCCGCAGGACCTCACCATCGACCAGCTGGTGGCGCGCGCGCATGAGGCGCAGGTGACCGAGGTCATCCTGGCGCTGAATGCGACCGTCGACGGGCAAACCACCGCGCATTACATCACGGATTTGCTGCAGGACGCCAATGTCAAGGTGACGCGGCTCGCGCACGGAGTTCCCGTCGGCGGCGAGCTTGATTATCTGGACGAAGGTACGCTATCTGCAGCGATGCGCCAGCGCACGCTGTTCTAGCCAACAACACGACGGATACTTGATGACGAAACACCGATTCGCCAAACGCTTGGCTTGTGCGTCCGTGATTGCGGCGGGCATGACAATCGCCCCCGCGTTTGCGCAGCAGGCTGAACCGGCCAAGCCGGCGGAACCTGCGCCGAAAACAGCGAAGCCGATCAATATGGGTGATGTGCTGTCGGGAGAACTCACAGCGATGCGCCTGCGCGGTGGCGGCAAGAAGCGCGTTGCGACCTATCAGATCACTAGCGAGCCGCGGCGGTTGCCGCCGCCGAACGGGCTCTGCAATCTCGAGACCGGTCCGGAGACGTTCCAGCTGATCACGACGAACGATTCGCAGGCCGCGGAACTGAAGCGAATGGTCGGCAAGGAAGTCTCGATCAAGGTCGACGAAATTTCCTGCGCGCAGGACGCGGGCCAGATGACGGAAGCCGTCGTCACCAAATGGAGCGTGGTGAAGCGTTAAGCGGCCTTGATCGCTGCCGTAGGGTCGGTAGAGCGAAGCGAAACCCACCATGCTTCCAATCGAACGACGGCGATGGGTTTCGCTGCGCTCAACCCATCCTACACGCGCACGGGTCCAAGCGCGTCGAAATGTCCGCGCTTCTGCAGCCATGCCAGCAGGATGAGACTCGGGATCGCGACCAGCATGCAGATCGCGAAAAACACCGGCCAGCCGACGGCTTTTGCGACATAGCCCGCGCCCGACGACAGATAGGTGCGGCCGACCGCGGCCAGCGCGGTGAGCAGCGCATACTGGGTCGCGGTGTGCAGCGGGTTCTGGCACAGCGCCGAGAGATAGGCGACGAAGATCACGGTGCCGATCGCGCTGGTGAAATTCTCCGCGCAGATTGCCAGCGCCAGCGCCCATTCGTTGACGCCGACATGCGCAAGCCATGAGAAGGAGAGATTGGCGAGTGCCTGCAAGCTGCCGCCGATCCAGAGACTCGCAGCCAGCGAATAACGCCGCGCCACGAAGCCGCCGGCAAAGCCGCCGATCAGGGTTGCGGCTAGGCCGACGCCCTTGACGATCGCGGCATAGTCGACCTTGCTGAAGCCGAGATCGATCACGAACGGGGCGGTCATGGTGCCGGAAAACGCGTCGGTGAACTTGAACAGCACCACGAAGGCGAGCGCGGCGAAGGCGTCGGGCCGGGTGAGGAATTCAGAGAACGCGCCATACGCCGCGTGCAGCACGCGCTCGAAAGCGGTCTCGCCTGATGTCGCGGCTTCAGCGGCTTTCGATTGCGACGGTTCGGTGGCGGCGAGTGCGGTGATGGTGCCGATCACGACCATGGCCGCCATCACCAGATAGCCCCACATCCACGCCGACGTGCGCATCAATCCCGCGCTCTCGAATCCGGACACGATGAACAGCGCGCCCGCGGTCGAGACCAGCATGCCGATGCGATAGGCCGCGACGTAAGCCGCCATGCCCGCCGCCTGCTCGCTCTCGGGCAGGCTCTCGACACGGAACGCGTCGACCACGATGTCCTGGGTGGAGGACGCCGTTGCGACCAGAAGTGCGGCGAGCGCGACCGCGAATGCCGAGCGCGCGGGATCGGTGAGCGCCAGCAGCACGATGGACACGATCAGGAGCAGTTGCGCGAACACCAGCCAACCGCGGCGGCGGCCGAAAGCGTGCGTGAACAGCGGCACGTGCAGCGCGTCGACCAGCGGCGCCCACAGGAACTTCAGGGTGTAGGGCGTGCCGATCAGGGCAAACAGCCCGATGGTGCCGAGGTCGACGCCGGCTTCGCGCATCCACACCTGAAGCGTGGAGCCCGACAACGCCAGCGGCAGGCCGGAGGAGAAGCCGAGCAGCATCACGATCAGCACGCGCGGCTGCAGGTAGACGGCGAGGCTCTCTCGCCATGAGGGGGAGGGGTTGGCCGATTGCGGCGCGATCGGGGCGTCGGTCAGTCTGTCAGGCGCGGACGTCATCGCGCAGTGCTAGCAGATTCTTTTGCAAAAGGCTGTTATTCGATCGCCCGCTTTCGCGGGCGATGACAGCGTGTGGGTGAAGCAGTTGCTACTTTACGCACTCCGCGCCGTCTTCACCACGGCGAGGTTGTCGTCGGCGACCTTGTCGCCGGCATGCCGCTTGAGATGGTCGCGGCGCATCGCGATATCGTCGCGCACGAATTCATAGCCGAGCTTGAACGTCTCCAGCCCGTCGCCGCTGATACTGCCGTCGCGCAAGCCGATGATGACGCCGCGCAGGATGCCCTCGAGCTGATCCTGCAGCTCATCGAGCTCGTCCAGCGAGTGCGCGTGCTCGATCTTCTCGCCGATGGACAGCAACTCGGTTGCGAGCTCACCGGCCCGTTCCGGTGCGACGCGGGTGATCTTGGTGTAGATCGCCGCGA
This sequence comes from uncultured Alphaproteobacteria bacterium, assembly GCA_963794775.1. Classification (GTDB taxonomy): domain Bacteria; phylum Pseudomonadota; class Alphaproteobacteria; order Rhizobiales; family Xanthobacteraceae; genus Bradyrhizobium. Next base: position 28,854 of record CAWCGA010000013.1, on the reverse strand, counting down.
AGATCGAGCCGATGACGCTGAGCGCGCCGGCGCCGAGATACATCACATCGCTGTATTTATCCATGAACGACTTGGTGTCGTCGTTGATGTATTCGGCAGCACCTGGGTGCGCGATGATGAAGGCGTCCTTGTCTGTCTCGGCCGGCTCGATCTTGGAGGCAAATCCATCTTCGAGCGCCAGTTCGGAATGGTTCTCGTAAATGATGCGGGCAAGATCGGTCGCCGTCGACGTCGCCATCTTCGATTGCGCCACCAGCAGCCATTGCAGGCCGATCGTATCGAGATCGTCGTCGGGAATTTGAGGCGATGACGAGATCGTGCCGGCCGACAACGTTTCCTCGCTGATCCCCGGGATCTTGCGCGCCAGCGCCTTGGCGGACTCGATCGCGTTCAGCGTGAAGCCGCCTTTCTTGGCCAATTGCTCGTAGCTCTTGTCCTGCATCACTTTGGAAGTATGCGGGACCGCAATGACGGCGCCGAAGCCGGAGGTAAACAGCTTGTCCAGCGTCGATCCCGGCGGCGCCACTTGGACCTTCGCGGCGGTATCGGGACTGTCGGTGAAGCCGAAAATGTTGCGGACGAACGAAGCGCTGTTGTCACCGTCAGCCAACACCGCGATCTTCTTGATCTTCTTCAGGTCGTCGAACGACTTGATTTTCTTGCTCCCGGGGCTGAGGAGCAGCACCACGTCATGCTCGAGGATCGCAATCGTCCGCGCCCGCGGCGGAGCCTTGGCGTCGGTGCGCAACACCATGAGATCGGCCTCGCGCCGATCGAATTGTGCCACCGCTTTGGCCGCGTCGCCGTCGGTGACGATTTTCAACTTCAGCCGCGAATTGTTGCTCTTCATCACGGCGGCGAGCTTGGCGGCGAAATGCGCTTCGTCGCCATTGGGGTCGCCCACGGCGAAGGTGAGCGTCTCGGAATTCTTGAGCAGGATGCGTCCACCCCACACGGTCGCGAGCGACAGCACGAGGGTGAACACGGTGAACAGCAGCATCTGCCGGCGGTTGCTTTTGACAACCTGCGAACGCGGCGGCGGCTGGTAGGCCGGTGCTGGGACGTCGGCGCTCATGGCTTCGACCTAACGAGGCGGGCGTCCAGGGGGATCGCTCGCCAAAATCGTAACTGCCTAAAAAAGAAAGAAAATTCCTGTTCCTGCGATGATAGCCGTTAGGCGGCGGATTGCAAATTAACCAATCCAGTAACCTTACCGGGGCAGCGCGACCGGGCTGCCACAGTTCCCGTCAAGCTTGTTTTTGCGGTTCCCGGCAGGTGCAATCCGTCCCGGGAGATGTCATAAAAGGTCATTACGGGGCAAATTGGCCAAGTTTGAAAAGAAAGTGCGCTGAGCGCCAGTCCCCGTACGGTTCAGGTCTCAGCGAGGGGTGAGCTTGTCGTTTCCAGCCATGTCGTCATCAGTCCCGGTCGGTCTGTTGATCGGCTGGATGCTGTTATTGACCGTCAAGCACGTCATCGCCGACTTCCTGTTGCAGAACGCCTGGATGGCGCAAGGCAAGGACCAGAAGAAGGGCTGGGCCCTTCCGCTGCTGGTGCATTGCCTGATCCATCTCGCGGTGGCGCTCGCGATGATCCTGGTCGTTGCGCCGCGCTTCTGGTTCGTCGCTTTCATCGACTTCGCCATCCACATCGTCATCGATCGCGCCAAGGGGCTTTGCGTCTCCACCTTCAACGTGACGATGGAGCACCAGTCGTTTTGGTGGCTGATCGGCATCGACCAGGCGTTGCATCATCTCACGGGTTTTGGCCTGTCGATTTTCATGGCGGCGAATTGAGGCCCCGGGATCGTTCGCGGATCAGCCCGCGGTGACGAGCCTGTATCCCGCGTCGTATGCATCAAGGGTGAGCAGTTCGGCGTAGCGGCGCTCCCACTCACCGGTTTGAAGATCTCGCCTCAGCTTTTCCAATCCTGCTTCGGCGTTGCCGATGGCCCAAAAGGCCGAGCTGCCGGATCGGATATATGGATCGAGATAAGCCCTCGGCCGGCGCCAGTAGGCGTAGAGGAATCCGTCGCTGCAATCGTGCGGTACCGGTACCGGCGTGATCTGCACGGGGCCCAGCCATCGTTCGTAGTCGGACAGTTTCGGCATCTGTGCCTCGTCCAGCGCCGCAAGCTCGGGAAGATAATCCGTCAGCCATGGCCGATGCGACGGGTCGAATGTGAGCAGGACGATCCGATGTCGCGTCACGCGGCGCATCTCGCGCAAACCTGCCGCTTTGTCGGGCCAATGATGAATGGTCAGGATCGCCATGGAGGCGTCGAAACTCCGGTCATCGAACGGTAGATCGCCGGCGTTGGCCTGGATCGCGGGGGCTGCCGCCGGGCTGCGCTTTCGGATCATCTCGCGCGAAGGTTCGACGGCGATCAGGGATCGGTCCATCGGTTCGTAGGAGCCGGTGCCGGCGCCGACATTCAAAACGGTTCGCGCCGAACCGAGGGCGCTCTGGATGATTTCGGCCAGCCGCGGGTCCGGCTTGCGAAGTTCCGCATAGTTGATCCCGATGCTGTCATACTTCGCGCTCATCGCGCTGTTCTCTCGCGCACGAAGACGTTGAGCTGCTGCGCGCCAACCCGGCGTTCGATTAGCGTCCAGCCGAGTCCTTCGTAGAAGCCGGTCATTCGCGCTCGCGCGCAGAGATAGACGCGCGCAAATCCGAGTACGAAAGCGGCCCGCGCCGCGGCATCGACCAGGGCGGCGCCGATGCCCTGACCGCGCGCTCGCTCCTCGACCCATGCGGCGGCGACCCATGGCGTGAGATCGGGACGTTCGTCGAGGTCGGACGCGATCACCGAGGCCGTGCCGAGGAAGGTGCCGTTGTGGTGGGCGACCAGTGCCAGCGGGATCGGCGTGTCCTGCATGTTCTCCTGGAGGCGTCCGGTGATGGTGGCGAGCGGATGGCCGCTCGGCTCCCACCACGCCTGCCAGATGCGGTCGGCGACGGAATCGAAGAATTCCGGCTGCTGCCGCAGGTCGGAGATGGTGAAGGCTGGGGACATTGTTTCATCCGGGGGTGATGCGCCGACGCAGTCTTACTTCAGCTCGGGAACCTGCGCACTGATTCGGCGGCGTCAATTCCTCACCGAAAGCCACGGGACCCCGTGGTTAACCCTTCGTTAGACAATTGCATTGCATCTTCGAACGCGAGGGGGCCCTTGCCATGATCTCAAGCCGCGACGCTTACGACAGCGATACCTGCCCGGTCCGCGACGAGTTGCTTGGCGAGATGTACCGCGCCAGCGAGCATGGCCTGCCCGTGCTGGTCGAGAGCGTCTCGCCGCAAGTCCGCGCCATGCTGGCGCTGTTCTGCTATCGCCGCAGCCACCTTCATTCGCTGGCGCTATCGATCGCCGCAAGCTGCAGCGACCGGGACCTCGTCAATATCGGCGGTCGCGTCGGTTCCACGCTCTACGCCCTGTCGCGCGAAGCGCCCGCAAGCCGCGCCGCCCCGACCACCTCCTATGGCGGCCGCAAGCCGATCACGCTGTCGACCAAGCCGCTGTCGACCTTCGTGCCGATCGACGACGAGCTCGACGAGGACGTCACCGAAGCCGTGACGGCCTAAGCGCCGCATTCCCGCGCCGACATCCCGCCTGCCTTTCACGGCCGGCGGCAGCGCAAATGCAGGAACAGCGGGATACGCTGCCAGCGGCGACCGCCTTCGCTGACGACCGCATCATCGGGAATCTTCGGCTCGCGCAGCGCCTCGATCAGAAAGCCTGCATTTTCCAGCGCAGAGAAATAACTTTCGAGCGGGCGATGCTGACTGTGAAACGTCATTGAAAGCCCGCTTCGCTCGACCGCCTCCGAATAGCTGAATGGTTCGAGGTAGCCGCCCTTGATCACGAAGGGCGCATCGACAGCGGTGCCCTCGAACGATCCGGCTGAATTTATGGGATGAACGATCGCCAGGCAGAGCCGGCCTGCAGGTTGCAGGACGCGCGCGATTTCGCCGACGGACGCCGGCATCGCATCGATATCGTGCAACGACATGAAGGCGACGGCGAGATCGGCGCATCCATCCGCCAGCGGCAGCGCGGCGGCATCGGCGCGAACGATAGCCATCGAGGCGTCCTCAGCGTGCGCAGCCGCAGTCAGCGAGGGCGAGGCGTCGATCCCTGCGATGATATGCCCGAGAGATTTGAGGTGACGCGTCAGCCGGCCCTCGCCGCAGCCGATATCGATCGTCAGGCGGCCGGGCGGGGGCAGGAGCGCGAGGAACTGGTCGCGATGGAAGCGCCAAAAACTGTCATGACCGGGCGTTCGCGCCCAGTCGATCCACGCACTCGCTTGTGCTTCCCATTGGGTGCGCAGGCTCATGGTTCGTCCCGATAGCGGTGAATGTGGCCAGCGTCCATCGCAAATCCGCGATGCGGCGAGGCTAAACCAAAGCCGGCAATCCCCATTTACGACGCGCGATCGCGCATTCGGCGTCGCCGGGCATGCAGGTCCGGCAGACGTCGGGCCGGATCGCGTAGATCGAACAAGAAGTCATTTCGCCGACCTTGCCTTTCAGCGCCGCGCAGCGATCGCCGTCGCAACGCATGCCCGAGGCGCGCGCGTTGACGAGTTCGGCCGGGATGCGATCGAGCGCGCTGTCGTCCTCGGTCGAGAAGCGCGGCCAGTTCGCTGACGTCGCGCAGCAGGCGCCGCAGCTCTGGCAGACGCTTTCGACCGCGATGGTTGCTTCGTGCGCGGCCATCAATTGTCCTTTGGCCGTTCCCAGACCAGGCTCTGCCGCCAGCGCGCGCGCAGGATGTCGCGTCTTTCCGGATATTTTTCGTCGAGATAGTCCGCGTTGAGAACGCGGTCGGTGCGGAAGCTGCGGAAATCCTTGCGCAGCTCGCACCAAGCCGCGAGCAGCCGCACGGCTTCGTAGTAGCCGACCGCGATCGGCCAGATCGTGCGCTCGCTGGCGCGGCCCTGCTCGTCGCGATAATGCAGCGTGATCTTCCTGCCTTCGTGGATTTGCGCGCGCGTCTTCACCATGTCGATGCGATCGGGCTCGCGATTCCATGTTGGCCGCGCGCCGCTCGCCGGTTCCAGCGCGAACGGCCGCAGCCGCTCCGGCACGGTGTCGGCGATTTTCGCAATAAGGTCTTCGGCGGCGCGCGCCAGCGCGGGATCGGCATGGCCGGAAACCCATTGCGCGCCCAGCACCGCGGCCTCGATCTCATCGGGCGTCAGCATCAGGGGCGGCATGTCGAATCCCTTTTCGAGCACATAGCCCATGCCGGCCTCGCCGCGGATCGGCACGCGCTGACCGATCAGCTCGGCGATATCGCGATAGATCGTTCGTTTCGAGGTCTCGAGCTCGGCCGCAATCGCGTCCGCCGTCAATGGCTTACGGGTGCGCCGAAGCACCTGGATGATCTGAAACAGCCGGTCGGCGCGTCTCATCGAATTTCTCTTCTGCCGTAACGGTTTACGGATGCTGACAGCATGTTGTCAGCAGGGGCTTTCTATAACGGGATAACACTTCAATGAAGGGGATTCCCCATGATGTTCTCTCGTGCATGCGCTGTCCACGCCGGCCTTTCGCCGCTGTGGCGGCTCCAGGCCTGGGCGATCGAGCGTCTTGTCTCGATTCTCTCGCCGTCCGGTGACCTGCGTTGGGCGATCGCGGCGCTCGTGATCGCCGCGCTGGCGACGCTGGAGGCCCTGATCCACCGGCAACTTGTGTCACTGGCCCGCCATATCATGCGCCGGGCGCTTCGGGGCGCGCGGTTCGCCGGTGAGGCCACCACTGCTGACAGCATGGTGGCAGCAGCCCACCGCTAGCGTCAGGAGCATGTTCGACACCGGGAGCTATCGCATGATCACCCTTTACGGCTTCGGCCCGGGCTTTGGCCTGCCGGAAATCAGCCCGTTCGTGACCAAGACCGAGGTCCAGCTCAGGATGGCGGGCCTTGCCTATCGCAAGGAACGGGCGATGCCGCCTGCCTCGCCCAAGGGGCAGCTGCCATTTATTGATGACGAAGGCGAGGTGATCGCCGATTCGACCTTCATCCGCGCGCATATCGAACGCAAATACGGCTTCGATTTCGACGCCGGGCTCGATCAAAAGAGCCGCGCGCAGGCCTGGGCCTTCGAGCGCATGATCGAGCACCATGTCTATTGGGCGCTGGTCGGGGCGCGCTGGGTCGAGCCGGAGAATTTTGCGAAAGGGCCTTCGCATTTCTTCGACGGCGCGCCGGAAGACCGCCGCGAGAAGCTGCGCGAGGACGCGCAGTTCCGCGTCGCCGAGAATTATCTGTTGAGCGGTCTCGGCCGTCACGCGCCCGATGACGATGTCGATCTCGCGCTTCGATCGATCCTCGCGCTATCGGTGCAACTCGGCGACAAGCCCTATCTGATGGGCGACAAAGCGAGTGGCGTCGATGCGACCGCATTCGGTGCGCTCGCCGGCGTCCTGACGCCGTTCTTCGCGTCGAAATTGCGCAGCGAGGTCGAGGCGTTCGGTAACCTCACCGCCTATGTCGACCGCATGATGCGGCAGTATTATCCCGATTTCGCCTGGGCCAAGGTCCGCGAGGCGGCCTGACGTTTTGTAGGGTGGGCAAAGGCGCTCTTGCGCCGTGCCCACCGAATTTTGCGAGAGAGAAGTGGTGGGCACGCTTCGCTTTGCCCACCCTACGAAGCTGTCGCCGCCACCTCCGCCTTCAACTTCGCCACTTCCGCTTCCAGCGCGGCGATCTTCGCGCCCGCCTCGCTCATCGCGGCCGCAACGTCCGCCGCATCGAACTTCTGCGGAATGTGCTGCGGGCAGTTGGTGTCCCAGGCCGTGATCTTGAACAGGATCACCTGCTCGGGCCGTGCGCGATAGCCTTTCGGCATTAGTGATTCCAGCAGTGCTGGATCGTCCTCGATCACACGCGCCTCGCCCCATATCTTGACGCGGCGGCGATGCGCGTAATCCATGATGAAAATGTGCGCCTTGGGATTTTCAGAGAGATTCCCTTGCGACAGATATTGCTGGTTGCCGGCATAGTCGGCGAACGCGATCGTGTTTTTGTCGAGGATCTTGATGAAGCCTTTCGGGCCGCCGCGATGCTGGATGTAGGGCTGTCCGTCCCTGGTCGCGGTCGCCATGTAGAAGCTGTTCGTCTCGGCGAGTTGGCCCGCGAGCCGTTCGTCGATCTCAGTGCGCCAGCCGCCGTTCTTCTCGACGCGGGCGTAAGCCTCGCGCGAACCCTTGCGCTCCTGGATCGCTTTCACAGTCGGGGTGAAGGCGACGTCGCTGGAATAGATGTGCGTGTCCGACATCGGAATCTCTCCTGTGTCTTTCAGGCTCCAAAATGGGGCCTATTTCATGCTGGAACAATGATGTGAATTGACACTTCATCATTGCGTATTATGAAATAATGCCATGGACCGGATCGACGCCATGCAGGCCTTCGTCACGGTGGCCGACAGCCGAGGGTTCGCGCCCGCGGCGCGCAAGCTGAAGCTGTCGCCGCCTGCGGTGACGCGGCTGATCGCGGCGCTGGAGGAGCGGCTTGGCGCGCGGCTGCTGCAGCGGACCACGCGCAAGGTCGCGCTGACCGACGTCGGCGCGCGTTATCTCGAGCGTGCGCGGCGCATCCTTGCCGACGTCGCGGAGGCCGAAAGCGCGGCCGAGGGCGAGAGCGCGCGGCCGAGCGGGCAACTCGTGGTGTCGGCGCCATCAGGCTTCGGACGGCTGCACGTCAGTCCTGTCGTGTCGGCCTATCTGATACGCTATCCGGAGGTGTCGGGCGAGTTGCGGCTGGAAGACCGTATGGTCAGCCTGGTCGAGGACGGGATTGATCTCGCGGTACGGATCGGCGAACTCGCCGATTCCTCGCTTGTGGCGCGCCATGTCGGCGAGATGCGCCGGATCACGGTGGCGTCGCCTGCGTACCTGAAAGCCCGCGGCGAACCGAGGCGGCCCGCGGACATTGCGTCACACGACACCATCCAGTTCGGATCGACCGCGGGGCTCTCCGACTGGCGCTTCCGCGACGGCGGCGAGGAGGTTCGCATTTCCTACGCGCCGCGGCTGTTGACCAACAGCTCCGACGCCGCGATCGAACACGCCGAGGCCGGCGGCGGCTTGACGCGGGTGCTGGCCTATCAGGCCGCGGCCTCGCTGAAGGCCGGGCGCCTGAAGATCGTGCTGGAGAAGTTCGAGCTGCCGGCCTCGCCAATCCACATCGTCTATCCGACCTCGCGGTTGTTGTCGGCCAAGGTGCGCACCTTCATCGATCTGGTGGTCGAGACCACGGACTGGCATTTCAGCTAGCTCGGCTTCGGCACCACACGAAACGTCGCGTTGGCGCGCGCGATCACGGCGTCATCGGCGGTGACGAAGCACTGCGCAAAACAAAGTGTGGCGCCCGTCTTGATCACCTCCGTCTCGACCGTGAGCCACTGTCCGATCTGGGCGCTGTTGATGAAATCGATCGACATGCCGACCGTCACCAGTGAATGGGAGCCGCCCATCTTGTGGCCGCAGCTATGCCCCATCGCTTTATCGGCCAGCGCCGCAATCAAGCCGCCATGAACGAAGCCGCGTGCATTGGTGTGCGGCGTCGCCAGCCGAAGCCCGAGGATAAGCGCATCAGCTGTTTGCTTCGAATAAATTGGCTCCCAGGGGTCGGTGAGCGGACTACGCCGGGACTGCGGTTCGAAGCCTGCGGGGATGTCGGTTGCGGTCATGCTGGTCTCGCGCGTTGAATCACTCGCAGCATTGAACGCGAAACATCAGCGGATTTCACCGCCTACAAAGTTTCAAACTTTGATTGCGTCGATGTTTGAAACGGTTCACGCCGGCAGTTCGTAACCCACCGCAGCCTCGACCTCGATCGCGCGCTGTACCGCAGGCCGCGCCATCATCCGCGCGTAGTGCGCGTCGAGATTGGGAAATTCGCCCAGCGCCGGATGCAGCGAGTTGAACATCCGCCAATAGAGCCGGAACAGATGAATGTCGGCGATCGAATAATGCGCGCCGAGCGTCCAGGCGGGTCCCAACCGCTGGTCGGCGATGCGATAGACCTGCCGCACATGGTCGAGGCCCTGCCGGCGCGCCGGATGCAGGGTTGAGGCGATGAAGCTCATCCAGGAAATCGCCTGCGCCTCGGCCTCGATGTCGTCATGCGGCAACAGCCCGGCGTCAGGAAATCGCTTCGCCAGATAGAACAGGATGCCCGCGACTTCCGTCAGCGGCCGGCCGTCGATCAGCAGTGTCGGTATCTTCCCGGCCGGATTGATCTTGAGGAATTCCGCCGAGCGCGTGTCATGGTTTCGGAACGACATCGGCTTCGCCTCGAACGGTGCGCCGATCTCATGGAGCGCGATGTGGACGGCGAAAGAGCTTGCACCCGGCGCGAAATAGAGTGTGAGCACGGTTCTCTCCTTCGTCATTGCAAGGAGCGAAGCGACGATCTGTAGGGTGGGCAAAGGCGCTCTTGCGCCGTGCCCACCATCAAGCGACGTGCTCGCGGTGGTGGGCCCGCTTCGCTTTGCCCACCCTACGGATTCGTGCACGCCGCTAAAACGGCAGCCCCACATAATTCTCCGACAGCGAGGTCATCGCGGCCTTCGAGTTCACGACATAGTCGAGCTCGGCAATCTGAAAGCGCGCGCCGATGGTGCCGGTGTCCGGAAACTTGTGCATGATTTGGGTCATCCACCAGGAGAAGCGCACCGCCTTCCAGACCCGCTTCAGCGACGTCGCCGAATAATTGTCGATCCCGGCGGACGATTTCTCATCGTAATATTCGCGCAACGCTGCGGAAAGATAATGTGCGTCGCTCGCCGCAAGATTCAGCCCCTTGGCGCCGGTCGGTGGCACGATATGCGCGGCATCTCCTGCGAGGAACATGCGGCCGAACCGCATCGGCTCGGCGACAAAGCTGCGGAGCGGCGCGATGCTCTTCTCGATCGAAGGGCCGGTGACCAGCGTATCCGCGGCCTTCTGATCCAGCCGCCGCTTCAGCTCGTCCCAGAACCGCGCATCCGACCAATCCTCGACCCGGTCGTCGAGCGGGCACTGCACATAGTAACGGCTGCGCTTGGTCGAGCGCATCGTGCAGAGCGCGAAACCGCGCGCATGGTTGGAATAGATCAGCTCATGCGAGACCGGCGGGGTTTCGGAGAGGATGCCGAGCCAGCCGAACGGATATTCGCGCTCGAAGGTCTCGATCGCCTCCGGTTTGACGCTGGCGCGGCTGACGCCGTGAAAGCCGTCGCAGCCGGCGATGAAATCGCAGACGATCTCATGGGTCACGCCGTCCTTTTTGTAGGTGACGCGCGGATGGTCGGTATCGAAATCGTGCGGCTTGACGTCGGCCGCTTCGTAGACGGACACGAGACCGGCGGCCTTGCGCGCGTTCATCAGGTCGAGCGTGACCTCGGTCTGGCCGTAGATCATCACGGTCTTGCCGGTCAGCGCGCGCATGTCGATGCGGTGACGGTGACCTGCAAAGACGAGCTCGATGCCGTCATGGACCAGGCCCTCGGCATGGGCGCGCTTGCCCGCGCCCACCTCGTCCATCAGCGCTACCGTGCCTTCTTCCAAGAGACCGGCGCGGATGCGGCCGAGCACATATTCCGGCGTCTGGCGCTCCAGAATGACGTTGTCGATGCCAGAGCGGGAAAGAAGTTGCCCAAGCAACAATCCCGCCGGACCGGCGCCGATGATTGCTACTTTCGTACGCAATGCCTGAGTCTCCCGGCAATTTAAGGCTTTGGTCGCAGGCGCCCGGCGCACGCGTTGTCGCAGGCTTGCAATGATGATTATCTCATATAACAGTAGCTGCAAAGGGCGACCGAAGCCCAGCCACATGGAAATCAGGGAGATCGAGCCGATGAGGAAGACGTTTTTGGCGCTGCTGCTGGCCGCCAGCGTGACGCCTGCCTTCGCGCAGGAGAAAACTTTCGAGCTGAAGATTTCGCACTGGGTGCCGGCCTCGCATCCGCTGCAGAAGTCGCTGGAGGATTGGGGCGCCGCGGTCGAAAAGGCCTCGGGCGGCACCATTCATTACAAGGTCTTTCCGGCGCAGCAGCTCGGCAAGGCGTTCGACCATTACGACATGGCGCGCGACGGCATCGCCGACGTCACCTATGTCAATCCCGGCTATCAGCCCGGCCGCTTCCCGATCATCGGCGCCGGCGAATTGCCGTTCCTGATGTCGGACGCCAAGGGCGGCTCGGAGGCGCTCGACGCCTGGTATCGCAAATATGCCGGCAGCGAGATGAAGGACGTCAAGTTCTGCCTCGCCTTCATCCACTCGCCGTCGTCGTTCCACTCACGCACCAAGAAGATCGTGGTGCCCGACGACATCAAGGGCATGAAGATCCGCCCGGCGCACGCCACCATGGCGAATTTCGTCACGCTGCTCGGCGGCACCAACGTGCAATCCTCCGCGCCCGAAGTGCGCGACATCATCGAGCGCGGCGTCGCCGACGCCGTCACCTTCCCGTGGGGCTCGCTGGTGTTGTTCGGCATCGACAAGGTCACCAAGTATCACATGGACGCGCCGCTCTATGTCACGACCTTCGCCTTCGTGATCAACAAGGACACCTACAACGCCATGTCTGACCGCCAGAAGAAGGCGATCGACGACAACTGCAACACCGAGGCCGCCGGCCGCGTCGGCGAGCCCTGGGGTAAGTTCGAGGACGCCGGCCTCGACAAGGTCAAGGCGGAGCCAGGCCATGAGGTCTACAAGCTGACGCCGGAACAGCTCGGGCTGTGGAAGAAGGCCTCCGAGCCGCTGGTCAAGACCTGGGCCGACAATGTGAAGAAGACCGGCGTCGATCCGGACGCCGCGATGGCGGAACTGAAAGCCTCGCTCTCCAAGTACAACGCGCTGACGCAGTAATCTTCTCCCTCTCCCCGCCTGCGGGAGAGGGCCGGGGTGAGGGGAGTCTCCAAGAGTACGGTGTGTGGAAAGTCCCCCTCACCCGCGCTTCGCGCGACCTCTCCCCGCACGCGGGGAGAGGTGAAAACCGCAAACTAATTTGACCACGCACAATCAGGCGAGATTTGAAATGAAGCGCGCGTCGATGGACCGCTTCATCGATACCATCGAATGGATCGCGGCCGGCTTCGTCGGCCTCGTCGCGCTCGACATCTTCCTCTCGGTCCTGCTGCGCAACATGCTGAATTATGCGATTCCCGATTCCTTCGACATCGGGCGGATGCTGCTCGGCATTTTGATTTTCTGGGGCATCGCCGCGACCTCCTATCGCGGCACCCACATCACCGTCGACCTGGTCTGGGCCAATGTCGGCCCGCGCTATCAGCGCTGGATCGACGTATTCGCAACGCTGGTGCTGCTGTTCGTGGTGTCGGTGCAGACATACACGCTGTTCGACAAGGTGCGTGGCACCTATAACGACCATGTGCTGACCTTCGATATGCACATGCCGACTTGGCCGTTCTTCGCAGTGGCCTGGGCCGGCGACATCTCGGCGGTGCTGCTGATCGCGATCCGCACCTATCGGCTGATCTTCCATCCCGAGGAGATGCACGATCCCGCGATCAAGGCGACGGAGTAGCGCGTGAGCACCAACGCCGTCGCAATCATCGGATTCCTCTCGCTGTTCGGCTTGATGCTGCTGCGCGTGCCCGTCGGCATGGCGATGGGCCTCGTCGGCGTCTCCGGCTTCGCCTACCTCGTCAACGGCACCGCGGCGCTGAAACTGGTCGGCCAGACCTCGATGCGCACGGTGACCGACTACACGTTCGGCGTCATCCCGATGTTCCTCTTGATGGGCACCTTCGTGTCCAACTCGGGCATGAGCCGCGAGTTGTTCCGCGCCGCCAACGGCTTTGTCGGCCATCTGCGCGGCGGGCTCGGCATCGCCACCGTCGCCGCCTGCGGTGGCTTTGCCGCGATCTCGGGGTCGTCAGTCGCGACCGCCGCGACCTTCTCCGCGGTCGCCTATCCCGAGATGCGCCGCTTCGGCTATCCGCAGTCGTTTGCAACAGGCGTGATCGCGGCCGGCGGCACGCTCGGCGCCATGCTGCCACCATCTACCGTGCTCGCGGTCTATGGCATCATCACCGAGCAGGACATCGGCAAGCTGTTCATGGCCGGCATCATTCCCGGCCTCTTGGCGATGACCATGTATATGATCACCATCGCGCTGATCGGTCTCATCAAGCCGGACTTCCTGCCGCGCGGTCCGGCGATTCCGTGGCGCGAACGTTTCGCGGGCCTGCGCGAGATCTGGGCGCCGGCGCTGCTCTTCGTCTTCGTGATCGGCGGCCTCTATGGTCTGCCTTATCTGCCGCGCTTCACCCCGACCGAAGCCGGCGGCGTCGGCGCGTCGGGCGCGTTCCTGATTGGCGTGCTCACCGGCCGTCTCGACCGCGAGAAGATCTTGGCTTCACTGCTGCAGGCGACCCGCACGGCAGCGGCCGTGTTCACCGTGCTGATCGGCGCGCTGATCTTCGGTTATTTCCTCACGGTGACGCAGACGCCGCAGAAGGTGACGGAGTTTTTGACTGGGCTGGGGCTCGGCAGCTACGGCGTGCTCGCTGTCATCATGGTGATGTACCTGGTGCTCGGCTGCCTGATGGACGCGATGGCGATGATCATCCTGACCGTGCCGATCATCTTTCCCGTCGTGACACAACTCGGCTTCAATCCGATCTGGTTCGGCGTCATCATCGTGATGACGGTCGAACTCGGCCTGATCCATCCGCCGGTCGGCATGAACGTCTTCGTCATCAAGAGCGTGGTGAAGGACGTCTCCTTCGCCACCATCTTCAAGGGCGTGATTCCGTTCGTGCTGACCGACCTCGTGCGGCTGGTGATCCTGATCGCGTTTCCGATCCTGGCGCTGTGGCTGCCGACGCGCATGGCGGGGTGAACGATGACGCCCGAGCTGCGCACCCAATACGTCTTCACCATCACCGCAGATATCGCCGAGGTGACCACCGCGGGCGATCTCGGCCATGGCGTTCGCCGCATCATTCCGATCATTGGCGGCGAGGTGAGGGGCGAGAGGGTCAATGGCAAGGTGCTGCCGTTCGGCGCCGACTTCCAGATCATCCGTCCCAACGAGCTGATCGACCTCGAAGCCAGATACGCCTTCGAGACCGACGACGGCGCTGTCGTCTATGTCGAGAACAAGGGTATCCGCTTCGGGCCGGTCGAGTTGTTGCAGAAGCTGAAGCGCGGCGAGCCGGTCGATCCCGGGCTGATCTATTTCCGTACCGTTCCGAAGTTCGAGACCGGCCACGAGAAATATCGCTGGCTGATGGAGCACATTTTCGTCGCCTCCGCCGCGCGCCATGCGGACCGCGTTGTGATCGATGTGCATATGGTGCTCTAGAGCAGGCTGCCGTGCCCCGGATGCTGTGCAGCGCCAACAGAGCGTTTACGCGCGTCTTCGACGCGCTATGGTGATGCGCTGCTGATCCGGGGCCCAAACATGTGGGTCCCGGATCAGCGGTGCACCGCTTGCGCGCTGCACCGCGTCCGGGACACGAGAGCAATTGACTCCCCCGCCAATAGTTATAAAACATAACTATTCTGATCAGGACATAATATTCCATGGGAAACGCCGCCGCCTCGCGCGAAGACATCGCGCCGCTGCTCAGGGTCGAGAGATCTGGCGCGGTGCTGACCGTCGGCCTGAACCGGCCCGCCAAGCGCAACGCGCTCAATGACGGCATCATCCTTGAAATCGGCGAGTGTTTTGCCGAGCTGCCCGACGACATAGGCGCGGTGGTGATCCACGGCATCGGTGATCACTTCTCCTCCGGCCTCGATCTCTCCGAGCTGAGCGATCATGACGCCACCGGCGGGCTGATCCATTCGCAGATGTGGCATCGCGTGTTCGACCGCATCCAGTACAGCCGCGTGCCCGTCATTGCCGCGTTGAAGGGCGCCGTGATCGGCGGCGGGCTGGAGCTTGCCTGCGCCGCGCATATCCGCGTCGCGGAGCCGTCCGCCTATTTCGCGCTTCCCGAGGGCCAGCGCGGCATCTTCGTCGGCGGCGGCGGCTCAGTACGGCTGCCGCGGCTGATCGGGGTCGCGCGGATGACCGACATGATGCTGACCGGCCGGGTCTATTCGGCGACCGAAGGCTCGTCCTACGGCTTTGCGCAATATCTGGTCGAAGCAGGCGGGGCGCTCGACAAGGCGCTGGAGCTTGCCGCGCGGATCGCGTCCAACGCGCCGCTGACCAATTTCGCCGTGCTGCAGGCGTTGCCGATGATCGCGGAAGCCAATCCGCAGACTGGGCTTCTGATGGAGTTGCTGATGGCGACGGTGGCGCAGAGCGACAAGGAAGCGAAGCGCCGCATCCGCGAATTTCTCGATCGCAAGACCGCCAAGGTGAAGCCGGCATGAACCCGCAGGCCACCAGCGCTCGCGCTGCCGCGCATCCGCTGCGCCGGATTTCGTTCGGCGATCCCGCCGTCACGATCGAGCGCAAGAGCGACGGTACGATTTATCTGCGCCCGACCGAGCGGCTTGCCGACTATCCGCGCCGGCTGACCGACCGCCTGCATCATTGGGCGGCAGCGACGCCGAACAATATCTACATGGCAGAGCGCGTCGCCGGCGGTAGCTGGCGCAAGCTGACTTACGCCGAGCTGCTGACCGCAAGCCGGCACATCGCATCGGCACTTCTGGCGCGCGGGCTTTCCGCGGAGAAGCCGGTCGTGATCCTCTCCGGTAACGCAATCGACCACGCGCTGATCGCATTCGGCGCGCTCTATGCCGGTATTCCCTTCTGCCCGGTATCCCCCGCTTATTCGTTGATCTCCAAAGACTACGGCAAGCTCGCTTATGCGATGAAGCTACTCACGCCAGGCCTCGTCTTTGCCGACGACGCCGACAAGTTCGCCGCGGCGCTGAAGGCCAATGTGCCCGACGGCGTCGAGATCGCGGCGAGCACGGGCGCCGTGCCCGGCCGCGATGTCACCAGGCTCGCTGAACTGTTGCGCACGCCGCTGCATGCGAGCCTCGACGCCGCGCATGACGCCGTCGGTCCCGACACCATTGCGAAATTCCTGCTGACGTCGGGTTCGACCGGAAATCCCAAGGCGGTGATCAACACGCAGCGCATGATCTGCGCCAACCAAGTGATGATCCGCGAGACCATGGCGTTCCTGAAGGACGAGCCGCCGGTGATCGTGGATTGGCTGCCGTGGAACCACACCTTTGGCGGCAACCACAATATCGGGCTGACGCTCTATAATGGCGGCTCGATCTATCTCGACCAGGGCAAGCCGATGCCCGGCGGCATCGAGGAAACCGTGCGCAATCTGCGCGAGATTTCGCCGACGGTGTATTTCAACGTGCCCAAGGGCTACGAGTTCGCTGTTGCCCTACCTGCGTGACGACTCCGCCTTGCGTGCGAAATTCTTCGCAAAACTGCATGCGATGTTCTTCTCCGGCGCTGCGCTGTCGCCCTATGTCTGGAACAGTCTCGACGAATTGTCGGTGCGCGAGACCGGCGCGCGGGTACCAATGCTGACCGGGCTTGGCGCGACCGAGACTGCGCCGTTCTTCATGTCGGTCAATCCGCGCACCTCGCGATCCGGCCATGTCGGGCTGCCGGTGCCAGGCAACGACGCCAAGCTGGTGCCCGTGAACGGCAAGCTCGAGGCGCGTGCGAAGGGACCCAACGTCACGCCCGGCTATTGGCGCCAGCCCGAGCTGACCAAAGCCGCGTTCGACGAGGAGGGCTTTTACAGGTTCGGCGACGCCATCAAGCCGGCGGATGCCAACGATTTCGACGCCGGCTTCGATTTCGACGGCCGCATTGCCGAGGATTTCAAGCTGGCGAGCGGCACCTGGGTCAGCGTCGGGCCGTTGCGGGCGCGTTTTGTCGCGGCCTGCGCGCCGCTGGTGCGCGATGTGGTGATTGCCGGCATCAACCGCGACGAGCTCGCCGCGATCGTGATCCTCGATCTTGACGGCTGCCGCCTGATCAATCCGAAGCTCACGACCGACGATATTTTCGTGGCGGCAAATGATGCGGCCGTGCGCGCCGCTTTCCGCGAACGCTTCGAAAAGCTGCTGGCGTTCGCGACCGGCTCATCCAACCGCATCACCCGTGCGCTTCTGCTCGATGGACCCTTGTCAATCGATCGCGGCGAGGTCACCGACAAGGGCTCGATCAACCAGCGCGCCGTGCTGGAGCATCGCGCCGAACCGATCGAGGAGCTTTACGCAACACCGCCGTCGGCGCGCGTAATCGCGCTTCGTTAAGAAAAATTCAGGGAGGAACAAGATGCAGTTGAAAGATCAGGCCGCGATTGTCACCGGCGGCGCGTCGGGACTGGGTGCGGCCACGGCGCGAAAGCTTGCTGCAGCCGGCGCCAAGGTCGCGGTATGCGATCTCAATGCGAAGCTTGCCGAAAGCGTCGCTGCCGAGATCAAGGGTACGGCGATCGCCTGCGATGTCACCGATGCCGCCTCCGCGGAAGCCGCTGTCGTGGCGGCCGCAAAAGCCCACGGTCCGGCGCGCGTGCTGGTCAACTGCGCCGGCATCGGCGTCGCCAAGCGCGTGGTCGGTCGCGACGGGCCGCATCCGCTCGCCGATTTCGAGCGGGTCATCAAGGTCAATCTGATCGGCACCTTCAACATGCTGCGGCTGGCGACCGCGGAAATGTCGAAGCTCGCGCCGCTCGACGGCGGCGAGCGCGGCGTCGTGGTCAACACCGCCTCCGTCGCCGCCTATGACGGCCAGATCGGGCAGGCCGCCTATTCGGCCTCGAAGGGCGGCATCGTCGGCATGACCCTGCCGATCGCGCGTGAGCTCGCGCAGTTCGGCATCCGCGTCCTCACCATCGCGCCCGGCCTGTTCCTGACCCCGCTGCTCGGCGGCCTGCCGCAGGAGGCGCAGGACTCGCTCGCGGCCGCAATTCCATTCCCGCACCGGCTCGGCAAGCCCGACGAATTCGCAGCGCTCGCGCTGCACATGGTCGAGAACTCTTATTTGAACGGCGAGGTGGTGAGGCTCGACGCGTCGCTGCGCATGGCGCCGAAATAGGCCGCGCCATGTTCGTGCACCGGCGCGATATCCAGATCCAGTGGGGCGACTGCGACCCCGCCAATATCGTCTATTACCCGCGCTATTTCGCGATGTTCGACGACTCGACCTCGATCATGTTCGAGGCCGCCGGTTTCTCCAAGCAGGACATCATCCACAAATACGGGCTGGTCGGCATCCCTATGGTCGACACCCGCGCCAAATTCTACATCGCCTCGACCCATGGCGACTGGATATCGATCGAAAGCCGCATCGAAAGTTTCGGGCGCTCCAGCTTCGAGGTCACCCACAAGGTGTTCAAGGGCGAGGCATTGGCGATCGAGGCCTTCGAGAAGCGCGTGCTGGTCGGCCGCCATCCCGACGATCCCGGCAAGCTGAAATCGGCGCCGTTTCCGCCGGAAATCATCGAGAAATTTACACGCGGCTAAAGGACGCTTCACCGCGTCCACGCCTAAAGAAAGGGTTGAATTAACGCCGGAAGTTTGATCTGCCAATCGACAACAAATGTGTTCAGGGAGGAAGCAATGAAATCAATCTATCTCGCGGCGGCGGCGCTTGCTGCGGTTCTCGCATTGCCGGGGGCCTCGGCCCAGACCAACGAAATCAATATCGGCATCACCATCATCACGACGGGCCCCGCCGCCGCGCTCGGCATTCCCGAGCGCAACGCGCTCGAATTCGTGCCGAAGGAAATCGCGGGCGTGCCGCTGAAGCTGACGGTGCTCGACGACGCCGGCGACCCCACGACGGCGACCACCAATGCGCGGCGCTTCGTCACCGAGCAGAAGGCCGACATCATCATGGGTTCGTCGAATACGCCGGCGACGATCGCGGTGTCGAATGTGGCCAACGAGGCCGGCATCCCGCATATCGGCCTTGCGCCGTTTCCGATCACGCCCGAGCGCACCAAGTGGTCGGTGACCATGCCGCAGCCGATTCCGATCGTGGGCAAGGTGCTGTACGATCACATGAAGGCGCATAAGGTTAAAACCGTCGGCTACATCGGCTACTCGGATTCCTACGGCGATCTCTGGCTGAACGACCTCAAGGCGCAGGGCACGCCGATGGGCATGTCGGTCGTCGACGAAGAGCGCTTTGCGCGGACGGATACCTCGGTGACGGGGCAGGTGCTGAAGCTCGTCGCCGCCAATCCCGACGCAATCCTGGTTGGTGCGTCCGGCACCGCGGCCGGCCTGCCGCAGACCGAGCTGCGCGACCGCGGCTACAAGGGCCTGATCTATCAGACCCACGGCGCCGCCAGCATGGATTTCATCCGCATCGCCGGCAAGGCGGCGGAAGGCGTGTTGATGGCATCGGGTCCGGTGATGGATCCCGAGGATCAGCCGGACAGCGCGCTGACCAAGAAGCCGGGCATGGCGCTGGTCACGGCCTATGAAGCGAAATACGGGCCGAACAGCCGCAGCCAGTTCGCCGGCCATTCCTATGACGCCTTCCTGGTGCTGCAGCGGATTGTCCCGGTCGCGCTGAAGACCGCAAAGCCGGGCACGCCCGAATTCCGCGAGGCGCTGCGTCAGGCGTTGTTGACCGAGCGCGACATTGCCGCGAGCCAGGGCGTCTATAACTTCACCGAAAAGGACCGCTACGGTCTCGACGAGCGCTCGCGCATCCTGCTCACCGTGAAGGACGGTAAGTACATGCTGGCGAGGCCGGATTAGGCGCGACGGGAGCGAACCTTCCGCCTAAATGCTGTCATCACCCGCGAAAGCGGGTGATCCAGTATTCCAGAGGCGGCGGTGATGGAGCCGAGAGGCCGCGGCGTACTGGATGCCCCGCTTTCGCGGGGCATCCAGTGGAGGCTAGACCGCGCTCGTGCCCTCATGCGTGAATCCGAGATAGCTCGCGGCGACGCGTTCGTTCGTCGCGAGCTCTGACGCCGGTCCTTCCAGCACGAACTCGCCGAGCTCCATCACGTAAGCGCGGTCGGCGACGCGAAGCGCGGCTTTCGCGTTCTGCTCGACCAGCAGCACCGAGACGCCGCTCGCGCGCAATTCGCCGATGGTGCGGAAGATGTCGGCGACGATGATCGGCGCCAGTCCCAGGCTTGGCTCGTCCAGCATCAACAGGCGCGGCGCACCCATCAGCGCGCGGCCCATCGCCAGCATCTGCTGCTCGCCGCCGGACAGCGTCCCGGCGAGCTGCTTGCGCCGTTCCTTCAGCCGCGGAAACAGCGTGTAGACGCGCTCGAACGACTGTGCCGCCTGCGCCTTCGCCACCCGAAAAGCGCCGAGCTGCAGATTGTCCTCGACATTCATGGTCGAGAACAGCTCGCGATGTTCGGGTACGAGGCTCAAGCCCAGCGCAACGCGGTCCTCGATCTCGTGCCGGCCCAGATCCTCGCCGGCAAAACTCACGCGGCCTTTTAGCGGCAGGATGCCCATGACGGCGTTGAGCAGGGTGCTCTTGCCCGCGCCGTTGGCGCCGATAATGGTGACGATCTCGTTGTCACGGACTTCCAGCGACACACCGCGCACCGCCTCGACCTTGCCATAAGCGATATGCGCATCGGTGACCTCAAGCAGCGCGCTCATGCGGCGGCTCCGAGATAGGCCTTGATGACGTCAGGGTTGCTCTTGATCGCAGCCGGCGTGCCCTCGGCGATCTTGGTGCCGAAATCGAGCACGACCACGCGGTCGGCGAGATCCATCACGAAACCCATGTCGTGCTCGACCAGCAGCACCGACATGCCGCCGTCGCGCAATTGGCGCAAGAGGGCCGCGAGCCGTTGCTTTTCCATGTGGCGCAGGCCCGCCGCCGGCTCGTCGAGCAGCAGCAGCATCGGATCGGCGCACAGCGCGCGGGCGATCTCGACGATGCGCTGTTGGCCGAGCGAGAGCGAGCCTGCGAGCTGATCGATCTGCTCGGAGAGCCCGACGCGTTCGATCTGCCGCGCGGCTTCGGCGAGCAACGCAGCTTCGTCGGCGCGGTCGAGACGGAACATGCTTGATAGCGCGCCGGCGCGGCCGCGCAGATGCGCGCCGATCGCGACATTCTCCAGCACGGTCATGTCAGGCACCAGCTTGACGTGCTGAAAGGTCCTGGAGACGCCGAGGTCGACGATCTCCTGCGGCGGCGCGTCGTGAATGGTCTTGCCGAGCAGGGAGATGTTGCCGCCGGAGGCGCGCAACACGCCGGTGATGAGATTGAACGTGGTGCTCTTGCCGGCGCCGTTTGGGCCGATCAGCGCCACGATCTCGCGGGCCTGCACGTCGAAGGAGACGTCGTTGACCGCGATCACGCCGCCGAACTGTTTGCGCGCGCCGTTGATCTCCAGCAGCACATTCGGTGCGCCCGGCGGCCGCGCGCGCGGCGGAAGGGCAATCGTCGTATCGGGGCGTTTTCTCACCGGCTTGAACGGCAACAGCGATGCCAGCAACGGCCAGACGCCTCCCGGCGCGAGTTGCAACAGCGTCACCAGCAGGATGCCGAACACGATGGTCTCGAGTTGACCCTCGCCATGCAAGAGCATCGGCAAATAGCTTTGCAGCACCTCTTTCAGGATGATGACGATCGCAGCACCCAGCACGCCGCCCCAGACGTAACCTGCGCCGCCGACCACGGCGACGAAGAGATATTCGATGCCGGCCTGCGCGCCGAACGGCGTCGGATTGGCGGCGCGCTGGAAATGCGCATAGAGCCAGCCCGAGAGGCCTGCGAGCACGGCGGCATAGATGAAGACGAGCAGCTTGGTGCGCGGCGTCTGCACGCCAAAGGCTTCGGCCGCGACATGGCCGCGGCGCAGCGCGCGGATGGCGCGGCCGGTGCGAGAATCCAGCAGGTTCATGGTGAGCAGCGCCGCGATCAGCACCGCAATCCAGATCGCGTAGTAGATCGTGCCGGGATCGAGCATCCTGAACGATCCGATCGACAGCGGCGGAATCTGGGAAATGCCGTCGTTGCGGCCCAGAAATTCCAGCTTGCTGAACAGGTAGAACAGGCCGAGCCCCCAGGCGATGGTGCCGAGCGGCAAATAATGGCCGGAGAGTCGCACCGTGATCAGGCCGAGCAGCACCGCCGCCAGCCCGCTCACGATCAGCGAGGCCGGCAAGGCCAGCCATGGCGATACGCCATAGGCCGTTGTCAGCACCGCGGTGGTGTAGGCGCCGAAACCGCAGAACACGGCCTGACCGAACGAGGTGAGGCCGCCGACTCCTGTCAGCAGCACCAACCCCATCGCGACCAGTGCGGACAGGCCGATATTGTCGGCGAGCACGATCCAGAACGGCGGCAGGCCGGGGATATGCGGGATCGCTGCCGTGACGATTGCGAAGACGAGGACGGGCCAACGCTCGCGCATGCTCACTCCTCTTCCTCGACCGCGGGCGCGGCGAGCGAGCGCAGCAGCAGCACGGGGATCAGCAGCGTGAAAACAATCACTTCCTTGAAGTTGGAGGCATAGAAGGACGAGAACGCCTCGACGATGCCGACCATGATCGCCGCCGCCGCGGTGAGCGGATAGCTGACGAGGCCGCCGATGATGGCGGCGATGAAGCCTTTCAGGCCGATCAGGAAGCCGGTATCGTAATAGAGGGTTGCGATGGGAACGATGAGGATGCCGGAGAGCGCGCCGATCACGGAAGCGAACAGGAACGCGATCTGGCCGGAGAGCGAGGTGCGGATGCCGACGAGCCGCGCGCCGATCCGGTTCACCGCGGTGGCGCGCAGCGCCTTGCCGTACAGCGTCAGGCCGAAGAACAGCCAGAGTGCGACGATGAAGGCGATGGTGGCGGCATAGACCGCCAGACTCTGGCCGGTGAAGCGTAGCGCGCCAACGGTCAACGCGGTATCGGCGAGCGGCGGTCCGCGCTGGCCTTCGGCGCCGAAGAACAGCAGGCCAAGTCCCTGCATCGCGAAGTGACAGCCGACGGAGGCGATCAGCAGCACCAGCACGGAGGTGTGCGCCAGCGGCTGGAAGGCGAGGCGATAGAGGAACAGCCCGATCGAGGCCACGATCACCAGCGATAGCAGCACCGCGACCGGGACAGGCACGCGATGGCCCGCCGCCCAAAAGGTCAGGCCCAGCACGATGGCCGGCAGCACGACATTGACGGCGAAGGCCCGCGCGATTCGCGGCCAGTGCAGCGCGCGCCGGGCTGCATAGAGGTCGAAGGCGAAGGCCGCGACACCCATCGCCACCGCGAGCTTGGCCGTGCCGGGCATCTGGCCGGACATCAGCGAGGCATAGGTCAACGCGCCATAGGTGACGAACTCGCCCTGCGGAATCAGGATCACGCGCGTCACCGCGAACACCAGCACCAGCGCAAGTCCTAGCAGGGCGTAGATCGCGCCATTGGTGATGCCGTCCTGGATCAGGAACAGCATGATCGTCGAGTTCAAGGCCGGACGCTCCCCCTGGAAGACCGGGCGCGCCGGTCCGTCTCCCGCAAGTCAAAATAGACTTGCAGATATTTGATATGATCGATAACAATTATCAAATATAATCTCAAGGCCGCCTCGCCTTGTCATTTCAGACTAACGGGACTTCGAGCCGTACGCGATGACTGTTTCCAAAACCGCCGTGGCCGATCGCGACAAGGGCCGCAAGGAGGCCGACGATCAGGCCGGCGAGGCCCTTCAGCTCGGCGAATTGTCCGAGCTGCTCGGCTATTCGCTGAAGCGCGCGCAGCTGAAAATCTTCGAAGATTTCCTGCGCTGCGTCGCGCCGCTGCAGCTGACGCCGGCGCAGTTTTCGGTGCTGCTGCTGCTGGAGAAGAACCCCGGCCGCAACCAGACCGAAATCGCCAACACGCTCGGCATCCTCCGCCCGAATTTCGTTGCGATGCTGGACGGGCTGGAGAGCCGCGATCTCTGCACGCGGATGCGTTCCGCCAACGACCGCCGCTCGCATGTGCTGATGCTGACCGACAAGGGCCGCGCCGTGCTGGCGCGCGCCAAGAAGCTGGTGGCAGCCAAGCACGAGGCGCGGCTCAACGAATTGCTCGGGCCGGCCAACCGCGCGGCGTTGCTGGCGATGCTGACGCGGATCGCGACGGAGTTTTAGCTCTCGGTTTCGTAGGGTGGGTTAGCCAACGGGTCGCGCGAATGCGCGCCCGATGATAAACTCCGCGTAACCCACCGCTTTCTATCCGCGGCGGCAGAAGAGGTGGGTTACGCCCTTCGGGCTAACCCACCCTACGAAGCTCCGCTTGAATGACGACGGAATTAGTCGACGAGAATCACCCTGATATCGTTCACATTGGTCAGCGTCGGGCCGGTCTGCAGGAGATCGCCGGTCGCGATGAAGAACGCGGTGGCGTCGTTGTTGTCGAGATAGGCGCGCGGGTCGAGCCCCTGCGCTTTAATCTTCGCGAATGTCGATCCGTCGATCAGCGCGCCGGCCGGATCAGACGCCGAACCCGCGCCGCCATCGGCGCCGTCCGTATCGCCCGCAATCGCCGAAATCCCTGTCGTGTCCTTCAACAAATCGGCGAGCGCCAGCGCATATTCCTGGTTGGGGCCACCACGGCCATTGCCGCGCACCGTCACGGTGAGCTCGCCGCCGGAGAGGATCGCGACGCGTTTGCCTTTGGCGCGCGCTTCCAGCGCCAGCCGTGCGTGATCGGCCGCGACCTCGCGCGCCTCGCCTTCGAGATCGGCGAGAGCCATGGTCTCGTAGCCATTGTCTTTTGCGACCTTCACCGCCGCATCGAGTGACTGTTGCGGCCGAGCGATCAGCTCGAAGCGCGCGCGGGCAAAGGCGGGGTCGCCCGCTTTGCAGCTTTCGTTTTTGGGATCGTCGAGCGCGCGGCGGATCGCGTCGTCGATTTCGAGTTTATATTTGACGACGATGGCGCGCGCGTCGGCCAGCGTGGTCGGATCGGGCACGGTCGGCCCCGACGCAATCGCCGACGGATCGTCGCGCGGCACGTCGGAGACCGCGAGCGTCAATATCTCGCTGGCGCGCTGCCCGGCGCGCGCCAGCCGCCCGCCCTTGATCCGCGACAAATGTTTGCGAACGGTGTTGACCTCGCCGATCGGCGCGCCCGAGCGCAGCAGCGCGCGGTTGAGGCGTTGTTTCTGCTCGAAGGTGATGCCATCGGCCGGTGCGATCCAGTTCGCCGAACCGCCGCCGGTGAGCAGCACCAGAAGCAGGTCATCGGCTTCGGCCGTCGCAGCGAGTTTCAGCGTATCGTCCGCGCCCTTCAGCCCGGCTTCGTCGGGCACGGGATGGCCGGCCTCGACCACCCTGATGCGTCGCGTCGGCACGCCATGGCCGTGGCGCGTGGTGGCAATGCCGACCAGCCGCGCGGGATCGAGCTTGAGTGTATCGAGATAGTGCGCCTCCGCAGCGGCAGCCATCGCGGCCGCGCCTTTGCCCGCGGCGAGGCAGATCACGCGGCCTTTGGGAGCAGGCGGCAGATGCTGTGCCAGCACCACGCCGGGATGAGCGGCCGCAACCGCGGCATCAAACATCGCACGCAACAGGGGACGTCGGTCGGTCATGGGCTCACGATCACAGCGGCATGCAGGGATCGCTTTATCCATCCTCTCGCCGCAAAAGAAAACCCCCGCGACTGATGTCGCGGGGGTGAAGCGTTGCAAGTGAGGTGGAACTAGCCGCCGACGTCGGCGGAGATGACGTCGCCGAACAGCTCCCACTTCTCGCCCTTGAAGCGCATCAGCTGCAGCTGGCTGGTCGGCGCAAAATCGGTCGGCGAGGTGTTGATCTTGACGCCGGGCAGCAGGACTTCGGTGCGGAAGTCCTTCAGGTTTGCCGCCTGCTTCATGACGTTCTCGCGCGTGAGATCGTCACCGCACTGCTTGAGCACCTGCACCAGCGTCTGCGCCACGCCGAAGCCGACGATGACGGAGCCATCGAGCTTGTTGCCTTCCGGGAAGTCCTTGGCGAGGAAGTCCAGGAATTCCTTCATACCGGGGTCCTTGTCCCACTGCGGGTCGGAGGCGTCCTTGAGGTACGCCGCGGAGATGATGTCCTGCGAGTTCTCGTAGCCGGCAGGCTTGAGCACACTGCCGACCGAAGCCGAGACGTTATTGAGGATGTGCAGCGGCTTCCAGCCGATCTCGGCGTTCTTCTTGATCGCCTGCGCCGCGAACTTCGGCGTGGTGACGTTGAAGAACACGTCGGCGCCGGACGCCTTCAGCTTGACGATGTGGTTGTCGATCGAGGGCTCGGTGGTCTCGTAGCTTTCCTCGGCGATGATCATCGTGGCCGCCTTGGCGCCGAGTTCGTCCTTGATGCCCTTCAGATAGTCCTTACCATAGTCGTCGTTCTGGTAGAGGATCGCGATCTTGGCTCCGGGCTTCTCCTTCAGGAGCCACTTGCCGTAGATGTGCGACTCGCTCTGGTAGGAGGGCTGCCAGCCCATGGTCCAGGGGAAGTCCTTCGGGTCGTTCCACTTGGTGGCGCCGGTGGCGACGAACAGCTGCGGCACCTTCTTGGCGTTCATGTATTTGTGGATCGCCGAGTTCGAGGGCGTGCCGAGCGAATTGAAGATGAGCAACACCTCGTCGCTCTCGACCAGCTTACGGGCCTGCTCGACGGCCTTCGGCGGCGAGTAGCCGTCGTCATAGGAGATGAAGTTGATCTTGCGGCCGTTGATGCCGCCCGCGGCGTTGATCTTGTTGAAGTAGGCCTGTTCGGTCTTGCCGATCACGCCATAGGCGGACGCCGGCCCCGAATAGGGCATGATGTTGCCGATCTTGATTTCGGTGTCGGTGGCGCCGGTGTCGTATTTCTTCTGCGCGAGCGCGCCGCTGGTGGAAGCGGCGAACAGGGCCAGCGCGGTTGCGCCGATGGCCAGACGAGTGGCGTGCATCAAGTTTCTCCCTTTCAAAATTCCGAATGATCGATATCGCGGCCCCTTTGGACGGAGGCTCTTGTTTCGCGCGCATGATCCGGAAAGTGGAAACCGGTTTTCCGAAAAGATCATGCGCAATCCATGTCGCGTTCGATAGCATTTTGAAGGGAATGCGACAACAAAAAGCCCCTGCGACAAGTGCGCAGGGGCTGCTTCTTTAGTAGCCAGATCTGGAGGAATTAACCGCCGACGTCGGACGAGATGATGTCGCCGAAGCGCTCCCAGGTCTGGCCCTTGAACTTCATCAACTGCACCGACGAGATCGGCGCAAAGTCGGTCGGCGAGGTGTTAACCTTGATGCCCGGCAACAGACCGGGAAGCTCGAGGTCCTTGATAGCAGCGGCCTGCTTCATGATGTTTTCGCGGGTCAGGTCGTTGCCGCAGTTCTTCAGCACGTGAACCAGGCCCTGGGCGACCGTGTAGGCATACATCACGGACGCGTCAGCGCGGTCGGCTTCCGGGAAATACTTGTCCAGGAAGACGTTCCAGCCCTTCATGCCGGCGTCTTCCTTCCACTGCGGATCGGTCGGATCCTTGAGGTAGGCCGACGAGATGATGTCCTGCGAGGCTTCCATGCCGGCAGGTTTGATCACGCTGCCGATCGAGGCCGAGACGTTGTTGAGGAAGTGCAGCGGCTTCCAGCCGATCTCGGCGTTCTTCTTGATTGCCTGGGCTGCAAATTTCGGCGTGGTGATATTGAAGAACACGTCGGCGCCGGAGGCCTTCAGCGTGACGATGTGCGAGTCGATGGTGGGCTCGGTGGTCTCATAGCTCTCCGAGGCGATGATCAGGGACGCCGCCTGGGCGCCGAGCCCGTCCTTGAAGCCCTTCAGGTAGTCCTTGCCGTAATCGTCGTTCTGGTAGAGCACGGCGATCTTGGCGTTCGGGTGGTTCTTCAGGATGTACTTGGCGTAGATCTGCGCCTCGCTCTGGTAGTTGGGCTGCCAGCCCATGGTCCAGGGAAATTCCTTCGGATCGTTCCACTTGGTGGCGCCGGTCGCGACGAACAGCTGCGGCACCTTCTTGGCATTCATGTATTTCTGGATCGCCGAGTTCGGCGGCGTGCCGAGCGAATTGAAGATCAGCAGCACCTCGTCGCTCTCGACCAGCTTGCGCGCCTGCTCGACCGTCTTTGGCGGCGAGTAGCCGTCGTCCTGCGAAATGAAATTGATCTTGCGGCCGTTGATGCCGCCTTCGGCGTTGATCTTGTTGAAGTAGGCGGTTTCCGTCTTGCCGATCACGCCGTAGGCGGAGGCCGGTCCGCTGTAGGGCATGATGTTGCCGATCTTGATTTCGGTGTCGGTGGCGCCGATGTCGTATTTGCCCTTCTGGGCGAGGGCGGGCGCTGAAGCCAGCGCGATCGTCAGGGCAGCCGAAAGCAGCCCCAATCGCATGCGAATAGCAGGCATTTCTGTCTCCCTTGTGGGTTGATGTGTCGCATTGTTGGAGCGGGAGCACTTCATGGCTCTTGACCGGCATTGAATACCTCCGGCGGGTGGCCGGCAAACAAAAAGCCCCCCGCGCTTCGGGCGCGGAGGGCGTCATTTAGTCGAACGTTCCGGCCACGGGGTACCCGCGGCGCGGAATATTGAGATTAGTTGCTGAGGTCGCCAGAGATGATCTCGCCGAACAGATCCCACTTCTCGCCCTTGAAGCGCATCATCTTGAGCTGACTGATCGGCGCAAAATCCTTCGGCGAGGTGTTGATCTTGACGCCCGGCAACAGCGTGTCGGTTTCGAAATCCTTCAGGCTCGCCGCCTGCTTCATGACGTTCTCGCGCGTGAGATCGTCGCCGCACTGCTTAAGCACTTGCACCAGCGTCTGCGCGACGCCATAGCCGTACACCACCGAGCCGTCGAGCTTGTTGGCGTCGGGATAATACTTCGCCAGGAACTCGAAGAATTTCTTCATGCCGGGATCGTTGTCCCACTGCGGGTCGGCGCCGTCCTTGGCGTAGGCCGCCGACAGCATGCCCTGCGAATTCTCGAAACCTGCCGGCTGCAGCACGCCG
>CAWCGA010000012.1:0-186631 GCA_963794775.1 uncultured Alphaproteobacteria bacterium | reverse complement strand
CAACCGGATAGGACAACATGCCGACCATCGACCGCATCGACGGCTTTGCCGACGAACTCACCGCGATCAGGCGCGACCTGCACGCCCATCCCGAGATCGGCTTCGAGGAGGTGCGTACCTCGGGCATCGTCGCCGACAAGCTGAAGGCATGGGGCATCGAGGTGCACCGCGGGATCGGCGGCACTGGCGTGATCGGCGTGCTCAAGGGCAAGGGCAGCGGCAACAAGCGCATCGGACTGCGCGCCGACATGGACGCGCTACCGATGGAAGAAAACACCAATCTGAAATGGCGCTCCACCGTTCCCGGCCGTTTCCATGGCTGCGGCCATGACGGCCACACCACCATGCTGCTCGGCACCGCGCGCTATCTCGCCGAGACGCGCAATTTCGACGGCACGGTGCATTTCATCTTCCAGCCGGCCGAGGAAGGCCTTGGCGGTGCGCGCGCCATGATAAAGGACGGGCTGTTCCAGAAATTCCCCTGCGACGAGATTTACGGGTTGCACAACGCGCCCGACATGAACCATGGCGAAATCGCGATCCTGCCGGGACCGGCGATGGCCGGCGCCGATTTCTTCGACATCAAGATCCAGGGCTATGGCGCGCATGGCGCGATGCCGGAGCGCTCCAAGGACGCGGTCGTGATCGCGATGACCTTGGGACAGGCGCTGCAGACCGTCGTCAGCCGAAACGTCGATCCGCTGCAGGCCGCCGTGCTGTCGATCACGCAAATCCATTCCGGCTCCGCCTACAATGTCATTCCCGGCGAGGCATGGCTGTGCGGCACCGTGCGCGCGTTCTCCAATGAGGTGCGCGCGCTGATCCGGGAGCGCATGCGCGCGCTCTGCGCCGGCATGGCGGCGGCCTTCCAGGTCGAGATCGAGGCCGATATCCGCGACACTTTCAGCGTGCTGGTCAACAAGGAAGAGCAGTCGCGCGTAATCGAGGAAGCAGCGCGCACCGTCGTCGATCCGGCGAAAGTGTTCACGCGCGCCACGCCCAAGATGGGCAGCGAGGATTTCGCCGACATGATGGAAACGATTCCGGGCGCCTATTTCTGGATCGGCCACGACGGCTCGGTGCCCGTGCATAATCCCGGTTACGTGCTCGACGACAAGATTTTGCCAATCGGCGCCAGCGTATTCGCGCGCATCATCGAAACCCGTATGCCGGCAGGTTCTCATGCATAAGACGTCTTCCAGGGACGCGGTTACCTCGCTGCACGATCTCTCCGCGGTCGACCTGATCGCCGGCTACAAGGCGGGGCAGTTTTCGCCATCGGAGGTGATGGAGGATTTGCTCGGGCATGTCGCGGCGTGGGAGCCGCACATCAAGGCGCTGTATTTGTTCGATCCCGAGGGCGCGCGCAAGACGGCGAAAGCCTCGACGGATCGCTGGCAGAAGGGCGAGCCGACGCACACGCTCGACGGCGTGCCGGTCACCATCAAGGACAACGTCGCCACCAAAGGCCAGCCGGTGCCGCTCGGCGCGGCGAGCGTGCCGCAGGTGCCGGCCGCGGCCGATGCGCCACCGGTGGCGCGGCTGCGCGAAGCCGGCGCGATCATCTTCTCCAAGACCACGATGCCCGATTACGGCATGCTGTCCTCGGGGCTCTCGAGCCTGCATCCCCTCACCCGCAATCCCTGGGACCTCACGAAAAATCCCGGCGGCTCTTCGGCGGGCGCAGGCGCGGCCGGTGCCGCCGGTTACGGCCCGTTGCATCTCGGCACCGACATCGGCGGCTCCGTGCGACTGCCGGCGTGCTGGTGCAGCCTCGTTGCGCTGAAGCCGAGCCTCGGGCGCGTGCCGATCGATCCGCCTTATGTCGGCCGCGTCGCGGGTCCGATGACGCGCACGGTCGACGACGCCGCATTGATGATGAGCGTGATCTCGAAGCCCGACCGGCGTGACGGTATGAGCCTGCCGCCGCACGACATCAACTGGAAGGCGCTGGAAAAGTCGCCGCGCAAGCTGCGGCTTGGCCTGATGCTCGATCTCGGCGTAGGCCAGGCGCTTGAAAAGCCGGTGCGTGAGGTCGTCGTCAAGGCGGCCAAGGCGTTCGAGGCGGCGGGCGCCGTCGTCACCGAAATCGACAGCATCCTCAACCGCGAGATGCTCGACGGCCTCGACAATTTCTGGCGCGCGCGGATGTGGGGCGATCTCTCGATGCTGCCCGAAGCCGAGCGCCGCAAGACCCTGCCCTACATCTACAAGTGGGCCGAGCGGGGTGCGAAACTGAGCGGCGCCGACGCGGTGCGCGGCTTCAACATGACTATGGCGATCCGCGCCGCCGCCGCAAAACTATTCGGCGAACTCGACTATGTGATCTCGCCGGTATCGCCGGTGGTCAAGTTCGATGCAGAACTCGCCGCACCCCTGAACGACCCCGACAAGCCGTTCGAGCACATCTGCTACACCGTGACCTGGAACATGGCGGAGAACCCGGCGGTGTCGATCAATGGCGGCTACGACGCCAAGGGCTTTCCGATCGGGGTGCAGATCGTCGGCCGGCGGTTCGACGATCTCGGCGTGCTGGCGATGGCAAAGGCGTTCGAGGGCCTGCGCGGTGCGCAGAAGCCGTGGCCGAGCCCGCCGAAGAAGTGACGCGCAGCGTCATTCCGGGGCGTCGCGCAGCGACGAACCCGGAATCTCGTGCAACAAAATTAATGGAGATTCCGGGTTCGCGACTTCGTCGCGCCCCGGAATGACGAAATTCAGGGAGTGACCATGTCCTACGAAACCATCACATACGAGGTGGCGGAGCAAATCCTCACCATCACCTTGAACCGGCCCGACAAGCTCAACGCCTTCACCGGCCAGATGATGAGCGAGATGATCGATGCCTTCGACAAGGCCGATGCCGACGACAACATCCGCGCCATCATCGTGACCGGCGCGGGCCGCGGCTTCTGCGCCGGCGCCGACCTCTCCTCGGGCGCCAACACTTTCGACCGGGACGCCCGGCGCGGTCCCGTCAATCGGCGGGCCGACGGCAAGGTCGATTACAGCGACCCGCAGGTGCGCGACGGCGGCGGCCAGCTCACGTTACGCATCTTCAAATGCCTGAAGCCCGTGATTGCGGCGGTGAACGGCCCCGCGGTCGGCATCGGCGTCACCATGCAGCTTGCGATGGACATCCGCATCGCCAGCGAAGCCGCGCGCTTCGGCTTCGTGTTCTCCCAGCGCGGCATCGTCCCTGAAGCCGCCTCGAGCTGGTTCCTGCCGCGGCTGGTCGGCATCCAGCAGGCGCTGGAATGGTGCTACACCGGCCGCGTGTTTTCAGCGCAGGAGGCGCTCACCGGCAGGCTCGTCAGCAAGGTGGTGCCGCCGGCTGATTTGCTGGCGACCGCGCGGGCGCTTGCAAAAGAAATCGCATCAAAGACCGCGCCGGTGTCGGTGGCACTGATCCGGCAGATGATGTGGCGCATGCTTGGCGCCGACGATCCGATGGAAGCCCACAAGGTGGACAGCCGCGGCATCTATGCCCGCGGCCGCTCCGGCGACGTGAAAGAGGGCGTGGTGTCGTTCCTGGAAAAGCGCCCGGCGCAGTTCAAGGACAAAGTGTCGAGCGACATGCCCGATTATTTTCCGTGGTGGGAAGAGCGGGAATACAAGTGACCGCGAAGCGGTCATTCCGGGGCGATGCGAAGCATCGAACCCGGAATCTTGAAGATTCCGGGTCTGGTCCTTCGGACCATCCCGGAATGACGGCGTAAATCGCATCACCAACGGCCCGCTGCTTCACAGTTGCCCGGGATCGGGCGGTAGCGCATGCGTGGGCACGCGCGCGTCGGCAGCATAGATCGGGGTCGTGCCGGTTACCGTGATGACCGCATTGACATGCATCGGCGCCGCTTTGCTGGCCAGCCCTATAAAGAAAGTGGTGTTTGCGACGTTCGCGGGACCGGCCACGCACAGCGCCTTTTTGAGCGTGAACTCGATCACGTCAACAAACCGTTCGGCCTTTGCAAGGCTGATGGTGCCGAGTCCGCCGGTCGTTATCACGTAAACATCGGCATTCTGGTTGTTCGCGTAGGGCAGCGCTACGTGCGGGCCGAAATTGAGCGTAAAGCCGACAACGCAATCGGCGGTGCCGGCGGCTTCAGTCAGGCTGATGCGGTATATGTATGCGGTGGTGCCCGCGCCCGGGGTGCCCGCCTCGCCGGTGAACGTGCGCGACTGCAGCCAGGCCGTTCCGGCGGCGAGCGTGGGAAGCAGGATATTGCCACTCGTATCGGCAACCTCAGCGGAGCAGCTGGTCCGGAAGACGCAGTTGATGGCCGGTGCTGCGACCTCGACCACCTTGAGGACTTGCGCGTCCGCGGCAAACGACACCATCATCGCCACCAGCACGCCCGAAAGCGTTTGCAACATTGGATGCGCCCTCCGCTTCACCGTCTCGCCGACGGCGAATGTGCACCCGGGCGACACTTCGACGCAAGGTTGCTAATGCCGCTTGCGACAATTCGCGTCGGCATTACCCCATCATCAACGCCACCCGCCCGATCGCCTTGCGGTCGATCAGGAGCTGCATCGCCCTGGCGTAATCCTCCAGCGGCAGGCGATGCGAGACGTTGGGACGGATCTTGCCCTGCTCCGCCCATTCCAGCAGCTGCTTCAGCCTGACCTCGCCCAGCGCAGGATTTTTGCGCACGGCCTCGCCGGCGCGCACGCCAAGCACGCTGGCGCCCTTGATCAGCAGGAGATTGGTGCGCGCAAGTCCGATGCCTCCGGTGAAGCCGATCACCAGCAGCCGCGCACCCCAGGCGATGCAGCGCACGCTGTCCTCGAAGATCTGTCCGCCGACGGGATCGTAGACCACGTCGGCGCCGCGGCCGTCGGTGATGCGCTTCACGGCGTCACGAAACGGCTCGCGTGCATACAGCACGAGATGATCGGCGCCGCGCGCTTTGGCGACCGCGAGTTTTTCCTCCGATGAGGCGGCTGCGATCACGGTCGCGCCGAGCAGCTTGCCCATCTCCACCGCGGCGAGACCGACACCGCCGCCGGCGCCATGGACCAGCAGCACTTCACCCGGCCGCAGTTGTCCGCGATCGATCAGGCCGTGATAGGCGGTGCCGTGCGCGGCGAGGAAGGTCGCGCCTTCCGCATAGTCGAAGGTCGACGGCAGCGGCGTCAGCTGCGACGGCGTCACGACGGCCTCGTCGGCATAACCGCCATGGCGCAGCTTGACGATCACGCGGTCGCCAATCGCGACGCCTTGCGCGCCGTTGACCTCGACGACGTCGCCGGCGGATTCCATGCCCGGTGTGAACGGCAGCTCCGGCTTGAGCTGATACTCGCCGGCGGCCATCAGGATGTCAGGGAAATTGATCCCGGCCGCGCGTATGGCGACGCGCACCTGCCCAGGTGCCAGCGGCTTCGATGCGAAGGTTTCCAGCCGCAGCCGGTTCGGCGGACCGAGTTCGCGACAAACGACGGCTTTTGGCATCAGGCCGCACGTTCCTTGCGCCGCGCCAACGCCTCGCGCACCAGCGGCAGGCGGTCATTGCCGAAATACATGTCGGTCTTGTCGATGAAGATGGTCGGCGAGCCGAAGCCCCCCCGCGCCATGACTTCATCAGTGTTCGCCTTGAGCTGGTCCTTGATCGCCTGCTGCGCGATCCCGGCAAACAGCTTTTGCGCATCGATACCGACGCGCTTGCAAACCTCTGCGAGCACCGCATCTTGCGAGATGTCCTGATCCTCGCCCCAATAGATCTCGAACACCGTGCGCGCGAACGGCAACATCTCCTTGCCGAGGACGATGCAACCGCGCATCGCCTTCACGCTGTTCACCGGGAATACCGTCGGCCGCATCTTGATGGTGAGCCCCGCCGAGCGCGCCCAATCCGCCATGTCCTTTTTCTGGTAGGCGACTTTCACCGGCACCGGATGTTCCCGGCCGGCATAGACGCTCGGATTGATTGAATTGAAGATGCCGCCGACCAGGATCGGACGCCACACGATCTCCTCGGAAAACTCCTGTGCCAACGGCTGGATGTTGTGGAAGGCGAGATAGGTCCACGGGCTGGAGCAGTCGAAGAAGAACTCGATCATGGCGTTTGATCCCTATTCCCGGCCGGAATGACTTTTGTTGTCCTGTACGTCCAGCATAAGTCATGGCAGACAGGCGCTCAATCAGAACATCCCAAGGGAGGCCTGCCATGCTGTTTCCAACCACGATTGCGGGCTCGCTGCCGAAGCCGGAATGGCTGGCCGAGCCGAACATGCTGTGGGCGCCCTGGAAGGCCAAGGGCGAGGAACTGGCGCGCGCCAAGCGCGACGCCACGATGCTGGCGGTGAAATTGCAGGAGGACGCCGGCGTCGACATCGTCACCGAAGGCGAAATGGCGCGTCAGCATTTCGTGCACGGCTTTCTGGAGAACATCGAGGGCATCGATTTCGCCCACAAGGTCGAGATGGGCATCCGCAAGGATCGCTACAAGGCGATGGTGCCGCAGGTGGTGGCGCCGCTCGCGCTGAAAGGCCGCGTCCACGCCGACGAGGCCCGTGTCGCGCGCACGCACACGAAGAACAGGCTGAAGTTCACCATGCCCGGTCCGATGACCATCATCGACACGATTGCCGATCGTTATTACGGCGACCGGGTGAAGATGGCTTTCGCCTTCGCCGATTTGCTCAACCAGGAGGCCAAGGCATTGCAGGCCGATGGCGTCGATGTGATCCAGTTCGACGAGCCCGCTTTCAATGTCTACATGGACGAGGTGCGCGACTGGGGCATCAAGGCTCTGGAGAAGGCCGCCGAAGGCCTGACCTGCACCACCGCCGTGCACATCTGTTACGGCTACGGCATCAAGGCCAACACCGACTGGAAGCAGACCTTGGGCGGCCAGTGGCGGCAATATGAAGAGATATTCCCATCGATCGACAAGAGTTCGATCCAGCAGGTCGCGATCGAGTGCCGCAATTCCAAGGTGCCGCTGGAGCTGCTCGGCCTGCTCAAGGGCAAGATCGTGCAGGCCGGTGTGATCGACGTCGCCAACGATCAGGTCGAGACCGCCGAGGACGTGGTGGCGACGATCGAGGCGGTGGCGAGATTTGTGCCGAAGAGCAACATCGTGGCGACCACCAATTGCGGTATGGCGCCGATGCGGCGCGACATCGCGGAGGCAAAACTTGCCGCGCTCGGTGCCGGCGCGAAACTGGCGCGGCAGCGGCTGGGATGATGGTTCGGGTTGCGTTGCGGGCCGCCACGCTCGCGTTTCTGCTCGTTGGCGTTCCGCTATACGCCGGCGAGCGCGACCAGCTCAACGCCTGCAGGGCCATGGTCGCACATGCGCAGCAGACCGGCACGGCGCAGGACGAGCCTGCGCTGACAAAATGCCGCCAGATCATCAAGGAATGGACCTTGCGGGACTCTCGCCGGAGCGTCGATGAGGACGGAAGGCCGCTGCGCTAAACCTTCGCGCTCGGATGCAATGCCGGCCGATAGCCGGCCGCGAAGGCGTGCACGGTGGAAGGCGGCGTCAGTAGCATCGCGTTTTCCGGGAGCCGCGCCACGCTGACGTAGCCGGTGGGCGCCCATTTCAACGCCCTGCCCTCCACGATCAGAAAACTGTCGCCGCCAGCCTGCAGCATCGCACCATCGGGCAATTTCGCAATCGGCATCGGCAGCCGGTGTAGCGTCTTGCCGCTGGCGAGCCGCTCGCGATGCAGCACCGCATCGATCTCGGGCGCGAGAACGTCCGCAACGCGATTGCCCTTTTCCCAGGCCGCGCGAAAACGGTTGGCGTCGTCGCGGCGGCAGTAGAAGCACGGGCGATGTCCGGCCGCGAAGGCGGTTGCTTCATCGAGAAAGAACAGCTCGGTCCAGCTTCGTCCGCCCATCACCTTGCGCCGGCGGCCGCGAAACTCCAGAACGCAGATCAACCAGGCCGGACACGACCAGCGCTTGCGCAACAGCGTCTTGGTCTCAGGATCGTGGATGATGCCGCGATTGCCCGTGAACGTCCCGCGCGCTGGCGTGGCGACGATTTTGCCTGTGGGAGTGACCCGATTTTGGAGAGACATGGCGGTTCTTCTCCCTCTCCCCGTTCTTACGGGGAGAGGGTTGGGGTGAGGGGCTGCTTCCAAAAACACGGTGAGAACTGGACTCTCGGAGATTCCCCCTCACCCGGATCGCATTTCGCTTCGCTACATGCGATCCGACCTCTCCCCGCACGCGGGGAGAGGTGAAGAAAAATCACGCCGCTCCATCCCGGATCGGCGGCTGGAACGACAGCGCGGTGTCCCATGGAAAAAAGATCCAGGTGTCCTGCGACACTTCGGTGATGAAGGTGTCGACCAGCGGCCGGCCCTTCGGCTTGGCATAGACGGTGGCGAAATGCGCGTCCGGCATCATCTTGCGCACCAGCGCGCCGGTCTTGCCGGTATCGACGAGGTCGTCGACGATCAGGAGCCCCTTGCCGGTGCCGCCGCCGAGTTTGGCGGTATCGGCCGAAACTCCCTTCAGCACTTTCAGCTCGCCCTGCTGGGTGTGGTCGTAGCTCGCGATACAGACTGTATCGATCACGCGCACGCCGAGCTCGCGCGCCACGATCGCCGCCGGCACCAGCCCGCCGCGTGTGATCGCGATCACCGCATGGAACGGACCCACTTCGTTGAGCCGCCAGGTCAGCGCCCGGCAATCCCGGTGAAACTGGTCCCACGACACCGGAAAAGCCTTGCCCGCCCGTTCCTGGGCACTCAGTTCAGGCATCACGTCCGCCATGGTCTCTCCTGCTTGTCTTCCGCTTCAGCGGCCGGCGCCTATCAAAGGCTTTGCCATCTCGCTTGTCCCCGCCCAGCCCATTCGTTCGTAAAGCGGCTTGCCCATGCGCGTGGCGTGGAGCACGCCATAGGACACACCGCGCTTTCGGAACTCGCCCTCTCCCAGTTCCATCAGCATATTCCCCAGTCCCCGCTGCCGATACAATGGCTCGACGAAAAGATTGAGCACATAGCCGCGCTTGTCCTCATTGGGATGCGACGGATGCGGCGGCCATTCGATCAGCATCAATCCGATGCCCGCGACCGGCGCGTCGGCGTCCTCCACGACAAAGCCGAAATAGCTGCCGTCATCCAGATGCGGTTGGAGCCATATCCTGAAAGCGGTGGTCATGGCCTTGAGGATGTCCTCGGTCCTGCCGGGCGCCTTGGACTCCCGAAACATTTCCTCGCGATGCCGGCAGATCAGCTCGAGATCGCGCGGCGTGACGGGCCGTGTCGTCATCGAAACCGGTACTATTGAGCGATCTTGAGCGATGTCAGCATCTCCTTCACCGCATTCATCGCCGCACTGAGCTTGTCCGGATCGCGCGAACGCACCACCAGATTGGTGTTCGGCTTGCCGTTCTCGTCGAGAAACGGATAGCTGCCGATCATGGTGTCGGGATGGGCGCTGGCGATCTCGCGCAGGGGCCCGCCGATGTCACCCTCGCGCGAGTTGGCGCGCACCGTGTCCGAGAGCATCTTGAGGCCGGACTTCAGCTTGGGCGCGACGATGTCCATCATCGCCTGCATGATCGATGGGACTCCGGCCATCACGATGACGTTGCCGATCTTGAAGCCGGGCGCCATGATGGTCGCGCTCTGGATCAGCTCGGCGCCGTCGGGAATCCGCGCCATGCGCAGCCGCGCCTCATTGAGCTCGCCCGGATTCTTGAAGCGCTCCCTGAAGCGGGCGACCACCTCGGGGTGATGGTCGATGCCGACGCCGAACGCCTTGGCGACGCTGTCGGCGGTGATGTCGTCATGGGTCGGCCCGATGCCGCCGGTGGTAAAGACGTAGGTGTAGCGATTCCGCAGCGCGTCGAGGGCCGCGATGATCTCGTCCTCCTCGTCGGCGACGACGCGCACTTCCTTCAGGTCGATGCCGATATTGGTGAGGTATTCGGCGATGAAGCCGATGTTCTTGTCCTTGGTCCGCCCGGACAGGATTTCGTCGCCGATCACCAATATCCCGGCGCTGACGATCTCGCTCATGACTTCAACCTTCCACCCTTACCGCCGCTCAAGAATGCCCAGCCAAGTCCTTGAAGTCACGGTATTTTGCTGCCGATTTAGCCACCGGTCCGCCGCTTTTTCGGGCACTGGCGCGAAAGCTCGCGACAAATGCCTTCACCCCATGCATATCGCGCTGGCCCGGCCCTTGCTACCACCCCGTCAAGTCATGCACTGTTGCGCACGGTGTTGAGGGGTTTCGATGGCGGTTGCGTTCGATGAGATGAATGGTCCCGGGGACGACCTTCGCCCCGCCTACCAGGAGCTCTCCCGCTGGCTGAAGGAGACGCCGCCGGACGCGCTGGAATATCGCCGCCAGGAAGCCGAGCTGCTGTTCCGACGGATCGGCATCACCTTCGCGGTCTATGGCGACTCCGAGGCCCAGGAGCGGCTGATCCCCTTCGACGTCATTCCGCGCATCCTGTCGGCCAAGGAATGGACGCTGCTTGAGAAAGGCCTGCGCCAGCGCGTGCGCGCACTCAACATGTTCCTGCGCGACATCTATCACGGCCGCGACATCCTCCGCGCCGAGATCGTGCCGGACGACCTCATCTTCCAGAACCCGGTGTTCCGCCCGGAGATGAACGGCCAGGACGTTCCGCACGACGTCTATGTCCACATCGCCGGAATTGACATCGTCCGGGTCGATGCCGAGAATTTCATCGTGCTGGAGGACAATGCGCGCACGCCGTCGGGCGTGTCCTACATGCTGGAAAACCGCGAGATCATGATGCGGCTGTTTCCGGACCTGTTCGCGCGCCATCGCATCGCGCCGGTCGAGCGTTATCCAGACGAGTTGCTCTCGGCGCTGCGCTCCGTGGCGCCGTCGAGCGCCTCATCGGAACCGGTCGTCGCGCTGATGACGCCCGGCGTCTACAACTCCGCCTATTACGAGCACTCGTTCCTCGCCGACAAGCTCGGCATCGAGCTGGTCGAGGGCCGCGACCTCATCGTCAAGAACGACGAGGTCTTCATGCGCACCACCGAAGGGTTGAAACGGGTCGACGTGATCTATCGCCGGGTCGACGACGACTTCCTCGATCCCCTCACCTTCCGGCCTGACTCCGCACTCGGCGTGCCCGGCCTGATGTCGGCCTATGCCGCCGGCAATATCACGCTGGCGAACGCCGTCGGCACCGGCATTGCCGACGACAAGGCGATCTACTCCTACATGCCCGACATCGTAAAATTCTATCTGGCGGAAGAGCCGATCCTGAAGAACGTGCCGACCTGGCGCTGCCGTGAGCCGAAGGACCTGTCTTACGTGCTCGATAATCTGGCCGAGCTGGTCGTCAAGGAAGTGCACGGCTCGGGCGGCTACGGCATGCTGATTGGCCCGGCCTCGACGAAGGCGACCATCGAGGCCTTCCGCGACAAACTCAAACGCGAGCCGGAAGGCTTCATTGCGCAGCCGACCTTGGCGCTGTCGACCTGTCCGACCTGCACCGCAGCCGGCCTTGCGCCACGCCATGTCGATTTGCGTCCGTTCGTCCTGACCGGCAGCAAGCGTACCACCATCGTGCCGGGCG
Organism: uncultured Alphaproteobacteria bacterium; assembly: GCA_963794775.1. Classification (GTDB taxonomy): domain Bacteria; phylum Pseudomonadota; class Alphaproteobacteria; order Rhizobiales; family Xanthobacteraceae; genus Bradyrhizobium. The sequence continues at coordinate 175,097 of CAWCGA010000012.1, read as the reverse complement.
GATTGACCCGCGTCGCACTGAAGGAAGGCTCGCTCGTGGTCAATTCAAGCCAGGGTGGCGGCACCAAGGACACGTGGATATTGGATGAGTGAGATCTTGCATATGACCGTCGGCTTTGAAGCCGCGAACACCGCTCTCTCGCTCCCCTCCCCCTTGCGGGGAGGGGTCGGGGGTGGGGGTACCCGAGCACGACGAGTCTTTTTGTTGACCCCCCTCCCTGACCCTCCCCCGCAAGGGGGGAGGGAAAACTGCCAGCGTGCCTGAATGCTGTCGCGAACCGCCGAAAACCTCTATTGGCTGGCCCGCTATGTCGAACGGGCCGAATACATCGCGCGCACGATCGATGCGACCCTGCGCGTCACCGCGTTGCCCGCCGCCTATATCGGCAAGACCAACGAGTGGGAATCGGCGCTGCTCACCGCCGGCGTCAGCGAAAGCTTCTTCAAGACCTACAACGACGCCAACGAAAACAACGTCGTCGAATATCTGTCGTTCTCGGCCGACAATCCCTCCTCGATCCGGAACTGCATCGAGGCCTCGCGCCTGAACTCGCGCTCGGTGCGCACGGCCTTGACCAGCGAGATGTGGGACACCATCAACGGCGCCTGGATCGAGTTGCAGGAGGTCTGGAGCAAGGGGACGTCCAGCCGCGAGGAGCTGGCGCGCTTCCTGCGCTTCGTGCAGGAGACCTCGCTCCGCTTCGACGGCTCGGCCTACCGCACCATGCTGCGCAACGACGCCTACTGGTTCTCGCGGCTCGGCCTGCATGTCGAGCGCGCCGACAACACCGCGCGCATCCTCGACGTGAAGTATCACGTGCTGCTGCCGGAGGAGGAACATGTCGGCGGCCCGCTCGACTTCTATCAATGGACCTCGATCCTGCGCTCGGTGTCGGCGCTGACGGCCTATCACTGGGTCTATCGCGAGACGCTGAAACCCTGGCTGATCGCCGATCTTCTCATCCTTAACGACTCGCTGCCGCGCTCGCTCGCGAGCTGCTACGGCAATCTCGTGCGCAACCTCGACCAGATCGGCGTCGCCTATGGCCGCCAGGGTCCGGCACAGCGCCACGCCAGGGGTGTCCGCAACCGGCTCGAACACTCCAACATGAACGACATCTTCCAGCACGGCGTGCACGAGTTCATCGAGGAGTTCATCGCGGACAATACGCGGCTCGGCGAAATCATCACCAAACAATATTTGATTTGATCATGCGCTTAAGGATTTCCCACGCCACCACCTATCGCTATCAGCCGGCCGCGACCGGCGTGATCCAGATCCTGCGGATGACGCCCGGCAGCCATGACGGCCAGTATGTCGCGGAATGGCAGATCGACGTCTCCGCTGACACCCGGCTCGAGATGCGCGAGGACGCCTTCGGCAACGTCACCCATGTGATGACGCACGGCGCGATTTCTGACCTCAAAATCACCGTCAGCGGGCTGATCGAGACCCACGACACCGGCGGCATATTGCGCGGCACCGACGAGCGCTTTCCGCCGAGCCTGTTCCTGCGCACCACGCAACTCACCGAAGTGAACCCGGCGATGGCAAGTTTCGCGCGGGGCTTGCGCGCTGAAGCGGACGACGACGCGCTCGGCTTCCTGCACACGCTGATGACGCAGATCAGCGAGCACATGACCTTCGATGAGGATCCGACCAACACCGGCACCTCCGCGATCGAGGCGTTCAGCCTGCGCCGCGGCGTGTGCCAGGACTATGCGCATATCTTCATCGCCTGCGCGCGCGCCGCCGGCGTGCCGGCGCGTTTCGTCGCCGGGCATTTCCTGCGCGCCGACGGCATGACCAACCAGCAGGCCGGCCACGCCTGGGCGGAGGCCTGCGTGCCCAATCTCGGCTGGGTCGGCTTCGATCCCGCGAACTGCATTTGCACCACGGACGCGCATGCCCGCGTCGCGATCGGGCTCGACTATCTCGGCGCCGCCCCCGTGCGCGGCACGCGCTATGGCGGCGGCAACGAGACGCTGACGGTCGCGGTCACCGTCGAGCAGGCCGGTCGGCCCGGGCAGTGGCAGAGCCAGTCGTAGCACTCCGTCATTGCGGGGAACGTTGTAGGGTGGGTTAGGCGCGAAGCGCCGTAACCCACCTCTTTTCTTACCGCGGATATAGAAGTGGTGGGTTACGCTTCGCTAACCCACCCTACAACGCGTCACTTATCCAGCCAGACATCCTCCCAGCGCAGATTGTTGTACTGGCTGTTGTCGTGCGGCTTGTACCCCTTCACGTATGGCTGCCAGCAATTGCCGGCTGACGAGTGCAGGATCACCGGCCGCGCGGCGTCCTCGACCAGGATGCGCTCGATGTCCCAGACCAGTTGCCTGCGCTTGTCGCGATCGAGTTCGCGCGACTGCGCCGCGAGCAGCTTGTCCACCTCGGCGTTGCAATATTGCGTATAGTTGCGCTCGGAATTGCAGGAATAATTCTCGACGATATTGCCGTCGGGGTCGTCGACCGACACGCCGGTCACGTTGAGGCCGATGGTGTACTCCTTGCGCGCGAGCTTGGAGTACCAGCGCGGCGTATCGAGAATATCGAGCTCGCTGACGATGTGAATTTTCTTGAGCTGGTCGGAGACGATGATCGCGGGATCGCGATAGGTTGGTAGGTTGCGCGTCTGGATCTTGATCGCCAGCGGTTTGGCGTCGCTATAGCCGAGCCTCTCCATGATCGCCTGCGCATCGGCGAGATTCTTTTCGGCGTCCGCGCCGTAGCCGGTCAGCGAGGTCACCATCGCGTCCGGCATGCCCCACTCGCCTTCCGGCTTCGGCAGCATGGCGCCGCCGAGCCGCCCCAGCCCTTCCATCAGGATGGTGTTGAACGGCTTGCGGTCGAGCGCCAGCGACATCGCTTTGCGGATCTCGGGATTGTCGAACGGCGGATTGACCCGGTTGACCATCAAATTGATCAGCGTTCCCGTCGTCGTCATCTCACAAATCGCATTCGGCGCGCGCACCTTGATGTCCTTCAACAGGGGCACGCTGACGTCAGAGGGAAAAGTAATGTCGAACTCGCCGGTCGAGAACGCCAGCATGCGCGTGGCGCGGCTGTCGATCACCCGAAAGGTGATCTCGTCGACATAAGGCCGATCCTTCTTGAAATAATCGGGATTGCGCACCAGCCGGATCGAGGCGCCGCGCTGGAAGTCGACCAGCTTGAACGGCCCGGTGCCGACGGGTCTGGTGCGCATCGCCTGCTGCGGCACATGGCAGGGATAGACCGGCGAAAAGGCGCTGGCGAGCAGCACCGGCAGACTCGGCTGCGGCTCGCTCAGCTCGAAGGTCGCCTCATAGTCGCCGTTGACCGAGACGTCCTGCAGCTTGGAATACCAGACCTTGCGCGGGTTGCGCTTGAAGTCGGAGGTATCGCCCTTGCCGATCAGCATGCGCCAGGTGCATTGCACGTCCTTTGCCGTGAACGGCTGGCCGTCGTGCCATTTCACGCCCTGCCTCAGCTTGAACATCAGCTTCGTATTGGTCGAATCCCACGACCAGCTTTCGGCGAGATCGGGAATGACGGTGTCCAGGCTCTCATGCGGCTTGGCGGGATCGAACACGACGAGATTGTTGAAGATCGCCGCGAACGGCGTCACCGAGGCGATGGTGGATTCCTCATGCAGCGAGGTCGAGGGCGGCAGGTCGTTGTGATAGAGGCGGAGCGTGCCGCCTTTCTTCTGGGCGGCGACGGGCGTTACCGCAACCGACAAGAGGCACAGGAACGCAATCCAACTGGCACGCATGTTCGCTCCGCCTGCTGCCAAATCCTCATGGTGAGGAGCGCGAAGCGCGTCTCGAACCATGAGGCCCGGATATTGGCCTCATCCTTCGAGACGCTTGCTTCGCAAGCTCCTCAGGATGAGGGATTTAATCAATACTCGCAATTGCGATAGTCTGACGCCTCGCAGGTCTGCATCATCTCGCGCGCCTGCGCCAGTTCCGCCGCGCTCATGGTGCGCGACATCTCGGTCATTTCCGTCCGCGCCACGGCATCGCCGCGGGCAGCCGCGATGCTGAGCCACATGAAGGCATGCGCCGAACTCTTCGCCACGCCCTGCCCCTTGCGGTACATCGCACCGATCACAGCTTGCGCCTTGGCATTGCCCTGCCGGGCCAACGGCCGGAACAGCTGCATGGCCGGCGCGTAGTCGCCACGGCTATAGGCGGCCATGCCGTCTTCCCAGGGACCTGCGAGCGCGCCCGACGCCCCAAGAATCTGCGCGGCGGCGATCAGACCGCCTGCGATAACCAGCCTTTTCATGCCTCGCCCTCTGCCTGCCGGCATTCTTGCGCATCGCGCCCTGCCGCGCCACCGGGGAATTGGGGTTGGAGGCGTGGGCGAAATTGGCTAGTAATTTGCGCGACGTCTGGGGAAGAAAGACCATGACCTATTGTTGCGGCATATTGGTGCGGGACGGGCTGGTCATGATCGCCGACACCCGGACCAATGCCGGCCTCGACAACATCTCGACCTTCCGCAAGCTCCACGTCTTCACCAAACCGGGCGAGCGCATCATGGCGGTCGCGACCGCCGGCAATCTCGCCATCAGCCAGTCGGTGCTGTCGACGCTGACGGAGGGGATCGAGGATCCCACCACCGGCGAGCTCGAGACGCTGATGAATGCGCCGACCATGTTCCAGGCCGCGAAACGCATTGGCCAGGCGATCCGGCAGGTGCATACGACCGAAGGCCCCGCGCTGAAATCCGAAGACGTCTCCTTCGACGTGTCGTTCCTGTTCGGCGGCCAGATCAAGGGCTCGCGGATGCGGCTGTTCATGGTCTACACCGCCGGCAATTTCATCGAATGCACCACCGACACACCTTATTTGCAGATCGGCGAGCACAAATACGGCAAGCCGGTGCTGGACCGCGCCATGCATTACGACGTCGAGATCTACGATGCGCTGAAGACCGGGCTGATCTCGATGGATTCGACGATGCGCTCAAATCTCGGCGTCGGTTTGCCGATCGATGTGCTGGTGGTGCGCGCCGACACCTGCGACGCTGATCTCAATCATCGCATCGAGGCCGGCGAGCCCTATTTCCACGACCTGCGCTCGCGCTGGTCGGCGGCGCTGCGCGCGGCGCACCAGAACATTCCGCGGCCGCCCTACAAGGCAGAATCGGAAACAAAACGCACCTGACCCAACCAACAACAACAAGGCGAGGAAACAATGACTGACGCAACCAACAAGATCGCTGTCGTGACCGGCGCGGGCACCGGCGTCGGCCGTGCCGCATCGCTGGCGTTGATGGATGCCGGCTTCATTGTCGTGCTCGCCGGCCGTCGCAAGGAGATGCTGGAGGAAACCTCGAAGCTCGGCGACAACATCGGCAAGAGCCTGCCTGTCGTCACCGACGTGAGCAAGCCGGAGTTGATCGCAGCGCTGTTCCAGAAGGTCAAGGACACCTACGGCCGGCTCGACGTGCTCTTCAACAATGCCGGCATGGGCGCGCCGCCAGTCAATTTCGAGGACCTGCCGCTGGAGCAATGGCAGGCGGTGGTCAACACCAACCTCACCGCGCCGTTCCTGTGCACGCAGCACGCGTTCCGCATCATGAAGGACCAGAGCCCGCGCGGCGGCCGCATCATCAATAACGGCTCGATCTCGGCGCATGCGCCGCGGCCCTACTCCACGGCCTATACCTCGACCAAGCACGCCATCACGGGCCTGACCAAGTCGAGCAATCTCGACGGCCGCAAATACGACATCGCGGTCGGACAGGTCGATATCGGCAATGCCGCGACGCCAATGACCGACCGCATGGTCGCCGGCCCCGGCGTGATGCAGCCCGACGGCACGATGAGGCAAGAGCCGCGCATGGACGCGAAGGCGGTCGGCGATGCCGTGGCCTACATGGCCGGACTGCCGCTCGATGCCAACGTGCTGTTCATGACGGTCATGGCGACGAAGATGCCGTTCGTCGGACGGGGGTAAATGTCAAATCCTCATGGTGAGGCGTCGCACTTGCGACCCGTCTCGAACCATGAGGCCCGGACACTGGCCTCATCCTTCGAGACGTTTGCTGGGGCGTGTTGCGCACTAATGCGCGATGTCCGTCTCCGGGGTGAAGCAGACTATACAAGCAACTCCGGAACGTCGCCGTTTGACCCGGAATGGACATCCGGCAGATGGGCCGAGATGCCAAAGTCTGGCCGGCACGGCATGCGGCGGTGCGTCGAATTGTCCCCAATGGCGAGTGGATGCTGGGCGGCGGCGCCATTGTCGCTGAGGCATGGGCCGTCTACGAACCATGGGAATGCGCAAAGCATAGTCTTTGGCTGATTTGAGCACTTCATCTTATTTTCGAATTTGAGGAGGTCCCTCGAATGTTCACAAGAAACCGCAAGCTAGCCACCCGTGCTCTGTACGTTTGGATGATCCTCCCGGGCCTATTTCACTTCTGTGAAACCGCGCAAGCAGCTGGACCAAAACTGATTACGGGAGGAGGGGCAGTCAGCGGCGGCCCGCCGAACTCGGATTCCACACGTCCGAATACTGGCGAGCAAAAAAAAGAGGGGGTTACTTCCAAAGACGTTGGGGATTCGTCACAGCTTGTCGGAACTGGGGCCGAACTGGTGAAGAATGCTACGTCCGGAGCAGCAGAGAAGGGAGTACACGGGTTAGGAGACGCAGCCACAGGCGTATCGGACGGAGTAAAGATTTACGAAACATACAAATACACAGAGGAGCACCCCGAAAATTACGCAGGGCAGATTTTAGAAGCAGCCAAAGGAATTGGCGAAGTTTTGACTGACTATGGGTTGAGCAAGGTTGCCGGCCCCATCGGTGCTGTAGTTCCTTTTCTGACCTCGGGAGGGTGCGAGGGACAAATTCCCACGTGTGAGGAACGCCTCCACGGCGCGTCATCACCGATCAATACCTCACCCCAGCCTCAACCGGCCCACGGCAATGCTCCGCTGCCAACGACCCCTCCGCCAACCAGCGTGCCGTTGAGCAATCAGCCTCAGACTTCGGCACCGATCCCCGCGACCAGTCAGCCGCAGACCCGATTGGCTAATCCGCCTCAGAACTCCGTTCCCGACAGTCAACCAGCCTCTGACCCCTTCGAACAATCAGCCGAGTGCACAACAGAACTCGCCACCCGGCCACGGAAACGTGGGCTTTCTTCCTCCCGGTAACAATACAAACAACAACGCGAACAGAAACGCCGGTAAAAACAACAACTCCGGTAACAGTCAGGTTTCCGGGGAAGCCACTCGTGATTCAGCAAAAGCCAGTTTGGGAAAACAAGGCCTTCAAAAGGAAGGATCGACCACCAAGGCAAGCGCACCCAATAAAACAGCTGCGCCCGTTCATTCTAGTGCAACGAGAGAAGTTGCCAGCGGCGCGGCGAGCAAGTCGGCCTCAGTTGCCGCTTCCACTACGGCTTCAAATGCTGCCGCCAAGACTGCATCGCGCGCGGCCACCAATATCGCAAGCCGGGCCGCATCGACATCTGCGTCGAATTCGGCTTCGGTCGCCGCAAGTCGCGCGGCTTCAAATGCCGCGAGCAATGCAGCTTCCCGGGCAGCGAGCCGCGCAGCATCAAATGCTGCGAGTAGAGCAACGTCGAAGTGAGGAAACCTGATCGGTAATATCAGCGGAGTCTTTTTGACCGCTGCATTGCCTTTTTACGCAGCGGAAAAGCCTGCAACAAAATTTGCAGCAACTAAGCGCAAAGGGAACATATGCCGGCAATGACAAAAAAGGTGCCGCTCTTTGTTGGAACAATTTCGTTGGTTCTAACCTCCGCTCAAGCCCAATCGCCCCAGAAGACAACGACGACCTATGACGACTGGACAGTATCCTGCGCGGCGGGAGCCGCTGGCGATAAATCCTGCGAATTGGTGCAATCGCAGTACATCCAGGGCCAGACATCACCCGTCAGCCAGATCACGATCAGTCGCCCGGCAAAGGGCGGCCCGCTCAGGCTCTTCCTGCAGGTGCCGCCGAACGTTTGGTTGGAGACTGGGGTGAGACTTCGCGCCGATGACAAGGATTCCGGCATTGCGGGAACGTTCAGATGGTGCGCGCCATCCCGCTGCCTGGCGGACACCGAGCTAAGCGAAGCGACGGTCGCGAAATTGCGCGCGGCTTCCACGCCTGGCATCCTATCGTGGAAGAATCCCTCGCAGCAGGACATGAAAATCACTTTTCCCGTAAAGGGATTTTCGCAGGCGCTGAATGCGATGAGCGAAGGACAAACCGCCAATCCTGTCGCATCCCGGAATCCGACGCCGCCGTCAGCTCAGGAAAGCGCCCGGCGCTTCGACGGCGCTTGGTCTATCGAAGCAGACTGCCAGGCAATTCCGCCGAACGTGGCAAAGGCTGTTTGGATCACCAATGGCAAAATCGAAAACGGCAAATTGTCAGCCAAATATAGCGTAGAGGGCCAGCCGGGGACCAGCCAGTACGAGGGCGTCGTCGCCGCTAACGGAAATATCGAAGTCGTCGTTACTGGTTTAACTGGCGCTAGCAAATTCACCAATGTTCCGGCAAACACACCCTACTCCTGGAAGGCGATAGGGAGTCTTTCGGAATCGCGCGGGAGAGCTACAAAAACTGGCGAAGGGCGGACTTGCATCCTGAGCTTCGCGAAGGGCATGAAATAGGATGACACGATCGTCACGCGCCTCCAACGCAAGCTCGTCAGGATGAGGGATAGGGTTGGGACTGGCACTACGCCTTGCGCTTGACCTGCTCGGCCTTTTCCTCGCGCGCGGGCGCCTGCTCGCCCTCGCCCCTCACTTGCCATCCCTTCCCCAAGAACGGATGCAACGGCTCGCGCGGGCTGGCGCTGATGTCGTAGTTGAGGAACGACAGCACGAGCTGGAAGCCGATCAGGAAGGTCAGCGCCGCGATCATGATGGTGCCGGTCGGGACCAGCTGGTCCGGCGGCGCGGCCCACCAGTGATAAAGCCCGAACACAAGACCGAACAGGAACAGGCCCGCCCCCGCGACAAGTTGGATCGAGGCCAGGGAAAAGTCGCGGAAGAAGTAGCGATAGAGGATGCGACGCAGCGTGTTTCGCAGGTGGCCAGCCAGGAACGGTGCAAGCTGGTGCGAAATCCGCAGGTTCGACACCTCGTTGCCGTAGAAGGCGCGCATCGGAAACTCGACCACCTTGGCGCGGACCAGGCCGAGGTGGAACAAGAGGTCAGTCTCGAAGAAGAAACGTTTGGCAATCTTCTCATCGTCGAGCAGCTCGGCGACGCGGGCTTGGATCGCAAAGAACCCGTTGGTCGGATCCATGATGGTCCAGTAGCCGGTCGACAGTTTTGCGAAGAACGACAGCGCAAGATTGCCGAAGCGGCGCACCGGCGGCATCGACGCCGCGTTGGTGAGGAAGAAGAAGCGGTCGCCCTTGACGTAGTCGGCCTGCCCGCTTGCGATGGGGTGGATCAACGCCGGCACCTGCGCCGGATTCATCTGTCCGTCCGCGTCGAGCTTGATGATGATGTCGGCGCCGCGCTGGATCGCGTAACGCATGCCGGTGAGAAAGGCGCCGCCGACGCCCTGGTTGGCGTCGTGGAGCAGCGCGACCACGCGCTTGTCGCTCCTGTTGTTGGCGACCACGACACCGGTGCCCTCCGGGCAGCCGTCATCGACGACCACGATCAGGTCGATCTCCGGACCGATGCCCGCGATCACCTGCAGGATCGTGCCGGCCGCGCGGTACGCTGGGATGACGACGCAATTCATGGCGAAGAGCCCAAAGCCGTGCCGGCGCAGGAATGTCGCGCGTCTTGGCACAGTCTGGGCCAGCTTTGCGGGGTTCCCCCTAAGAATATCTTAATCCGGCCTTCCTAGGCTGGGCTTTCTCAGCCCTCGGGACCGCCATGTCGGACGCCAGCCTGCAAAGCCATGACGCGGCCGGTCTGCGCCGCGTGATCCGCAATCTCGTTCCGGAGACGCGCGATCCCGCCAATGCCGAATTCCTGCGCGCGCTGCTCGTGCTCGGCGGCGCGCTGTTCGTCCTGACCATTGCGACCTACCTTGCCACAACCAATTGGGCCGGCGCGTTTCCGCGCGACAAGGCGACGCTCGTGCTCGGGCGCGACTTTCTGAATCTGTGGATGTATGGCCGCGCGCTGTTCGAAGGTGGCGATCCATCGCGCTTCTACGACATCGCGATCTATAACGACGCGCTCGCGCAGATGCTCGGCGCAGGTTACCCCGGCCAGAACTGGCCGAACCCGCCGACCGCGCTTGTCGTGATGGCGCCGTTCGGGCTGTTCAACTATTTCCCCGCGCTGATGGCGTGGGCCGCGGTGAGCTTCCTTGCCTTCTATCTCGCCGGTCGTCGCGAAGTCGCAGACTTGCGCACGCTCGCGATCGTGGCCGTGTCGCCGGCTGCATTACTCTGCGTCCTGTCAGGACAAAGCTCGCTGCTGACGACTGCCGCGTTGCTTGCGATTTTCGCGCAGCTCGACAAGCGCCCCACTCTCGCCGGCGTGCTGATCGGGCTGCTGACGGTGAAGCCGCAGCTCGGTATCCTCTTTCCCTTTGCGCTGATCGCATCGGGCCGCTGGCGCGCCTTCTTCGCGGCCGGTGCTACGGCGGTGGCGCTGCTCGCCGCCAGCGTCGCGCTCGGCGGCATCGAGAGCTGGCTTGCCTACATCGTCAAGGCGCTGCCGTTGCAGCGTGAGGTGCTGCAGGACGCCGCCGGCACCGCGATGCCGTTCCATCCGACCATCTTCATGAACATCCGCGGGCTCGTCGGCAACCACGTTGCGGAGATCATCCAGTTCGCTTTCACGATCGCCGCCGTCGTCGCGGTGTCGGCCGCGTTTCGCTATCGCAGGAGTGCCGACCCGCGCGCGCTGCAGGCGCTGTTCCTTGCCTGCACGGTGTCGGCCTCGCCCTATATGGGCGCCTATGATCTGTTGCCACTGACTTTTGTCGCGGTCGCGTTGATCGCGGAAGAGAAGCTCGATGCGAAAGGCCGGCGATTGGCGCAGCTGGTGTACTGGACCCCTGCCCTGCAATTGCTGTTCGGAACCGTGCAGCTGCCAGGTCCCGGCTTCATCGCGCCGCTGTTTGCGGCTTGGCTGCTGCAGCGCATGTTCAGGCCCGTGAGGGCCGTGTCCGTCCAACCCGCGGAATGATCATTCCAGTTGTTCGACGTCGCGCAGCGTCGGAAACAGCCGCATCCACAGCAAGGCAACCGCCACCGTAGCGACGCCGCCGAGCACGGCCGCAGGCACGGTGCCGAACAGCGCCGCGGTGACGCCGCTTTCGAACTGGCCGAGCTGGTTCGAGGCATTGATGAACAGGAAATTGACCGCGCCGACCCGGCCGCGCATCGCATCCGGCGTTCGCAGCTGCACCAGCGAGAAGCGGATCACGACGCTCACCGTATCGGCCGCGCCGAGCACGGCGAGCGCGATCAGCGACAGCCATATCCAGTGCGACAGCGCGAAGGCGACCGTGGCGACACCAAAGACGATCACCGCCTGGAACATCCGCAGTCCCACGCGGCTGTTGATGGAATGGCGGGCCAAAACCACCGTCGTGAGCAGTGCACCGACTGCAGGTGCTGCGCGCAGCACGCCAAGCCCGAACGGCCCGGCCTGCAGGATATCGCGGGCGTAAATCGGCAGCAGCGCGGTGACGCCGCCGAACAACACCGCGAACAGGTCGAGCGATATGGTGCCCAATATCGCGGGGTCGCTGCGGATGAAGCGGACCCCTGCGAACACATCGTCGGACGACGGCGATTCCTTTGCATCTTCTTGCGCGAAGATACGGATCGCGCCGGTGAACAGCATGCCGAGCAGCCAGAACACCAGCATGATTCCGTAGGGCAGTCCGGGTGAGAGCGCGTAAGCGAGCCCGCCAAGCGCGGGGCCGGTGATGGTGGCGATCTGGGTTGCGCCCGCCGACAGCGCGGTCGCGCGTTGCAAGGTGCCTTGCGGCGCGATCAGCGGCAGCAGCGCCGCGGTCGCCGGGCTCTCGAAGGCGCCGGCCGTGCCCAGCACGAAGGTCGCCATGAAGATGTGCAGCTCGGTGAGCCAACCGGCGTACGCGCCCCACGCCAGAAACAGCGCGGTCAAGGCTTCCGCGACCTGGCAAACCTGGATCACGCGCTTGCGCTCGAATCGGTCGGCGGCGTGGCCCGCGACGAACACCAGGAGTGCCGTGGGCAGGAACTGCACCAGCCCGACCATGCCGAGATCGAAGGCGCGGCCGGTCATGTTATAGACCTGCCAGCCGATCGCGACCGCGCCGATCTGGCTGGAGAAACGCGACAGCGAGCGCGACAGCAGGAAAAAGATGATGGAGGGCTGCCTGAGCAGCGCGCCCGCGCTGGCCGGCGTGATCGCAGTCATGTCCCTTCGGTGGCCGACCGTGGCGACCTTGTCAACGGTCGCCCCCAATCGCGCGCATGGCATTGCGCTTGGCCGCGCGTCACGCTCATAATGAGCGGGCTGCGGGGGAATATATGCTTCAACTTCAATCGGCGTTCGGCATCATCGCGTTGCTCGCGATCGCGTGGGCGCTAAGCGAGCATCGCCGCGCGGTCTCGCTGCGACAAGCGGCCATCGGCCTCGTCGTGACGCTGGTCACCGCCGTGATCCTGATCAAGCTGCCGTTCGTTGGCCGCGCCTTCGGCGTCATCAACGACGCGGTCGGCGCGATCGCATCAGCAACGCGCGCCGGCACGTCATTCGTGTTCGGCTATCTCGGCGGCGGACAACTGCCGTTCGATCCCAAGACGCCCGGCTCGGATTTCATCCTCGCACTCCAGGCGCTGCCGATCGTGCTGGTCATGAGCGTGCTGACCACGCTGCTGTTTTATTGGCGCGTGCTGCCGCCGATCGTGCGCGGCATGGCATGGCTGCTCGAGCGCACGCTTGGCGTCGGCGGCGCTGTTGGGCTGTCAACCGCCGCCAACATCTTCCTCGGCATGGTCGAAGCGCCGCTGTTCGTGCGGCCGTATCTGGCGCAGATGACGCGCAGCGAATTGTTCCTCGTCATGACTGGCGGCATGGCGGGCATCGCCGGCACCGTGCTGGTGCTCTATGCCACCTTGCTCGCGCCGCTGATACCAGACGCCGCCGCGCATTTCGTGATCGCCTCTGTGCTGGGCGCGCCGGCCGCGATCCTGGTTAGTCTCATCATGGTGCCGGAAACGAAGGAGCGCCGCACCGGCGGTGCGCTCGACGATCCGCAGATGCATGCATCCAGCACGATGGACGCCATCGTCAGGGGCACCACGGCCGGGCTTGAACTGCTGCTCAACATCATCGCCATGCTGATCGTGCTGGTGGCGCTGGTGCATCTCTTCAACGCCATCCTCGGGCTGCTGCCCAATATCGCGGGCGCGCCGATCTCGCTGCAGCGGATGCTGGGTCTCGTGATGGCGCCGGTCTGCTGGCTGATGGGCCTGCCGTGGCCGCAGGCCGTCACTGCGGGCAGCCTGATGGGCACCAAGACCGTGCTGAACGAGTTGATCGCCTATGTCGATCTGGCGAAACTTGCACCCGATGCGCTCGATCCGCGCTCCAAGCTGATCATGCTCTATGCGATGTGCGGCTTCGCGAATTTTGGCAGTCTGGGCATCATGATCGCGGGGCTGGGCACCATGGCGCCGGAGCGGCGCGAGGAGATCAATGCGCTCGGTGTGAAGTCGATCGTGTCAGGGACGATCACGACGTGCCTGATGGGGGCGATGGTGGGGGTGTTGACTTGAGATCGTCATTGCGAGGAGCGAAGCAACGAAGCAATCCATAGCGCCGCAAGCGGATGAATGGATTGCTTCGCGGAGCCTGTCATCGGGCCGGCCCAAGAGGGCCGGACCCGTTGGCTCGCAATGACGAGAAACCTACGCTGTCAATTCCTTGGTCTCGAAATCCGCCGGCAGGATCACTTCCAGCAACTCGACGTCGTCGGAATAATCCATGATCAGATGCCGGATTTTCGGCGGCTGGGTCCAGCACGCGTTCTGCTGGTAGGTCGTCTCGCCGACGCCGTCCATCCAGGCCTTCACCCAGCCCTTGAGCACGTAGACCATCTGGAATTCGACGTCGTGGAAATGCAGCTTCGAGACTTCCTCGGGATTGCACGGACCGACCAGGCGGATGACATGCGCGCGCGCCAGTCCGTGGGTCGCATCCGCGATGCCGAGGTCGCGGTATTTTGCGTAGGTGCGCAGGCCGTCGGCCTTGAAATCCTCCTCGCGGTGATGGCTCGTCGCGACCTGCTGCTTCGGCCGCAGCCGCTTGGCCGGGATCGGCGCCCTGCCCTTGCTGGCGAGTTTTTTGCGCGCGGTTGATTTGGCGGGCGCCTTGCGCGGCGGCGACTTCTTCTGCGCCGCGCGCTTCGATGCGGCGCGAGTTTTTTTCGGCTTCTTGCTGGCCATCGGTGCTCTCCCTGTCGTGTGGTTACAAAGAGAGTAGCACAGGTGAGATGTCGTCGGGTGGGCAAAGCGAAGCGTGCTCACCATAGAGAAACGAGTTCGGCGAGACGTGGTGGGCACGGCGCGAAGACGCGCCTTTGCCCACCCTACGATTCCGAAATCGACCTAATGCAGCCGGAACACGCCGTCGACCGCGCGCAACTCCGCAGGCTTGATCAGCTTGGAATGCGCCACCGTCACCTTGAACAGCGGGCCCTCCAGCTTCTCTTCCCAGAATTTCAGGAAATCCTTCAGCGCCGGGAATCTCGGAAACAGATCGTAGTTCTGCCAGACATAGGTCTGCAGCAGCGAGGGATGATCCGGCATCCGGTAAAGGATCTCTGCCGTGGTCAGCCCATATCCAAGCGCCAGTTTCCGGAAGTCTTCGGAAACGACCCCAACCCGCGACGTCATGCTGTCCTCCAATGCTGGAGCGCATTCGCGTGGGGTGTCTTCCTGCGGGAGCCACCCCGGCTTGAGATGCGCTCACATGAAACAAATGTGACGCACGCAACCAACGCATCACAAGCCCAAATGGTTAATGAATTGTTGAAAAAACTTGCATTAGCAGCAGCTTACCGCGACTGCTAACCCGCCTTGGCGCCGTCCTTCAGCGTTAACGATGCTTTTAAACTTCCTGGCAGGCGGAGCCGTCGACTGCCAATTTTTCTGCTAAAGGCCCTTGTCTCCGCCCGGAGACTGGCCTACTTCAAGGCCACTGGCACTCGCTTGGGGCGATTGCTAGCACCCAAAACTCTTTAATAGTCAGAATAACTTAGGAGGACTGCATGAAATTCCGTCCGCTTCACGACCGCGTCGTGGTCAAGCGCATCGACGCCGAAGAGAAGACTGCTGGCGGCATCATCATTCCCGACACTGCCAAGGAAAAGCCCTCGCAGGGTGAAGTCATCGCCGTCGGCCCCGGTGGCCGCGACGAGGCCGGCAAGCTGATCCCGATCGACATCAAGGTCGGCGACCGCGTGCTGTTCGGCAAATGGTCGGGCACCGAAGTCAAGATCGACAACGTCGACCTCTTGATCATGAAGGAGAGCGACATCATGGGCGTTCTCACCGACGTCCCCGCCGCCAAGAAGAAGGCCGCTTAATCCAACGCCAGCCTCACCCTGAGGAGCCGGCGCAGCCGGCGTCTCGAAGGGTGAGACAGACCGGCCTCATCCTTGCGAGAGGCGGACACGTCCGCTGCTCGGGATGAGGGGATCAAGATCAAACTCAGGGAAACCACAATATGTCAGCTAAAGAAGTCAAATTCGGCGTCGATGCCCGCGACCGCATTCTGCGCGGCGTGGACATCCTCAACAACGCCGTCAGGGTGACGCTCGGCCCCAAGGGCCGCAACGTCGTCCTCGACAAGTCGTTCGGCGCTCCCCGCATCACCAAGGACGGCGTCACCGTCGCCAAGGAGATCGAGCTCGAGGACAAGTTCGAGAACATGGGCGCGCAGATGGTGCGCGAAGTCGCCTCCAAGTCGGCTGATGCGGCCGGCGACGGCACCACCACCGCCACCGTGCTTGCGGCTGCGATCGTCCGCGAGGGCGCCAAGTCGGTTGCCGCCGGCATGAACCCGATGGATCTGAAGCGCGGTATCGACCTCGCGGTCGAGGCTGTCGTTGCGGACCTCGTCAAGAACTCCAAGAAGGTCACCTCCAACGAGGAGATCGCCCAGGTCGGCACCATCTCCGCCAACGGCGACGCCGAGATCGGCAAGTTCCTCTCGGACGCCATGAAGAAGGTCGGCAACGAGGGCGTCATCACGGTTGAGGAAGCCAAGTCGCTGGAGACCGAGCTCGACGTCGTCGAGGGCATGCAGTTCGACCGCGGCTACATCTCGCCCTACTTCGTCACCAACGCCGACAAGATGCGCGTCGAGATGGAAGACGCCTACATCCTGATCAACGAGAAGAAGCTCTCCTCGCTGAACGAGCTGCTGCCGCTGCTCGAAGCCGTGGTGCAGACCGGCAAGCCGCTGGTCATCGTCGCGGAAGACGTCGAAGGCGAAGCGCTCGCCACCCTCGTGGTGAACCGCCTGCGTGGCGGCCTGAAGGTCGCGGCCGTCAAGGCGCCGGGCTTCGGCGATCGCCGCAAGGCCATGCTGCAGGACATCGCGATCCTGACCGGCGGCCAGGCGATCTCGGAAGACCTCGGCATCAAGCTCGAGAACGTCAACCTCTCCATGCTCGGCCGCGCCAAGAAGGTGATGATCGACAAGGAGAACACCACCATCGTCAACGGCGCCGGCAAGAAGGCCGACATCGAGGCGCGCGTGGCGCAGATCAAGGCGCAGATCGAGGAGACCACCTCGGACTACGACCGTGAGAAGCTGCAGGAGCGTCTGGCCAAGCTCGCGGGCGGCGTCGCGGTGATCCGCGTCGGCGGCGCGACCGAGGTCGAGGTGAAGGAGCGCAAGGATCGCGTTGATGACGCGATGCATGCGACCCGCGCCGCGGTCGAGGAAGGCATCGTCCCGGGCGGCGGCGTCGCCCTGCTCCGTGCCTCCGAGCAGCTCAAGCGCATCAAGACCCAGAACGACGACCAGAAGACCGGCGTCGAGATCGTGCGCAAGGCCCTGTCCTGGCCGGCCCGCCAGATCGCGATCAACGCGGGCGAGGACGGCTCCGTCATCGTCGGCAAGATCCTGGAGAAGGATCAGTATTCGTACGGCTTCGACTCCCAGAGCGGCGAATACGTCAACATGGTCGCCAAGGGCATCATCGACCCGACCAAGGTGGTCCGCACCGCGATCCAGAACGCTGCCTCGGTGGCTGCGCTGCTGATCACTACGGAAGCCATGGTCGCCGAGCTGCCGAAGAAGAACCAGGGCGCCGGCGGTGGCGGCATGCCTCCGGGCGGCGGCATGGGCGGCATGGATTTCTGATCCGCTCGCTCAGGCGAAGTCACGAAATGCAAAACCCCGGCAGCGATGCCGGGGTTTTTGTTTTTGGGGCTCTCTCAGTCTCGTCATTCCGGAGCGCGCCTCTAGGCGCGAGCCCGGAATGACGAGTGGATGGATTGCGCGTCCCCCCTACTCCCCATACCGCCACGGCTTCCCGCCGCCACCTTCATCGATGGTCCATTGCGGCAACGACAGCCCCGGCGCGACATCTGAAAACACCATGCGCACGCGACTGCCGATGCCGACCTTCTCGACATCGCTCTTCGGCGCCAGCACGCCGTCCGGCCGCACCAGATTGCCGATCATGCGCAAGCCCTCCTCTCTGGTCGGCTTGCCGCTCTGGGTGTCCAGTTCGACCAGCAGCACGAGATAGGGCGTGAACGGCTTGAACGCCGGCTGAATGGCGTGATGCACCTCGGTATAGGAATGCACCGTGCCCTTGCCCTCAACCGAGACCCATTCCGACTTCAGCTCCGAGCACCACGGGCACGCCGTTGTAGGCGGATAGCGCAGCAGCTTGCATGCGGCGCAGCGCTGCAGGCGGAAATCGTGCTTCGCGCAGTACGCGAAGTAGTCGAGGTTCTCGTGATCGAGATCGTTGATCTCGAGCGGCATGCCCAGATATTGCGCGGATATCATTTTGCTTCTCCCTAGCCGCGCCGCATCACCATCGCCGATCCCGTGCCGGGCATCGCCCAGCCGAGATTGGCGGAGACTTCGGCGTTCTTCACCTGGCGGCAACCGCCCTCGCGATAATCATGGGTATGCTGCCGCTTGCCGTCGGGCCCGATCGGGCAAGAGTTGTCGGCATCGTGGCGGAGCTGGCGGACATTCTCGATCACCATGGCGATGCCGTGGGTGTAGCCCTCGCAGAGATGGCCGCCCGACGTGTTGTTCGGTCGCTTTCCGCCGAGCATGATGGTGCCGTCCGAGACGTAACGGCCGCCGTCGCCCTTCTTGCAGAAGCCATAGTCCTCGAGCTGCAGCATGGTGGTGAAGGTGAAGGCGTCATACGAGCCGGTGAGGTCGACGTCGTCAGGGCCGACGCCGGAGTTCGGCCAGAGGATTTCTTTGGCGTAGTGGCCGGCCACCGTCGAGATCGGCCCGGTCTGGTAGTGCATGTCGACGCGAGGTTTGGAACAGCGGCCAACCACGCCGCGGATCTGCACCAGCGGCTGCTTCAGGTCCTTCGCGCGCTCGGCCGTGGTCACGATGATGGCGTTGGCGTTGTCGGTCTCGACGCAGCAGTCGAGCAGATGCAGCGGCTTGCAGATCATGCGGCTGTTGACCACGTCCTCGACCGTCAGACGCTTCTTGTAAAACGCCTTGGGATTGTTGGAGGCGTGATGAGAGTGCGCCACGCGGACATGAGCGACTTGTTCCGCGGTGGTGCCGTAATCATGCATGTGGCGCATGAAGGTCGGCGCGAACATCTGCCCCGCGCTCTGCCAGCCATAGGCCCGGCCATGCAGCATGTCGCCGGCGACGGGCGCCGCGGCGCGCGCCCCCGTGCCGCCGATCCGCACCTGCGAGAAGCCGTTCATCGAGCGGAATATCACCACGGTCTTGCACAGGCCGGCTTCGATCACCCCGATCGCGATGCCGACCAGTGCCTCGGTCGACGATCCCCCGCCGAACACGTCCATGTAGAAATTGAGGCGGATACCGAGGTCGCCGGCGATGAACGGCGAGAACGTCGAGTTGTTCGACTGATAGGACAGCATGCCGTCGATCTCGGAGGCCTTCAGTCCCGCATCGAGCATGGCGTTGCGCACCGCGATCGTCGCAAGCGCCCGGGTCGACTTGTCCGAGCCGCGGGTGTAGGTCGTCTCGCCGACGCCGACGATGGCGTATTTGTCGCGCAGGAACTTTGGCGTCGTGGCGTCGACGTCTTGTTTGGGCAGTGGCATTCGCGATACTCCCGTCAGATTCTTGTTTGCGCTTCCGGTCTGGTTCCAGCGCCCTATTTGGCATGTCGAGAGACGGGAAGGTTATTACAAACTTCCTCGTTGAATTGGCCGATGCGCTCGAGATGGCACCCCTTCGTGACTGGCCGGCATCCCTGCGGGTTGCAGAACATCTCGCCCGTTTGCGCCGACGCAGATGATTGCATCGCTTTGCGCTTGCCAGTCTCGGCGTGGACGAATTCCACGCCGACACAGCTCGCGAAAGCGATAGACACAAGAAGCGGATGCGCGCGCATTCGCGCGGCTCAGTTCATCTTGTAATCGTCGGTGATGATGTCCCCGAACAGCACCCAGCGCGCGCCGTCGAATTTCATCATCTGGAACTGCTTGTTGATGCGCCAGTCGTCCGGCGTGGTCGAGACCGACATGCCGGGCAACGCGAGGTCGGCGGTGTAGCCCTTGATGTTGGTGACCTGCCTCATCAGGTTCTCGCGCGTGAGATCGTCGCCCGCCTGCTTGAGCACCTGGATCAGCAGCGCCGCGGTGGAGTAGCCATAGGTCGCGATGCCGCTGTTGGCGTCCTCGGCCGGCGCCCACTTCGTCATGAAGGCCTTGTAGCGCTTCATGCCCTCGTCATTGTCCCACTGCGGGTCGAGCGGATCCTTGCCGTAATTGACGGATATGATGCCCTTGGCGTTGTCGAGCCCGGCCGGCACCAGCGTCTGGCTGACCGGCGTAGCGTTGATGTCGAGGATGTGCACCGGATGCCAGTCCATCTCGGCGGCCTTCTTGATCGCCTGCGCGCCGAATTTCGGCGTGGTGATGTTGTAGAAGAGATCGGCGCCTGACGATTTCAGCTTCACCATCTGCGAGTTGACGGTCGGGTCGGTCAATTCGTAGGAGGCCTCAGAGACGATCATGCTCGCTTTGGCGCCGAGCGCGTCCTTCAGGCCCTTGACGTAGTCCTTACCCAGATCGTCGTTCTGATAGAGAATGCCGATCTTGGCGTTCGCATGGTTGGCGAGAATGTATTTCGCGTAGATATGCCCTTCCGCCTGGTAGTTCGGGTTATAGGCGATAGTCCACGGGAAATTCTTGGGATCGGTGAAGCGCGTCGCGCCTGTCGAGGCGAGCAGCTGCGGCACCTTCTTGTCGTTGAGATATTTCTGCACCGCCGAGTTCGGCGGCGTGCCGATGATCTGGAAGGTGGTCAGCACCTCGTCGCTCTCGACCAGCTTGCGCACCTGCTCGACCGTCTTCGGCGGGCTGTAGCCGTCGTCATACTGGATCAGGTTGATCTTGCGACCGCCGATCCCGCCGCCCTCGTTGATCATGCGGATATAGGCCGCCTGTACCCGACCGATGCCGCCATAGGCTGACGCCGGTCCGCTCAAGGGAATGGTCTGGCCGATCTTGATCTCGGTGTCGGTCGCGCCGGTGTCGTATTTCTTCTGCGCCAGCGCCGGCGCTGCAACCATCGCGCCGAGCATCACGACGGCAGCCGCCGTCGACCTGTAAAAAGCCATGCCTTCCTCCCGAATGCGGCGCGATGATCGCGGCCGCGTTGTTGTTGGCCAAACCTTAGCGCGGCCGAACGGGCAGAGAAAGGGTTTCAAACTTGGCATGCCAGGCGAGAATGCCACCAGACGAAATTCGAAGGGCCGCCCTTGGGCGGCCCTTCTTTCTCACGCGGTTTCCGCGGGCCGGATGCGGACGAGCTTGTTGAGCAGGGCATCGAGGCCCGCCCCCTCGCCCGCATGCAGGTCGATCCGACCGACCTTCTCCACCAGCCGCTCGAGGGACTCCAGTTCCTTGAGCCGCAGCAGCAGAGGGTTCTCCTCCATCAGCTTGGCGGTGTTCAGGAGCGACCGCGTTGCCGCCGTCTCCTCCTGCCGGCGGATCAGGTTGGCCTTCGCCACCCGCTCCGCCTCCACCACCTTGTTGACGAGTTCGCGGATCTCGCCGGGAAGGATCACGTCCTTCACGCCGAGCTCGGTGACTTCGACACCGCTGTCCACGACACGCGCGCGGACATAGTCGCGAAGCTCCGCATCCAGTGACGCCTTCGCAGACAGCACCTCGTCGAGCGTGCGGCCCGCAACCGCCTCGCGGATCGCGAACTGCACCAGGCGGTACAGCCACGCATCCACGTCGGGCACGGTCGCAACCGTCAGCTCGGGATCGACGATCCGGCGGAACGCCGTCAGCGTCACGCGCAGCGCGATGCGGTCCTTGGTCAGCATCTCCTGCGCCGTGATCTCGACCGTCTGCGGACGCAGGTCGAGGCGCTTGACCTCGACCTTGTGGCTGGTGACCCAGAACGCGTGCCGGCCCGGCGCGAGCCGCTCCACCAGCCGGCCCTCGACATAGAGCAGGCCGGCCTCATGGTTCTCGACCACCGCCTCGGTGAGGACGGTCGGACGGTTGCGCTCGATCATCGCGAGATGACGCGCATCGACGCGAGGTACGCTCGTCACATCGATGCGTTCGACATCGACGCGGGTTGCGACCTTCCAGTAGACGCGGACCTGCCAGGACGTCATGAGCTGCACGGGACGCCCGTCGAGGCTGACGATCGCGATCTCGTTCGCCTTCGTCTCCACCGCCTCGAACAGCTCGGCGGCGAGATCGGGACGCGCGGCCTTCAGCACCGCGTAGCGATCCGCGGGGAATTCGGCGCGGACGACGCGCAGCACCTCGGCCGCCAGCGCGCGGCGCGGGTCGAACAGACGATGACGGCCGGGCGCGAGCACGCGCTCGAGCTTTCCGTCGCGGGTCAGGAAGGCGCGCTCGCCATCCTTCACCGTCACATGCAGCATCAGCAGATGCCAGGTCATGGCACGCCTCCTTCAATTCGCCTCCGGCACACCGGCCGGAGGACAGGTTTCAGTACAGAGGATGTGAGGACGCGGACGACGCTTCCTGAAAGGCGGCGGACCGTGGCTTGAGCCTGCGTGATGCCGGGCGCACGCAAGCCATCGCCCGACAAGTGTCGAGCGATCGCAGGCAGCCACTCGGCATCGGCGCAGGCGGTATCCACCGCGGCGCAAAGCCGGTCTTGCAGTGTCTCACGTTCGGACGAAACGCCTTGCGGCGATGCGGCCGGACTGCGACTGAAGCGCGCGTCCGGTCCTCTATTCAGAGGGTTTCAGTTTTTCAGGCTGAACCGAAGCGCTGGAGCGGGATTCGAACCCGCGTCACGATGATTAACAGTCATCTGCTCTCCCACTGAGCTATCCTTAGCTGGTACAAGAGACCGGAATCGAACCGATACCTTCCGGCTTTTTGGGCCGGTGCTCTCCATGAGCTACCCCCGCGTCTTCGCGCGGCGGAACACGACACCGGAAACCGGTACGCGCCAGTCGGAATCTCACGAGCCCGAACCCAGGTCCGCAACGAAGGAGCGGGCTCATAAGGGAAGCGCGCGACGCTGGCAAGTGGACTTTGTAAATTTTTTTGGCGTCATGTCGAGCTGTGGCGCGGTCGACACAGGTGAGCGAGCACTCTCGCGGTCAGCCTTCACCTCTCCCCGCCTTGCGGGGAGAGGTCGCGCCGAAGGCGCGGGTGAGGGGCAAGGCACGGCATTGACGCGATGTTGCTACATCGGATTCGAAGACTTTCTTGTCACTACATCGTCTGAGCTCGCGGAAAATCCCCCTCACCCGAAACCTTCGCTGCGCTCCGGTTTCGACCTCTCCCCGCACGCGGGGAGAGGTGAGCACCGAGCCCGTGGCTCGACTGTGTCTTTTTTTGCACGTCGTGTTGATTTCAGCACGTCGCGTTAATTTGCCGCAGTATTTTCTATTTCCGAAAATCGAAATCTCGATTATATCCCGCCCCGTCCCGTGCTCACTGAGGGCGCGTCGCGATCGTCACGAACGTCGAACGCGGGATGCGATGGACGCGGTGGTGCCGCAAGACGTGCGGCGTCATCGCGTACGGTCAAGCCGTGTGGTCCTGTCCCCTCGACGCTGGGGTCAAGTCTGTTGAGATGACCAACAGGCGACGGTGGCTATCAAGCCCGATACACCGGGGAGAGCGCGGAGTAAGCCGTAAAGCCATTGCGCAGGGAATGTCCGAGTGTTTCGGCAATACCTGTAGTGACTATGCTCGTTTGCTTTTTTACTTTGCAAACGAGGCTGCGGGTGCGGCCAGCGCCCGGCATTCCCTGCGCCCTCTTCTTTTCAGGGCGACTAAGAATTGCAAAACCCGGACGCATCTGCGCCGCGGGACTGCGAAGTCGTATCAATTCGTCATTGCGAGCGAAGCGAAGCAATCCATTCATCCGCTTGCGGCGGCATGGATTGCTTCGTCGCTTCGCTCCTCGCAATGACGATGAGGTTATTTGAAATTCGAATCTGAACGATCAGCGCTGGGCGCAGGCGACTCGCAAGCGCCCCTGCCCTCACTCGACCCGCGCCACCACCGCAAGCTTGCGGATGCCCTGGTTGTGATAGGCGCTGAGGAAGGCGTTGTAGTCGCGGAACGAGACGCAGCCGTTGGACGCGCCGGTGCCGCCCAGCATGAAGGTGTGCGCGAGCAGGCCGTCGCGGCCGTAGATCGCATCCTCGCCGCCGACCGGCGTTAGCCGCAGCGCGGCCACGCCATGAAACAGCGATTTACGCGGCTTCAAGGTGTAGATATGAGGCGGCGTCACGCCGCGCATTCGGATCTTCTGCGAGCGCGGATCGTCCATGTTGTCGCCGAGGCCGGAATGCGCTTCGAGCTTGCTGCCGTCGGGCAGATACACGGTGTGCGCGGTGATGTCGTAGACCGCGGTGTCGCGATCGTAAGGCGCGGAGCCGCCCATCATCGGGTTCTGCTCGCGGCCGATGCTGCCGGTGATCGCGCTGGCGTCGGCCGAAGCGTAGGCGAGAAGCGAGTGCGAGGGCTCCTTGCCCCACAGCTTCTCGGTGATCGACTGCTTTTCGTTCGCGGCAATCGACATGACCGCGGCCTTGGCGCGCGACGCCATGTCGCGCAGCTTCGAAGGCTTGGTCTCTGCTGCGCGCGGCGACGGCGCGGCGGGCACGACGGGCGGTGGCACATTCAGCGCGAGCTGCGCGGGCGCGGCATCCGCCGGCTTCGCCGCTGCGGCGAGTTTCGGCGCTTCAACAGTCTTCGGTGCTTCCGCAAGCTTCGGGACCTCGGGCGCAGCAGCGCTTGCCGCATTCGAAGCCACGCTCGTGGGCTGGGCGGCCGAAAACCGTTCGTTAAACATATCCTGAGTTATCGACGCGACGAGGGGGCGCTGTTCGGCCAGGACGGCAAACGTCTCGTGAACGATCTGCACATTCGAGCGTTCGGCGAGCTTCGGCCGGCGCACGACGGCCTCGACATGATCGGCATTGCCGATGGTCGGATAGGCGCTGGCGTTGATGATGTTGCTGTAGACGGTCCAGCTGCAGCCGATCACCAGACACGCGACGGCGGCCCCGCCAAACAGCGTGTGGGATACGGCCTTGCCTGATGATTTTCTGCGGTGACGCCCCGCTAACGCAACGCTACTCGTACGCATCCACTCGCGCCCAGGACGATTCCACTTTGTTCCCCTCGATACGGCTCAAATTTCGTTGCGCTGCATCGCAGGGAGGCGGGCCGTCATTAAGGCGACTTTTCGTTAAATGCGTATTAAGTGCGGGCGAATGTGGGGCGCGCCGAAATGTTGTCTCATTTCGGTACAAATCGTTCCGGGGTTTTGCGGGGGTTCCGTGCAACATGGTTCCCGGGTCGCAGTCGCGCTAATCTCCTGCGGTGATTCGTAGCGTCCGTTGCCTCACCATTTTCCGGAGACACAATGCAGAGCATGGGGCGCAACCTGGCCTTCGTCCTGGCCTCGTCAAACCACGGCACGATGATCGTCAACCGCAACGACTATCGCATGATCGATGACCGGCAGGGCTATGGTGTCGGTTTCCAGATTTTGCAGACGGGGTCGTTCGATCCGACCGAGGTCAGGCTGGTGCTCGACCTGCTGGCGCTTCGGCGCAAGCATCATGGCGACGGCGTGGTGGCGATCGACTGCGGCGCCAATATCGGCGTGCACACGATCGAATGGGCGAAGGCGATGACGGGATGGGGATCGGTGCTGTCGATCGAGGCGCAGGAGCGCATTTATTATGCGCTGGCCGGCAACATCGCGATCAACAACTGCTTCAACGCGCTCGCGATCAACGCCGCGGTGTCGTCGGAAAGCGGCGTCATGCAAATTCCCAGTCCGAACTATCTGGTGCCGTCGAGCTTCGGCAGCCTCGAGCTGCGCAAGCGCAACGGCAACGAGTTCATCGGCCAGCACATCGACTATGAGAACCTGGTCAATGTGCGCAAGCTCGCGCTCGACGAGTACAATCTGCCGCGCGTCGACCTCATCAAGATCGACGTCGAGGGCATGGAGATGGAGGCGCTGCAAGGCGCCGCTCGGACCATCGAGCGCAGCCATCCGGCGATGCTGATCGAGAAGATCAAGGCCGATGCCGGCACCTTGCGGCAGTGGCTCGAACTGCGCGGCTACACCGTCATCGAGGCCGGCATCAACATGCTGGTGATCCACGGCAGCGATCCGATGCTGGCCGAGATCGCTCCGACGACGCAGCCGGTGGCACAGCCCGCGGCGTGAGAGCTAGCGAAGCAGTTCCGGCGGCGGCGAGCGATCGAACACGTCGCCCTTCGGACGGCTCAGCAGCGTGATCGTGTAGGTCTCGATGGTGAGCGGGCCGCGCTTGCGCGGCAGCTCCGCGATCTCCTCGATAGCGCCGAACAGGTCCTTGAAGAACAGCTGCGCGCGCGGCTTGATCTCATCGATATAGAGCAGCGAACCGGCGAGCTGCGCTGCATCTGGCTCGCGCATGTTGACCCAGCGGATGCGCTGGCTCTGCTGCGCGACGCAGGTTCCCGGCGGCAGGTAGAACGCCAGCCAGCTGGTGGTGCCGTAATCAGGCGCGAGCACGCAGGTCGCGCCGGTGCGCTTGCGCAGCGCTTCGATCTCGCCGGCCAGTTCGCGCCAGCCGACGCCAACGCTGCGCACGGTGGCATCACGCCGATAACCAGTGAGCCATCCGGTGTCGGCCTGCACGATCAGCAGCGCGAACATCACGATGCCGGTCGGCGCGGCCCAGCGCAGGCAAAAGTCGGCAACGCGCTGCAAGCCGCCTTCCCATCGCACGAGATGGGCGGCCACCGCGGCCGCGACCATGAAGGCCGGATAGATCGGCGCAAACCAGTTGGCCTCGACCCGCGCATGCAGGGCGTGCCAGATGAAATAGGCGGTGATGGTCCAGAAGGTCGCATTGACCAGCACGCGCGCCGGCTGCGCGCCGGTCTTGCGCCGGGCCAGCGCATGCAGGCCCATGGCGCCGAGGATGAAGACCAGCGGTGTTGCGAAGGCGATCTGCGCCGGCACCAGTTCGAGCAGATAGGTGGGACGGAAATCTTCCACCCGGGCGCGACCGCTGATCTGCTTGAGGAACGAGACCCAGTGGTGTTCGGCGTTCCAGATCAGGACCGGTGTGAAGATCGCAAATGCAAGGAGCCCGCCGAGATAAGGCCATGGCGTGAGAAGCCAGCGCCGCGGCTTTGGCGCCACCAGGAGCCAGATCAAGATCGCAGGTCCGAAGAACAGCGCGCTGTATTTCGACAGCAGCGCGAAGCCGACCGCGGCGCCCACCGCCAACCACCACTCCCCTCGCCCGGTTTCCAGCACCTTGGCGAGTGCAAGCAGTACGAAGCTCGCAGCAACCAAGAGCGGCGCGTCCGGCGTGACGATCAGCGTCCCGACCGACGCCATCAGTGTGACATTGAGCAGGATCGCCGCGGTCGCGGCCAGCCGCACGCCGCCGAACAGGATCGCGGCGGCGCGATACACGGCGTAGCTCATCGGCAGTGCGAGCAGGATCGAGACCAGCCGCACGCCGAAGGCGGTATCGCCGGCAATCAGCGTGCCGGCGCGGATCACCAATGCGACCATCGGCGGATGATCGTAGTAACCGCCGGCCAGCGCCTTCGACCACATCCAGTAATAGGCTTCGTCGAAGGTCAGCGGCGTGACGGCGGCGGCCACCAGCCGCAGCACCACAAGTGCTGCGATCGTCAGCCAGGTATTGCGGACGAGACGAGAGTCGGACGTCGCCATCGAGCGCTTACCGCTTGCGCCAGACGAACAAGCCCGACATCGCGTAGTTCCAGACCACGCCCATCAGCGCGCCGGCCGCGCCCGCGAGCCACCAGATCGGCTCCTGGTCGTAGACCGAGAACGCCACGCCGACATTGGCGAACAGGCCGACGCTGCAGACGAGATAGAAGGCGAGCAATCCGCGCAGGATGCCAAATCCCTTCAGGCGCTGGTCGCGATAAGTCAGGAAGTTGTTGAGAATGAAGTTCGAGGTCATGGCGACGAAAGCGCCGAGCCCCTGCGCTTCCGGAAACGGCAGGTCGAAGTAGGTCAGGCCAAGGAACAATGTGCCGAGATGGACGAACAAACCGGTGCCGCCGACCATGGCGAACATCAGGAAGCGCAATGTCACCACGTCGTTGGTGAATTTCGCCAGCACCAGGCCGAGGAAATCCAGCGCCACCATGGAATCGAGCTTGCTCTCGCCGTGCAGCCGCGAACCGAAGGTAAAGGGCACCTCGACGGTCCTCAGCTTGCCTTGCGCGGTGGCGACGATGTCGAGCAGAATCTTGAAACCCTGCGTCGACAGCTGCGGTGCCAACTCGCTGAAGCGGTCGGACCGAATCATAAAGAAGCCGCTCATGGGATCGGCGATGGAAACCCCGAGCACGCGTTTGGCGATGGAGGTCGCAAAGGCACTCGCGCCGGCCCTGCTCTTGTCGAAACTGTCCGCGCTGCCGCCTTCGATGTAACGGCTGCCGACCGCGAGCTCGGCCTGCCCGCTCTGCAACAGCGCGAGCATCTTCGGCAGCTGCGTCTCGTCATGCTGCAGATCGGCGTCCATCACGGCGGCAAACGGCGCGCTGGAGGCAAGGATGCCCTCGATGCAGGCGCCGGAGAGGCCGCGACGGCCGATGCGGCGGATGCAGCGGACGCGGACGTCCTCTCGCGCGAGACCGCGCACCACATCCCAGGTGCCGTCAGGGGAATTGTCGTCGACGAAGATCACTTCCCACGCGATCCCGGCAAGCGCAGCCTCGAGCTTGCGATAAAGCTTGGGCACATTGTCGCGCTCGTTGAAGGTGGGGACGACGACCGACAACGTGGGCAGGCCGGCGCCTGCTTGCGCCGCTTCCGCGCCCGGTCTGATGGCTTCATTCATGCGCGAAGCGTATATCCGCCGCCTCACGCCGTGCCAAGCCGCCGGGAACTACGGAGCAATGGGCCAGAGCCGCCAAAATCGGAAGAAAACGGTCCAAAAATGCCAACGACCACGAACAACAGGCGCGCGTACATCCGGCGCTGCCTTGCTATTGCGTGGTCGTCCAGGCACCGGAACTCGGGGGAAAGCATCGACGGCGCCTTGATCATCGATATGGGGACGACAAAGCGGTTCCGCAAGGGGTTAGTTCGGGACTTCCTTGATGACCGGTCCCCTGGGCCCAGCCGGTGCAGCCGGCGCCCCGGGCGTAGCCGCGGGAGCCGTTGCCGCAGCCGGCGCCCTGGATGGCTTCCCGAACTGTCCGATTGGCCCGTAGATCACGGCCATGACCAGCACAACCGCCGCAACGATCCAGCCCAGGATACCCGCAACCGAGTCCGACGTCATACCGATTGATCCCTAAGCTCGCGCCCCACCGAATGGATATCACGGAAGCTCGGGCGACGGAAAGTGCTTCGCGCCCTCGCGCGTCCAGCAATAGAGTGCGTCCGGCTCCTTTTCCTCGTTGTTCGATCCGTCAGTCTCACGGACCAATACAAAGCCGCGGGCTTCGTAAAAGCGCCGCGCATTCGCATTGCGTTGAAACGTCCAGAGCTGAAGATGATCAAAGGCGTCCTGCGCGATTTTCAGGAGCGAGGTCCCGACACCCCGCCCCTGCGCGCCCGGCAGTACATAGAGCTGCTCGATCCAACCCTCGCGAAAGGCGATAAATCCGGTCATGGCTTGCCCTGCGAATACGCCCCACATCTCGCATGTGGCAAAGAGGCGCGCGCGGAAAAAGACACGGTCCTCGTCGGGCGTGTGCAGGCCCTTCAGCGTCGGCAACGCCTGATCAAACGATGTCCGCAAAACCCTTGCGGCCTCGTCCATGTCGGCCAGGGCGAGCCGGCGCAGCATGTGGCTAGTTCGTGCCCTTGCGATGGACGAAGGCGGTGACGACGTCCTTTTGCGCTAGCTCGATGGCGCGGTTCGCCGTGGTCAGGTTTGCCCCGGCATCGGAATTTTGCATCGACAGATAGTCCATCAACGTCACCCGGAAATTCTGCCGCTCCGAGGGGCAGACGCTGGCAATATCAGCGGTGAAATCCTGCGCCGACATGTTCTTCGTGCCGTCGCTCTGATATTCGCGCGCCAGGCAGTTCCAGTAGGAATCACGGCCCTGCAGCGCGAGCTTGTGGGCATCCCCGAGCTCGTCGGCGAGCGCGCCCGAGGCGGCAAGCGTCAACGCCAGAGTGATGATGGTGCGCATCCCGATCTCCTGTTTGTGAAACAGTGTAGCCTGAAGTTGCGGATGGCGTAACCACATCAGGTGTTATGGCCATTATGCGGCGAGAGCAGGCGCGGACATGGCCCCGCGCCCCTGATTGGAGTTTTGTCATGAGCAAATTTGCAATGTTGGGCGCGGCGATGCTGGGTGTAGCCTTCGTCACGCCGGCCTCGGCGCAGGCAGTGGTCGAGGACCCCGGCTACTGCGCCCAGTTCTATCCGAACGCCAATTGCCAGAACTACGGCCCCGGCAATCCCATGTATCCCGGCTATTATTCCGGCCAGATGGCAGCAGTTGACGCGCCGGGCGTCGTGGCAGTGCCGGTTCGGTCGCATCGTCGTCATCATCGTTGAGGCGGAGGCGCGAACTAGCTTATCCTGTTCCGAACGGAAACTTCGGAACATGAGAGCGATCGCGTGAGCAAAGCCCCTGCGTCAAAGAAATCTGGCCAGATCCATATCGGCGTCGGCGGCTGGACCTTCGCGCCCTGGCGCGGCGTGTTCTATCCCGACAAGCTCACGCAGGCGAAGGAGCTGCAATACGCCGCCTCCAAGCTGACCTCGATCGAGATCAACGGCACGTACTACGGCTCGCAGAAGCCGGAGAGTTTTCGCAAATGGGCGCGCGAGGTCCCTGACGGCTTCGTGTTCTCGGTCAAGGGCTCACGCTTCACCACCAACCGCCGCGTGCTGGCGGAGGCCGGCGATTCCATCAAGCATTTCTACAACACCGGCGTGCTGGAGCTCGGCGACCGGCTCGGTCCGGTGCTCTGGCAATTCGCGCCGACGAAGAAGTTCGACGAGGTCGATTTCGGCAAGTTCCTCGAGCTACTGCCGCGCAAGATGGATGGCCGCGTGCTGCGCCATGTGGTGGAGGTCCGGAATCCCAGCTTCTGCGTACCGGCCTTTATCGCACTGCTCCGGCAATTCGAGACGCCGGTCGTGTTCGCCGAGCACGGCACCTATCCAGCCATATCAGATGTGGTCGGCGATTTCGTCTATGCGCGGCTGCAGAAGGGCGACGACAACATCAAGACCTGCTATCCGCCGAAGCAACTCGATGCCTGGGCCAAGCGGTTGCAGCTCTGGGCCGATGGCGGTGAACCCGACGACCTGCCGCGCGTTGACAAGCCCGCCGCGAAGAAGGCGCCGCGCGACGTCTATGCCTATGTCATCCACGAGGGCAAGGTGCGCGCGCCGCACGGCGCCATGGAGCTGATCGAGCGGGTCAAATAATGGCAAAGGCGAGAAAACTCTTCACCATCGGCTATGAGCAGACGCCGTCCAAGGCGGTGCTCGACGAACTCGAACATGCCGGCGTAAAACTGCTGGTCGACGTCCGCGCGGTGACGTCATCGCGCCGTCCCGGCTTCTCCAAGAACCAGCTGGCCACAGGGCTCGACGAGCGCGGAATAGCCTATATCCATCTCGCCGGCCTCGGCACACCCAAGGAAGGTCGCCTCGCCGCGCGCAGTGGCGACTATGCAACGTTGCAGAAGATCTTTGCCAAACATCTGAAGACCCCGCAGGCAAAGGAAAGCATTGACGAGCTCTCCGCGCTGGTGAAGAAGGCCGGTCCGGTGTGCCTGCTCTGCTACGAGCGCGATCACGAGCACTGTCACCGGCGCTGGGTGGCGGAGATTATTGAAGATCGGAATGGCGTCAGGATCGAGAATTTGCGAGGGCGGCAGGTGTAGCCCGCATGAGCGCAGCGATATCCGGGTCATTCCCGGGTATCGCTTCGCTCACCCGGGCTACGCTACCTACACCGTCAGCGTCCCTTCCATCATGAATACGCAGCTACCGCCGACATGCGCCGAGACGACCTTACCGCCCTGTTTGCGCACCCGCGTGAGCAGGATGCTCGGTCGGCCCATGTCGAAGCCCTGCCCGATGGTCATCTTCAATTCGCCATCGCGGGTGCTGTCGAGTTCGGCAAACAAGGCTGCGGCCGCGGCGGTGGCGCTGCCGGTCGCGGGATCCTCGGAGAGTCCGCTCGCGCCGGGATGCAGCATCCGCGCCTGCACCGCGCAGGGTGCTTCGGCTGCCGGCACATCGCGGGTGTAGAAATAGATGGCGTCATTGCCGTCGATCGGCAGCGTTTGGGCAAAGGCGTCCGCATTGGGCTTCGCCCGCTTCAGCGCCTCGCGCGAGGCGACCTCGACGGCGAGGAACGGCAAGCCGACCGAAATGATGTGCGGCACGTGGCGGTCGGTGCGGATGTCGGCAGCCGACAGCGAGAGGCAGGCCGCGGCCTTTTCGACCGGCACCTCGGTCAATCGGTTCAAGGGCTGCGGCGCCGTCAACTCGGCATTCGCCACCTTCCCGTTTGCGCTCGTAATCTCGAGCGGCACCAGCCCGGCCTTCTCCTCGAACAACAGCCGGGCCGGCGGCGACTTCGCGCGCGAGGCCAGCACAAAGGCGGTGCCGACATTGGGGTGACCTGCAAAGGGTATTTCCGATCTCACGGTGAAGATGCGCACCTCGGCATCATGCGCCTTGTCATTCGGCGGCAGCACGAAGGTCGTCTCGGAATAATTGAACTCGGTCGCGATCGCCTGCATCTGCGCGATCGACAATCCCTCGGCATCCAGCACCACCGCCAGCGGATTGCCGCCAAAGGCGCGATCGGTGAAAACGTCGACAGTGATGTATCGTCGCTGCAAGATGCCCTCGTTTGCTTCGATAGTGGGTCGTTCAGCGTGCTGCAATAACACGCCATCGGCGCCGGCTAGAAGCCAAACATTGACCTCGGTGCAATCATCCCAGCTGCCAGATCGTCATCGGCCTGTCGTAGCCCCTGATCGGCACCTCGCCGAGCGAAACCGCGTCGCGGCCATCGTCGCCGAGCACATCGCGCACGCTCGAGGAGATCAGGAACTGCGAGTTGAAGTCCTTGTTGAGCGCCTCCAGCCGCGCGGCGAAATTCACGGTGTCGCCGATCACGGTATATTCCTTGCGCCGGGGCGAGCCGATATTGCCGGCGACGACCTCGCCGAAATGAATGCCGATGCCGATCCGCAGCGGCCAGCTTGCGTCCTTGTTGATGTGCTCCATCGCGGCCAGCATCTCCCGCCCCGCCGCGACGGCGCGATGCGCGGGGTCCTCGGCCTCGAACGGCGCGCCGAACAGCGCAAGAAAGCCATCGCCCAAAAACTTGTTCACGATGCCGCCATGACGGTCGAGGATCTCGACCAGCACCGCAAACGCGCCGTCGAGGCGGTCGACCACATCCTGCGGCGAGCGTGAGCGCGCGCCGGCGGTGAAGCTGCGGAAGTCGACGAACATCACCGCGACCTTGCGGATATCGCTCTCGGTGCTGGCGCCCTCCAGCAGCAGCCGCTCCACCACTTCAGGCGAGACGTGCTGGCCGAACAGGTTGGTGATGCGATCGCGCGCGGTGGCGGCACGAAGGCTGGCGGCAAAGCTGCGGCGAAGCTGCACGCCGACCGCGCCCGCCAGGATGCCACAGGTGAAGAGAATCAGGCTGCGTGAGACATGATAGTAAATCTCCGGCGCCGGGTCGGGGTTGACCAGCGGCTTGTAATACAGCGCCAGATACAGCAGCTGGGCCGCTGCTACGAAGCCGGTGAAGGCCGACAGCCAGAAATCGAGTCGAAGCGTCGAGAGAATGACGAAGATGAAATAGACCATCGGCATCACGAACCCTAGCGCCCGCACCGGTCCCATGCTTTCGATCTGCAGCGCCAGCACGACGGTTGGGATACTGGTCTCGATCAGCGCCCCGAGATAGCGGCGGTAGACGTTCAAATCCTCATCGCGCTGCAAATGATGGCTGATCGCGGTGTGGACCCACACCTCGAAGATGATCAGGCCGATCAGGATGCGATAAATGATGCGCGGATTGACGCCATGCCAGACGCTTTCGACCACGGCGGGAAAGAGGGCATGGACCAGCGCGACGTTGACCATGATCACCAGCGAGACGACGATTACCGCCCGGATCCGGATCAGCTCGGTGCGCATCACCTCGCGCATCAGCATGTGCTCGAATTGCTTCGAGACCGGTTCATGCGGGCCGACGAGCGCCCGCCAAAGTCCGGTCATTGCAGTCATGGCAGCCATAATCCCCTCCCTTGGGAAATATAGCCTCAATCGAGGGTGCGGCGGAAGCGCGTCACGGCGATGGTCATCGCAAGCAGCATCAGCGCGATCAGTGCCAGGCTATCGTATTGCAGGTTCGCCAGCGTCGCGCCCTTCAGCATGATGGCGCGCACGATGCGGACGTAGTGCGTCAGGGGCAGGCCTTCGCCGAGATACTGCGCCCAGACCGGCATGCCGGCGAACGGGAACATGAAGCCGGACAACAGGATGCTCGGCAGGAAGAACATCATCGACATCTGCATCGCCTGCAGCTGGTTCTGCACGATGGTGGAGAAGGTGTAGCCGATCGAGAGATTGGTGGTGATGAACAGCGTCGTCAACAGCGCCAGCAGCGCCATACTGCCGAGCACGGGCACGCCGAACAGCAGCACGCCGATGCCGAGGATCAGCACGGCCTGGATGAAGCCGACCAGAACGTAGGGAATGATCTTGCCGAACATCACCTCGACCGGCCTGATCGGCATCGACAGCAGGCTCTCCATGGTGCCGCGTTCGATCTCGCGGGTCACCGACAGCGCGGTGAAGATCAGCATGGTCATGGTCAGGATAGTGCCGACCAGACCCGGCACGATATTGAGCCGCGAGGACGCCGCCGGGTTGTAGCGCGCATGCGCCCTGATCTCGAACGGCATCGACGGCGGATCGCCAGCCTGGAGATCATGCTGTAGGGCCGTTTGTACGACAACCGAGAGCGAGCCCAACGCCGCCGCCGCGGCGACAGGATCGGTGGCGTCGGCCGCGACCAGCAGCGCCGGATGATCGCCGCGGCGCACGGCGCGCTCGAAGCCGCGCGGGATCTCGACGCCGAACAGCACCTTGCCCGACTTGAGCAGGTCGTCGAACTCGGCGACGTCATGCACGGTCCGGGTGAACTTGAAATAGGCGGTGTTCTCCAACGCCCTGAGAACCGAGCGGCCGAGATCGGTGTTTTCCTGCAGCAGCACGGCGGTCGGCAGATTGTGCGGCGTGGTGTTGATGGCGTAGCCGAAAAGCAGAAGCTGCATCACTGGAATCATCACGATCATCGCAAACGACACGCGATCGCGGCGCAGTTGGATGAACTCCTTGATTACCATGGCAAAGCTGCGCCGCCAGAAACCGAAGGCAGGCTCCCTCGCCTCCTCATGCCGTTCGTTCGCCGCAACCGCCGTGCTCATTGGAAATTGTCCTTTGAGCGGCCCATCAACTCGATGAAGACGTCTTCCAGCGACGGCTCGGAATGTTGCCAATGCAGGCCTTGCTTGTCGCGCCAGGGCGCAATGGTGGATTCAAGCGCCGCCTTGTCGCGGCCGGAGACGTGGAGCGACGTGCCGAACGGCGCCACCATGTCGATACCGCCTTGGCCGGTCAGCTTCTCCGACAGCGACTGCAGATCGTCGCCAGTGACGGTGTAGGTGGTCAGCTTCGAATTCGCGATGACGTCGTCGACCGTGCCATGCGCGAGCAGATGGCCGTAGGCGATGTAGGCGATCTCATGGCAGCGCTCGGCCTCGTCCATGTAATGGGTCGAGACCAGCACGGTGAGCCCTTGCGCCGCCAGCGCGTGAATCTCGTTCCAGAAGTCGCGCCGCGCTTTGGGATCGACACCGGCCGTCGGCTCGTCCAGCAGCAGCAACTGCGGATTGGGCAGCGTGCAGGCGCCAAGCGCCAGCCGTTGCTTCCAGCCGCCGGAGAGTTCGCCCGCGAGCTGCTCCTCGCGGCCGCTCAAGCCGAGCCGCTTGATCATTTCGCGTGCCGTCCCACGCGCGTCCGGCACACCGTAGAGCCGCGCGACGAATTCCAGATTTTCGCGCACCGAGAGGTCTTGATAGAGCGAGAATCGCTGCGTCATGTAGCCGACCTGCCGCCTGATCTTGTCGGCGTCGCGCTTGATGTCGTAGCCGAGGCAGGTGCCCTCGCCGCTATCGGGCGTCAGCAGCCCGCAGAGCATGCGAATGGTCGTGGTCTTGCCGGAGCCGTTCGGGCCGAGGAAGCCGTAGATCGAGCCGCGCTTCACCTGCATCGACAGCTCGTGCACGACCTCGCGGCCGCCGAAGGATTTCGACAGGCCCTTGACGTCGATGGCGATGGGAGAGGCGTTGTTCATTGCTTTGATGCGACGGGTGTCTTGGGATTGAAAAAGACGCTGATCGGCTGGCCGACGCGCAAAGCATCGGGCCGCGAGGGCCGCGCCTGGATCAAATAGACGAGCTTGTTGCGCTCATCGAGGCTGTAGATCACCGGCGGCGTATACTCGGCCATGGTCGCAATGAAATAGATTTTTGCGGTGAGATCGGCGGCGCAGCTGTCGCAGGTCACCTTTACCTCGTCGCCGACGGCCAGCTTCGGCAACTCGCTCTCGGACACGTAGAACCTGATCTTCATGTTGCCGGGCGGCATGATGGAGAGTACCGGCCGCTGCGCCTGCACCATCTCGCCTTCGCGGAAGTAGATCTGCTGAATCGTGCCGTTGACTGGCGCAAAGCCCTGCCGCCGCGCCAACCTCGTCTCTGACGTCGCAACCCGCGCCTCCGCCACGCGCAATGACGACACCGCGGAGTTGAGGCTCGCCTGCGTGCCCGAACCGGTCTTGCTCAGCGAGGACGCGCGGTCATAGGTCTGCTGCGCGTTGGCGAGCGTCGCCTTGTTCTGGTTGAGGTCGGCCTGCTGCAAATCGTCGTCGACGGAATAGATCTGCTCGCCCTTCTTGACCTCGTCGCCCTCGTGAACCTTGAGGCTGGTGACACGCCCGGATTTGTCGGGGCTGACAAAGATCATGTCGGCCTCGACCCAACCCTGGAAGCCCGGATCGCGGGGCTCGTTGCAGCCGACCAGCGTCGTCAGCGCGAGCGCCGCGAGAAGCTTGGTGCATATGAAGTTCATGGCGCTCTCCGTTCGCCAAAAATCAGATCGAGATGGACGCGGAACATTTCGAGCGCGTCCAATGGTGCGTGCTTCTCAAACAGCGTTTTCCAGACCACCGCGACGATCGCGGGCGCCACCATGATCTGCGGAAAGCGCGCGAGCTCCGTTGAGCGAATTTCGCCGCGCGCGACCGCGAGCTCGATCAGCGCGCGCATGCCGGCGAGCCCGCGCGAGATCACCTCGCGATAGTAGAAATCGGCGATCGCGGGAAAGCGCGGCCCTTCGGCGATGATCAGCCGCACGATGTCGCCACGCCGCGTGCTCGCGACCTCCTGGATGAAGATCCGCGCAAAACCTTCCAGCGCGTCGCGGATCGAGGCGCCCGCCGGCGGCGGTCCGGTCAGCGTGCCGATCAGCGGCACGATCGCGGTGCGGATCAACTCCTCGAACATCGATTCCTTGTCCTTGAAGTGCAGGTAGATCGTGCCCTTGGCGACACCGGCGCGTTTGGCGATGTCGTCCAGTCGCGTGGCCGCGAAGCCGCGGACGACGAACTCCTCCATTGCGGCGTCCACGATGGCTGCCCGGCGCTCTGCCGCGCGCTCGGAACGGTTGGATGGAGCGGCCGGGCTGCCGGTCCTGCTGCGAGCCTCACCCAAGGGCGCTGATTTGGTTGCTCTTGCCATGGCCATAATATGACTGACTAGTCAGTCATATTCAAGCGCAATATGGACCCTGCTTTCACATCGGCGTGAGGAGCCGGCAGGGCCGTCAGGTGTGGAATTTCAGGCCGTCGACGATCTTGTCGATCACCTTGCGTTCGGCCCGCATGGCGATGCCGACCAGATTGAGGCCGGCGCGGGCGACGGCCTTCACCGCGGCGCGGTTGGCCTCGTCGTGGGTCGTCTTGAACATGTCCTCGGTATAGACGGCCGGCGTCACGCTGCGGGCGAGCGCCCGTTCCAGCGCGCGCGTCAGCGCCGCCCGGTCGGCCCCGTAGATCAGGATTGGCTGACCGATCAGGGAAAGATATTTGGTGCCGGATCCATCCTCGTAGGGCGATCCAATGCATTCCGGAAACGTGGCGGCGATGCCGCCGGACAGGAACGAAGCCACGTTGAGTTTCTGCCATGGCTCGAGGTCGGTGCGGACCACGACCGCGATCTTGGTGTCGAATTGCATCTGTCATTCCGGGGCGCGAGTGAAACGAGCGAACCCGGAATCCATAACCACAGGCCTACGTGGTGAGTAAAGCTGTCGACCACTGCGGCAAGGTTATAAGCGCCTGTGGTTATCGGTTCCGGGCTCGCGCAAGTGCGCGCCCCGGAACGACGACTACCCCTTCGCGTCGCAGGCCCAGGCGCGAATCACGCAATCCTTGCCGCCGAACTTGTAGCATTCGCGGGTGGCGGCATTGAGCGAGGACGAAATATGCGGGCGCACCGCATAGCCGTGCGGGCCGCAGGGATTTTTCATGTCGACGGCGAAGGCCGCGCAGGCGCGCTTCATGGAAACTGCAGTGCAGTCGCCCTTGCATTGCTTCAGCGCGGCCGAGCGGGCTTCATGCTCGCCGGCATAATCATAGGCCTGGCCATAAGCGCCGCATTTGCCCACCGCAATGGCACCCGCAGCCCATGAGTGGGTGACGAAGCGCGTCCCCATCAGCGCAATGGTCAGAGCAAACACAACGAGCGCGCGGCGTTGCGCGGCGGCGGTCGAAACGATCAAAGGAAGCTCCCCAAGCGGCCGGGCGGAATCTAGCCGTCGGACGGTTTCCACTTGGTGAACAGGAACCTGATGGAAGCGGATTTAACCCCGCCGCGCGGCGTCGAGCGCCTGCGGCGTGTCGATGTCGAGGAAGGCGCCATCGCCCTCGACCGGGACTTCGGCAACCGCCGCGCCGTGCTTGCCGATCAGGTGCCGCGCGCCGATATCGCCATCGAGCGTCATCAACTCGGCGAAGAAGCGCCGCGACCAGAGCACGGGATTGCCGCGCCGGCCCTCGGCAACGGGCACCGCGATCAGATTGCCTCGGTCGGGCGCAAAGGTCTCGATCAGCCGATCGATCAGATGGGCATCGATCATGGGCATGTCGCCGAGACAGATCACTGCGCCGTCGGCCTTGGCCGAGACCGCGGAGATGCCGGCCTTGACCGAGCTGGCGAGCCCGCCAGCGAAATCGGGATTGCGGACGAATTTGACCTTGAGGCCGGCGAGCGCCTGCTCAACCAAAGCGGCCTGATGACCGGTGACCACGATGACTTCCGAAGCCTTCGAGGCCAACGCCTGCTCGGCCGCGATGCGCACCAGTTTCTTGCCGGCGAGCTCGGCCAGCAGCTTGTTGGGACCGCCCATCCGGGTCGAACGTCCCGCTGCGAGAATGATGGCGGCGACGTTGCGGTTGTCTTCAAGTTCGGGTTTCTCGCGCGGCTGCGGTCGCGTGACGATCTCCATCAACAGGCCGCCGACGCCCATGCCCATCAACTCGGCACGCGTGACCTTGATGCCGGCGAGCAGCCGCATCAGCACCCAGTCGAACCCGTTCTCGACCGGCGAGCGCGCACACCCGGGCGCGCCCAAGACCGGCACGCCGCCGGCGCTGCCGATCAGCAGCAGATTGCCGGGATCGACCGGCATGCCGAAATGCTCGATGGCGCCGCCGATATCCGAGATCGCGGCCGGGATCACGTCGCGGCGGTCGGCGATAGCCGACGCCCCGAACACAATGACCATCTCGGCGCCGAGCGTGAGCAATTCCTTGACGGAAGCCGCGAGCGCCTTCTCTTCATGCGGCACGCGACGCTCGGCGATGATGGCGGCGCCCGCGGGCGCCAGACGCTCGGCGGTGACACGCAGGGTCTTGTCGATCACCTTGGGCGCCAGCCCCGGCAGGATGGTCGAAACCACGCCGACGCGCTTGATCGTGTAGGGCACAACGCGCAGCGCGCCCGTGCCTGCCGCCTGCACCGCGGCATCGCGCAGCTTGCCTTCGACGCCGAAGGGAATGAGCTTGACGGTCGCGATCATCTCGCCTTCGACGACCGGCTTGTAGGCCGAAAGGGTCGCGAGCGTGATCGCCTCGTCGATGGCGTTGATGCGGTCGACCGCGGCGCGATCGATCACCAGTACGCCCGCGCGTGCAGCAAAGAGATTCGCGCGGCCTGTGAAGGCGCGCTCGACATTGATGCCGTCGCCGGTGACCGCCTGCGCGATACCAGCGGCGGCGGCGTCCTCAGAGACGTCGCCCTGCTCCAGCCGCACCACGACGATGTCCTTGACGCCGGCCTTCTCCAGCGCGGCAACCTCGGCAGGGCCGATCGTGGTGCCCTTCTTGAGCACCAGCGGTCCCTGACGCAGCGTGTGGACGGTGACCCCGCCAATCGCCTCAGCCGGACTGGCAGGACCGAATTTCATGCCGCCGCCTCTTTTTCCTTGGCCGGCAAGCGAAGCTGCGCGGTGATCTCCGCCATGATCGAGACCGCGATCTCCGACGGCGACACCGCGCCGATCGCCAATCCTATTGGCGCATGGATACGCGCGATGTCGGTTTCCTTCGCGCCTTGCGCGCGCAACCGCTCGCCGCGCTTGGCGTGGGTCTTTCGCGAGCCGAGTGCACCGATATAGAAGCAGTCGCGCGCAAACGCATGCAGCAGCGCAGGATCGTCGATCTTGGGATCGTGGGTCACCGCGACGAACGCCGTATAGTGATCGACGTTGAGCGGCGGCAACGCCTCGTCGGGCCATTCCGCGATCAGCGGCACATCGGGGAAGCGTTCGGGGCTGGCAAAGGCGGTGCGGGGATCGACGACGGTGACGTCGTAACCGAGCGACTGCGCCATCGGCGCCAGTGCCTGACTGATATGAACCGCGCCGATGATGACGAGCTTCGCCGTCGGCGCGTAGACATTGAGGAACAGCTTCTTGCCGGCAATCTCGATGTTGCCGCTCTTGCCCATGCGCACGGCTTTTGCGAGCTCGGCACCCAAGGTGTCGGCGGCGAAGTCCTTCGCCTTCACCAGCCGCTGCTCGCCGGTCGCGGTATCCGTGACGACGATCGCCGGCCGCCGCGCGGCGCGCTCGGCGTTGAGCTCCTTGAGTGTGTCTAACTTCACGATCCCACCTTCTCGACAAAGACGCGGATGGTGCCGCCGCAGGACAGACCGACATTCCAGGCGGTCTCGTCGGCGACGCCGAACTCCAGCATCTTGGGCTTGCCCGAAGCAATTACATCAAGCGCTTCCGTGACGACAGCGCCCTCGACGCAGCCGCCGGAGACCGAGCCCAGGAACGTGCCGTCATCGTTAATGACGAGACTTCGAACCCGCCGGACGCGGCGCCGAGCCCCAGGTCTCGACCACGGTCGCCAGCGCCACGCCATGGCCCGCCTTCTGCCAATCTTCGGCAGCTTTCAGGATGTCCTCGTCGCGATTGAGCATGGTTCTCTCCTTCAGGCCACGGAGCGGATCGAGCTGAAATGGTGCGGCGGCAGGTCGGACGACAGCGCCGAGATCAGCTCCTTGATGGATGTCAAATTATGCACCGGACGAAATTCGTCAACGTGGGGCAGCATCATTTTGATGCCATGCGCCTTCGGCTCGAAGCCGCCGAACCGCAACAGCGGGTTGAGCCAGATCAGGCGGCGGCAGGAGCGGTGCAGCCGGTCCATCTCGAAGGCCAGTTTTGTGTCCGCCTCGCGCTCCAGCCCGTCCGAGATCAAGAGCACAATGGCGCCCTGCCCCAGCACCCGCCTTGCCCATAATTTGTTGAAGCTGTGCAGCGAGGTCGCGATCCGCGTGCCGCCGGCCCAGTCCTCGACCGTGGCCGAGCAGCTTGCCAGCGCCTCGTCGGGATCGCGCTGGCGTAACGCCCGCGTCACGTTGGTCAACCGCGTGCCGAACAGGAACACCGAAACGCGCTTGCGGGCATCGCTGATGGCATGCAGGAAATGCAGAAACAGACGAGTGTACTCGCTCATCGATCCGGAGATATCGAGCAGCGCCACGATCGGCGCAGGCTTTTCGATCCGTCCGAGCCTGCGGATGTCGATGATCTCGCCGCCGGTGCGCAAGCTGCCGCGCAGGGTGCGGCGCATGTCGA
Source organism: uncultured Alphaproteobacteria bacterium (assembly GCA_963794775.1). Lineage (GTDB taxonomy): Bacteria > Pseudomonadota > Alphaproteobacteria > Rhizobiales > Xanthobacteraceae > Bradyrhizobium. The sequence goes on along the minus strand of CAWCGA010000012.1, from coordinate 133,197 downwards.
GCTTCAGCCCGTGCGCATCGGGCTGGTAGCGGCGGGTTCGAAGCTCGGCCTGCGGCAGTCGCATCTTCTCGATCGCGCGCGTCACCTCAGCGATCTCCGCAGCGCTCATCTGCGCGAAATCCTTTTTCTGCAGTATCTCCTTGTCGGAGACCGACAGCCGCAACTCCTGCTCCTGGGCCTGCGGCACCTCTTGCATCGAGGGCTGCGACATTGCTTCCTGCACGCGGCGCGAGGCCGGCGGCGGCTTCTTGCGGGCATGATCCGGCAGCGGCACCGAATCCAGCATGTGCTTCCATTCCTCGGTGGCGCGGAAGAACAGGTCGAAGGCCTGCTTGAAGATCAGCGCATGCTCGTGGCGCTTGACGAAGATCGCCTGCAAGGTGGCGAACACGTCGTTGCGATTGCCGATCTCGATCACCTGCAGCGCGTTCATGGCGTCGATCACGGCGCCCGGTCCGACCGGAAGCCCGGCCGCGCGCAGCGCGCGGGCAAAGCCGACGACATTGTCGGCCATGTTGCCGGTCGGAGGCGCCAGATGATTGATGGCCATGCGCACCGTTCCGCGACGAGCGGCCTAAACCTCGCTCGTCGCTTCCTTCAAAACCTTCTGCAGATTGTCGCCCTGCATTCGCCCGATGTCGTCCTGATATTTGAGCAGCGCGCCAAGCGTGTCGCCGACCACCTGCGGGGTCAGCGAGCGCGCGTCGAGCTCGCTTAGCGCAGTCGCCCAGTCGATGGTCTCGGCCACGCCCGGCGACTTGTAGAAATCCTGGTTGCGCAGCGCCTGCACGAAGCGCACCACCTGTTGCGACAATTTTGCGGAAATGCCCGGCACGCGATTCCTGATGATGGCGAGCTCGCGCTCGGCCGAGGGGTAGTCGACCCAGTGATAGAGACAGCGGCGCTTCAGCGCGTCGTGGATTTCGCGGGTCCGGTTCGACGTGATGATGACGATGGGCGGTTGAGGCGCCTTCACGGTGCCCAACTCGGGGATGGTAATCTGGAAGTCTGAGAGGATTTCGAGCAGATACGCCTCGAAGGCTTCATCGGCGCGGTCGAGCTCGTCGATCAGCAGCACCGGTGCGCCGGCGACATCCGGCTCCAGCGCCTGCAACAGCGGCCGCTTGATCAGGAAGCGGTCGGCGAAGATGTCCGACGACAATTGCTCGCGGTCGCTGTCGCCGGCGGCTTCCGCAAGCCGAATCGCGATCATCTGCGCCGCGCTGTTCCACTCATAGACCGCCGAGGCGACGTCGAGGCCTTCATAGCATTGCAGGCGGATCAGCTTCCGCTTCAGCGCTGATGCCAGCACCTTCGCGATCTCGGTCTTGCCGACACCGGCCTCGCCTTCCAGGAACAGCGGCCGGCCCATCCGCAGCGACAGATACGTCACGGTCGCAAGGGAGCGCTCGGCGAGATAGCCGCGCGAGGTCAACGTTTCGAGCATCGCATCGACCGATGCAGGCAGTGCCGATGCAGTCATGAAAGTCCCAGTCTTGTTATGCCGGGTTGCACACCCGTTACTTCGCGGTCGCCGCTTCGACCGCGCGGCGCGCCAGCACCGCGATCAGATGCGCACGGTATTCGGCACTGCCGTGCAGATCGCTGTTCAGTCCATCCGCCGGCACGGTCAGGCCGTCGAGCACCTTGTGCGAGAAGCGCTTCTTCAGCTCCTCCTCGAACGCAGTGAGTCGGAACACGCCGTCGGAGCCAGCACCGGTGACTGCCACCCGCACGTCGGAAGGACGCTTGGCGACGAACACGCCTACCAACGCATAACGCGAGGCCTGGTTGCGGAACTTGATGTAGGCCGCCTTCTTCGGCAGCGGGAACATCACTTTGGTGATGATCTCGTCGGCCTCGAGCGCGGTGGTGAACAGCCCCTGAAAGAATTCCTCCGGCTTGAGCTTGCGCTTGTTGGTGACGATGGTCGCGCCCAGCGCCATCACGGCCGCCGGATAATCCGCGGTCGGATCGTTGTTGGCGAGCGAGCCGCCGATCGTGCCCTTGTGGCGCACCGCGGGATCGCCGATCAGGCCCGCGAGATGCGCCAGCGCCGGGATCGCCTCGCCGACGACAGCGGAATTGGCGACTTCGGCATGCTTGGCGGTCGCGCCGATCACCAGCGAGCGGCCCTTCATCTCGATCGTGTTGAGGCCTTCGATATGGGAGAGATCGACCAGATGCGGCGGGCTTGCGAGGCGCTGCTTCATGACCGGGATCAGCGTGTGGCCGCCGGCGATGACCTTGGCGTCCTCGTTCTTGGCGAGGAAATTGGCGGCCTGCCGCACGGTGCCGGGACGATGATATTTGAAGTCATACATTGAAAATTTTCCTGGGCAGCGAGGCGCGGAGCGGTTCAAGCGAGGTCGGACTTGGCCATCGCCTTGGCGCCGGCGGCGATCGACAGCACGATGTTCTGATAGCCGGTGCAGCGGCAGAGATTGCCTTCGAGCTCTTCGCGGATCACCTGATCGGACAGGTCGTGGCCCTTGCGATGGACCAGGTCGACCGCGGTCATGATCATGCCGGGCGTGCAGAAGCCGCACTGCAGGCCGTGATGCTCGCGAAAAGCCTCCTGCATCGGATGCAGCGGCGCGCCGTCGGCCGCGAGCCCCTCGATCGTCTTCACCTCGTGCCCGTCAGCCATCACCACAAGCGTGGTGCAGGCCTTCACCGCCTTGCCATCGAGATGCACGACACAGGCGCCGCATTGCGAGGTATCGCAGCCGACATGGGTGCCGGTCAGGCGCAGATTTTCGCGCAGGAATTGCACCAGAAGGGTGCGGGGATCGACATTGGCAGTTACGGGATTACCGTTCACGACTAGGGAAACTTTGGCCATCAGCACTCTCTATTTTGTCCGCGTCGCCACGGACCATCTGCGCCACCGCATATCGGCCGCGCAGGCCTCGAAATCAACTGGAACCCATAATATGGGGCCATCCGGTCTTGAGCAACCTTGGGAAAGCATGGCCTGCCAAGGCTTTAGGCGTAGCTAGCCTTGGACTGCCTTGACGAAATTCGCAAAGAACTCGTCGGCCAGTTTCTTGGCCGTGCCGTTGATCAGGCGCTGGCCGAGCTGAGCGAGCTTGCCGCCGATCTGCGCCTCGACGTCATAAGACAAGAGCGTACCGCCGTCCTTGTCGGACAGCTTTACGGTTGCGCCACCCTTGGCGAAGCCGGCGACACCGCCCTCGCCTTCGCCCGAGATCCTGTAGCCGTTGGGCGGGTCGAGATCGCTCAAATTGACCTTGCCCTTGAAGCGCGCCGAGACCGGGCCGACCTTCATCTTGGCGACCGCACGGAAGCCGTGGTCGTCGGTCGCCTCCAGCTCCTCGCAGCCGGGAATGCAGACCTTCAGCACTGCGGGATCGTTCAGCTTGTCCCACACCGCCTGGCGCGAGGCCGCAAGCTGGACTTCGCCGTTCATCGTCATCGCCATGGTGACCTCCTGGGTCAGGGTCGCATTGTTCTTCCCAAGTAAAGCACGCCATCGCCAAAAGGAAGGCCGCCCTCCGAAGGACGGAGATGCAGTTTCGCAGCCGCGAAAGGCCGCGGATTTGGATTGGCAGGAGCGGATGGGGATGGTTAGGTCGCGCGCCATGAGCACCGCCCTCTCTCCCCTGCTCGCGCCGATGCTGTCGAGCCCCGCCATGCGCGGCGTTTGCGACGACGCGTCGACCTTGCAGAACATGCTCGAGTTCGAGGCGGCGCTGGCGCGTGCCGAGGCCGAGGTCGGAGTCATTCCGGCGGGCGCCGCTGATCCGATCAGCAAGGCCTGTATCGCGAGTGCATTCGACTTCACGGCTCTGGCGGAAGCCGCAAGCCGCTCCGGCAATCTCGCGATACCCATGGTGAAGGCGCTCACGGCCAACGTCGCGAGGCGCAACAGCGACGCCGCGCGCTACGTGCACTGGGGCGCGACCAGCCAGGATGTGATCGACACCGCCGCGATGCTGACGTTGCGTGCCGGCATCGATGTATTGCTCGAAGATGCCGACCGCGCCATCGCCGGCTTCGCGAAACTTGCACGCGCTCATCGCAACACCGCGGTCGTGGCCCGCACCTGGCTGCAGCATGCGCTGCCGATGCCGTTCGGGCTGAAACTCGCGGAATATGCGGCGGCGCTGCATCGCTCGAAACTGCGGCTGCAGCGATTGCGCGGCGAAACGCTGGCGCTGCAATTCGGCGGCGCCGCCGGCACGCTTGCCGCGCTCGGCGACAAGGGTCTCGCCGTTTCGGAAGCGTTGTCGCGCGAGCTGAAACTGCCGCTGCCGGAAGCGCCCTGGCACACCCATCGCGACCGCATCGCGGAGGCCGCCTCCGTGCTCGCAATCCTGTCAGGGACTTGCGGCAAGATCGCGCGCGATGTTTCGCTGATGATGCAGACCGATGTCGGCGAGGCCTTCGAGCCGTCAGGCGCCGGCCGCGGCGGCTCGTCGACCATGCCGCACAAGCGCAATCCGGTTGCCGCCGCAAGCGCGCTTGGCGCGGCAACGATGGCGCCGAACCTCGCGGCGACGATCTTTGCCGCACAGGTGCAGGATCATGAGCGCAGCGCCGGTCCGTGGCATGCGGAATGGCCGACCTTGCCGGCGCTGCTGCTGGTGACGTCGGGCGCTCTGGCCGCGATCGTCGACATTGCCGAAGGACTCGAGGTCGACGTCGCGCGCATGCGCGCCAATCTCGACACCGCGCACGGCCTGATCATGGCGGAGGCTGTCGCTTTTGCGCTCGCCGAGACAATCGGCAAGAGCGAGGCGCATCATCTGGTCGAGGCCGCGAGCAAGACGGCGGTTGCCGAGAAGAAACATTTGCGCGAAGTGCTGACATCAGACTCGAAAGTCACCGCGAAGCTCTCCGCAAGCAAGATCGCAGCGCTGTTCGAGCCGATGGCTTATCAGGGCGTCTCGCAAGCGTTGATCGAGCGCCTGCTGACGTCGCTGAAGTAGCATTCTGATGTCATTGCCGGGCTTGACCCGGCAATCCATCGGCTTGAAGAGTTTTGGATGGATGCGCGGGGTGATTTGGCTGAAGACGCGCTTCGCGCTTTAGCCCGCGCATGACGAGGGGTGGATTGCCATGCCGATGATCGATGCCGACGGTTGCCTGCTCAATGTCTCCGTCGAGGGACGCTCGAACGGGCCGACGCTGATGCTGTCGAACTCGCTAGGCTCCACCATGGCGATGTGGGAGCCGCAAATGAAGGCGCTCACCCAGGTGTTCCGGGTGATCCGCTACGATCGCCGCGGTCACGGGAAATCGGGCGTGCCGCCCGGGCCGTATTCGATGGAGCGTTTCGGCCGCGACGTGCTCGCGATCCTCGATGATCTCAACATCGATCGCGTGCATTGGTGCGGCTTGTCGATGGGCGGCATGGTCGGGCAATGGCTGGGGGCCAATGCGCCGGAGCGGATGGGCAAGATCATCCTTGCCAACACCGCCTGCTACTATCCCGATCCGTCAAACTGGCACGCCCGCATCAAGGCGGTGAAAGAAGGCGGGCTGGCGGCTGTCGCCGATGCCGTGATCGCGAACTGGCTGACCGCCGATTTCAGGGAGCGCGAGCCGCAAGTCACCGCCAACGTGAAGGCGATGATGCTGGCGACGCCGGTGCAAGGCTATATCGCCTGCTGCGAGGCGTTATCGACCCTCGATCAGCGCGCGCTGTTGCCGAAGTTCAAGAGCCCGACGCTCGTCATCGCGGGCCGTCACGACATGTCGACGACGGTCGCCGCCGGCGAACTGATCCGAAGCGGGATTCCCGGCGCGAGCATGACGCTGCTCGATGCCGCCCACATCTCCAATGTCGAGCAGCCGCATGCCTTCACCGAGGCGGTGGCAGGTTTCTTGACGCAGAGATAGCAGCACCCTCCCCTGAAGGGAGGGGGGGCAGGCCTCCTCAACCGCTGACGGGAAGCGCTTCGGCCTCCGTCTCGGCCGGACGCTCGAGCGTCAGCACGATGATCGTACCGAGCACGACCAGCAATTCGCTGGCGTGCAGGCGCAGTGCGCCACCCTCGCCGGCGAGCGAGGCCAGCAGCATGCTGACGAAGCTGATAAGGCAGCCGATGCCGAGCGCGATCGACAGCGCCTCATCGCAACCACCGAACTTGCGGATGCTTCGGCGTGAAAGCGAGCAGCACGAAAAACGCAAAGAACGCGACCACCACAAGCCGGCCCAGCGCGAGCAGCCACGCCGCGCGAACGGCGCCGGTTCCAGCAAGGTGCAGATGGTCGGTGATGAACAGCCCCACCGCGATGTTCGGCCGATCGAACAGGCTGTGGATCGGCGAGACCATGATGTTGAAGGCGACGATGGTCCAGGTCGGGATGAAGTAGGCGGCCAAGAGCACGCCATTGAATGAACTGATCCGCCAGCTTGTCGACATGTCGCTTCCCGCTATTCTCGGCTGCGCGTCGATGCGCGCGAGCGCTTTGCGGCGAACGTGCCTGCTTAAAGCTTGAGCGGCAATGTAAACCCTTTATTTACCTTAATCTCGCGGCGGCATTCGCAGCCTCGCGCAAAAGAAAAGCCCCGCCTTCCGGCAGGGCCTTCCTATGCTCATGCGTCGCCCGAACTAGCGGTTGGGATCCTGCTGCTGCTGGCCGGGCTTCTGCCCGCCACCCTGCTGCTGACCTGGCTTCTGACCCGGGGTCTGGTTCTGCTGGCCGGGCTTCTGACCGGGCGTCTGGTTCTGCTGACCAGGATTCTGATTGGGGTTGCTCATTCGGGTCTCCCTTGTTGAACGAAGCCGGAGATAACCTCCTGTGCCGCCGTTGGTTGCGCCGGAACGGCAGTTCCATGACGGTCATTCCGTGTCGCCGATTTGTCGCAGGGGTGTCGTCCGGAACCAGCTGCAAAAACAATCCTGTACAAGCCTTTTAGGTGAGACGGCGCGGTGTTGCCGCCCCAAGTTCCCGCTGTTAAGAAACGGCAGGACGCGTCGCCCGGGGGCCGGGACCCTCGCCGCGTCGGCTCGAACCACGCAGCCCATGGTCTATTTCGCCCAGCAGCTCATCAACGGTCTCGTGCTCGGCTCGATCTACGGGCTGATCGCGATCGGCTACACCATGGTCTACGGCATCGTCGGCATGATCAATTTCGCCCACGGCGACATCTTCATGATCGGCGGCTTCATCGCGCTGATTTCGTACCTGATGCTGATCTCGTTCGGGCTGACCGCGGTTCCCGTGGTCCTGCTGATCGTGCTGCTGGTCGCGATGGCGATCACCGCGCTCTATGGCTGGACGGTGGAGCGCATCGCCTACCGGCCGCTGCGCCACTCCTTCCGGCTTGCGCCGATGCTGTCGGCGATCGGCATGTCCTTTGTGCTGATCAATTTCTCGCAGATCGCGCAAGGCGCGCGCGTCAAGCCGGTGCCGCCGATCATCACCGGCGGCCACCAGCTTGCCGAGAGCAACGGCTTCGTCGTGCAGCTCTCCAACGTCCAGATCGTGGTCGTCGTCACCACCATCGTCCTGCTTGCGATCTTCACCTGGCTGGTCTCGCGCACGCGTCTCGGCCGCGACATGCGCGCCTGCGAACAGGACCAGACCATGGCGGCGCTGCTCGGCGTCGATGTCGACCGCACCATCTCGATGACCTTCGTGATCGGTGCTGCACTCGCCGCGGTCGCCGGCATGATGTACCTGCTGTATTACGGCCTGGTCGATTTCTTCATGGGCTTCGTCGCGGGCATCAAGGCCTTCACCGCGGCGGTGCTCGGCGGCATCGGCTCGCTGCCGGGCGCCATGCTCGGCGGACTCCTGATCGGCCTGATCGAGACGTTCTGGTCGGCCTATTTCTCGGTCGAGTACAAGGACGTCGCCGCCTTCTCGATCCTGATCGTGGTGCTGATCTTCCTTCCAACCGGCCTGCTCGGCCGGCCTGAAGTCGAAAAAGTCTGATTGCCGCGGTGACGACATCGGCGCCCGACTCGAACCCGGCCACGCGAGCTCCGGCGATTCCGTTCATCCTGAAGAAGGCGCTGATCTCCGCACTCGTCGCCCTGGTGCTGTTCTCGCTGATGATCGGCATCCGCACCGAAGCCGGTCCCACCGGGCAACTGATCTACTGGACGCGGTTTGGCGATCTCGCCGCGATCGTCGCGGCCGTATTCGGCGGCAGCATCGCGATCGAATTGCTGCGGCAATGGCTGGGACCGGCGGACCAGCGCCAGATCGTTCCACCCGTCGTCCAGAACGCAATCGCGGTCGCAGGCCGCTTCGTTGCACCGACGCTGCTGATCTTTACCCTGCTCGTCCCCGTCATCTTCTACAATCAGCGCTACATTCTCGACCTCGGCATCCTCGTGCTCACCTATGTGATGCTGGGTTGGGGCCTGAACGTCGTGGTCGGCCTGGCCGGCCTGCTCGACCTCGGCTATGTCGCCTTCTACGCGGTCGGCGCCTATTCCTACGCGCTGCTCGCCACCAATTTCGGCCTGTCGTTCTGGGTCTGCCTGCCGCTCGCCGGCATCCTCGCCTCGTTCTGGGGCGTGCTGCTCGGATTTCCGGTGTTGCGCCTGCGCGGCGACTATCTTGCCATCGTGACGCTTGCCTTCGGCGAGATCATCCGCCTCGTCATCATCAACTGGCAGTCGCTCACGGGCGGACCGAACGGCGTATCCGGCATCCCGCGCCCGACCTTCTTCGGCATTCCGCTAACGCCGGGCGATGACGGGCTCGCGGCGAAGCTCGGCATCGACTTCTCGCCGACGCACCGCATCGTGTTCCTGTTCTACATCATCCTGGCGCTGGCGCTGCTGACCAACTGGGTGACGATCCGGCTGCGGCGGCTCCCGATCGGCCGCGCCTGGGAGGCGCTGCGCGAGGACGAGGTCGCCTGCCGCGCACTCGGCATCAACACAACCACGACCAAGCTCACGGCATTTGCCACCGGCGCGCTGTTCGGCGGCTTCGCCGGTGCGTTCTTTGCCACGCGACAAGGCTTCATCAGTCCGGAGTTGTTCACGTTTCAGGAATCCGCGCTGGTGCTTGCCATCGTCGTGCTCGGCGGCATGGGTTCGCAGCTCGGGGTGGCGCTCGCAGCACTCGCCATGATCGGCGGCTTCGAGCTGTTCCGCGGACTCGAGCAATACCGCATGCTGGTCTTCGGCCTCGCCATGGTGCTGCTGATGATCTGGCGCCCGCGCGGAATCATCGGCCACCGTGCGCCGACCGTCTATCTGAAAGAGTTGCAGGCGATCTCGTCCGACCTCGTCAAGGAGGGACACGGATGAGCGGCGACAACATCCTGTCCGTCGACCATCTCACCATGCGCTTCGGCGGCATCGTCGCGGTCAACGACCTGTCGTTCGCGGCCGGCCGCCGCAAGGTCACCGCGCTGATCGGACCGAACGGCGCGGGCAAGACCACGGTGTTCAACTGCGTCACCGGCTTCTACAAACCGACCGGCGGCACCATGCGGCTGGCGCATGAGGGCGGCAGCGAGATCGCGCTGGAGCGGCTCAATGACTTTCGCATCTCCAAACAGGCCAAGGTCGCGCGCACGTTCCAGAACATCCGCCTGTTCCCCGGCATGACCGCGCTGGAAAACCTGATGGTCGCGCAGCACAACACGCTGATGCGGGCTTCGGGCCTGACCTTTCTCGGGCTGATCGGCACGCCCGGCTGGCGTAGCGCCGAGAAAGGCGCGATCGATCTGTCGAAATTCTGGCTGGAGCGCATCGGCCTGCTCGATCGCGCCGACGATGCCGCCGGCAACCTGCCCTATGGCGACCAGCGGCGGCTCGAGATCGCGCGCGCGATGTGCACGGAGCCGGCACTGCTCTGCCTCGACGAGCCCGCCGCCGGCCTCAACGCGCGCGAAAGCGCGGCCTTGAGCGAGCTGCTGCTGTCGATCCGCAGCGAACAGGGGACGTCCATTCTGCTGATCGAGCACGACATGAGCGTGGTGATGGAAATCTCCGACCACATCGTGGTGATGGACTACGGCGTCAAGATCGCCGAAGGCGCGCCGCAGCAAGTGCGCGACGATCCCAAGGTGATCGCCGCCTATCTCGGCGCCGACGAAAAAGAAGCCATCGCCGTGATGGAGAGCGGCACGTGAGCGCGCCCCTCCTCGCGATCCGGTCGCTGCGCGCCGCCTACGGCAAGATCGAGGCGCTGAAGGGCGTCGACCTCGACATCAATGCCGGCGAGATCGTCGCTCTGATCGGCGCCAACGGCGCCGGCAAATCGACGCTGATGATGACCATCTTCGGCCGGCCGCGCGCTCGCGCGGGCCAGATCATGTTCGACGGTCGCGACATCACCGCTGTTCCGACCCATGAGATCGCGCGGCTGCGCATCGCGCAGTCGCCCGAGGGTCGGCGCATCTTTCCGCGCATGAGCGTGGCGGAAAACCTGCAGATGGGCGCGGACGCGACCGACTGCAGCGAGGCCGAGCGCGCGAGTGGGCTGGAGCGGGTGTTCGCGTTGTTCCCGCGCCTGAAGGAGCGCATGACCCAGCGCGGCGGCACGCTCTCCGGCGGCGAGCAGCAGATGCTCGCGATCGGCCGCGCCCTGATGAGCCGGCCGCGCCTGCTGTTGCTCGACGAGCCGTCGCTCGGACTGGCGCCCCTGATCGCGCGCCAGATTTTCGACGCCATCCGCACCTTGAACCGGCAGGACGGCCTCACCGTTCTGGTCGTCGAGCAGAACGCCAACCATGCGCTCAAACTCGCCCATCGCGGCTATGTCATGGTCAACGGCCTGATCACGCTGAAGGGAACCGGCAACGAGTTGCTGGAGCGGCCGGAAATCCGCGCCGCTTATCTGGAGGGCGGCCGGCGGGGCTGATCAGTCGGTGCGGCAAGATGCTGCTAAAGGCCCTCCATTTGCCCGAAAATTGCCGATGACTTCGCCCTAAAATCAGCCGAGAATGGCGTGCTTTCCAAACCCGGCCTGCCCGGGTCCTTTCAGCCCTGCGAGGATCTCCCATGAAATCAGTGAAGCTCATCGGTCTGGCACTTGGCGCGTCGCTGGCGCTCTCGACGGCAGCCTTTTCGACGGCAGCCTTGGCCCAGGACCTTACGGTCGCAGTCGCGGGCCCCATGAGCGGCGGCGAATCCGCGTTCGGCCGGCAGATGAAGAACGGCGCCGAAATGGCGGTGGCCGATCTCAACGCCGCCGGCGGCGTGCTCGGCAAGAAACTCGCGCTCGACGTCGAGGACGATGCCTGCGATCCCAAGCAGGCCCGCTCGGTGGCGGAAAAGATCGGCAGCGCGAAGATTCCGTTCGTCGCGGGGCACTACTGCTCGTCGTCGTCGATCCCGGCGTCCGAAGCCTATGCCGACGGCAACGTGCTGCAGATTACGCCGGCCTCCACCAACCCGCTGTTCACCGAACGCAAGCTCTGGAACGTGGCGCGCGTCTGCGGCCGTGACGACCAGCAGGGCTCGGTGGCCGGCGACTACATTGCCAAGGCCTTTAAGGGCAAGAACATCGCGATCCTCAACGACAAGACCACCTACGGCAAGGGGCTCGCGGACGAGACCAAGAAGGCGCTCAACAAGGCCGGCGTCACCGAAAAGATGTTCGAGTCCTACAACAAGGGCGACAAGGACTTTAACGCCATCGTGTCGCGCCTGAAGGCCGAGAATATCGATCTGGTCTATGTCGGTGGCTACCATCAGGAGTCCGGCCTGATCGTGCGTCAGATGCGCGCGCAAGGCCTGAAGACGATACTGATGGCGGGCGATGCGCTGGCCGACAAGGAGTTCGCTTCGATCACCGGCCCCGATGCCGAAGGCACGCTCTTCACCTTCGGTCCCGATCCGCGCAACAAGCCGACCGCGAAGGCGATCGTCGAGAAGTTCAAGGCCAAGAACATCGATCCCGAGGGCTACACGCTCTACACCTATGCTGCCTTCCAGATCTGGTCGAAGGCGGCCGCGAAGGCCGGCACGACCGACCCGAAGAAGGTGATGGACGCGATCAAGGCGGGTTCGTGGGATACCGTGATCGGCACGATCGAGTACGACTCCAAAGGCGACATCAAGCTGCTCGACTACGTCGTCTACCGTTGGGACAGCAAGGGCGGCTACACCGAGATCAACCCGAAGGGTTCCTGACCTCGGTAGACCTCCTGCGATTTCAAACGCCCCGGCTCGCCGGGGCGTTTTTCGTTTCGGACCATGCAGCCGCTCCCGGCGCTGCTGACGGGATTCGGCCTGTCGGCCTATAAGTGAGGAGAGGTTGATTCGATCGGAAATGTCCGCAATGTCATAGCCTGTCGGATTATCGAAGTCCCGGAACCGCATGCTGGCGCCTAGCGACCGCAATATCTTCCTCTCCACTCTTCCCGCCAGCAAGGCGGATCGAAGGCTGGCGCTGGTCGTGGTCAGCATCTCCATCCTTCTGTTCGTCCTTGCCGTTCCCTATGCCGGCGTGCCGTTGACGCCGGTTCCCGCCTTCGTCGCAAGCTACCAGTCGGCGCTGGCGGTCAATGACATCATCACGGCGGTCCTGCTCTATTCGCAGTTCGGCGCGCTGCACACCCGGGCGCTGCTGCTGCTCGCGACCGGATATCTCTTCACCGCCGCCGCCGCCTTCACCCACGCGCTGTCTTTTCCCGGCCTGTTCACTCCCGAGGGATTATTGGGCGGCGGGTCCCAGACCACCGTCTGGCTCTACATGATCTGGCACGGCGTCTTCCCGCTCCTGGTGCTGGGTTATGCACTTTCCAAGGGCCGCGATGGCGGTCCGCGGGTGCGCCAGTCCGCCGGCAAGGCCATTCTTTCCAGCGTCGCTGCGGTCGTCATCTCAATGGCCGCTTTCAGCTGGCTCGTCACCGAACGGCACGACGCGCTTCCGACGCTGCTGAACGGCGGACGCTACACCCTCACCATGATCGTCGTGGTGTGCACGGTCTGGTTCTTCAGCCTGGCGGCGCTGACCGTGCTGTATTTTCGCACGCCCCATTCGGTGATCGACGTCTGGTTGATGGTCGTGCTCTGTGCGTGGCTGTTCGACATCGCGCTGTCGGCGATCGTCAACGTCGCGCGGTTCGACCTCGGCTTCTATGCTGGGCGCATGTACGGGCTTTGTGCGGCGAGCTTCGTGCTGGCGGTGCTGCTGGTCGACAATGTCGCATTGCAGACGCAGATGTCGCGCCTGGTGCGCGCCCTGCGCCGGCAGTCGGCGCTCGAACGCGACCAGCATACCGAGCGCGAGCGACTGTTCAGCGCGGTGGTGGAGTCCTCCAACGACGCCATCATCACCCTGGGCCTCGACGGCGCGATCACGGCCTGGAACAAGGCCGCCGAACGGCTGTTCGGCCATTCGGCCGACGAGGCGGTCGGCCAGCACATCGATTTCATCGTACCGCCGGATCGGCAGGCCGAAGCGGGCAACATCCTCGATCGCATCGGCCAAGGCGAGTATCTGGAGCAGTTCGAGACGTTGCGCCTGCACAGGAGCGGCCGCGAGGTGCATGTCTCGCTGAGCGTCTCGCCGATCCGCTCCGCCGCGGGCTGGATCGTCGGCGCGTCGAAGACAGCGCGCGACATCACCGAGAGCAAGCTGACCGAGAGGGCGCTGCATCAGGAGATCGAGGAGCGCCAGCGCATCTTCGAGACCTCGCAGGACCTGATTCTGGTGACCGATACCGCCGGCAATTTCGTCCAGGTCAGCCCGAGCTCCCGCACCATTCTCGGTTTCGAGCCCTCGGAGATGGTCGGACGTAGCGCGATCGAGTTCATCCATCCCGAAGACCTCGACAACACCCGGAATGAAATGCGCTCCGCGCGCCGCGGCCAGCAGATGCGCAATTTCGAGGCGCGCTACCGGCACAAGGAAGACGGCCGCGTCGTTTTCCTGAACTGGATGGGAACTTGGTCGGAGCCGGTGCGGCGGCATTTCTTCATCGGCCGTGACCTGACTGAGAAGCAGGCCGCCGAGGCCCAGTTCCGGCAGGCGCAGAAGATGGACGCGGTCGGCCAGTTGACCGGCGGCGTCGCCCACGACTTCAACAACATCCTGACCGTCATCACCGGCACCATCGGCATTCTCGGTGACGCCGTCGCCGACCGGCCGGAGCTTGCCTCGATCGCCAAACTGATCGACGATGCCGCCGAGCGCGGCGCGCAACTGACCAAGCATCTGCTCGCCTTTGCGCGCAAGCAGCCGCTGCAGCCGCGCGAGGTCGACGTCAACGCACTGGCGATGGAGGCCGCCAAGCTGCTGCATCCCACGCTTGGCGAGCAGATCGAGGTGTTGCCGAAACTGTCGGAGGACACCTGGCCGGCGCTTGCCGATCCGAACCAGCTCACGACCGCGATCCTCAATCTGGCGCTGAATGCGCGCGATGCGATGCCGCATGGCGGCAAGATCACGCTGGAGACGCGCAACGTCTATCTCGACGAAGGCTATGCCAGCATTTTCAGCGACGTCGTACCCGGAAACTACGTCATGGTCGCGGTGAGCGATACCGGGGAAGGCATCTCGCCGGCAAATCTCGAAAAGGTGTTCGACCCCTTCTTCACCACCAAGGACGTCGGCAAGGGCACTGGCCTGGGTTTGAGCATGGTGTTCGGCTTCGTCAAGCAGTCCGGCGGCCACGTCAAGATCTACAGCGAGGTCGATCATGGCACGAGCGTCAAGATCTACCTTCCGCGCTCCAGCGGGCTGACGGAAACCGCCGGCGAAGCGGAGGCCTCGTCGAACGTGCGCGGCGGCAACGAGACCATCCTCGTCGTCGAGGATGACGCGCTGGTGCGCAAATATGTCATCACGCAGATCGCGAGCCTCGGCTATGGCACGCTGCAGGCCGCCAACGCCGCCGAGGCGCTGAAGCTGGTCGAAAGCGGCGTGCCGATAGACCTGCTGTTCACCGATGTGATCATGCCGGGCGGCATGAATGGCCGCCAGCTGGTCGAGGCGGCGACGCAAATGCGACCGGCGCTGCGGGTGCTGTTCACCTCCGGCTACACCGAGAACGCCATCGTTCATCACGGACGGCTCGATGCCGGCGTGCTGCTGCTCGCCAAGCCCTACCGCAAGCCCGAGCTTGCGCGCATGATCAGGGTGGCGCTGAGCCGTTAGCGAGCAGCTTGTCGATGGTATCCTTGAGTCGCTCCAGCGACACCGGCTTCTCCAGCACGGGCCGCCGGCGAAACAGCGACGGCAGCCATTGTGCGCCGTAGCCCGTCACGAACAGGAACGGCAATCCGCGGCGTTCGATCACATGCGCGACCGGATCGATGCCGAGGCCGTCGATGTTGATATCGAGGATGGCGAGGTCGAACACGCCGGTCATGGCAATGGCGCCGGCTTCCTTGATGGTGCCCGCCTCCGCGACCACGCGGTGGCCGAGCTCTTCCACCATCGAGGCGAGTGACATCCGGACGAGGGCCTCGTCCTCTACCAGAAATATGGAAGCGTCGGGCACGCCCGGCCTCCTCGCAACATTCAAGTGGGTAGCATGATGCCCACCAATGGTCGAAGATTTCAACCGCGCAATTCTGCAGCCTGGTCACGAGCGAGGGATTGGCGCGTCGCGCCAGGTTGCAGATCGGACCGCGGGTTGCGGCAATATTGTTGCCCTTCCCCTTGGGTGGCCGATACTGTGCCGCGTCGAGGGCATTCGTGCCGGAGTGATCGTTTTGAGGAACCTGTTGACCGATATTGCCGGCGTCCGCGTCGGTCATGCCGACGACGCAAAGCTCGCCTCCGGCGTCACCGCCATCGTCTTCGATCGCCCCGCGGTTGCCGCCATCGACGTCCGCGGCGGCGCGCCCGGAACCCGCGAAGCACCGTTGCTCAGGCCCGAGAGCATGGTCGAGACCATCGATGCCATCACGCTTTCAGGCGGTTCGGCGCTCGGCCTCGATGCGGCCGGCGGCGTGCAGGCCTGGCTGGCCGAACAGGGGCGCGGCCTGAAAATCCGCGACGCCGTGATTCCGATCGTTCCGGGCGCGATCTGCTTCGACCTCCTGAACGGCGGCGACAAGCGCTGGGGACGTTTTCCACCCTATCGCGATCTCGGCTACCAGGCCGCCGCTGCGGCATCATCCGGCGATTTCGCTCTGGGCAGTGTCGGCGCCGGCATGGGCGCCACGACCGCCACCTTCAAAGGCGGCCTGGGCTCGGCCTCGGCGAAGACCGCGACGGGCGCCTCGGTCGCAGCACTTGCGGTGGTGAACGCGGTCGGCAGCGTCACCGTCGGCGACGGTCCGTGGTTCTGGGCCGCGCCCTTTGAGTTGGACGGCGAGTATGGCGGGCGCGGCCTGCCCGCTGCATTTACTCCGGACATGCTGGCCGCGCGGATCAAAGGCGGCCCCGCTGTGACTGCCGTCGAGAACACCACCATTGCCGCTGTTGTGACCGATGCGATCTTGACCAAGGCGCAAGCCAAGCGGCTGGCGATGATCGCGCAAACCGGGATGGCGCGTGCGATCTATCCGGTTCACGCGCCAACCGACGGCGACACGGTATTCGCGGCCGCGACTTGCGAGAAACCGATCGATCCGGTCTTTGGCATGACCGAGCTCGGCATGGTCGCAGCCAATGCGCTGGCGCGCGCCATCGCCCGCGGCGTATTCACGGCGACGGCGTTGCCGTTTCCGGGTGCCATGCCCGCGTGGAAGGATCGGTTTGGGTGACTCTCTCCCCTCATCCTGGGGAGTGCCAACGGGTCCGGCCCTCTTGGGCCGGCCCGATGATAAACTCCGCCGCGTCTCGAAGGACGAGGCCAATATCGGGGCCTCATGGTTCGAGACGCGTCGCAAGTACGACGCTCCTCACCATGAGGGGAAAAGTGTTTTAAACGCTCACCGAGAGCGAGGAGGCGACCGACGCGGACAGTGCCTGCGCCTCGCGCTGGATCAACTTCTCGACCAGATTGTAGGTCGAGGTGGCGCTATTGTTGGCCGATGACGTCGTCGACGCGGCCGGCGACGTCAGACTGACCTTCGAGCCGTCGGCATAGGTGATCGAGGTCGTAGTCGAACCGTCGCTGTTGGTCACGGAGGTGCTGGACGCGCCAGACAATGCTTGCAACAGCGGGTCGCTGCTGGAATCACTGCTTCCGTCGCTACCACCAGAGCCGCCGCCACCGTGCGCATGCATGTGATGGCCATGGCCGTGATGGCTACCTTGCAGCGCCGATTTCATCTCGTTGAGGCTGACGCTGCCGTCACCATTGGTGTCGAGTTCGCCGAACACCTTGTCGGCCGCGGCCGTGTTCGTCCCGCCGGCGCCGAGCGCGTTCTCGAATTCCGTCTTGGTGATCGACCCGTCGCCATTGCCGTCGATCTGTGAGAACAGGTCCTGCAGTGCATCCGAAGGATTGGTCGGCGCCGTATTGGTCGCATCGCCCTGCGCCGCAATCAGCGCGCTCATGGTCTGCGGCGAGATCTGGGAAAAGCCGCTCGACTGTGACGAAGCAGTGCCGGTCTGGGCCGTCGCACTACCGGGGATATCGAACGGGCTCGGCACCGTCTGGCCCGACTGCGCCGAGGACGATTTCGAGGACGTCAGCGACGCAATGGCGTCCAGAACGGACGAGGCGGCACTAAGGGCTGGCAACATAGTCAAACTCCGCGGCCTGTTAACGCGGCCGACGCATACTTCCGGAACCTGGTGAGCAAAGCCCGTGCCAGCGGCAGAAATGCCGATGAAATATGGGTTTCCGCCATTCCGACTGACCGGTTTCCCCAGGCAAATCATGCCGCTGCGGCAGAATTTTCCGCGCTTATTTGCCCCTCCCCCAAGCGCGTGTTAGGCGGACATTCGAAAACGCGCCGGAAGCTGCCCATGGCCCTCGCCTCACGTCCCCTCGTCATCGCGCCCTCGATCCTGGCCTCCGATTTTTCCAAACTCGGGGAGGAAGTCCGCGCGGTCGATGCCGCCGGCGCCGACTGGATTCATCTCGATGTGATGGACGGGCATTTTGTCCCGAACATCTCTTATGGGCCCGACGTCATCAAGGCGCTGCGGCCGCATACGAAGAAGATCTTCGATGCGCATCTGATGATCGCGCCGGCCGATCCCTATCTCGAGGCCTTCGCCAAGGCCGGCTGCGATCACATCACGGTGCATGCCGAGGCCGGCCCGCATCTGCATCGCTCGCTACAGGCGATCAGGGCGCTGGGCAAGAAGGCCGGCGTCTCCCTCAATCCAGGCACGCCCGCTTCCACGATCGAATATGTCATCGACATGATCGACCTCGTGCTGGTCATGTCGGTCAATCCCGGCTTCGGCGGTCAGGCCTTCATCCCGTCCGCGCTCGGCAAGATCAGCGACCTGCGCGCGATGACGGCAGGCCGTCCTATCGACATCGAGGTCGACGGCGGCGTCGGCCCCGACGTTGCCGGACAGCTTGCGGCGGCCGGCGCGAACGCGTTCGTCGCCGGCTCCGCCGTGTTCAAAGGCGGCACGATGGAAGCCTACAAGGCAAACATCTCGGCGATCCGCAACGCCGCCGCATTGGCGCGCGGCGAAGCGGTCTAGAAAACCGGCGGCATATCGCGGTCATCCGGCTGTTGTGCGCCCGCGACGCGCGGCGACCGCACCACCGTGACCGTGCAGCGCGCTTCGGAGGCGACCCTGGACGAAACGCTGCCCAACAGCGAACGCAGCGTGGAATTCTCCCGCGCGCCGATGATGATGTGATCGACCTGGTTGATTCCGGAAAATTCGAGGATCGCGGAGGCCGGATCGACCGCCTCCAGCACATGCACCGTGAGCCGGTTCTCCTCGAGCTTGAGCGGCGAGGCCCAGTGCTTCAGCGCAACCAGGCGATCGACATGCTTGTTATGCCCCTCCTCGTCGAGGGTGCGGTCGATGGTGAGCCGGCCGAGCTTCAACACGTTGAGGCAGGCAAGGCGGGCCTCGGGCAAGGTCGCCAGAATTCGCTTCGCGGTCTGCCGCAACGCCGCGTTGGTTTCGTCCGAGCCTTCGGTGGTGTCGACTGCGACCGCAACGATCGGGCTCGCCGCAAGCTGGGCAGCGATGTCGGATTTCGGCTTTGGCATCATGACGCCCTGGCTGAAACGGCGGTGCCACACCGTCAACAGCGGATCGCGGTGCAGCCGTTCGGCGCGCGCCGTCAGCTTGACCTGGTCGGGATGGCCGAGATCAAAGGCAAGCTGCGAGGCGGTCGGATAACGTCGCGCCGGCTCGATCTCCAGGCATCGCAACACGATCTCCTGCAGCCAGGGCGGATAGTCGGATTTAAGTTTCCGCGGCGGTTGCGGATCGCGCCACAGCCGGCGCCGCATGCCGCGCATGGTCTCAGTCTCACCGAACGGTCGCGTGCCGGTCGTGAAAAAATACAGCAGCACGCCGAGTGAAAAGATGTCGCTGCGCGGGTCGTCGCGAATGTCGAACAACCGCTCGGGCGCCATATAGGGCGCGGTGCCGAAGGGCACGCGGAACTCCTCCTGCAAGAGATCAGGCAGGTGGTTGTGGTGCGACAGGCCGTAGTCGATCAGCAGAGCCTCGCCGGTCGCACGGAACATGATGCTCGACGGCTTGATGTCGTGATGGATCACGTTCTGACGATGCAGGTCCGCCAACGCCGCGGCGATCTTCACGCCGAGCAGTCTTGCCTCGTCGTACGGAAGCGGCAAGGCCGGCAGCCGGCGATACAGCGTTTCGCCGGGGATGCATTCGATCACGACATAGGCCTGACGGTCGAAATCGCCGGTGCCAAAGCAAGCTGGCACGTGCGTTCCCTTGAGCCGCGGCAGGATCATCATCTCCATTTCGAAGCTGACAATGGCGGCCGGATCCTCACCCTCCGCGACGCGCGGAATCTTCATCAGGAGCGGCGATGCGATATCCGGATGTGTCACGGTCCACAGCGTCGCCATGCCGCCATGGTGCACACATTCGCCGATGGTGAAGCCGTCGATGACGGCGCCGGGCGCGATCAGGGATGCCGCCATCGGTTCACCTGCCCTCCGACAGCCGATCGGCGAGCCAGCGCGGCAGACCGTTCGCCTTGATCCGGTTGGCTGCGGTCTCGACGTCGTAACCGACACGGCAATAGGTGAGCTCGCGTGTCGTGGTGTCGTAGGTCGCAAAGCACGCCGCCGGGTTGCCGTCGCGCGGTTGTCCGACCGAGCCCAGCACGGCGAGCCAGCGCCGGCCCTTGAGCAGCTGCACGCCGACACCCGACGTCGGCACGAAGCTGGTCATCTTGGCGGTCACCGACATCGAGTACAGTGCCGGACGATGGATGTGCCCGCAAAACGTCACCAGCGCGCTGGTGGCGGCAATGCTGCGGGCGGCATCCGCGGTCGACTGCACATAGTGCCAGCGCGCGGGATTGGAGGCCTCGGAATGGACATAGAGCCGGTCGTCCTCGTCCGCGAGCATCGGCAGTTCGGCCAGGAAAGCGCGCTGCGTGGCGTTGAGGCGACCGCGCGTCCAGTCGATCGCGGCCTGCGCCACCTCGTTCATGCTCTCGCTCGGCGTGCCGATCGCATTGTCGTGGTTGCCGCGCACGACAATCGCGCCCTGCTCGACCAGCCGCATCACGGTGTCGACCGACCATTCCGGATCGGCTCCATAGCCGACGAAGTCGCCGAGCAGGATGAACCGCTCGGCGCCCCGCGCACGCGCCGCCTCCAGACAGGCGTCGAAGGCCTGCTGGTTGGCATGGATATCGGCAAACAGGGCCAGCAGCACGCGTTCTCCTCCACCCTCAACCATACCGCCCGTGGGCAGCACGTGGGTTGAGGGATATCAAACAGGATGCGACAGCGGAAAGATGTTTTCCGACCTGCGATGGGACCGCACGCCTATTGCTGATCCTTGGGCGGCATCCGTGGGGGAAGCAGGGGCGAGAACGACACCCTATCCCCTGCCTGCGCAGCGGCTTTGAATTCTCCGGTCGATGGATCGCCGCCCGATGTCTCGATAATGGTCCGCGGGAGAATGTATTCCCGCGCAGCATCGATCAACCCGCCGTCGCCGGTTCCGAAATCGGCGGCGCGACCGCCCTGCGGGTGTCCGGCCGCGATTTGATTTTCCGCCGTGTGGGTCTTTTCCGCCAACGCATCGCTATACGGAAGCCGATAGGCCCTCGGTACGCCGTTCGGGCGATTATCGTCGTCAAGCGCCTCGACCCACAGATAGACCGAGCCGGGATCGCCCTCCAAGGTGTGAGGGTCCACGATCCGGGCCTGCAACAGCTTGAAGTGGGCCGGTAGCCTCTCGGTGCTCGCCCAACCGAGCAGGCCGCGCGTGCCGATAAAGCTCACGACATAGAAGACGCTGGTAACGATGACGGCAAACGCCTTGGCCGGCCACGGCAGGCGCGCATAGACCAGCACGACGAGCAATAGGGCTCCGATCAGCGCGTAGCTGACCGACAGCGTAACGATGACCGATTGCAGGTTCACGGCCGCAACACCCGGACGCGAGTCTTCGGATCGATGTCCGCACCGTTGGCGCGCACATTGCGGAATGTCTCCAGCAGGGATTTCGGACGCCGGCCCACGTCGATCACCTTGCCCGCGCTGTCGAGCTTGAACCGCAACGCCGTCTTTTCGTCGCCCGTATGGTCGACAACCACCTTGTCGTCGAAAATGACCTGCGCGGTCGGATTGAGCTTCTGCACCTTGACGGTTGCGGCAACCGGCTGACCGGTGGTCGCCTGGAAGTGCGAGATATTGACGGTGTACTCGCCAGCGACGATGCCCCGAACGGTGACGATCTCCTCGCGGATTGGCGAGGGGATCTTGTTGCCGTTGACGACGATGAAGTCATTGGCGCCGCCGCGATCGTCGCGATCAAGCGTCAGAAATCCGGCCTCGCGATGCCGGTACCAGGCGATATTGCCAATGGGATCCTGGACGAAGAGATCGAGGTCGTCGGGGTGGTTGTCGGGCCAATCCATCGTGATGATGAATTCGGCCTTGGAGTCGATCTTGCCGTCCTTCGCATCGGGTGAAATCGACAGGAGCGCGATGAAGAACAGGAACGCGATGACCTGCAGCGCCTTGAACAGCATCACGCTGAACGGATCGAACGGTTCCTCGCGTGGATAGAGCGAGAAATCATCCATCATGATGCTGCTCCAGGACGGGCGTGACCCGCGTCTCGGTCAGGACCACGGCTTCCGAAAACACGCGCTGTGTGGCGGCATCGAGCATGTAATATTGAATGCGGACGAGAATCGAGCCGACCAGGCCCGCCAGCGTCGTGTACATGGCGACAGCCATGCCATCGCTCATCAGGCCCATCGAGGACTTCATCGCGACCTTGTCGGCGGCGTCGAGGCCGGCAATCGGCGCCAGCATGATGATGAAGCCGATGATGGTGCCGAGCAGGCCGAGTTTCATCAGCGTATCCGAAACGAAGGCGCCGAAGCCGTTGGAGCCGCGCAGGCGATCGGCCAGCGACCGCAACAACAAGGTCTGATCGATACGACCCGTTCCCTGTGTCCTCGCCTTGGTGACCAGACTGCGGATATGATCCGTCACCATTCCCTGCGGCAGTGCCCGCGCATCCGACTCCAGCGCCGAACCGCCGTCGGGTCCTGCCAGAACTTCACGGCAGCGTCGCGCAGCTTCGGCTTCGCGCGCGATGGACCGCGTTCGCCAGAAACAATGGCCGCAGGTGACAGCGTAGAGAACGGCAATCAGGCTGGAGATATAGGTCCGATCGGAGACAACCATCAGTCGGATGAAGCCATAGTGCCACAGCACTATTCCGGCGAACACGGACAGGCCGGTGAAGATCATCCAGAGCAGCAAAGGTCCCCGCTCGGGCGGGTCCCCCGGCAGCAAGATCTCGGCGCGACTGATTGTGCTCATGTTGCCTCGGCCCCGGAACGACGGCGTCTTTGAGGACGGCCTGAGAGAAGCCAGCCCACCCAGTAAAGCAGAGCGGCGCGAACCCGTCCAAAGGGATATGCCCTGGCTGGTAACTTTCCTGACAGACATGCTGGGCGAGCTTGCGGCGGATCGCTCGGTCGTCGCCCTTTCAGGTGGTTTCCCACATCCCGATCTGCTAAAGCGCGGCGTAAAAAAAGCCCGACCGGAGCTGCCCAGGAGCAGTTCGACCTCTTCTATCACCTCAGGCACGTCAACACGGTTTTCCAGCGTGTGTTCGGCCAAGCTTAGCGCGACGAGGATTTCCCAATGCCCATCGTCAACAGAATCGCCGCCCTCACCGACGAGATGGCTGCCTGGAGGCACGACCTCCATGAGCACCCGGAACTTCTTTACGAAGTCCATCGCACGGCCGGCATCGTCGCCGACAGGCTGCGCGAGTTCGGATGCGATGAGGTGGTCACGGGCATCGGGCGCACTGGCGTCGTCGGCGTGATCCGAGGCCGCAAGACCTCGTCCCGCAACGTGATCGGGCTGCGCGCGGACATGGACGCGTTGCCGATCGTGGAAGAGTCAGGCGTGCCCTACGCATCCAGGACGCCCGGCCTCATGCATGCCTGCGGCCATGACGGCCACACCGCCATGCTGCTCGGCGCGGCAAAATATCTCGCCGAGACCCGCAATTTCGACGGGACAGCGGTGGTGATCTTCCAGCCGGCCGAGGAAGGCGGCGCTGGCGGCAAGGCCATGGTCGATGACGGCCTGATGACCCGCTGGGGCATCGAGCAGGTCTATGGCCTTCACAACATGCCCGGCCTGGCCGAGGGCCATTTTGCCACCAACCCTGGTGCGATGCTGGCCTCCTGCGACGAGATCGAGATCAAGGTCATCGGCAAAGGTGGCCATGCCGGAATGTCGCCGCACAAGTCGGTCGACAGCGTCCTGATCGGATCGCAGATCGTCAATGCCCTGCAGTCGATCGTCGCTCGCAATGTCGACCCGCTGAAATCAGCGGTGGTCTCGATCACCATGTTTCATGCCGGCGCTGCCTTCAATGTCATTCCCGCGACTGCGGAGTTGAAAGGGACCGTGCGCACGCTGGACCCGGGCGTGCGCGACCTCGTCGAGCGCCGCATCGCCGAAGTCGCAGACAACGTCGCCCGCGCTTATGGCGGATCGGCGGAAACGAAATACCGGCGGATGTATCCCGTCACGATGAACCACGCGCGCGAAGCGGAGGTGGCTGCCGAAGTCGCCCGCGACGTCGTCGGCGCCGATCGCGTGAACGACCGCGTGGTGCCGTTGATGGGCGGCGAGGATTTTGCCTTTATGCTGGAGGCGCGCCCCGGCGCCTTCGTGTTCCTCGGCATGGGTGACGGCAATGATTGCCATCACCCCGCCTATCGCTTCAACGACAACATCCTCGGACACGGCGCCTCCTACTGGGTGCGCCTGGTCGAGAAAACGATGCCGGCGAACTAGCAACCAGGCGCGTCCCGGCCCAAACTGCTCTACTCACGCGAGGTGACGGTGAGGCGCTCGATCGCAACCGCCGCCGTGCCATGGTTGTTGTCGTAGAAGAACCGGGTCGGTCCGGGCCAGCCGAAAACCGCGTCATTGACGAAGATGAAGACTTCGCCGTCGCTGCGCGGCCTGAATCGCGCTTCGTATTGCCTTCCTTCCACAAGCCTGAAGTCGAGCACGTGCTCTTCGCCGCCCTTGCTGCCGACCCTGAGGACCGGCACGAACCAACTCGAGAACACCACCCGGCGGAACGGCAGCGCGAGGTACATGAGCGCGGACATCTTCTTGAAACCGAAGCCGCGCGGGTCCGTATCGATCGTGTTGTCCTTCCAGTCTTCGGCCACCGTAAGGAGTACGCGATAGTCCTCATTCCTGCTGACCTTGATGCCCGTCGGCGCGCAGAAGCCCTCCCTGGTGCTGAAGGGCTGGGCGGGCGGCCCACTGACGCAATACGTTCCGAAGGCATCCGTAACGCGGAACGACAGCTGACTTGCAAACGCGACGATAATCACGGCGATCAGAATTGCGAACACCGATGGCAATGCCTGGTGTTTGAACCAGTAAAAGAAAACGCGATAAAATCGATTGGTTCGGAGCCCGAATGCAAGACGCTCCCACCATTTTGCCGGGAACGGCCGGCGAATCCAGATCGCGCGCATGTAATCGCGTATCCGTCCCTGCAGCCATCCGCCGACAATGAGCAGAATGACCACGATCAAGGCGCCCACCACGAAGTATCCGGGAGCGGCGCTGTAGGCATTGAGCCAGGGTGAAAGCATGGACGGTAGGAACGCGCCGGCGAGCGCAATGAGGGGCCGCAACAGCACGAGCGGCGTGTCAGCGCCGAAATTGGGGTTGTCCAGCAGCGGTACTGCCGCGAGCAGCACCGAAAAGAACACCGTCACGAAATACACGATGCGGCGAAGCCAGACCCGATTCCAGACCTGATGAGTTTGCTGAGTGTAGCGCGGCGGCTCGGGATCGCTGGGATCGTTCACCAGTGAGAGCGCGCCTGCCTTGTTGGTGACCTGATATCGGTCCGGCAGGACGATCGGAACGTAACCGTCGGTCGCAACATTGAAGGGCGGCGGCGGAACAGGCTTGTTGGTGGCTTCGATACGATCGAACACCGCCTTGTGAATGATCGGTACGTGCGGCGGAACATAGCTGTTCGGATCTGCCAGCTCCTCCTTCACGGCCCTCTGGATTTTTTTCTCGGGATCAGAGCTGAAGAGCATGTCGACCATGTACCCCATGTCCCTCAGGAACGAGGGCTTGTAGGGCAACGCCGTGTAGATTTCATGCAGGTTGCGCGGCCTGTAGCGATAGTAGCCGCCGAGACCGTGCCGGGAGTCGTTGAGCTTGTCGAAACGATCCGCCGACGATCGCACAAGCGGAAGCTGGACCGCGTTGTACGTCAGCCCGAAAGCCTCGGCGCGGTCGAGCATCCAGTCGAGCGTGTAGTAGGACAGTCCATCCTGCGGATAGCCGCCGCCAAGGTCGGAATGCACGCCGACGAACCAGACCTGGCTGAGCCGCCTGTTGTCGATCGGAGCGAGCTTGCCGGGATCGGCCACATCCGGCTTCCAGCCCAGGTTCATGACATCCAGCTTGTCAGTGACCGTGTTGCGCACATAGCGATCGTCCCAGATCACCGGCCTGAAGGCGTCCCGTTCGTCCTCGAGTGCAAGTGCATGACACGCTCGATGAATTTTCGAATTCATGAAGCGGTCGGGCATGGACAATGGCCAATACCAGTAGTCGATCGCGCTCACGACCTCCTCGATCGGGCCGCCATAGGCGTCGACCGTGTCCCAGAGACCGAGGAAATGAATCTTTGGAACAGGCAGGCGTGCGACGGACGGAGCGATCCCCCACACGCGCCGATGCAATCCTATGAAAAAGTCACGGACATTGCGCAGCGGAGTCACCAACCCCGCCGTGATGTTGAAGCGCCGCCGGTAGTCCCGATAGGCGTCGGCCGCATATCGTGCGAGCGCGGCCTCGTCACCGGTGTAGGGGACAAGGCCCTCATACGCGATGAGCCCAGCGACGACGCGCATCGTGAACGCGCCGCGGCTGAAGCCGAAACCATAGATGCGATCGCCCGGTTCGTAGTTGCGACAGCAAAAGCGATAAATGTCGACGACATTGCGCTTCAGACCGAAGCCGAAAACACCGCCCAGGATTGCGAACGGCTTGAACGAGGACGTGCCAACGCCGTTGTCATAGTAAGCGATTTGCGCCGTCGCGTCGGAAAGGTCCAACGTCTGAAACAGCCGCCAGACATTGGTCTTCTGAAGCTTGGCCGAGCTGTTGCCCGTTCCATCGGACAGCAGAACAACATTCTTCGCCATGAAAACCCCCCGCCTGAAAATGCCTCAAGTGAAAAAGGCATGCTCGCGCGAAATTGCGTTCTGCGCAAGTTACAATCAAAGCGAGATGTTGTCGCAGGCGGCTATTTGATCACAAGCGCGCCGCGGGCGGTCTTCTCGTTGTATTCGTCGAAGAATTCGTAGCGGCCGGGCTTCTGCGCCTTGACCTTGATGGTGGCGTCCTTGCCTGCGGGCACCACCTTCTCGATTTTCAGCGAGTCGCTTTCCAGCTCCATGGCGTCCTTGTCGAGATTCCTGAACTTGATCACGATCGGCGTGTTGGCGGGCGCGCTGATCTCGGCCGGGTCGAATTTCTTGTCCTTGTAGCTCAACGCAATTTCAACGTCAGCGCGGGCGGCATCGCCGGCGCCAAGCGAAAACAGCGCAAACAGAACAAGCACCGTCAATTTCTTCGAAGACATTCGTCCCTCTCCATCATGCACGCGGCGATCCGATACGATCGAGATCACTGCGAGAAGAGACAAATGGACGCAATGAGGTTGGAAGACCTCTAAGGCGCCGTTCCCCTGATCATCCGCATCGCGACGCGGTCGCGCCTGATGAAATGATGCCAGGCCGCAGCCGCGACGTGCAGGACGATCAGCCCCAGCAGAATATAGGCGAACAGGATGTGCCGGTCCTCATACGCGCCGGCGGCGACCTTGTCGGGCGAGGTGAACTGCGGCACGTTGAACCAGCCGAAGAAGCTCGCATAGTTCTGATTGCTGGGCCGCGCGCCGGAATGCGCCCACCCGAGCGTCGCCACCACGATGGTGACGAGATAGAGCGCCCAGTGGTTGATACGTGCGGCGATGGCGAGCCAGCGCGGCGTGTCGGTGGGAAAATCCGGCGTCGGGTTGACGCTGCGCCAGATCAGGCGGATCACCGTCAAGAGCAGCACGAGATAGCCGATGTCGGCGTGGATCGAACGATAGAAGAAACGATCGGCGCGCGCCGGAAAGTGGTTCATCCACCAGCCGTAGGCGATCATGCCGATGATCGCGACGCCGAGGATCCAGTGGAACGACCTGGAGATCGTCCCCCAGCCCGATTTCGTATTGCCCGTCATTCCCTGCCCGCCCCCCTTTTTCGCGGCCATCCTGATAGCTGCCCCATTCCGGCAAGGCGATTTGAATCCTTCCAAATCGGTCCAACTGCCTGCTTTCATGGGCCTTTCGGTGAACCGCCAGCCTGCCGAAAACAACTGAATGGTCATTTCGGATCAGGTAGGATCGCGACCGTGCCAGCCTTCCCGACGATTCTCGTGTTCGATTCCGGCCTTGGCGGGCTGACGGTGCTGCGCGAGGTCGTCGCGGCGCGCCCGGATGCGCATTACGTCTATGTCGCCGACGATGCGTTCTTTCCCTACGGCCATCACAGCGAAGTGGCGATCATCGCGCGCGTGGTGCCGTTGATCGGCGAGTTGATTTCAGCGCATGCGCCCGATCTCGTCGTGATCGCCTGCAACACCGCTTCCACCCTCGTGCTGTCGCATCTGCGCGCGGCCTACAAAACGCCCTTTGTCGGCACCGTTCCCGCCATCAAGCCGGCCTGCGCAAGGTCGAGGACGAAGCGCGTCTCGGTGCTGGGGACGCGTGGCACGGTGCAACGCGAATACACTCGCGGTCTGATCCGCGATTTTGCGCAAGGCTGTGAGGTGACGCTGATCGGTTCTCCGGAACTGGCTTCGCTCGCCGAAAACGCGCTCAGCGGCGGCGAGATCGCCGACCGCGACATTCTTGCCGAGATCGCGCCATGCTTTGTCGGCGCTGACGGCGGCGAGCACGTCCGCACCGACACTATCGTGCTGGCCTGCACGCATTATCCCCTGCTGCTGGATCGTCTGGTGCGCCTGTCGCCATGGCCGGTCGACTGGATCGATCCCGCGCCGGCGATCGCGCGACGGGTGTCCGATCTGTTGGGAGCGCCGGGACAGGACTCCGATTTGGCCGGCGCCGAGATGATCTTCACGTCGAACAAGCCGCATACGCTGAGCCGTGCGCTGATGCCGTTCTTCGGCGGGCGCGTGCCTGCCTAGGCGGTTCCAGCGGAAGCAAGCGCTGGTTGAACGAAGCGCTTTACCCGCGTCTCTTCGCTGCTAATGTCTCTCTCCCAATTGGGAGGAAAATCATGATCAGGAAACTTCTGCTCGGACTGTCCGTGGTCGCCTTTGCCTACGCAGGTGTCGCACTCGCGCAACAGGGCGGCATCAAGCGTACGCCGCTGCAAAAGGTCGAGTTCCCGGATGGCTATGTGAGCATCAGCGGGATTGCCGAGATTCCGGCTGGCGGCACCGCGGGACGCCACACCCATCCCGGCGTTGAACTCGGCTATCTCATGGAGGGTGAAGGCGAGTTGCTTATGGAGGGACAACCACCCCGTCATATCAAGGCCGGCGATTCCTGGGCGATCCCTGCCGGCGTCCCGCATGACGCCAAGGCCGGGGACAAGCCCTTGAAAGTCCTTGCGGTTTATGTGGTCGACAAGTCCAAGCCACTGGCCACGCCGGCACCTGAAAAATAGCGCGCTTGTCATTGACAAGACGGCGGTTTTTCCTTTAAGAACCGCCCTGCTCGCGGGCCGTTTTCGGCCCGCGATGCGTTTCGCGACCCGTGGTCTGTCTGCTTCAAGCTTTGGCGGATGGGCCTGTCAGCTTCCGGAATGTTCCGGAACGCACAGGAGGGCGCGTTTCCTCAAACTCGTACCCAAAGAGGACGCGATGACCAAGCGCAGTGAGGCGAAATACAAGATCGATCGCCGTATGGGCCAGAACATCTGGGGCCGCCCGAAGAGCCCCGTGAACCGCCGCGAGTATGGCCCCGGCCAGCACGGCCAGCGCCGCAAGGGCAAGCTCTCCGACTTCGGCGTGCAGTTGCGTGCCAAGCAGAAGCTGAAGGGCTATTACGCCAACATCTCAGAGCGCCAGTTCCACGGCATCTATGTCGAGGCCGGGCGCATGAAGGGCGACACCGGCGAGAACCTGATCGGCCTGCTCGAGCGCCGTCTCGACACCGTGATATATCGCGCCAAATTCGTCGCCACCATGTTTGCCGCGCGCCAGTTCATCAATCACGGCCACGTCAAGGTGAATGGCCGCCGCGTCAACATCAGCAGCTACGCGCTCAAGGTCGGCGACACCGTCGAGGTCAAGGAAGCGTCCAAGCAGCTCACGCACGTGCTGGAAGCCAACCAGCTTCCCGAGCGCGACGTGCCCGATTATCTCGAGGTCGATCACTCCAAGATGACCGCGAAATTTCAGCGGGTCCCGGCCCTGACGGACGTGCCGTTCTCGGTGCAGATGGAGCCGCATCTGATCGTCGAATTCTATTCGCGCTGATCGGCTCTCGCTTTCGCCGATTTCAAGGGCCCCGGTTTTGCCGGGGCCTTTTTGCTGTGCTATACTCACCCTATGTCGCACACCACCGACAAATTGACCCGGGTTATGCCATCCGCCACGCCTACGGATGCAGAGCTTGCTGCTTGGGCAGCCCTTCCGCGCGACGAGCAGATTCGTCGCTACCAGGAAGCGCTGGTTCACCCCGATTGCAGTACGCCAACCGATGATACGATGAGCGATATTCTCGCGGCCGCCCGACAGCGAGTCGCCTCGCGCAATGGCTGACTATCGGCTCTCGATTCGCGCGCGTTCACAACTTGTCGACATTTTCGATTTCACGGAAAGAACGTTCGGCCTGTATCAGGCAGAGGCTTACTACGCCGGCCTCCACCGCACATTTGAGCTTCTCGCGGACTTCCCGCGTATTGGACAATCGGTCGAGGAGCTCGCCCCGCGACATCGTCGTTTTCGCTTCCAATCGCACAACATCTTCTACACCGAAGAAGTCAGCGACATCTTGGTCCGTGCGATCTATCATCACGCACAGGATATCAGGCCCCAACTCTTCGACTGAAGTCGCCTCAAATTAGCCGGAACCTGACCATGCACTACACCCCTCCTCCGCGCGATCCCAAGGCGACACCGGTCCGGATCAACCTGTTGTCGGACACTCAGACGCGGCCGACGCCCGGCATGCGCGAGGCGATGGCGGGCGCCGAGGTCGGCGACGAGCAGATCGGTGACGATCCGACCGTCAACCTCCTGTGCGAGCGCATCGCCAACCTGCTCGGCAAGGAAGCCGCCGTGTTCATGCCGTCGGGCACGATGTGCAACGTGGCGGCGACGCTGGTGCATTGCCGGCCCGGCGACGAGATCCTTGCGCACGAGACCGCTCATATCATCGCACGCGAAGGCGGCGCGCATGCAGCGCTTGGGGGCTTCCAGATCACGCCGCTGAAGGGCGATGACGGCCAGTTCTCGCCGGAGACGCTGAAGCAGGCGCTGCATCCGAAATCCCGCTACCAGCCGCCGCAAGTGCTGGTCAGCGTCGAGCAGACCGCCAATATCGGCGGCGGCACGATCTGGAAAAAGACCGCGCTCGACGAGGTGGTCTCGATCGCGCGCGCGGCCGGCATGGCGACGCATATGGATGGCGCGCGGCTGCTCAATGCCACCGTCGCGACCGGCATCTCCGCGCGCGACATGGCATCGGGGTGGGATTCCGCCTGGATCGATTTCTCCAAAGGGCTGGGCGCGCCGATCGGCGGCGCGATCGCGGGCAGCCGCGCCTTCATCGACCAGGTCTGGCGCTGGAAACAGCGGCTCGGCGGCTCGATGCGGCAGGCGGGCGTCTGCGCAGCGGCCTGCGTCTACGCGCTCGACCATCACGTGGATCGCCTCGCCGAGGATCATGCCAATGCGCGGGCGCTGGCGCGCGGGCTCACACAGATCAACGGCATCGAGGTGCAGCAGCCCGAGACCAATCTGGTGTTCTTCAAACCCGATGGCGCGGGCGTCTCCGCCGACAGGATGGTCGCCGAATTGCGCAAGCGCGGCGTGCTGCTGGCCACGATGGACGGCCGCATCCGCGCCTGCATGCATCTCGATGTGACGGCTGACATGGTCGAGGAGATGGTCGGCCACGTGCGCGAAATTGTACGCGCGGCCTGACAACTCGTCATTGCGAGCGAAGCGAAGCAATCCATTTCTCCGCTTGTGGCGCTGTGGATTGCTTCGTCGCTTCGCTCCTCGCAATGACGAGGAATAGCCACTATCTTCCCATCGCCTTGTAGATCAGCGTCTTCAGCTCGAGCTGGATGCGCCCGCGCTCCGTCGGCGTCTGCACCATGAAGACGACGAACATGTCGTCGACGGGATCGATAAAGAAGAAAGTGCCGCCGACGCCGTCCCAGCGATATTCACCGAGCGGCCACTCGGTATTGTCAGGCACCGAGGTGCGGACCGCAAAGCCGAGGCCAAAGCCGCTGGTGTCACCGGGGTAGTACGCATCGCCGCGCCCGATCCTGGTCGCGGGGCCGATATGGTCGGAGGCCATCAGCTTGATGGTCTCGGGTTTGAGATAGGTGTGCCCCTGATAAGTCCCACCATCGAGCAGCATCTGGCAGAACCGCGCATAGTCGCCGATGGTGCCGACCATCCCCGCCCCGCCGGACTCCACTTTTCGCGGCAACATGATGTCGCGCAGCCTGGTTGTCGAACTGATCGCGCGATCGTTTGGCATCGGCTCGGCAACGCGCGGCCGCTTTGCGCTGTCCGCGACATAGAACGCCGTCTCAGTCATACCCAAGGGATCAAGAAGCCGCTGCTTCTCGAACTGGTACAGCGATTGTCCCGACACCACCTCGATCACGCGGCCCAGCACGTCGGTCGAATGGCCGTAATCCCATTTCGTGGCCGGTTGCTCCGCCAGGGGCAATGCGGCGATTCGCTCGACAAATTCGGCATTGCCGAGATCGGCGTTGAACAAATCTGCCTCGGCATAGAGCTGGTGCACGATCCCGTACCCAAAGAAGCCATAAGTGAGGCCCGAGGTGTGCCGCAGCAGGTCCTCGATCGTGATCGGACGGTCGAGCGGCTGCAGTTTCAAGGCTGGTTTCCCGCTCTCATCCTTGCCTTCGACCCCGACCTTCACATTGGCGAAGGCCGGAATGTATTTCGAGACGGGATCGTCGAGCTTGAGCTTGCCATCCTCGACCAGCATCATGGCGGCAACGCTGGTAATCGCCTTCGACATCGAATAGAGGCGGAAGATAGTGTCTGCGCTCATTGAGAGCTCGGTCGCGATATCGCGGACGCCGAAATTCTCCTGATAAGCCGGTTTGCCATGCTGTTGGATCAGCAGGATTGCACCGGGAATCTTGCCGGTCGCGACTTCGTTCCTGATGTAGTCCGAGACCTTCGCGAGCCCTTCCGGCGAAAATTGTCGCGGTTGCTCGGCGCACGCGCCACCGGCCGCGACAGTCAGCAGCAGCAGCAGCGCCGCAACGGCGAGGCGGTGGCCCAACTACTTCTCCATCGCCTCATAGATCAACAGTTTTAGCCGCCGCTGGATACGCTGGCGCTCGCTCGGCGTCTGCTCCATCAGCACGAAGAACATGTCCTGCTTCGGGTCGACCACGAAGTAGCAGCCGCTGGCGCCATCCCATTTCAGCTCACCGATATCGCCGGGCGGCGGCGGCTTGGCGTTGCCGGGATCGGTCCGCACCGCCAGGCCAAGCCCGAAGCCGAAACCGTCGCCTGGGAAATAGAAGTAATCGCGGTCGACGCCCGAGCCCGGACCGATCTGATCGGTCGCCATCATCTTGAAGATCTCGGGCTTCAGATAGGTCTTGCCGTCGAACGTGCCGCCATTGAGCAGCATCTGCACGAAGCGCGCATAGTCGCCCATGGTCGAGACCATGCCGCCGCTGGCCGACTCCCATTTCTTGACTTTGGTCGGATCGTTCTCGCGGCCGACACGGAAATCGCTGTCGTTCGGCATCGGTTGCGCCATGCGTTTTACCCTGTCAGGCTC
Source organism: uncultured Alphaproteobacteria bacterium (assembly GCA_963794775.1). Classification (GTDB taxonomy): domain Bacteria; phylum Pseudomonadota; class Alphaproteobacteria; order Rhizobiales; family Xanthobacteraceae; genus Bradyrhizobium. The sequence goes on along the minus strand of CAWCGA010000012.1, from coordinate 99,630 downwards.
GGTGACGAAGAAGCTGGTGTCGGTCATGCCGAGCGGACCGAGCAGCTTCTCCTTTTCGAGCTCGAACAGCGATTTGCCGGCCGCGACTTCCATTACCCGCGCCAGAATGTCGGTAGAGTGGCCGTATTGCCAGAGGCCGCCCGGCTGGTTCTGCAGCGGAAGCCTGGCGATCCGTTCGGCGAACTCGGCGAGATCGAAATCGCCCTGATAGATATTGGCAGCACGATAAGCCTTGCGCACCAGGCTGTCGCCGTAAAAGCCATAAGTCACACCCGAGGTGTGCGTCATGAGGTCCTTGACGGTCATCGGCCGGTTCGGCGGCACCAGCTCGAGCGTGGGCGCGCCGTCCGCGCCCTTTTTCTCCACTCCCACTTTCACGCCAGCAAACGAGGGAATGAATTTCGACACGGGATCGTCGAGTTTGATCTTGCCGTCCTGAAGCAGCATCATCGACGTAACGGCCGTGATCGCCTTGGTCATCGAGAACAGGCGGAAGATGGTCTGGTCGGTCAACGGCGCCTGGGAGACGGTGTCCTGCACGCCGAAGAACTCGTGATAGACCGGCTTGCCGTGCTGCTGGATCAGCACGATCGCGCCGGGGATCTTGCCCGTCGCGACCTCGTTCTTGAAGAACTCCGTCACGCGCGCAAGCTTGTCCGGATTGAAATGCGCGCCCGCCGGAATATCGAAGCTGCCCTCCGACGAAAAGTCGTCGGCCGCGGTGGGCAACGTGGCTGACAACGTCAGCAGCGCACCGAGCGACAGCGCGCGCAGGCAATTTCCTGAAAGCATCAATCCCTCCCCGGACCAATATGGCGAGTGTAGCGGAGGCATCGGCTCGGACAAGCCGTCTAAAGGCGTGTCATCGCGCCTTCATGAAGCCGGGCGCTATCGGCGGAGAAGCAGCAAAAGATGACACGCGTCAGCGACGGCGCGGATGACAATACGCGGACTACCGTTCGAACGGCTATGCCGGCCGCACGATCGGCGGGAAAACGGAAAGCGCCGGTTGAAATTGAAGGAAAAGCGACCGAGACCAGGTTATTGGCGCGGCAAAGCGCGATCGATCGGCGATAGCAGCAGGCTAGCAGAAAATCCTCATCGCGCTCGCCGCCGTACCAGATCGGCCCCACGGCGTGAATGACGTGCTTTGCCGGCAGCCGATATCCCTTGGTAATCTTGGCGCCGCCGGTCTCGCAGCCGCCCAGCGTCCGGCATTCCTCCAGCAGCTCTGGACCTGCTGCGTCGTGAATCGCGCCGTCGACGCCGCCTCCGCCGAGGAGCGACGAGTTCGCGGCGTTGACGATGGCGTCAACGCTCAGTGTGGTGATGTCAGCAACGATGACTTCGAGGCGCGCAGCACCAATCTGGCGCGCGGCCAAGGATCAGACCGCGGCGTCGACCGCAACGCCCTTGTCGGCAAACAGCTGCTGCAACTCGCCGGCCTGGAACATCTCGCGGATGATGTCGCACCCGCCGACGAACTCGCCCTTGACGTAGAGCTGTGGAATAGTCGGCCAGTTCGAATAGGTCTTGATGCCGTTGCGCAGGTCGGCGGACTCCAGAACGTTGAGGCCCTTGTAGCCGACGCCGATGTGGTCGAGGATCTGCACGACCTGACCGGAAAAACCGCACTGCGGAAATTGCGGCGTGCCCTTCATGAAAAGCACGACGTCGTTCGACTTCACTTCGCTGTCGATGAATTTCTCGATGCTCATCTTCGTTTCCTTCTGGGGCAAGCCCCCTGCGGTCTCGCCTTCCCGGGCGGTCATTGACCCACCCGTGTAACCCGACACTGCCCCTATATGTAGCGCAAACCGTTGTTCGTCCAAAGCAAAATGGCGAAGAGTTGATATGCGCTGGGGACGCGTCCGGCGCGCTATCCGGGGGCCACCTCGATAGCCCGAACGCACGATTATGATAGCGGGGGGAGGCTTTTATCCCGAAACTGACGCCCTATCTAGGACAGGCTGCCTGTTAGGAACCCGTTCGCCCCATCAGACGTTTTTCTCCACGACCGGAGATACCAGTGACGAAACCAGCGTCCGCTGCCGCGCTTGCCAGCCCCTTACCGTCACTATTCTCCGATTCCGGCACGCTGGCCCAGAATCTGGTGGAAGCCTATCTCGCCGTGCGCGGCGAGACCGAGGCCCGCGCCGCGCCGCTCTCGCCTGAAGATCAGATCGTACAGTCGATGCCGGATGCCAGCCCGGCGAAATGGCACCGCGCTCATACCACCTGGTTCTTCGAGCAATTCCTGCTTGGCGCGCACTGCGACGGCTACAAGCCATTTCACCCCGACTACGCCTATCTCTTCAATTCCTACTATGTCAGCGCCGGCCCCCGTCACGCTCGCAACGCGCGCGGCCTGCTGACGCGCCCGGGCGTCGAGGACGTCACCGCCTATCGTCGGCATGTCGACGCGGCCGTAGTCAAGTTCTTTCAGTCCGCACCCGAGGCCATGCTGACGAAGCTTGCGCCGCTGGTCGAGGTCGGCCTCAACCATGAGCAGCAGCATCAGGAATTGATGCTGACCGACATCCTGCATGCGTTTGCCGAGAACCCGATCCCGCCCGCTTACGATGCCGACTGGCGCTTCCCCGCTTCCACTCGCAGCACTGAAGAGTGGATGACGCTCAACGAAGGCATTCACACGGTCGGGCATGGCGACGACAGCTTCCATTTCGACAATGAGAAGCCGGCGCATCGTGCGCTGGTCGGCCCCGTCAAGCTGAACCGCAACCTCGTCACAAATGCCGAGTGGCTCGCCTTTATGAAGGATGGCGGTTACGCGACCGCCACGCTGTGGCTGAGCGATGGATTTGCCACGGTCACAAACGAAGGCTGGCAGGCGCCCGGCCATTGGCGCAAGCGCGATGGCGAATGGCACATCATGACACTCGGCGGACTGCAGCCGGTCGATCCCACGGCACCCGTCTGCCACATCAGTTATTACGAAGCCGACGCGTTCACCCGCTGGGCTGGCCGTCACCTGCCGACCGAGATGGAGTGGGAAGTTGCCGCGCGTACCGGCCAGCTCAACGACGCCTTCGGCATTGTCTGGCAATGGACCCGCAGCGCCTATTCTCCGTATCCGGGCTATCGCGCCATCGAAGGCGCGCTCGGCGAGTACAACGGCAAGTTCATGGTCAATCAGCTGGTGTTGCGCGGCTCCTCGCTCGCAACGCCCGACGGCCACAGCCGTATCACCTATCGCAACTTCTTCTATCCACACCACCGCTGGCAATTCACGGGACTTCGGCTGGCCGACTACGCCTGACTTTTCCTGGGTGTGATCCGGCCGGATCGCACTCACGCAACGGATCGAAAGCGCGCCGGAAAGCGCGTTCAGGAGAGTAACATGAACGTGCACGCCCCCGCTTTGGCCGACGCGCATCTTCCGGATGAACAGACCTCGGCGTTCGCACGCGACGCCGTCGGCGACCTGTCGCAACGTCAGAAGCGCCTGTCGCCGAAATATTTCTACGATGCGGCGGGCTCCGAGCTGTTCGAGGCCATCACCAAACTTCCGGAATATTATCCGACCCGGACCGAGCTCGGCATCTTGCGCGATCGCGGCGCCGAGATTGCCTCGATCATCCCTGATGGCGCGGCACTGGTCGAGTTCGGCGCGGGCGCAACCACCAAGGTCCGCTTGCTGCTGGAGACAATCGCGTTCGCGGCCTATGTGCCCGTCGATATATCCGGCGAATTCCTCAACGCCCAGGCCAACGGCCTGCGACGGGATTTCCCCGATCTCGCCGTCTATCCCGTCGCCGCCGATTTCACCAAGCCGTTCAAATTGCCGGCGCAAGTCGCGCGGATGCCGAAGGTCGGTTTCTTTCCGGGCTCGACCATCGGCAATTTCGAGCCGCATGAGGCGAGCCAGTTCCTGCGCAGCGCCCGCGACATCCTGGGAAAGGGCGCGCAGATGATCGTCGGCGCCGATCTCGAAAAGGACGAGCGCGTGCTCCATGATGCCTATAACGATGCGGCCGGCGTCACCGCGCGCTTCAATCTCAATGTGCTGGTCCGTATCAACCGCGAGCTCGGCGGCAATTTCGACCTGTCCGCGTTCACCCATCGTGCGATCTATAATCGCGAGCGGCACCGCATCGAGATGCACCTGTACAGCAAGAAAACGCAGACCGTGCGCATGCTCGGCACCACCTTCGCCTTCCGCCCGGGCGAAAGCATCCATACCGAGAACAGCTACAAATACTCGATTGCGCGCTTTGCGGCGCTGGCAGGCGCCTCGGGCTGGACAGTGCGTGAATCCTGGACTGATGCGAAGGCGATGTTCTCAGTTCACGCGCTCACAGCCGAATAGACGCGTAAACATCTGCATGTCGAGGCCGGTTCCGGACGTCACGAGCGGCGGCGGCTCGGTGCAAGGCGGGCTCTCCTTCGACGGCACGAACGCCTTCACCGAGACTGACGAGACGTTGCCCCAGCGTTCGCAGATGGTCCAGACGCGCCCGGCAGCGATCAATCGCTGTGAACACGCGTCCTTTGGGATAGCCGGGTCGGGCGTCGCCTTGTGCCGCAATTCCGGCAACGCGATGAAGTCTTCAGGTTTCAAGTCGAACGCGGGGCCTTCGTCCCGCTGAACGACGGCCTCGGCGATTGGTCCTCTGACGCGGTACCAATCGTGTCCGAACACCGTCCAGTAGGACACGCGCCAGCTCTGTTCCTTCACGTTGCCCGCGTCGTACCAGTGACCGAAACCCGAACGCCTCCGTGTGTTGGCCACCCAGCGCCACTCCGGCATATCCGGGTCCCAGGCGAGCAGTAACATCTCGCTGGTGCCGACCTCGATCTTGCGCACTTGCATGCGGGGACCCGCCGCCCGTTTCACGGCGGCGAAGGCCTCGCGCGGGTGACTTCCCACAAGCATGGTATTCTGACGCTGGACGCCGATAGCCCAGCCCACCGCCACAAGCGCTGCCAGGCCCAGCGCAACGACAATGGCCGCCCGAGTCGCCGCGTCGCGTTTTGCTGCTGTGGTCAATGTCGCGCCCCATGCGCTTGATCAACTTTGTCGCGGCGAGCCGACGACCGGTTCAGACGCAGCCTACGCTTCCGCCTTCGACCTGAGCGACAGCGACTCCCAGATCGCGACGACGAGCAGAAGTGCGGTCGTCGCGATCGATAGCGTAAGCGGCGACATGTCGGTTGCAAACCAACTGAGCAAGAGGAACGCGGCGATGCCGACGATGTGGGAGAGCTGAAAGAAGTTTCGGATCGCGTGCTTGAACAGGATGGTTCCGATCAGGAACAGCAGGGGACCGCCGACCGCACAGAACAGCGTCCGGAGGTCCGAATGGCCTGTGGGATGTTTCAGCACGACCTCGTCGGCCACCGCGCTGAGGATGATCCCGCCAACGATCGGCATGTGCAGATAGGTATAGGCGAGCCGTGCGACGCGGCCGGACTCCGCCGATTTCGAGATCATCTCGGAGCCCGCCTCGGCGCCCTTATGAAAGTAGATCCACCACATCGCGATGCTGGACACGAAGGCCGATGCGAAGGCCGTGATGTTCTCATGGGTCCAGGCGAGATCGGCGAAGGTCGCGGCATTGACGACGACGGCTTCGCCGAGCGCGATGATGATGAAGCCGGCGCAGCGCTCCGCCATGTGGTTGCCCTCGACCGCCCAAGCCTCGACCGAGGAGAAGCCGAGGCCCGGTGTCCAGAAGCGCACCGCCGGCGAGACGTATTCGATTGATAGCGCGACGCCCCAGAGCCAGAGCCGCGTTTGGCCCTCGGCAAAGCCGCCGAGCAGCCAGAATACGGCCGAGACGCTGAGCCAGACCAGGATGCGGATGGCATTGTGGCGCACCAGCGTGCGCTCCGGCGGCGTCGCGAGCAGCCAGAACAAGGTGCGGCCGACCTGCATCACTGCGTAGGCGATCGCAAACCACAAGCCCCGCGCGCCGAATGCGGTCGGGATCGAGACCGACAGCACGATGCCGCCGAGCATCAGCAGGAACAACAGAATGCGGACCGGTGTCTGGTCAGGATCGAGCCAGTTGGTGATCCAGGTCGTGTAGACCCAGGTCCACCACACCGCGAGGAACAGTAGCGTGTTCTGCACCACGCCCAGCGGCGTGAAATTGCCGAGCAGCGTGTGCGACAGCTGCGTGACCGCATAGACGAACACGAGATCGAAGAACAGCTCGGCGTTGGTGACGCGCGCGGAGCGGTCAGGCGCGATGACACGAAACATCGCGCCGCGCGGATTGTCCGCCATGGCCTGCCCCCGTGCGCCCTAGCCCTCGGGCACCCCGGTCTGCAGCGCGAGCGCATGCAGCACGCCGCCCATCTGCCCGCGCAGCGATTGATAAACGATCTGGTGCTGCTGCACGCGCGACTTGCCGCGGAAGGATTCCGAGATCACGGTCGCTGCGTAATGGTCGCCGTCGCCGGCAAGGTCGCGGATCGTCACCTCGGCATCGGGGATCGCGGCCTTGATCATCGACTCGATATCGCGGGCGTCCATCGGCATCCAGTCGGTCTCCCCTGTTCCTGCGCTCGAATCGCGGCCGCTCGCGCGACCGTGAGGTCGGAATTTAGCGCTGACGGCTTTCAAGGTCACCTATTGTGACACTATATTCCGGTTCGGTTCATTAAATTTCGCGGGATCGCACGTGGCGCGATTCGCCGCAGACCCAAGGGCAAAAACAATGAAACTTCCCGGTCCTGACCATCCGATCACGATTACCGCCAACCCCAAGCGCGTCCGGGTCACCGCCGACGGCGTCGTCATCGCCGAGACGACCCATGCGCTCACGCTGAAGGAAGCGAGCTATCCGGCCGTGCAATATGTGCCGCGGCAGCGATGCCAAGATGGACCTTTTGAAGCGCACCGAGCGGGTCACGCATTGTCCCTACAAGGGCGATGCGAATTATTTCAGCATCACCGCCAACGGCAAGACGCTGGATAATGCGATCTGGACCTACGAGACCCCGTTCCCGGCGATGGCGGAGATTTCAGGCCATCTCGCCTTCTATCCGGACAAGGTGAAAATCGAGGAAGTGGCGTAGCCTGTCAATTGCGAATGCGTAGGGTCGGGTTAGGCGCGGAGCGCCGTAACCCACCACTTTTCTTTCCGCGGCAAGATGGTGGGTTACGCCCTTCGGGCTAACCCACGCTACGACTCCGATACGCTCGGCTACACCCTGAAGATCGTGAGCCCGAGGATCAGCAGCACCAGGAAGATCACGACGAAGACATAGAACAGGAAGCGCGCGATATCGGCGGACGCGGCCGAAATGCCCGTGAAGCCGAGAATGCCCGCGATGATCGAGATTACGAGGAAAATCAGCGCCCATTTCAGCAGTGTCATAGCTTGATCCTCCAGCCTGCCGGCCGCCGCCTGCGCCAAAATCCGCCGATGTAACTTTTGGCGCTGCAACTGGTTCCAACGGCGGGCGGGCTTCAGAGAGCGCCTCTGCGCGCCCGTGCGAAACGCCCGTCGGCCGCGCCACAATGGCCTTGCCCAATCCGGTTCCCGGCGTAACATCGCGAGTAACGAGCCGCCGGGGCACATGCATGACATCGATCTCTCAAACCGCCGCGCCTGCACGGGCGCAGGCGGCGCCGAAAACCAAGGCGCGCAACGCCGCGCTCGACCGCGCCCGCACCTTCATCACCATGCTGGTGCTGATCCATCACTCCGTGATCGCCTACACCTATTTCGGCCACACCGACAATACGTCTTTCCTCGGCTTCGATTGCGTCGTCGCTGTTCAACGACAGCTTCTTCATGGCGGCGATGTTCTTCCTGTCCGGCCTGTTCGTCTGGCCGAGCCTGCAGCGCAAGGGCATCGGCTGGTTCCTGCGCGACCGCTGGTGGCGACTCGGCCTGCCCTACATCGTCTGCGTGCTGCTACTGATGCCGTTCGCCTATTGGGCGATCGAGCTCGAGCTGCATAATCCCAACACCACCTTCGCCGAGTTCTGGTGGCGGACGGTCACGGTCGGACCGTGGAACAGCGGGCCGGCCTGGTTCGTCTGGGTGTTGCTGGCGCTCGATGTGATCGCCGCGTTGGTCTATTACGCGATCCCGGGCTGGGTCGAGGCGATCGGCAAATTGTCGCTGGAAAGTTTTGGGCGGCCCGCGCTGTTCTTCTGGGCGCTGCTGATCGCATCGATCATCCTCTATGTGCCGGCGGTGCTCTATTTCGGCGCGTCAACCGCTGGTTCGCGCTTGGCCCGCTCGCGATCCAGGCCAGCCGGATCCTGCTCTATCTGCTGTATTTCTTCGCCGGCTGCGGCATCGGCGCCGCCAGCTTCGATCGCGGACTGCTTGCACCCGATGGCGAGATGGCGCGGCGCTGGCCGGTGTGGCTGGGCGCCACGATCGCAAGCTATGGCTGCATCCTCGCGCTGATCTACATCAAGCATTCGGTGCTGCCTGATGTGAACCATCAGCCGTTGTGGTGGCAAATCGCCTACGCGCTCGCCTTCGTGGACATATAGCGCCGCGCAGACCTTCAACATCCTCGCGCTGTTCCTGCGCTTCGACAATGAAGGCTCCAGCGTTCTCGATCCGCTGCGCGAGAACGCCTACGGCATCTACCTGATCCACTATGTGCCGGTGCTGTGGCTGCAATATCTGATGTTCGGCATGACCTTCGGACCGGTCGACCAGATCACGGCGATCATCAAGGCGGTGATCGTGCTGGTGCTGACGCTGTCATCAGCTGGGGCGTGACCGCCGCGCTGCGCAAAATCCCGGGCGCGACCCACGTGCTCTGAGCCCAGGCATTTCTGGCATCAAACCTGCATTGCCTGACCAAGGGAGATGCGTCCAAGGCCAGCCAGAGAAGGATGCCCCCAATGGGTTTATCAGCCATTTTGATTGCTACCGCACTCAGCCTCACCATGCTGGTCGCGGTCACCGATATGCCGCTCGACTAGCGCATGCCTCAAAACGAAGTCAGTTTCGCGCCGTTCATATAGGCAGGGAACCAGCCCTCGAAGCCGGTCTTGACCGCCGTCACCGACACAGGCGATTTGCCTACGATTGCGATGGCGTCGCCGCCTGTGGTGCCGATGCGCGCGCAGGACACGCCCGCGCCTTTCATCTTGGCCAGCACCAGGCCGGCCTCTGCCGCAGGCACCGTGACGATGTAGCGCGCCTGATCCTCGCCGAACCAAAATGCATGCGGCACGATCGCGGTTGGCGCCGCCAGAAGCTGCGCGCCGATGCCGCTTGCATATCGCCATCTCCGCCAGCGCAACCAGCAGCCCGCCGTCGGAGAGATCATGCGCGGCGGTCGCAGTCCCCGCTCGGATCATGCCGCGCACCACGTCGCCATTGCGCTTCTCGGCGGCGAGATCGACCGGCGGCGGCGCGCCCTCTTCGCGGCCGCAGACATCGCGCAAGTAAACGGACTGCCCAAGCCAGCCCTGCGTATCGCCGATCAGGAGGATCGCCTCATCCGCGGCCTTGAACGCCAACGTCGCCGACTTGGTGAAATCGTCGAGCACGCCGACGCCGCCGATCGAGGGCGTCGGCAGAATGCCGCGGCCATTGGTCTCGTTGTAGAGCGAGACATTGCCGGACACGACGGGGAAGTCGAGCGCGCGGCAGGCTTCCGAGATGCCCTTCAGGCAGCCGACGAACTGGCCCATGATCTCCGGCCGCTCCGGATTGCCGAAATTGAGATTGTCGGTGATCGCGAGCGGCCGGCCGCCGACCGCGGTGATGTTGCGCCAGGCCTCGGCGACCGCCTGCATGCCGCCTTGATAGGGATCGGCATCGCAATAGCGCGGCGTGACGTCGACGGTGAGCGCAAGCCCCTTCGGCCCATCCTGCACCCGCACCACGGCGGCATCGCCGCCCGGCCGCTGCACGGTGTTGCCGAGGATGACGTGGTCGTACTGCTCCCACACCCAGCGCTTCGAGCAAAGCTCGGGCGTTGCCATCAGCTTCTCCAGCGCCGCGGATATGCTGATCGGCGCCTTGACCTCGCGCGCCTGCACCACTGGCAGTGCGGCTGACGGCACGTGCGGGCGATCATAGAGCGGCGCCTCGTCGCCGAGCTCCTTGATCGGCAGATCCGCCATCACGTCGCCGCCATGCCTGACGCGAAAGCGCTTGCTCGTCGTGGTGTAACCGACCACGGCGAAATCGAGTCCCCATTTCCTGAAGATCGCCTCCGCCTCTTTTTCCTTCTCGGGCTTGAGCACCATGAGCATGCGCTCCTGGCTTTCCGAGAGCATCATCTCGTAAGCGCTCATGCCGGTCTCGCGCGTCGGCACCGCATCGAGATCGAGATCGACGCCGAGATCGCCCTTGGCGCCCATCTCGACAGCCGAGCAGGTCAGCCCCGCCGCGCCCATGTCCTGGATCGCGATCACGCAGCCCGCGTCCATGATCTCGAGGCAAGCTTCGAGCAACAGCTTCTCGGCAAAGGGATCGCCGACCTGCACGGTCGGGCGTTTCTCTTCGGATGAATTGTCGAACTCGGCCGAGGCCATCGAAGCGCCGTGAATGCCGTCGCGTCCGGTCTTCGAACCGAGGTAGACGATCGGCATATTCACGCCGGACGCCGCCGCGTAGAAAATCTTGTCGGCATCGGCGAGGCCCACCGCCATCGCATTGACCAGGATGTTGCCGTCATAGCGGGTGTGAAAACGCACCTGTCCGCCGACCGTCGGCACGCCGAACGAATTGCCGTAGCCGCCGACGCCGGCGACCACGCCGGACACGAGATGCCGCGTCTTGGGATGTTCGGGCGCGCCGAAGGAGAGCGCGTTGAGACATGCAATCGGCCGCGCGCCCATGGTGAAGACGTCGCGCAGGATTCCGCCGACACCCGTGGTCGCACCCTGATAGGGCTCGATGTAGCTCGGATGGTTGTGGCTCTCCATCTTGAAGACCACCGCCTGGCCGTCGCCGATATCGATCACGCCGGCGTTCTCGCCAGGACCCTGGATCACCCAGGGTGCTTTGGTCGGCAGACCCCGCAGATGGATGCGGGAGGATTTGTACGAGCAGTGCTCGTTCCACATCGCGGAGAAGATGCCGAGCTCGGTGAAGGTCGGCACGCGCCCGATCAGCTTGAGAATGCGCTCATACTCGTCCGGCTTCAGTCCGTGGGAGGCGACAAGCTCGGGCGTGATCTGGGGTTCGTTTGTCTGCATGGGCCGTTCATAGGGAGATCGGAGCGGCGGGAAAAGGCCTTTTACGGCCTGATTTGCACCTGTCCAGAGCTTTGCAGGCTGGGCATGCGCCGTGCGGGTTTGCACATTGCGGATGGATCGGATTTAACGGCGCAACTCCGCAATTGAAGGCCATTTTTCCGTGAACGACCTTGCCAAATCTGCATTCCTCAGGCGCCCCGATTTGCATGTGGGCACCGAGGGCGAATTCGCTGGCTGGCGAACCTGGAGCCGCGACGCCTACGAGACCAATAACGGGCCATTCTGGCACCGCATGGAGGACGACGGCCGCATCCGCTGCGCGTTCCGGGTCGCGAAGAAGCATCTCAACGGCGGCAACGCCGTCCATGGCGGGTGCTTCATGTCGTTTGCCGATTACTGCCTGTTCGCGACCGCGGCCACCATCCTGCAGGGGCCGGGCGTCACCATGTCGTTTGCCTGCGAATTTCTCGACGCCGCGAGTGAGGGCGACTTGATCGAGGGCCGCGCGGAGGTCACCCGTGCCGGCAACTCCGTGCTGTTCATGCGGGGCATGCTGACCGCGGACGCACGGCCGGTGCTGACGTTTTCCGGCACGATCAAGCGCGTCAAGCGGAACATCCCGACCATCATTCCGGAATAGTCAGGCAATTTGTCAGACAGCATAGCCGAGATCGAAACCGAAGCGGCACCCGTGCCAGCCCAACCACAACCGGGCCGGCCGGGACTGCACAGCTGGCGCGACTATGCCATCCTGCTTGCACTCGCCTGTTGTTGGAGTTCGACCTATCCGCTGACCAAGATCGGATTGGAGGCGATCCCGCCGATCACCTTCATCTCGGCGCGTTCGATGGTCGCCGCGATCTTCCTGCTGGTGATCCTGCAATTCCGCGGCATCAGGCTGCCGACCGACTTCTCCGCTTGGAAGATGTTCGCGTTCCAGCAACTCATCAATTCGACGATTCCGTTTCTGATGATCACCTGGGCGCAGCTCTACGTGCCGGCCTCCAGCACTGTGGTGCTGGCCTCGACCACGCCGATCTTCGCCTTCGTCATCACTTGGGCGATCACGCGGCACGAGCCCGCGACCTTGCTCAAGCTTGCCGGCGCCATTCTCGGCCTTGCCGGCACCGGCGTCATCATCGGGCTCGACGCCATCCAGGGACTGGGCACCGAGATCGCCGCGGATATGGCGATCCTGCTTGCCACCATCTCCTTTGCCTGCGCCACGATCTTCGGCCTGCGGTTGACCGAGTACAATGCGATGGTGGTCGCCGCCGGGTCGCTGGTGTTCGGCAGCCTGGTGCTGCTGCCAGCCTCCCTCCTCATCGACCATCCCTGGACGCTGCATCTGACGATGCGGGCGATCGGCGCGACGATCGCCATGGGCATCTTCTCCAGCGCGCTCGGCCTGATGTTTTTTTACATGTGCCTTGCCCGGATCGGCTCGCTTGCCACCAACGCGCAAGGCTATCTGCGTATCCCGATCGGCGTTGCGCTGTCGGTGCTCCTGCTCGGCGAGACCGTGCCGCCCAATCTCGCGCTGGGACTGGTGCTGGTCATGGCGGGCGTCGCCGCGATGACCATTCCGGGCGAGCAATACGGGCGCTGGCTGAAGCGATTGCGGACGGCGACCGCGCGGAAGCCGGGCGCATAGCGGCATTTCAGCGTATAACGTCCCGATCCTGTCGTGACGGATGGAGCGAGCAATGGACGTCATCGCAGCCATTCACAGCCGCCGGTCCGTGCGGTCTTATCAGCCGGCACCGGTACCGCGCGATTTGATCGAGGCCATCATATCGGATGCCGCGCAGGCGCCGCCGGCCGTATTTAGAGGGCGTCGAGCGCATTGCGGCCTATGGCGAGCGCGCCATGGACTACGCGCGAAAACATCGTCCCGCCGGCCCCGGCGGGGCGTGGGTTGAAAGGCCCGGCTTCAAGGTGTTCTGGGATGCGCCCGTTGTGATCGTCATCTCCGGACCCGAAGGCGATTGCGCGCGCGCCGGGCAGAACCTGATGCTGTCGGCGCATGCGCGCGGACTCGGCACCTGTTGGGTCGGCTCGCCGATGCTCTGGATCACAACGCCTGAGGTCAGGGCCGAATTGAAAACCCCGGAAAAGCTGACGCCCGTCGCGGTGTTCTGCCTCGGCTATGCCACGGCAACGCCGGAGCCGGTGGCGCATGAGCAGCCGACGATCGTCTGGAGTTAGGCCGCCTTCTCCAGATGCGCGACAAGCCCGGCAAACAACCCGCGACCGTCGGTGCAGCCCATGATGTCTTCGACGTGGTTCTCCGGATGCGGCATCATGCCGAGGACGTTGCCGCGCTCGTTGACGATGCCGGCAATGGCGTGCGCAGCGCCGTTGAAGTTCGAGAGCGCGTCCACCACACCCTCGGGCGAGCAGTAGCGATAGAGCACCCGCCCCTCGCCTTCGAGCCGCTTCAACGTCTCCTCATCCGCCTCGTAATTGCCCTCGCCGTGCGCCACGGGCACGCGGATCACCTGTCCGGCATTGTAGCCGCGGGTGAACGGCGTATCCGAACGCTCGACGCGCATATGCACGTCACGGCAAACGAACTTCAGCTTCGCATTGCGCATGAGCACGCCGGGCAACAGCTCGGACTCGCAGAGGATCTGGAAGCCGTTACAAACGCCGAGCACCAGTCCGCCGTCGCGGGCGAAGGCGCGCACCGCATCCATCACAGGCGCGCGTGCGGCGATCGCACCACAGCGCAGATAGTCGCCATAGGAGAAGCCGCCGGGCACCACGACGAGGTCGGTTCCATTGGGCAGCGAGGTCTCGGCGTGCCAGACCATTGCCGTCTCGTTGCCGGATGCAAGTTTCAGCGCGCGCGCCATGTCGCGTTCGCGATTGATACCGGGAAAGACGAGGACGGCGGATTTCATGTCTCTAGCCTAGTCGTTGCGGATGGGTTGCAGGGCAGCTTCGAATTGCTCGAGATTGGCTTGGCTGACTTTTGGGTCTAACGATGCGCTGCTGAGCCAAGCATCCCATTTCGAACCATGGACGGCGGCAAAGGCGTAATAAACTCGCAAACCGTCCGGTGCCATAGCGACGCCGTGCATGCGCATGGAAGCCATCTCGACCTCCAACCGTGGAAATTCCCTGCTCGGCTCGCTCAACATCTCCGATACCGCAGCTTCTTGCTTGCGCAGGATTCCCGGAGGGAGCACCCCGTTTGGCGGATTGAGGTGGTAGAAAATTCGCGATCCCAGCAGGCAGTCCAAGCGGTCGCACACATAGACATGCAATTCGTTCGGCCCTTCGATATACCGCCACCCGCCCACCGAAACCGGCGGCCGCTGCGTCGCGGCGGGTGGCGCAGCCGGCACCGGCGATTGAGCCGAAGCACTGCCGATACTCGCGGCTAGCAACAGCGCAAGCGCCAACAAAGCGCGACGGCTGCCGTGAGAGGCGGGAACGGCGGAAGTCATCTATTGCAACCATCTTTCCAGCGCGACGTCACCATGACCTCGCTGTAGATCGAATGCGCCGAGATTGGAAACGGCTTGAAGAACACTTTTTGAGTTGAGACTCTGGAAGGTGATCACGAAGCCGACCTCGGCATCGGCGGTAACGATGACGACAGTCGACAATCCCACGGCAGAATCCGATTTGATCTCATAACAGATCATTCGGCCCGGCAACCCGGCGATGGTGACCTCAGAAAGTTCGCAGCTTGGCCTGAAGATGCCACGGAAATGCTCCTCGGAGCCCAACAACTTCCATCCGGCCTGGATGGCGAGGACCGCAAAGATCGACGGCTCGTCCTGCTTGCTCTGCTTCCAGGCATCGGGGTCGATAAACCATCCGGAAATCTCTGCCTCGCCCTCGCAGAATCCGGGCCGGCAAGAAAAGCGGAACTTGTTGGTGTGTTCGCGCGCCGCGGTTCGCTCGGTGCCTTTCATCGACAGGGCGAACGATTGCAGCTGATCGTCGCACTTCTGCAGAAGTGCCGCTCCATCCATCCGCATGACTTCGACAGGCGGGTTTGGCCGTTGATGCAGCGTACGCGGGGGCGAGGCTGGATACGAGCAACACCACGCCGAGTGCCGCAACGCGCCTCATCCCAACAGCTCGACCCTGTAATTCTCGATCACGGTGTTCGCCAGCAGCTTGTCGGCGGCCGCCTTCAGCGCCGCCTCCGCCTTGGCCTTGTCGGAGCCGGATAGTTCGATGTCGAACACCTTGCCCTGGCGCACGCTGGCGACGCCATCGACGCCGAGCGATTTCAGCGCGCCTTCGATGGCCTTGCCTTGCGGATCGAGAATGCCGGTCTTCAGCGTGACGGTGACGCGTGCTTTCACGTTTCGCCCTTTTAGCTCTTGACCAGCACCGGACCCGTACCGACAGGCCGCTCGTTTTCCATGAGGATGCCGAGGCGCCTTGCGACTTCGGTGTAGGCCTCGAGCAATCCGCCGAGATCCCTGCGGAAGCGATCCTTGTCGAGTTTCTCGTTCGACTTGATGTCCCACAGCCGGCAGGAGTCCGGTGAGATTTCGTCGGCGACGATGATCCGCATCATCTCGTTCTCAAACAACCTGCCGCATTCCATCTTGAAATCGACCAAGCGGATGCCGATGCCCAAAAACAGGCCGGTGAGGAAATCATTGACGCGGATGGCGAGCGCCATGATGTCGTCGATCTCCTGTGGCGTCGCCCAGCCGAATGCAGTGATGTGCTCTTCCGACACCATGGGGTCGTTGAGCTGGTCGTTCTTGTAGTAAAACTCGATGATCGAGCGCGGCAGCTGCGTGCCCTCCTCGATGCCGAGCCGCTGCGACAGCGAACCGGCCGCGACGTTACGGACCACGACTTCCAAAGGCACGATCTCGACTTCGCGAATCAGCTGTTCGCGCATGTTGAGGCGGCGGATGAAGTGGGTCGGCACCCCGATGTCGTTGAGATGCTGAAACAGGTACTCCGAGATCCGGTTGTTGAGGACGCCCTTGCCCTCGATTACCTGGTGCTTCTTGGCATTGAACGCGGTGGCGTCATCCTTGAAGTGCTGGATCAGGGTTCCCGGCTCCGGACCTTCATACAGGACCTTCGCCTTGCCTTCATAAATGCGGCGCCGACGGCTCATTGGGATGTACCGTGTATTGTTGGAATCCATGAAATTGGTGTGCTCCGGATGACTGGACTGATGACCCACGACGGAGCTGCCGTGCAGGCCCGGAACGTAAGGAAACAGAACAAGAACCGAACCTGGATGCAAGCTATCTGATTGGCCTATCCAGCACAATCAATTCGGCTGCTTGCAAACGAGTTATACCAGCCGGCAGTGCAGGCCTGATTCCCTTGCTTTCCCTGCGGCTTAAGGGCTCAGTTGTTCCCTGTTTGCCGTCGCCTTATCTAGGCATTCGATAGGGTCGTCGCAATGTGAGCGATCCCCGACCGGCCGGCAGGATTGGAACGCGTTCATGACCACCTTCGACAAGCGTGAAGAAGCCTTCGAAAAGCGGTTCGCGCTCGACGAGGAACAGAAATTCAAGGCGGTCGTCCGGCGCAACAAGCTGTTCGGCCTGTGGGTGGCGGAGCAGCTCGGCAAGAACGGCGACGAGGCGAGCACCTATGCGAGGGAGCTGGTCACGACGGCGATCGAGGGCGGCGAAGCCGCCGTTATCAGCAAGATCAACGGCGATCTTGCAAGCAAGAACAAATCCATCGACGAAGCCACGTTGCGCGCCAAGTTCGATGAACTCACGGCGCTGGCCGCCGCGCAGGTGAAAGCGGGCGTTTGAACCTCCGTCGTCATTGCGAGGAGCGAAGCGACGAAGCAATCCATAGCGCCACAAGCGGAATGATGGATTGCTTCGCTCCGCTCGCAATGACGAATCTTACCCTTCCTTGAATCCATACTCCGGCACGTTGCCGGTGGCGCCGTAATATTTGAACGGTAGGAATTTTCCGGACATCGTGATCTTGACGCGGTCGCCCTTCGGGTTGGGCAGGCGCTCCATCACCATGTCGAAGTCGATCGCCGACATGATGCCGTCGCCGAACTCTTCCTCGATCAGCGCCTTCCAGGCCGGGCCGTTGACCATCACGAGCTCATAGAACCGGTAGATCAGGGGATCGGTCGGCGGCATCGGCACGCCCTCTCCGCGCATCGGCGTCTCGTTGAGCATCGCGGTCTCGGATTTCGACAGACCGAACAGCTCGGCTGCATTGGCAGCTTGCGGCTTGGTCAGCTTCATCTGACCGAGGATCGCGCCCACGATCAGCACCTCGGAATAGCCGCCGATTTTTTCGCAGATATGTTTCCAGCTCCAGCCTTTCTCGCGCTTGATATCCAGCAGTTTTTCGGTGAGGTCGGATCGTTTCATGGGGTCGCTCCTGGTCAACACCGCACGCACGTGGCGCGCGGTCGTCACAACGATCCCGGCGTCCCGACGATAGCCGGTCCTCGTCGATCGATCCACCATTGAACAGCTACGACGGCGACGCCGCGCCCGCGTGCTGATCCCCGGGCGTACCGCCCTTCAGCGGAAGCGGCTGCTCGGCAAGCAGCGCCTTGATGACCACGTCTCGCACATGGCCGGGATCGAGCGCATGCTTTGCGATCAGGTCGCTGCAGTCGGCGACGATCTGGTCCGCGTCCTGCATGATCTTGAGCTCCTTGAAGCGATCGTGCTGATGCAGACCCATGCTTTGGCCGACGACTTCGAGGATATTGATGATGCGGAACGGCCAATCCCGCTCATGGGCGCACAGTTCGCGATGATCGGAATGATAGACCGCGACCAGCGCATCGATACCGGCGTCGCGCGCCGCTTCCAGTTCCCTGAATTGCAATTCGCGTTTGAATTTCGGCAGCGCGGCGAGATTCACGCTCTGCAAACCGACCGCCGGCTGATTGAGGTCGACGAGTTCGATGCCGGGAACGCTCTTCAGGATCTCGCTGGCAGCCTCGACGACGCCGGCCACACCGGGATGCCTGTGCAGCGCGACCCGCATTTGAACCTTGCGCTGAAGGTGCGGCTTGAGCTGCGCCAACCGCTCGCTGAGGAAGCGCATGAACGGATTGATCTCGAACGGACGCGAGCCGCGCTGCCGCTCCACCGCCGGCAAAACGGTTTCGGTGTATTGGACGTAGCAGCTCGGGCACCATGAAATGACCTGCCCGGAGGTGCCGCGCGACAGCTTGTCCATTGTGTTCGACGCCATGCGACCGGACATCTCGGTGTCGCCGGACCTGAGCTGCGCAATGCCGCAACAATGGCTGGGTCCGCCCATCACCTGATAGCTGATGCCGAGCGCATCCATGATGTCGAGCGCGAGCAAGGCGATGTGCGGGGTCTTGAGCACATTGCAGCCGGTGTAGAACACGAAGTCCGGCGCCTGATCGGGCGCGGAAGCCGACGCTGGTCCCTGCCCCAATCGTTCCAGCACCTCGCTATCGAGTTGCAGGCGCGAAAGAACGCTCACGCCGCGACTGGTGTCTCGATATTTTTCCATGCCGCGGCGACGCCGTTCCGCAAGCTCATGGTCGGATTTCGCCATGCCAAGCCGCGCCATGGTGAGCAGGAAACGCGGATTGACGCCGTAGTCGCAGGCCTTGATGCATTCACCACTCAGCATGCAGGCCTGCGCCCATTTGCGCGATGCTTCCGGCCCGCTGCCGCTGCGTACGATCTCGAGGATGCCGCCGATGACGTCTTCAGACTTTGCTTCCGAGATGCCGGCCGGCTCGACGCTCGGACACGCCTCGACGCACTTGCCGCATCGCGTGCAAGCATCGAGCATGGCTTCGACATGGTCGTTCAGAGCCGTCTCGAATGAAACATCGTTCATGGGCTCACCGGTCAGGACTAATTGTCCGAACTTAACCCAGGCATGGCGAGGTGTATACCGCGCTATGCTCCGGACGCAGCCGGCCAGATCAACAGATTGGCCTGCCCGTCGAATGCCAGCAGGCCGAGCTTGTCGCAGATGGCAGGCACCAGGTTGCGCGTGCCCGCACGATGCGAGGTCCGAACTGTCCACGAATAGTCAGCCGCCGCTTCGACCCTGAAATTCATACCAGCTGTCATCGCCATCGAGCGAACCGAACCAGCCGCCGTCCTCTTCCCTGCGCCACGCGATATCCGGAAACAGCGACGACAGCGCCTCGACCAGCGCTGCGGGATCCTGCCGCAGCAGCGTGTGCTCGCCGAGATCTTCCAGCGACTCGATCTCGCTCTCTCTGCCCTCCCTCGGCTTCATCATCATGAAGTCATAGCTCATGGGATCGGCCCTATTTGGCGCTCGCAAGCATCGCTTCCAGCCGGGACAATTCACCCTCCAGACCCGATTCGACATCGCCGACCGTCATCTCGATCACGCGATAGTCGCGCTGCTCCAGCCAGGCCCGCCGCGCCGCGCGGTCGGCGACGATCGCCTCCGACTCGTTTGCGTTCACCAGCTCGATCGCGATCCGGCGCACAAAGGAGACGAAATCCGGGATGTGGCGGCCGACCGGAGTCTGCCGCTTGAACTGACCGGCGAAGCGGCGGTCGCGGGTCAGCGCCTGCCACAAGAGACGCTCGGCATCGGTCGGGTTGCGCCGAAGCAGCCGCGCCAGCCCGCGCACCGTGCCGCTGCTGTCATCCGGCGACGTCCCCTGCCCGTGCTCGGCGAGCAGCGCGCGCAGCCGCGTCGCCTGCGCGCCATCGAGCACGCCGCCCTTGGCCGGCCCCTTGCGCCCCTCCGCGATCGCCATCATCACGCCGTGCAGCGTGTGCATGTCCTGCCTGGTCGGCTCCATCCGCAGGAAGATGTTGCGCAGGTTCACCAGCATGGTGTCGCGCTTCTCGGCCGGGCGCAGGAACTCGACCCGGTCGAGCTTGCGCACCAGATTCTCGAAAAAAGCGTCCATCTGGTGTTGCGAAGCCCGCTCGGAGCGCTCGGGCATCGCGAACGGCAGCGTGCCCGCCGTCGCCTGCCTGAACCACTCGTAGCCCATCAGCAGCACGGCCTGCGCCAGGTTGAGCGAGGCAAAACCGGGATTGACCGGAAAGGTGACGATGCGGTTGGCGCGGGCGACTTCCTCATTGGTCAGGCCCCAGCGCTCTCGGCCAAACAGGATGCCGGCGCTGGCGCCGCCGCCGACATGGGCGGCGATCTCCTGCGCGGCAGCCTGCGGCCCCATCACCGGCTTCGCCTGGTCATGGGCGCGCGCGGTGGTGGCAAACAGCAGGTCGAGATCGGCCACCGCCTGCTCCACGGTCGGAAACAGCTCGGCGCGTTCCAGGATATGGTCGGCCCCGGCCGCCGCCCGCTGGGCGGCGACGTTGGGCCAGCCGTCGCGCGGGTTGACGATGCGCAAGCGGCTCAACGCGAAATTACCCATGGCCCGCGCAGCCATGCCGATATTCTCGCCGAGCTGCGGCTCGACCAGGATGATCGCCGGTCCCTCGAGATCGAGGCCGGTCTTGGTTCTGTCGGTGCCCGACATCGTTTCCGATTCAAATTCAAGGCGTTGAATCGGACCGTGGAGGCGCTGATTCAACGCGCGCGTTTCACCCCTCCGATTGCCCGCTGTGACCAGATTTCTCAAGCGAAATATGGGGTTAGAATCACCCTTTGAATCGCCGCTGAAGCAAGACCGGATCAGCCCGGACGTCCCGCGTCCTCAGCCAAAAGATCAGGCTGAACTGCATAACCCCTTGGCTTTCACTGGCGATGCGAGGGTGCTATCACGCGCCATTCCCACCCCGCTGCATCGCGCGCGTTCCCCAAGAGGCCTTCCCGATCATGGCAAAAATCAAGGTGTCCAACCCCGTCGTCGAACTCGATGGCGACGAGATGACCCGGATCATCTGGCAGTACATCAAGGACAAGCTGATCACCCCGTTCCTGGACCTCCAGCTGCAGTATTTCGACCTCGGGATGGAATACCGCGACAAGACCAACGACCAGGTCACGATCGATGCGGCGAACGCGATCAAGAAGGTCGGGGTCGGCGTCAAATGCGCCACTATCACCCCCGACGAAGGACGGGTGAAAGAGTTTGGCCTGAAGGAAATGTGGAAGTCGCCGAACGGCACCATCCGCAACATCCTCGGCGGCTGCATCTTCCGCGAGCCGATCATCTGCAAGAACGTGCCGCGGCTGGTGCCGGGCTGGACCAAGCCGATCATCATCGGCCGCCACGCCTATGGCGACCAGTACCGCGCCACCGACATCAAGTTCCCTGGCAAGGGCACGCTGTCGATGAAATTCGTCGGCGAGGACGGCACCGTGATCGAGCGCGAAGTGTTCAAGACGCCCGGTGCCGGCGTCGCCATGGAAATGTATAATCTCGACGACTCCATCATCGACTTCGCCCGCGCTTCGCTGAACTACGGTTTGTTGCGCGGCTATCCCGTGTATCTCTCGACCAAGAACACCATCCTGAAAGTCTATGACGGCCGCTTCAAGGACATCTTCCAGGACATCTACGATCGCGAGTTCAAGAGGGAGTTCGAGGCCAAGCGCCTCACCTATGAGCACCGCCTGATCGACGATATGGTGGCCTCGGCCCTGAAGTGGTCCGGCGGCTATGTCTGGGCCTGCAAGAACTATGACGGCGATGTGCAGTCCGACACAGTGGCGCAGGGCTACGGCTCGCTCGGCCTGATGACCTCGGTGCTGCTCACGCCCGACGGCAAGACCGTCGAGGCCGAGGCCGCGCACGGCACGGTGACGCGGCACTACCGCGAGCACCAGAAGGGCAAGGAGACCTCGACCAACTCGATTGCGTCGATCTTCGCCTGGACCCGCGGGCTGGCGCATCGCGCCAAGCTCGACAACAACCATGAGCTCGCAAAATTCGCCGACACGCTGGAGAAGGTTTGCGTCGCGACCGTCGAAGAAGGCTACATGACCAAGGACCTTGCGCTCCTGGTCGGCGCCGACCAGCGCTGGCTCTCGACCACGGGCTTCCTCGACAAGGTTTCGGACAACCTCGCCAAGGCGATGGCGGCGTAAGCCCAGCGAATGTCGTTCCAGGCCGCCTTGCGAAGGGCGACTTCGTCGCCGCAAAGGATTATTCGTAGGGTGGGCAAAGGCGCTCTTGCGCCGTGCCCACCTTCCACGTTCAGCTCGTGAGGGTGGGCACGCTTCCGCCTTCGCTCGTGGAGCTACGGCGGACGTAGTCGCTTTGCCCACCCTACATGGTTCGCAATCACGGAGAGAGTAGCGTGCGAGTTTCCGCAAATATTATCCTGACTCTGTTGCTAACAACGACCCTGACTGCCATGGCTGACGACAAACCCCTGCCCGCGGCGATCGCCGCACCCGGAGAAGCGATAGTGCTCACGGTCCACGCCGTGGGCCTGCAGCTCTACCAATGCAAGCCGGGCGCCGACGGCAAGCTCGCCTGGACCTTCACCGCGCCGCAGGCCACGCTCACGGTCGACGGCAAGGCGGTCGGCAAGCACGGCGCAGGACCGAGCTGGGAATTGCTCGATGGCAGCGGCATCACCGCCAAGGCCGTCGGCAACGCGCCGGGCGCAACCGAGAACGACATCCCCTGGCTCAAGCTCGAGGTGACCTCGCACAAGGGCGCGGGCCAGCTTGATGGTGTCACCACCGTACAGCGGATCAACACCAAGGGCGGCGTACTGAAGGGTTCCTGCGATCGCGAGCGCGGCGAAGGCATGCCCTACGAGGCCGACTACGTGTTCTTGAAGAAGTCCTGAGCTACGCACCAGCGTCGCGCAGGTATCAGGATCAATTCAGTCACGGCTGACCCACTTGACAGCACAAATGAGTTGCCGAGGCTCGCTGCCGGTGTCAGATTCAAGCACGCTATCCACGCCATTGAACGCGCCGCACAGGATGCCAGCCTATGAGCACAACGGCCCCCACCATTATCTACACGTTGACGGATGAGGCGCCGGCACTTGCCACGGCTGCGTTTTTGCCAATCGTGCGCGCATTTGCGGCGCCGGCCGGCATCGACGTCACGACCTCCGACATTTCGGTGGCGGGGCGCATCCTCGGCGAGTTTCCGGAATACCTGACCGAAGCACAACGCGTGCCCGACAATCTGGCCGAATTGGGCCGGCTGACGCTGCTACCCGATACCAACATCATCAAGCTGCCCAACATCAGCGCCACCGTGGCGCAGCTGACGGCCGCGATCAAGGAATTGCAGGGCAAGGGCTACAAGATCCCGAACTATCCCGAGAGCCCCAAATCGGACGAGGAGAAAGCGATCCGGGCGCGCTACGCCAAATGTACCGGAAGCGCCGTCAACCCGGTGTTGCGCGAGGGCAATTCCGACCGCCGCGCGCCGCTCGCGGTGAAAAATTACGCACGCAAGAACCCGCATAGCATGGCGGAATGGAGCCAGGCCTCGCGTTCGCACGTCTCGCACATGCACCACGGCGATTTCTACCATGGCGAAAAGTCCATGACGCTGGACAAGGCGCGCGACGTGAAAATGGAGCTGATCACCAGGAGCGGCAAGACGATCGTGCTCAAACCGAAGGTGTCGCTGCAGGACCGCGAGGTCATCGATTCCATGTTCATGAGCAAGAAGGCGCTTCTGGAATTCTACGAGCAGCAGATCGAAGACGCGTTCAAGACCGGCGTGATGTTTTCGCTGCATGTGAAGGCCACCATGATGAAGGTGTCGCACCCCATCGTGTTCGGCCACTGCGTGAAGATCTTCTACCGCGACGCTTTCGCCAAGCATGGCGAGCTGTTCGATAAACTCGGGGTGAACGTCAATAACGGCATGGTCGACCTGTACAACAAGATCGCCGACCTGCCGGAGCGCGAACAGGACGAGATCAAGCGTGACCTGCATGCCTGCCACGAGCACCGGCCGGAGCTCGCAATGGTCGACTCCGCCAAGGGTATCACCAATTTCCATTCGCCCAATGACGTCATCGTCGATGCGTCCATGCCCGCCATGATCCGCAACGGCGGCAAGATGTGGGGTGCGGACGGTCGCCTGAAGGACACCAAGGCAGTCATCCCCGAAAGCACCTTCGCCCGCATCTATCAGGAGATCATCAACTTCTGTAAATGGCACGGCGCTTTCGATCCCAAGACCATGGGCACGGTGCCCAACGTCGGCCTGATGGCGCAGCAGGCCGAAGAATACGGCTCACACGACAAGACATTCGAGATTCCCGAGGACGGCGTCGCAAATATCACCGACCTTGCCACCGGCGAGGTGCTTTTGAGCCAGGACGTCGAGCAAGGCGACATCTGGCGCATGTGCCAGGTCAAGGACGCAGCCATCCGCGACTGGGTCAAGCTTGCCGTCAACCGCGCCCGCAATTCCGGCATGCCGGTCTTGTTCTGGCTGGATCCCTATCGTCCGCACGAGGCACAACTCATCACCAAAGTGAAGATGTACCTGCAAGAGCACGACACCGCCGGTCTCGATATCCAGATCATGAGCCAGGTACGCGCCATGCGCTATACGCTCGAGCGGGTGATGCGTGGCCTCGACACGATCAGCGCCACCGGCAACATCCTGCGCGACTATCTGACCGACCTGTTCCCGATCATGGAGTTGGGGACCTCTGCCAAGATGCTGTCCATCGTGCCGCTGATGGCCGGGGGCAGCATGTACGAAACCGGCGCCGGCGGTTCGGCGCCGAAACACGTTCAGCAGCTCGTGGAAGAGAACCATTTGCGTTGGGATTCGCTGGGTGAATTCCTGGCGCTCGCCGTCTCGCTCGAAGACCTCGGCATCAAGACGGGCAACGAGAAAGCAAAGTTGCTGGCCAAGACACTGGACGCTGCGACGGGCAAGTTGCTGGACAACAACAAGTCGCCCTCGCCCCGCACCGGCGAGTTGGATAACCGCGGCAGCCAATTCTATCTGGCGATGTACTGGGCCGAGGCGCTCGCGGCGCAAACCGAGGACCTTTCCCTGCAGGCGCAGTTCCGGCCTCTGGCCGAGGCGCTCGCGCAGAACGAGGAGAAGATTGTTGCTGAACTCGTTTCTGTGCAGGGCAAGCCAGTGGACATCGGCGGCTACTATCTGACCGATTCAGAGAAGTGCCAGTCGATCATGCGCCCGAGCGCCACGCTCAACGCGGTGCTCGCGAAGGCCGGAGGTTCGTCGAAAGCGGCGGGAGTGCGCCCGGCGGCCTGACGGCGGCGCTTCGCCGCGCGCGAGAAAGCGGGCGAGGTATTGGTCCGGATACCTGTCAGCTTCGGCCCCAAAAGCGGACGCCCCGGCGTCGGTCGCCGATGTCCGCTAACGGCCAAGACGTCATCGCACTCAAGTGCGAATTGCGCCAACAACGCGAACTCTAAGAGATCGCGATCTCGCGTGATCCGGCACGCGTGGCGAAAATTTCACGCGGCGACGCCCCATCAGAGCCGTTCGCTCGCGCACTCCGTGACCGCATGGCGCGCGGCGATCAGCCCTTGAACGATGCATCGTGCAAGCCCGTGCTCGCTGAACCCGCCGGCGGATTCGCCTCCACAATAGAGACCCGGGATCAATTGTCCCCGCATGTCGATCACCTGGCATTGCGCATTGATACGCAACCCCGCGCGTGTGTCGTGCAGCACCGGTGTCGACCAGGCCGCATGGAAGGGGGGCGTTGCGATCTTGTGGCGCGGCGTCGGCTTGTCGAAATCCTTGTCCTCTCCGGCATCGACGAAAGAGTTATAGCGCGCCACGGTTGCTTCCAACGCTTCCGGCGGCATCGGAACACGCTGGTATTTCATGCGAATCCTTGCGGCGAGTTCGCCGATTGTACCGGCGGTGAAGAAAAAACCCTCCGCGATATCGACGAACGGAGGTTCGGGGGTCCACCTTTGCCGCTCTACCGCCGCGGCATCGAAGATCGCCCAGATCGGCCCGCCCCCGTTGTGTCCGTCCCCAATCCCTGCCATCGCGGCGTTGAGGAAGTTGTTGGGGTTGTAGGCGATATTCCTGGCGTTGAGATAGCTGTTGGCGACGTAGCCCTCGATGCGATCGTAATTGTTGGCGGTGAAGGCGCCACCGGTCTCGTCATAAAAGCGTTCCCCGATCATGTTGACGAGAATGACGTTCTGCCAGTCGGTGATCTGAAGACCGGTCGCGCGCGCCTTTGCGAACACTTTGCTGCCGGGCTTCCAGGACAGGTGCTGATAGCCGTACTGGCACCCGATATGGGCGGCCTTGGTGATGCCATAGCCGTGTTCGGACGTCTGATTGAACAAACCCCACAGCGCGGCACCGATGGTCATCGCGGCGATCTCGCCGCTGGCATCCTGGTCGGACCAGGGCATTCCGGCGAGGCCGCAGTATTCCTCAGTGAGGCGTGGATCAAACATACGCCGGAAGTTGACGTTGCCGATCGAGCCACCGGTTCCGACGATCACGGCTTTGCGCGCGCGGATCGCGAAACGGGCTCCGGCATGTTCGACCTCGATGCCAGTCACGCGGCCGGCCTGCGCACCCTCACGATGGATCGCGGTCATCCGGTGCTCGAGCAGGATTTGCGCGCCACAGCGCTCGGCCGCCTCGATGAGCGGATACATCAGGCCCGCGCCAATCGAATAGGTCGTGCGCAGATCGGGGGCGACCAGTTTGCCGGTGTGCGCAACGGGCCAGTCGAGGGGGACGCAGTGCATCTCGCGCGGCACCGAGTTGCCGACCGAAATGCCACCGCGCTCGTCGGGTGCCTTGTCGGCGAACGTCACGCCGTGCGCGAGCAGCCAATCGTAGGTCGCAACATTATTGTCGGCGAAGGCACGAACGATCTCACGATCGTTGTAGCGGTAGTCTGGAAAACCGTTCGGCTGGACGACCGACCAGTCGGTCAAATCGCGGAAAAGTAGGTCGGCCGAATCTTCAATACCGTATTTTTTTTGGGCAGCAGTGCCGCCCCCCAGCGGAACATTGCCGCCGCTCACGATCGCGTGGCCGCCCATGTGTGGTTCGGCCTCGACCAGAATGACCGACGCGCCCGTTTCGCGTGCTGCAATCGCCGCAGGCAGGCCCGTGGCCCCGGATCCAATGACGACGATGTCTGCTTCAAGATCTGCGCGTGAGACCATGCGTTCTTTCCATCCCCAGTTGCGAGGCGCAGCTATAGCTGTTCGCCTGGCGACCTAAGGATGGCCGCCAGCGCAGTCTTACCGTGGCCGCGTAACGGAGCAAGGCTCCGGCGCATGGGCAGGATTGATCTGACAATCAAATACGACGATGCGGTACGACCCTCAGGGTCAAAAGCCGACCTTGCGGAGCGTCACAGCGATGTCCGATTGACTGCCGGAAGCGGACTTGTGTGGAAATAGCGGACCCGCGAATTTAAGGGTCGTCTCGCGCCGGGCTTGGCTGTAAAGCCGTGCCGGACATTGCCTTAGCCGCCTTCGAGAGGCGGCCCGACCATCAGAGGACGCCCCATGCCGACCTATCGTTCGCGAACCACGACCCACGGCCGCAACATGGCGGGCGCGCGCGGACTCTGGCGCGCCACCGGCATGACGAACAAGGATTTCGGCAAGCCGATCATCGCAGTGGTCAACTCCTTCACGCAGTTCGTGCCCGGTCACGTCCATCTGAAGGATCTCGGCCAGCTGGTGGCGCGCGAGATCGAGAAGGCCGGCGGCGTCGCCAAGGAGTTCAACACGATCGCGGTCGATGACGGCATCGCCATGGGCCATGACGGCATGCTCTACAGCCTGCCCTCGCGCGAATTGATCGCCGACAGCGTCGAATACATGGTCAACGCGCATTGCGCCGACGCCATGGTTTGCATCTCCAATTGCGACAAGATCACGCCGGGCATGTTGATGGCGGCGATGCGTCTCAACATCCCCGCGGTGTTCGTCTCGGGCGGCCCGATGGAGTCAGGCAAGGTCGACGTCAAGGGCAAGATCAGATCGGTCGACCTGATCGACGCCATGGTCGCCGCCGCCGACGAGCGCGTCAGCGACGCCGAGGTCGAGGTGATCGAGCGTTCGGCCTGCCCGACCTGCGGCTCCTGCTCGGGGATGTTCACCGCCAATTCGATGAACTGCCTCACCGAGGCGCTCGGCCTGTCGCTGCCCGGCAACGGCTCGGTGCTGGCGACCCACGCCGACCGCAAGGGCCTGTTCGTCGAGGCCGGCCATCTCATCGTCGATCTGGCGCGGCGCCATTACGAGCAGGACGACGCCAGCGTCCTGCCGCGCAATGTCGCGAACTTCAAGGCATTCGAAAACGCGATGAGCCTCGATATCGCCATGGGCGGCTCGACCAACACGGTGTTGCATCTGCTTGCCGCCGCGCATGAGGGCGAGATCCCCTTCACCATGAAGGACATTGATCGGTTGTCCCGAAAAGTGCCGGTGCTCTGCAAGGTCGCGCCCTCGGTCGCCGACGTGCATATGGAGGACGTGCACCGCGCCGGCGGCGTGATGGCGATCCTCGGCGAACTCGATCGCGCCGGTCTCATTCATGCCGAGCTGCCCAGCGTTCATTCGTCCTCGCTCAAGGCAGCACTAGAGCGCTGGGACATCAGCCGCACCCAGAGCGAGAGCGTCCGCAACTTCTACAAGGCGGCGCCGGGAGGCGTGCCGACGCAAACCGCGTTCAGCCAGGAGTGCCGGTTCGAGGAGCTCGACACCGATCGCGCGGCCGGCTGCATCCGCGCCGCCGAGCATGCCTTCTCGAAGGACGGCGGGCTTGCCGTGCTCACTGGCAACCTCGCAGCTGACGGCTGCATCGTGAAGACGGCTGGTGTCGATGCCGCCATCCTGAAGTTTGCCGGCACGGCCCGCGTGAGCGAGAGCCAGGACGCCGCGGTCGAGGCCATCCTCACCAACAAGATCAAGCCCGGCGACATCGTCGTGGTGATCTATGAAGGTCCGCGCGGTGGGCCGGGCATGCAGGAGATGCTCTATCCGACCAGCTATCTGAAATCGAAGGGTTTAGGCAAAGCCTGCGCGCTGGTCACCGACGGCCGCTTCTCCGGCGGTTCGTCGGGCCTGTCGATCGGCCATGTCTCGCCGGAAGCCGCCGAAGGCGGATTGATCGGTCTCGTAAGGGATGGCGACCGCATCGAGATCGATATCCCGCCGCGATCAATTCATCTGGCAGTGGATGACGCCGAACTGAAGCGGCGGCGCGAGGCCATGGAAGCAAAGGGTGCGCAGGCCTGGAAGCCGGCCAAGCGCGCCCGCAAGGTCTCGACTGCGCTGAAGGCCTACGCCGCGCTCGCCACCAGCGCGTCGCGCGGCGCGGTGCGCGTGGTGAAGGATTGATGCGCGCTAGCTCGACCGCCAGCTAGTATCGCTGACGGTCGAACTTTTTCTATCGCGCACTAGGCCGCCTTTCTGTCAATACGGGCGGTGTCGAAACCAACCCGCGGGAAGCGCAGATTGACCCTGCCGACGGAAGCGTCTTCGTGACGCAGAACAATCTCGTCATGGGCCCAGGAGAGCAGGCTTCCGTAGACCGGATTGCCGTAGTCGTCCGGAGTCACGCTAACCCAGTCGCCACGACCAAGGCCCACATTTTGAGCCTCGGGCGACCATTCGCCGGGCTCGTCCGGCTCGTTTGTCTTGGCCACTTCGATTGCTTGATCCGGTGACATGTCCGAAAAAGTACTGTGACCAATGGCCGCCACTCGCTTGTACCAGGGATCGATCATCCCGGCGAATGCGATTAACTCGTTGACTTCATCGCCGCCGTTCTGCCTTGCAAACCAGATCGGATGATACGCTGAGAGGTCTGCCGCGGACGCCTGCTGTCCCAACAGGAATTTGCGACCGTCCGACAGCGCCTGGGCAAGCCAGGCAATGTGTGCATTGACCCGTTGCAGATACAAGGTACGCTTGGCGCGCAATTCCTCGGGGTCCAGGTTGACGCGAAACAGCGGGCGGCGCTCGTCAATCAGCTCCTGGGGGAGCCCGGGCATGTTGCCGATTGTCAGGCACACGGCGTTCATGAACGAGCCCTTCTCGATCCACCAGCCCAGCGCCTTTGCAGCGGCTTCCTGGCCCTTTGGATACAGCGCGCCGGACGAACCCAATCCCTCCACCACCCGCAGGATGTGGAGCGTATCGCAGTAGAACTCCGCGCCGACCTGCAGGATCGGTGTTCGACGATAGCCGCCCGTCATCGGGGTGAGCTTTGGCCGGGGCGTCCACACGGGAATTTCGACCGAGCGCCACGCCACGCCCTTCAGGCCCAAAGCGAGGCGTATTTTCTCCGAGTACGGTGATAGCGGGTAATGATGCAGGATGATGTCTGGCATATGTATTCCCTCCTTTGGTGCCGGAGCTGCCGTCCGGTCGAATTGCAGTTTGTCCGAGATGTCGAGCGGGACTCCGCTCAGACGCCGGTTCGTCCGTCGAGGAAGATCTGACTGACCGGCTTGGCGAGGATCGGCTCGAGCTTCGGCACGATCTCCTTGATGTCTTTTGTCACCATGTGGGCATCAAGCGCGGCCTTGTCCTTCCAGCGCTCGTAGGTGAGAAAACGCCCGGGCTCGGCGATGACTTCCATCAGCACGTATTTCTGGCAGCCCGGCTCCTTGGCGGATATTTCCGCATAGGGCACGAGCAAGGCGCGAAGGTCGGCGGCCTTTTCCTTTTTGGACACGATCTCTGCAATGACGAAGTAGCCGCTGTTGTCCCCCGCGGCCTCGGCCGATGAACCTGCAAGGACGGTGGCCGCAAGCCCGCCCAATGCGGCGGTGCTGACGAATGAACGGCGATCCATATCTGACATGACGTTCCCTTCCCTGATTTTGAGTTGTTGCGCAGTGGGCGCCATCGCAACGCAAGGCTACGCGGCGCCATCCCCCATTCGCCCCTCCTCGAAAGGCGTTATAGAAGACACTATTAGTTTGCATACGATATATTTGGAGTCAAACAATATGATTCATAAGTAATCGCGTCCTTGCCTCGCGCATGCTGCTGACGGTAAGGTCCGGTCAGCTCAAGTGATTTGTGCTTTTCAACCCAAGCTGAGCGCCTCTTCGTGACGCGTGCTCAGCCTCTGCCCTTGTCGGCAGCGAACAGGAAGCCGTGCGATGGCGCGCCGAGCGAAGAAGGAAAACATAAGTGCCGAGGCCCCGATTGCCCCGGTCGATATGCCGGGGCTCGATAGCCATTTGTGCTTCGCGCTCTATGCTGCCAGCAACCATATGACGCGGCTATTTGCGCCGTTCCTCGAAAAACTCGGCGTCACCTATCCCCAGTATCTAGTGCTCGTTGTGCTCTGGGAACGCGGCGGCCCGCAAGGAGTTGGCGAACTTGCCGCGCTGCTGCGCATGGATCTTGGCACACTGTCGCCGATGCTCAAACGGCTTGAGGCAAAAGGGCTTGTGACCCGGCGGCGGCCGGCCGCGGATGAGCGGCGCGTGCTGGTGGATTTGACGACGAAGGGCGTTTCGCTGCGCAAGCGGACCGAGCAGATGCTGGGCGAATTCTACTGCTATTTGAATGTGCCGGTCGCCGATCTCTTCGACCTCAAGGATCGTCTTCGTCATTTTGTAAGCTCGGCCGGGCCTCGGGAAGATTCTGTCGCAACGCAGAAATAGTGCATCGGCTTCGACTCCGTCTTACCCCGAAAGAAGGAATGGCGATCCCGAGCTGCCGAACGATGTCCATTAGGCTCAGCATGCGTTCTCGGTAAGTCCGAGATCGCTGGTCTCCGCCAGGCACGCCCGCAAAGTTTCGACTGCGCTGAAAGCCTGTGTGGCGCTCGCCACCAGCGCGTCACACGGCGCTGTGCGCGTGATGAAGGATTGATGGAATCCTTCATGGTGAGGAGCCGTGCGCCTTCGCGCGGCGTCTCGAACCATGAGGCCCCAGTCGGGCCTTCATCCTTCGAGACGGGGCTAAGCGGCCGCTCCTCAGGATGAGGAGATAGGCCGAGCCATTTCGCGATGCGCCTAAGCGCTCGCCATCGCGGCCGCGATCGCATCGAGCGCCGCATTGGCCTTGGCGCCATCGGGGCCACCGGCCTGCGCCATGTCTGGCCGCCCGCCGCCACCCTTGCCCCCGAGCGCCTCGGAGGCCACGCGCACCAGATTGACCGCGTTGAACCGCTCGATCAGATCAGGCGTGACGCCGACCACGACGCCGGCCTTGCCGTCCTCGGTGACGCCGACGATCGCGACCACGCCGCTTCCGAGCTGCTTCTTGCCGTCGTCGGCGAGGCTCTTGAGATCCTTCATCTCGATGCCCTCGACCGCGCGCGCCATCAGCTTGACATTGCCGACCTCGCGCACGCCGCTGGCCGCAGCACCATTGCCGGCGGACGCGCCGCCACCCATCGCAAGCTTCTTGCGCACTTCGTCGCGTTCGCGCTCGAGCTTCTTGCGCTCGTCCAACAGCGCGGTGATGCGGGCCGGCACGTCGTCCGGCGTGGTGCGCAGTTCGGCTGCGGCGGCCTTCGCCAGCGCCATCACGTCATTGGCATGCTTGCGCGCATGGCGCCCGGTCAGCGCCTCGATACGGCGCACGCCCGAGGCCACCGCGCTTTCGCCGGTCACCGAAATCAGGCCGATGTCGCCGGTGCGCCTGACATGCGTGCCGCCGCAGAGCTCGACCGACCAGCCCAGCGCGTTCGCCCCGTGATCGCGCGGGGTCTTGCCCATCGCAACCACGCGAACCTCGTCGCCATATTTCTCGCCGAACAGCGCGCGGGCGCCGGACTCGCGGGCATCGTCGAGCGCCATCACCCGGGTGGTGACCTCGTCATTCTCCAGCACAACGTCGTTGGCGATCTCCTCGACGCGCGCCAACTCCTCCGCCGAGATCGGTTTTGGATGCGCGAAGTCGAAGCGCAAGCGATCCGGCGCCACCAGCGACCCGCGCTGGGCGATGTGATCGCCCAGCACCTGCCGCAGTGCTTCATGCAGGATGTGCGTGCCGGAATGATGCCGGCGGATATTGCCGCGCCGCTCGTGGTCGACCTCGAGCAGCAGCGCCGCGCCGACCTTCAGCGTGCCCTGTTCGAGGATGCCCTGATGCACCCAGAGATCGCCGGTCTTCTTCTGCGTATCCGTCACGCGGAACTTGATGCCGCCCTCGCCCGTCAGCACGCCGGTATCGCCGACCTGGCCGCCGGACTCCGCATAGAACGGGGTTTGGTTGAGAACAATACTTCCGGTCTCGCCGGCCTTGAGGCTGTCGACCTCCTTGCTGTCCTTCACCAGCGCGGTGACCACGCCTTCGGCGCTCTCGGTCTCGTAGCCCAGGAATTCGGTCGCGCCGAGTTTCTCGCGCAACGGAAACCACACGCTTTCGGTCGCGGCATCGCCGCTGCCGGCCCAAGCCGCGCGCGCTTTCTCGCGCTGGCGATCCATCGCGTCCGTGAACGCCGAAATGTCGACGCCGATGCCGCGCGATTTCAGCGCGTCCTGGGTCAGGTCGAGCGGGAAACCATAGGTGTCGTACAGCGTAAACGCAGTATCGCCGTCAAACATGTCGCCCTTCTTCAGGGACGCACTCTTCTCGTCCAGGATCGAGAGGCCCCGCGCGAGCGTCTTGCGGAAGCGCGTCTCTTCTAGCCTCAGCGTTTCCTCGATCAGCTTCTCCGCGCGCATCAGATCCGGATAGGCCTGGCCCATCTCACGCACCAGCGCCCACACCAGCCGATGCATCAGCGGCTGCTCGGCGCCGAGCAGCTGTGCATGGCGCATCGCTCGGCGCATGATTCGGCGCAGCACATAGCCGCGGCCTTCGTTCGACGGCAGCACGCCGTCGGCAATCAGGAACGCGGACGAGCGCAGATGGTCGGCGATCACCCGGAACGAGGCGATGTCGTTGTCCTTCGGGCCATGCCCGAGCGCGGACGCGGTCGCCTCGATCAGGTGGCGGAACAGGTCGGTCTCGAACACGCTGTCGACGCCCTGCAGGATGCAGGCCATGCGTTCGAGGCCCAAACCTGTGTCGATCGAGGGGCGCGGCAGCGGTTGACGCTCCTCCTTCGTCACCTGGTCGTACTGCATGAACACCAGGTTCCAGAATTCGAGGAAGCGATCACCATCCTCCTCCGGGCTCCCCGGAGGGCCGCCCCAGATGTGCTCGCCGCGGTCGATGAAGATTTCCGAGCAAGGACCACAGGGACCGGTATCGCCCGCGGCCCAGAAATTGTCGGAGGTCGCAATCCGGATGATACGGTCGTCGGAGAACCCCGCGATTTTCTTCCAGTGACCCGCCGCCTCGTCGTCGTCATGGTAGATGGTGACGAGCAGCTTGTCTTTCTTCAGGCCGAAACCCTTCGTGACCAGGTTCCAGGCAAGCTCGATCGCACGCTCCTTGAAGTAATCGCCGAACGAGAAATTGCCGAGCATCTCGAAGAAGGTGAGATGCCGCGCGGTGTAGCCGACATTGTCGAGATCGTTGTGCTTGCCGCCGGCGCGCACGCATTTCTGCGAACTGGTGGCGCGCTGATAAGAGCGCTTCTCGACCCCGGTGAAGACATTCTTGAACTGCACCATGCCGGCGCTGGTGAACATCAAGGTCGGGTCGTTGCGCGGTACCAGCGGCGAGGACGGCACGATCTCGTGACCGTTGTCTTTGAAGAAGTTCAGAAAAGTCGACCTGATCTCGTTGACGCCGCTCATGTTCATCCAATCGGAAGCTGGCCGTTCGGGCTTCAAAAATGGTTCCCTGCTCCGGCGCAACGCTTTTAGAGGAGGTGTAGCGCAGTGTCCAGAAACTGTGCAGCTAGATCATGCACTTGCTGCAGTACACTAAAGCTTTTGAGAACGCCGCCGGCGCGTTGACAGTCTTGGTATCGTCGTGTTCTCCTCCTATCTGTTCGAGACAGTCACGTCGGGAGAGACCGGCTAGAGGAGCCGGCGCCGAAGGAGCAACCGCCCCGGAAACTCTCAGGCAAAAGGACCGCGTGACGAGGACAGCATCTGGAAAGAGACGCCGAGGGCTTTCGCCCTGCCGGTGTCCGCCGACGGGATAATACTCTCAGGCACAGCGACAGATGGGGCTTCGATGGTTCGTTCGGGATGGTCCCGGCGACCGCGAGGGCTCCATGATGCTTGCGCGCGATGCTGACGCCCCCCTGAAACGCACGCCGCTTCACGCCTTGCATGTCACCTCGAGCGCCAAAATGGTGCCGTTCGCAGGCTATGAGATGCCCGTGCAATTTGCCGCCGGCGTCCTGAAAGAGCATCTGCATACCCGCGCCGCCGCTGGACTGTTCGACGTTTCGCACATGGGCCAACTGCTGTTGCGCGCGAAATCCGGCGACACGCGCGATGCGGCGCTGGCGCTGGAGCGGCTGGTGCCGCAGGACATCGTTGCGATCGCGCCGGGACGGCAGCGCTACGCCCAGTTTACCAACGAAGCCGGCGGCATCCTCGACGATCTCATGGTGGCGAATTTCGGTCAGGCGTTGTTCCTAGTGGTCAACGCCGCCTGCAAGGACGCCGACGAGGCGCTGCTGCGCGACAAACTCTCGGATGTTTGCGTGATCGAGCCGCTCGCGGGTCGCGCGCTGCTGGCGCTGCAGGGACCGAAGGCAGCAAGCGTACTCGGCAAATTCAGCGCCGGCGTTACCGAGATGAAGTTCATGGATGCGGGCGCGCGCAAGATCGCCACCTATGACGCCTTTGTGTCGCGCTCGGGCTATACCGGCGAGGACGGTTTTGAGATCTCGGTGCCGGCGGAGCAGGCCGAGCAGCTGGCGCGGTTGCTCCTGACCGACGAGGACGTGCTGCCGATCGGGCTTGGCGCGCGCGACAGTTTGCGGCTGGAAGCGGGACTGTGCCTGTGTGGCCATGACATCGACGCGTCGACCACGCCGGTCGAGGCCGCGCTGGAATGGTCCATCCAAAGGAGCCGCCGCAGGGGCGGCGCGCGTGCCGGCGGCTTTGTTGGCGCGGACAAGATTCTCGACCAGCTCGAATCGGGCGCTTCCTATCGCCGCGTTGGGCTGAAAGCGGAAGGTCGCGCGCCGGTGCGCGAGGGCGCGCAGCTGTTTGCGGACGCCACCTCCACGACGCCGGTCGGCAAGGTCACATCAGGCGGATTCGGCCCGAGCCTGAATGCACCGGTCGCGATGGGATATTTGCCGGCCGCCCTCACCGGCGTCGGCATGCAGGTTTTCGCCGAGGTTCGCGGCCAGCGCTTGCCGTTGCGAGTCGCGGCCACGCCATTCGTTCCCAACAATTACAAACGCTGAAGGAAAGACATGACCACGCTGTTCACCTCCGACCACGAATGGCTTCGCATCGAGGGCGATGTCGCGACCATCGGGATCACCGACTTTGCACAGTCGCAGCTCGGCGACGTCGTGTTCGTGGAATTGCCGAAGGTCGGACGGAGCCTGAAGAAGGCGGAAGCCGCAGGAATCGTCGAATCGGTGAAGGCGGCGTCCGATGTGTATGCGCCGATCACGGGTGAAGTGCTCGAGGTCAACGACGCCGTCGTCGCCGAACCCGCGCTGGTCAATTCGGACCCTGCCGGCAAAGCGTGGTTCTTCAAGCTGAAGATATCAGACAAGAGCGAGCTCGGCGGTCTGATGGATGAGACCGCCTACAAGGCGCATACGGCGTGAACGAGGAGACGACGATGAATGCACCGTTCAGGCCGATCGAAGAGGCCGCAACCAGCTTCGTGCGCCGTCACATCGGCCCCTCGCCGCGCGACGTGCAGGCGATGCTGGACGCGGTCGGCGCGACATCGCTCGATGCGCTGATGAGCGAGACGCTTCCGGCATCGATCCGGCAGAAGGCGCCACTCGATCTCGGCCGCGCACTCAGCGAGACCGAGGCGCTCGCGCATATGAGCGAGCTCGCCGCGCAGAATGAGATTTTCACCTCGCTGATCGGTCAGGGCTATTCCGGCACGATTTTGCCGGCGGTGATCCAGCGCAACATCCTGGAGAACCCGGCCTGGTACACGGCGTATACGCCCTATCAGCCCGAGATCAGCCAGGGCCGGCTGGAGGCGCTGTTCAACTTCCAGACCATGATTGCTGACCTCACCGGGCTCGACGTCGCCAACGCCTCGCTGCTCGATGAAGCAACCGCGGCGGCGGAAGCGATGGCGCTGGCCGAACGCTCTTCGCAAGTGAAAACGAAAGCGTTCTTTGTCGATCGCGAGGTGCACCCGCAGACGCTGGCGGTGCTGCGCACCCGCGCGGAGCCGTTGGGCTGGACGTTGATTGTCGGTGATATCAGCACCGATCTTGCCAAGGCCGACGTGTTCGGCGGCCTGCTGCAATATCCGGGAACGTCGGGCGCGGTGCGCGATCTGCGCCCGGCCATCGCGGCGCTGCGCGAAAAGGGTGCGCGGGCGATCGTCGCCGCCGATCTGCTGGCGCTGACCTTGCTCGCCTCGCCCGGCGAGCTCGGCGCCGACATCGCTATCGGCTCCGCGCAGCGCTTCGGCGTGCCGATGGGTTATGGCGGGCCGCATGCGGCCTATATGGCGGTGCGCGATGCGCTGAAGCGTTCGCTGCCGGGCCGCATCGTCGGACTGTCGGTGGATTCGAGGGGACAGCCCGCCTATCGGCTGGCACTGCAGACCCGCGAACAGCACATCCGCCGCGAAAAGGCGACCTCCAACATATGCACCGCGCAGGTGCTGCTGGCGGTGATCGCTTCGATGTATGCGGTCTATCACGGCCCCGAAGGCCTCACTGCGATCGCGCGCCAGGTGCATCGCCGCGCCGCCGTGCTGGCGGCAGGCTTGCGGAAGCTCGGCTTTGCGCTTGCAAGCGATAGCTTCTTCGACACCGTGACGGTCGACGTCGGCAGCAAGCGCGACGAGACTGTCGCCCGCGCACGCGATGAGAAGATCAATTTCGGCGTCGGCGATACGACGTTGCGCATCGCGCTGGACGAGACCACCACACAAGAGGCCGTCGAGGCGGTGTGGCGCGCCTTCGGCGGCAAGGTTGCCTACGCCGAGGTCGAAGCCAGCGCACGCGAATCGCTGCCGGCGGATTTGAAGCGCACCACGCGCTTCCTCACCCATCCCGTCTTCCATGCGCATCGCTCGGAGACCTCGATGCTGCGCTACATGCGCAAGCTCAGCGATCGCGACCTCGCGCTCGACCGCGCCATGATCCCGCTGGGATCCTGCACCATGAAGCTGAACGCGACCACGGAAATGATTCCGCTGACCTGGTCTCAATTCGCGAACCTGCATCCGTTTGCGCCCGCAGCGCAGGCGCGCGGCTATCACGCGCTGTTCGAGCGGCTGGAGCAGTGGCTCTGCGACATCACAGGTTACGACGCGGTGTCGCTGCAGCCGAACTCGGGCGCGCAGGGCGAATATGCCGGGCTTCTCGCGATCCGCGCCTACCACGCCTCGCGCGGCGAAGCGCATCGCAAGGTCTGTCTGATCCCCTCCTCCGCCCACGGCACCAATCCGGCCTCCGCCAGCATGGCCGGCATGGATGTGGTCGTGGTCGCCTGCGACAAAGGCGGCAATGTCGACGTGGGCGATCTGCGCGCCAAAGCGGAGGCGCATGCGAAACATCTCGCCGCCATCATGATCACCTATCCCTCGACCCATGGCGTGTTCGAGGAACACATCCGCGACATCTGCGAGATCGTGCATGCCCATGGCGGGCAGGTCTATCTCGACGGCGCCAATCTCAACGCCCAGGTGGGGCTGTCGCGGCCCGGCGATTACGGCGCCGACGTCAGCCATCTCAATCTGCACAAGACCTTCTGCATTCCCCACGGCGGCGGCGGCCCGGGCATGGGCCCGATCGGCGTCAAATCGCATCTCGCGCCGTTCCTTCCAAGTCATCCGGAGAATTGCCATCCCGCGACCGACGGCGGCACGTCGCACGCAGTCGGGCCGGTGTCGGCGGCGCCATCAGGCTCGGCATCGATCCTGACCATCTCCTATATCTACATATTGATGATGGGCGGCGACGGTTTGAAGCACGCGACGGAAGTGGCGATCCTCAACGCCAATTATATCGCGGCGCGGCTCGATGCGCATTTCCCGGTGCTCTACCGCAATCACAGGGGCCGGGTCGCGCATGAATGCATCGTCGACCCGCGGCCGCTGAAGACCAAATGCGGCGTCACGGTCGACGATATTGCGAAACGCCTGATCGATTACGGCTTCCATGCCCCGACCATGAGCTTTCCGGTGCCGGGCACCTTGATGATCGAGCCGACCGAATCGGAATCAAAAGCCGAGATCGATCGTTTTTGCGACGCCATGATCGCGATCCGGCAGGAGATCGCCGAGATCGAGGCCGGCCGCTTCAAGGTGGAAGCCTCGCCGCTGCGCCACGCCCCGCACACCGTGCACGACATCGCCGACGATGCTTGGGCACGCACTTACAGCCGCGCGGAAGGCTGCTTCCCTGAAGGTGTGTCGCGCACGGACAAATACTGGTGCCCGGTGGGCCGCGTCGACAACGTCTATGGCGACCGCAATCTCGTCTGTTCGTGCCCGCCGGTTGCGGATTACGCAGAGGCGGCGGAATAAGCTCATAGAGGCTTGGGCGAACGGGTCTCCCGCTTACGGCCTCATCAGCGCGGGATTCCAGCGCCAGAGGTTGTCGTTGGTGAGGTGCGTGCCGCCCCACCAGCGGTCGATTGGGTTGTGGCGGCTGAAATCTTCCCTGTGCGCGACGACAGCCTTGCCAAAATCGGTCAGCGACAGCCTGCTCCGAAGCAGCGCCCTATGCCGGTCTCGCAAATTATCGCGCCTGATTGTTCGCAGCTCTTCATCGAGACCTGCGATCGCCGGCCTCGGACCAAAGGCGAGGCCATCCAGCAGGTAGCTGTGCTCCGTCTCGTTGAAGATGCGGGTCTGACGCAGCGCCTGAACATGGAAGAGCGGATTGATGCTTGTGTAGCCCCGTCCAATCAGCTCCAGCATCCGCATCTCGGTCGCGCCCAGCCCGGTCGTCCGGGACGGGAGTTCGTCAAGAAGGTCGCGCAAGACCGGCTTGAGCAACGGAAATGCGGTCAAATCCTTCTCAAGCAGATCGAAACAGGACTCCGGGGTCGGTGCGCAATAGGCCTGCCAGGCCGCGCTCGCCGTCGCGACGTCGTCTTCAGTGACGACGACAGCCTCACGCAACTTGTCCAGGTCCAATCTCTCGATGCCGATCAGGTCTTGATTCAGCATGC
The DNA here is from genome assembly GCA_963794775.1 of uncultured Alphaproteobacteria bacterium. GTDB lineage: Bacteria > Pseudomonadota > Alphaproteobacteria > Rhizobiales > Xanthobacteraceae > Bradyrhizobium. The sequence continues at coordinate 59,448 of CAWCGA010000012.1, read as the reverse complement.
GCAGCTTCAGCCGAGCCCGAAGCTCGGGGTAGGAGCGAAAATGATCGAGCAGCCAGATCAGCCCGAGCTGTGCATACGGGCGTGTGTCGAACCAGAGTTCAACGGTTTCGTATTGCAGGCAAAATTCCGCCAGCGCGAGGTTTCGGTGAGCTTCGCCCTGGCTCCGCTCCCAACCGTAGGCAAAAGCCGACCAATGAGTGCCTGAGTGCTGCTCCGGGCCGCGCGGACCCAGATAGGCCACGAGTTCGGCCGCAGACGGTAACGGTCCCCAGATGAACCGATAGAAGAAATGAACAGCCAGATCGGCGAAGCCCGATTTGGTGAAATCTTGGATCAACCAGCTGGTCAGGACCAAGGGCTTCATGCGCTCACCGCGGGCCTACGCAAAAACAAAGAAACAAAAACAGGAGAGCCGCCGCCCGCGAGGACGACGGCTCCGCCCGTGTACCGCATCATGTCAGTCGCGACCGAGCGACGCCTCGGCCAAGCCAAACACCATGCAGCGCTACTCGTCCGCCGGCTCCTCGCCGTCGGCGTCGCGCTCGGCGGCGCCGGCCAGAATCTGCTCGGCAATCAGCCCGGAGTTCTGGCGAATGGACGTCTCGATCTTGGCGGTCATATCGGGATTGGCCTTCAAAAACGCCTTGGCGTTCTCGCGGCCCTGGCCGAGCCGCTGGCTGTCATAGGAGAACCAGGCGCCGGATTTCTCGACGATGCCGGCCTTGACGCCAAGGTCGAGGATCTCGCCCATCTTGGAGACGCCCTCGCCATACATGATGTCGAACTCGACCTGCTTGAACGGTGGCGCCAGCTTGTTCTTCACGACTTTCACGCGCGTGGTGTTGCCGACCACCTCGTCGCGCTCCTTGATGGCGCCGATACGGCGGATGTCGAGGCGGACGGAGGCGTAGAATTTCAGCGCGTTGCCGCCGGTGGTGGTCTCCGGCGAGCCGTACATCACGCCGATCTTCATCCGGATCTGGTTGATGAAGATCACCATGGTGTTGGACTTGTTGATCGACGCGGTGAGTTTCCGCAGCGCCTGGCTCATCAGGCGGGCCTGCAAGCCGGGCAGCGATTCGCCCATCTCGCCCTCGAGCTCGGCGCGCGGCACCAGTGCCGCCACCGAATCGATCACGAGCACGTCGACCGCGCCGGAGCGCACCAGCGTGTCGCAGATTTCCAGCGCCTGCTCGCCGGTGTCGGGCTGCGAGATCAGGAGCTCGTCGATATTGACCCCGAGCTTGCGGGCATAGACCGGGTCGAGCGCGTGCTCGGCGTCGATGAAGGCGCAGATGCCGCCCTTCTTCTGGCCTTCGGCCACCGTATGCAGCGCCAGCGTGGTTTTTCCTGAGGATTCCGGCCCGTAAATCTCGACCACGCGACCTTTCGGCAGGCCGCCGACGCCGAGCGCAATGTCCAGCCCCAGCGAGCCCGACGAAATCGTCTCCACGTCCATGGAGCGGTCGTTCTTGCCGAGCTTCATCACCGAGCCCTTGCCGAACTGGCGCTCGATCTGCGACAGCGCGGCGGACAGCGCTTTGCTCTTATCCATGGAAGAACCTTCGACGATACGCAGCGGCGTGGCGGACATAGGGGTGTGCTCCTTATGGCGGGGATTCGCTAGGGCAACAAACGGGTGGGCGAAACCGGGCGTGATGAGGGAACAATGTACCCTATTTGTTCTCAGTTCGCAATATGTTCTTTTGGGGATTGCGGTACTGGCCTGTTTCCATCGTCAGTGGCCTAGTTTGAAAATCGCAGTGGCCTAATTTACGCTAACCGGCATCTGCCACTTTGTCCCCATGTCAACCGAAAGGTTGAGCTGCTATACTCCCGCTCGTTAGAAGCGAGAGGGGACATGGATTGGCTCATTATTGGAATGGGAATTGGAATTGTTGCTAGCATTTTGATTACGATCCGTTTGGCGGCCCGGCACCTACTCAGGGACGCCCGATCTAGGCCTTCGAGCCACGACGGCGGGCCGTGGTGGCCAACGTGAACTGGAGGCCGCCTCAGTTGGCGGCCTCTTTTCGTGCAGGTACCTGCACGCCTAGGCGCGAACGCCCTCTGACATCCGCACGTCGCCAAGCGGGAAGCCTACTTCGATACATGCCTCCGGATGCTGGATTGCGTCCTGATACTGATCGGCTTGGCATAGATAGGCCGTGGCCCCTTCGATCCGCACCAAGCCAACTCCCGTTCTTCGAAGTTGAATTCGGCAGTGGCCTAATTTCCGAAAGTTCCGCAGAGCGGAACAGCGATAAGGCTCGCTATCTCTCGCATTAAGGCGCACCAGGTGAGCATCACCGCCCGGCCCCTGGTATTCATCGGTGATGAGGTCGCCATCACGCGCTCCCGCCTACATTGCGGAGCGTTACCATGTGCGAGAAGTGCGCCGACATTGATGAGAGGGTCGCTCACTACGAGCGGATCGCGCACAATATCACCGATAATGTGACGCTTGATCGCATCCTTGAATTGATCATCAAGTTGGATGCCGAGAAAGTGGCCCTGCACCCGGAGTAAGGCCGCCTCAGTTGGCGGCCTCTACAACCGGCATTGGCATCGGCCGTTCTAGTTGCTGTTCAATCCGTGAGTGTCCTAAATTAACTTACGTAATTGGAGCTTGTGTGCACTTTGGTACTTAACGTCTCGCCCCCATAGGAGGGGCGATTCGCATGAGTGACGCTCCGGACATCGGCGGCAAAATGAGATCGCCTCTCCCCACCAACCGCTCTGCCTGCAAGCACTGCGGCAGTCCCGGCGCGCCGTTGGCGATCTTCGATAGTCGCCAAGGCAGGGACGTTCACCTCATCCGCTGCGGCAATTGCAACAAGTTGAGTTGGACCGAGACGAATTAGCTGGACTTAGGCTCACAAGAAGCGCCTACCGCCTATATCACCGCGCTGCCTTCCGGCTCACATGGGTGACTGAGAGTCCTGTAACGCTCCCGCCCATTTCCAACGCGGGATAGCGCCATGCAGAAAACCACCCTCCGAGAACGTCTGACTCAAGAGGCAGAGCGGCTTCACCAACAGGCGAAATTGCTTGGGCCCGGTGCACTCCGTGAGGCGGTACTGCGCAAGGCGCGCCAGACTGAAACCGCATCCCATATCAATGAATGGCTGTCGTCGCCCGGACTTCGGGCCCCCACCTCATGAAGCGTTCATTGATACTGGTGCGGTTATGCTTCCCGTCTCAAGACCCAGACTACCGGCGCGACCGCGCGCAGGAACTCCGCGCCCTTGCCGATCGCCTTATATAGAGGCCGATGCGAGAGGAGTTGCTGTTTGAAATGTGAAGCAAACCCTCACCCCGCGGCCTGCGGTTACCGATCGCATGGCGATCCAGACTGCGCCACGGCGCCACCGGCGCCCGCGCGCTCGCCCGGTGCGGCGTCTCGTCGCCAGGAACCAGTGGCTGCGTTCATCCATAAGTCAGGGATTCAAACTTCCGCGCGGCAATGCTAAAATCCGCCGACACGCAGGAGATTCGCATGATCTGGCTCCTAACCGCAGTTGTGGTGGTAGCGTTGATCGTTTTATGGTTGCGTATCGGTGCGTGGTATCTGCTCAAATACGACACGAAGGCACGGGCCTTCCGTTCGCGCCAGCCGCGTCCCGGTTAGGGAATGACGGCCCAATAGCGCCGTCCGTTGCTGTTTGGATCGCTGCCGTCGCTGGTCGAGAAGAACAGGCCCTGACCGATCCAGTATGTGTAGTGGCCGCGGCCGAGCTTGCTGATGTCGGCGAAAGTGCTGTGGGCCGGTCCCAACGGTTTGTCCCCTTCGTAGACGATGACGGGGGAGTGTCCATGCTCCTCGGTGGGAAGATCGGCATAGGGCAGCAACGCCTCCCGGTCGAAGGGCCGGATCTGGGCCGCTTGCCATGCCAGACCGGCTTCATGGACAAAAGGCGGAGAGAGCGCCACGACCAGCGCCCCCCGGGGCACGATCTCGGTGGCCGCCTTCACCCATGCCAACAGCCCGCTGACGATGACGGCCGCGATCACCATCATCAGGGTCGTACGCAGGCCAATGGTCATGACGGACAAACCTCGACTGAGAAGGAACCGGGCGCGCTCAAACCAACACCGCGATCCACAGCGTCATAGCCCGTAGTTCTCCGGACGTGAACAGAGTTCCCGGCCCGGCGAACGGCAAACGTGGTTTCGCGAGGCGCGGAACATTGCGGGCGTGGCGCGCGCGACACAGGCCGCAATCCTCGAGCCATGGAACCTGTGCGTTATGTGCAATTTTAAACTCAAGCCAAGGAACGGAATCACCTGTTCCCGCGTGATGCATGTGCCGGGAGTCCACTCGGGGTGCATCATCGTGTTGAGTAGGCCTTATTTCACGCGACAGGCGGCCATGCTGCTGAGGTTCGCGAAGCTGACGTCAAATCCGGCGCTTGCCGCCTCGCTGGTGGAGCGCGCCGCCGACCTCAAGGCGCAGGTCGATTCCGACAAGCGGCCGGACGCCAGCGTGGCCGCGCCCGACGTCGAAATCGAAACTTAAGACGCTGCCATTCGCCCGTATTTCACCGGATTGCCAGGGCGTCCCGTTGCGCTTCCACTTCGCGCATGCCGCAATATTACTTTCGCATCCGCAATGGCCGCTTCGCGGGCGCCTCCGACCAGGGCACCGAATGCGCCGACCATGGCGCGGCGTGGAAGGAGATGACCAATGTCTGCGCCGACATGGCCGGCGGCATCCTGCGCAAGCTGACGGAAAATGCCGAGTGGCAACTCGAGCTGCTGGATGAGACCAGGGAGCCGGTGTTTCGCATCCGCATCGTGGCGGAGTTCGCTGGATTAGCTGCGCCGGGACGTGACCGGCGAGATCCAGCCGCTGGAACCGGGCTTCGCCGGCGCCTTGCCGGGCTGCCCTCGCCGCGCGCTCTTTCTCCTTGTCGGGCGACGCCGCGCCTGCGCGCAGCTCTTTAGCGCTCAGGAATTCGGCGCCGACCACCTCGCCGTTGCGCCAGACCAGCGAGCAGACCCTCAAGACTTCGCCGGTGGTCGTGAAGGCCAGTCCGAACAGTTTTGGCACCGGGAGCGAGCCAACATCCAGGCTGACGCCCTTCTCGGACACGTCGAGGATGGTGCACTCGATCCATGGGGCGTCGGGCGCCGGAATCACGAATCCCGGCTTGTGCAGATCGACCCGCACATGCCTGCGGTCGCCAAGGTCCTTCGAGTGTCTTGCCATCGCTACCCTCAGGTCACGACGATACGGCGAAATACTTGAGTACCTCTTAGCGGAAAAAGTTAACAATCCCGGGTGTTTGGAGCCGAAATTGCGGCCCGGACCGGTTCCATCTGGGAACCTGTGTCAGTCGGCGCTGCGCAACCGGCGCATGGTGAATTCGATGTCGCCGCCGGGCAGCTCGCGCCAGTTCTCCACCGCGCTCATGTAGCCGGCCTTGGGATAGCGGGAGAGGAAATCGCGCGCCTTCAGCCGCGCCGCATCGCGCGGTAGCGTGAAGGTCTCGCGCAGAAAACCGTCGTCGCGCGATTTGCGCTGCGCCAGCCGGTCGGCAATGTCCCGCGGACGGGAAGCCATGTCGCAACTCCGTACAAATACACAACACGTACCGTCGTCATTGCGAGCGAAGCGAAGCAATCCATCTACCCGCTTGCGGCGCTATGGATTGCTTCGTCGCTGCGCTCCTCGCAATGACGACACCAAGCATTAGTTCTGGGTGCTGCCGGTCTTGGTCTTCGCCTTGGCGGCGGCCGGAGCCTTCGTGGTCGCCGTCTTGGGCGCATCGCTGCGCACGCTGCCCCAGGGATCATTGGAGGCCTTGGCGTCGGGAATCTTCTTCAGCGAATCCTTGTACTTCCTGTCCCGCTCCGCCTCCAGCTCCCGCTCCTCGGGCGTCTTGCTGGGCGTCTCCGACAGCAAGTTGATGTGGGGGCCTTCTGAACCGCCGCCGCTCATTTGCGCGCGCGCCGGGCCAGCTGCCACCAGCCCGATCAATGCGGTCATAACCGCCACACCAACAACCCGCATGGAGTGCTCCCTCATTCTCGTATCGGCCGCAGCCAGCATCACAGGCGATCCGACTTGCATGCTTTCGCCGGCGCCATCCAGTCATCCCAGATCGGGCCGCATTTGGTGCAGCCGCCCAGCGCAAGACCCAAAGCGATCAAGCCGATGACAACAGCCGCACGACGCAACATGGCCAATCATCTCCCCAAACCGGATAATACCGCCTTGCGCCGGGGCATTTCAAGCAGGCGGGACGCAGGGTTCCTTTCACAAAAACCCGTTCTGGCGTAGGTCAACATTAAATCCCGGCAAGGAAACGCACATGCAGCAGCAATCAGGCGACACCTTCGGCGGCATCGACGAGGCGCGGCGCGTGCTCGGCGACGTGTTCGCCGATTGGGTCAAGGATCTCAACCTGTCGATCGAGAGCATCGACTACGATCCGCCGGCAGACCCGGCCGACTGGCAGCCCGGCGCGATCCTGCGCATGCCGTTCTCCGAGCGGCTATGCCGTAACGGCGGCATGGTCTGTGGCCAGGCGCTGATGGCGTTTGCCGACACCGCGATGGTGATCGCCAATCTTGCGGCCAACCGCGGCTATCGTCCGATGACGACCGTCGACCAGACCACGCATTTCATGCGCCCGGTGATGTCGTCGGATGTGCTCGCCGATGCCCGCGTGGTCAGGCGCGGGCGCACCATGAGTTTTGGCCGCGTCACGCTGCTTTCCGCTGTCGACAACAAGCCGGTGGCGATGGTCTCGAGCGCGTTCGCGATGCTGTCGGGCGCATGATCCGGAAAAATGTGCAGCGGTTTTCCCTCGCGACAAACGCAAAGCGTTTGCGCGGAGATCATGCGCAAATAAAAAGAGTTCCGCTCTTCGGATTGGTAAACGCAAGCTGAACGCGAGCCTCGGCAGCAGGGGAATCGGATTCAGCCGTCCGTAATCGGACGCAGGCTATCTCTGATTGCATCATGATCGAGAGACGTCAATCAGTGCGGCGGAAGGTGCTGAAGGGCGCGCGTATTGCGTTCGGCGGCGAGGACATCGCATGCACCGTGCGCAATCTGTCGGAGACCGGCGCGGGTGTCGACGTGCCCAATGCGCTCGGCTTACCGCCGACCTTCATGCTGGTGATCGACCGCGACGGTTTTACACGCCGCTGTCATCCGGTGTGGTGCAACGACCGGCGGGTCGGCGTCGCCTTCGACTAGGCTGACGCAGCGCCGCGCTTGCGTCGTCGCCGCCAGCGCCACAGCGCGATCACGATCAAGGCCAGCACCACGACGGCCGCGAGCGCGCCGCTGGCGAAACGTCCGCCGGGCCGGTCGATCGTGCGCGACCACAGCGATGGTGCTTCGCCGGCACGCGCAAGGCGGAACGCGACCACGCTGTCGCCGATCGAGGTGCCCGCCTCGGAATGACCGCCGGCTGCGATGGCGACATATTGCTCGCCCTTCCACAGATAGGTCATGGGATTGGCGATACCCGGCACCGGCAACCGGCCCTGCCACAGTTCTTCGCCCGACTTCGCATCGAAGGCGCGCAGATAAGCGTCCATCGCGCCGGTGAAGACCAGGCCGCCCGCGGTGATGGCAACGCCGTTGACCAGCGGCGTGCCCCAATGGAAAGCGAGCCCGAGCGGCGCCTTGTCTTCCGAAGTGCCGACACTCGAGCGCCACAAAATCTTGCCGGCCTTCAGGTCGACCGCGACCATCGCGCCCCAGGGCGGCTTGTTGCAGAGCAGTCCGAGGGAGGACAGCGCCACCTCGCGCGTCATCGCAAACGGCGCGCCGCGCTGCGGGCCGAAATCGTGCCCCTGCGGCGGTTTGAAGCCTTCAGCGTCGGCCCGCGGCATCAGCTTGACAATGTGAATGGCGTAGCTGGTGTTGGCATAGAGGATCTGATGGACCGGGTCGAACGCCGCGCTGCCCCAGTTCACCCCGCCGCCGGTCATCGGGAAGATCAGCGTGCCCTGTGTCGATGGCGGCGTGTAGAGCCCGTCGTTGCGCAGACCGCTAAGCTTCTCCGTGCAGGACGGGCTGCCGATCACGGGCGGAAACTTGAAAATGTCGTCGGACGAAAATTGCTGCGGCATCAGCGCCGGCACATGGGTCGGAAACGGCTGGGTCGGCGACAACTTGTCGCCCTCCGCGCCGCCTTGCGGCACGGGGCGCTCCTCGACCGGCCACACCGGCTTGCCGGTGTCGCGGTCGAGCACGAACACAAAGCCCTGCTTGGTCGGCTGGATCACGACGTCGCGCTCACCGTCGCCGGTGTCGATGCGCGCCAGGGTCGGCTGCGCCGGCAGATCGTAGTCCCAGACGTCGTGATGCACGGTCTGGAACGACCAGGCGAGCTCGCCGGTCTCGCTTTTCAGCGCGACGACGGAGTTGGCATGTTCGTTGTTGCCGGGCCGCTTGCCGCCCCAGAAATCCGGGCTCGGCGAGGTTGTCGGCAGAAACAGCAGTCCGCGCGCCTCGTCCGCCGACATCGGCGCCCAGACATTGGCATGGCCGGCATCGATGCCGTCATGAATCAGCGGATCGAAGCTCCAGCGCGGCGCGCCGCTTCGCGCATCGAAAGCGCGCACGGTGCCGAGCGGCGCCCCGACGCGCACATTGTCCGATATCGCGGAGCCGACCACGACGACCCCGTGGGTCACCACCGGCGCCGAGGTGATCTGGAATTCGCCGGGCCAAAGCAGGTCCTTGCCGATGTCGATCTTGATCTCGCCATTGCTGCCGAAATCGGCGCAGGGTGCGCCGGTCTTGGCATCGAGCGCGATCAGGCGGGCATCGTTGGTGCCCATATAGATGCGGCTGCGGCAGGCGGCGCCATCAGCCGCGCGATCATCGACCCAATGGGCGACGCCGCGGCAGTTGTAACGGTTGCCGGGGCGCTGTGCGGTCGAGATCTTCGGATCGAACCGCCACTTTTGCGCGCCCGTGCCCGGATCGAGCGCGATTACCTCGTTGAACGGCGAACACAGGATCAAACTGTCCTCGACGAACAGCGGCGTCGCCTCGAACTTGGTGCGCTTCATCGCCTCCGGCGGGCGGCTTTCGAGATCGCCGGTGCGAAAGTCCCAGGCACGCACGAGACGGTCGACATTGGCCGGCGTGATCTGGTCGAGCTTCGAGAAGCGCGTGCCGCCGGCATCGCCGCCCCAAGTGTCCCAACCAAGCGCGGGCGTTGCGGCGAACGCGGTGACGGCCAGCAATCCAGCGAGGCTTCGCATGCGGATGATCCGTTGGGGCGCGAACACGATGCCAAGACTATTTCGACGCCTTCTTGTCAGCCGTCGCCGGCCGCGCACCGCTCCAGGGATCGTATTTCTCCTTGGGCTCCGGAATACGCTTGAGCGCTTCCTGATAGGCCTTGTCGTCGATCTGCGGCTTCTTCGGCTCGGCCTTCTTGCTGTCGTCATGCGGCCGCTTGCCAGCCATCTGGGCGTAAACGGGCGTAGCCGCCAACGCCAGCGCCACTATCCCCACCGTCAAGGTTTTCATCGGAAGCTTTCCCGTCGTGTTCACGGAATCTTACTGCGCAACGCGACAATGGCAAAGGGAACGTTGCGCGAGGCTGGATTAACGATCAGCAATTATTGATCGTTCTGCCGCGCTTTTTCCCTCGTGGCGAGATAGCATTGGGGCATGTGGCGGGGGATCGCTCCAATCATTGCGCTCTCAGGCGCAGCGCTGATGCTGGCGGCGTGCGGCTTTGCCGACGTCCGCTCGCCGGTGCCTGAGTTCATGCGGGTCAAGGGGGCCGAGCCACCCCCGCCCGAGACGCCTCCCGACGTCAAACGTTTGGTCCGCGACAAGATCGATTTCGTGTTCCTCAACGCCTCGCAGCCCCGACAAATACGGGTCTCGCTTCCGCACCGCGAGGTTCGCGGGACCAGCTGGACGGCGTGCGTGCGCGCCGAGGTGGTTTCCGTCACCGGCAAGCCGATCGGAACGCAGACCTTCCGCATCCTGATTACCGGCGGCGAGATCGTGGACCGCAGGCGCGCCGAGGAGGAGGACAATTGCGATAGCGAGAGCTATGAGCCGGCCTGAGATGGTGACCGAGCGGTTAACATTACCGCTTAAATTGCCCGTCCGAACCAACCGTATCTTCCAATCTTTCCGCTAGGTTTCCTCAAAAGGGGGAACATGGACGTGGTCGATATCGTGGACTTGGCAGTGGTTCGTCGCGCTTCGCTTGGCGATGCCGCGGCTACGCGCGTTCGCGCGACCTCGGCCCGACCGCAATCGCTGACGCCGCTCACCCACATCGATATCGATGCATGGCGCGCGCTTGCCGCACGCGCGGCCGAGCCGAACGGATACTACTTGCCGGATTGGGAATTGGCCGTGAGCGCCAGCGTGCCCGGCCGTACCGGTGCTTCCGCGCTGGCCGCCTGGCACGACAAGATGCTGGTCGGCCTCCTGCCGGTCGTATCGATGCAGCAGGCTTACAGGATTCCCCTGCCCGCATTGGTCAGCGCGCATCCATACGGCACGCTGTGCTCGCCGCCGCTCGCTCACGGCATGGCGGTCGACGCGGCTGCGACACTAATGCAAGCGGCGCGACAATCCGGCGAACGCGCGCTGGTGCTGCGCGATGTCGCCCTCGACGGCGCTGCGATGAAGGCGTTCAACACCGTGCTGCGCGGCGAAGGTCTGCGGCGGCGCGTGCTGCAATGGCACCTGCGCGCCTCGCTCGACGCAACGCGCGACGCTGACGAGCTGCTGCGCGATGCGCTCGGCGGTGTAAAGTTGAAGGAACTGCGCCGACAACGTCGCCGGCTGGCCGAACATGGCGCCGTTACTTTCGAAGTCGCGCGTTCGCCGCAGGATGTTGCGACTGCGCTCGAAGTTTTCCTGACGCTCGAAGCCAGCGGCTGGAAGGGTGGGCGCGGCACCGCGCTGGCCCAGGTCGAGGGCGACGCCGCCTTCATCCGACGCGCCACCGCGGCGCTCGCGGAAACCGGCAATTGTGAGATCGTGACATTGCGCACTGGCGAGACTCCGGTCGCGTCCGGCATCGTGCTGCGGCATCAGAGCCGCGCGTTTTTCTTCAAGCTCGGTGTCGACGAACGCTTCGCGAAGTTTTCACCGGGCGTGCAGCTCACGCTGGACCTGACGCGGCATCTCTGCGCCGATCCTGATATCACCTCGGCGGATTCCACCGCAGCCGCGGATCACCCGATGATCAACCCGATCTGGCGCGACCGTTTCGCGATCGGCGACGTGCTGATCCCGCTGGCGACGCACGATCCGGTCGTGACAGCGATCCACGCCTCGCTGGTCACACGCAATCTTGCGCGCGCTGCTGTGCGCAGCGCGCTCCACGTCATCCGGACGCGTAAATCCCGCTGAGCTTACTTCAGCGGCGAATGCGGCGCCGGCAGCATGACGGTGGAATGCATCTCGTCAATCAGTGCCGGGCCCTTGCCCAAAAATTCCTTCCACACGGGATCGTTCAACGAGGCGCCGCGTGCTTCGGCCCGCGCGTTCAGGCTGGGATAAGCCCAGATGTGACAGACCTCGTTGGGTTGGCCGGCTTCGGTCTGCCAGAGGCCAACGATCTTGGAATATTTCTCGCGTGCCGGCAGCGCCGCGGTGAACAGGTCGAGCCATTGCTTGGCCGCCCCAGCTGGCTTGGCGCGATAGTTGCGCAGCTCATAGACATTGCCGGTCGAAGCCGGCGCGACCGGCGGCTTGATGGCGTTGAGCAGGCGGATGTCCTGCCGCACGAGGTTCGCACGGATCAGCGGCAAATATTCGCTGCCCCAGCGCGGGTTCTTGGCAAGCTCGGCGCGCAGCTTGGCGCGCTCGGCGTAGTCGTTGTAGCTCCACATGTGCAGGACCTGGTTGAGCGGCCCGATCTCGGTGAACCAGTAGCCTTCGAGCTTGCCGAAATTGTCGCCGCGGATATCGCGCGACACAGTGCTCGCGGCCTTGACCACATCGCCAAGCGTGCCCGCTTTCAGTGTGTAGGTGCGGAGTTCGTAGAGCATGTTTGTTTCCCCCTGTTGGTTTTGATTGGACTTGGAATTTTCAGCGATCGATGAGTGCTAGGAAAGACACCCTTCGATCGCTTCGAGAAGATTGGCCATCAATTCTTCGACGGTGTCACCTTGTGTCGCGCAGCCGGGAATAGCGGGAACTTCGGCCCAATAGCCGCCCTCCTCTGCCTCATGCGCGACAATCACTATCCGCGTCATTCCGCCGCCTGCGCGTTGACCTCGGCCGACACCTGACGGATGGCACGCGCGAGCAGATCGGCGGCTTGCGCGCCGGACACGGCATATTTCTGCGCGAATACGAAGGTCGGTACGCCCGAAATACCCTTGTCGGACGCTTCCTGCGCCTGACCCGAGATCATGTCGACGTCCTCGTCGGTAGCAAGACGCCTGCGCACGTCGTCGGCATCGAGCCCGACATCGGCCGCCGCCTGCACCAGCGTATTCACATCGGTGAGATCACCGCCATCGCGGAAATACAATTCCATCAACCGCTGCTTCATCTCGGCGGCCTTGCCGATCGCTTCGGCCCAATGGATCAGCCGGTGGCAGTCGATGGTGTTGGGCTGACGCTTCACCAATTCGGGATGGTAGGACAGTCCCTCCTCGCCCGCGGCCGAAACCACGCGGCCGGCGATGCCCTTGTAGGCCTCGGGCGAACCGAATTTCGCGGTCAGATATTCGTCGCGGCTGATGCCCTCGCGCGGCACCCAATTATTGAGGAAGAACGGCCGCCAGTGCACCTCGACCGGCACGTCCGACGCCAGCGCCAGCGCGTCCTCGATCCGCTTCTTGCCGATATAGCACCAAGGGCAGACGACGTCGGAGACGATGTCGATCTTCAGCGGCTTCAAGCTGCTCATGGGCGTCCTCCGGGCTGGAACCCCGAAATTAAGCCCAATACGCCCCGAGACAAGGCGCTATTTCATGGAGGCAGCCATCTCCCCCAACCGCCGGGCAGTGAGATCATCGGCCGGAAAGAAGGTTTCCAGCGCCAACTCCGAGAGCGTGATGTCGACCGGCGTGCCGAACACCATGGTGGTGGAGATGAAGCTCAGCACCTCACCGCCATGGCGCAGCTTGAAAGGGATCGCGACATTGTCCGGCGGCAGCGGTCCTGCGCGCGCGGGGATCGGATAGCTCTTGAGATCCTGATAAAGCTTCAGCAGCCCCGGATCGGCCGTCGCCTCGCATTGCCGATGCAGCCGCTCCAGCAGATGCCCGGCCCATTCGGCGAGATTGACCGTGCGCGGCGCTAGGCCCTCGGGGTGAAACGCGAGCCGCAAGATGTTGAGGGGCTCCCCCAGCAACCGCTGCGGAACGCCGGCGAGCAGCGGCGCCACCATGCGGTTGGCCGACACCAGATTCCAGTGCCGGTCATAGGCCAGCGCCGGGTTGGGCTCGTGCGCTTTCAATATCTGATCGATGGCCTGCCGCGCCGATTTCAGCGCGGGATCGTCAAGCGGCCGTTGCGGAAAGGCCGGTGCGAAACCGGCCGCGATCAGAAGCACGTTGCGTTCGCGCAGGGGCACGTCGAGTCTCTCCGCCAACCTCAAGACCATCTCGCGCGACGGCGCCGCGCGCCCGGTCTCGACAAAGCTGAGATGTCGCGCCGAGATGTCGGCATCGCCCGCGAGATCGAGCTGGCTCAGATGGCGGCGCTGCCGCCATTCGCGCAAATGGTCGCCGATGTGAACAGGTCGCGCCCGTTCGGCTTTGGTCGCTGCATGTATGTTCATGGTGCAAAACCTAGCACGCGAATTTCATGGCTTCCATTACGTCGGAGGTAATCGAATTGCGTGCATCCCGCGGTCATCTTCCCAACCACAGGAGATGACCCATGAGCGCCTTCGTTCGTTACCTGCCGGCCGCCGCCGAACTGTTGCCCTGGATGCTCAACCTGGCGACGTGGTTGGTAGCCCGCAGTCTGAACATGCCGGAACCGCTGGTGCACACCGCCGGACTCTTTGTGTTCGTGCGGGTGCAGGCCTTCGAGAACAGTTTCTTGAAGGCATTATGCCCGAAGCGCCTGATGCGCCGTCTCCTCGCACTGTGCCATCAGGCGCGGTGATCCCCTGAACCCAGAAGGAGACCTTCCATGATCCTGTCCTCGCTGTTCCTCCGACGCGCGCTTTTGGCCGACGCCGTCTTCAGCGGCGTCTCGGCCGTCGTGATGACGCTGGATGCCGGCGCGCTCGCGCCCTTTCTGAACCTGCCGGAAGCATTGTTGCGCGAGACCGGCCTGTTCCTGATCGCCTACACCGCGCTGGTCGGCTGGCTGTGGTCGCGGCCGCAGGTCCCCAGGCCGCTGGTCATGATCGTGATCGCAGGCAATGCGGCCTGGACACTCGCCAGCATCGCGCTGTTGTTCTCAAATGCGGTGGCGCCGAACCTGCTTGGCGAGATCGTCGTTGTAGCGCAGGCGATCGCAACCGGCGTCCTCGCCGAGCTGCAATATATCGGCCTGCGCAGGAGCGACACGGCGCTCGCGGCTTAGGCCAGTCGCCCTTCTCCCGCCGCCGCGGACTTCGCGGCGGCGCGGAACCTCTCGCCGATGCCGAGGATCACGCCGTTGGCGCCGGCAACGCCAAGCTCGAGGCTCGATGCGATCCGCCGCGCCCGTTCGACAAAATGGGCTTCGGCTTCCGGCGGGCAAAGCTCGCGCGCCGTCTCTTTGAACAATTCAAGCCAGCGGTCGAAATGCGCGCCGTCGACCGGTAGCACCATATGCTTCGGCATCGGCGTTCCGTGATAGCGGCCGGTCATCAGCGCGACCGACGACCAGAACGCGCACATCTGCGCGAGATGCGGCTCCCAATCCCCGATCCTGGCCTCGAAGATCGGAGCCAGCAGCGCATCGCCGCGCACCTTGGCGTAGAAGCCGCGCACGAGGTGTTCGATCATCGCCTCGGTGATACCGGTTCGCTCCATGATGCCGGCCGTGATCGCTCCGCGCCGTTCTGCCCCGGTCATTCCAGGTCTCCTTGCGTCACGCTTAAATAGGTATTTGATATGCATGTTTAGCCTGCTAGATTAAAACCTCAAGCCCCTTTTGGGGGAGGCTCCCATGCGCCTGACGACGTTCACGGATTTCGCGCTGCGCGCACTGATGCGGCTCGCCGGCGAGCCCCACCGGTCATTCTCGACCAGCGAGATCGCGGACGAGTTCGGCATCTCGCGCAATCACCTGGCCAAGGTGGTCCGTGATCTCGCTGACAGCGGGTTCATCACGACCCAGCGCGGCGTCGGCGGCGGATTTGCGCTGGCGCGGCAACCACAGGCGATCACGCTGGGGGCAGTTGTGCGCGCCTTGGAGGGAACGAGTGCGCTGGTCGAATGCTTCAGGCAGGACGGGGGCGGCTGCGTGCTGACGCCGCGCTGCCGATTGAAGGGACGGCTTGCCGCGGCACGCGAAGCGTTCCTGCGCGAACTCGACAGGACCACACTTGCGGAATGCGCCTATCCGGCGCGGCCTGGACGCGGCGCAGCTTAAGCTGCGATCTGCAGTTCCGGCGGCGGCGCGGCAACCGCATCGGCGGCTTTCAGCTTCGCCTTGTCACGCTTGGCCTTGGCGCGGGCAAGTTTGCGCTTCTGCTTCTCGCGCGCCTCTTGTTTTTCTTCCGCGAGCTTCTCGGCCTTGCGCCGCGCCTTCTTTTCCGCCTTCGCCTTCAGACGAAGCCGTTCGGCGCGTGCTTCCGCCCGCTTCTTCCTGCGCTTCTTCTCGCAGGCGTCGCACTTGCAGCCAATCGGCTTCAAATAGGCCTTGAAGTAATCGGTGCCGTAGTCGTAGGCGATCTCGTCGCCCGGCTCGATGGTCTTGATGGCCCGGATATAGACCTTGCGCTTGCGTGGGCGAACGTCGGATTCCGCGTTCGGCTTGCAGCCGTGGTTGATGTAGCGGGCGATGTTCTTGCGCACCGAGCCGTCGATGGTCCAGCGGTTGGTCAGCTCGAACAGGTACTTGTTCTCGATCTCGTCGTCTTTCGTCTTCTTCGAATCCAGGAGCGGCCCGAAATAGCGGATGATCCGGGTGCCTTTCTTGATCCGGTTGGTGGCGAAGAGGCCTAGCCCGGTGCGGGAACGGCCGACGCGATAGGGTTTTTTCGGGGAAATCGAGGGCATGACCTGATGAGAACTGACGCACTGACAACGGCGGGCGAATGGCGAAGCCGCTCTTCTAGTACGATTCCGCGGGAATGTCAGGTGCCCTCGGCCAACTCCATGAACCTTCCCCAGCTTGCATGCGTCTGACCCAAATGCGCGTCACACTTGCTTCCGCTATCGTTTTGCTTGCGGCGATGCTGGCCGCTTCATGGGCAAACGCCCAAACCATCAGCAGCCAATACAGTTCCACCGCGCCGAAAGACTGCCGCATGATCGGCAAGCCCAGCGAGCTCGACGGCAGCACCACCCGGCTCTGCCCCGGCAAGGGCGGCTTCTCGGTGCTGATCAGCGAGGATGATCTGCGCGAGACCGTTTCGGTCGGCAAAAGCCGGGCCGCGGCTGCAAACGAGCCGGCGGCGCAGGTTTGGTTCGGCCCGTTCAGCTCGACGCTGACCACGGTCGAGTGGCGGATGGCCACCGGCAAGCCGTTTGCAATCATCCAGCGCTGGCTGATTGCCGACAACGCCGATCGCGACGAGAAAGACCGGCCGCGCGACAAGGCGATGCTGGCGGTCACGCGCTTGCCGCCGGGCGCGGTGTGCCATATCGCCTATATCGATGTCGCGGCCAATCCCAACGCGAACGAGCTGGCGCGCAAGGCTGCCGACGAGCTCGCCCGCGATTTCCAATGCAGTTGGGACGAGGTGAAAATCATCGGCGCCAGCGGCCGCGCGGTGGAGCTCACTAAACGCTAAGAGGCCGGCTTGGCCATCGCCACCTTGAGCATGGCATCGAGCAGCGTGGTGCTGTCGGTGCCCTTCGGGAGCCGTTCGAGGATGTCCTCGAGCCTGCCGTCGAGCAGCAGCATGGTGAAGCCATGCACCAGCGACCAGGCGCGCGCGATTGCGGCCGCCTGCTCCAGCGTCAGCGCCCTCTCCTCGATATGCTCGTGACGGCTCGCGGCAATTGCCTGCGCAAGGCCGCCGAAGGAGGCCTGCGCGGCTTCATTCAGCGAAGCTCTGGAGTAATCGAGCCGCTCGGTGCGGAACATCAGGCCGTACATACCGGGATGGGCCTGGGCATAGGCCACATAGGCGTGTGCGCGGGCGAGCCCTCGCATGGGATAGGGCGTCTCCGGCGTGCAGGACTCAGCCATGGCCATATTGAATTGCCGGAAGCCGATCGCGGCGAGCTCGCTGACGAGGCCGGTGAGGTCGCCAAAATGATGGGTCGGCGCGGCATGCGAGACCCCCGCCTCGCGCGCCACCGCCCGCAGCGTGAGACCCGCAAGCCCGTCACGCTCCAGCACCCGCTCGGCGGCCTGCAGCAATGCGTCGCGCAGTGCGCCGTGATGATAGGGCGTATCTTCCGCAGCGGCGCGCGGCTTGCGACCTGCGCGCGTCGACGTAGCATTGCGCGGCCGGCTTCGGGGCGTGCTTCGCGCCGCGCTTCGAGTCACAATTTTCTCGGGCTTCCGCATCATCATGTTATATGGCGCGATTTTGACACTGTAAAGATTTTGCTTGACCGGACGCTGCCCCTCGCCTAAGGCTATCTTTACGATGTAAAGATCAGGGAAGGATACCACCATGCAGCAGGATGCCGCCAAAAGGACCGTCCCGGCCAACCGCCCGCCGATCCCGTTCGAGGCCGATGCGCCAGTCTTGAAGATCTCCGGCGAATTGCCGCGCGAATTGAACGGCACCCTCTACCGCAACGGTCCTAACCCGCAATTCGATGTTCCCGGCGCACACTGGTTCGTCGGCGACGGCATGCTGCACGCCTTCCATCTCGAAGGCGGCCGCGCCTCCTATCGCAACCGCTGGGTCCGCACCCCGAAATGGCAGGCCGAGCATGATGCCGGCCGTGCGCTGTTCGGCGGCTTCGGCCAGAAGCTGCCGGGCGCACCGGCCGATGTGATCGACGGCGGCGTCGCCAACACCAACATCGTCGCGCATGGCGGCCGCCTGCTTGCGCTGGAAGAAGGCCATCTGCCGACCGAGATCGAGCCGGGCACGCTCAAGACGCGCGGCTACTGTAATTATGGCGGAGCCATCTCCGGGCCGTTCACCGCGCATCCGAAGATCGATCCGGTGACCGGCGAGATGCTGTTCTTCGGCTACAACGCTTCCGGCCCATTTTCTCCCACTCTCTCCTTCGGCACTGTCGCGGCCGCCGGCCAGGTGACGCGCTTCGACCGCTTCGAGGCGCCCTATGCCAGCATGGTGCATGACTTCATCGTCACCGAGAACCATCTGCTGTTTCCGGTGCTGCCCATCACCGGCAGCATGGCGCGCGCGATGGGCGGCCAGCCGGCCTACGCTTGGGAGCCGGAGAAAGGCGCCTTTGTCGGCGTCATGAAGCGCAGCGGATCGGCCAAGGACATCATCTGGTTCCGCGGCGAGAGTTGTTACGTCTTCCACATCATGAACGCCTGGGAGGATGGCAACCGCATCATCGCCGACGTCATGCAGTTCGAGGAAGCGCCGCTGTTTCCGCATCCCGACGGGCGGCCGACCGATCCGAACAAGTCGCGTGCACGATACTGCCGCTGGACCTTCGATCTCGCCGGCAATACCGACACTTTCACTCAGGTCTACCTCGACGATCTCACGGGCGAATTTCCGCGCGTCGACGATCGCCGCGCGGGACTGAAGAGCACGCACGGCTGGTACGCCTGCGCCAACCCGGATCAGCCATTCATCGGCGGGCTCTGCGGCATCGTCCATGTCGACGGCCAAGGGCAGCGGCTCGGCAAATATAACCTGCCGGCGGGCGACACGATCTCGGAGCCGGTGTTCGTCGAGCGCGGCAAGGGCGCGGCAGAAGGCGACGGCTGGCTGCTTGCGGCGGTCTGGCGCGCGCGCAGCAACACCAGCGATCTCGCGGTGTTCAATGCGCGCGATGTCGAGGCTGGTCCGACTGCCTTGGTACATCTCGGCCACCGTGTGCCCGACGGATTCCACGGCAATTGGGTCGGAGCGACTTGACCCGTTTTAGTGCATTACGCTGAACAGGAATGCGGCGGTAGCAGCCAAGGCGAAAAGCAGTTCGAACACGAACAAACCGCGTCCTGACCAAACCTCCATGCGCGACGACTTTTGCGGACTCCGCCATGAGAAGAAATCCGCAATGGCCGGCAGCCAGAACAGAACGAGCAAGAGGAGAAGTTCAGTCCATTTCATCCGCGGCTCGGTCGGTCGCCATCCGCCCTATTATGTGGGGCGGCATCGCGCCGCTTTCGGTTCATCGGCTCAAGTCTCTGCAATCACGGAGTTATTTCGGCTTTCACGTTATGTTTACACTGTAAAGATTTCGCTTGACCCCGCCCGCCCCAGCCGTTATTCATCTTGACAGTGTAAAGATCGGCCCAAGAGGCCCGCAATGACGATTTTCCTGATCCTGGCGCCCTATGGCGTCTACGCGTTGATGATGCTCGTGACCTCGGCCACCGTGAGCCTGGTCGCCGCCGGCGCCATCTGCCTCGCCACCATGGCGCTCGATGCCTGGCGCGGCCGCTCGCCAAAAATCCTCCCCGCCGGCACCGTGATCCTGTTTGCCGGCCTCATCGCCTGGCTGCACCTGATCGACCCGGCACTGAGCGACAAGGCGGTGAAGGTCGCGGTCGACGGCGGCATCTTCGCGATCTCGCTCGGCTCGCTGGTCGCCCGCTATCCCTTCACGCTGCAATACGCGCTCGAGTCGGTGCATCCGGAGATCGCGGCGATGCCGGGCTTCATGCGCTCGAACTACATCATCACCAGCGTATGGACCGCATCCATGCTGCTGATGCTGCTCGCCAATGCCGCCGTGCTCTATGTGCCGGGCCTGCCGATCTGGCTCGGGCTTGCGGTGGCGTTTGCCGCGCGCAACACCGCGGTATATTTCACCCGCTGGTATCCGGCGCGCGTCCGGCTGAAGTACGGCGCGCCACCGCCGAACGCCCTGCCCCACCCCCATTGATTGCAACCGAGGACCGACGATGCAAAACGTGTTCGCAAGGCTTGCCACCGATTTCTTCTCGACCATCGTCTTTCTCGCGGTCTATCTCACGACCGACAACATCCAGCTGGCAACCGGCGTTGCGATCGCCGGCGCGATTGCACAGGTGATCTGGTCGCGCATCAAGGGCCGCGAGCTCGGCTACATGACCTGGGCGAGCCTCGGACTCGTGATCGTGCTCGGCAGCGCCACCATCCTCACCAACGATCCGCGCTTCGTGCTGGCCAAGCCCGCAATCGGGCACTTCGCCATCGGCGCGATCATGCTCAAGCGCGGCTGGATGCTGCGCTACATGCCGCCGATCGTCGCCGAGACCATTCCGGAATATGTCACCTTCGCGGGCTTCGCCTGGGCCGCGCTGATGTTCGCGCTGGGGCTTGGCACGGTGGCGATTGCCATGACCGGCGACATCAAGCTGTGGACGATTTACGTCTCGGTCGTGTTGCTCAGCGCCAAGCTCGCGGCCTTCGCGATCCAGTATGTGGCGTTCCGCGTGCTGGTGATTAGCCGTATCCGTGCGGCCCGCGCCACGGCCGCGACCTGAGGCGATATCACTCAAGACAAGGGGTTGGGTTTCGCGCGCGAGATAGGCTATATCCCGCGCGAGCCGTTTTTAATCGCAGGGAGGGACGAATGGCCGCGGACGGAAACTGGAATCTCGTGATGAGTACGCCGATGGGCGAGCGCAACGCGACGCTAAATCTGAAGAGCTCGGGTGGCACGCTGACGGGCACGCAAGGCGCCGAAGGCAATTCCACTGAAATCTTCGAAGGCACGGTGGCCGGCGACGACGTTGCCTGGAAGGTCTCTATCACCAACCCCATGCCGCTGACGCTCGCCTTCACCGGCAAGGTCGCGGGCGACGCCATGTCCGGCGAGATGGGCATCGGCATGATGGGCAGCTTCCCGTTCACGGGGAAGCGGGCGTAGAGCTCTCGTGTCCCGCACGCGACGCAGCACCAAAAGCGCGTTTACGCGCGTCTTCGACGCGCTATGGGTGCGTCGCAGATGCGGGACCCACAACAGAATGGACCCCGGATCAGCAGCGCAACATCGCATGTTGCGCAGCTCCGGGGAACGCCGACTCACTTCGGCCGGCTCGGCACGATCCCGATCGGATTGAAAGTGTAGACCGCCTCGCCATGCTGGTTGTAGGCGGTCCATTTGACGCGAACGACGCCCTGCGGTTTCGATTTCGACGGCACCAGCTCGGTCACCTCGCCTTCGAGATGGATGGTGTCGCCCGGCCGCACCGGCTTCATCCAGCGCAAATCGTCAACCCCTGCCCCGAGCATCGGATGCGACCCGAACGCCTTGCAGCTGAGGGCGAGCCGCATGCAGATCGCCGCGGTGTGCCAGCCCGATGCCGCGAGCCCGCCAAGGATCGTGCCCTTGGCCGCCTCCTCATCAGTATGAAACGGCTGCGGATCGAATTCGCTAGCGAAGCGGATGATGTCGTCTTTCGACACCGTGACGCCATCGCTCTTGAAGCGCATGCCGACCTTGAGGTCGTCGAACCATTCGATCATGTCCCGCCCCTCGTGTCCCGCGCGGTGACTTAACCGAGATTCAATTCCTTGAAGAAGTCGTTGCCCTTGTCGTCGATGATGATGAAGGCCGGAAAATCCACGACTTCGATGCGCCAGATCGCCTCCATGCCGAGCTCAGGATATTCCACCACCTCGACCTTCTTGATGCAGTGCTCGGCGAGATTCGCCGCCGCCCCGCCGATCGAGCCGAGATAGAAGCCGCCGTGCTTCTTGCAGGCCTCGCGCACCGCCGGCGCGCGGTTGCCCTTGGCCAGCATCACCATTGAACCGCCGGCCGCCTGGAATTGGTCGACGAAGGAATCCATCCGCCCGGCGGTGGTCGGACCGAACGCGCCAGAGGCGTAGCCTTCGGGCGTCTTCGCAGGTCCTGCGTAATAGATCGGATGGTTCTTGAAATAATCCGGCAGCGGCTCGCCTTTCTCCAGCCGCTCGCGCAATTTCGCATGCGCGGAGTCGCGCGCCACGATCATGGTGCCCGTCAGCGACAGCCGCGTCTTGATCGGATGCTTCGACAAGGTCGCGAGGATGTCCTTCATCGGCTGGTCCAAGTTGATCTTGACCATCTCGCCGCCGAGCGCCTGCTCGACCTGCGGCAGATATTGCGCGGGATTGTGCTCGAGTTCCTCGATGTAGACGCCGTCCTTTGTGATCTTGCCGAGCACCTGGCGGTCGGCCGAGCAGGACACGCCGAGCCCGATCGGCAGCGAAGCGCCGTGACGCGGCATGCGGATCACGCGTACGTCGTGGCAGAAATACTTGCCGCCGAACTGCGCGCCGACGCCGAGCGACTGCGTCATCTTGTGGATTTCCTGCTCCATCTCGACGTCGCGGAAGGCGTTGCCGTCGGCCGAACCATGGGTCGGCAGCGCGTCGAGATAGCGCGCCGAAGCGAGCTTCACCGTTTTCATGCAGAGCTCGGCGGAGGTGCCGCCGATCACGATCGCCAGATGATACGGAGGACACGCGGCGGTACCGAGCGTCAGCACCTTCTCCTTCAGGAAGGCCAGCAGGCGATCCTTGGTGAGTACCGAGGGCGTTGCCTGGAACAGGAAACTCTTGTTGGCGGACCCGCCGCCTTTCGCCATGAACATGAATTTATAGGCATCATCGCCTTCGGCGTAGATCTCGCACTGCGCCGGCATGTTGTTGGCGGTGTTCTTCTCCTCATACATCGAGAGCGGCGCGACCTGCGAGTAACGGAGGTTGCGGCGCAGATATGCATCGCGCGCGCCTTCGCTTAGCGCGGCCTCGTCCTCGCCGTCGGTGATGACGTTGCAGCCCTTCTTGCCCATAATGATGCAGGTGCCGGTGTCCTGGCACATCGGCAGCACGCCGCCGGCCGCGATGTTGGCGTTCTTCAGAAAATCCAGCGCGACGAACTTGTCGTTCGGGCTCGCCTCCTTGTCGTCGAGGATGTTGCGCAGCTGCTTCAGATGCCCCGGCCGGAGATAATGATTGATGTCACCGAACGCGGCCTCGGCGAGCGCCCGCAGTGCCTCGCGCGACACCACAAGCACGTCCTTGCCGAGCACCTTCTCGACCCGCACGCCCTCGCTCGTGATCTTCTTGTAGGGCGTGGTGTCCGCACCCAGCGGAAACAGCGGCGTATGCTTGTAGGGCGGAACGGGCGTGGCGGCGGACGGGATAGGCGTGGGGGCGTTCATGGGGAGGCTCGTGGGTTTGGGTATCCGCAGCGCTATACGCGCCGAAGATTGAACCGTTCTAAGCTTTTTTAAAAGAAAGGGAAGCCACGCCCAAATGTGGCTAGGATCGGCCCGCTTCGCGGTCCTGCGCGCCATGGAGTACGGCGGTAACGACTATTCGCGCCCGTCCGATCGACCTGATAAACGACGATGTAGGGCAATCTTGGAACGATCCATTCGAATGTGCCTGGATCACGTCCAGAGTGTCCCATATGTGGGAAAGAGATCAAAAGTTCGGCGCTGCTGAAGAGCCGCTGAACGACTTTCTTTGCCGTTGAAGGACTATCTTGCGCAATCCAACTGTAAATATCTTCAAGATCAGAAATTGCCTCGTCGTCGAAGACAAGCTCCATCGGTCGCTACGAACCCAATTTTTCGATGCGCGCCCGGGCTTCGGCAAGCGATAGCAGCTTGCGATTGGGGTTGGCGATACGCCGGCGCACCTCTTCGACCTGGGCATCGGTCAAACGCAACTCGCGCATGTGTTTCACATAGTCGAGCAACACCCCGGCAGCGGCGTTTTGATCGTCCGCCGACAACTGTTCAACCTGGCGCAGGGCTTCTTCAAGTAGCTTTGTCATGAAGGTCATTTAGCACGAAATCGTCGCACGATCGCCCGCGTAATGAAAATTCTTGGTGCCGAAAACGGTGAACTCTTGCGCTCCCCGCCCCCTTTTGGTTTCAATAGCCCCAAAGGGGCCTTCACATGACATCCCGACGACTGTTTCGCCGCCCGATCCTGCTTGCCGCAATCTTCACCCTGTTCGCTACGCTTGCCGCCTCGCCAGCGCGCGCCGACCGCTGCGACGACACCGCCAAGCAGCTCGCCGATGCCGTCGATGGGCTCAAGGTGAACTTCAAGGCCGCCAACATCATCTACCTGACGCATCCGGCCGCGACCGAATTGTCGCTCGGCTGCCGCGGTACCGACTATGCCACCGAGCTCTATGCCAAAGGCGACCGCAAGCTGAAGCCCGAGTTTCTGAACCTGGTCGGCTCGGCCGCGGCCGTGATCTTCACGCTGCCCAAGGACGACACCATGACCGGCACCTCGCGCTGCCTGAAACGGATGGGCGTCCTGCGCGGCAACAAGATCACGCTGCGGTACAAGCGGCTGGACATGGTCTGCGATCGCACCAGGAGCGACGCGTCTATCGTGGTGCGGCGCGGGCTGGATCAGTAGGCGCGCGATCGTTCGCATTTTATCGATTTATTTGACCGGCTTTTGACGCGCGCCCGGCACACTCGTCTCATGAGCATTTCCAGCGTTTCGTCACCCCCGGCTCCAGTGACGCCGGTTGACAGCGGCAACACCCAGCCGCAAGCGCAGGCCCTTGGCGCCAGCAACAACAGCGATTATCAGCCGCCGCCGAAGGCGCCGCTGCCGCCCGGACAGGGCACCCGCGTCGACCAACTCGTATAGTCGCAATCGCTAGCCGTCCAGCTCCTTGTAGTGCCGGAAGATGCCGTCCTCGTTGAAGGGGATGCGGCGTTCGCTCGCGAGATAGTCCTTGATGTTCGGCCGCGCCGCGACGCGGTCGTGCAGATCGACCAGACCCGGAATATCGCTCTCGAACGCCTTCATTCGCTTGGGGAAGGCGTAACGCAGGCCGTCGACGATCTGGAACAGCGAGAGGTCGATGTAGCTCAGCCTGCGCCCGGTGAGCCAGCTGCCCTTGCCCTTCAGCAGCCCCTCGAAATAGCCGAGATATTTCGGCACGCGCTCGTCCCAGAACTCGTCGGTGCGCTTTTTGGCCGGCGCCTTCTGGTCGTCATAGTAGAGCGAAGGTCCGAGCGGATGATGCGTGTCATGAATCTCGGTCACGAGATCGGTGACGGTGAGCTGCAACTGATGCACCCAGAGCCGCCCCGCTTCCGTCTTCGGTGCGAGCCCGTGGCGGTTGCCCAGATAGAGCAGGATGTTGGCGGTCTGCCCGATCACGAGCTTGCCGGCTTTCAAATACGGCGGCGCAAAGGGCGGCGTGCCGCCCTTCTCCATCGCCCGCATCATCGCAGACGTACCGCCCGAGCCGCGCGCAACGTCGACGTAAGCGACACCAGCCTCTTCCAACGCGAGACGAACATATTCGCCGCGGCCCTGGATCATCGGCCAATAATAGAGCTCGTATTTCATGCGCCTTCTCCCGGGGCTCGGCCTGCGGCCCGCAGCGTTAACAATC
Source organism: uncultured Alphaproteobacteria bacterium (assembly GCA_963794775.1). Classification (GTDB taxonomy): domain Bacteria; phylum Pseudomonadota; class Alphaproteobacteria; order Rhizobiales; family Xanthobacteraceae; genus Bradyrhizobium. The sequence goes on along the minus strand of CAWCGA010000012.1, from coordinate 33,897 downwards.
GGATAAAACAATCGTTCACGGCAAAGGTCGAGCACCGATTGCCGGAAAACCTGCCGCGGCCGATCACCATTTCTCAACGCTAACGCGAAAGCAGCCGCAACTCCGCGATCCCTCTCACCACCAATTAACCCGTGCGCGGCTAGGTTGCCGGCAACAGGGAAAGTGTCATGCCGCAAGCGGCGACCTACGTGTTCGTCTATCACCAGCTCTTGGTGCTGATCGCGGGCGCGGTATGCCTGTTCGGCACCTGGGTCGGCATGCGCCACTTCGCGCGCGCCCGCGCCACGCAAGGCTCGACCCGCCGGGGCTGGCTGTTCATGGCCTCCGTCGGCACGGGCGCCGCGCTGTGGGCCTCGACATTCATCTCAATTCTCGCGCTCGATCCGGCGCTCGAGGGCGGCTTCGAGCCGGTTGCGACCGGCGCAGTGCTGTTGATCGCCATCCTCTCCTGCTTCGTCGGCTTCGAGATCGGAAGCCGGCATTTCACGTTGGCGCCCGAGGCCGGAGGCCTCGTGGTGGGCGCCGGCATTCTCGCCATGCATCTCGTCGCCTTCGCGGGCTGGCACATCCCCGGTAATGTGGACTGGAACGCTTACGGCGTCGCCGTCACCTTCATGCTCGGCCTGTCCCTGAGCGCGCTCGCGGTCAACCGCGCCAACCGCCCGGTGACGCGCTGGTGCCGCCATGGCGCGGCCATCGTGCTCGCCTTCATGATCTGCGTGATGCATTACGCGCTGACGGCGTCCGAGACGACCGTCACCGATGCAGCTGTGACGCTGCCCTCCGGCCTGATCCCCGCGCCGATGCTCGGCTTTGCCGTGGTCGCCGCGGTGCTGCTGGTGATGGGCAGCGGCTTCTCGACCTATGTCATCGACCTGCGCGCGCGCACCGAATCCGCCGACCGCATCCATCAGCTGTCGTTCAACGACGCGATGACGGGACTGCCGAACCGCATCGCTTTCAACGAGCGTCTCGCCTTCGATGCCGCCGAAGCGCATGAGAAGGCGCACAAGCTCGCCGCCTTCTCGATCGACGTCGACGGCTTCAAGGACGTCAACGATCTCTATGGCCACGCCTCCGGCGACCTGCTGCTGATCGAAGTCGCAAGCCGGATGCGCCAAACCCTCGGACCCGGCGAATTCCTAGCGCGCCAGAGCGGCGACGAATTCCTCGGCCTCAAGACATCGGGCAATCATCCCCAGGACGCGCAGGCTTTCGCGGAGCGTCTTCTTGCTGTTTTCGCAGATCCTTTCCAGGTCGGCGGCCAGCCGGTCGAATTGACGGTCTCGATCGGCTATTCGATCTTCCCGACCGACACGCCCGAGCGCGATCATGTGCTGAGCAACGCCAAGCTCGCGATGCATCGCGGCAAGACCAGCCAACGCGGCACCGTCACGCAATATCATCAGGCGATGGACGACAAGGAGCGCGCCCGCCGCGCTTTGTCGCGCGACCTGCAATACGCCGCCGAGCGCAACGAGCTCGCGCTGCATTATCAGCTGCAGACCACGCTCGGCGACGGCAGGGTCTGCGGCGCCGAAGCCCTGATGCGCTGGCAGCATCCAAAGCGCGGCATGGTGTCGCCCGGCGAATTCATCCCGCTGGCAGAGGAGAGCGAGGCGATCCTCGACATGGGCGAATGGGCGCTGCGCACCGCCTGCCGCGATGCCGCCGAAGGGCGGATTCCCGGCACGATCGCCGTCAATTTGTCGCCGAAGCAGTTTGCCCGCGACGACCTCGCCGAGATGATCCACGGCATCCTGCTGGAGACCGGGCTGTCGCCGCGCCGGCTCGAGGTCGAGGTCACCGAATCCAGCGTCATGAGCGACCAGTCGCGCGCGCTGCACATCCTGCGCAAGCTGAAGGCGATGGGCATTTCGGTGGCGATGGACGATTTCGGCACCGGCTATTCGTCGCTGGCGACGCTGCACGCGTTTCCCTTCGACAAGATCAAGCTCGATCAGACCTTCGTGCGGCGCCTGCCGGACGATCATGCCGCGGCCGCGATCGTCCGCACCGTGCTGGCGTTGGGCGAGAGCCTCGGAATGCCCGTGCTGGCCGAGGGCATCGAGACCGAGGCGCAGTGGCAGTTCCTTGCGCAGGCCGGCTGCGCCAAGGGCCAGGGCTATCTGTTCGCCAGGCCCGTGAGCCTTGCGCAGCTGCCGGCGGCGGTCGAAACCGCCGCCAAGTTCGTGCAGGATGACGAGCCCGCACTATCAGATATGCCGCAGCTTGCGATGGCGGGTTAGTTCACCGCGAAGCAATACAGCAACCCGTCGCCGCCGGTGCTCTTGAGGTCGGCCTGCGAGCAGCCGCCGTCGCCGCCATTCGGCGCGGAGCGCGAGGGATGCGATGAATTCCATGACTTCGAGGCGTCATCGTCCCGCAATCCGATGCGGTCGGAATGGCCCATCATCGCCGCACCCTGTGTGCTGCTCGTCCAGTTCTTGCAGGTGCGGTCGGCATCAGCCGCGAACGCGGTGCCGTCCGGTTGCGAGCCGGTGAGCACATCATGGCGGTTCGGCGTATCGCCGCGGCCGTTGATCACGTCGCCCTTCTCCGACAGCGCGGTCTGCTTGGTCATGTTGTTATTGGCGCTGTGCAGGTCGGCGATGTCCTTGGCGACCACGACGCCCTTGACGTTCTGCCACGGACCCTTGCCGATGCGATCCTTGGCGTTGACCGCGGGCTTGCCGTCGGCGGCCTGGGTCGAAAGATAAGCGTGCCAGGTCTTGGTGCCGGCGCCGGTCGCCTGCGCCAGGGACTGGCAATGCTTGTCGGCGCCATCGATGCCGCCGAGGTCGGCGCCCTTGCCCGGTCCCGCGCTGGTCAAAAAGAAGCTCGCCGATTGCGCCTGCGCGGGCGAGGCCGCGAAGGCAAGCGCGGCGACGGTCGCAAGACAAAGGCATGAAAGGGTTTTCTGAGCCATAGAATCCTCCGGTCCGATTTTCTTGTTTGCGGCGCACGCATGATCCGGAAAAGGCCTGCCCCGCACTTGATGCGGGGTGTGAAGCGGTTTTCCGAAAAGATCATGCGCAAACAATACGCCGCACTCGATGAACACACGGCGGCAGCTCTTATTCCTGATATGCGACAGGACAACGCAAAAGCGCCGCGGGCTGAGCCGCGGCGCCTTGTTCAAATCGCATATTATCGCTCAGTTGGTCTGCTGGATCGCCGACAGCTCCCAATTGCTGCCGCGCGGCCGCACGAAGGTCCAGACCTCCGTGACCTCGACCGGCTGCTCGCTGCCGCTGATCAGGCGGCCCGAGGCGATATCGACGTACCGGTCGACCATCGAAAAGCGCATCGCGACGCTGGCATAGTCGCTGTCGCCTTCGCGCCAGGCCTCCGCGAGGTCGCCCTGCAGCAATTTGGTGCCGGAGACCTTGTTGACCTGACCGCGCTGGCGGTTCTGCTGCATGTCCTCATTGAAGAAGGTGGCCATTTCGGGCGACACTAGGCTGCGCAGCTTGTTCATGTCCTCGGCCGAATAGGCCGCCTGGATATCCACCAGCAGCCGCTCGAACGCTTCATAGTCGGACGGCTGGATCTGCAGCGGCGCGCCGCCCGATCCCATGCCGAAGCCCATGCCGCCGAAATTCGATTGCGTGCTGCCGCCCGCACTGCTCGCGCCGGCATAAGCCGGTGCGGCCATCTGGCGGCGATGCCACCATGACATCGCAAGCCGCACTGCGAATATGATCAGCCCGATCTGCAGCAGCAGGCCCAGGATCGACGAGAAGCCGCCGAGGCCCGAGAACAGGCCGCCGCCGAACAGCATGCCGAACAGGCCGGCGCCGAGGAAGCCCGCGGCAAGCCCGCCGAGCAGGCCGGTGCCCGGCCGGTTGAAGAAGCCGCCGCCGACCGGCGAGCCCGTGCTCGGACTGCCCGGCTGCTGGAAGGTGCGGTTGAAGGGCTGCGCCGTGCCGGGCGCGGTCGGTGTCGACGGCGGCGTAGAGAAGGTGCGTCCGCCGCGCGAGCCCGACGAGAAGCCGCCGCCGACGCGCGCGTCGGCCGAGGTCACGGCAATCACGGCAGGCAGCGCCAACGCCATCAGGACGGCGACCGCCTTCACCAGCCCGTGCATACGTTGCGAGAAAGTCATGTTGGTCCCTCAAATCCCTTCCAGGGGGAAGCGCCCTTAAGATGGGCAGTGTTGCCCAAATGTGAAGCTAATAGTGGAACCTGCGGCTGCGGCGCACAGTCGCGGGATCGCAGCATTGCAATCGATTCTCAAGCCGTTCGCAGGTGCGGCCGGCAGGCGGCGGCATCCCGTCACCGGCGGCCGGCACAAAGTCATAATTTGGATGCCTTTGGCTCTTAAGCACTTCAATCTCAGATTTATTCCTTCGTTTTCCGCAACGTCCTATTCAAACGCACTTTTGGGAGGCTGCCGATGTTCTCTCACGCTCACAAATTCTCCATTTCACGCAGATCGATCGTCAAAGGCAGCGTTGCGCTGGCCGGCGTGTCCGCCCTTGGGCTGGCCAGCCGATCCGTGCATTCCCAGACCGGCGGCGGCGGCGCTCCCCGCGTCCGCATGGACATCACGACCTTCGCGCAGGATGCCGGACGCCTGGCTCGCTTCGAGGCGGCGGTGAAGAAGATGCAGGACGCGTCCGCCGGCAACCCGGACGATCCCGCGGGCTGGCTTGCCAACGCCAACATGCACCGCGATTTCTGCTCGACGCCCGGACAGGACGATCCCGCGCAAATCCATTTCTGCTGGTGGTTCCTGGCCTGGCACCGCGCCTACATCTCGGTGACCGAGCGCAAGATCAGGCAGATCTCCGGCGACGACAGTTTCACCTATCCCTACTGGAACTGGAGCACCGATCGCCGCATCCCGGCGGCCTATGCCAAGCGCGGTTCGTCGCTGGCCAAGGCCGTTCGCTTCACCCCGAACCGCGGCCTGAACGACGGCGAGGTCGGATTGCTGCATGACGATCCCGCCATCGAGCAGCTCGGCGTCGCAGCCCTTTCGGCGACCTTCTTCGAGGCCAAGACGGCGGACGACATTGCCGTGAGCTTCGGCGGCATCGCCCGGCCCAACTCCGAGAACGCCTATGACAACAACGCGCTGGAATCCACGCCGCACGGCCCGGTGCATGTCTATGTCGGCGGCCAGCGTGGCAACACTGGCGGCGACATGAGCGACTTCGAGACCGCCGCCCGGGATCCCATCTTCTTCGCCCATCACGGCAACCTCGATCGCCTCTGGGAAAACTGGCGCCAGGATCCCGCGCGCAGGGCGACCGAGCCGACCATAGACGCCTTCCAGAACCATAGCTTCGTGTTCAAATGGCTCGACGGCACCGACGTGCAGGTTCCGATGAGCGACATCATGGACACCACGAAACTCGGCTATACCTATGACACTCTCGACGTGAAACGCCCGCAGGCAACCGTGATGGCTGAACAGGCCGCCCCCGAACCGCTCCCGCCGATCGCCTCGCAGAAGCTCGCCGTGCCGCTTGCGCAGCAAGGCGCCGACGACGGCTCGCGCAAATATCTGGAGATCACCGGCATCGCCAAACCGGATACCCTGCTTTCCGTCAGCGTCGTCATCAAGCCCGCGGGCGCGCCCGCCACCGACCGCGGCATCGAGGTCGGCACCTTCGCCGCGGTCAGGAACGGCGGCCGCATCGACTGGGCGAGCGGTCGGCTGGTGTTCGACATCACCAGCGCCGCGCGCAAGTTCGGCGGACAGGACATCACGGTCGAACTGATCCCGCATCGCATCGGTCCCGATGCCGACCAGACTTTTCCGGCGCTGAAATACGATAAGATGAATATCGTCACCAAGCGGCGGTAGTGGGGAGTCGACGATGAACGTCCAGTCGGTGCGCGATCTCAAGCTGCAGATCGCGCTGGAGCTGTTCACGCCGCATCTGAACGATCTGATCCAGCGATCGACACTGCCGACGCTGGATCACCTGCAATTTCCGTTTCCACCGACGCGGATCGGCATCGGCATCGGCATCGGCCTGCGGCCCGGCGAGTTCTCGCTGGCGATCCGCATCAGGGAGCGGATTCCGCAGATCGATATCATCCTACAACGGCTGATCGCGATGGCTCACAACGAGGTCGACATCGTCGAGACCGGGCAGCTCCGGCTCTTCATGCCCGACATCAATTCGCAAACCCTGCGGGCGCGCTGCCGGCCATTGGTGATCGGCTGCTCGGTTGCGCATGTCACCGCGACAGCCGGCACACTCGGCTTCATGGCGCGGCACAACAAGACCAACCGCACCGTGCTGGTCAGCAACAGTCATATCTTCGCCCATTCCGGCGCAGCCAAGGTCGGCGACGGCATCACCCAGCCCGGCAGGGTCGATGGCGGCTCGGCCGAGCCGATCGGTGCGCTCCTGGATTACGTCCCGCTCAAGCTGGACGGCTCCAACCAGGTCGATGCGGCAATTGCGCTTCCCGATCCCGCGATCGAGCTGCAGCCGAACAGCATTCCCGGCATCGGAAACTTCACCCTCGTCGGCGGCGGCGAGGTGCTGCCGAACATGAGCGTCACCAAGGTTGGCCGCACCTCCGGGCTGACGCGCGGCGTCGTCACCGCCGTGGAGTTCGACCACGTCCTGGTCGATACCGAGATCGGAAGCGCGACCTTCGACGGCCAGATCGAAATCAAGGGAACCGAGCACGCCTTCAGCCAGCTTGGCGACAGCGGCTCGCTTATCGTCACCGACCAGAACCAGGCGATCGGCATCGTGTTCTGCGGCAATGAACTCGCCAATAACGGGCTCGGCGTCACCTATGCCAACCCGTTGCCGAAAGTGATGGATGCGCTAAACCTCAGCCCGTTGTAACGGCTTTGGATCAGCCCATGGACGGCCCCACGCTCGACGATGTGCGCAACGCGAAGACCGAGATCGTCCGGCAATTCCAGGACATCAAGGAATTCGCCGGCGCGGGCATCGGCGAAAACAACGGTAAGTTTTCCGTGCGCGTGAACTGGCGCGTGCTGCCGAAGAACCTGCCGCTGCCCTCTTCCATCGGCGGCGTCGAGATCACCCATCACGAGGTCGGCACGATCACACCGCAGTCGCCGCCGCAGTGATGCGCGGGGCGAGGCGAAAGCGACTCGCGATGTCCTTCTGAGTTGATTGTCAAACAGCACAACGCGCGAACGCGTAGGATGGGTTAGCCCGAAGGGCGTAACCCATCTCTTCTGTTACCGCGGATCGAGAAGTGGTGGGTTACGGCGCTTCCGCCTTCGCCCTACGGGCTTCGGCGGACAGGTCGCGCCTAACCCACCCTACAATTCGTGGCACGAGCGTTTGCATTCCCACGGCGCGATTTCGCGTCCGGGTCTTGCCACTCGATGTCCCTCTCCAGGAAGAGGGCGCAGGGAATGCCGGGCGCTCAGCCGCACCCGCAGCCTTGTGTGCAGTAAAAACAAAAGCACACAAGCATAGTCACCACAGGTCAGCCGAACATTTCGGCACTCCCTGCGCAATGGCTTTACGGCTTACTCCGTGCTCTCCCCGGGGTATCGCTATTCGATTCACACATTTTGGAGCCTCAGAGTGGTGCCGTATTTGATGCGGCGAAAGTCTTCGAGGCCGATGCGCATGACCTTAGGGCCTGGCTTTCCGTAGTAGGCAGTCCATCCTCCGAGCCGGGCGATGACCCAGGCGGCGAAGGCGAGCGAGCCTCTGGGATGGGGATTTTTTTGCCGTTCGGTGGCGCCCTCGAGTTGGGTGGATAACGCTTCAAGCACAGCTTTATCGTCCGGTTCGAAAGCCTCGGCGAGTTGTTCATCGGTCGTGCCATCGCGAGCCCGAACCAGTTGCATGATCGTAACGGTCGCCACAGCGGCTGCAGCGACGAACCTGATCATGACTTGGGGATCGCCAATGTCGGCTTCCTCGATATCAAAACCCGCCGATTTGAGGGTGCGGAAGAACTCCTCGATGGTCCAGCGCTTGCGGTAGAGATCGACGATCCAACGTGCCTCCTTTGGGCTTTTCACGGCGTGTGTGGTGAGCAGCCGCCAATGGATCGGTTTGCCATCATGGGAAGCGGACATCTCCCGAACGTCCACCACGGTCAGGGAGATGCTATCAGGCAGATCAGGGCCAGGGCTGGGATGTGGCTTGCACAATTCGACGGGAGAGAAGCGCACGGCAAGCTCGGCCGTCCGCTCCTTGCGGCCCGGCGCCGCGGGTATCGTTACACGGAAGCGGCCTGCTTCCGGCAGGTCATCGACAAACCCAAGCAGTGGCGCGGACTTCCCGGATTCCAGTTTGATGTTGCGGTTCCAGTTTGACCGGACCAACAACTCGACATTCGCCGGACGCTGCGCGAAGTGCTCGTAAATATCGCTTTCCCGGTCGGAGATCACCGTGATGCTTCGTGCCGCCGATAACCCTGCGGCAGCTTGAGCCGTCGCAGACAGCCAACGCTGGGATTCCTTCTCCGCCGTTCCCCGCGAGCGGCGCGGCGTCACCTTGCCCTTGTCCCGATTCCAAACCTGCATATCGGCAAGGCCCAGTAACGCACCGCTGCCGGCATCGAGCGCCAGCGCCGCATGCAACAACAGGCCGCGGGTTCCGCCGCCTTTGCCGACTGGCCCATACCCATTGGCCTTTGCACGACGGCCACCCAGGATCAGTTCACTGGTGTCCTGAACAACGATGATGTCGCGACCGCCAACACGCTCAGCCGTCCGCGAGGTCGCATGGCTCGCCATCTCCGCAACGCTTACCCGACCATTGCGCAGAAAACGCGTGAACCGGACCTCGTCCGATCGCTTCCCGGCAAGACGTCGAACGAACGCACAAGGCCGTCGAACCAGGGCAGCATGCAACAACGCCCCCCTTTTTCCAGGCGACGATCGCCAAACCGTCCCAGTCCCATCTCCATGGATATGACCCTCCACAAACAACCCTTGGAGAGAATCAGCCTTCGCTTACCCGCGCAATAAAGATGTGTGCATTCGATAGCCGGAGTCTCGGGCTTGTTAGCCTCCGTCGCTCGTGAAATCGTCCACGAGCTTGACCCCAGCGTCGAGGGGACAGGACCACACGGCTTGACCGTACGCGTTATGCCGCACGTCTTGCGACACAACGCGTCCATCGCATCCCGCCTCACGTCTGGTGACGACTGGCCGAACGCCCCTCGTGTCGAGGCGGGACGACTTCGTTAAATCATAACATCCTTCTTTCGGAAAGCCATATATTTTTGTGGGACGGGCTTGACATTTCGTTTCTGTAAAACAGCAGGTGTTTTGCCCGTCGTGCTGAAATGGCAACAGTACGATCAGCGCCGATCCGTTACCCCTTACCGGCGATGCGTTCTGGCGCATGCCGCGTGATTCGACGAAATCCCCAGAGGCAGGGGACCTGAAGATTGATCCCGCCCCGTATTCATTGTGCACGTCTCGACTGCTCGCCAAACGTCGGAACGTCCGTCCGATCGATGAGAGCTTCAGGTCCGTCGTGCGGCCGCAATTCGGCAAAGTTCAGGGCGGCGTCAATGTCGCCCTCCCAGACCTCGCGCGGCAGTTCGTAGACCAACTCCACACCATACCCATTGGGATCGTGCAGATAGAGGCTGTGGGTCATGCCGTGGTCGATGCGCCGATCGAATTTGACGCCCTTCTGCTGGAGGTAGGCAAGCTGGCTCAACCAATCTTCGCGGCTGGGATAGGCAATCGCAATGTGGTTGATCGCCATCGGCATGTCCCACATCCCCCACTCGGCGGGAGGCGGCGGCAGGTTCGGGTTCTCCACGAGCGCAAGATCGTGGTGATTGAGACCATCGGGACCGATGCCGCTATAGAACCACATCTTCCGCCCAGGTAGTTGCCTGAATTTGCCGACAAGACGCAGGCCAACGACCTCGGTCCAGAATTGATGGCTCTCTTCCATGTTGCGGACGTTGAGGACGATGTGGTTCACGCCTGTTGGCGCGATTGGTCCACGTCCCTCCGGCTGGGCTTCTGCGCCAGGCGTCGCGATATCCCGAGGTGCGACCATATTCGTATCCCTTTCTGTCCGTTGATTTGGCTACTTCGCAAATTGGAACAGAGAGCAATGTGTCGTAGGATCGGGTATCCAGTCCTGAGAGAACCATCTGGTTTTCCTCAAATAAGCTCTGAATTACCTGAATTGACGTCATCATCGGCGCGCGCCCCATGTTCCAATTCAACGGTTACGTGCTTGATGTCGCTCGCGGATGTCTGCGGACAGCGGATCGCGAGATCGAGCTGCGGCCAAAGAGCTTCGAGGTCTTGCGTTGCCTGGTCGAAAATTCGGGCCGGCTGGTCACCAAGGACGAGCTTTTCAAGGCGGTCTGGCCCAACGTGGTCGTCTCCGATGAAGCACTGACGCAGTGCATCAGCGAAGTCCGCGAAGCGATCAGCGACCGCGCACAGACCATGATCAAGACCATGCCCCGCCGCGGCTATCGCTTTGCCGCACCAGTTTCGAAACCCGGGCACGATGCCGACGGCCTGCGCCCGGCACCAGCCGCCTCATTCGATTACGAAACTGCTACAAAGCCTTCCGAGATGCCGTCGATCGCGGTGCTGCCATTCGTTAATCTCAACGATGATCAGGACTACTTCAGCGACGGCGTCAGCGGAGACATCATCGCCGAGCTTTCGCGATTCTCCGACCTCGCTGTCATCGCCCGAAGCTCGGCATTTCAATACAAGGGCAAAGCCGTCGATATCCGCCAGATCGGACGCGAATTGGGCGTGCGCTACGTCCTTGAAGGCACCATTCGACGCGACGAGAATCGCATCCGCATCACGGCCCAACTCATCGACGCCGTGAACGGCGCTCACCGTTGGGCCGAGCGATATGACCGCGAACTCAGGGACGCTTTTGCGGTTCAGGATGAGGTCGTGCGCGCGATCGTCGCGGTTCTGCAGGTGCGTGTGATTGAGGCTGAAGCTGAGCGCACGCTATTGAAGCCGCCAGCGACCTGGGAGGCCTATGATTATTACCTGCGTGGCTTCGAAGCCTGGGCGACCGGGTTTGCCCAGCGTCCCATGGCCTCGTTTTATGAGGCGCGCAGGTGTCTTGAACAAACGATAGCGATCGACCCGGGATACGCGCGTGCCTATGCCATGCTGGCGCGTACCCACCTCTACGCCTACCTCGAACCGCGTAATGAGGAATATTTGAATCCGTTGGCGCTGCAGCGGGCCGATGAACTGGCCAGGACGGCGGTGCAGCTTGACGCCAGCTTGCCCCAAACGCGCACCATGCTTGGCACGGCTTTGATGTTCAAACGCCGGCACGAAGAATCCGTTGCCGAGTATGAACAGGCTTTCGCCCTCAACTCAAATTTTTACGATCAGGGCTTCGGTCTCTGCCTGGTATTTGCGGGGCAGCCGGCCCGAGCGATCGAAGTGATGCAGGCGAGCATGCGCCTTGAACCGCACCGGAATGCAACTCGGCTCGCTTACATAGGCAACGCCTGTTACATGCTGGGCCGCTACGAGGAAGCCATAACGCCGCTGCGCGAGAGCGCGTGGCGAATGCCCGATCTGCGGATCACGCATCTTTGGCTCGCCGCCGCCTATGCCCAGTTGGGCCGGCTCGACGAAGCCCGCGCGGCCGCCGACGAGGTGCTCCGGATCGAGCCTGACTTCGCCATCGAGCGATGGAAGCGCACCGCCGTTTACAAGAGGCCTGAAGATTCGGAGCGACTCTTCGACGGCATCCGCAAGGCCGGCTTGCCGGACAGTTGAAGCCGAGCGTTATCGCCGCCCGAGAATATTTTCGCGCGAAGACTGGACCGCAGGTCACGCCGCTTGAGATGCCAACTGTTCAGTTCTTGAAACCTTGATTGCTGCACCACCACCAGGCATCGCTGGATCGCGAACCATATTGCGCTACCTTTTCGGTGCATTCGACGTAGCTGTGGGCATAAGGTTTTGTACACTGGACCGGCGACACAACGGGCCATGTCGTCGTCGAGCAGTTGCCAGTCGTGGTGGCTAGACTATCGCGGCCGTAGACCGGTGCACCGCTCGCGGATGCAATCGATGTCCGAAGCGACGCCGCACTATGGGCGACGGCGCGCGGCACCCGCTTCGGTTGACCGGCTGATGGCCTGGGCGCTCCGACTACGACGCTGGGAAGCGAAGTGCCGCCGCCAGCGGGCGGTTGAGTTTGTGACATTGCCGTGCCGCTCAGGCCGCACATGAGAACTCGCAATGAAGATTGAGGAAAACCTCATAACGCTGTCCTCCAGAGCATGTCCCTGTCCCGGTCCATCGATATCGCTTTCTCAAAAGGAAGAGAAGCATCGCTGGAAGAGTGTAATGTATCCCGCGAAATTCCGCGTGTGACCCCTTTGAAATTTTCTATGTCGGACCGGCAGAACGATAGACTACGTTACAAAACAGGATGTCGCAGAAACGTACGCCGGGCAGCCCGCGGGGCGCGGGTGTCGGCGGCAATTTAGCGGCGGGCTATGGTGCGCGTCTTCGTTGCATCATAACTTCTCTATTTCGGAAATAAAATATTTTGGCACCAAGGGTTGGACATCGAGTGACTTATGAATAGCCGAAGTGTTTTGTCCGTCGTGTTGAGATGGCAACACACGCGCGTGCGGTGGGTAGTACATCTCCCTGTTTGCAGGAGCCGCTGCTTGCGGAGCAGCCGAATACCGTGCAAGTGCCTACAAATATTGAGTTCCAGGGAAGTGTGTCTTTTCTGCACTAGTGATGTGTCCAAAATATCGCAAAGGTTAAGCATTGTTAACCATCTGATGCAGGGGGCATCCGTGAAATTGAATTCGAGAATTTTTGCGACAGTATCGGCGCTTGCTCTGGCGGCCGGTGCATTACCCACAACCGCGAATGCCGCCTCGGTGCCGCAGGAGGTCCTCAACAACGTCATCGCCAATATCCTGCAAAGCGTTCGCGATCAGATCCAGACCAGGAAGCTGGTCGTGTCGAGCCCCGGCCGAATGCAGTTCACCGGAGAGGAAGGCCAATTCAACAATCGCGATCCTTTTGCCGCGCAGGGCGTGAGCAATCCGTTCTCGGCGCTGGCCTACGCCAAGGCTCCCGCGATGGCTCCGCCCGCTCCTGCCTGGATTTTCGGCATCAACGCGATTGGAAGCGGAGATAGGACCTACGTGTACACCGGTGGGACCAGCACCAATATTTGGTCTGCGACCGGAGTCGGGGCTTTCGACGCCACCAAGATCGGCATTTTCACCGCAACCGACGCCCTGACCTTCGTGTTGACCGGCTCCGATACCTGGGCTCACATCTTCAACGGGAACCTTGCCCCCGCCGCAATAAATTGGTTCGACAGCAACACGCCTGCAGCCTCGGGTACCGTCTCCTATATCAACGGGGGCTTCTCGGCGGACTTCACCGTTTCCGCCAGCTGGACGCACAATTCGACCAGCCTGCTGACATTTGTGGCGCCACCCGACACCAGCGCGTTGACCTATACGGGCAACGCCCAGTACCGCTTCGACTTCCCCTACAGCGTCTTCTTCGAGCCGACCGGCGGTGTCACTTACACCGAGCTCTACACCATGAATTTCGGAACCAAGATCGGCGATAACACCGAAGTTCATCTCGGCGGCCGCGTTGGCACCGAAATGAAGTGGATGGGCTTCACCGTCCAGCCGTCATTGTCCGGCGCAGTCTTCAGGAATGTCGATTGTAACGGTGCGGCGTGCGGTACAGCTGGTCTCCCGCCCGGGATCTTGCCCGGGGCGGGCGCGGCTGTTGCCGGCGTGACCGACCTTGGGCTCGGTGGCCGTGGCTCCGGCAAGATCAACGTGATCTGGACGCCGCACTTCTCCACCTACGTCGAGGCTCACGGTTCCGGATATGCAGGAACGAAAACCCAGATCATTCCTGCGACCCAAACGATCGGCGCTCAGGCCGGTGCGCGGTACACTTGGTAACTTGATCGAGGTTTAGAACAAGGGCCGCCGGAGAGATCCGGCGGCCTTTTCGTTTTGAGTACGAATTGAAGGCGATCGCATTTCGTCCGGGATTTGCAGGAGCCGATCAGTAGCCGGCTCCAGCTCGCTCTCCGCGTTCGCCGCAACCCGGAACGGCCCCAACCGGAATCGCGAGAGCACGCGATGGCCATGCGCCTGCGCGAAGGCCGTGCCATTCACATGGACGAAAAGCCTGCGTAGCTCGTGCGACGGGCCCATTCCTCCCACGTCATCAGTCTGAGGCCGAGCCGGCCGTAGTCGACCGAGAGGTAGCCGTTGGCGTCCCGACCGACGGCGGCGCGGTCGATCTTCTCCACCTCCTGCGCCATGACGCCGACATACTCGACGTCATCCCCAAGGTAGCGGTAACGATAGAGATGCAGACCATTCGGCAACCGGCCAAGCTCGACGATGTCGCGCTTGAGCCTGATGTCGGAAGGAACACTGGTACGGCTCGCCGCGTTCGCCGCAGCCCGGCTGGCGGCGTTGGAGGCGGCGCGGCCGGCGGCGTTGGAAGCAGCACGAGAGGCAGCGTTGGAGGCCGCGCTTGACGCCGCGCGGCCGGCTGCTGCGGAAGCGGCATTAGATGCGGACCGGCTGGCGACGCGGGATGCAGTGTTTGACGCCGCTCGGCTAGCAGTGCTCGATGCGGCATGCGATGCTGCCGCACCGGCCGCGGTTGAGATGCGTGACGGTAACACAGGCGAAGTCGATGCCCTGCGGGATGTATCGACGCGAGGAATCGCTGCCACGGCGTTGGTTGGTTTTGAGCTTGATGAGGACGCTGGAAGAGCCGTCGACTTATCAGCAGAAGTAGCCGTTGAACTCGGATGTTTCTGCTCACTAGCTGTATCTGCTGACTTCAATTTGAGATTTTCGCTGGTCGGTGGACCTGCGGTCGTCGGGATTCCTGAAGACGAGTTCGGCTTTGCCGAGGACTTGGCTTGCGGGACAATGCTTTCGGATTTCAGCTTTGCACTTGACGTGTCAAGCAGGGCAGGAGGAAGGCTCTGATTTCCAGATGGATGATTGGCATTAGTCGGATTGTTGCCACTCGTAAACCCTACATGCCCTTGCTGAGACTTCTGATCTGCAGAGGGCGTTCCTGTTATCGTGCTTTGATTTTGGTTAGTGGCGGTGCCAGCCGAATTGTACTGCGGCGGTGGTGATTGAGGTTTCGCGCCGCAGTTCGAAGAGCATACCCATGCCCCGGGATAGGTCTTTTCTATCTTCCCATTTTTATCGATGACGTTGATCGGAGGCATGAAGATCCAGCCATTGCACGTGACGGACTCGCCGCAGCCAGAGGGAGTCGAAACAGGAACGCTAGACATTGCGTTCACCATTGGAGCTACAATTGCGGCACTAAGTTTTGCGTTGGCGAGGGCTGTCTCCGCCTGCCGAACCAAATTCTCCTGACGTGCAATTTCATTGCCGATATTTTGCTGTCGATCCACCTCATCTAGATATTTGGACTCTGCGTCCTTTACATCACGCCAGTCCTTCACCATGTCCTTGCCTCGGTTGGCGGACTCCACCGCATCCTTCAGCCCCTCGATCGGACCTGTCTTGAATTGATCAATAGCTCCTTTGAGTGCATCTTTTTGCAGCTCGTTTGCCTTATCAATGTACTCCTGTCCTCGTGCATCGGGATTGAGTGAATCCCGTTCCTTTTTTAAACCGTCCAGCTTATCTTGCTCGGTCTGGAGAGCTTTCTGCTTGTCTGCAATATCTTGCTGTATCTGTGTCTTGACATCTTCGGGGCTCAGCCCTGCCTTGGTGTCGCTGCTGCCACTTGCACTGTTTCCAGAGTTGGGTGCCGGATTGGGCGCTACCGTGCCGCTCGGCTGAGCCGCAATCGCCTTCTCGCCACTACCCGCGCTCGGAGAGTTCGATTGCCCCACTTGATTTGTAACCGTTGACGGAATTCTCAGACCTTGCGCATTGGAAGGTGAGGTAAAAAAGCATAGCCACAAGACCGCGCAACTTGGTGAAACAACTCCGCTGGTCAAAGCCAATACTGTAGATGAAGTAACGGAAAACAGGGACAACGTGCGCATGGCGCGCTCCAGAAGTATAAAGCTCTACCAGCCCTACTGAAACAAAGGGCGCTTTTAACCTATACGTTTTTTTCAATTTCTGCTCGACTGAAAATCGCCGAGCCCATCAAGTCGACCATATCACTGGGCTGGCAGAGCCGCTTCTGCCAACCGGTTTCGCACGCCGCCGTCTAGCGTCGGCGACCAGCTCGGGTGACCAATTTTTCTGCGGGCCCTCCAACCTCGGGCAGGCAGGCTCGAAGGATCCGTTATTTACGCGAGCTAGTAGTTTGAGTGGTTGGTGCTGGCAGCTCGTTGCTCCCAAGTCATAAACCTGAGGCCGAGTCTGCCATAGTCGACCGAAAGATAGCCGTTGGCGTCCCGACCGACGGCCGCGCGGTCGATCTTCTCGACCTCCTGCGCCATGACGCCGACATACTCGACGTCATCCCCGAGGTAGCG
Organism: uncultured Alphaproteobacteria bacterium; assembly: GCA_963794775.1. Lineage (GTDB taxonomy): Bacteria > Pseudomonadota > Alphaproteobacteria > Rhizobiales > Xanthobacteraceae > Bradyrhizobium. Next base: position 17,449 of record CAWCGA010000012.1, on the reverse strand, counting down.
GTAACGATAGAGATGCAGACCATTAGGCAACCGGCCAAGCTCGACGATGTCGCGCTTCAGCCTGATGTCGGAAGGCACCCTGATCCGGCTCGCCGCGTTCGCCGCAGCCTGGCTGGCGGCGTTGGAGGCGGCGCGGCTGGCGGCGGCGGAAGCAGCCCGACTGGCCGCGGCTGATGCCGCGTTGGAGGCAGCGCGCCCGGCGGCAGCGGAAGCGGCATTGGATGCCGCACGGCCTGCTGCATTGGAGGCGGCATTCGAGGCCGCGGTCGATGCAACACGGCCGGCCGCGCCGGCCGCGGCGTTTGACGCCGCACGTGCGGCGCTGTTCGAGGCTGCCGTTGCGGCCGCGTTCGATGCGGCCTTGCTGGCAGCGTTCGTCGCCGCGGTCGATGCAGCCCGGCTCGCCGCGGCGGAAGCGGCATTCCCTGCTCCGCCGATGGCGGCACTGGGGACGGTCGCAATGTACACGCCGCCATTCCTCAGAATGGGACCGACACCGGGAAGCGGAGCGGATGGAAGGGGAGACGGCAGCCGAACGACGCTTCCCGCGGACGGCGATATCGCGCCCGGCGCCTGATACGTTGGACGCAAACCAAAGTCAGCGCCGCCCAGCCTGACCCGTCGGTCAGGAAGGAACAAACCGATTTTCGGCGAGGGTGGCGTTGATGCGCCAGGCGGAGACGGCGCCGTCGGAGCCCCAGTCAAGCGGATGAACGAGCCGGCGGAATCGGACGCGGACTTGAGCCGCACCACTGAATTTGCACCTGGGATAGTGCTGGTGTTTGCGGTGCCGGTACCCGTCGCTGACGCCGGACTGGACGATTGGCTCGCCGGTTGCGAGTTGGCGGGGGCGAGTGTGATCTGTTGGGTGTTCGCAGGAGCGACGCTGGGCTGTTGCGATGGTGACGTCGAGGAACCCTGCGATGATGGTGTCTTTGACGCCGCCGAGGCCTGCGACGGTTGCGCATTGGCAACGGCAACCTGGTTCGACGGTTGGGGCGATGGCTTGAGCAAACCAATTTGAGAGGCCTGGCCAGATTGCTGCGGATCCAGTTGCTGCGAACCCGACGAGCTGAGTTGGCCAACCTGCTGTTGCTGGACCATCTGTTGACCTAGCTGTTGCTGACCTGCCTGCTGGCCCGGCTTCTGCTGTTGCTGTCCCGCCTGTTGGCCTGGTTGCTGCTGTTTCTGACCCGCCTGCTGGCCCGACTGTTGCTGTTGCTGACCCGCTTGTTGGCCCGGCTTCTGCTGTTGCTGATCCGCCTGCTGGCCGGGCTTCTGCTGTTGCTGACCTGCCTGTTGGCCGGGCTGTTGCTGTTGCTGACCCGCCTGCTGGCCCGGCTTCTGCTTTTGCTGACCTGCCTGTTTGTCTGGCTGCTGCTGTTGCTGACCCGTCTGTTGGCCTGGCTGCTGCTGTCCCGGCGTCTTCTGCTGACCAGCCTGTTGGTCTGGCTGCTGCTGTCCCGGCGTTTTCTGACCGGCCTGTTGGCCGGGCTGCCGCTGATTCGGCTGTGGCGATTTAGTTGTATTGGGCAGACCATAGTCATCCGGCGGCTTGGTGTTAGAATCAACCCTTTGATGCACCTCCTTGCCGTTGATTATTACGTCGCGTGTCCAAGTGGTGGTATTATCGCATCCAGAGCAACTAATGCCCGATTGAGCTGTCCAAGGGCTCGCACTGAAGCTCGGTGCCGTGTCGGAAGGGCCAGCATTGGGTCGCGCCTCTACCCTTGGCACTACGGGCGCCACCTCCGGCTGAACCCTGGGGGGGCTCGGAATATCGGGCAGCTTCCAGAGACGCTTGGCCCATTCGGCATTGCCCCAATAGTTTGCATCGTAGGCTTCTTCGTCGGCCTTTGCGACCTTGAAGGGCGCGGCCGGTGCATCGGTCTGTTTGAGGGGTATTGTGGCATCGGCCGAAAGATTTGCAGAGTCCTTCAAGGCCTGCTGGGCGAGCGCATCATCCTTGAGTTGCTTTTCAAAGACGTCCTTTGCCAGCGATGTGGCCGACGCCTCCTCCTTCTGGACAGGTTGGTCTTTGCCAGCGTCGGCCTTGTCGTCTTTCGGTGAGGCGTCCTTCGGATCGTTGTTTGCGGTCTCGGCCGGCTTCTGGTCTGTCTGCTTCGGATTAGAAGAATCATTGTCCTGTGCTGTGTCTGCTTTCTTGTTTGGATCGGGGGCGGGCTGCGTTTGGCCCTGGCCCTGCGCGGCGTCGGGCTTGTCGTCCTTCGGCGAGACATCCTTCTGATTGTTGCTTGCAGTCGCGGCCGGTTTGTCATCCGCTTGCTTCGGATTGGCAGAATCACTGTTCTGCGCCGCTTCGACTTGCTTGTTTTGGTCGGGGTCGGGCTTGGTCTGGCCCGGCGCGGCCCTGTCTTCGACGCTCTTGGTGGCGTCCACGACATCTTTGGCAGCAGCCGAATCAGCAAGTGGGCCCTTCGAGTTGGTGAACGTGTCCTGCATCGTGTCCGCGATTGGCGTCGTCGTTGCAGCAGCAGATTGGGCATTGGCCGGCGCACCGGCGGACGTTGCTGCAGGCGGCGACCCCGCACTTACATCGCTTGAAGTATTGGGAGCTGCGACGTTGGCGGCGGGTACCGAGCCATCGGGCCCTTTCGGGCTTGTTCCACTGACACCGCTTGGAGTACTGGCGGGCGCAACGGGACCGCCGGTGGCTTTACCATCGGAACCTTTCGGGGTCGTGCCACTGATATCGCTGGGCCCGCCGGCGGGCGCCGCTACGGGACTCCCAGCGGCTGACCCGGACGGAGCGTCGGGGCTCCTTCCGCTGATCCCGCTTTGACGTTCCGTGTCACCCCCACCCTTCGATTTAAACAGCTTGTTTACATCAGTACCGGCACCACTGCCGTCGCCCCACAACGTGCCGGATATTCCGGACCCAGACCCGGAGCCGCCTGACGGGCCGGTCGAACCGCTACCACCGCTGTTCTCCGCGGACGCGACCTTCGCAGGCTCTTTCGGGAGCATGACGCCGCCGGCAAAGATCGGATCAGGACCGAAGCCCTTTCCACCTTGCTTGCTCCGATAGGAAATCTGGCCATCGGTCCAATAATAGAAGAAGCCGTCGTAAGTCTCTTCCATCCGGTAGACGCGCGGCGGTTTGTCCTTTTCGACCTTCTTCTTTTTTTCCTGCTCTTTCTCTTTTTCCTCTCGCGCTTTTTGCCGCTCTTCCTTGGTCGACAACAGGCGATTCAGCACGTTGTCCATGCCGGGGATTTCCGCGGTGGCGTACTTTGCGACGCCGCGCCCGACCAGGATGAGGTTGCCTCCCGAGATTCCGTTTCCGATATCCCGGCCGGCATCGACGACCACAACCAGAACGCCGATCTCGTTCAGGACTTCGAGGAAACTGATTTCACGCTCTGCCGCCGCGGCTTCACGTAGCACGTGCGCCGCGTCCAGCTTGTCGCCCTTGTAGATGTTGTAAAGCACGCCAGCGGCCCGATCCTCGGCCGCAGCCGCCCTTTCGGCCTTGGTCATGTCTTCAACTGCGCCGGCGCTTCGCTCTGCGGCTGCCACGGCGGTTTGTTCAGTCTGGGCCGCAGCCTTTGCCGCGGCAGCGTCTCCATCAACTGCCGTTGCCGCTTGTTCAGCCTTGGTTACGTTTCCCGCTGCGGCGGTATTTCTCTCAGCGGATGCAGCGGCTTGTTCGCCTTTCACTACATTGTCGGTCGCCGCATCCTCCAATGCCAGACCGCTTCTCGCCCCACCACGCGTTACCTTGAACTCGCCGGTATCGGTAACGTCTATTTTGTTTCCGGTTATCGTTTCTAAGGTCTGTATATCCCTGACGTGGGTGAGCGCCTTTACCTCTTTTGGACCATCGACCACCGCTGGTATCGAGTACATAGTGTAATCTGTGTCTCTTATGATCGCCTGCGCATCGAATTCATGCAGCGTCTCGCGCAGCCCTTCAAAAGTGAGCGCTCCGGCCTTGTCGAAGAGTTCCTGCTCTCGAAAAAATATTTTGTTCTGCTTTACGTCGAAGCCACCTGGATTTTTTGCGTTTAAAGTCTTCGAAATGAAGCTTCCGTCCTCGGCATAGCCGGTGTATTTGACAGCACGTTCGCCGGATACGAATTCAATTTCTAGGCCATATGTTTTCCGTGCATAATCGTCGATGATCTTAATTATCTCGGCTTTTCCCGCGCCTCTTTCTTGAGCGATCATCAACCGGAGAGTCAGTTCATCGTTCGAACGAACCGTCTTCAGTATTTCCTGAGCTTGCTTGTAGGTCACTTGCCCTGCGGCCAGCGCCACGCAGCCGTTTACCAAGGAGAAAATGCAAGCGGCCGCGAACGCCAATGACGTCCGCTTCATTGAACCCATCCTACCGAAATTCGGGTGGAAAGCCATTTTGCTATATGATTAAAATACTTAACTGCGGTCGAGAATATCCTTGAACAAGATCATTGTCACTATCCCATTAGTATTCCTCCTCGTTGCTCCCGCAGCCATTGCGCAGGAGCCAGGCCGTATTTTCGCTCGGCTATGTGAGACTTCAACTGACCCTGATACTGCCATTGCCGCCTGTTCGCATTTGATTGAAACGCGAGACTTGGGAGCCGCGCGTCAAGCCGTAGCCCTGACGCTGCGAGCGGCGGCGTGGAAGGCCAAAAGCGAGAGCAAAAGGGCGATCGAGGATCTGAACACCGCGGTTGCGCTCGATCCGACCCTTGAAATTGCGCTGGTGCGACGTGCGGAACTGCTGCGCGAGGTAAAGGAATACAAGCTCGCAATCGCAAGCTACGATCAGGCGATCAAGCTGGCAGCGGACAAGCCGGAGCTTTACCTGGGCCGGGCCCTTTGCAACGTCGCCGATGACGATCGCGGTCGCGCAATCGCGGATTTCGATACAACGATCAGACTGGATGCCGGCAACAAGAGTGGGCTGGCCGCGCGGGCATGGGCTCTAAAGGCGCTGGTATTTGCCTCCGACAACGAGCTCGATCGCGCGATGAGCGGTCTCGATCAGGCCATCAAGCTCGATCCCGCTAATGGATCGTTTTTTCTGGATCGCGCCGATATCTGGATCAAGAAAAACGATGATGCCCGAGCACTTGCGGATTTGGGGCAAGCGATCAAGCTGGATTCCGACGATCGATCAGGAGTGCGGCGAGCGAGCCTGCAGGTGCGTGCGCTCATCCGTACACGGCAGAGCGAAACTGATGCGGCACTGGGCGACCTCGACGAGGCGATCAAACTCGGGCCGCGGTCTGCCGCTCTCTACGTCGATCGCGGTGCAGTCTTGATTCGCAAGGGCGACGAAGCTCGCGCGCTCGCGGATTACGACAAGGCGATTGAACTGGAGCCGAAGAACGCCGCTTATCTTGTCGTGCGTGGGGATTTCCGTCGCGACCGCGGTCGTTACGACGACGCCCTCAAGGATTACGGCGAGGGCATAAGGCAGGGCAGCAAATACTATCCAGCGTACGCCAGCCGCGGCCTCACATATTTCTATGTCGCGAATTTCGAAAAGGCGGTGGACGACTTCAAGTATGTCACTGACAATCAGGCAAATGCCTACTCGACGCTGATGCTCTACGTGATGAGGACTCGCGTGAGCGACGCGCAAGAGGCCCGAAATGAGCTTGTGCTGAACGCAGCGCAACTGAAGGATAAAGGGTGGCCTCGTCCTCTGGTCGAATTCTATCTGGGCAAGAAATCCCCGAAAGAGACCGAAGCGCAGGCCAGGACGCCCCAGCAGAAATGCGAGGCCAAGTTCTATATCGGTGAGTGGCATCTTCAGAAGAAAGACATGGGCGAAGCTACCAAAGCCCTGCAAGCCGCGGTCGATACCTGCCCCAAGGACTACGTCGAATACCGCGGGGCAGTCGAGGAACTGAAGCGGCTCAAATAGTCGCGCACACTGATGCACCTGCTCCGGCCGCGAAATCGGACAGTGTCCGTTGCGAGAGTCTGCTACGGGCCACGAACAGACATGTCCAGCGCGCAGGGTTAACGTTACCGGATTTCAACCGGACGGCGGATCGCCAAGTTGTGAGCTACCACCAAAACGGCCCATGGTAGATTGGACCGTTTCGGAAGTACCATCACGAGACGAGCCAACGCCAATCAGGGATGACGAAGCCGCTACAGCACCGCGCGTCGTCAACGGTTTGACGGTCCGCCCGCGCAAGCGGGACAATGTGTGGCTTTGGGTCGTGCTTCTTTTGCCCGACATCATGGCGCTGCTCGTCCTCGGTGCAATCGGAATGACCAGGCTGTTTCGATATCTCGCTCCCAAGCGGCCCTGACCGGCCAGCAGATGACAAGCAGACACAGCAATGCGTGGAGGCGAGCGGACGGCGTGCTGCCGGCTCTCGTCATTGTTGGTCCATACTTCCTCAACAAGCTTATCTACATCGAATTTCCGGGTTACCCGGTCTTTGTCGCCGTGGACTATGCTTGCAGGATATTCAGCCTCGCGCTTCTGTATTTGCTGTTGCGCAACCAGCCGCCTTCGCTCCCGATATCCTGGCGTCTCGAGATGCCCTCTGCAAAAGAGCTTTTGACGGCTGTTGTCGGGACGATCACCTTGATCGGCGCCAATGTCGCCGGTGCGACCTTGATCCGCTATTTGAACATTCATGGCTGGCCGATAACGAGAGTTCCTCTGCCGACCAGTTCTGCGCTCCAGTATTTTGACGGCACAGCCGGCATGGTCCTCGTTGGACTGAGCGAGGAAGTTGTTTTCCGCTTCTATCTCGTGAATCTGCTGCTATTGCGAGGCGTGTCGCTCATGACGGCAATCATCGTATCGACACTGATTTTCGGCGGTATCCATTGGTCCTATGGTGGCGGCGTCGTGGTGTTTGCCACGTTTGCCGGTTTGGTGCTGTCCCTGATTTTTGTGTTAACGCGCAACCTGATCGTGCCGATCATCGCGCATGCTGCGTATGACGCGTTCTACTTTGCCGGAGGCGTCGCCTTTCTTTGGCGTATTTTTAACCGCGCCTGGTAGGGCGTTGGATCGGCAATGCGAACGTCGGCGGCAATTTCAACCGATCAGCGATAGAGATCGGCGCGCGACAGCGGCAAACCGGAGGCGCCGCGCTTGCGCTTCGACGCAAGCGTCTGGAAGATGCCGATCCTGCCGCGATCGAAGCCGATCGAGACGCCGGCCAGATAGATGAGCCACAAGCGCGCCTTCGCTGCGCCGATCTCACGCTCGGCGGCGGCCAGGTTCGCCAGCAGGCGATTGTGCCACAGCCGCGTGGTCCGCGCGTAGTGCTCGCGCCAGCCCTCGACATCATGGACCTCGAAGCCGTTCCGCTCCAGGTTCGAGACCGACATTCCGACGTGATCGAGTTCGCCGCCTGGGAAAATGTAGCGGCCGACTGCGACGGCTTCCTTGCTGTAGCTGCGGAGGAATTCGCGATCGGTGCGCTTCGCCGGCCGAGCGATGGTGTGGTGCAGATAGAAGCCTTCGGGCTTGAGCAGCCGATGGATGGTCTTGAAATAACGCGGGTAGTTCTGGCTGCCGACGTGCTCGAACATGCCGACCGATGCGATCTTGTCGAACTCGCCGTCGAGGCTGGAATAATCCTTCAATTCGATGGTCACCCGATCCTGCAAGCCGAGCCGGGCGATTTTCTCCTTGGCATAGGTGTATTGCTGGTCGGCGAGCGTGACACCGTGCGCGCGAACGCCGTAGTGCTGGGCAGCGTGAATCGGCAGCGCGCCCCAGCCGCAGCCGACGTCGAGAAAGGTCTCGTCCGGCTTGAGCCGCAGCTTGCGGCAGATCGTGTCGAGCTTGTCGCGCTGCGCTCTTGCGATGTCATCGTGCGGCTCGGTGAAATGGGCGCAGCTGTAGACCATCTCGGGATCGAGAAACAGCGCGTAGAACGCGTTCGAAAGATCGTAGTGATATTGAATGTTCTCGCGATTGGCCGGTTCGCTTCCGTCGCGCTGCGCGAGGTCGCCCCGCACTGGTTCGAGCGGCCATGGTCCGCCGCGCGGAACGAACAGGAAGCGCCCCGCGGTTTTCAGCGCCAGCGTCTTGTCCAGCGTCTTGAGCGCATCCTTCAGCCGCACGCGCGGCCGCTGCGCCATCAGGTCGAAATACGTGCCGTTGCGGAGCGCAATCCGCGCCGAGACCAGGAGATTGAGCAATGTATCGAGCTTCGGCCGCCGGATCAGCGCAGCGATCGCACCCTCGTCGGCGATCGCAATGGCAAACGCACCGGGAGACAGGTCGGCCGGAACGGTCGAGCCGTCCCACAACACGAAGCCCGTTTCGAGTCCCATGCGCTCGCGCGCGTGCACGATCAGGTCCTGCATGGCGCGGAGGCGCTTTTCAGCGGCGGTCATGGCGGGTTCGGGCTCTCGGCTGCAGTGTCGGGCAGCGGCGATGCACTACTGAACCTGCGCGCGAGCGCCGGCGACGGGAGCACGACCTGCTTGGCAAGACCGAGCAGCATCAGGAGCCGAATGGTCATCCAGGTGGTATCGATCTCCCACCATTTGTGGCCATGCCGCGCCGAACGCGGATCGGCATGATGATTGTTGTGCCAGCCCTCGCCGCTCGACAGCCACGCCGTGAGCGCGTGGTTGCGGCTCGCGTCTGATGTTTCGTAGTTCCGGTAGCCCCAGATATGGGTCACGGAATTGATCGACCATGTAATGTGCCACACCACGACGGTGCGCAGCGCCGCGCCCCAAACGAACAGGCTCAGGCCGAATTGCGTCGCCTCGGACGAAGTGCCGCCCGAAAATGCAACATACGCAAAGCCGGCGATGAAATACGCAATCCACGACAGCAGCACGACCTTGACCCAGTTGTGGCGCCGCTCCAGCCACGCGTAGAACGGATCGCGCATGATGTCCTGGGCGTAGCGCTCGATCAGCGCGCCGCGATTCATGTCCTCCATTTTCACCAGCAGCCAACCCATATGCGCCCAGAAAAAGCTCACGAGCGGGCTGTGCGGATCGTCTTCGTCGTCGGAATGGTGATGGTGCTTGCGGTGGACCGCAATCCAATGCGGCGGCGAGTACTGCGCGCAGCACGTACCCAGCAGCGCGAAGCTGCGCTCGAGCCAGAGCGGGCAAACGAGACCCCGATGGGTGAGAAGCCGATGAAAGCAGAGATTGATCCCCAGCACGCCGAAGACGAAAAATCCGGCGACCAGCAGAACGACGCCCGTCCAGCTGAAGAACCAGGGGATGACGGCGAGCATCGCGATCAGATGAACGGCGAGGAACCCATAGACGTTGTCTCGCTTCCATCTCACCATACGCGGGTCGACTGCGACCAACCTGCTGAACATACTATGCAAATCCCTGTCGTGGCAGCCTGGCGGCTTCGCTGATGGCACGACTATCAGCTTTCGGGACTGATGGGTACTGGCTTTGTCCCTGGCCTTGCGACGCCGCTTACGGCGCCGGCATGGTCTCTTTCACCGCGGCGACCAGCTGCGCCAGCGTGAAGGGTTTCGGCAGGAAGGCGAACTGCTCGTTCTCGGGCAGGCTCTTCTCGAAGGCGTCTTCGGCGTAACCCGAGACGAAGATGATCTTCAGGTCCGGATTGCGCCCGCGCATCTCCTTCAGAAGCGTCGGACCGTCCATTTCAGGCATCACGACGTCGGAGACCACGAGATCGATGGCGCCGTTCTTCTCCTCCAGCGCTTCCATCGCCTCGACGCCGTTGGCAGCCTCGATCACGCTGTAGCCGCGCGAACGAAGCCCGCGCGCATTCAGCGAGCGCAGGCCATCCTCGTCCTCGACCAGCAGGATGGTGCCCTGCCCCGTGAAGTCGGCGCGCTTGGGCTCGGCCGCCACGCTCTCCTTTGCCGCGCCGTTCGCGGCATGCGTCTCGGCCGGCGCCTCGACATGCGCCTCCTGCTCGGCGTGATGCCGCGGCAGGAAGATGTGGAACGAGGTGCCCTTGCCTTCTTCGGAATCGACATAGATGAAGCCGCCGGTCTGCTTGACGATGCCGTAGACCGTCGACAGTCCGAGCCCAGTGCCCTTGCCGACCTCCTTGGTCGAGAAGAACGGCTCGAAGATCTTCTCCCTGATGTCGGCAGGGATTCCGGTGCCGTTGTCTGTTATGTCGATCCGCACATAGTCGGCAGCCGGCATGCCCTTGTAGGCGAGATCGCCGGACTCGGCCGCACTGAGGTTCGCGGTCTTCACCGTGAGCTTGCCGCCGTCGGGCATCGCGTCGCGCGCATTGACCGCGAGATTGACGATCACCTGCTCGAACTGGGAGACGTCGACCTTGACCGGCCAGAGGTCGCGGCCGTGCACGAGGTCGAGCTTGACCTTCTCGCCGATCAGCCGGCGCAGCAGCATGGTGAGGTCGCTTAGCGCATCGCCGAGATCGAGCACCTGCGGCCGCAGGGTCTGGCGGCGCGAGAACGCGAGCAGCTGCCGCACCAGCGTCGCTGCGCGCGTCGCGTTCTGCTTGATCTGCATGATATCCTGGAACGACGGGTCCGTCGGCTTGTGCGCGTTCAGCAGGAAGTCGTTGGCCATCATGATAGCGGACAGCACATTATTGAAGTCGTGGGCAATGCCGCCGGCGAGCTGGCCGACCATATCCATCTTCTGCGACTGGTTGATCTGGTTTTCCAGCGCGCGGCGCTCGGTGGTCTCCAGCATGTAGACGATCGCGGCCTCGGTCTCGGCCTCGTCCTTTTCGACCGAAGTGACGAAGAACTGACCCCAGCGCTCTTTTGCGCCGTCGAGCATCACCTCGACTGGTGCGATATCGCCCTGCCCGTCGGCGGCCTGATTGATCGCCGCTATCAGGAGATGGCGGTCGCGCGCGTTGACGGCCCGGAAGATCGATTTTGTCGCGACGCCATCGCCGCTGATGCCCTGCGCCAGCTTGGCGTAACGCGCATTGGCGCGGACCACGCTGCCGCCGCGGTCGACGGTGGCGATGGCCATCGGCGTGTGGTCGAAGAAGCGCACGAAGCGCACTTCGGCGGCGCGCTCGGGATCGGAGCGCTCGTCGCGGGCGCGGCTGATGACCAGCGTGCGCGACGGACCGGGCTTGCCGTCGGCGCCGAAGGCGAGCTTGTGATAGAGCCGCGCCGGCATGGTCTTGCCGCCGCGCATGCGCAGATCGATGTCGAACACTTCGGTCTTGACCTCGCCCGGCACCGCCACGATCGAGGTGAGCAGCGCCGCGCCGTCGCCGGAGACGATATCGGTGAGTTTCAGCCCGCCCGAGCCGATCTCGGCGAGGTCATGGTCGAGCCAGTTCGCCAGCGTCGCGTTGACATAAGCGAGATCGCCGGCCGGATTGACCGAGAAGAAGCCGCACGGCGCATGATCGAGATATTCGATCGCGTGCTGCAGCTCCTGGAACACGTCCTCCTGGCGCTCGCGGTCGCGCGTGATGTCCGTGATCGACCACACCGCATAGCGCGCCTCGCGCTTGCCCGTGCCGAGCGGACGCACGCGCATGCGCAGCCAGCGGCCGTGGCCGCCGTCCTGGCCGGCGATGCGCACCTCTTCCTGCTGCCGCTTGCCCTCGCGCGCGGCTTTCAGCAGGCGGAACACCGCTTCCGAGACATCGGGATTGCCGATGAAGACGCGTTCGACCGGGCGCACGTCCTGCGCGCTGGTGGCGCCCGTCAGCGTGAGATAGGCGGCGTTGAAATAGACGACATGACCGCGCGCGTCGGTGACCGCCAGCCCATCGAAGGCGTGATCGGCGATCCGCGCCGTCACCGGATCGTCGGCGCTGCGGGCGAAGCGGATCATGCCGGCGGCGAGCGCAAACAGATTGAACAGCCCGACCATGGCGAGCACGGCCAAGAGCCCGAGGATGTAGGGCTGCGCGTGCGAGCGGCCGATGGTCATCAGCGCGACCGCGATCGCAACCAGCACGGCCGCGACCAGGAGCACCAGCACGATGCTGCCTCCGCGCCGCGGCGCATCATGCGCCGGGGCGTCGCGGGGCGTATCTTTATCGCTGGCAGCAGTCATGGTCCGTCGGCGTGAGGTTGTCGCGAATCTCGCGCCTGCTCCAAGTGCCTGAATCGCAGGGGGAAACGCAAGCCCATCAAGGCCTTATTTCCCTATTTTGCAGGCGTTTCACCCTTCAACCCCGCCGACCCGACAGCGTGCGCTTGAGCCCCATCACATAGCCGATCACCTCGGCGACTGCGTGGTAGTGCTCGACCGGAATCTCCTCGTCGATCTCGACGGTGGCATAGAGCGCGCGCGCCAACGGCACGTTCTCGATGATCGGAATGTCGTGCTCGCGCGCGACCTCCCTGATCTTGAGCGCGATGTTGTCGGCGCCCTTGGCCAGACACACCGGCGCGGCCATGCCGCGCTCGTATTGCAGGGCGACCGAATAGTGGGTCGGGTTGGTGATGATCACGGAGGCCTTCGGCACCGCCGCCATCATGCGTTTCTTCATCCGCGCCTGGCGCAGCTGCCGCATGCGGCCCTTGATGTGGGGATCGCCTTCGGACTGTTTGAACTCTTCCTTGATCTCCTGCAGCGACATCTTCTGCCGCTCGTACCAGGTGCGGTACTGGAACAGATAATCGGCGAGCGCGACGATCGCGAGCACCGCCACCACGGTGCCCATCAGATGGATGGCCATCGAACTGGTGACGCCGAGCAGCGCGGAAGGATCGAACCGCACCATGGCCTCCAGCCGGTGCCGCTCCGGCCACAGGATCGCGGTCATGACCGCGCCGAGCGCGATCAGCTTGAACAGGCCCTTCAGGAAGTTCGCTGCCGCCTGCTTGCCGAAAATGCGCTTGGCGCCGGCGCCGGGCGAGATCTTGTTGAGCCGCGGCTTGAGCGACTCGCCGGACCAGACCAGCCGATGCTGCATCATGTTGCCGGCGATCGCCGCCAGCGCCAGCAACACCACGGGGACGCCGAGCGCTGCGACCACGGCGTATTCGAGATGGCTTGCGAGCTGAATCAGGCTGGGACCGTCGGTGCGGATCATCCAGGAATTGGCGATCAGATTGCGCAAGGGCACCAGCAGGTCGCCGCCGATCGAGCCGCCGAAGGTCGACATCACGAGCGTGCCGCCGGCGATGACGAACCAGGTGTTGATCTCCTGGCTTTTGGCGACGTCGCCGCGTTCGACCGCATCGTCGAGACGTTTTTGTGTCGGGTCCTCTGTCTTGTCTGAGGTATCGGCCTCGTCGGCCATGACGCCTTGTCCTTATCTGGGCATGATCGTTTCGGAAAACCGCTTCACACTTTTCCGGATCATGCCTATCTCAGCGGCATCAGCGAATGCATGACGCCGATGAAGTAATCGAGGAAGGTTCCCATCATCGCGGCGAGCACGACGGCGAGGATCAAGAGGCCCGCAAAGATCGAGAGCGGCACGCCGACGAAATAGACCTGCATCTGCGGCATCAACCGCGCCAAAACACCGAGCCCGATATTGAAGACGAGGCCGAAAACCAGAAACGGCGCGGAGAGTTGCAGGCCGATCCGAAAAGCCGCGTTGAAGGCGCGGGTCGCGAGCGCCGCGATGTCGCCACTGGCGACACTCTCGCCCGGCGAGAAGATCTTGTAGCTGTCGTTCAGCGCCGCGATCACGAGATGATGGCTGTCGGTGGCAAACAGCAGGGTCACGCCCAGCAGGGTCAGGAAATTGCCGACCAGCACGCCCTGCTCGCCCTGGGTCGGATCGACCGAGGTGACGAAGCCGAGCCCGATTTGCTGCGCGATCACAGCGCCCGCGACCTGCAATGCCGCCAAGGTCACGCGCGCGGTCGCGCCGAGCAAGATGCCGATGAAGATTTCGTACATCATCAGCGTCAGGATCGAGGCGATCGAGCCCATGTCGATGTGATAGTCGGCGCGGTGCAGCGGCAGGATGATCAGGGTGAGCAGCAGCGCGATCGCAAGCTTGATGCGGACGGGGATGTTGGACTCCCCGAGCCCCGGCAACAGCATCACCATCGCGCCGATGCGGGCGAAGGTAAGCATGAAGGCTGCGGCGAGGACCGGCAGCAGGGAGATATCGAGGCGCATCTTCTACGCACAGTAAGTTACCCGCCGATGATTCGCGACGATATCCGCATCATCTCGGCGTGCAGCGAGTCCGCCATGAAGGGTAACGCAAGTAACAGTGTCACGAAGATCGCGAGGATTTTCGGCACGAACACCAGCGTCTGTTCCTGGATCTGCGTCAGCGCCTGGAACAGCGACACCACGACACCGACCGTGAGGCCGACCACCATCAGGGGCGACGACACCACCACCAGCGTCCAGATCGCATCGCGCGCCACGTCGAGGGTTTCAGCACCGGTCATTTTCAACTACCTTTCACTAAGCACTCGTCATTGCGAGGAGCGAAGCGACGAAGCAATCCATAGCGCCACAAGCGGATGGATGGATTGCTTCGCTTCGCTCGCAATGACGATTGAACCGCTAAATCGTCATCTTCATGATGTCTTCGTAGGACTGGATCACGCGGTCGCGCACCGACACCAGCGTCGAGACGGCGACGTCGGTCTCCGCCACCGCGGTCACCACATCCATCACATTCGCCTTGCCCGAGGCCATCGCGACCGATTGCGCGTCGGACTTTCGGCCGGTTTCCAGCACGCTGCCGACCGCGTCCTTCAGCACGGATGCGAACGAAGGCCCTCCAGTCTCGCCGCCCTTGCCGGCGCCGCCGGTGTCGAGAATTTTTGCGAGATTGGCATAGGCATTGGCGGCAACTGTCGGTGAAGCCATGATCTATTCCTGTTCAGGCCTTGAGGATATCGAGGGTGCGCTGGATCATCCGGCGCGTCGCGCTGATGATGTTGAGGTTGGCCTCGTAGGAGCGCTGGGCGTCGCGCATGTCGGTCATCTCGACCAGCGGATTGACGTTGGGATATTTCACGTAACCGTTGGCATCGGCGGCCGGATTGGACGGCTCGTATTTGGTGCGGAAGTCGGACTGGTCGGGCTTGATCCTGCCCATCGACACCGTCTTGGCGTCGAGCACGCGATCGAGCTGGTTGACGAAGGTCGGGACCTTGCGGCGATAGGGATCGCCGCCGGCGCTCGGCGCGGTGGAATCCGCGTTGGCGATGTTTTCCGAGATCACCCGCATGCGCCCGGCCTGAGCGCGCAGGCCGGAGGTCGCAATCCCCATCGAGCGGGTGAAGTCACTGACATTGTCGTCTGCCATGGTCTATTTCCTTCAGCCCTTGCCGATCGCGGTCTTCAGAAGATGAAGGCTCTTGCTGTAGAGTGAGGTCACGGCCGCATAATCCATCTGGTTGGCGGAGACCTTCATCATCTCCTCTTCCAGGCTCACCGCATTGCCGGCGGGCCGCGTCTCGAAGCCGACCTTGCCGTTGACATCGAAGCTTTGCCCGCCGCTCGATGCCGCAATCGTGGTGCCCGAAATGGTCGGCATCATCGCGAGCGACCCCATCGTGCCGCCGCGGGTGCCTGTGGGGCCGAATTTCGGCTCGACCAGGTCGCGCGGCCGGAATTTCGGCGTGTCGGAGTTGGAGACGTTTTCGGAAAGCACCTTCTGGCGCTCCTGATGCCATTGCATCTTGGTGCGCAGCGCCGAGAGAACCGGAAGATCGCTGATCGCCATCGCGCCGCTCCGCTTGGGTGGGGGCACGCTTGCCAACCACACTAGGCAGAATTTGCCGTGTGTATGGTTAATGGGGAGTTAAGAGTGCCCTGCTGCCAAGGTCACGCCAGCGGTCAGATGGCCATCGCGGAAGGCTCTCCACGCAATTTCGCCATGAATCACCACGTTAACCGCGTCCATTCATGAGCGCCAAAACGGCCAAGAAGTCGTTTTGGTTCAGCCGATTCATGAGTTATTAAGAACTGTGCGGACGGCAGGTCCTGCCGTGATGGGTAGGACAGGCAGCTCTGGTCGAGCCGATGCGGCGGCGGCGCGACAATGGAGCCTGTTGAGCGCGTATTGGCCGGGGACACTCGATGTCGAATCTTACGTTTATTTTTGTCTTCGTGGCCGTTCTGGCCGTGATCGGCGTCGTCGCCTGGCTGGTGCGCCAATTCGCCACCAACCGTCTTGGCGCCAACACCAACCGCGGGCGTATGCCGCGCCTCGCCGTGATCGACGCCGCCGCGGTCGATGGCCGCCGCCGGCTCGTGCTGGTGCGCCGTGACAATGTCGAGCATCTCCTGATGATCGGTGGTCCGACCGACATCGTCGTGGAACCCAATATCGTGCGCGCCACGCCCGGCCGCGAGGCGCTGCCCCAGCGTCCGCCCGGCGCCGAGCTGCCGCCGCGAATCGCTCCCTTGCCGGATGCCGCCGGCTGGCCCGACGATGCCGGTCACGAGCCGCATGTCGAGCCGCAGATGCCGGAGCCGCCACCACGCCCGGCCCGTCCCTCCTTTGCCGAGGAAGCTCGTCGTCCCGCGCCGCCGCCGCTTGCGGCAGAGCGCGAGCGCCGCAGCGATCCGCTGGCCGGATTTGCCGCCGAGCCGCTTGGCCGCATCGAGCGTCCCGAGCGCGAACCGCGTCCGGAACCGCGGCTTAAGTCGCGCGCGGAACCGGCGCCGCCAATGCCGCCGCGCATGCCGCGCGGCGAGCCCTTGATGCCGCGCGCCAATCGCACACCCGAACCGCCGAAGGCGCCGCCTCTTCGTGCGGAACGCACGGCACCACCTCCGCCGCCCGCGGCGCCGCCAGCGCCGAGCGCCGATCAAAATCTCGCCGAGATGGCGCAGCGTCTGGAAGCTGCACTTCGCCGCCCCGCAGGCGCGGCTGACGCGCCGCCGGTTGCGCCCGAGCCGCCCCCGAGCCGAACCCCACGCAGCGAATCGGCCGCGCCACCGCCGGCACCGAAGTCGAACTTTGAAAATCTCGAAGACGAGATGGCCTCGCTCCTCGGCCGTCCGAAGTCGTCGTCTTCGTGAGGCGGTTGAGCCTCCCGCGTAGAGTTTTCCTCATTGCAACCCTGATCGCCGCGGCAGCGCTGGCAACGCCGGCGCATGCCCAGGACATCAGCATCACGCGCCCCGAACCGATGCCGCCGCGCATGCCGCGCAGCGAACCCGTATTGCCACGCGGCGAGCCCTTGATGCCGCGCGCCAATCGCCCGACCGAGCCGCCGAAGGCACCGGCTCTTCGTGCCGAACGTACCTCTCCGCCGCCGCCTCCTGTGCCCGCGGCGCCGCCGCCGCCAAGCGCGGACCAGGATTCTCGCCGAGATGGCGCAGCGCCTCGAAGCCGCGCTTCGCGCCCTGCGGGCAGCCCCGATGCGCCGCCGGTTGCCTGCTGCAGCTGCCGGCTGGACTCAGCAGCCCGCGCGGAGCCCGCGCCACCTGCGCCCGGAGCTACGCCAAAAACCGGCTTTGAAAATCTCGAAGACGAGATGGCCTCTCTCCTTGGCCGTCCGAAGTCGTCGTCTTCGTGAGAGGCGCAAAACTTCCGCGTAGAGTTTTCCTCATTGCAACCCTGATCGCCGCGGCAGCGCTGGCAACGCCGGCGCATGCC
>CAWCGA010000011.1:0-24744 GCA_963794775.1 uncultured Alphaproteobacteria bacterium | reverse complement strand
AGCACGATGACGAACACCGGAATGATCAGCAGCGTCATCGCGACCGCGGTCAGACGCTGGCGCCAGAAATCGCGACGTGCCCGAATGCGAGGCGCCGAGATTGCGGACGCGGCCGAGCGGCGTGCGCATCGAAGGTGCGCCGTGGGAGTCGTCCGCGCTCATCGTCCGCCTCCGATCGCATAGGCCGCGATCCAGACCAGCACGGTCAGCGAGATGCCGCCGATCAGCGCGCCCCAGGTCAGCGCCTCGCGCTCATTGGCCTTGAAGCCGTAGCCGAGATCCCAGACGAAGTGCCGGATGCCGCTGAGCAGGTGATGCATCAGCGCCCAGGTGTAGCCGAACACGATCAGCCGGCCGATGAAGCTCGAGGTGAAGGCCTGCACATGGGCGTAGGCGGTCGGGCCGGAGGCCGCCGAGATCAGCCACCAGGCGAGCAGCAGCGTGCCGAAATAGAGCGCGAGGCCGGTGCCGCGATGGACGATGGACAGCATCATCGTCAGCGTCCAGCGATAGGTCTGCAAATGCGGTGAAAGCGGTCGTTCGATCCTTGCGGTCATCGGCTTTTTTGACGGTTGTGAGGGACCCACGGGGCCCGACGGGATCGTGTTAGATGATTTCTATTTACGGAGTCGAAACAGCCAGCGCAACGGCGAATATCAGCAATTCCGAATTAGCATTCATCCCTAGCGATGGTTGGGTTCAAAGCTTCAGATGAGCCTTGCAAATGTGAGGTATCGAAGGGGTCGACTGCCCTTGCTCGCTGGTATACCTGAAGCACGATTCAAGAACGCGTCCGGTAGAGCGACGGCGCGGCAACGAGGCGGGGAAGCGGAATGGCGATCGCAGGCCTGAGCGAGTCGGGCATTGTCGAGCTCGGCCTGCTGTTGATCGCCACCGGCGCGCTGTCGGGATTTCTGGCCGGCCTGTTCGGCATCGGCGGCGGCGCGGTGCTGGTGCCGGTGTTCTACGAATGCTTCCGGCTGGCCGGCGTGCCGCTGGAGGTGCGGATGCCGCTCTGTGTCGGCACCTCGCTTGCGGTGATCATCCCGACCTCGATCAGCGCGTTTCGCGCCCAATATCTGCGCGGCGCGGTCGACATGGATGTGCTGAAGGTGTGGTGGCTGCCGATCCTCTTCGGCGTCGTCGCCGGCAGCGCGATCGCGCGCGTCGCGCCGGAGAAGCTGTTCAAATATGTCTTCGTCTGCGTGGCCTTCTCGGCCACGATCCGGCTGTTGTTCGCGCGCGACAGCTGGAAGCTCGGCGACGAGATGCCGAAGGGGCCGGTGATGCGCCTCTACGGCTTCTGTGTCGGTATTCTCGCAACCCTGATGGGCGTCGGCGGCGGCCTGTTCTCCAATCTGCTGATGACCTTCTACGGCCGGCCGATCCATCAGGCGGTCGCGACCTCCTCGGCACTTGCGGTGCTGATCTCGATTCCCGGCGCGCTCGGCTATGTCTATGCCGGCTGGCCGGCGGCAGCGCGGTTCCCCGACGTCGCGGCGCTGCAGATGCCGTTTACGTTCGGCTATGTCTCGCTGATCGGCGCGATCGTGGTGATGCCGACCAGCCTTTTGACCGCGCGGCTCGGCGTGCGCACCGCACATGCGATGTCGAAGCGCATGCTGGAAGTCGCGTTCGGCAGCTATCTTTTCATCGTCGGCAGCCGCTTTGTGATAAGCCTGTTGAACGGGCAATACGCTCGCGAGGGCGCATGAGGCGTCGCGAATTCATCCTGCTTCTCGGGACGAGCGCGGCGATGCTGCCGCTTGCCGCGCGCGCGATCGGCCGAACGCGCCAAGCGTCTCGGCATGCTCATGAGCACCAGGGAAGGCGACCCCGTCGCCGTCACGCGCGTCGCCAAATTCCGCGAAGGCCTGGCGCAGCTCGGCTGGCGCGAAGGGCAGAACCTGCAGATCGAGTGGCGATGGAGCGGCGGCGATATCGCGCTGACCCGCCGCTATGCGGAGGAACTCGTGCAGCTTGCGCCTGATGTGCTGCTCGGCAACGGCACGCCGGCGACCGTCGCCCTGAAGCAGGCGACGACGACCATCCCCATCGTGTTTTCGGTGGTCAACGATCCCGTATCGCAGGGCATCATATCAAGCATGGCCCATCCCGGCGGCAACATCACCGGCTTTTCCTTTCTCGAATATTCGATGGTCGGCAAATCGCTGGAGATGCTGAAGCGGATCGCGCCGCAATCCACCAGCGTCGCGATCATGTTCAATCCCGAGACCTATCCCTATTACGAAATCCACCTGAAATCGTTCGAGGCGGTCGCCAAGCGCCTCGCGCTCGATCTGTCGGCGGCGCCGGTGAAAAGCGTGGCCGAGATCGACGAGACCTTCGCCAGGCTCGCCAAGCAGCCTGGCAGCACGGTGCTTGTGACGCCCGATCCGTTCATGCTGGTGAACCGCGGTGCCGCGATCAAGGCCGCCGCGCAGTATCGCGTGCCCGCGAGCTATTCCTATCGGCAGAACGTGACGGAGGGCGGGCTGACCTCCTACGGCGCCGATGCCGGCGACATCTTCTTCCGCTCGGCCGGCTACATTGATCGCATCCTCAAGGGCGCGGCGCCTGGCGATCTGCCGGCACAGGCGCCGGTCAAGTTCGAGATCGCGTTCAACGTCAAGACCGCGAAGGCGCTCGGTCTGGAAATTCCGCCCGATCTGCTGGCGCTCGCCGATGAGGTCGTGGAGTGAGGCGGCGGGAGTTTGTCATCGGCCTCGGCGCTGCAGCAGCGCTGGCCGTTCGCGGCGCGCGCGCAGCAGCCCGGAAAGACGTCCGACCATCGGATTGCTGGCTCAAGCACTGATATTGCGGAGCGCCCGACGACGTGAGGCCTTTACGTGACACGCCTTGGCGAGCTCGGCTGGGTCGAGGGCCGCAATTTGACGATCGACATCCCGCGCCGCAGAAGGGATCGTCGAACGCGCGGGCGAAATCGCAGGCGAGTTCGCCCGGCTCAAGGTCGATGTCATTGTGTTGGCCGGGGATGCGCAGGTACTGGCGGCGAAGCGCGCGGCGCCGGATATTCCGATCGTCTTCGCGGCGGCAGGCGATCCGATCGGCAGCGGTCTGGTCGCGAGCCTGGCGCGGCCAGGCGGCAACGTCACCGGCTTCTCGGTGCAGTTGCCTGATACGGCCGGCAAGCGGATCGAGCTTTTGCGCGAAATCGTGCCGGGCCTTCGCAGGCTGGCGATCCTGTTTAACGCCGCGAAGTCGGAGAATGAACTTGTTGCGGCGGAAGCCGCTGCCCGCGCGCTCGGTCTTGAGTCCGTGCGAGCGGAGTTCGGACGTGCCGAGGAGATTCCCCCGGCGATCGAGGCGCTCAACGGCCGCGCCGATGGGCTCTATGTCTGTGTCGAGCCGCTGATGATCGCCAATCGCGCGCGCATCAACGCGCTGGCGCTCGCGGCTAAGCTGCCGGTCGTGCACAGCTACAAGGACAATCTGGGAGAGGGATTGATCTCCTACGGACCGGACCTGTTCGATCTGTACCGCCGCGCCGCCGGCGTGGTCGACAAGATTCTTCTTGGCACCAGGCCTTCAGATATTCCGGTGGAGCAGCCGACCAAATTCGAGCTTGCTATCAACCTCAAGGCGGCGAAAACGCTAGGCCTTACCGTGCCGGCAACACTGCTTGCCCGCACCGACGAGGTGATCGAGTGAGGCAAAGCGCTCCTCCAGGAGGGATCGATGACCGACTCTCACATTCGGGCAAATCCGACGGAAATCCCGCCGGAAATCGATCGCTGGAACTGGGGCGCGTTCCTGCTCAACTGGGTGTGGGGCGTCGGCAACAACACCTTCATTGCGCTGCTGACGTTGGTCCCGTTCGTCGGTCTCGTGATGCCGTTCGTGCTTGGTGCGAAAGGCAGCGGCTGGGCCTGGCGCAACGGACGATGGGACAGCATCGCGCATTTCAAGCGTGTGCAGCGGCTGTGGGCGATCTGGGGTGTCGTGATCTGGCTCGGGATGCTCGTGCTGTTTGGCGGGATCTTTGGCGGCACGTTTTATCTTCTCAAAAGCTCCGAGGCCTACCAGCTCGGCGTGGCCCGGCTTCAGGCCAATACCGAAGCGATCAACGCGCTCGGCGCTCCCATATCCACGGGATTTCCGCTCGGCAATATCTCGATCAACGGAGCCTCCGGCCAGGCGGTTCTCAACTTTTCAGTGACGGGGACCAAGGCTTCGGGACGGCTTCTGCTCGAAGCGGTGAAGAAGGACGGTGTCTGGTCGCTCACGACGCTCAGGCTCAAGATCGATGGACGCGACGGCGTCATCGATCTTCTCAGGGAGTCCAGGGCAGACATGCAAGTTCTGCCTCTGATCGCGCCGCGCGAGCCGGCGCGCACGGGCCGTCAGATCGTTTCGCTCTTCGCCAGTTCCTCGACCTCGCTTTTGCTGTAGCCGAGCAGGCCCGTCAAAACCTCGGCTGTGTGTTCGCCGAGCCGGGGCGGCGCCGTGTAGCCGTTCAGCGGCGTATCGGAAAGATGCATCGGGTTCTTGATGTTCTTGACGATGCCGACGCCTTTGCCGGCGTGCGGCATCTCGGCGATCATGTCGCGCGACTTCAAGAGCTCGCTTTCGCAGACTTCGCCGACCGTCCTGATGCCGCCGCTCGGAATCCCGGCGGCATCCATCAGCGGCAGCCAGTCGTCGCGCTTGCGCTGCTTGATGATGTCCTTGACGATCGGGACCAGCGTGTCCCGGTTGCGGACGCGGTCGGCGGCCTTCGCGAAGCGCGGATCGTCGGTCAGATCGGGCCGCTCGACCAGCTTGCAGAAGCGCTTCCACAATTCGTCATTGGCAACCCCGAGGCTGATCCAGCCGTCGCTCGCCTCGAAGGTTTCATAGGGCACGATGGTGGCGTGCGCATTTCCGCGGCGCTTCGGCGATTTACCGGTGGCGTAATAGATGCCGGTGTTGAAGCTGAGCAGCGAGGCGATGGATTCATACATCGAGATCGAAACATGCTGGCCGCGGCCGGTGGACTTGGCTGCATAGAGCGCGGCCAGAATGCCCATCGCTCCGTTCATGCCGGACGTCAGGTCCGCGATCGAGGTACCGACCTTGAACGGCGGACCGTCGGGATTGCCGGTGATGTCCTGGATGCCGGCTTCGCCCTGCACGATGACGTCATAGCCGGGGCGGTCCTTGTACAGGCCGGTATTGCCGAACCCGGAAATCGAGCAATACACCATGGCCGGCCGGCGCTTGCTGACCGCGGCATAGCTGAAGCCCAGCCGGTCCATCGCGCCGGGCCGGAAATTCTCGACCAGCACATCCGACTTGTCGATCAGCCGCCACAGCACCTCGCGGCCGGCTTCGCTCTTCATGTCGAGCGTGATGCTTTTCTTGTTGCGATTGACCGAGAGGAAATACGCCGCTTCATCGCCCTGATAGGGCGGCGCGAACGCGCGTGTGTCGTCGCCCTCGCCGGGCCGCTCGATCTTGATCACTTCGGCGCCGAGATCGCCGAGTTGCATGGTGCAGATAGGGGCCGGACAGCACCCGGGTGAGATCGACAACGCGTAACCCTTCAAGCGGACGCATGCGCCTTTTGCCTCATTTTGTCACGAACGCCATGACCGGAAACGGATTGGTGTTTGGGGAGCGTTCATGCATCATTACAGGAGTGGCCGTTTCCGATCCGGCCGTAACATCCTGAGGCGTTCAATGGCAAGAACGTCCTGCACAAAGCAACGGAGACAGTTGGCATGACAAAGGGCGGGAACGCGTGGCCTGGGTGACCGGGCGGCGGAACGGGCATTGGGGAAGCCGGCGCCATTTCGCTGGCCGAGGACGGCTGGACGGTGGTGGTCTCGGGCCGGCGCAAGGACGCGCTCGATGCGCGTTGTTGCGAAGATCAAAAAGGCCGGCGGCGAGGCCGAAGCGGTCGCGCTCGATGTCAGCAAGGCCGCCGACGTGCAGAAGGCGGCGGACGCGATCCTCGCGAAGCACGGCCGCATCGACCTCTCTGGTCAACAGCGCCGGCGTCAATGTGCCGAAGCGGCGCTGGGCCGACATGGAGCTGGAAGGCTGGAACCAGCTCGTCGACATCAATCTCAACGGCGTGCTCTATTGTATGCGCGCGGTGCTGCCGGCGATGCGCAAGCAAAGGGACGGCTGCATCATCAACGTCGCCTCATGGGCCGGCCGCCACGTCTCGAAAATGCCGGGCCCGGCCTACACCACGACCAAGCACGCTGTGCTGGCGCTGACGCATTCCTTCAACATGGACGAATGCGTCAACGGCTTGCGCGCCTGCTGCCTGTCGCCGGGCGAGGTCGCCACCCCGATCCTGAAGCTGCGCCCGGTGGTGCCGAGCCAGCAGGAGCAGGACAAGATGCTGCAGCCGGAGGATCTCGGCCGCACCATCGCCTTCGTCGCCGGCATGCCGCCGCGGGTCTGCATGAACGAAATCCTGATCAGCCCGACGCATAATCGCGGATTCATCCAGACGCCGGCGAACAGGGATTGAGCGGTCAGGAATCGTGAGCGCATGGGCCATAAGGCGGCTTCGTTGCGCCGTGCCCACCATCGCGCGCTCCTGCGACTCACGCGTATAGGTGCGGCACGCTTCGCTTTGCCCGCCCTGACGAAGCTTCCTCACACGATGATCTCGTTCAGCTCCTTCCCCGAATGCTCGGGCACCATCAGCGTGACGCCGATGGCCATGGCGACCATCAGCACGGGGATGAGAGGAACGCCAGCGCGAACGAGCCGGTGTGCTGCTGCAGCGCGACCGTGACGAAGGGAAACAGCACGAAGCCGACAAAATAGGCGATCGCCCAGACCACGCCATTGGCCGCGCCGCGGATTCGTGTCGGAAACACCTCGGCGGTCAGGGTCGTGCTCGGTCCCCAGAAGCCGAGGAAGCCGAGACACCAGGCCAGCCCGAACGTCCACAGCCAGATGTGGCTCTCGGAATAGACCCAGAGCGTCATGAAAATCGCACCCTCGAGTAACGTCACGATGAAGGTGAGCCGGCGGCCGATCCTCTCGATCAGCCAGCCGACGAGGCACAGTCCGATGAAGCCGCAAATGCCGTAAAACACGTAGAACAGGCTGTATTCCGTGGTCGACCAGTGCTTCTCGGTCGACAGATAAAGCGGCATCCAGGAGCCGACCGTGCCGTAAATGCAGGTCGAGCAGCAGGCCACGAACAGCGCGACCAGTGTTGCCGGCAGCACGTCGGGCAGGAACACCTGTCGGATGCCGACGGTCTTCGCCTTGCCGAACCAGGCGTTGTCGTCGTCGCTGACGGTGCCGCCGCGCGCCAGCGTCTCCGCGATGCGTTGCTTGCGGTCCTGTGCGCGTATCCAGTAGGGCGATTCGGGACACTTGGCGCGAACATAGATCGCCAGCAGCGCGATCACGCCGGGCACCATCACGGCGACGCGCCAGCCGAAATCGGCGGCGACAAGTCCGGTGATGCCGCCGGCCAGCGATGCGCCGAGGCACCATGCCGATCGCGTGATGGTGATCACCCGCCCGCGCAGCCGCGCCGGCCAGGTTTCCGCCACCAGCATCGAGCCGAGCGACCACTCGCCATTGAGCGCGAAGAAAAGCGCCGAGCGCGCCATCACGAAGACCGCAAAGGTCGGCGACAGCGCCGCAACCGGCATCAGCAGCGAGAACATCGCGATGTTGACCGCGAGCAGCGTGCGCCGGCCGAGCCGGTCCGACAGCCACGGCCAGAAATAGAGGCCGGCGATGCCGATGAACAGCGCGATCTGAAGGCCGGAGCGATACTCCGGTATCGTGAGCGCGAATTCCTTGATCACCAGTGGCGAGATCAGCGCGAAGATCACGCCGTCCATGCCGTCAAAGCCCCAGCCGAGCGCATTGGCAATCGCGATATGCCAATGGGTTTTCGAGACATCCGTGCCGCCGGCGACGGCGCGATAGTTGGCGTATTGCAGGTGCTTTTGCTCGAGCGGCCCGATGTCGTCGTTTGCGACGAGATGCGGGCAGTCCATCCGCGGTGATGCTGCTCATGATCGCCTCCCCATTGATGCGATTATTTTTCGAGAGGCTGAACCAATCGGCAGCGCGACGCAAACGAATTGCTCGCGGCATCGCACCCGTCCATTCCGTCGAATGGAAATTGCAGCCGCGCCGTCGCGCGCGCCTTTGCCACGAATTCGGTCTACCTCTCCCCTTGTGGGAGAGAGTAGAGCGAGCGTGTGGAGACAGCACACGGCCTCGCCAGCATTTAGTTTCAGCCATCACAAAGAAGTATTTCCGGAAACTGCCCACGGAAGCCCCCCGTAGCTCCGGGCAACGACGGCGCACACGAACAGAAAAATCGCGCAGCACCCTCGTTGACCTTTCATCGGCGGATGGCCGCCGATCACCAATCCAAACGGGAGACACTCCATGTCCAAGCGTATTGCATTTTTGTCGGCGGCAGCTTTCAGCGTGCTGGCGATCACCTCGACCCTCGTTGCGCCGGCGCGCGCCGAAGAGAAGACCGTGATGGTCGGCGGTGCGGCGATGTATCCGTCGAAGAACATCGTCCAGAACGCCGTCAATTCGAAGGACCACACCACGCTGGTCGCCGCGGTGAAGGCCGCCGGCCTGGTCGACACCCTCGAAGGCAAGGGCCCGTTCACGGTGTTCGCGCCGACCAACGCCGCCTTCGGCAAGCTGCCGGCCGGCACGGTCGACAATCTGGTCAAGCCCGAGAACAAGGCGACGCTGACCAAGATCCTCACCTACCACGTGGTCCCGGGCAAGCTCGAGGCGTCGGACCTCAAGGACGGCAAGAAGTTGAAGACCGTCGAAGGTGAAGAGCTCACCGTGAAGAAGTCTGGCGATTCGGTGATGATCGTGGATGCCAAGGGCGGCTCTTCGACCGTGACCATTTCGAACGTCAATCAGTCGAACGGCGTGATCCATGTCGTCGACACCGTCCTGATGCCGGCTTCGTAAAGAGCCCGGGCGTTAACCGCGTGTCCTGATCTCCCACAGTGTCCCAAGGGGCGCGCGATCGCGAGCCGGGGTCTCCCCGGCTCGCTTTTTTGTGAAGGCCATAGATTTCACCTATCGACCCCATAGCGGGCAGGCAGTAACGAATCCGGTGTTTAAGGCGTATATGACGTCAGGAGTTACAGGGATTAGCCATGTCCAGCCTTGCCGCATCAGACAGTTCCGCGACGCAGGAACAAGCCCGGGAAAAAGCCAGGGTCATCCAGCCTGCCTGGGTGCGCGCGATGCACTGGGCCAACGCCTTTGCGATGATCCTGATGATCATGTCGGGCTGGCAGATCTACAACGCCTCGCCGTTGTTTCCCTTCCGCTTCGCCAGCAGCATCACGCTCGGCGGGTGGCTCGGAGGCGCGCTGCTGTGGCACTTCGCTGCGATGTGGCTGTTGATGGTCAACGGTCTGGTCTATTTGATCACGGGTTTTGCGACCGGCCGCTTCCGCAAGAAGCTGCTGCCGATCACGCCGACGGGCGTGCTCTCCGATATCAAGGCGGCGCTGACCTTCAAGCTCGCCCATGACGACCTCTCCAAATACAACTATGTGCAGAAGATGCTCTATGCCGGCATCATCGCGGTTGGCGTTGTCATCGTGCTGTCGGGCCTGTCGATCTGGAAGCCGGTGCAACTGAGCTGGCTGGTGGCGCTATTCGGCGGCTACGACTGGGCGCGCTATGTCCACTTCTTCTGCATGTCGGTGATCGTGCTGTTTTTGATCGTGCATGTCGTGTTGGCGTTGCTGGTGCCGAAGAGCCTGCGCGCCATGATTATTGGGAGGTGACCATGGGCCGCATGCGAAAAATCCTAATCCCCGGCGTCGACAAGCAATTGCTGGTGCGCGATGCCGCGAAAATCATGCCCGACCTGACCCGGCGGCGCTTCATCTCCGGCGGCGCCAGCCTCGGCGCGCTGACCCTGCTCACGGGCTGCAACGTCGTTGACAGCGATTCCGCCGAGACGGTGCTGAAGCAGGTCTCCAAGTTCAACGACGCCTTCCAGGCCTGGATATTCAATCCGGACGCGTTGGCGCCGGAATTCTCCGAGAGCATGATCACCAAGCCGTTTCCGTTCAACGCCTATTACGATCTCGACGATGCGCCCGAGGTCGACGGCAAGGCTTGGAAGCTCGAGGTGCGCGGCCTCGTCGACAACAAGAAGTCGTGGACGATCGACGAGTTGTACAAGCTGCCGCAGGTCAAGCAGGTGACGCGGCATATCTGCGTCGAGGGCTGGAGCGCGATCGGCAGCTGGACCGGCACGCCGCTGCGCGATTTCCTGAAACTGATCGGCGCCGACACCAAGGCGAAATATGTCTGGTTCCAGTGCGCCGACAAGGAGGGTTACAACTCGCCGCTCGACATGCGCACCGCGCTGCATCCGCAGACGCAGATGACGTTCAAGTTCGGCGACGAGATCCTGCCGCGCGCCTATGGCTACCCGATGAAGATCCGCGTGCCGACCAAGCTCGGGTTCAAGAACCCGAAATACGTGATCTCGATGGAGGTCACCAACGACTACAAGGGCGGCTACTGGGAAGACATGGGCTACAATTCGTTCAGCGGCAGCTGAGCCCGCGCGTTTATTCAATCCAGCGCGAAGTTGTTTCGACGGAACCGGTTCCAGGCTCCGCATGACGACAACACCGAGTTACCATTTCGCGATCGAACGCGATGCACCAATGCGGTTTCAACTCTGCCGCTAGCA
Source organism: uncultured Alphaproteobacteria bacterium (assembly GCA_963794775.1). Lineage (GTDB taxonomy): Bacteria > Pseudomonadota > Alphaproteobacteria > Rhizobiales > Xanthobacteraceae > Bradyrhizobium. The sequence continues at coordinate 14,045 of CAWCGA010000011.1, read as the reverse complement.
AATGCTGTTTGCACTCATCGTCCAAGGCCGTCATAGTTTTGCAAAACCAGGCTCGAGGTCTGAAGGGCCTTGAAGCTCACGACGGGAGGCCACCCATGGACGATCTTGAGAAACGTGTCATCAGCAAGGTGATGTGGCGGCTCATCCCGTTCCTGATCGTGTGCTACTTCGTGGCCTATCTTGATCGCGTCAATGTGGGCTTCGCGAAGTTGCACATGAATCAGGCGCTTAATTTGAGTGAGGCAGCCTTCGGGCTCGGCGCCGGCCTGTTCTTCGTCGGATATTTCATCTTTGAAGTACCTTCGAACATCTTTCTGGAAAAAGTGGGCGCCCGCGTCTGGATCGCCCGCATCATGATCACCTGGGGGATCGTTTCTGCGGCCTTCGCATTCATTCCGTGGATATCGTCCTCGACCGGCCTTCCCACCACCGGTATTTTCTATTTTCTCCGCTTACTGCTCGGCGCCTGCGAAGCCGGCTTCTTCCCGGGCATCATTTTCTATCTGACCCTGTGGTTCCCCTCGGTGTACCGCGCCCGGGTCATCAGCCTGTTCATGCTCGCGATCCCGATTTCGTCGATCATCGGATCGCCGATCTCGGGACTACTGTTGGGCGTGACCGGGTGGGGACTGACGGGCTGGCAGTGGCTGTTCATTCTCGAAGCGTTGCCGTCCGTGCTGGTCGGCATCGGCGTCCTCGTTTATCTGACCGATTTCCCGCGCCAGGCGCGCTGGCTGCAGCCGGACGAGATTGCGTGGCTTGAGAACGTGCAGGCCACCGAGAAGCGCAACAAGGAAAAGGTCGAACACCTCACCATGGGACAGGCGCTCACGGACCCGCGCATTTTCCTGTGCGCGCTCGTGTACTTCTGCCTGAACGCCGCGAGTTACGGCGTGGCGTTCTTCCTGCCGACGATCATCAAGGGATTCGGCGTCAGCGATACGCAGACCGGATTCCTCGCGGCGCTGCCCTTCGTGTTCGGCGCCATCGGCATGGTTCTGCTCGGGCGTCATTCCGATCGTACCATGGAGCGAAAGGGTCACGTCGCCGTGGCGCTACTGATGGCCGCGATCGGCGTGGGGTTGGCAGGTCTGATTTCCAGTCCGGTCATGATCATGGCGCTGCTCTGTTTCGCGCAGATCGGCATCTCCGCGGTCCCGCCGATGTTCTGGCCGCTACCGGCAAGCTTCCTTACCGGGGCTTCGGCCGCCGCGGGCATCGCCGCGATCAACTCGCTTGGGAACCTCTCCGGTTTCGCCGGTCCTTACGCGATGGGCTATCTGAAGGACATGACCGGCAGCTTCACGGCAGGCCTCTTGTTGCTGGCGGGTTGCGCGCTGATCGGCGCCATCGTTGTCGTGATGTTGAAGATTGATGCACGACGCGAACATCTGACAAGCGAAGTCGCGATGGCGCATTAGGCGCGCGCGCTGAGATCGAGCAATAAGCTCGGACCTCGAAGGCCGGGACTGGCCATGTCGCCCGACGCGCCGCCGAACGGCGGCGCCGCAGGGGCGAGACCGGTTGTTGCCGGCGGCATCCTGTGACACCATCCCGGCATTATGCTGTCATGACGTCCCTTTGTGCCTATGCCGCGCCGCAAGAAATACGCCTGGGAAAAGCTGTCGGATGAGCAGTTGCTCAAGAAGCGCCTCAGCACGCTGAGGGTTGCGGTCGAAGGCACCTGGCTCGAGGATTGCGTCAACACGCTCTACGAGGAACTCGAAGAGCGCGGCATCCGGCTGCGGCCACATGTCTGGATCTCGAGCGAATGGTTCAGTCCGTCACACGTGCCCGGCATCGCCATCCCGTTCTATCTCGCCCATCCCCGCCTGATGAAACTCGAGAACAAGATGATGCTCGACGTCGAGGGCGGCACCTGGTCCGAGTGCATGGCGATTCTCCGGCATGAGGCGGGCCACGCCGTCCAGCACGCCTACCAGCTGCAGCGCCGCCGGCGGTGGCAGCGGTTGTTCGGTCCGTCCTCGCGACGTTACCCGCGCTACTACCGGCCCAATCCGGCCAGCCGGCGTTATGTCCAGCATCTCCGGCTCTGGTATGCGCAGAGCCATCCGGACGAGGATTTCGCCGAAACTTTTGCGGTGTGGCTGCGGCCGCGGTCGAACTGGCGGACGCGCTATGCCGGTTGGCCGGCGCTGAAGAAGCTCGAATATGTCGACGAACTGATGGGCGAAATCGCCGGCAAGCGGCCGCCCGCCATGACGCGCGAACGTCTCGATCCCTTGCATGAGCTCGGTCAGACGCTTGAGGAGCACTACGAGAAAAAGCAGGCGTTCTACGCCTTCACGCCGCCGAAAACCTACGACCGCGATCTGCAGCGGATGTTCTCCGCCAATCCACGGCACCGCCGCAGCCCGCCCGCGGCAAGCTTCATCAGGCGGCACCGCGCCAGGATCAGGCAGCTTGTCGCGCGCTGGACCGGCGAAAACCAGTTGACGCTCGATGCCGTGCTTGACGACATGATCGTCCGCTGCCGTGAGCTCGATCTGCGCGCCGTCGGCTCCGAACGAAAACTTGTGGCCGACTTCACAGTCCTGTTGACGGCAAAGACCATGCATGCGCTGTTCGGCCCGTCGCGGCGCAAATGGATCGCATTATGAGACGCCTGCGCGTTCTGGTGCTGATGCATCCCGATTACATGCCGCCGGATTCGACGGAAGGCTACACTGCGCGGCAAATCAACGAATGGAAGACCGAATACGACGTCGTCAGCACCTTGCGCGCGGCCGGCCACGAAGTTCGCCCGCTCGGCGTGCAGGAGGAAATCAAGCCGGTGCGCGACGCGATCGAAGCTTTCAAGCCGCATGTGGTCTTCAATCTACTGGAGCAGTTTCACAACGAGCCGGTGTACGACCAGCACATCGCAAGCTTCCTCGAATTGATGAAGGTCCCGTATACCGGCAGCAACCCGCGCGGCCTGATCCTGGCGCGCGGCAAGGATCTGTCCAAGACACTCGTGCATCATCGCCGGATCGCGGTGCCGGCTTTCGCCGTGTTTCCGATGAACCGGAAGGTGAAACGGCCGCCGCGTCTCGCACTGCCGCTGATCGTCAAGAGCCTGAACGAGGATGGATCCGTCGGCATCTCGCAGGCATCCATCGTCGACACCGACGAGAAGCTCGCCGAACGCGTCACCTTCATCCACGAGCGGGTCGGAACGGCCGCCATCGCCGAGCAATTCATCGAGGGGCGTGAGCTCTATGTCGGCGTGCTCGGCAACACCCGGCTGCGCGTGTTGCCGGTGTGGGAATTGAAATTCGGCACCATGGGCGGCGAGCTGATCGCGACCGAGAAGGTCAAGCACGATGTCGGCTTTCAGGAGCGTGTCGGCATCGTGGATGGGCCGGCCAAGAATCTTGCGCCGGAGTTGCGCGCCCATGTTCAGCGGACGGCGAAGCGCGTCTTCCGGACGCTGGGGCTCGATGGATACGCGCGCATCGACTTCCGCCTCGCGGCCGACGGCACGCTTTATTTCATCGAAGCCAACCCCAACCCTGAAATCGCGAAGAACCAGGAGTTCGCCACGGCGGCGAAGCATGACGGCCTCGACTATCCGAGCCTGCTGCATCGCATTGTGACGCTCGCAATGAGCCGCGCCACGGCCGGCGTATCCGCGGGCTGAGGGAATTGCTTAAGCAGCCTTCAGCAGCTCGATGCCGATGGTCCTCAGCAGCTGCGGCAGCTCCAGCATCGCGTGCGGCGTCGGCAAGCCGGACGTAACATAATGCGTCCGCACGCCGTTCGATGGCGTCGCATGCTGTGACGCGCCGAACACGATCACGTCCGAGACGCGATCGCTCTCGGCTTCCGCCGCCCGCAGCGCTGCGGCCTGCCCCGTGGAATGCGCGACCAACACGGCCTTGCGGCCGACCCGTGCGGTGATGTCGTGGATGGATTTTGCCAGCGTTCGATCGGTCGCGGCGTCGCCGAGATTGAGGAAGAGCCCGGCGGTGGCGGGACGGTAGCCCAGCGCCTTGAGCCAGGCCGACAGCGGCATCAGCGCGAGATCGCTGCCGAGATGCGGCGGCACCAGCACGATCGGCTTGCCGTCGCCATAGCGCGAGGCATCGCCGACCAGCATCGACTGCCGCGCGATGGTGAGCGAATCGAACGCTGCGCTGGTCAGCGTCGACGGCAGGCCGAAGAACCATTGCGTGGTCGAGGCCAGCGTATCGAGCAGCGGTGGCGCGTGGCCGTTGAGCGGCGCCGGATTCGACACGTCGCGTCCGCTTTCGACGTCATCGAGGAAGCCCGCGATATGCGACACGCATTCGTCGGTCGCCTCCCACAGCACGCGATGGCCGCCGCCGGGAAGGATGGTCAGCCGCGCGCCGGGAATCAGGCTCGCCATCTTGAGCGAGTTCTTTGGCGAGATCAGTTGGTCGAGATCGCCGGTCAGCACCAGCGTGGGCTTCTTGATATTGGCGAGCTGCTGCGAGCAATCGAACTCGGCAAAGGCCTGGAATTGCAGATCGGCGGCATGCAGCGGCGTCGCCAGCGCGATCTCGCGCTTCATCTGTTCTTCGGCCAGCGCGCGGTGCTTGTCGAGATAGCCGGGCGCGTAGGTCACGGTCCATATCCGCCGCGCCGCCTGCTCCGGCGTCAGCCCGTCGAGATCGCGCATCACGCGCACCACCGGCGGCTCGGCATAAACAGCGCTCGGTCCGCCCGCCATGGTCGCGCACAGGATCAGGCCTTCGATGCGATCGGGAAACTGCCGGATGAATTCCTGCGCGACCGCCCCGCCCATGGAATAGCCGAGCATGTGCACGCGCTCGAATTTCAGCTCGTCGAGGAGCCCGCGCACGTCGCGCGCCACATTGGCGATGGCATAGCCGGTGACCGGCTTGTCGCTCAGGCCCGTGCCACGATTGTCCAGCGTGATGACGGTGAATCGCTGCGCCAGTTGCGCGATGAAATTCGCCGGCCACGCCGTCGAATTGAGGCGGTAGCCCATGACAAGCACCAGCGGCGGTCCGTTGCCCTGCGTTGAATAGGCAATCTTGACGCCGTTCACCTCGGCGTAGCGTGTTGTCATTCCGTTGATTTGCCCGCTATAGCCCCGACACGAGATGGCCGCCGTCGACCGCCACCACGCTGCCGGTCATGAACGAGCCGGCGTTGGAAATCAACAGCAACAGCGGACCGTCGAGCTCGCTGAGCTGGCCGAGGCGGCGCTGCGGCACGCGCTTGACCAGCGCCTGACCAGCCTCGCTCTCGAAGAAATCGTCGTTCAGCTCGGTGGCGAAATAGCCGGGCGCCAGCGCGTTGACGCGGATGCCGTAGCGCGCCCATTCCAGCGCGAGCGCCTTGGTCATCTGGACCACGCCGGCCTTGGAGATCGCGTAAGGCGCGACCGCGCCCGCGACGCGAAGCCCCAGGATCGAGGCGATGTTGACGATCGAACCCTTCACCTTGTTCTCGACCATGCGCCTGGCGGCCGCCTGCGCCACCAGCCATACGCCCTTCAAGTTGGTGTCGATCACGCTGTCCCAGGCGCGCTCGTCCTGATCGAGCGCCGGCTTGGTCGCGGTGACGCCGGCATTGTTGACCACGGCATGGATCGGGCCGAATTTCTTTTCGGCCTCCACCATCGCCGCATCGATCTTTTCCGCAACGGTGACATCGAGCACCACGCTCGCGGCCTTGCCGCCGGATGCGTTGATCTCGTCAACGGCGGAGGCGAGTGCCTCGGCGTGTCGCGCGGCGAGCGTCACCTTGGCGCCGTTGCTGGCCAGGAAGCGCGCGAAATGGCGGCCGAAGCCGCTGGAGCCGCCGGTGACCAGGATATGCTGATTGGTAATTTCGAACACGGGAACCTCCCAAACCTCGGTCGCAGGCGAAGCGTATTGCTGCGTAACGTATTGCTGCATCAGGAGGCCCGCCACTTGCGTTCGGCCTCGTCCCATGCGGCGAGCGGTTGCAGATCCGGAACCCAGGCGAGTCCGGTCTTGCCGTCGGAAGAGATTGCATCGGTGGTGACCACCATGTCGAGCAGCGCGGGGCGATTCTTGAGCGCGCGCTCGATCGCCGGTCCAAGCTGTTCCTCGGTCTCGACGCGCTCGGCATGCATGCCGAAGGCGCGCGCCATGCCGGCGTAGTCGGCGACTTGCAGCCTGGTGCCGACCACCTTGCCGTGGGTCACGGTCTGGTCATGTACCTCGATCTGCCAAGCGCCGTTATTGGCGACGACGATCAGCACCGGCGCCTTGTGGCGCACGGCAGTGTCGACCTCGATGGCGTTGAAGCCGAACGCACCGTCGCCGGTCGCGACCACCACGGGCTTGTCGGGGAAGGCGAGACTTGCGGCGATGCCATAGGGCACGCCGATGCCGATGCAGCCGAACGGACCGGGATCGAGCATCAAAGGCGCATTGAGGCCGACGCGGGCAAAGGCGAGGAAGTCGCCGCCGTCGGTGATAACCACGGAGTCGTTGCCGATCGCCTTTTGCAGCGCCGAGAGCACCTTGTTCGGATGCAGCTTGCCGTCCTTGCCGTTCGGCGCGGCCGCCATGCTCACTTGCAGCTTCTTCGCGCGCTCCTCGTGGCCGCTGCGCAACTTTGCCGCCCAACCTTTGTCGACTTCGGAGACGCGGTTGCCGGCCTGCGCGACCATCGCGCGCAATGTCTCGGCAGGCGACGCAAGAATTTCCACCGCGCCGCGCCGGTTGTCGCGCATCTCGCAGGCCGCGTCGCTGATACGCACGAACTTGGCCTTGCCGAACACGGACGGCGAGCCATAGGCGAGCTGGAAGTCGAGGCGGCGGCCGACGGTGAGCACGACATCGGCATCGCTCATGACCGCGCCGCGCATCGCGCCGACGACGGAAGGATGGCCGTCCGGCACGAGGCCGCGGCTCTCGCCGGTGTCGAGATAGACGGCGCCGAGACGATCGAGCAGCGAGACCAGTTCGGGACCCGCGCCACGAGCGCCGCGGCCGGAGATGACGAGCACGCGCTTGGCCGACCACAGAATGTCGACCGCGCTTGCGACCTGCGCCGGATCGGGCAGCGTGACCGCGCGCGGCTTGGCATCGAGATGTTCGTCGAGCTGCAGCGCCTTGGGCACGATGCCGCGCAGCGTGTCGGTCGGGAAATCGATATAGGACGGGCCGGGTTCGCCGCCTTCGCCATAGGCGCGCGAGATCGCTTCATCCAGCTCCTGCAACACCAGCGACGGCTCGCGCACGGTGCGGGCATAACGCGTGATCGAGCGCACCAACTGGGTGTGATCCATGTCCTGCAAGCCGCCGCGGTTTTCCTGCGGGCGCGGATTGCCGCCGGACATCACAAGCACCGGCGCGCGGGAGACGTGTGCATTAGCGATGCCGGTGATAGCGTTGGTCATGCCGGGACCGGCAGTGACCAGCGCGACACCGAGCTCGCCGGTCAGCTCCGCATGCGCCTGCGCCATGTGCACGGCGGCGCGCTCGTCGCGCACGTCGATGATGCGGATGCCTTCATTGTCGAGCCGCATCCAGATCGGCATGATATGGCCGCCGCACAGCGCGAACACGCGGGTGACGCCGCGACGCTTCAAGAGGCGCGCGATCAGGTCGGCGGCGCTATCGGGCAGGACTTTCATTGGACGACTCCCTTGGTTTGTCTTTTCAAATCTGTGCAAGCCATGCGACCAGCAGCGACACCGTGATCACGCCGAACACATGCGAGGCGAGGATCGAGCCGGAGGTGACGCCGGCTTCGAGGCCGTAGAGTTTTGCGATGGTGAACGGCCCCGATCCGATCGGCAGCGCGCTCAGGATGATCGCCGAGTGCGACCACAGCGGCGGCATCTTGAAGACGTAGAACGCGAGCAGCGCGGTCACCGCGGGCTGCAGGATCAGCTTCAGCGACACCAAAATGCCGATCGAGGTGGCGTCGGCGGTGACGACGCGCTCCTGCGCGAGAAAAAGCCCGATGCAGATCAGCGCGGCGGGCGAGGCCGCGCCCCCGAGCAGGCTGGTGAAATTCAGGAAGGGCTCGGGCAGTTTGATGCCGGTGAGGCCGACCGCCAAACCCGCGAATGGCGCGATCAGCAGCGGACTGCGTATCAGCGCCCATGTCACCTTGCCGCAGGTGGCCCAGAAGCTGCTGCCCTTCTGCAGGTCGATCTCGACCACCATCACCGCAAACAGGAACAGGATGCAGGCGGTGAACAGCGTGGCGATGATCGAGACCGGCGCGCTTTCGGGGCCGAACACGAGCAGGCACATCGGAATGCCCATGAAGCCGACATTGCTGTAGCCCGCATCGAGCCCTTCGATGCTGGCATTGGCGACGCGCCGGCCGCGCAGCCGGCTGATCACAAACGCCACCGCGAAGCTGGTGGCGAAGCCGCCGCAGAACGCACCCATGAAGCCGAACTGCCGCACCTGGTCGGGCGTGACCCTGGACATCGCCACGAACATCAGCGACGGCAACGCCAGATAGACCGCGAAGCGGTTGAGGTTGTCGGTCGCAACCCGATCGAACACGCCGAAATAGCCGCAGATGAACCCGGTCAGGATCAGCGCGAAGATCGGCAGCGCGGAGTTGAGGACGGCCTGCATGGGATGCGATTTTCAGTTCGACGTGGCTTTAGTTGGTGAAGCGCTTCTTCAGCTCGCGATGCAGAACCTTGCCGGTGGCGTTGCGCGGCATCTCTTGTTCGCTGATGAACTTGTAGGAGCGCGGGCGCTTGAAGCCGGCCATGCGCTCCTTCGACCACGCGGCAAGCTCGCTCTCCGGGCAGGTCGCGCCGTCATGCAGCACGATCACCGCGTGCACGCTCTCGCCCCATTTGTCGTCGGGCAGACCGATCACGGCGACGTCTTTCACCAGCGGATGCGCGCCGACCAGCGCCTCGACCTCGCTAGGGTAGATGTTCTCGCCGCCGGATATGATCATGTTGCTCTTGCGGTCGGAGAGATGGATGTAACCCTCGGCGTCGCGGCGGGCCATGTCGCCGACCGAGCAGTAATCGCCCCGGAACGCTTCCTTGGTCTTCTCTGGCAAGCGCCAATAGGAATCGAAAGTGTGCGCGTTGCAGGAATAGAGCTCGCCGGACTCGCCGTCGGGCACTTCGTTGCCGGCCTCGTCCAGAATCCTGATCGGCGCGGCGCCGACGCATTCGCGGCCGACCGAGCCGAGTTTGGTGAACTGCTCATGCGGATGCAGCATGGTGACCCAGCCGGTCTCGGTCGCGCCATAGAGCTCGAACAGGCCGGAGTTGGGGAACATCTCCATCACTTCGCGCTTGGTCTCGGGCCGCGCAGGCGCAGACGAGATCATCAGCTTGGTGACGGCGTCGAAATTGTATTTGGCTCGCGTCGCCTGCGGCAGGCCGAGCATCATGATGTAATGGGTCGGCACCAGCGAGGTGAAGGTCGAGCCGCCTTCGGCCAGCGTCTTCACCGCGTGCTCGGGGTCGAAACTTTTGCGCGAATAGATCGCGTTGACGCCGCCGCAATAGCCGAACGCGCCGAAGAAATTCAGCGAGTTGGCATGGCACATCGGCATGACCAAGAGGGCGCCGTCATTGCGATGCAGGCCGAGCTCGATCTCGGTGACCATCGACAGCAGCACGGCGCTGCGATGGCTGCGCACCACGCCTTTGGGATTGCCCGTGGTGCCCGAGGTGTACATCAAGGTCCAGGGATCGGAGAGCGCAACTTGCTTACCGGTTTCGCGTGCCGCGCCGGCCGCAAGAAACGTCTCGTAGTCGCGATAGCCGGCAGGACACTTCGCGGCGCCGAAGTGGATGAAGCGATCCGCCTTGACCGGCAGCGAGCCGCGAATCTCCTCGACCACACCGGCGAGTTCGTCCTGCACGATGACGGCGGCAGCTTCCGCATTGTCGATGATGAACGCAACTTCCTTGCCGACCAGGCGGAAGTTGATCGGCAGCGCGACCAGTCCCGCTTTCGCCGTGGCCGCGAAAATCTCGGACCATTCCACGCAGTTGTAAGCGAGGATCGCGACGCGATCGCCCTTGACGAGGCCGAGGCCGAGCAGCGCGTTGGCGAGTCGGCAGGAGCGATCGTTCCACTGGCCGAAGGTCATGGCGCGATCGAGGTCGCGGGTGCCGAGCCGGTTGGGCGCAAGGCGCGCATGCACCGACAGCATCTCACCGAAATTCAAGAGGTCCTTCATGGTCCAATCCTCGAATACAAGTGGTTAGTGCAGCAGGCCGATCGAGAACCACGGCACGGCCGCGATCACGATGGTGCCGATCAAAAGCGCGAGCACGTAGCCGAGCATCGGCTTGATGCCTTCGTCGGGATGGATGCGGCTGATGGCGCAGGCGGCGTAGTAACCAACACCAAACGGAGGGGCAAAAAGCCCGATGCCCATCGCGAGGATCACGACCATTGCGTAGTGCACCTCATGCACGCCGACCGCTTTCGCAATCGGGAACAGCAGCGGTCCGAACAGCACGATCGCCGGGATGCCTTCGAGCACGCTGCCGAGCACGATGAAGGCCACGATGGTCACCGCGAGAAACACAGGCACGCCCCCCGGTAACCCCGTCATGAACTTGGCGAGCGAAGACGAGAAGCCCGATTGCGTGAGCGCCCAGGCCATGCCCGTGGCGGCGCCGATGATCAGCAGGATCGCGCCGGAGAGAGCCGCGGTTTCCGTCAGCATCGGATAAAGCCGCTTCCATTCGAACTTGCGGTAGATCAACAGGCCCGCGAGCGCCGAATAGACGATGCCGATGGTCGACACTTCCGTGGCGGTGGCGACGCCGCCGACCACGGCGAAACGGATCACGAAGGGCAGTGCGACCGCAGGCAGCGCGATGATGAAAGCCTTGCCGACCTCGCTCCAGGTCGAAGGGATCACATGCGAGAGGTCTTCCTTTTTGTAACGCATCCAGACCACGACGCAGAGCATCACGGCCAGCACGAGCCCCGGCAGCAGGCCGCCGGTGAACAGCGCCGCGATCGACACGCCGGTCACCGAACCGATAGTGATCAGCACGAGGCTCGGCGGAATGGTTTCGGTCTGCGCGCCGGTGGCCGACAGCAGCGCGACCAGATCGCCCGGCTTGGCGCCGCGTTTGATCATTTCGGGAAACAGCACGGGCGCGACCGCGGCCATGTCGGCGGCTTTCGCGCCTGAGATGCCCGAGACCAGATACATCGCCGCGACCAGCACATATTGCAGGCCGCCGCGGACATGGCCGAGCAGGCTCGCCAGGAAGTTGACCATGGCGCGCGCCATGCCGGTCATTTCAATGAGCAGTCCGAGAAACACGAACAGCGGCACCGACAGCAGGATGAGATGGCTCATGCCCTCATCCATGCGGCCGATCACGACGGTGGCCGGTGTGCTCGTGGTCAGCGTGATGTAGGCGAAGGTCGCGAGGCCGAACGCGAAGGCGATCGGCACCGCGGCGAACACCATGACGGCGACGAGGCCGACGAAGAAGATCAGAAGATTGATATTGCCGAGCGGGATCAGAACCGGGCTCAGCGCGTAAAACGCCGCGCCGACCACGGCGACGACGCCGACTGCGGTCGCGATCATCAGCCAATTGCCCGTCGACAGCAGCCGCAGCAGCGCGATCACCAGCATCAGGCCGAGACCGATCGGCAACGCTGCGGCGCGCCAGAGATTGGAGACGTCGAGCGCCGGCGTCGAGACCACGGCCTCGTCGGAAGCGAATTCATAGGCGGGGTCCAGCACCAGCACGAGGAAGGCAAGCGGTGCGGCGATCGCCAGCACGTCGAAGAAGGCGCGCAGGCGCGGCTCGACCTTGCCGACGAAAGCGGTCATCCGCATGTGCTCGCCGCGCTGGAACGCGACGACCGCGCCGAGCATCGCGAGCCACAGGAACAGGATGCCGGCGAGTTCATCCGACCAGATCAGCGGCCGCTGGAACAAATATCGCGCGGAGACGCCGCTAAACAGCACGACGATTTCCGCGATCACGAGCAACGCGGCCGCCGCCGCGACGATTGTGCCAAGCCATTGTTCGGCTTTGTGCAGGGCGCCCGCCACCCCGGTCATCCGGGGGGCGGTCACGCCGGTTTCCTCCACGATCTGCATGACGATCAGCCGATATTGCCGGCGTATTTCTGCAGCAGCGCCCAGGCCTCATCGCCGAACTTGGCCTTGGCGTCCTTGTAGAACGAGGTCTTGGCCAGAGCGGCCTGGAATTCATCGGCCTTGGTCGTGTTGAAGACGAGGCCCTTCGATTCCAGGTTCTTGCGGTACTCGGCATTGGCCTGGACGATGTCGTCCCGCTGCTTCTTCGCCGCCGTGTTGAAATGCTTCTGCATCACCTCCTGCAGCTCCTTCGGGACCGTCTTCCAGACGCGTCCGCTGGAGATCAGCCAGAAGCCGTCCCAGGAATGGTTGGTCAGCGAGAGATACTTCTGCACTTCGTAGAACTTGGCAGCCTCGATCAGCGCCAGCGGATTCTCCTGGCCGTCGGCGATCTTGGTCTGCAGCGCGGAATAGGCCTCGTTCAGGGGAATGCTGACGGGCGCGGCGCCGAGCGCCGAGAACAGCGCGACCCAGAGCGGCACCACCGGCACGCGGATCTTGAAGTTCTTCAGGTCGTCCGGCGTGTTGATCGGCTTGGTCGAGGAGGTGATCTGGCGGAAGCCGTTGTCCCACATCGCTTCGAAGGGGACGAGCCCGACCTTCTCGATGTTGCCGCGGATGAACTTGCCGACCTCGCCGTCCATCGCCGCCCACACCTTGTCATAGCTGGTGAAGGCGAAGCCGACGCCGGTCAGCGACGCGGTCGGGATCAGCGTCGACATCACGGTGCCGGGCATGGTCGCGAGCTCGAGCGCACCGGAGCGCAGCTGCGTCATCATGTCGGTGTCGCTGCCGAGCTGGTTGTTGGGGAACAGGTTGATCTCGAGCGCGCCCTTGGTCTCGGCCGATATCGCCTCGACCGCTTCCTTCAGGCGGATGTTGACCGTGTGCGTGGCCGGCAGGTCGTTGCCGAACTTCAGCTTGAGCGGGGCCTGGGCCAGCACGGCCGGGGCCTCGAGCAGGACTCCACCGGCGACGGCGCCCAGCGCAGCGGATTTCAAAAGCGAGCGTCGGCTAACGAGCATTGCGATCCTCCCATGTGCATAACCGCATCGAGGCGGTTTGAATTCGAATTCAGAATGCATATACTGTATTCGAATACAAAACAATAGATTTTGGTGCACCGCAGTGCTAGAAATGCGCAGAGGAACCCTTCGGAGAATGCATGGCCCAGCTCCAGACACAGCCGACCCTGGTGGAACAGGTTGTAAACGCTATCGTTTCCGAGATTGTCGACGGCGACCTGCCGGCCAACGCGCGGCTGATCCAGGACGATCTGGCGCGCGCGTACGGCGTTTCCCGGCAGCCGGTGCAGCAGGCCTTATTGCTGTTGCGCGACCGCGGACTGGTCCGGGAAGCCCCCGGACGGGGTCTGATCGTGTCACCGCTGGACGTCGATCTGGTCCGCAATCTCTATGAAGTCCGCGCCATGCTGGATGGCCTCGCGGCACGGCTCGCCGCCGAGCGCGGCGCGATGCGTGCGAAGAATGAAGGGCAGGCCTTCATCGATGCGGGACGCGTTGCGGTGAAAAGCGGTTCGCTCAATGCGCAGATCGAAGCCGACATGAGCTTCCACGCTTTCATCAACGAGCTCTCGGGCAATGCGCTGATCGGCGAGACCACCGCGCCGCATTGGCCCTATCTGCGCCGCGTCATGGGCGAGGTGTTGCGTGACGACGAACAGATGCCGCAAGTCATTCTCGAGGAGCATGTCGAGATTCTGGATGCGATCATCGCGGGTAAGGGCGCGCAAGCCGAGGCGCTCAGCCGCGACCACATTTTGCGCGCGGCGAATATTTTCGTGGCGCGCCTGAAGGTGCAGCAGGCCTCCGAGCAGGAGCACACCCGCACGCGGCGGATTCAGCGGTGATGTTGCGGCGAGCGAGATGCGTAGGGTGGGCAAAGCGAAGCGTGCCCACCTTCGCGAGCTGAGTTGTCGAAGGTGGGCACGGCGCAAGTGCGCCTTTGCCCACCCTACGATTTCGGCGTGA
>CAWCGA010000010.1:0-133370 GCA_963794775.1 uncultured Alphaproteobacteria bacterium | reverse complement strand
GGCCGAGCGGCAATTGTCGGAGACCGACCGCTCGCTGGTCGAGATCTTCGGCAGCCGGCTGTCGATCGCCTTCGACAATGTGATCCTCTATCAGCAGCTCAACGAGGCCAACACCCAGCTCGAGGACCGCGTCGCCCAGCGCACCCGCGCCTTGATGCAGGCCAACCGCCGCCTGTCGGCGCAGTGGCTGCGCCTGCAGCGCGCCAACGGCTTCAAGAACGAAATTCTCGGCACCGTCGCCCACGACCTGAAGAATCCGCTCGGCGTCATCCTCGGCCGCACCGAGATGCTGACCGAGCTGATCTCGACCGCGGCGTCGAAGGAAAGCGTCACCGCCCAAATCGAGCACATCCGCGACGCCACCAAGCGGCTGACCTCGATGGTCGACCATCTGATCTCGGACGCAATGGCGGACGCCTTCGACATCACCATCCGCCGCGAGCCCGTCGACGTCGCCGCGCTCGTGAGCGAAGTGGCGGAGGCCAATCGGCCGCTCGCGGTCAACAAGCAGCAGACCATCAATGTGTCGGCGCCGAGCAACGTCGCCACCATGTGCGACACCGACCGCATCCGCGAGGCGATCGACAATCTCGTCTCCAACGCCATCAAGTATTCGCCGATCGGCGGCAGGATTTCGGTGGCGGTCGCTCATGAGGACGACAACACCGTCATTCGCGTCACCGACCAGGGCGCGGGCCTGTCGCCGGAGGATCTCGGCCGGCTGTTCGGCCGCTTCCAGCGGCTGTCCGCCAAGCCGACTGCCGGCGAAAGCTCGACAGGACTTGGGCTCTCCATCGTCAAGCGCATCGTCGACATGCATGGCGGCGAGGTGACCGCCACCAGCCCCGGCCCCAACAAGGGCTCGACCTTTACCGTCACCCTGCCCGCGGCCGACCAGTCATGACCCAGAGCCAGCACATCATCATCGTCGATGACGAGGCGCCGGCCCGCGAGATGGTCGGCGATTATCTGAAGATGCACGGCTTCACCGTGACCTTGTGCGACGGCGGCAAAAGCCTGCGCGGCGCGATCGAGACGGGCGCGGCCGCCGATCTGGTGGTGCTCGACCTGAACATGCCCGAGGAAGACGGGCTCTCGATCATCCGCGACCTCAAGGGCCGCACCAATATTCCCGTCATCATGCTGACGGCGACCGCGAGTCCGATCGACCGCGTGGTCGGGCTCGAGATCGGCGCTGACGATTACATCGCCAAGCCCTGCGAGCTCCGCGAATTGATGGCGCGCATTCGCTCGGTGCTGCGGCGAAGCGGCTCGGCGAAGTCTGCGCCGGCCGCGGCAACCGAAGCGGCGGGCAAGGCGGGCAAGGAACAATTGGTGCGCTTCGGCACAAAATGGCTCGACCTCGAAGCGCAGGCGCTGCGCGACGACGAGGGCAACGAGCATCCGCTGACCGCGTCCGAATTCGGCCTGCTGAAAGTATTCGCCGCCAACCCGAAGCGCGTGCTGTCGCGCGAGCGGCTGCTGGAATTGGCGAATGCCCGCGACAGTGAAGCTTTCGACCGCGCCGTCGACCTTCGCATCATGCGCATCCGCCGCAAGATCGAGCCGGACCCGACCAAACCAGCCGTGATCCGCACGATCCGTGGCGGCGGCTATCTGTTTTCGCCGGCAGGCGACAAGGCATAAAGCAAGGCCAATTTGCCGCGGCAGGAACTTTTGGCCGTCCGAAATAACGGCATTTTCCGCGCATTGAAAATATTCACAATTTCGCCGCGTATGTTTCGTCGCGAGCCTTGCCACGAAACAATTCTCCCCGTGCACGAAACCATTTTTCTCTTTTCGTGCAGAAGTCCGGAAACCTTCGCTCATTAACACTTTCCGGCAACGAAGCGCCGCACAAAGCGGCGTCACCGGGAGACTGTCATGCAGAACGTCATCGCCATCAACGCCGCGGCACGCCAGAGCATCATCGCTGCTCAGACGACCTCGGATGAGATGCTTCTCGCGCGTATCGCCGACGGCGACCGCACGGCGATGCACACGCTCTACTCCCGCCACAACGTACGGGTTTTCCGCTTCATCCTGCGCATCGTGCGCGACACCACCATGGCCGAAGACCTCGTCAGCCAGGTCTTCCTGGATGTGTGGCGCACCGCGAGCCAGTTCGAAGGCCGCTCCCAGGTGTCGACCTGGCTGCTGTCGATCGCGCGCTTCAAGGCGCTGACCTCGCTGCGCCAGCGGCGTTTCGAGGATATCGATCAGGAGGAAGTGCGCGAGATCGCCGACGATTGCGACACGCCGGAAACCTCGCTGGATCGTTCCAACACCCGCCAGATCCTGCGCGCCTGCGTGGCCAAGCTGTCGCCGGCCCACCGCGAGATCATCAATCTCGTCTACTATCATGAGAAGTCGGTCGAGGAAGTCGGCCAGATCATCGGCATTCCCCAGAGCACGGTGAAGACCCGCATGTTCTATGCCCGCAAGCAGTTGGCCGACTTGCTGAGGGGCGCCGGCGTGGACAGCCTCGCGGCCTGAGCCGCCGTCTGAAAACATCGTTGAATCAATCATTTGGTAGGGTTTCGGGACCTCCCGGACCCTGCCAAAGCATTTCCGGGCCCTGCCAAAAGATTTTTCGCGACGAAACAATTGAAACAATCGGCGAAATCACCCGGAAAAACTTCGTTGCTACAAACAAACCGTCCAATTCGCTCCGTGATCCCCAAGCGGAGCCAGTTAGACCCCCAAGTAGACCCAAGACCCGGACGGGATGCCCCCCTTCCGGGTCGCTCTACGTCTGAGGGTCCGCGATCCCCCGAAATCAGCGTCCGACAGCTCCTTTCCTCGCGACCTAAGCCGTGGATTCCGCAAGCTTTCTCCCGCATGCCTTTAACTTGCCATCAAATGACCGCTCAGATGGTTCCCGTGGTTTGGCGAACGGTGCTACAAGCCGCGCGGAATTGAAGGAGAGAGCTGCGATGAAGCTGCGCCACCTGATGCTGATGTTGACCGCTGTGTTCGGCCTTTCTCTCCCGGCGACAGCGAGCTTTGCGCAAAGCCAGGATGCCGATCAGCCCGGCCTCGTCGCCGACGATTCCTACGAGCTCGACCCGGAATGGCAGAAGCAGATGGTGCTCTACCGCACCACCGAGGCGCCGGGCACGATCATCGTCTCCACAGCAGAGCGTCACCTCTATTTGATCCAGCCCGGCGGACGCGCGCTGCGCTACGGCATCGGCGTCGGCCGCGACGGCTTCCAGTGGCAGGGGCTCGTGACCATCACCAACAAGAAGGAATGGCCGGACTGGACTCCGCCGCCCGAGATGATCGCGCGCCAGCCCTATCTGCCGCGCTTCATGGCCGGCGGCCCCGGCAATCCGCTCGGCGCCCGCGCGATGTATCTCGGCGCAACGGTCTACCGCATCCACGGCACCAACCGTCCCGACACCATCGGCACCAAGGTCTCCTCCGGGTGCTTCCGCCTGGTCAATGCCGACGTCAGCGATCTCTACGCGCGCGTGCCTCTCGGCACCAAGGTCGTCATCCGCCAGAAGCCCGAACTGTAATCAGCCCGCCCCTCGTCGCTTCATCTGACATCGAGAGAGACACATGTTTCGCACATTCCGAGGCGGCCTCCTGATCGGGCTCGCGGTCGCAGTTCTCGTTGCCATCTGCGCCATCGTCTATGAGTTCTACGACACCCGCACGCTGAAGCGCACTGTGCGCCGCGGCGAAGTCTTGTGCGGCGTCAACAAGGGCCTGCCCGGCTTCTCGATCCCCGACGACAAGGGCAACTGGAGCGGCTTCGATGTCGACTTCTGTCGCGCGGTGGCCGCCGCGATCTTCGACGATCCGACCAAAGCGAAGTTCGTGCCGCTCGACGCCAACGAGCGCTTCAAGGAGCTGCAGAGCCGCAAGGTCGATATCCTCTCCCGCAACACCACCTGGAGCATGGCGCGCGAGGAGAACTACGACCTCTATTTCCCGGCGGTCGCCTATTATGACGGCCAGGGCTTCATGATCCCGAAGTCCCGCAACATCGATTCCGCGCTCGACCTCAATGGCAGCAAGGTCTGCGTGCAGGCCGGGACGACGACCGAGCTGAACCTCGCCGACTACTTCAAGGCCAACAACATGAAGTACGAGGAGGTGAAGCTTCCGCAGCTCGACCAGGTGACGAAGGCCTATGAGGACGGCAAGTGCGACACCTTCACCGCCGACGTCTCGCAGCTCTATGCGCTGCGGCTCAACATGTCGAAGGGCGGCGACCAGGTGATCCTGCCCGACGTCATCTCCAAGGAGCCGCTGGCGCCCGTGGTGCGCCAGCGCGACGACGACTGGATGATGATCGTCAAATGGACGCTCTATGCGATGATCAACGCCGAGGAGCTCGGCGTTAATTCCAAGAACATCGACGAGGCGCTGAAGTCGAAGAAGCCCGACGTGATGCGGCTGGTCGGCACCGAGGGCAATTACGGCCCCGATCTCGGGCTCTCCAAGGACTGGGCAGTGCGGATCATCAAGCATGTCGGCAATTACGGCGAGGTCTATGAGCGCAATGTCGGCGCGGAGTTGCGGCTGCACATTCCGCGCGGGCTGAACCAGCTCTGGAACGCCGGCGGCATCCAGTACGCGCCGCCGATTAGGTAGCCCTTTCGTCATTGCGAGCGAAGCGAAGCAATCCATCGCGCCGCATTCGTGGATGAATGGATTGCTTCGTCGCTTCGCTCCTCGCAATGACGAGCGTTGGCATTCCCGCGGCGCTGACGCGCCCGAGTGATGCATGGTCGTGTCGACCTCGAAAAGAGGGCGCAGGGAATGCCGGGCGCTGGCCGCACCCGCAGCCTCGCTTGCAAAAACAAAAAACAAGCGAGCATAGTCACTACAGGTCCGCCGAAACGATCCGGCACTCCCTGCGCAATGGTTTTAACGGCTGCTCCGTGCTCTCCCCGGAGTCTCGGGCTTGTTAGCCTCCGTCGCCTGCGGGATCACGGCGTGTCGCGCCCGAAGGGCGGACATCGCCAACCCGCAAGCTTGACCCCAGCGTCGAGGGGACAGGACCACACGGCTTGACCGTACGCATCGGCATGCATCGTCTGCGCGCCTTTGCGTCCATCGCATCCCGCCTCACGTTCGGTGACGATAGGCCTAACGCCCCTCTTGTCGAGGCGGGATGTCTTCGTTAAATCATAACTTCTGTCTTTCGGAAAGACAATTATTTTGGCGTGACGCGCTTGACACGTCGGGCAAAACAGGCGGCGGGTTTTTGCGTTTGCCCGTCGGGCAAACAAGACACGTCCGCCCTCCCTCAACAACGAATTGAGGTCACTGTCTCAAGGGAGCGGTTCGACCTTCGCCGCCATGTCGGGGACGCGCGAAATCCTGTAGCTGGCGTTGCTGCATTTCAGGATCCAAACGTCCCGATCCGGTCGCGACAACCTCGTATTTTTCCTTGCACCGAGCGGCTTGTCGCAGGTGAAGCCTTGGGTGCGAATCTGGGCCGCCAGCATTCCCTGAGGCGTTTCGGCCGGAATCTGCTGCGCCCGCACCTGGGGGCCAAAGAGGATGACGATGGCCGACAGCAGCGATCCAGATGCTTTGTGCATGATCCCAACCCTTCAAGCAGATGCGCGCGTTCGAAGGCGAACTATAGCAGAAACATCGGTGTTGTCCGCGCTTCGGCACCGGCGTCTCAGCCCGAGAGGAGAGGCGCTGGTAACCCACCCCGGCGAGGATCGCGCCGCGGTGCAGGCTTCAGTGCTGGGCCGGTTGGGCGTGCGGTCCGGGCCAATCTGATCGCAGGTTGTTCGGGTTATTTCGATCGAACAAGTCCTGCCTCAAAATAGAGCCCCTGGTGGGGCCCGGATTTGACGGCGGAATAGTTCGAACGTCACCCGTCGGTGCAGTTGGGACACCGGGCCGCGCCACGCAGCCGGCAGGATGTTCGGGATATTGGCAGTAAACCACGGCGCCGGCCCTTTCGGTGCCTGCAACGATGGACCCACTCATCAGCAACGCCAACAATACGGTTGATAGCTTCATTTCCGCCTCCTCATTGGACCTCTATGGCGCGGCATCGTGAGACGACGCGCCGCAAAATAGGGGACGAAATCAACAGGTCCTTCATCTCTGAGGCCACTCCGTTACAGTCATTGGGCAGACAGGCCCGGCGATCCCTGAACTTTCGTGACCGGCGGCGGATTCCACTTGCCGGTGAGGGCTTCGGACTTGGGGCCGTAGAGACGCATGGTCAGGTTGAAGGCCCCCTTCGGCGCAGGCAGCCAGTTTGCTTCCTTGTCCTTCCCTGGGCTCTCGTTCTGGAAATACACATCCAGCGAGCCATCTGTATTGAACTTGAAAGGCATCCAACCAGCGACTGCGAAGCGGTTCAGGCTGTTTCCAACTTGAAATCCCTCCGCGTCATAGAGCGTGATCGACCAGAACGCGCTCACGGGCGGCTCGCCGCCCTTGTCGAAATGGATCGTGTATTTGTTCGCGCCGTCGAGCGGCTTGCCCGTATCATCGGAAAGGTTCAGCGGATAGATCGCATCCTCGGGAAGGTTTGCGCCCAGTCCAACTTGGGACACTATGGCGCGCTTGAGGTAGTAGTTGCCGTAAACACCCATGGTGTCGGTGTTCATCGACCATCCATTCACGACCCGGGCGAGCGTCGCGATCTTCCACGTCATGAGCTGTTGGGCATCTACGGGTGCGCTCTCGAGTGCCCTCCTCACAGCTGGGTCGAGCTTGTCGAACTCGAAGCTCTTGCCGGGCTCGATGCCGATCCGCTTCATCTGTGCGATGATCGGCTGATCCGTGTCGTGGGGCGGGTGCAGCTTGAGCAGTTCGGCCGCATAGCTGAAGTATCTGGCGGCTGGCATGGTATCGACCTGGACCTTCGGCGGAGTCTTCATATCGATGGTTGGATCGATCTTCACTGCTACTGGTTCCGGCGGCTTTCCCCAGCGCGAGAGCGGCGTGACCTTGTAGCCGGCCTGAATCTTGTGGACCGCGTCATAGTCCGGCGGTCCGTCCGTCTTGGTGCGGCCGATGACCCAAACATACGGGGTGGGGGCCGCAAGGCGCGTGAAGCCATCCGGCACCGTTCCCGACCAGCCGGGCGCGGTTACCAGAAAATTACCCGCCGCAGTTCCCGTCGTACGCGAGCCCGGCGAAGCGAACACATCCGTCCCCATGTCCAGCATCGGCAGAAGATAGAATCGACCGGCCGTATCGGGCGCGGAGATGATCAGCGGCTCGCTGGTGAGATCGAGCCATGCGATGGAATAGAGCGTGTCGAAGTTCGACCGCACGACGCCCTTGAAATCGGCGGGTGGATATTCGGGAACGTTGACGAACATGTTCATCGGGCCTTTACCGAACGTCTTGCCGGGCTCGACATTGGTGAATTGCTTCCGCGTGATGTCCATCGACAGCAGCGGGTAAAGGTAAACATAGGCATCGACGCCGATGGCGTGGGCCTCCTGCTCGGTGATGGCCCCTGAAGCACCCTGCGCCACCGCTGCCGACGTGAGCGCCGGGCCGATGAAAAAACTCAAAGCGAACGCAATCGTATTTCCAAATCCGGAGACCGTCAGACGTTTCATCACCATCCTCCCAGGGGTTGTCGCTCAGGCTGCCGAGCCGACCGCAGGTTTCTTCGCAAGTACCGCCCGTCGATCGTGGACCAGGCTTTCCAGCCGATGGGCGGCGACGTTCAGGGTCGCGTCATCCACTGCACTCTCGTCGCCGGCAGCGGCCTTGGCGCGCTGGCCCCTGAGAATGCCGTCGATTTCTTCTTCGATTTCCGACAATTCCGCCTCGGTCGCGGCCCTTCGAATTCGACGTCCCAGCGCATAGAGAGAATCCAGCGGACCTTCGCTTTTCGGGCTCCCAAGCCCGAGAAACTTCCAGGCCGCGGCAAATACGGTGGCCGCGCCGCCCAGCACCATCGGCGTCAGATAGATCCAGTTGCCGTACTCATCCATGAAGCTCTGCGTAGTGCTGTTGTAGACGGCAGCCGCTCCAGGGTGGAGCGGAAGGTAGGCATCCTGATCGGTGCTGGGCGCGGTGATCTGCGCGAAAATCGGATGCTCGCGCAGAAGGTCCCTGCGCACGCTCATGATCGCCTGTGTGAGCCGGGTTACCAAATCGGTGCCGAGCCTCTTCTGCGCCACCAGGTACAGTGACGTCCTCAAAGTCGTCAGGTCGTCTTCCGGAACCGGCGGCGATCCCCGCAGCGTACCCTTCGGGACATCGAAACTTTCAAAGGCGCGTTCGGCTTCTGCAATGGCTGCCGCGGACTCGATGGGAATCAGGACGGGGGCTTTCCGATGGTCGAGCTGAAAAAATCCGCGAACGAGCGAGAGGTATTTTTCGGCGAGCGGGATCGTGACGAGCAGGGCACCGACCTGTTTTGATTGAACGGCTTGCCGGACATCCGTCAAAGCGAGGTTCTTGAACGCAACTTTCGCGCCTGCCAGGTCATATTCCTTCGTCAGCGCTTCGACAATTTTGGCGTTCGCTGCGCCGCCAACCACGCCGACCGTGCGTCCCTTCAAATTGTCCACGCTGTCGATCGATGATCCGGGCGGCGCAATGATCAGTACGACCATATGGCTGACGACGACAACCGCTTGCGCCTGCGACAAGTCACCGACATCGCCGCGAACCACGGCGAGATCGACCTTGCCCGCGGCGAAGGCGTTGGCGGCCTCGAGCGCGGTGCCGCTGTCGATGACCTTGAGCCGCACCGCCGCGTTCGTCGAAACGAGCTCGCCCGCTATCCCTGACATGACCTTGGCGGCCTCGCCGTCGATCGAGCCCACGGCCACGCTCAGCGTCGTCGGGCGCGTGTAATAGCGATAGGCGAGCAGGCTTGCGCCCGACGCAAGCGCTAGGAGGCCAAGCAGCAGGATGAAACGAAGCCACAGCGGCAATTTCAGCGAAACCACGCTCGTCACCCCTCAACGAGGAAAACCGTGATGGCTGCAAGCCATGCGGCCATCACGGAGAATTGCGGCTCAGTCGCCATGCGCCTTGGACGCCGCGATCGCCTGCTCGACTTTGGCCTTCAGATCGCCAATGTTGAAACTGGCTCCCGCTTGCATCGGCGGATATTCGATGAAGCTCGGGATATTCTGGGCAATGACCTGGCCCGGAATCTGGAAGCGCCACATCTCGTGTTTGAAGCTGTCCCAATAGCCGACTGATCCGCGCTTGAAGCCCTCTTCCGGCCAACCCATTCGCTCGAATGGGTCCTGCCGCAGGTTTGTGAGCCTTGGCATGTTAGGATAGTCAACCGTTCCGATCCAACCTTTGGGCTGGTCGATGAACTGATACTTCCAGTCGTCAACGCGCACCGCGCCGAGCTTGGTCTGAGCAAAATACCAGACCTCGTGCCGGTTCGACGGGCCCGTGCCGGTGAGCATCGGGGTCTGATCGTAACCGTCGAGGTGGACCTTGAATGTCTTGCCATCGAGCGTCGCGCCCTTGAGCAAGTCTTGTTTGATATTGGGGTTGCCAGCCGCCGCAAGCAATGTCGGAAACCAATCGAGACCCGACATGATGCCATTCCCGACAGAGCCGGGTTTGACGTGTCCTGGCCAGCGGATCAGCGCGGGCACGCGGAACGAGCCTTCAGTGACTTCGCCCTTGGCTCCCAGAAAGGGCGTCGTGCCGCCGTCGGGCCAGGTGTAGGTTTCGGCGCCGTTGTCAGTCGTGAAGACGACGATGGTGTTGTCGTCGAGTCCCTGATCCTTGATCCACTTCAGCACCACGCCGATGTTGTCGTCCATCTGCTTGAGCGCGGCCTCTTCCAGTCCGAAGCCGGTTTGCGGATTGCGCATCGCCTCGTATTTGGGCGACAGATGCGTCAGCACATGCGCGCGCGTCGGGTTCATCCAGACAAAGAACGGCTTGTTGTCCTTTTTGGCTTTGTCCATGAATGCGATGGTGTTCTCGGTAATCACCTCGTCGAAGGTTCCCATGTTGTATTTGATGCCCGCGACCGGTTCGGGCGGCAGCGGACCTTCGTCGATAATCTTCTGCTTGCCGATTTTGCCCCAGCGCGGTTGCTCCGTCGGGTCATCGACATCGGTTGCAAAGCTGTGGATCAGATCGCGCGGACCGACGGTCGCTTTCCAGTCGGGTGGGTAGGTCCCGTAGAACGGGTCTTCCATTGCATTCAAATGATAGAGGTAACCGAAATATTCGTCGAAGCCGTGCGCTGTCGGCAACATGCTGTTGCGATCGCCAAGATGGTTCTTCCCGAACTGGCCGGTCGCATAACCCAACGACTTGAGGGCAGTCGCAATTGTCGGAGCCGCGTCGGGCATTCCGAGGGCCGAACCGGCCTGCCCAACGGTGGTCAAGCCAGTGCGGATAGGAAGCTGACCACAAATAAAATTGGCGCGACCGGCCGTACAGCTGGCTTCTGCATAATAGTCCGTCAGTCGCATCCCTTCGCTCGCAAGCTTATCGAGATTGGGGGTCGCGTTGAGCATCATGCCGTTATGATATGCGCCCAGATTGAACCAACCGATGTCATCGCCCATGATGACGAGGATATTGGGTTTGCGACCGCTCGGCGCCGAAGCAGTGGCGGCTGGCGCGGCATTTTGCGCCTGGGCGAGTGCGCCGGAAGTCATCGTCGCTGCAGCCACCAGCGCCGACGAGCCGAGCAGGACGTTGCGACGGCTGGGTGCCCCGTCCTTGATTTCGTTCGATGGTGCTTCGTGTCCTTCTCGCTTCTTGATGTCGTTGGGCATCTCGAGCTCCTTCTCCACTACGAGGACTGAATGATCATTCCGCAACCGGTGTCCTCGTCACGCAGCGGAATCCGAGATGACTGGTCGAGGTATCGATCGCCTCCGCATGTCGCGCCGCCGGGCGATAGCGGCGGCAATAGTTCGGCGCGCACAGATGCGAGCCGCCTTTAATGACCTTGCGCGGTATCCTGATTTGAGGCTGGCGCGGGTCGTAGCTCGCGTCCTCGCGCCCGCCGCGCGGGTTCTCGGGAACGCAGCAAGCCTTCGGTGCGTCGGCCTCGTGCTTCCGCGAATACCAGTCCGACGTCCACTCCCAGACATTGCCGATCATGTCGTGGACGCCGTAGCCGTTCGGCGGAAACGCCGTCACCGGCGAGGTGCGCTCGTAGCCGTCTGCGTTGAGGTTCTGTTGCGGAAATTCGCCCTGCCAGGTGTTGGCCATATGCGTGCCGCCAGGCGTAAACTCCTCACCCCAGGCGAACTCGGCCCCGTCGAGGCGGCCGCGTGCCGCGAACTCCCACTCGGTTTCGGTAGGCAGGTCCTTGCCCGCCCAGCGCGCATAGGCCAACGCATCCGAATAGGAGACGTGCACAACCGGGTGGTTGTCCGACGTGTTGATGTTGCTCTTCGGGCCATAGGGATGCCGCCAGTCGGCGCCCTTCATGAAGGACCACCACTGGCTCCAGTCGCGCAGACCGTTGACCCTCGGCGGCGGCACGAACACCAGCGAGCCGGCGTAGATCATCTCCGGCAAAGCGCCAGGATAGTCCTTGGGATCGGGCGGTATCTCCGCGCAGGTCTTGTGACCGGTCGCCTTCACGAACGCCTTGAACTGACGGTTCGTCACCGGCGTCGTGTCGATCCAGAAGCCGTCCACCGTCACCCGATGCACCGGCGCTTCCTCAGGATAGTGATCGTCGGAGCCCATGCGGAACGTGCCGCCGGGAATCCAGCGCATGTCATCCGTCCGGCTTTCCACCGCTAGCCGATCGAGCGGCTCGATGCCGGCGCGCGCTACCATGCGCAAACTCCAAACTGTCACATTCGTGACCTCGCCGCGTCATTGATGCGCGCAGCGCGGGAATCCAGTCAGCACTCTTCCCCGTTTGAAGATCTCGCCCGTGGATAACCTCTGCCGTCCGATCTTACCCGTCAACCTCAAATTGATCGCTGATCTGCGCCGATGATCGGAAGCATGGCTGCATCCTGATTTATCATTGGCCGCATTACGGTAAAGGAGTGGGGCTTGCGCTGCGAAGCTGGTAGCAACGTGGCGTTAGCGCAACAGCTGCAGTGATTGATGATCCGAACCGATCTTGCATTGTAGCGCGCCCTTCAATCTGGTGCCAATCTAGGGTTGAGGCACTGATGTCGGGGCGGTCGGAGTCAAGCAAGATGGCGCACAACGTCGCTCCACGAAACTCCAACCGCCGGCGCGCGTGCTTCGGCATCATCGTGGCTCCGCTGATGTTGGGGTCCATGTCGGAAGCGGCCTACGCCGACGAGAGCGGCATCTCGTTCTGGCTACCGGGATTATATGGCAGCCTGTCGGCAACTCCCACGACACCGGGCTGGTCGGTTGCGACGATCTACTACCATACGTCCGTCGAAGCATCGGGAGCGGCGGCGGTGTCGCGCGAGTTTCAGGTCGGACGATTTTCCCCGACCCTCAATTTCAGCCTGAATGTCGCGCTGCGCGGCCAAGCCGACCTGCAATTCATCGCGCCGACCTATACTTTTGCGAACCCGGTACTCGGAGGCCAGTTGTCGGCGACGCTAGCGGGCATCTGGGGAAGAAACTCCGCGACCCTCGCCGGTATGCTGACGGGGCCGCTTGGCAACACGTTCAGTGGAGTCCTGTCCGATACACTCACCTCCTATGGCGACCTCTATCCAACGGTGAAGCTGAAGTGGAATCAGGGGGTGAATAATTTCATGGTTTACGGCGCCGGCGACATTCCGGTCGGCGACTACGATCCCACCCGGCTTTCCAATATCGGCATCGGTCACGGCGCCATCGACTTCGGTGCCGGCTACACCTATTTGAACCCGGCAACGGGTACCGAGCTTTCCGGCGTCGGCGGCTTCACCTACAATTTCAAGAACCCCGATACGCAATACCAGAGCGGCGTCGATTTCCACTTCGATTGGGGCGTGTCGCAGTTCCTGGGCAAGCAGGTCTTCGTCGGGTTCGTCGGCTACGCCTATCAGCAGATCACGGACGATTTCGGCCAGCCGGCCATTCTCGGCGGTTTCCGCTCGCGCGTTTTCGGTATCGGCCCGCAGCTTGGCTACATTTTCAAGATCGGAGACAATCAGGCATTTATCGGCGTGAAGGGATATGGCGAAATGGATGCCGCCAACCGGCCGTCGGGGTGGAATACCTGGCTGACGTTCTCGATCTCAGAGGCCGTGGCGACCGGGGTAACGCCGACAAAGCATCTGGTGACGAAGTAGAAGAGATCGATCACGATGCTGCCAGATACGCCGTCGGTCAGTCAGCTCTCGCATGTGATCTCGCAAGCGGCAGCGCCTGCATTCCTGCTGGGGGCAACTGCGGCATTCATTGCGGTCCTGATTTCACGCCTGAACAGGATCATCGACCGAACGATCCTCTTGAACGGGATATCGGATACCGACACCGCCAAACACCGGCTCCGGGCCGATCTGCCGCGCCTGATGCGTCGTAGCGCGATGCTGAACAGGGCCATCTTCTGGGCGGTCGTCAGCAGCATTACGCTGACGGTGCTGGTGATCGTAGCGTTCGTCAGCGCGTTTTTCGCGATTCCGCATGAGCGCGGGGTCGCGCTGCTGTTCGTGGCTTCGCTTGCCGCCTTCACGGTATCGCTGGTCGATTTCGCCCGCGAGGTGCGTATCGCATTGAGCGAGTTCGATCACTTCGCCTGAGGATGGTCGGGATCGACGATGTTCGTAAGCAGCCGCATTTCGCTGACGCCGGACCGTCTCAACCCTCCGCTCCTCTATCAGGACTGCCCCTTCGAGGCGCGCGCGGCCTGGATGAGCCCGATGACTCCGACCAGGGCGATCACGCCGCCGACAAGACTGCCGGCAATGGCAAACAGGCCGAGACCGACGGGCATCGCATAGCGGTCATACGCTTCGACGATCCATAGCGGCGCCCATGATGCGGCCGCGATGCACGCGCCCACGATGACCGTGACCCATTTTGCTTTCATTTTCGCCGCTGCCTTCCAACATAAATATTACTTGCGCGTCCCATCCTCAATGATCTCAACGATACGCGACAGGTCTTGCTGTGCGCGGCCTTGAAACACGCCGTGCTTCAACACCAATCGTACCGCCTGGCTGACCCACATCGGAACACCCAGCTCTTCGCCTTGCTCGATGGCGAGATCGACATCCTTCATGAGGATTTCGATGGTTGCGCCAAAGTCGAAAGTGCCGGGCAGTATGGCGTGGGGAAAAAGGTGCGTCGTCGCAAAATTACGGCCAGTTCCGTTGTTGAGAATTTGCAGCATGGCATCGTCTGGAATGCCTGCCTTGCCCGACATCGTCATTGCCTCTGACGTGGCAACAAAGGCAACCGCACAGAGCATGTTGTTGGTGAGCTTCATGACCTGAGCAGCGCCAGGCCTGTCGCCGGCAACGACGACCGTCTGCCCCCAAAGTTTGAACACCGGTATCAGGTCCAAAACCCTGGCCGGATTTCCGGACACCATCATGGCCAGCGTGCCCGCCCTGGCGCCGGCAACGCCGCCGCTGATGGGAACATCGATGACGGTAACATCGGACGCAATGCACGCCGACTCGATTTCCCGGATGAATGGTACGCCGACCGTACAGGTGTTGACCAAAGTCTTGATGGCTTTTCCCGCCAGCAAACCATCGGGTCCGGAAAGGACGTGCCGGAAAATCTCGAGCGTGGGCAACGACACAACGATCGTCTCACACCTGTCCGCCAGTTCTTTCGCCGAACCCGCCCTCCTTGCCTGACGCTCGAGAAGCGGGAGCATGGCTTCTTCCCGGACATCATGAACCCAGAGTTCGTGACCTCCGTCGAGCAACTTGCCCGCCATTGGTTGACCCATGTTGCCGAGGCCGAGACAGCCAATTCGCATTGAGTAACTCCGGTGAAGGGGCTGAATACGCGCGCTGAGAATTCCGTCGCCAAACTATGTCCGCGACGGAAACGCTGCGGCTAAGCCGGCTTCTTGTAATCGGTCTGGTGCACTTCGACGATTGTACCGTCCGGATCCTGGAGGAAGATTTGATACCAGCCACCCATGGCCCAAACCCCGTAGTCGGCAAATTGAATATTCTTCTCTCTCAACATTGCCTTGAATGCCTCGATGTCGTCCGTGCGAAACGCGATGTGACCGCGATCAAGCGGATTGAGACTCTGATTTGTCCGGAATGCGATGCCGAGGTCCTGCCGTGCAATGTGAAACTCGGTCGTGCCGTCCGTCAGAAACTCGACTTTGCCGTCGTAGCCCTGCGCCGTGATCCGCGCATCTCCGCGGCCGGGCACCGGCTTCATCTTGAAAAGCGATCGGTAAAATTCCGCGACTGCGCCGACATCCTTGGTCGCGTAGTTCACATGATGCAGCTTGACTTCCATGGACTTTCCCTTCCTTCGATCAGACAGTCACCTTATGCTGGAAACGGCCGGTCATGAAAGTGGCTGTCGTTACAGACCCCTATTCGCCGCGCGATGATCGTCAACGCGATACTGGCGCCGTCCACGCGATCGGCGTAACTTTCGGCAGTGTAGCCAAGGGCGGCGCGACGAAGTGGACATGGTATGATCAGGAGCATTGGCATTCGGCCGATCATATTCTCCGTCAACTGCTATATCGCGACCATCCTCACGATGTTCATCGCCTTCAGTCTGGACCTGAAGAGTCCGGGCTGGGCCATGACCACGGTCTATCTGACCAGCCAGCCGCTGTCCGGCGCGATGCGGGCCAAGGCCATTTATCGCGCCATCGGCACTTTCGTCGGCGCTGCCGCCATGGTCGCCATCGTTCCAAATCTGGTCGACGCGCCCGAGCTGACGACCCTTGCGATCATGCTTTGGGTGGCGCTCTGCGTCTTCGTTTCGCTGCTCGACCGCACGCCGCGATCCTACATGTTCGTGCTGTCGGGCTATACCGCGGCCTTGATCGGCTTTCCGAGCGTGCTTGCACCGGCCACGGTGTTCGAC
This sequence comes from uncultured Alphaproteobacteria bacterium, assembly GCA_963794775.1. Lineage (GTDB taxonomy): Bacteria > Pseudomonadota > Alphaproteobacteria > Rhizobiales > Xanthobacteraceae > Bradyrhizobium. The sequence continues at coordinate 117,458 of CAWCGA010000010.1, read as the reverse complement.
ACCGCGGTGTCGCGCGTCGAGGAGATCACGCTCGGCGTCGTCTGCGCCGCCATCGTTCACGGCGTCATCTTTCCGAAAAGCGTGTTCTCCGCCTTTGCGCAGAAGTTGAGAGGCACGATTGCGGACACGCGGCGTTGGCTTGCCGATGGCTTGATCCAGCAAGCGACCCCGGAAGTCGAGATGGAACGGCGCCGGATCGCAGCCGATGTCACCGAACTCTATTTGCTCGGCACGAGCTTGCGCTTCGACACCGCGGCGCATCGCCCGGATCTCGGCGCCGTTCGCGCTTTCGACCGCAAGATCGTGACGTTGTTGCCGTTGGTGAGCGCCATCGAGGATCGCCTGACGCTGCTTCGGCGCCTGGGGCCGCTCGATGCGGAGCTGACGCGCCTGCTGGCCGAAATCGGCGATTGGATGAAGCTGGACGCGCCGCGCGACCAACGGCGCGCGGAAGAATTGAAGCTCGCCTGCGCCGCGATCATGCCGACGGTCAGCCCGCAATCACCCTGGGCGGACCTCGTGAAGGTCAATCTCGGCGTTCGATTGATCGAGCTCATCGACGCCTGGCAGGCCACTCTCGATTTTACCGGATATCTCGCCGACCCAGCGCAGGCGCCGACCGCAGAAGTCCGTGCAGCAGCCGAGCAGATCGGGCCCAAACCGATGCACACGGATCCGGGCATCGCGCTGTTAACGGGATTGGCGGCCGGCGTCGCGATGAGCATATGTGCGTTCTTCTGGATCGCGACCGCCTGGCCGGAAGGCGCCGCGGCCGTTGCCTTTTGCCGCCGTGGCTTGCACTCTGTTTGCGTCCCTGGACGACCCGACGCCGACCATTCGCAACATCACGCTGCTACTGGCGTTGTGCATTCCGATCGTGATCCTCTACCAGTTCTTCGTGTTGCCGGCGATCGGCGGATTCGTGCTGCTCTGTGCCGTGCTTGCGTTTGTCCTGATTCCGGCCGGCCTGTTGATGGCGACGCCGGCCTACGCACCGGTCGGCCTGGCGCTCGCCCTGGGTTTCAATGTCGAATTGAGCCTGCAGACGAGCTATACCGCCGATCTCGCGGCCATCATCAATTCCAACAGCGCGTTCGTGCTCGGCGGCGTCGTAGCCCTGATCGTGACCCGGCTGATCCGGGCGATAGGCACCCAGGCCAGCGCGCGGCGCTTGATGCGGGCCATCTATCGCGACCTTGCCGACCTTGCCGCCGGACGCGCGCAGCCGACCCGCGAGCAATGGGCCAGTCACATGCTGGATCGTGTCGCGCTGTTGCTGTACCGGCAACCGCGCTTCGAGCCGCGACCGCAGCATGAATTCGCCGATGCGCTCGAAGACCTGCGGCTCGGCGTCAACATGATCGAGACGCAATCGATCGCGCCGAGCATGTCGAAGCCGGCGCAAGACGCGCTGGCGGCGATGTTTCCGAGCCTCGCCGCGCATTTCCGCGCCCTGGCGCACGGCCGGGTCGAACAGCTTGACGCGCAATTGCTGCAGAAGATCGACAGTGCGATCGGCGAAGTGGCGGCCTGCAGCGCGGCCACGCAGGCCTGCGTCGCCGCGATTGTCGGCTTGCGGCAGACCCTCTATCCTGATGCGCCGGAGTATCGGCCGGGGCAAATCGAGCAGACGAGCGCAGCGCTATCCGGGCCCGGCGCGGCCAGCACCGTGACATGATCGGAGCGTAGGGTGATCGGCGAATTCGATATCTACGGCGTCTACTTTCCGGCTTTCGCGATCTTTGCCGCCATTGCCTTCCTGCTTCAGCTTGCGATCAAGCGGGTCCTGGATGCTTATGGCTTTTATCGTCTGGTCTGGCATCGCGCGCTGTTTGATCTCGCGCTCTATGTCATTCTGCTCGGGGTCGTCACGGCGGCGAGCGCAAGCATTCTCCCGCTGGCATGAGGAATGGAGCGATGAAAAACTTTTTCACCTCTTCCGGTCGCGTGTTGCTCACGCTGTTTGTGGTTGCGGTCGCGATTGCCGTCGGCTGGCAGCTCTGGAGCTATTACATGCTCGAGCCGTGGACGCGCGACGGCCGCGTCCGCGCCGACGTGGTCACGATCGCCGCGGACGTTTCCGGCCTGATCAGTGACGTCCTCGTTCGCGACAACGAAAAGGTGAGCAAGGGCCAGAAGCTGTTCCGTATCGACCAGCGGCGCTTTCAATATGCGTTCGATCAGGCGAAAGCCGAGGTCGCCGCCCGGCAGGCGACGCTCGAGCAGGCGAGGCGCGATCTTGAGCGCAGCAAGGCCCTGAGCAGCGCCGCGATTACCGTCCAGCAGGTCGAACAGAGGCAGCAAGCCGTCGACGTCGCTCAAGCCGAGTTCGACGCGGCCAACGCGGCGCTCGAGGTCGGCAAGCTCAATCTCGAGCGCTCGACGGTGGTGGCGCCGGTCAACGGCATCGTCACCAATTTCGCCCTGCTGCCGGGGCGTTACGTCAATGCCGGGGCAAGCGTGTTTGCGCTGATCGATTCCGACACCTACCGCGTCGAGGGCTATTTCGAGGAAACCAAGCTGCGGCGCATCCATATCGGCGAAGGTGCGGCTGTAAAGTTGATCGGAGATCCGCGCGTGCTGTCGGGGCACGTCGAGAGCATCGCTTACGGCATCGAGGACCAGAACCGCGGCACCAGCAGCGAGCTGTTGGCCACCGTCAATCCGACCTTCAGCTGGGTGCGCCTGGCGCAGCGCATCCCGGTGCGCATCAAGCTCGACAATGTGCCGCCGGACCTTCTTCTCGTTGCCGGGCGCACCGCCACCGTTTCGATCGGGAAGATCAGTTGGTGGTGAGAAACTGGCGGTGACATCATGCGCATCCTCGTTTTCTACGGCTCGTACCGGTCCGACCGGATGGGAATCCGGCTCGCGGACTTCGTAACCAAGCGGCTGCGCAGCCGCGGTTGCGACGTCGAGTTCATCGACGCCAAGGCAGTGAACCTGCCGATGCTCGACCGCATGTACAAGGAGCATCCGAAAGGCGCGGCGCCGCCTGCGCTCGAGGAGCTGGCCGGCAAGATCCGCAGCGCCGACGGCTTCGTGTTCGTCACTGGCGAATATAATTGGGGCATGCAGCCGGGGCTGAAAAACCTCACCGATCATTTCCTGGAAGAATGGTTCTGGCGGCCCGCCGCGATCGTGAGCTATTCGGCCGGACGGCTGTCCGGCGCGCGCTCCGCGACCGCCTGGCACGGCACGTTGTCGGAGATGGGCATGATCGTGATCTCGAGCACGATAGCGGTCGGGCCGATCGCCCAGACCCTGTCGGCCGAGGGCGAACCGATCGGCGCCGCCGGCGCGGCCGTCGAGCACGCCTTCCCGCGCTTCGCGGATGATCTAATGTGGTGGATCGAAGCAGCGAGCGAGCAGCGCAAGCGGAAGCCGCCGCCGTATTGATCCGTCATTGCGAGGAGCGAAGCGACGAAGCAATCCAGAGTCTTGCGCGGTGATAAAGCTGGATTGCTTCGCTTCGCTCGCAATGACGAAAACCTAGCTACCCCACACTCACCATGCCGCTCCAGAACTGCATCCCCTGGCGCGTATCGACCTCGTAATTGTTGGTGAAGGTGAGCTTGCCGTCGTCGCCGACCTTGAAGGTCGAGATATTGGCGGGAATGGTGCCGATGCTACGCGCTTCGCGCACCAGTTTCCACTCGACGTCGGTGACCGCAAGCATGCGCGCGGTGGGATCGAGCGCGAAGGTGCGCGGATAGATGCCGCGCACGTCCTCGTGCTGGATGGCCGTCGGCTCACCGGTCGTCTGATCGATCGCGAACACCGCGATGTTGTTCTCGCCGCCGGGAAACACATCCTTGCCATCGACCTTGACGGTGTCGAAGGCGCGATTGGCCAGATACAGGAAGCGGCCGTTCGGATGCGCATGCAGCGTGCATGCGGACTGGCGCGAGACGATCTTGTCGGGCGCGGCCAGCGTCTCCTTGACGAACAGCGCCTGCGGATCGATCACGCCGTCGACGAGGCGATAGACGTTGAGCTTGTTCTCGCGCTCGCGCGAGACATAGACGAATGGCAGCGTCGGGTGAAATTCGAGATGGCGCGGTCCGAAGCCGAAACCGCCCTCGGGCGCGACCGTGACGCGGTTGGCGAGCTGGCCGTCCTTGAAGGAGAAGAATTTCAGCGCGCCGGGATCTTCCGGCTTGTCCTTGCTCTTGTCGTTGCCGCGGCACACCAGGATCGCGGCGTCGTTCTTCGGCGTGGTGCGAATCTGGTGGGCGAAAATCCCGCAGTCGAGCTGGCTGGTCTGCGCGACTTCCTCGCCGAGGCCGCCGTCCGCGTTGATCCGGTGCACCGCGACGCTGCTCGGATTGTTGTAGGCGGTCAACGCAAAGGCGCCCGATGCATCGACGCTGCAGTGGATCGGACGCGAGCGCAGCGCGACCGGCGAACCCTGCGCCTGCAATTCGCCGCTCGCCTTGTCGATGCGAAGCGCGCTGAGAAAATGCCGGTTGCCCGTGACGCCCGTGGTGCCCGAGCCGCCATTGCTGGAGGCGACATAGAGGAACGGCGCCGAGGGATGCGGCCACGCATACTGGATGTTTTCGGGCAGCTGCATCGTGCCGCGCTCGATGAGCCCGGCGTTCTCAGGATCGATCTGGTAGAGCCGCAAGGTGGGACCGAGGCTGACATAGAAGAAGGCTGTCATCGCCTTGTCAGGATTCTGAGCCCGAGAAAGCTGCGGCGCTGCGAGCGCAGCGGCCGCAAGTCCAAGAAATGTCCGACGATTTGGCATGGCTGGCTCCTCCATAATTATTGGATATTTGTTGGGGCAATTTCGCAACACTCAATGGCAAAGATCGGACGAACGCTGGGACAGTCTGTCACATCACCCCCATTCATGCGAGAAACCACTCGCTTGTTTTTGAGGTGAGGACCGGGAATGCAACGTGTTGTCATGATCGCCGCCGGACTGGTTGCCGGCTTCACTGCTGCGGCCAACGCCGCCGACCTTCCGGCGCGGAGCCCCGTTCCCTACACGGCGCCGCCGCCCATTGCAGCGATCTACAACTGGGGCGGCTTCTATGCCGGCATCAATGGCGGCGGCGGCACCAGTCACAACTGCTACACCATCACCAGCGTGGCCGGCGTTGCCGTCAACCCGAATTCGGAAGGCTGCCACGACGCGACCGGTGGCATGGCCGGCGGCCAGATCGGCTATCGCTGGCAGATGTCCAGCTGGGTGTTCGGCGTCGAAGCCCAGGGCGACTGGGCCAATCTGAAGGGCTCGAATTCCAGCCTGACCGCGATCATTCCCTACACCAACCAGACCAAGATCGACGCCATCGGCCTGTTCACCGGCCAGGTCGGTTACGCCTTCAGCAACGTGCTGCTCTATGCGAAGGGCGGCGCGGCGGTGACCGACGACAAGTACAACAGCTTCTTCACCGGCACCGGCGCGATCTTCAATTCCACGAGCGAAACCCGCTGGGGCGGCGCGGTCGGCGCCGGCATCGAATTCGGCTTTGCGCCGAACCTGTCGGTCGGCCTCGAATACGATCATTTGTTCATGGGCAGCCACAGCGTGGTCTTCCCGGCGACGTTCACTGCGGTCGGGCGCACCGACACCATCAGGCAGGACGTCGATATGGGCACGGTCCGCATCAACTACACGTTTGGCGGCCCGGTCGTCGCGCGGTACTGAGAACGCCCCTCTAAACGGCAAAGCCCCGGACGAGAGTCCGGGGCTTTTGCATGCTCGGTGTTTTAAGGCCGCAACCAACTCGAGGCCGGGCCGGTGTCGGTCCCGCAAAATCAGGTCAAGCGCCGCTTATGAGCCTAGCTCAGCTCAACAATCCAGGCCGTTGCAACGATGAGCAACAGGCTCGCCGCTGCGGCGGCGACGAAGAATCGCTCCGCGATGTCCATGGGTGAGAGTCCCCTAACGCCCGTAACGACGATACGCCTGTCTCGGGTGATTTGTCTGCAAATACTTTTGGTGGGGTTAATGGCCGAACGCGCTCGCCATACGGGACGCGTAGATGCCCATCGGGACGAGGTCCATCAGGATCGCCACGGCCAGCACGATGCGCATGTTGCGCTGCCGGACAAGGAGCATGGCCAACCCTTCTGCCACGACCAGCACCGGTCCGATGACGATCCGTGGGATGGCGCCGAAGGCAATCAGCGGACCAAGAAACCTGAGAAAAGCCGGATAGGGCGCCGCGGGAGGCCCACCCGCCAGAAGCTTCATGGTCAGCCAGCTCAGCGGTCCGGCCAGCGCGACCACAACAAGCGCAACCAGCGAGGCGCGCGGGGCCTTGTCGATGGCGAGCCGCAGCAGAAACAGGGTCGGGAGCAGGCCGACAAAGCCGGTCACCAGCACGAACAGGATCATGTCGCCGAAGGCGACCATGCCCGGCGAACCCTGGGAAATGTCTGCCGGCATCATGAGCTCGTTGACGGTGACGGCGCCACAGCCGGCCATCAGCGAAAGCACATAGCCGAGCGCGATCAAGGCCAGCTTTTTCGGCACGCTCATGGGAGTCCCTCAGCTGGCCTATGAGACGCCGGCGGAGGTCAACCGGTTCAATGCATCCCGCTTCCGGCTATAGTCCCCATTGCAAGGAGACCCGCATGCTGAGACTGGACAAGTTCGCCCGCTATCCCCTGACCTTCGGCCCGACGCCGATCGAGCATTTGCCGCGCATGACGGCCGCGCTCGGCGGCAAGGTGCAGATCTATGCCAAGCGCGACGACTGCAATTCGGGGCTGGCGCTGGGCGGCAACAAGTTGCGCAAGCTCGAATATATCGTGCCGGATGCGATCGCCTCCAATGCCGACACGCTGGTCTCGATCGGCGGCGTGCAGTCCAACCACACTCGCATGGTGGCGGCGACCGCCGCCAAGATCGGCATGAAATGCGTGGTGATCCAGGAAAGCTGGGTGCCGCATGAGGACGCCGTCTATGACCGGGTCGGCAACATCCTCTTGACGCGGCTGATGGGCGCCGAGAGCCGCATCGTCGATGACGGCTTCGACATCGGCATTCGCAAGAGCTGGGAGGAGGCGATCCAGTCGGTGAAGGATTCCGGTGGCAAGCCCTATCCGATCCCGGCCGGCGCCTCCGTGCACAAATATGGCGGGCTCGGCTATGTCGGCTTCGCCGAGGAGGTGCGCGCGCAGGAAACGCAGATGGGCGTGAAGTTCGACTACATTATCGTCTGCGTCGTCACCGGCTCGACCCAAGGCGGAATGATCGTTGGATTTGCCGCCGACGACCGCGCGCACCGGGTGATCGGCATCGACGGCTCGGGTACGCCTGCGCAGCTGCGCGCACAGGTGCGCGAGATCGTCGACAACACAGCGGACTTGGTCGAGCTCGGCCGCAAGGTGCGCGACGACGAGATCGTGATTCTGGAAGACTACGCCTATCCGGCCTATGGCGTGCCGAGCCATGAGACCAACGAGGCGATCCGTTTCGCGGCACGCACGGAGGCGATGATCACCGACCCCGTCTATGAGGGCAAATCGATGCAGGGCATGATCGATCTGGTGAAGAAGGGCTTCTTTCCCGAGGGATCGAAGGTGCTGTACGCCCATCTCGGCGGCGCACCGGCGCTGAACGGATACAGCTACACCTATCGGAATGGGTGAGCTTTGAAAGAAGGCACAAACTCCCGCCCGCCGGGCGGGAGTTTGTACTGCCAGCGCGCCTCTGAGAACGACGCACTATCCCTGCCGCATGACCTTGCTCGGACAACCGGTGCCCGGTCGTCCGGATCATGCGACAGAAGAATTACTTGAGCGAGGTGTTGATCGAGGTGAACTTTGTTCGGAGGTTGGTGCCGAGTCCGTTCACGATGGAAATGATCGCAAGCGAAATGCCGGCGGCAATCAGCCCATACTCGATGGCCGTCGCGCCGCTCTCGTCCTTCAAAAATCTGATGATGAGTGTCACGTCCGCTGTCCCGCTCCCCTGTCCAAGAAAACCGTTCTGGATCGAAAGGCGAGCTTCTCTCGCGGCGTGGCGTCACGGATAAGGCAAATCCCCTTAGCAACCGCTAAGGAGCAGGGTTAAGCGAACGTTGCGTTCTATTTCGTCTTGTTTCTCGCCGGCTTCTTCTTTGCCCGATTGAGCTCGACCGCGGCGCGGATCAAATCCTTCAACGCCTTCTCGTTTATCTTTGCACCTTCGGCGATGTCGATCGCGCGCCGGACATTGCCGTCGAGGCTGGAGTTGAAGAGTTTTGCGGGATCCTTCAACGCCGCGCCGTGGGCAAAGGTCATCTTCACGACGGCCTTGTAGATCTCGCCGGTGCAGATAATGCCGCCGTCCTCCCATACGGGAACGCCGCGCCATTTCCATTCCTCGACCACATCGGGGTCGGCCTGCTTGATGATTGCGCGGATACGCGCCAGCGTCTCGCCGCGCCAATCACCGAGTTCCTTGATCCTGCCGTCGATCAGTTTGGAGGGAGATGCTCCCTCCTTTGCTTTGGTCGCGGGACTTTTCTTTGCTGCTTTCATGATTGTCGCTCTTCTCGATCCGTAGGGCGTAGGGCGGATTAGCCGAAGGCGTAATCCGCCGAATGGGTTCAAGTCGGTTGGACGGCGGGTTACGCTATCGCTAACCCGCCCTACGGTCACGTCACGCGTTCGCCAACACTTGTTCCAGCTTGGCGAACATCTGCTGCCATCCGGCGTTGGCGCCGCCGAAAGCCTGGCGCTGATCGGGTCGGAAGCCCGACTGCTCCATGCGCAGCCGCGTGCCCGCGGCCGTCGGCGTCAGCGTGAAGGTCACGGTGCTCTGCAGGTTGAAGGCGGCATCGTCGTGGACGTGGTTCCAGGTGTAGGCGAGTTCCTTGTTGGGCTCGACCACGAGCACTTCGCAATCCAGCACACCGCCCCACTCGCCGCGCAACTTGAAGCGATGACCGACCTGGGGTGCGAAATCGTTCTTCATCAGCCACTCCGCGATCAGATGCGGCTGGGTGAGCGCACGCCAGAGCTTTTCCGGCGGATGCGGCATCTCACGTTCGACGACGACGGTACGCGTTTCGGTTACGGTCATTGGTCCATCCTTTTGAGCAGGTCCTCGAGGTCGTCGAACCGCTTCTGCCAAAACCCTGTCATCTGGCTGGTCCAGTCGAGCAGCGGCGCCAGCGCCGAGACTTGCGCGCTGTAATGCGTCTCGCGCCCTTCATGGCGATCGCGCACCAGGCCTGCCTGCTTCAGCACGCCGAGATGCTTCGACACGGCGGGCTGCGACACGCCGGCCCGCGCCGTGAGCGCGCCAACCGTCTGCTCGCCGCCGCGGCACAGCCGTTCGAAGATCGCCCGCCTTGTGGGATCGGCGAGCGTCCGAAACAGCATATCCTGCGCCTTCGACATAATCGATAACCCATTGGTTATGGATTAACCCATAACTGACAGGTTATGCGTTCGTCAAGCAGGAACTCGTGCGAATTTCAGCTGGGAACCGCCATCACGCGGCGCCAGAACGCGACCATATCGTCGCGGAACGCATTGTCGTCGCCGCCGCGGCTGCCGATCCGCGCGCCCTTGCGGCCGTAGCCGGCCTTCAGACCGTAGACCATGAGGTCGCGGTCGACCAGCGTCGGGTTCGGCGTTCCCTCGATCGGATGGATGAACGCGCCATCGTCGGCGAGATAGGCGGTGGGCGCGGCCGGCGAGACAGCGGCATCCGGCACGTTCACAATATCAGTGCCGCGGTCGAAACTGTGCTGCGCGCCGGCGAACAGCCGCATGCTGGCGCTGCTGCCGGCGAGGCGCAGGGCCTGGACATGTCCCTGCGCCTGCATCGGCGAGCACCACTCGTCGGCGTCGCCCATCAGTACGCGCACTTCGGTCGTGCCGACGCGGGGATCGAGGAACTGATGGCCGCACCACGGGTAAGCGGCCAGGATGGCAATGAGTCCCCTGCCCTTGCCGATCACGGCGTCGGCGAAGCGCCGCGTCGCCGCCGACAGCACGGCGGAGCCGCCGCGACTGTGGCCTTGCGCGCCGATCCGCGTGGCATCGATCTCACCATGGCCCGACAGCACCGCCCAGGCCGCAAGCACGTCGTAGGCGCTGGCCGCAAACGAGAACTGCGTCTGGTTGGCGACGGTGGAAGTGACATCGCGGCCGCCGAAATTGTCGAGCACGAAGGCGGCGATGCCGTTGTCGGTCAAGGTTTCCGCATGCGTGACGTGCGATGGCGCTACGCCGAGACTGCCGGGAACGATAATCACCAGCGGCAGCTTACCCGCGGCGCGCTTGCCTCTCGGCGGCAGGAACAGCTTGCCGTCGAGCCCGGCCTTCGCCATGTCGCCGCGGCCTGCGATCACATGGTGATAGTTGGTGGGCGAGGCCGAGGGAATCGCGATGGTCTCTCCGGCCGATCCATTGGCGAAACTGATCGCCTTGTCGCGGAAGCGAATGGGTGCCGCGTTTGCCATGGCTCAATAGTTCCGCATGCGCGCGACCCGGTCGGCGTGGAAATTGGCATCGCCAAACAATTCCTCGCAGACCCGCGCGCGCTTCATGAAGAAGCCGATGTCGAACTGGTCGGTCATGCCCATGCCGCCATGCATCTGCACGCCTTCCTGCACCGCACGGGTCGCAGTCGTGCCGGCACGCGCCTTGGCGACTGCAACGGCGTTCGCAGCCTTGTCGAAATTGCCATCCAGCGTTTGCAGTGCCTTCAGCACCGCGGCACGTGTGATTTCGATGTCGATATAGAGCTGCGCGGCGCGATGCTGCAGCGCCTGGAATTCGCCGATCGCCTTGCCGAACTGCTTGCGATCCTTGAGATAGGCGACGGTGCGGCCGAAAACCTCTTCGCTCAGGCCCACCATTTCGGAGGCGACCGCGCCGCGGCCGATATTGAGCACGCCCTCGAGCAGCGCATGGCCCTGATCGACCTCGCCGAGTACGTGATCGCTGTCGACCTCGACATCAGCGAATTCGATGCGGGCGGCGTTGTGAGCATCCACCATGACGGTGCGCTCGGTCGCGATGCCCCTGGCCTTGGGATCGACCAGGAACAGCGTGATGCCGCTGCCTTCACCGACGCTGCCCGCCGTGCGCGCCGCAACGATGAGAAGACCGGCGACATGGCCATCGACGACCAGCGCTTTGGAGCCTGACAGCTTGAAGCCGTTGCCCGAACGCACGGCCTTGAGCTCGGTCTGCAGCGGACGGTGCTTGGTGCCTTCGTCGACCGCAAGTGCGGCGATCAACTCGCCCTTCGAAATCTTCGGCAGGTGCTCGGCCTTCTGCGCCGCGCTGCCGCCGCGCGACAGCGCGGACGCCGCCAGCACCGCGGTCGACAGGAACGGCGACGGCATCAGGGTGCGGCCGATCTCCTCCATCACGATGCCGGCCTCGACACAGCCGAGCGCGCTGCCGCCGAATTCCTCCGGCACCAAGAGCCCGGCAAATCCCATCTCGGCGAACTCTTTCCAGAGCTCGCGGGAGAAGCCGGTCGCGTCCTTGGCGTCACGCAGCTGCCGCAGATGCGACACCGGCGCCCTATCTGATATCAGGCCGCGCGCACTGTCGCGCAGCATCCATTGTTCTTCTGTGAGGACGAGGGCCATGGGTGTTTCCGGTACTCTGTTCTTCGATTGATTTCGCTGTAGACCCTCATGGTGAGGAGGCGCGCACGCGTCGTCTCGAACCATGAGGCCGATGTCGGGGCCTCATCCTTCGAGACGCGCGTTCCGCGCTCCTCAGGATGAGGGATTAGATCACGCCCCCGGCAAATCGAGGATGCGCTTGGCGACGATGCCGAGCATCACCTCCGAGGTGCCGCCCTCGATCGAGTTGGCTTTGGTGCGCAGCCAGGCGCGCGGACGTGCGCCGCCGCGGGAGCGCTCGCTCTCCCATTCCAGCGCGTCGATGCCGCCTGCCGACATCAGGATCTCGTAGCGGCGCTTGTTGAGCTCCGTGCCGTAATATTTCATCGCCGAGGAAAACGCCGGATGCGCCTGGCCGGCCTTGGCCAGATCGACCATGCGCTCGGCCGCGGCTGACAGTGCCGCCTCGTCAACCTCGAAATTCGCGATCTGGCTGCGCAGCCCGGCATCGTCCAGCCGGCCCTGCTCGTCGGCGCCGATCGAATCCGCAGCGACCTGGCCGAGCGGACGGCCGACGCCGCGCTCGCCCATGCCCGAGATCATCGCGCGCTCGTGCTGCAACAGGTATTTCGCGACGTCCCAGCCGCGATTGACGGTGCCGACCACATGCGATTGCGGCACGCGCACATTGTCGAAGAAGGTCTCGCAGAACGGCGAATAGCCGGAGATCAAGAGGATCGGCTTGGTCGTCACGCCTTTTGAAGCCATGTCGAACAGGATGAAGCTGATGCCGTCATGCTTCTTGGCAGCGGGATCGGTGCGCACCAGACAGAAAATCCAGTCGGCGTAGTTGGCGTAGCTCGTCCAGATCTTCTGGCCGTTGATGACGTAGTCGTCGCCATCAGGCGCCGCGCGGGTCTGCAGCGAGGCGAGATCGGAGCCCGCGTTCGGCTCGGAATAGCCCTGGCACCAGCGGATCAGGCCGGCGGTGATTTTCGGCAGGTGCTCCTTCTTCTGTGCCTCGGTGCCGTACTTCAAAAGTGCCGGCCCGAGCATGGAAATGCCGAACGAGGTCAGCGGCTGGCGCGCGCCGATCGCGGCCATCTCCTGCCGGACGATCTTGGCTTCCTCGCCGTCGAGGCCGCCGCCGCCATATTCTTTCGGCCAATGCGGCACGGTCCAGCCCTTGTCGCGCATGCGCTCGAACCAGACGCGCTGTGCTTCCGAGGAGAATTTCGCGTTGCGCCCGCCCCAGAACGTGTCGGTATCTGCCGTCATCGGCTTGCGCATCTCGGGCGGGCAATTCGCTTCCAGCCAGGCGCGGGTGTCTTTGCGGAATGTGTCGAGATCGGCCATCGGTGGTTTCCACTGTAAAGATCGTTGCGCCGACCTTAGCGGGCTGCTTGCGGATTTCAATATGTCTATGCAGGAGCGCGTATGTCGCAGCGAGGGACGATCGGATATACCGGTGCGCGCCAACGATTGAAAAACAAGAGGAAACCCAGATGCGGCTAAAGTTGCTTTCGCCTGGCGAAATGAACGCCGACCAGAAACAGACCTATGAAGAGGCGATCGCCGGCAAGCGCGGCTCGGCGCCGGCGCCGATGATGGCCTGGCTCAACAGCCCGTCGATGGCGCGGCACGCCACGCGGCTCGGCGAGGAGTTGCGCTTCAACACCATGTTTCCGGCCAAACTGTCGGAGATCGCCATTCTTGTCACGGCGCGGCACTTCACCGCGCATTACGAATGGTGGGCGCACAGGCGGCTGGCGCTAAAGGGCGGCATGGATCCCGCGATTATCGACGCGATCCGCGACCGCCGCACGCCGACCTTCGACGATCCCAAAGGCAAGACCATCTATGAGGTGGCAAAATCGCTGCATGACGGCCACGGCCTGTCGAAGACGCTGTATGACGAGGCGGCGAGCGTGTTGAGCTTGCGCGGGTTGACCGAGGTGATCGGACTATGCGGCTATTACACGCTGGTGAGTTTCACGCTGAACACGTTCGAGTTTCAGCTGCCTGATGGCGAAGTGTCGGAGCTGGTGTGATCTTTCTTCTCCCTCTCCCCGTTCTTACGGGGAGAGGGTTGGGGTGAGGGGCTTCTCGCCATACATGAGCAAGCGGAGATTCCCCCTCACCCGCCGCTTCGCGGCGACCTCTCCCCGCACGCGGGGAGAGGTGAATAAAGATGGAGTACTCGATGTCCCCCAGCCCGCCCGTCATATCAGGTACCCGCATCGGGCATGTCCATCTCAAGGTCGCCGATCTCGACCGCGCGCTGGGATTGCGACGTGCTCGGCTTCGAGCTGCAGCAACGGCTCGGCGACAGCGCGGCGTTCATTTCGGCCGGCGGATACCATCACCACATCGGGCTCAACACCTGGGAGAGCAAGGGCGGCCATCCGCCGCCGCCCGGCACCACTGGCCTGTTTCACACCGCGATCCTCTATCCCACAAGGCCGGCGCTGGCCGATGCGCTGCATCGCGTCTTGAGCGCGGGCATTCCGCTCGACGGCGCCAGCGATCATGGCGTCAGCGAAGCGCTTTATCTGCGCGATCCCGACGAGAACGGCGTGGAGCTTTACTGGGACCGGCCGCAGGAAGCGTGGCCGCGCACCGCCGACGGCCGGCTTGCGATGTTCACGAAGCGGTTGGACGTCGAGGAATTGCTGAGGCAGCGCGTGGCCTGATCCGTAGGGTGGGCAAAGCGACTCCAGCACTCAAATCCTTCAACAACTGAAAGCAGAAGCGTGCCCACCATTCGCGACGTGCTCGTGAAGGTGGGCACGGCGCAAGAGCGCCTTTGCCCACCCTACGATCTACGCAATGATGAACCCTTGCCGCGAATCATGATCAACACCGCGGCGATCAACTCCAGCGCGATCGCGCAATAAAACGGTACGGTATAGTTGCCGGAGAGATCGCGCAGCACGCCGATCACGCCGGGTCCGAACGCGTAGGTCACCTGCCCGATCGCGGTCTGCAAGGCGACCAGCACGCCGAACGATCGCGCATCGAACTCGCGCTGCACGATCAGAGACGGCAGCGTGATCAGGTTGCCGACCGAAAAACCGAACAGCGCGCAGGCCGCGATCAACAGCCACTCGACGCGGAAATTGATCAACACCACCAGCGCGACCGCCTGGCTGACGAAAGAGATCGCGGAAGCGAGCCGCTGATTGAGCCGGTCGATCGCGGTCGAAAACAGCACCCGGCCGACCACCGCCATGGCGGCAAGCAGCGCCAGCGCGAACGCGGCACTGGCGCGTCCGATCAGGGGGTCGAGGAACGAGATCAGGTGCACGATGAAGCCGACCTGCGCGAACAGCACGATCGCGAACGCCGCCGTCACTGACAGAAAAGAGATGTCGCGCAGCGCGCTGCTGCGGATCTGCATACCCGACGGCGCGTCGACCGCCGCCGCCGCGCTACTCATATGCAGGGGCGGCCGTCCGACGAAGACGAGCACGGTCGGGATCACCAGCGCGATCATGACACCGGCCGCGACGATCATCGCCTTCGCAAACCCGAAATAGCCGATCGCGGCAACCAGCAAGGGCACGCCGACGATGCCGGCGAAACTGGCGCCGTTCAGCGCCAGGCTGATCGCCATGCCGCGCTTGTGGTCGAACCACAGCCCGAGCGTGTTGTTGATCATCCCGAGACTCATGCCGGCCCAGCCGCAGGCGAGCACGGCGTCGGCAAGATAGAGCTGCCAGGGCGCGTTGACCTGGCCGATGCCGACAGCGGCAAGCGCGGTCGCGCAGGTGCCCGCGATCAGGCAGTTGCGCGGCCCGAATTTCCGCACGGCTTCGGCGACGAACACCACGACCCCGGCGCCGAACAGATAGAAGAAGGTGGTTGCGCCCGATACCAGCGAGGCCGGCCATCCCTGCGCGCGATGCAGCTCGGCGATATAGACGCTCTGGCCATAGAAGCCGAACGCCCAGCCGAAGGTGGCGACCAGGAAGCAGACGCCGACGATACGCCAGCCTTCATAGCGGAGCGAGCTCTCGTCGACGGCGTGAGGCGTGGAGGCGTCCAAGGCGATTCTTTCGTTTTTTGGTCGTTGGCACATTTCGGCCAGCGACGACACCCGATTTCCGGACGCCAAAAATAGGGATGCGCAGGCCGTGCGCCAGATCACATCGCTTCGATGCCGATCGAAGTGTTAGCAGATGGCGGTATCAGCGGCTGATGGTGGCGGGATCGTAGAAGAACCGCTCGCGGAAGATCCTGTCGCCGCGCCATTCCTGCAGCGCGACCTCGTCAAACCGGCGCGTCTTGCCGGCCTTGTCGGTCATCTCGAAATTCCAGTGAATGGCGACGCGGTCGCCCTCGACCATCGATGACACGCATTTGGAATACACCTGCGCCATCCGTTCCAGCACGGCGCGCTCATGCGCGACGAGGACATTGCGGCCGACCCGCGGTGACGCCATGTTATCCTGCATGCTGGCGTCCTCGGTGTAATAGCGCTCGATCGCGCCGGCATGGTCGTTGGACTCGACGGTAGCGATGAATTCATCAAGACGGGCGCGCGTCGGCATGTATGTCACCCCTATCAGACAGGATCGGGAAACTCGTCCATTTCCTCCAGCTGCATCGCGCGGCGCTTGGCGAACGACACCAGCGCCAGCACGATGAGGCCAAGCACGACCGGCGGAAAGACCACGTAGTTGACGGCATCCCAGCCGTAATTGGCGAGCAGCTGGCCGGAGGAGAACGACCCGATCGCCATGGTGCCGAAGATCAGGAAATCGTTGAAGGCCTGCACCTTGTTCTTCTCCTGCGGCAGATGCGTTTCGAGCACCAGCGCGGAAGCGCCGACAAAGCCGAAATTCCAGCCGAGGCCAAGCACCATCAGGGTCGCCCAGAAATGCGGCGCGGTGATCCCTGTCAGACCGATGATGGCGGCGGCGCCTTCCAGGATGAGCCCGAGCGCGACGATGCGCGGCGCGCCGAAGCGCGCGATCAGCGAGCCCGTGAAGAAGCTCGGGCCATACATTGCCACCATGTGCCATTGGATGCCGAAATTGGAATCGGAGACGGTGAGCCCGCACATCTTCATGGCGAGCGGCGCCGAGGTCATCACCAGGTTCATGATGGGATAGGCGATGACGCCGCACAGTGCGGCTGCGATGAAGCGCGGTTGGGATACGATCTCGAACAAGGGACGGCCGCCATGCAGATCGGCGGCCGCGGGCTTTGGCGCATCGACACCCGCCAGCACCAACATCGCCACCAGCGCGACCACGGCCTGCATCGCGAAGGAAAACGCGAACATGTAGGGCGGCCAGATGTCCATGGTGCATTGCACGAGCTGCGGACCGAGCACACCGGCGAACACGCCGCCCGCCATCACCCACGACACCGCCTTGGGCCGGAACGCGGCGCTGGCGCCGTCGGCCGCGGCAAAACGATAGGATTGCGCTACCGCGCCATAGAGCCCGCCGAGGAAGGTCGCGCAGCAGAACAGCCAGAACGAGGCGTGCAGAACCGCGAAGGCGCCGAGCAGGCCTGTAGCCGTGCCGAAACCGCCGCCGATCATGAAGGCGACCTTGCGGCCATAGGCGCGCGAAATCCAACCGGTCGGCAAGGTGCCGGCGGCCATGCCGAGCACATAGAGCGAGAGCGGCACGGTCGCGAGCGAGATGCTGGGCGCCAAGGTCGCGCCGATGATCGAGCCGGTGGCGAAGATCACGGACCCATTGGCGCCGGTCAGCGCCTGCGCCGCGGCCAGCCGCAGCACATTGGCGCGCGCGCGTGCGTCGTTGGCTGTCTCGTCGCTGGCCGTCACATCGATCATCGGCATTTCCGCTCGCGCGTGGTCGCGCACCATTGATTTCGCGCCACTATTAATGGACGCGCCGCGCCGATCAACCGGCACCAGCGGGCGCGCGCCATGCGCGCCACGCACATTGGACTGACGGTCTTCTCTGCGCTATCAGGAGCCGGGCGGCTTTCGCAACAACGTGAGGCTTTCGCGCATGGACGACCGGCCGACCCTCGCCGCTCCCGACGACGATCCGTATCTCTGGCTGGAAGAGGTCGAAGGCGCGCGCGCGCTCGATTTCGTCGCCGCACAAAACCGGCGAACGCTGGACCAATTCGGCGGCGCGCGGTTCGCTGCCGATCGCGACACGCTGGAAGCGATCTACGATCGTCCCGACAACATCCCCTTCGTCGCGCGCCGTGGCCGGCATCTGTATAATCATCTGGAAAGACGCCGCCAATCCGCGCGGCCTGTGGCGGCGGACCACGCTCGACTCTTTCCGCACGGCCAAACCCGAATGGGAGACCTTGCTCGATGTCGACAAGCTCGCCGCGGACGAAGGGGTCGACTGGCTACAGAGCTGGACCTTCGCCTGCCCGGGACACCATTCGCGGGCAATCCTGAACATGTCGCGCGGCGGCAGTGACGCCGCTACCTTGCGCGAGTTCGACCTGGACAGGAAAGCCTTCGTTACTGACGGGTTTGTCCTGCCGGAGGCCAAGGGCAGCGTTACATGGATCGACGCCGACACCGTGCTACTCTCGAGCGCGTTCGGCGACGGTATGGCCACGACATCGGGCTATTCCCGCACAGTCAGGCTATGGCGGCGTGGCGAGCCGGTCGAACGCGCGAAGGTGCTCTTCGATATCCCCGCGAGCAGCATGTGGGCTTATTGCGACGTGAGCCACACCGGCGAGCAGCGGCGGGTGTGGTTCATCGAACGCATCGATTTCTTCAATCACAATCTCTGGCTCGGCGACGAGACCGGCGCGAAAACACGAATGGATTTGCCAACCACGGTCTGGACCGAGATCCACCAGGATTGGCTCGCCGTCAAGCTGCGCGAGGATTGGACCATCGGCGGCAAGACCTGGGCAGCCGACAGCGTGATCGGGATTTCATTGTCCGCCTTCCTCGCCGGTAGCCGGGATTTTGCGCTTGTCTTCGAGCCCGGACCACGGCGTGCGCTGCAGGGCTGGTTCTGGGCCGCAGGCAAGCTCGTGCTGTCGATCCTCGATGAGCTGAAGCCGGTGTTCGAAATCTGCACGCCATCGGCCAAGGCCTGGACCAAACAGACATTGCAGGGGTTGCCCGACATCGGGGTCGTCGACGTCTGGCGTCTCGACACCCACGAATCCGAAAGCAATGGCGACCTGCTTGCCAACGTGCAGGACCCGCTGACGCCGCCCTCGCTGATGCTGATAGAACGAGGTGGCGCCAGCCCGGCTGTACTGAAGCGGGCACCTCGGACTTTCAGCGCCGATGGTGTCGTCGTCACGCAGCACGAGGCAATCTCCATCGATGGCGAGCGCATTCCCTATGTGCAGACCGGCCCGGCACGCGAGACCGGCGATGCGCCGGTCTACATGACGGGCTATGGCGGCTTCGGGATGGCGGTGAAGCCCTATTACGTCGCCTCGCTCGGCAAGCTCTGGCTGGAACGCGGCGGCACCACGGTGCAGGTGAACCTGCGCGGCGGCGGCGAGTTCGGCACGCGCTGGCACGATGCCGGCCGACACGCCGGCAAGAAGTTGTCGCACGACGACTTCGCCGCCGTCGCCGCCGATCTGGTGCGGCGCGGCGTCACGCGGCCGGAGCGGATCGCCGCGGAGGGCGGATCGAACGGCGGCATTCTCATCAGCAACATGCTGACGCGCTATCCGGGGCGCTTCGGCGCGCTGTTCTGCACGATCCCGCTGATCGACATGCGCCGCTATACAAAGCTGCTCGCGGGCGCGAGCTGGATCGCGGAATACGGTGATCCCGATAAGCCCGAGGAATGGGCGTGGCTGCAGACCTATTCGGCTTATCATGCGGCGAAGCCCGGGCAAAAATATCCGCCGATCTTGCTGGCCACCACGCGCCGCGACGATCGCGTCCATCCCGGCCATGCCCGCAAGATGGCGGCGAAGCTGCAAGCGATGGGCTACGAAGCTTATTTCTACGAGCCGGCCGCGGGCGGTCACGGCTACGGCAAGGACAACAAGGAGCGCGCGAGTTTCGTCGCGCTCGGGCTGGGGTTTCTGCGGGAGAAGATCGGGTGGACAGACGCAGCTGCGTAGGGCGGATTAGCGTAGCGTAATCCGCCACCTGGCCACGCGACAACGGCGGGTTACGCGGAGTTTATCATCGGGCGCGCATTCGCGCGACCCGTTGGCTAACCGACCCTACGATCTCTACGATCAAGAGTGCACAAACATCAAAATCATGTTGTCGCGCGGCATCTCGAATGTCTCTGCGAGCCGCAAACTGTTCGCCGCCGCAAGCCTCTCCAGATCGGCGATATCGCGTACGCCCCATTCCGGATTGTTTTGCCGCAGGCTGGTGTCGAACGCGGCGTTGGACGCCGCAATGTGCTGGCCGTCGCGCTTGAACGGGCCGTAGAGAAACAGCCGGCCATCGTCACGCAAGATACGGCCTGCGCCCGCGAACAATCCTTCGGCAACACGCCACGGCGCGATGTGGATCACATTGGCGCAGAACAGCGCGAACAGTTTTGACGGACCACCGGCCACCGCCATCGCCGCGTCCCAGGCGGGATCGGACAAATCGATGCGCTGCGGCGGTCGGATATTCGAGAGCCCCGCATGCGCGCGCCACACCGCGATGCTCTTCAGATGTGCCTCATTGAGATCGCTCGGCCACCAGACGATGTCGGGGCTATGGCGCGCGAAATGCACCACATGCTGGCCGGTGCCGCTGCCGGCCTCCAGCACGTCGCCGGTCTGGCCGGCGAGGAAGGGCTGCAGCACGGTCCAGATCGGCGCATGGTTGCGATGAAAGGCCGCGGCATCGAGCCGGCCATCGGTCTCGGCCTGCCCGTCCTTGCCGAATTCGACCACATACTCCGCCATCTCAGGAACAACCCTTTTGACCCTCGCGCAAAAGCCATCTTAACCGCGTTTTTCGCGCCTCAAAGGTCGGATTGCCAGCCAATGGTCTTTGTGCTTTTCAGCACCTATATTCGTGAGACAAAACCGCCGGAAACGCCCGTGATCCCAGCCTCCGCCAGAACCGCGCTCGCCGCGCTCGCACTGTTGATGTCCGCAGGCAGCTCTCACGCGCAATCCGGCGCCGCCGACGGCCAAAAGATCGCCTTCGACCGCGGCAAGGGCAATTGCCTGACCTGTCACGAGATCAAGGGCGGCGACTCGCCCGGCACGGTCGGGCCGGCGCTTACGGACATCAAGACGAAATACCCCGATCGCAAGGATCTCATCGCCATCGTCACCGACGAGACCCAACGCAATCCGCAGACCGTGATGCCGCCGTTCGGCCGCAACCGCATCCTGACCGAGAAGGAAATCGGCGCCATCGTCGATTTCCTGCAAACGCTGTAAGTCTTTCTGGAGACCTTTGATCATGAGCAAACCGTCCCCGACTCGCCGCCTGATCCTGCAAGGCGCAGGCGCGGTCGCGCTGTTCGGCCTCGGCACTTTGTCGTTCACGCCGTCGCTGGCGGCGGCCAACGACAAATATCCGGAGGACGCCTTCAAACAGAAGAGCGACGCCGATGCGATCAAGTCGCTCTACGGCAAGACCGCGGAGGTTAGCGACAAGATCAAGCTCGACGCGCCCGAGATCGCCGAGAACGGCGCGGTCGTGCCGATCGCTGTGACGACGACGCTCGCCGATGTCACGTCCATTTCGTTCTTCGTGAGCGAGAACCCGAATGCGCTGGCGGCGTCGTATGTCATTCCGGCAGGCACGGTGCCTGCCGTCGCCAATCGCCTGAAGATGGCGAAAACCTGCAACGTGATCGCGATCATCGAATCCGGCGGCAAGCTCTTTAGCGCCGCCAAGGAAGTCAAAGTCACCGTCGGCGGCTGCGGCGGCTAACTACAGGATAAAGATCATGGCATCGACCATTCGCGTGCGCGCCACCAACAACGGCGACACCACCGAGGTGCAGGCGCTGATCCAGCATCCGATGGACTCCGGCTTCATCAAGGATGCGCAGGGACAGACCATCCCCGCGCATTTCATCCAGCAGCTGACCTTCGAGCACAACGGCAAGACGGTGTTCCTGGCGGATTGGGGACCGGCGGTGTCGAAGGACCCCTATGTCAAGTTCGCGTTCAAGGGCGGCGCCAAGGGCGACGATCTCAAGATCAGCTGGGTCGACAACAAGGGTGCCTCCGACTCCACCACCGCGAAGATCGCGTGAGCCGCATGCGCAAGGCGTTTTCTCTTGCTTGCATCTTCGCGCTGGCGCTGCTTGCGCCGGCACTCGCGGACGACAGGCTTAATCCCGCCGCCGAGGCGAAGGCGTTCCAGAATTTCTTCATCAAGAAATTCCCGAAGCTGAAATACGAGGACTTCGTCAACGGGCCCTATTCGATGGACGAAGGCCTGCACAAGCAGTGGGAGGAGAAGGAGCAGTTTCCGCCCTACGAGTTCGCGGTCGAGACCGGCAAGGAGATGTTTGCGACGCCGTTCAAGAACGGCAAGACCTATGGAGACTGCTTTGCCAACAAGGGCGTCGGCGTCCGCCAGAACTATCCGACCTTCGACGAGAAGGAAGGCAAGGTCATCACGCTGGAGCTCGCGCTGAATCGTTGCCGCGAGGCCAATGGCGAAGCGCCCTACAATTATATGAAGGACGAGATGGCCTCGCTGACCGCCTACATGGCGTTCACATCGCGCGGCCAAAAGATGGATATCAAGATCCCGAGCGATCCGCGCGCGCTGGAGGCTTACGAGAACGGCAAGCGCTATTTCTACACCCGTCGCGGCCAGCTCAACTTCTCCTGCGCCACCTGCCATGTGCAGAGCCCCGGCGAGCGCATCCGCTCCGAAGTGCTGGCGCCCGCGCTCGGCATCATGAATGCGATGCCGATCTACCGCTCGGAATGGAGCGGCATGGGCACCACCAGCCGTCGCTTGGCGACCTGCAACAGCCAGACGCGCGCGGTTCCGCTGGAACCGCAGGCGGACGAATATCGCGACGTCGAATACTTCCTGTCCTATGTCGCCAACGGCCTGCCGATTTCCGGCCCGGGAGCGCGACCATGAGCATGACGCGAAATATCGCCCTCGCCGCGGTGTTGGTGATGGCAGGAATATTGCCGGCGATTGCTGCGTCCGAAGCCGAGTTCAAGGCCGCCATCAGTGCGGCCGAAGCCGCCGAGAAGCAGGCCGACCAGTTGCGAAACAAATGGCTCACGACGGAAACGCAGCTGGCAGCCGCGAAGAAAGCGGCCGCGGCCGGCGATTTCGACGCGGCGATATCAGCAGCGCGGGAAGCCGAGGCGCTGGCGATCGCGTCGATCTACCAGGCCACCAGCGAGAAGACGCGCTGGAAGGACATGGAAATCCATTGAACGATATGCGTTCATGTAAGGCGTGACTCGCATGAAAATCCGCCGCCGGGATTTTCTGAAACTGTCGAGCGCCGCCCTGTCCGGCGGACTCATCGGCGCCACGCGTGCCCCCGACAGGGCCACATTCTACGACCTCGAGCGCTTCGGCAACGCGCGCGTGCTGCACATGACGGACACGCATGCGCAGCTGCAGCCGGTGTATTTTCGCGAACCCAGCGTCAATATCGGCATCGGCGAGATGGCGGGGCAGCCGCCGCATCTGGTGGCCAAGGCCTTCCTCGATCGTTACGGCATCCGCGCCGACAGTGCCGACGCCTATGCCTTCACCCCGGTCGACTTCGAGAAGGCCGCGCCGCGCTTCGGTAAGCTCGGCGGCTTTGCGCATCTCAAAACCTTGATCGACCGCTTGCGCAACGATGTCGGTCCCGGCCACTCGCTGCTGCTCGACGGCGGCGACCTCTGGCAAGGCACGGGGCTGGCCAACGCCATGAAGGGCGCCGACATGGTGGAGGCGGCGAACTTGCTGGGCATCGAGGCGATGACCGGCCATTGGGAGTTCACCTATGGCGAGGAGGCGCTGCGCGCCAATCTCGAGCACTTCAAGGGCGAGTTCCTGGCGCAAAATGTCTTCCTCACCGAAGAGGCGAAGTTCAACGACGCGAAAGCGTTCGATCCCGCCTCGGGGCGCGTGTTCAAGCCTTCGCTGATGCGCGACGTCGGCGGCTTTCGTGTCGCCGTGATCGGCCAGGCCTTTCCCTATGTTCCGATCGCCCATCCCAAGCGCTTCACGCCGGACTGGTCGTTCGGCATCCGCGACGACGAGTTGCAGAAGGTCGTCGACGGCCTGCGCAACAACGACAAGGCCGACGCCGTGCTGCTGCTGTCGCACAACGGCATGGATGTCGACCTGAAGCTCGCAAGCCGCGTCACCGGCATCGACGTCATTTTGGGCGGGCACACCCATGACGCCGTGCCGCAGCCGGTCGCGGTGAAGAACAGCAGCGGCGTCACGCTGGTCACCAATGCCGGCTCGAACGGAAAATTCCTCGCTGTGCTCGACCTCGACCTCGGCAAAGGCAAGGTCAAGGAGGTGCGCTACCGGATCTTGCCGGTGTTCTCGGAATTGCTGAAGCCGGATGCGGCCATGCAGGCGCTGATCGACCGGCTGCAGGCAGAACATGCCAAGGACTGGATCACCACGATCGGGACGTCAGATCGGCTGCTCTACCGCCGCGGCAATTTCTCGGGCTCGATGGACCAGTTGCTGTGCGACGCCTTGCGCAGCGAGCTCAACAGCGAGATCGCGCTGTCGCCGGGCTTCCGCTGGGGTACGACGGCGCTCGCGGGCCAGCAGCTCACCATGGAGGATGTGCTCGCGGAGACCGCGATCAGCTATCCCGAGACCTATGTGCAGAGCATGACCGGCGCGCAGATCAAGGACGTGCTGGAAGACGTCTGCGACAATCTGTTCAACGCCGATCCCTACTACCAGCAGGGCGGCGACATGGTGCGCGTCGGCGGCCTGTCCTACACCTGCAGTCCCACGGAAGGCATCGGCAAGCGCATTTCCGAATTGAAGCTCGACAACGGCCGAACGCTGGAAGCGCACAGGAGCTACAAGGTGGCGGGCTGGGCCTCGGTCAATCCGCAAACGGGCAAGCCGGTGTGGGACGTGTTCGCGAGCTATCTGCGATCCGGCAAGCTTGCGGGCTCACGCGAAAGCCATGTCACCCTGAAGGGTGTCGACGGGAACCTTGGGATTGCGGGATGAGTGTCTGGGCATCGCTTCGCGTTCTCGCTGCCGTGGCGCTGATTGCCACAACGCTGCCGTGCAGCCGGGCGCAACAGGTGCCGCTGCAGGACAAGCCGTTTGCGGAGCACAAGATCGTGCTGCAGCTCTCCGATAACGACGTCCGCAAGCAAAACCTCGTGATCTCCGTCGCCAACAACCTGCTGAAATTCTACGATCCGGACAAGGTCGCCATCGAAGTGGTCGCATTCGGGCCCGGCATCGAGGTGCTGCGCAGCGAGAGCCCGGCGCGAAAACAGGTCGAAAGTCTGATTGCGCAGGGCGTGCGCTTCGACGTGTGCCTCAATACCGTCGACACCATCGAGCGCGAGACCGGCCGGCGGCCGGAGATCATGCCTGGCGCGACACCGGTGCAGGTCGGTGTCGGGCAGATACTTTATTTGACAGAGAATGGATATACTCTGGTAAGACCGTGACTGTCATTGCAGGCACTCGTCATTGCGAGCGAAGCGAAGCAATCCAGACTATTTCCGCGGATGCAGTCTGGATTGCTTCGTCGCTTCGCTCCTCGCAATGACGGAGTAACAAACTAAGGAGTTTCCCCATGTTCCGCCGTATTGCTACCGCCGCCGCGCTGTCGATCGCTCTCGCCACCTCAGCGCTTGCCGCCGACGGCAAGACCCATCGCGTCGCCATCCAGATCGACCAGAACGATCCGGCCATCATGAACATGGTGTTGAACAACGCCACCAACGTGATCGAGCATTATCGCGCCAAGAGCGAGGATGTGGACGTCGAGATCGTGGCCTACGGCCCCGGCATGCACATGCTGCGCACGGACACCTCGCCGGTGGCCGACCGCATCAAGAAGCTCAAGGACATGATGGCGGGCAAGATCCAGTTCTCGGCCTGCAACAACACCAAGCAGAACATGGAGAAGACCGAGGGTCACGCGATCCAGATCCTGCCCGAGGCGACCATCGTCCCCGCGGGCGTGGTGCGGCTGATGGAATTGCAGGAGCAGGGCTGGAGCTATGTGAGGCCCTGACAGGAGGATATCCGTGTCGAGATATCCTCATCCCGGAGATGAAGACTGTTTGAGAAAGCTGTCTGAATAGAATAATGTGCTGCGCGTGATCGTTTGAGGACGCCGCAGCCACCATGATCTTTCGCCAGCTTTTCGACAGCGTTTCCGGCACCTATTCCTATCTGCTTGCGAGCCGCCCCGGCGGCGAGGCGCTGATCCTCGATCCCGTGCTGGAAAAAGCCGACCGCTACTGCAAGCTGTTGCAGGAGCTGAACCTGAAGCTGGTCAAGGCGGTCGACACGCATTTGCATGCCGACCACGTCACGGGCTTGGGCGCACTGCGCGATCGCACCCATTGCATCACCATCATGGGCGAGCAGAGCAAGGCCGACGTGGTGTCGATGCGCGTCTCCGACGGCGACAAGGTGACGATCGAGGGGCTCGCGCTCGACGTGCTCTACACGCCCGGCCACACCGACGATTCCTATTCTTACCTGATGGGCGATCGCGTCTTCACCGGCGACACGCTGCTGATCCGTGGCACCGGCCGCACCGATTTCCAGAACGGCAGCGCGCGGGCGCAATATGAGTCGATCTTCAATCGCTTGCTGAAATTGCCGGACGAGACGCTGGTGTTTCCCGCGCATGACTACAAGGGCGATACCGTTTCCACCATCGGCGAGGAGAAGCGCTACAATCCGCGGCTGCAGGTGAAGTCGATCGACGACTATGTCGAGCTGATGGGTAATCTCAATCTGCCGAACCCGAAGCTGATGGACGTGGTGATCCCCGCCAACATGCATGTCGGCTTGCATCAGGACGAGCTGGCCAAGCAGGGCCTTGCGCTGAATGCGCGCGATGCGATCGACAGTCTCGGTCGGCCGGACGTGCTGCTGGTGGATTTGCGCGAGACGAGCGAGCGCGCCAAACACGGCATGCTCTCGGGCGCGATGCATGCGCCCTACCCCTCGATCGACGAGAGCTTGAGGCCCGGCGGCATGCTGCGCGAGGTCGCGGCAGCGACGGGACGGCGCGTCGTGTTCTTCTGCGCCTTCGGCGAGCGCTCGGCGATGGCGGTTCAGGCTGCCAAGGACGCGGGCCTTGCTAATGCCGCGCATATCGCCGGCGGCATCGACGCCTGGAAGAAGGCTGGCGGCCCGGTGCTGCCGGGGTGAGGCGCTTCTGCTCTCCCCTCCCCCTTGCGGGGAGGGGCCGGGGGTGGGGGTCCACGATAGAGAATGTTTCCGTGACACCCCCCTCCCCCAACCCTCCCCCGCAAGGGGGGAGGGAGTTCACCACCGATGCTGCGCGAAGCTACGTTACTCTCAACTCAACCCGCCCGCAGCAATCGCTTCGGATGCGCGCCGTCGACATAGCCCATGAACGGCGGATGGATCGAATAGCCGATCAATTCGCGCGCCCGCTCGGGCAGTCGTTCGGCCACATCGGGCGGCACCGCGAGGCACATATTTTCCAGCTGCCGCATCCATCCGACGCAATATTGCGGCGTGATGATCAGGCGCGGCTTGTCGGAGCGGTTGGCGCCGCCGCGATGCCACAGCGTGCCTTTCGTGATCGCGAGCGAGCCCGAAGGCATTGCGAGTTTCACCGCGTCGGCGCGATGACCGGGATCGTGATCCTGGTCGAGCGCCGATTTCGTGTTGAACACCTCTGGTGTAGTCGCGCCCGCGATGCGGCGCTCGTCCCACAAATGACTGCCGGGCACGATCTCGGTGCTGCCGTTCGTCTCGGTGGTATCGTCGATCGCCCAGAAGGTGCTGATGCCCATTGCCGGCCGCGGTCGCGGCAGACGCGCCCCGCCATCGTCAGTGTGCCAGGCCTGCACGGTCTCTCCCGGCTGCAGGTTGATGGCGAGGCATGCCGACAACAGGCAGCTTGTGCCGAGCTCCGCCTCGACAAAGGCAAGCGCCAGCGGATGGGTCACGAGTTCCGCGAACACCGGCGACTTCGCCAGCAGCGCATAGACACGGTTGGTGCTGAGCCCCTCGAAATCGTTGCGGCCTTTCAGGTCGCGCGCGAGATGCGGCGCCAGCGCGGCGCGGATCGCCGCGACGGTGTCGGGCGTGAGCACGCGCTCGAAGATCAGGAAGCCGTCTCTGTCGAACCGTTCGCGCCACTCCTGGAACGAGCGGCCTTGAAACCACGGAAGAGCCGCGGAATCGGCGAGTGCTGCCTGAGCCATGGGAAATCCTCCAATGATGACGAAGTCTAGCTGAAATTCTCGCTCTCGATAGTCCGAATGCTCTCGCGGCTGAGCAGATGCGCACCGAACCCGCCGCGCGCGAGCGCGTTTGCGGCCATCGGCCGCACCAGCAACAGCGCTACCGTCATCGCCAGCGGCACCGCGCTCATCCAGTCCATCCGCACGGGTGTCATTTCTTCGCGGCTATTGGCGTAGGGACCTTGGCGGCGCGCGAGACGCCAGCACTCGCGCAGGAGCGCGCGCCGCGAACGCTCGCGCGCGGCAACACCGAGCAGCGCCTGCATCGCCAGATGCGTGCGCACGCCTTCCCGGCTTGCCGGCAATGGCACGGGAATCTCGCCGCGCGAGATTTGCAGCAGAAGCCCGACGAGATCGATCCCTGCGTGATACGCGCTCATGGGCTCGACCAGCCGTGGATTGCAATCGATCAGCAGCGGGGTCGCACTCGGCTCCGGCATGAGATAATCGACCGACAGCGCGCCGTGCCAGGCGAGGCGCTGTCCGATCTTTTTCAGCATCGCGCGCACCTGCGGCCGGTCGACGCTTTGCTTGATCGCCTCGCCGCCGCCGACGCCAAGCGCGATCCCCCGATAGGCATGAAAACCGACGAGCTCGCCGCGGCAAAATACCGACTGCGCTTTCTCGGTAGTGCCTGCGACGAAATCCTGCAACAGCACGTCGTCGGAAAAAGCATCCGCAGCGATGAGCTCACGCACGGCTTCGTCCAACTCCTGCGCATTCCGCGCGAACCAGACGCCGCGGCTTGCCGTGCCGATCGAGGTCTTGATCACGGTGGGAAAACGTGTCGCTGCGCGCAACTCGCCTTCGGATGTGACGATCGTCGTTGCGGGTTGCGGCAATCCCAATTCGCTCAGCAACCGGCTGAAGCCGGCCTTGCTGTGCGCGGTGCGGTAGCTGTCAAGGGAAGGCAACGCGAGCGCGACCTTCGCGAATCTCTCTGGAACACGCGCGAACAAGAATGCCTGCTCGTGGGTCGGCAACAACACATCGAACCCGCGCGAAGCCAGCAGTGCCTCGACGAAAGCGAGATAGCCCTTCGGGTCATCGCGTAGCGGCGGACAGCGGTGCAATCTTTTCACGAAACGTGAATAGCGACCGAGGCACCATGGCGAGGGATCGCAGATTTCGACGTGATGACCCGACAGCCCAAGGATGGTGATCGCTTCCCGGCTTGAGGTGCTGGAGCCTTCTGAAACGAGCACGCGAAGCGGCATCGGAAACCCCGCGGGGAATTGCGATAAATTAATGATTTATCGCCTAATTCAGCTTCGTCCGCGAGGGTGCCATGCGCCCGTATTCATGGACAAAATAGCCTCGCTCGACGATAGTCCCGGCCCTCAATTCAGGGAATCGCAGCCGCAAATGGCCGACATCGTAGCCGCACCGCAACAAGCCCAGCCCAAGACCGACTCAGCGATGCGCACGCTCACGCTGATCTCGGTCGCGCATTGGGTCAGCCATTTCCATTTGCTGGTGCTGCCGATGCTGTTTCCGTTCCTTAAAGCACAGCTCGGCGTCGGCTATATCGAGCTCGGCTTCGCGCTCACCGTGTTCGGCGTCGTCTCCGGCGTGACCCAGCCGCCGCTCGGCTACATCGTCGACCATATTGGCGCACGTGTCATCCTGCTGCTCGGGCTTGCCGCCGGCGGGCTCGCACTGATCCTGCTCGGCCTGCATTTGAGCTACTGGTCGCTGATCGCCTGCTCTGCGCTGCTCGGTGTCGCCAACAGTGTCTATCATCCGGCCGATTACGCGATCCTGTCGGCGCATATGGACGAAGCGCGGATGGGGCGCGCCTTTTCCATTCACACCTTTGCGGGCTTCCTCGGCGGCGCAGTTGCGCCCGCGACCATGGCCGCACTCGTCACATGGGTCGGCGGTTTCGGCGCGCTGATCGCAGCCGGCGCAATCGGTATCGCGGTCGCGCTGCTGCTCCTGATCGCGGGCATTCCCGACGCCGGTGCTAAACACGCACGGGCAACGGGCGGCACCGTGGGGCCGAAAACCAGCATCCTGACGCCGGCGCTGATCGTGCTGACCGCGTTCTTCACCCTGCTCGGCCTCTCCAATGCCGGCATTTCCAGTTTCGGCGTGGTCGCGCTGATGACCGGTTATGGCACTTCGTTCTCGACCGCCAACATCGCGCTGACCGCGTTCCTCGGGTCGAGCGCCGTCGGCGTACTCGCGGGCGGCTTGCTCGCCGACCGCACCGAGCGCCACGGTCAGGTCGCCGCGGTCTGCTTTGCGGTCAACACCGCGCTGGTGCTGCTCATCGCCTTCGTCACACTGCCCGCAATCGCGCTGATCGCGGCGATGACGACCGCCGGCTTCCTCGGCGGCGTGATCGCGCCTTCGCGCGACATGCTTGTGCGCAACGCCTCGCCTGCCGGCGCCTATGGGCGCGCCTTTGCCATCGTCTCCACCGGCTTCAATTTCTCGGGAATCGCCAGCCCGCTGCTGTTCGGCTGGATCATGGACCAGAACATGCCGCATGCGGTGTTCATCGTCTCGGCGCTGTTCATGGCGATGACGGTGGCGTTGACATTTTTCACCGAGCGGAAAACCCCGCCGCTGCAGGAGACCGCCGACGAGCGCGAGGCGGATGCATTGCTGAGCCCCAACGCCAGCCGTTGACAGTTTTCCGTTGGGGCAGAAAATACTGCCAATTCGACAAACGGGATAAAACGCGATGAGCAATCCAGACCTCGTGATCCGCGGCGGCACCATCGCTGACGGCAGCGGCGGCGATCTCTTTGAGGCCGATGTCGCGATCAAGGACGGCCGCATCAGCGAGGTCGGCAAGGTTTTGGGCAAAGGCAAAGAAGAGATCGACGCACGCGGCAAGCTGGTCGCGCCGGGCTTCGTCGACGTCCACACGCATTACGACGGCCAGGTCACCTGGAGCCAGGACATCACGCCGTCATCGCAGAACGGCGTGACGACGGCGGTCATGGGCAATTGCGGCGTCGGCTTTGCGCCCTGCAAACCCGCCGACCATCTCCGCCTGATACAGCTGATGGAAGGCGTCGAGGACATTCCCGAGCCGGTGCTGAGCGCCGGCATTCCGTGGTCGTGGGAAAGTTTTCCCGACTACATGGAGTGGCTCTCGAAGCGCAATTTCGACATCGATATCGGCGCACAGCTGCCGCATGCGGCGCTGCGCGTCTATGTGATGGGCGAGCGCGGCGCGCGGCGCGATCCGTCCACGCCCGAGGACAACAGGAAGATGGCAGCACTTGCGAGCGAGGCGGTGCGCGCGGGCGCGCTCGGCTTCTCGACCTCGCGCACGCTCAACCATCGCACCTCGACCGGCGATTTCACGCCGACCCTGAAAGCGGGCGAGGACGAACTGACCGCGATCGCAGCCGCGATGCACGGCCAGGGCCGCAGCGTGTTGCAATTCGTGCTGGATCTTTCGACCATCCACGAAGACCTGCCGATGATGCTGCGGGTCGCCGACACCACCAAGTGCCCGATCACCTTCTCGATCACCCAGAACGACAAGGCGCCGCAGCGCTATCGCCAGACCCTGGCCGAGATCAACGCCGCCGCCGCGCGCGGACTGAACATCACAGCCCAGATCGCCGCGCGCCCAGTCGGGTTGCTGCTCGGCCTCGAATTGTCGCGCAATCCGTTCCAGACCCATCCGAGCTACAAGGCCATTGCGCACTTGCCGCTGGCCGAACGCGTCAAGCGCCTGCACCAGAGCGAGGTGCGCGCGGCAATCCTGAGCGAGAGCGCGAGTTCGACCGACGATCCGCTGTTCTTCCGGCCGAACTACGACAAGATGTATCTGCTCGGCGATCCCCCGGATTATGAGCAGCCGGTGGAGAATGCGCTGGGACCACAGGCGCGCAAGCTCGGCCGGAAGCCGGAAGAGCTCGCCTATGATGCGATGCTGTCGGACGACGGCCGCGGCATGCTCTACGTGCCTTTCCTCAACTATATCGACGGCAATCTGGACTCGACCCGTGAGATGCTGACCGATCCGCGCTCGGTGCCGGGCCTGTCCGACGGCGGCGCGCATTGCGGCATCATCTGCGATGCGACTTTCCCGACCTATCTGCTGACGCACTGGACGCGCGACCGCAAGCGCGGCGAAAAGCTGTCGATCCCGTTCGTGGTGGCATTGCAATCGCGCAAGAGCGCGCTCTCGGTTGGGCTGTCCGACCGCGGCTTGCTCGCACCCGGCTATAAGGCCGATGTCAACGTGATCGACTACGACAAGCTGCATCTGCATCCGCCGAAGGTGCATTACGACCTGCCGGTCGGCGGCCGACGCCTGCTGCAGCAGGTCGACGGCTACGATGCGACGATCGTGTCGGGCGCGGTGACTCGGCGCGATGGCCGCGCTACGGGACAACGGCCGGGCAAGCTGATCCGCGGCGCGCAGGGCAGCGCGAAGGAATTCGGCGCAGCGGCGGGGTAAGTTTGTAGGGTGGGCAAAGCGCAGCGTGCCCACCACTTCTATTCGCGAAAGCGTCGGTGGGCACGGCGCAAGCGCGCCTTTGCCCACCCTACTTCTTCGCTTCTTCGCCTACGCAAACTTCGGCTGTACGGCCTGCTCGCCCATCAGCCGCGCGCGCTCGGTGTTTGGCCAGAGCAGGAGCAGGCCGAGCAGACCCGAGGCGACCAGGATGCAGGCGTTGATGGTGAAGCCCGTCATGTAGCCGTCGAGCAGGTTCGTCGAATCCTGGATCACGCTGCCCATCACAAAGGGGGCGAGGACGCCCGCGATGGTGTAGAGCGCGCCATAGATCGCGATGACGGCGCCGCGTTGCGACACCGGTGTGAACTCGCCGATCATTGGCGGGCAGACCACATAGATCGATCCGCACAGTCCAGAGCCGACCACCAGCAATGCGATCATCAAGCCGCCCGGCGCAACATGCGGCAATATGGCGAGGATCACGCCGCCGACGACCAGTGGCGCGGCGCCTAGCACGCCGCGCGCAACACGCGTGTTGTAGCCGCGCGCCATCATCATCTGCGACACCACGCCGGTAACGATCACGACGAAGGCCCCGAACACCCAAGGCAGGATCGAGATCAGGCCCGCTTGTTGCTGCGAGAAGCCGAGGCCCTGCACGATGAACGACGTGAACCAGGTGAGACCCAGCGACAGCGCCCAATAGGCGCCGAAGGTCGCGGCGACGCAGCCGATGAAGGTGCGCGAGGTCAGAAGCTGGAAATACGGCACACGCGGCTCGGCTGCGGCCGCGGCCTTGCTCGGGACCAGCGGACCTTCCTCGCCCCAGATCATCCAGGCCACGACCCACATCAGGCCGACCACGCCGAGCGCGCCGAAGGCATAGTGCCAGGTGTAATTGACGATCAGCCAGTTCAACGCGGGCACCGCGATGATGACGCCGAACGCCGAGCCTTGCGACAGGATCGCGGTCGGCAGCGTGCGCTTCTCGTCCGGGAACCATTTGTAGACGGCGTGCGCCGCGACCGAGAAGGCCGGCCCCTCGCCTGCGCCGAGGATGATGCGGCAGATCAAGAGCGTGGTCAGCCCGACCGTTCCGACCATCGGGAATTGCGCGAGTGCCCAGATGATGGCCAGCACCAGCAGCACCCAGCGCGCCGCCACGCGATTGACGATGAAGCCGACCACGATGGCCGCGATCGAGAACAGGAAGAAGAAGGAGGAGCCGAGCAGGCCGAACAGCTTCGGCTCCATCTTCAGCTCGGTCATGATCGGCACGGCGGCCAGGCCAACCACGATCTTGTCGGCGAAGTTCACCACCATGAACAGGAACAGCAGGAACGTGATTCTCCAGGCGCCCTTGGGCGTCGCTTGCGCGGCCATCTTCTTCCCCGTCTCGAAATGTCTTTGGGCCCTGTTGATCGGGCGTCCGGCGAAACTACGCATGGCTTTCCTTTTGGCGCAACCGGGATTTGTACGGGATCGCCTGTCGCCGGTGCTATTGCACTGCAGGGCAATATTGCCCGGCGCTGCCGCAAGTGCGGGTCACAGCCGGATCACGTTCGCGTCGGTTGGCGTGCGGACGTCGTGATCTCCCGGGCCCACCTTGCTATGCTGCAAAAAACCGAGGGAGCCCCCATGATCGCCGTCCGTCATATTGCAGCTGTTGCGTTCGCCATCGCCGTTCTCGCCCCAGGCATGAGCCGGGCACAGGACTATGCAGCCATCGTCGCCGCGCCCGACCGCAGCGAGGCCGACCGGCAAACCGATCAGCGCCGCCACCCGGACAAGATGCTGGCCTTCGCCGGCGTCAAGACCGGCATGAAGGTGCTCGATATGGAAGCCAATGCCGGCTACTCGACCGAGCTGTTTGCACGCGCAGTGGGGTCATCGGGCGTCGTCTACGCACAGGACCCGCAGGCGATCATCGAGCGCTTCGTGAAAGACAAGTTCGACAATCGCGCCAAGAGCGAGGCGATGAAGAACGTCGTGCATGTGATCCGTGATTTCGACGATCCGATTCCGCCCGAGGCGGCAAACCTCGACATGATCACGTTCTTCTTCGCCTATCATGACGTGACCTATATGCCGGTCGACCGCGCCAAGATGAATGCGAAGATGTTCGCGGCGCTCAAGCCCGGCGGTTTCCTGATCATCGCCGACCATTCGGCCAAGCCGGGCGAAGGCATCACGGTCGCCAAGACGCTGCATCGTATCGAAGAGGCGACATTGAAGCAGGAGATCGAAGCCGCCGGCTTCAAACTCGTTGCCCAGGGCGACTTCCTTCGTCATCCCGAGGACCCCAGGGATGACAAGGTGTTCAAGCCGGCCATACCCGTCGACGAGTTCGTGCTGAAGTATCAGAAGCCGATGTGATGGCGCGACCAACCCAATCGTGCTGCGCGTTCGCAATCTGACCAAAACCTACCGCACGGCGGGCGAAGAGGTCGCCGTGCTCCGCGGGGTCAATCTCGATGTGGCGCCCGGCGAGCGCGTGGCGCTGACGGGCGAATCCGGCTCGGGCAAGAGCACGTTGCTGCATCTCATCGCCGGGCTCGATGCCGCCGATAGCGGCGAAATCAGGCTCGACGACGCCGACATTACGACGCTGTCGGATTCGGGACGTGCCGAGCTGCGGCGCGACCGGCTCGGGCTGGTATTCCAGCAGTTCAACCTGATTCCGAGTCTTTCGGTCGACGACAACCTCGCCTTCCAGGCGCGCATCGCCGATAAGCATGATGCGCCCTGGCATGCCGAGCTGGTCGAGCGGCTGGGTCTGGGCAATCTGCTCAAACGCTATCCCGAGCAATTGTCGGGCGGACAGCAACAACGCGTCGCGATCGGCCGCGCACTTGCGACCAAACCGAAACTGCTGCTGGCCGACGAGCCAACCGGCAATCTCGACGAGGCAACCGCCGACGAGGTGCTGGCCCTGGCGCACGATCTCGTGGCGCGATCCGGATGCGGCTTCCTGATGGTGACGCATTCGGCGCGGCTCGCGGCGACGCTGGACCGTCAGGTCACGCTGCATGCGGGAGTGGTGACGTGAGGCGCGCGATCTGGACACTCGCGGTGCTCCTGAGCCATTGGCGCCGGCACAAGTTGCAGCTCGCTACGCTGCTGATCGGATTGATCTCAGCAACCGCGCTGTGGAGCGGCGTGCAGGCGCTCAACCAGCAGGCGCGTGAATCCTACGACCGCGCAGCCGCGATCTTCGGAGGCACGCGCACCGCGATGCTGGTCGGCAAATCAGCAACGTTTCCGCAAGAGCTGTTCGCAAAACTGCGCCGCGCGGGCTGGCCGGTGTCGCCGGTGCTGGAAGGCCGCGTGCAGATATTGGGGCATTCCTATCGCCTGCTCGGCATCGAGCCCGTGACATTGCCGGCCGAGGTCGGCAACGCGCCGGCGCTCGGACGCGACGGGTTGCGCAGCTTCATCACCCCGCCCGGACAAACCCTGCTCGCGCCGGAGACCCTGGCCGATCTTTATCTCGCCGAGGGCGCGAGACCAGAGGCGAGCGGCGGCGCAGTCCTGCCGCCATTGCTCGCGCAGCCGCAGCTCGTGCCCGACGTGCTGGTGGTCGATATCGGGATTGCGCAGAAACTGCTCAACAAGCCGGATCAAATCTCGCGCCTCCTGATCGGCATAGCCAGGGACAAGCTCGAACCGCTCGAAACCATCACCGGCAGCGAGCTGCAGCGGGTCGCGCCCGATGCCGAGAGCGATCTCGAGCGGCTGACCGATAGTTTTCATCTCAACCTGACGGCGTTCGGATTGCTGTCCTTCATGGTCGGCCTCTTCATCGTCAATTCCGCGATCGGACTCGCCTTCGAGCAGCGCCTGCCGATGCTGCGAAGCTTGCGCGCCTGCGGCGTCTCGGCGAGGTTGTTGAATACCGTGCTGGTGATCGAGCTGGTGTCGCTCGCGGTCGTCGGCGGCCTCATTGGCATGGTCTGCGGCTATCTCATCGCGGCGGCGCTGCTGCCCGATGTCGCGGCGTCCTTGCGCGGGCTTTACGGTGCGCCGATTCCGGGCGAGCTGTCGCTGCGCCCGGAGTGGTGGATCGCGGGACTTGCGGTCAGTATTGCAGGCGCGCTCGCAGCCGCGACAACCAGTCTCCTCAAGGCAATCCGACTGCCGGTGCTGGCGGTGGCGCAACCGCAGGCCTGGCGTGAGGCGCAGCGGCGCTGGCTGATGGTACAGAGCGCGCTGGCGCTGATCGCATTTGCGATCGCGGCCTGGCTGCTCGTTGCCGGCAATTCG
The DNA here is from genome assembly GCA_963794775.1 of uncultured Alphaproteobacteria bacterium. Taxonomy (GTDB): domain Bacteria; phylum Pseudomonadota; class Alphaproteobacteria; order Rhizobiales; family Xanthobacteraceae; genus Bradyrhizobium. The sequence continues at coordinate 80,879 of CAWCGA010000010.1, read as the reverse complement.
CTGGTCGCCGGTTTCGCCCTGCTCGCGGCATTGCTGATCGGCGCCGCGCTGATCCTGCCCGCGATCCTCGAAATTGTCCTTCATGGCGGCGAGCGCGCGGCACGAAGCGCGATTGCCGGCTGGTTCTGGGCCGACAGTCGCCAGCAGCTGTCCGGTCTCTCGCTGGCGCTGATGGCGCTGCTGCTCGCGCTCGCGGTCAATGTCGGCGTCGCCACCATGGTCGAGACTTTCAGCAAGACGTTCCTGACCTGGCTCGACGGAAGACTGGCGGCGGATATCTATATCAGTGCAAAAGACAATGCGCAGGCGAACGAGATCAAGGCGTGGCTGCGCGGGCGTAGCGAGGTGCAGGCGATCCTTTCGGGCGGCCGCGCAGAGGTGCAGATCGCAGGCAGCCCGGTCGAGGTGCTCGGCCTGCCCGATCATGCGACATATAGAGAGCATTGGCCGCTGCTGCAGGTGGTAGGCGATGGGTGGAGCAAGCTTCCCCAAGGCAGAACCTGTTTCATCAGCGAGCAGCTGTCGCGGCGAATGAATCTCGCGCCCGGCGACCGCATCGACGTGCCCACGCAAGGCGGCAACTGGCCGCTGACCATTGCCGGCATCTATGCCGACTACGGCAATCCCAAAGGCCAGGTCGCGGTCGATGCGGCGGCGCTGTTCGCGCATTTTCCCGACCTGCCGAAAACGCGGATGGCGCTGCGCGTCGCGCCCGGCAAAATCGCAGGTCTGATCACTGACATGTCGGCGCAGTTCGGCCTCGACGGCCGCAACCTGCTGGATCAAACCGCACTGAAAGCGGAGTCGACGCGGATCTTCAATCGCACTTTCGCAGTGACCACCGCGCTCAATGCGTTCACGCTGGGAGTAGCCGGCGTGGCGTTGCTGACCAGCCTGCTGACATTGGCCAATTCCCGGCTGCCGCAGCTCGCACCGCTGTGGGCGCTCGGCGTGACGCGGCGCCGGCTCGCCCTGATCGAGCTCACCAAGACCATGTCGGTTGCGCTGATCACGGCGCTGCTGGCGCTGCCGCTCGGCTTGCTGGTGGCGTGGTGCCTGATCGCAATCGTCAATGTGAAGGCGTTCGGCTGGCGGCTGCCGTTTGACGTTTTCCCGCTGCAACTGCTGAAACTGCTCGGCGTTGCGCTCGCGGCATCGCTGTTGGCTTCGCTCGTTCCCGTGATGCGGTTGGCGCGAATGCAGCCCGCAAGCCTCGTCAAGGTGTTCGCCAGTGAGCGCTAACCGCACCATTTCCAGGCGCACATTTGTTGGCGGGCTCGCGTTGCTTGGTCTCGGCGCACGCGTAAATGCGCAAGGTTTTGCGGGATTGAGCGAGGACGCCGCGGACTATGCCCAGGTGAAGCCCGGCAAGGCTTTTTCCTTCCCGGCCGATCACGGGGCGCATCCGGAATTCCGCATCGAGTGGTGGTACGTCACCGCGAATCTGAAAGACGGCAGCGGCACGCCTTTCGGCGCGCAATGGACGCTGTTCCGGCAGGCGCTGGCGTCTGGCGCGCAAGGGGAGGGCTGGGCCAATCAGCAAATCTGGATGGCGCATGCCGCGGTGACGCGTGCCGATACCCACCGCTTCAGCCAGACTTACGCACGCGGTGGTGTCGGACAAGCCGGCGTGACCGCAGAGCCGTTCGCGGCCTGGATCGATTCCTGGGCGATGCGCGGCGCGGATGCATTCAATGCGAACGACGTCTCGCCGCTCACGCTGAACGCATCCGCCGAGGATTTTTCGTACACGCTGCAGCTCGAAGCCGATCATCCGCTGGTGCTGCAGGGTAGCGGCGGCTACAGCAAAAAGTCGCAGCGCGAGCAGGCCTCCTACTATTACAGCCAACCTTTCTTCAAGGCGCGCGGCCGTCTCACCTTCGATGACAGGCCGGTCGAGATCTCGGGCCTCGCCTGGATGGACCGCGAATGGAGCAGCCAGCCGCTGGCGCCGGACCAAAAAGGCTGGGACTGGTTCGCGCTGCATTTCGCAGGCGGGGAGAAGCTGATGCTTTACCGGATGCGGCAAGCCGACGGCAATCATTACGTCTCGGGCAACTGGATTGTCCCCGATGGAGCCGCGCGCCAACTCGGTCCTGCCGACATCACGATGACGCCGGGCGCGGGCGTCGATATCGACGGCCACAAGCTTCCCGTCGCATGGCAGGTCGCGATCCCGCAACTCGCGATCGCGATCGAATGCCGCGCGCTGAACGCGCGCGCATGGAACGGAACGAGCTTTGCCTATTGGGAAGGCCCGATCAGTTTCAGCGGCAGTCACACCGGCGTCGGCTATCTCGAGCTGACGGGATACTAGATTTCTGCGCATGATCTTTTTGGAAAACCGCTGCACACTTTTCCGGATCATGCGCTGATCATAGACTGCTTCCATCGGGGGGAAATTCGGCATGTACAACTGGACTGCACTCGTCACGCTGCTCGCCATCCTGCTCTACATGTTTGCCTCCGTGCGCGTGTCGGGGGCGCGGATGAAATATGGCGTCAAATTGCCGGCGACCTCAGGCAATCCGGATTTCGAGCGCGTATTCCGCGCGCATATGAACATGCTCGAGTTCATGCCCGTTTTCCTGCCGTCGCTGTGGTTGTTCGCGATCTATGTCAGCGATGCGATTGCGGCAGCGATCGGCGCGGTCTGGATCGTCGGCCGCTTCGTCTACATGGTTGGCTACGCCAAATCCGTGCCGCAACGCGGCCCCGGTTTTGCCATACAGTTGCTCGCTACATCGGCGCTGCTGCTTGGCGCTTTGGGCGCGATCATTTGGCGGATCATGCACGGATAGAAATGTCCAAGTGTCTGCCGTTCCGCTCGGTTCGCTGACGCGCCGCTGCAAGAGCGATCAAGGAACGACACCATGAACGCGCGAAGATTGAATACCTACTGTTGCATCGCTTGGGTGCTTGCCTCGGCATTTATATCAAGAGCGGCAGCCGAACCGGGACAATTCATTGTCAGTCCGGTAGCGGAGAAGAAACTCAATGGGCTGCCGTCGGGACCACTTTATTGGCGGATCGAGAATTTCCCGGTACTTGATCAGGCGCAAAATGCCGCTGCCGCCAGTCCGACGTCATTGGCCGCCGAAGTCTCGGGCAAGGTCTGGCTGTTCACGCTCGGCCCAAAGGGTGGGACGACGCCCGGCGGCACCAATGTCGCCGAGGTTGGCCCTGTGCCAATCTTCGCGGCGCCCGAATATCTGCTGCGGATCAATCATGCTGGCGGTCCGCCCGGCTCCAAAACTCCGGTGCATTCACATCCCGGCTCCGAATCCTTCTATGTACTCGCCGGTCAGGTCAGCCAAAGAACGCCGCACGGGCTAAACCGAACCGATGCAGGTCAAACGATGGTCGGCCATGGGCCGGATATGCCCATGGAGGTGTCCAGCAGCGGGACGATCGAGCTGGATCAATTGGTGATGTTTCTGTTGGATGCGACCCGACCAGCTTCGGCGCCCGCCAAGCTCGAGTGAAGGCCCGCGCAACCGGCAAACGCCGGGACCAGTACCGCGTGATCTCTCGACAAGAAAAAGGCGGACGTCGCTGTCACACGACATCCGCCTGCGGTTATGGGCCCCTGCGTGCGCAGGGACGAAGAGCTATTTCGTCAGCGGGCAGCCGCTGTCCTTGGCGCTGAAGAACGCCTGATCGCCCGGCACCACCGCGAGCTGCTTGTAATAGTCGAACGGCTTCTTCGACTCCGACGGCTTCTTGACCTCGAACAGATACATGTCGTGAACCATGCGGCCGTTGGCGAGCACCTTGCCCTTGGCGAAGGCGTCATCGACCGGAAGCTCCTTCAGCTTGGCGACGACCGCCTCGGTGTCCTTGGTGCCGGCGGCCTTCACCGCCTTGAGGTAGCTGATGACAGCCGAATAGGTGCCGGCATGGATCATGCTCGGCATCCGCTGGGTGCGCTTCATGAAGCGCTCGCCGAAAGCGCGCGATTGATCGTCATGATCCCAGTAAAAGCCTTCGGTCAGCACCAGCCCTTGCGCCGCATCGAGCCCGAGCCCATTCACCTCGGCCAGCGTCATCAAGAGACCTGCCAGCTTCTGGCCGCCCTTGACGATGCCGAATTCGGCCGCCTGCTTGATCGAGTTGGTGGTGTCGAGGCCGGCATTGGCGAGGCCGACGATCTTGGCCTTGGAGCTCTGCGCCTGCAGCAGGAAGGACGAGAAGTCCGATGAGTTCAAGGGCACGCGCACCGAGCCCACCACCGAGCCGCCATTGGCTTTGACGACGTCGCTGGTGTCCTTTTCCAGCGCATAGCCGAAGGCGTAGTCGGCGGTGAGGAAGAACCAGGTGTCGCCGCCGGCCTTCGCAAGCGCGCCGCCGGTGCCGACCGCAAGTGCGCGGGTGTCGTAGGCCCAGTGGAAGCTGTAGGGCGTGCAGGCGTCGCCCGTGATGCGCGAGGTCGCAGCACCCACCACGATGTCGATCTTCTTCTTTTCCTTGGACAGCTCCTGCACGGCGAGCGCGACCGAGGAGGTCGTCAGCTCCGTGATCATGTCGACGCCTTCGGTGTCGTACCAGCGCCGCGCGATCGCGCTGGCGAGATCAGGCTTGTTCTGGTGGTCCGCGGTGACGATCTCGATCTTCTTGCCGAGCACCTCGCCGCCGAAATCCTCAACTGCCATGTGCGCGGCTTCGAGCGAGTACTTGCCGCCGTAGTCGGCGTAGACGCCGGACTGGTCGTTGAGGATTCCGATCTTGACGCCTTGCGCCGATGCGGGCGCAGCAAGGACAAGACTTCCCGCGGCAACCGCCGCCAACCACACTGATTTCATAAGGTCGCCTCCCAGCAGTTCTTATCTCAGGGTTCCCTATATTGGATAACCCTGAGCCTGCCCATCTATTTCAAATAAGCCAATAGTATTGGGAGGTTATGCCGCAGCCGCTTCTGCTTTTTTCGCCGACCGCCAGTCAGCCAGGTTGCGTACCACTACGTAGAAGATCGGCGTGAACAGCAGCCCGAACAGGGTGACGCCGAGCATGCCGAAGAACACGGCAACGCCGACCGCCTGCCGCATCTCCGAGCCCGACCCGGTCGAGACCACCAGCGGAAGCACGCCGAGGATGAAGGCGAACGACGTCATCAGGATCGGCCGCAAGCGCAAGCGACAGGCCTCGATCACGGCTTCCAGCCGGTCCCTGCCCTCGGCCTCGATGTCGCGTGCGAATTCCACGATCAGGATCGCGTTCTTGGCGGCAAGTCCGACCAGCACCACGAAGCCGATTTGCGTCAGGATGTTGACGTCCTGATGCATGATACGCACGCCGACGGTGGCGGCGAGCAGGCACATCGGCACGATCAGCAGGACGGCAAACGGCAGCGTCCAGCTGCCATATTGTGCGGCCAGCACCAGAAAGACGAACAGCACGCAGATCGGAAACACGGCGAGGCCGGCATTGCCGCTGGTGGTCTGCTGATAGGACAGGTCGGTCCATTCGAACGAGAAGCCGCTCGGCAGCGTGTCCTCGGCAAGCTTCTTCATCGTGGCGATTGCGGTCGCCGAGCTGGTGCCGGGTACGCCCTCGCCCTGCAGCTCGGCGGCGGGATACAGATTGTAGCGCGCGACGCGGTCCGGTCCGGAGATATCCTTAAAGTCCACCACGCTGCCGAGCATCACCATATCGCCATTGGCGTTGCGGGTGCGCAGCCGCGAAAGGTCGGTACGCTCCTTGCGGAACGGCAGGTCGGCCTGTGCGGTGACGTGATAGGTGCGGCCGAACAAATTGAAGTCGTTGACATAGGTCGAGCCGAAATAGGTCTGGATGGTATCGGTGACGTTCTGGATGGGAACACCGAGCTTCTGCGCCTTGACGTGATCGATGTCGACGAACACCTGCGGCGTGTTGGCCGAAAACGGCGAGAACACGGTCGGGGCAAGCAGCAGCGGCGACTTGCGCGCGGCGTTGACGAGTTCGTCGGTCGCGGCCGCGAGCAACTCCGGCCCGCGCCCCTGCCGATCCTGGATGCGCATGGTGAAGCCGCCGCCGGTGCCGATGCCGGGAATCGGCGGCGGCGGAATCACGATGATGAACGCGCCTTCGATAGCCGACAGCCGCTTGCGCAGGTCAGCCGTAATCACCTGTGCGTTGAGGCCCTTCTTGAGGCGCGCTTCCGGTTCCTCGAACACCGGAAACAACGCCGCCGAATTGCTTGCCTGGGTACGGGTCGCGCCCGACAGGCCGGCAAAGACCGCGATATGCGAGATTCCGGGCGTATCGAGCGCGATGCTCTCGATCCTGCGAACGACCGCGGTGGTCCGCGCCAGCGAGGCCGCGCCCGGCAATTGCGCCGATATGATCACGTAGCCGCGATCCTGTGCCGGAATGTAGCCTTGGGGCGTGGTGGCAATCAGCCAGCCAGCACTGCCGATCAGGACGACATAGACCAGCAGCATCACGACGCGGTGGGCGATCACGAAGCCGGCGAGACTTGCGTAGAAATTCGACAGCCAGTCGAAGCCACGGTTGAACAGGCCGGTGAAAGCGTTCCAGCCACGCGCGATCACGTTCCACGAAGCAGGCGGCCGCTTCTCGTCATGGGCTTTAAGAATCTGCGAAGCCAGCGCCGGCGACAGCGTCAGCGAGCAGAAGCAGGAGATCGCGGTCGCCACCGCGATCGTGACGGCGAATTGCTGGAAGAATTGCCCGGTGATGCCGCCGAGAAACGCGGTCGGCACGAATACCGCGCACAAGACCAGCGCAATCGACACCAGCGCGCCGCCGACTTCTTCCATCGTCTTCAAGGCTGCATCGCGCCTGGTCATGCCATGCGCGAGATGCCGCTCGACATTCTCGACCACCACGATGGCGTCGTCGACCACGATGCCGACCGCCAGCACGAGGCCGAACAGGGTCAGATTGTTGATGGCATAGCCGAGCGCGGCCATCGCCGCGAAGGTGCCGACCAGCGAGACCGGGATCGCGACGATCGGGATGATCGCCGGCCGCCAGCCCTGCAGGAACACCAGCACCACGATGACGACGAGTGCCATCGCCTCATAGATGGTCTTGATCAGCTCGCTGATGGACTGCGCGATGAACTCGGTCGGGTTGTAGCCGATGTCGTAGTCGAGCCCCTTCGGGAAGCTCGCCTTCAGCTTCACCATGGTCTCCTTGATGCCCTTGGCGGTCGCGAGCGCGTTCGATCCGGGCCGCTGGGTCACCAGCATCGCGACCGCAGTCTTCTTTAGTTCGAAGCTGTTGGTGGAGTAGTCGAGCGCACCGAGCTCGATCCGCGCAATGTCGCGCAGCCGCACGATGCGGCCATCCTGGCCGGCCTTGACCACGATGTCTTCGAACTGGGACAGATCCTTCAAACGTCCGGTGAACGTCAGGTTCGGCTGGAAGGCGCGGTCGGAGATTGGCGGGCTGGCGAGTTGGCCACCGGTGATCTGCAAATTCTGGGCGCGGATCGCGGCGATGACGTCGCCCGAGGTCATGCCGAGATTCGATATCTTGTCGGGATCGAGCCACAGCCGCATCGAATAGTCGCGCGCGCCGAAAATCTGGATGTCGCCGATGCCGTCGAGCCGCAGCAACTGGTCGCGGACCTGCAGCAGCGCGTAGTTGGAGATGTAGAGCTGGTCGAGGCTATCGTCCGGCGACAGCATGAACACGACCATCAATATGTCGGGCGAGTTCTTCTTGGTGACGACGCCGTTGCGCTGCACTTCATCCGGCAATTGCGGTTGTGCGATCGCGACGCGGTTCTGCACCAGCACCTGCGCCTTGTCGAGATCGGTGCCGAGCTTGAAGGTGATGGTGACGGTGAGCTGGCCGTTCGAGGTGGCCTGGCTGTACATGTACAGCATGTCTTCGACGCCGTTGATCTGCTGCTCGATGGGAGCAGCGACCGTGTCGGAGATGGTCTGCGCGGAGGCGCCCGGATATTGCGCGGTCACGACCACGGTCGGCGGCACCACTTCGGGATATTCGGCGACCGGCAGCGTCCGGTAGGCGAGCGCGCCCACGATCAGGAGCACGATGGACAGCACCATCGCCAGAATCGGCTGGTTGATGGAGAGGCGACCCAGATTCATGGCTTGCCGGCGCCGCTCGCCATGTGCGGGGTGACCTTGGCGCCGACGCGGGCGCGCTGCAGACCGTCGACGATGACGTGGTCCTCCGCCTTGAGGCCTTCACGGATCACGCGCAGGCCTTCGTCGAGCGGACCGAGCATCACCGCCCTCGCCTCCACCGTGTTGTCGTCCTTCACCACGAACACGATCTTGCGCGACTGGTCGGTGGCGACAGCGGTGTCCGGGATCAGCAACGCCTCATAGGGCGAGCTTCCGATCAGGCGCACGCGGCCGAATTGACCGGGCAGGATGGAAAAATCGTGGTTTCCGATCACGGCGCGGCTGCGCAATGTGCCGGTCGACACGTCCAGCCGGTTGTCGAGGAAATCCATGTGGCCGTCATGAGAGGGCTTGGTCTCGCCTGATAGCGTCACCTGCACCGGGTTGGCCGTGTCGCGCGAGCTCGGCCGCTTGCCCTCGAACCACAGCCTGTTGTTCTTGAGGTAGGTCGCTTCGTCGACGTCGAAATAGACGTAGATCGGATCCATCGAGACAATGGTGGTGAGCAAGGTCGAGGTGCCGGTGTCGGAGCCCTGGACCAGATTGCCAACGCTGACCAGATGACGGCTGACGCGGCCGGTGATCGGCGCCGTCACATGGGTGAACTCGACATTGAGCTGGGCCGCCTTCAGCGCGCCTTCGGCGACGGTCTCGGCGGCGTGCGCGGCCTGCAACGCCTGGCGACGCTGGTCGACGACCTGCTCGGACACCGCGCTGGTCTGCACCAGGTTCAAGCCGCGGTCGAGTTCGCGCTTGGCAAGTTCCGCTTTCGCCCGCGCATCGGCAAGCTGGCCGTCGGCCTGGGCGGCGACGGCTTCGAACGGACGCGAGTCGATCAAATAGAGCAGGTCGCCGGCATGCACTATGTCGCCGTCCTTGAACTCGACATTGGTGACATAGCCGCCGACTCTGGGACGGATCTGGACTTCCTCGACCGCCTCGAAGCGCCCGGTGAACTCGTCCCAATCGGTGACGGTCCGTTTGACCGGCTGGGCCACGGTGACCGGCGGGGCTGCGGCCGCGGCCGGTTGTTGCGGCTTTTCCCCGCAGGCCGACAATGCGCCTGACATCAGCAACAGCAGGCCGAGCCTGCTGAAAAAGCTGCTTTCGGCTCCCGCACTTTGGACGAAGCGCCGCAAAATCTGTGAAGCGCGCAACTGCTTGTCTCCCCACGCACTGCAACGCCCCCGATCGGGCGAAGGACAAGATGAACCCGGCCACAGGCCGGTTCAAGGGCGCGTTTTGATCACGCTATTTTGTTCCGCACGATATTTGGGCGATTTCAGCGATTGGATTGCACGCCCGCCTCAGGTGAAGATCGCCTGATAGCCGTTGGCATCGCCGATGGGTCCGATCGGAACCAGGAAGATTTCCATCGCGCCCAGCGCGGCATGCCGCATCGGATAGATCGCCTGCGGCAGAAATGGTCCGCGCGGTGCGGCAAAGATCAACGAGAAGGCGCCGCCCTTGCGCCCGCTTTCGCCGGCCGGATCGACCCGCGACAGTTTCATCGCGACCGCTCCGCCGGCCGTTTGCGCGTCAAACTGCGATCCGAGATGCGGCCTGAAATCGTCGATAGAGAGCGCGGCGAGGTCAAGCGTCGTCATGTCTGGTTCCTGGCAACGGAGCGGGCGCTCAGGATAGCCCCACGCATCACGAAAGGGAAATGTCCTTCGGCTGTGATGCCGCCACCGCAGCGAACGATAGGGCTGGACGCTGGCCACGGAAGGGCTAAGGATCGAAGAATCGTTCATTACGAGGCCCGCCATGGACGCGCTTGCAAGCAAGAAAGCCCTGACAGGCGTTCCGGATCTGCCCGCGAGCCATATCGCCCCGGATTGCACGGGCCAGAATTTCTACGCAATCGATCGCGGCCTGCGCGACCTGCTGCCGCTCTATCTCTCGACAAGCGATTTCGCCAAGCTCGAGCCGCATTTCGATCGCCTCGGCGCTCTTGCCGGCGGCCGGCTCGACGAACTCGCGCGCGCTGCCGACAAGCATCCGCCAGTCCTTCATCCGCGCGACCGTTTCGGCCGCGACGAGGACTGGATCGACTATCACGGCGCCTATCGCGAGATGGAAAACATCGCCTTCGGCGATTTCCAGTTCCACGCCATGAGCCATCGCGCCGGCGCGCTCGGCATGGACAGGCCATTGCCGGCAGTCGCCAAATACGCGCTGCAATATCTGTTCGTGCAGGCCGAGTTCGGCCTGATGTGTCCGATCAGCGTCACCGACACGTCAACTCACCTGATCCGTAAATTCGCCGACAAGGCGCTGCAGGATTATCTGCTGCCGAAGATGCTGTCGGGCGATGTCGCCACGATGTGGAAGGGCACGCAGTTCATGACGGAGCGCGCCGGCGGCTCCGACGTCGGCGCTATCGAGACGGTGGCGCGCTGCGAGGACGGCGAGTGGCGGCTCACCGGCGACAAATGGTTCTGCTCGCACGCGGATGCCGACGTGGCGCTGCTGCTGGCGCGGCCAGAAGGCGCTCCCTCAGGCACCAAGGGGCTTGCACTGTTCGCGCTGCCGCGCCGGTTGAAGGACGGCCGCCGCAACAGCTATCGCATCGTGCGGCTGAAGGACAAGCTTGGCACCCGTTCGATGGCGTCAGGGGAAATCCGGCTCGAGGGCGCGGTTGCTTATCTCGTCGGCGACGTGAAGAGTGGCCTCAAGCAGATGATGGAGCAGGTCAACCTGTCGCGGTTGTCGCACGGCGTGCGGGCTTCCGCGATGATGCGGCGCTGCCTGAACGAAGCATTTGCCTGCGCGAGAAGCCGCGTCGCCTTCGGCAAGACCATCATCGAATATCCGCTGCTGCGCCGCCAACTCCTGAAGATCATGCTGCCGGTGGAGCAGTCGCTGTCGATGTTTCTGTTTGCGGCAAGCGCGATGGACCGCGCCAATGGCGGCGACAAGGATGCTGCAAGCATCCTGCGCATCCTCACGCCGCTCCTGAAATTCCGCGCCTGCCGCGACAACATTCCGGTCGCAACCGGCGCGATGGAGGTGCGCGGCGGCAACGGCTATATCGAGGAGTGGGTCAACCCGCGACTGGTGCGCGACGCCCATATCGGCGTGCTCTGGGAAGGCACCAGCAACATCAACGCGCTCGACATCATTACGCGTGCCGTCGGCAAGAGTGGCGCACACCGCGCACTCGCCGCCGCCCTCGGCAAGTTGCTGGATGAGGCCACCACCCTTCCCGCTGCGTTCCGCGACCGCCTGCGCGCAACATTGCAGCGTGCGTTGGATTTTGCCGAGCGCGTCGCCGCCGAGCCGGCATTGGAAGCAAACGCTCGCCGCGCCGCGAGCGGCCTCTACCACATCGCAAGCGCCGTGCTGATGGCGTGGGAGTCAAGCCGGCCGAACGTCGACGCGCGGCGCGCGCTGCTGGCGCGGCTCGTGCTCGAGCATCGATTGAGTGTGCAGGATCCGCTCGCGTCGTCGACAGCCGATTGGGAAGGTAGCGCGGCCGAATTGCTGTTCGCCGAACGCAGGATTTCGCTCGCGGAATTGACCACGCTGCTCTGATCACCCGCTGTCGCGCAGCACCAGCTCGAAACCGAGATCGACCTTGCGCGGCCCCTCGCGCGATAGCATCAGCTTCGCCGCAGTCCTGCCGATGGCGTCGCCATGCACGCGGATGGTCGAGAGCGCGGGTGCAATCAGCCGGCCCATTTCGAGATCGCCAAGGCCGATCACGGCGACCGGTTGCGCGGAGGCGAGACCGTCGCGCAGCAGACCGGCCTTTCGCAGCCCCGACATGAAGCCGATGGCATGCGCATCGTTTGCGGCAAACACGGCATCAACGCCAGGCAAGTCCGCTAACGCCGCCACACTGCCCGAGGCGTTGCGGTCGAGCACGAGCCGGCGCGGCTCGGTCGCGCCCGCCTTGCGCAGCGTGTCGGAAAATCCATTCCAGCGCCGCGTAGCGCGCGGATCGTCGCCGCCGATGAACGCAAATCGCTTGCGTCCCTGCGCGAGCAAATGCTGCGCGACGGCGACCCCCGCCGCGTAATTGTCGAAGCCGGCCACCGCGTCGATCGGCGCTGATGGCAGCTCCCATGTCTCGACCACAGGAATGCCGGCGCGGCGCAGCAGCCGCGCGCCCTCCTCCGTCGCGGGCGACCCCACCATGATGATGGCTTCGGGCCGGCGCGACAGCAGCGCGGACAGCATTCGATCTTCGCGCGACGCATCGTAGCGTGATTGCGCCAGGATCACGGCATAGCCGAGCGGCTCCAGTTCGTCGGTCAGCCCTTGCACGGTGTCGGCAAAGATCGAGTTGGCGATCGTGGGCACCAGCACGCCGACCGATTTGGTGCGCGCGCCCGCGAGCGCACCGGCGATCTGGTTCGGCACATAGCCGAGCTCGCGCATCGCCGCTTCGACCCGCGCGCGGGTTTGCGGGGCTACCTTCTCCGGCAGCCGCATCACGCGGCTCACCGTAATGGAGGAAACGCCAGCGAGGTCCGCAACGGCTGACAGGGTCGGGATGGCCAGGGACTCTGGCTCGGCTTGTGGCATGGCTGGCTTTCGAAATTGCACGGATTGAATACACCAAAGCGCTTGCCGGGGTACTATGATAGCGCTAACATCGCAAATGACAGCGCTAACATTGGCATATTCTGGGGATTACGGAGCTTAGGGATGATTTCGCAAGCAGATGTCGAGACTTACCGCCGGGACGGCGTGATCGTTGTGCCGGAGGTGCTCGACGGCGCCATGCTCGGGCGCGTGCGGCAGGTGGTCGCCGAAGTGGTGGCTGGTGCTGCCGAAGTGACCGAGCACAACGACGTCTACGATCTCGAACCCAGCCACAGCCGGGAAAATCCCCGCGTGCGCCGGATCAAGACGCCGCACAAGGTGCATCCGCTCTTCAACGAGATCGTCCGCAGCAAACCCGTCATCGACATCCTGACCAAATTGATCGGCCCGGGGCTGAGGCTGCACGGATCGAAGCTCAACATGAAGTCGGCGCAGTACGGCTCGCCGGTCGAATGGCACCAGGACTGGGCATTTTATCCGCACACCAACGACGACATCCTCGCCATTGGCGTGCTGCTCGACGATTGCGATCTGTCCAACGGACCGATGCTGGTGACACCGGGCACGCATAATCGCGAGGTCTGGAATCATCATGACGATGAGGGCTACTTCGCGGGCCTGATCGATCCCGACCTGGTCAAGGACGAAGCCGCGCGCGCGGTGCCTTGCAAGGGCAAGGCGGGAAGCATGTCGTTCCACCATGTCCGCGCGTTGCACGGCTCGGCCACCAACACCTCCAATCGTCCGCGCAACCTGCTGCTCTATGAAGTCGCCGCCAGCGACGCCTGGCCGCTGATGGGCGTGAAGGATTTCGACGAGTTCAACAGCCGACTGCTCACCGGCGAGGTCGTGCTCGAGCCGCGCATGACCGACGTGCCGGTGCGGATGCCGCTGCCGCCGGCCAAACGCCAGGGTTCGATCTACGAGAACCAGTCGTCGGCGAAGAAGTCCTACTTCACCAAGGCGGCCTGATCTCAAAGCGCCCGCGGCAACGCGGGCGTTTCGCCTTTTGACGATGCATCACAACAATCAAAAAACAATGACAACAAGACACACAGGGGGAAACCATGACGGAGAGCACTGCCGATAAAGCGTCTCCAAGCATTCGCGTGATCTTTGCGGCCTGCATCGGGTCCGCGCTCGAATGGTACGACTTCTTTCTCTACGGCACGGCGGCCGCGCTGGTGTTCGGCGAATTGTTCTTCCCGAAGGGCGACCCGGTGATCGGCACGCTGCTGGCGTTCCTGACCTTCGGTGTCGGCTTCGTGGTACGCCCGCTCGGCGGCATCCTGTTCGGCGTGCTCGGCGATCGCTATGGGCGCAAGCCGGTGCTGGTCGCCACCCTCCTGATGATCGGCATCGGTACGACACTGATCGGCGTGCTGCCGACCTATGCCCAGATCGGTTATTGGGCGCCGCTGCTGCTGGTGCTGATGCGCGTGATCCAGGGACTGGGCGCGGGCGCCGAATATGGCGGCGCGGTGATCTATCTGGTCGAGAATGCGCCTGCGCATCGCCGCGGCTTCTGGGGCAGTTTTGCGCCGCTCGGCGTCTCGATCGGCAATCTGCTCGCTGCCGGCGCCTTTGCGCTGGTGTCGCCGCTACCCCGCGAAGACCTGATGTCATGGGGCTGGCGCCTGCCGTTCCTGGCGAGCATTCTTTTGATCGCGGTCGGCATTTTCGTCCGGCTCAAGGTGGCGGAAACGCCCGTCTATACCGAGGCCGTGGTCGCGCGCGGCAAGGTCGAGCAAAATCCCGCCTTCGAGGCGTTGCGCCGCCACCCCCGCAATTTCTTCGTCGTGCTGGGCGCACGACTTGCGGAAAACGGACTCGGCTATCTCTTCCCGGTGTTCGGACTGAGCTATGTCATCACCACGCTAGGTGTTCCCAGGTCGGATGCACTGAGCGCGCTGATGCTCGCCTTCACCGTCGAGCTGTTCGCCATCGTCGGCTTTGCATCGCTCTCCGACCGCATCGGGCGGCGGCCGGTCTATCTGTTCGGCGCGCTCTGCGGCGTGGCCTTCGCCTTCCCGTTCTTCTGGCTGGTCGGCACCAAGTCGTGGATCCTGATCGCGCTCGCCTTCATCATCGCGCGCGCCGTGGTGACGGCGGCGATGTTCGGACCGCAGGCGGCCTACTTCGCCGAGCTGTTTCCGCCGCAGCGCCGCTTTGCGGGCTTTGCCTTCGCGCGCGAGACCGGCTCGCTCTTGGCCGGCGGCCCCGCGCCGTTCCTCGCCGCCTGGCTCGTGGTGACCTTCGGCAGTTGGTGGCCGGTCGCCTGCTACGCGGCGTTGCTTTCCGCGCTCACCGCGATCGCGATCTGGGCCGGTCCGGAGACCTATGAGGAAAACATAGCATCCAATACGTTGCCGGACGAAGCCGCGCATCCGGCCGCGATGCCGGCGCGGGCATAGCGGCGCATGCCACAGCAGCTGCGCATCCTGCAATCGCTCTGGGCGATGGAGCGCCGGCTCGCCAACGAGCCGGAATTCCCGCTGCAGACGCAGCTCGAGATGATCCGCGACGCCGGCTATGACGGAGCCGGCGTCCGTTTCATCGATCCGGCCTTTGCCACCGAAGTGACGAGCTTCCTTCGCGCGCACGGCATGATCTGGCAGGCGCAATGCTATCCGACGTCGGTCGATGACCTCAAACCGGTGCTGGAGCTGGTGGCGCGGCTCGGCGCCGACCACGTCAACCTGCAGCCGAACGTTCGGCCCTATCGTCTGCAGGACTGCATTCCCTTCATCGAGGGCTGGCGCAGGCTCGCGGATGAGGCCGGCGTCGCCGTGCATGTGGAGACGCATCGCGACCGCATGACCACCGACCTGTTCTTCACGCTGCAATTGCTCGACTGTTTTCCGGACTTGCGGCTCACCGCCGACGTCTCGCACTATCTGGTCGGCCGCGAATTCGCATGGCCGGTGGACGACGCCAATCACGCGCTGATGCATCGCATCCTCGACAACAGTTTTGGCATTCACGGACGGGTTGCCAGCCGAGAGCAGGTGCAGGTCTCGCTCGGCTTTCCGCAGCATCAGGGTTGGGTCGATTTGTTCATGGGCTGGTGGGAGTACGCCATCCGCTCGTGGCGGCGGCGCGCCGGACCTGACGCCGTGCTGACCTTCCTGTGCGAACTCGGTCCGCCGCCCTATGCGATCACCGGACCTGATGGCGCCGAGCTGTCGGACCGCTGGCAGGATGCGCTGGTCATGAAGGACATGATCCGCAAATTGTGGGATCGCATCGTTGCCGAGGACACGCGAAGCGCGGCCTGAGATTAGCGAACGCTGCTAGACCAGTTCGCTGGTCAGCGTCTCCGCTTCGGGCATGGTGGCCTGGAAGGCCGGGGTCGCCTGCAGCCGCTCGGCCAGCGCATCGAGCTTCGTGCAGCCGAGTTCCGCAAAGAAATTCGGCCGCTTGCCGCGCGCAAACAGCCAGAACACCGCGACCGTGACGTCGGCTTGCGTCATCGCCTCGTCCGCAAACCATGGGCCGGCAAATTCCGCATCGAGCCAACGAAAGCCGTCGCGCACCTGCTTGTCGCACGTCTCCAGCCATGGCCGGTGCCATTTTTCGCGCGGCCGGAAATGTCGCTCGTAGAGACTGACAACAAGCTTTTCGTTGGCGCCGTGCGCCACCGCGAGCAACGTCAACACGCGCCGCCGCGCTTTGCTTGCGGCCGGCGTCAGCGCGCGCTCCGGCCCGGCGAGACCGTCGAGGTAATCGAGGATTACGGCGCTGTCGATCAGCATCTCGCCGTCGGGAAGCTGCAACGCCGGCACACGCGCGATCGGATTGAATTTTGCCAATTCTGCCTTGTCCGGACCGAACGGCATCATCGGCACGTGCCGGTATGTGAGGCCGTAAAGCTGCAACGTCACGGCCACGCGCCGCACAAAGGGCGACGCATAGCGGCCATAAAGAACCGGACAATCTTCGGGCATGACTGAGGTTGCCGACTTCGCTAGATTGCCGTCACGCTACAACAAAAAACACCCGGGAGGACAGCGTGCACAGAGGGCGTGTCGTTTTCGGCGCGATGGATGAGGTCGTGTTCGGCAAGCCGGCGGCCGAAGCCGTTGTCGAGCAGATGGATCGGCTGGGCGCACAACGCGCGTTCCTGATGGTGTCGGGCACGCTTCGGCGCGAGACCGATGCCGTCGACAAGATCAGCAAGGCACTCGGCGGCCGCCGTGCCGCGATTTTCGATGCGATGCCTGCGCATACGCCGCGTGAGGCTGTGATCGCCGCAACCGAGCAGGCGCGCAAGGCGAATGCCGACCTTATCGTCACCATCGGCGGCGGCTCGATCACCGACGGCGCCAAGGCCGTGCAGCTTTGTCTCGCCAACGACATTCGTAGCGTCGCGGCGATGGACGGCATCCGCGCCGTCAAGGGCGCGCCCGCGCCGATGAACGCACCCAAGGTGCGCCAGATCAGCGTACCCACGACGATTGCGGGCGGCGAGTTCTCCGCCAATGCCGGCGTCACCAACACCGCAACCAAGGTCAAGGAGAGTGTGCGCCACCCGCTCGCCATTCCCCGCGCGGTCATTCTCGATCCCGCGATCACACTGCACACGCCGGACTGGCTGTTCCTGTCGACCGGCATCCGCGCCGTCGATCATTGCGTCGAGGGACTCTGCTCGAACGAAGCGCATCCCTATGCCGACGCGCAGTTGCTGAAGGGACTGTCGATGCTGGCGTCCGGATTGCCGCGCGTAAAAGCCGATCGCAACGATCTCGAGGCGCGAATGGATTGCCAGATCGGCACCTGGCTTTCGACGGGAGGGCTGACCTCGGGCGTGCCGATGGGTGCGAGCCACGGTATCGGCTATGTGCTCGGCGCCGCGCA
The DNA here is from genome assembly GCA_963794775.1 of uncultured Alphaproteobacteria bacterium. Lineage (GTDB taxonomy): Bacteria > Pseudomonadota > Alphaproteobacteria > Rhizobiales > Xanthobacteraceae > Bradyrhizobium. The sequence goes on along the minus strand of CAWCGA010000010.1, from coordinate 63,363 downwards.
TGGCGTGCCGCACGGTCATACGTCCTGCGTGATGCTGCCGTCGGTGATGCGCTGGAACAAATCGGTCAATGCCGACAGACAAAAGCTGGTGGCGGAAGCAATGGGGCAGCCGGGCCAAGATGCCGGCGACGTGCTCGACAGCTTCATCCGGGGTCTCGGCATGCCGCGCAGCCTGCGCGAGGTGAAGGTTACATCCGAGCACTTCGATTCGATCGCGAAAGCCGCGATGGCGACGCCCTGGGTGCCGCGCAACCCGCGCAGGATCGCCGGCCCGGCCGACGTGCGCGAGATTCTGGAATTGGCCGCGTAAGGAGACGACAAGAACATGTACACCGGCAAGCATGCGCAACTGCGTCCGCTGCAGCCCGCCTTCATCATGGCATCATCGGGCGAGGCCGTGACCTATCGGGAGTTGGAAGCGCGCAACAACCGCTTGGCGCATCTGTTCCGCAAGCGCGGCTTGAAGCGGCTCGACCACTACGCGATCTTCATGGAGAACAACAGCCGTTACCTCGAGGCCTGCGGCGCCGGCGAACGCTCCGGCCTCTATTTCACCTGCGTCAATTCCTATCTCACCGCGGGCGAGCTCGCCTACATCCTCACCAATAGCCAGTCGCGGATTCTCGTCACGTCGCTCGCTAAGCTCGACGTCGCGCGCGAGGCGATCAAGGAATGCCCTGGTATCGAGCTTTGCATCGTCGCCGACGGCAAAGGCGAGAGCGATCGTATCGTCGGCCTCGAAGCGGCGACCAAAGGCCTGCCATCGACGCCGATCCCGGATGAGTCCGTCGGCACGGCGATGCTCTATTCTTCCGGCACCACGGGGCGGCCGAAAGGCATCCTGCGCCCACTGCCGGAGCAGCCACCGTCGCAGAACCTGCCATTGTTCGATTTCCTGATCGGCCTCTGGCAATATCGTGAGGGCATGGTCTACCTGTCGCCCGCCCCGCTCTATCACTCGGCGCCGCAGGCTGCCGTCAACCTGACGATCCGGATGGGCGGCACCGCCATCATCATGGAACGGTTCGATCCCGAGCACTATCTCGCACTGGTCGAGACATGGGGCATCACTCACACGCAACTGGTGCCGACCATGTTCTCACGCCTGTTGAAGCTGCCGGATGAGGCGCGCACGCGCCACGACCTGTCATCGCTGGAGATCGCGATCCATGCCGCCGCGCCCTGCCCGGCACTGGTCAAGGACGACATGATCAAATGGTGGGGTCCGATCATCCACGAATATTACGGCGCCACCGAAGGTCTCGGCTTCACCGCCTGCAACAGCGAGGAATGGCTCGCCCATCGCGGCACGGTCGGCAGGGTCCTGCTCGGCGAGTTGCACATTCTCGACGACAACATGCAGGAGTGCCCGACCGGTACGCCCGGAATCGTCTGGTTCAAGACGGCGACGCAGTTCGAATATTTTGGAGATCCCGAGCGTACCAAAGAGGCGCGCTCGCCGGACGGCAGCATGAGCACGGTCGGCGACGTCGGCTATGTCGACACCGACGGCTATCTGCATCTCACCGACCGCGCGACCTTCATGATCATCTCGGGCGGGGTCAACATCTACCCGCAGGAATGCGAGAACCTCCTGATCACCCATCCCAAGGTCGCCGATGCCGCGGTGTTCGGCGTGCCCAATGCCGACCTCGGCGAGGAGGTGAAGGCGGTGGTGCAGCCGATGCCGGGCTGCGAGCCGTGCGAGGCGCTGGCGGAGGAATTGATCGCGTTCTGCGGTCAGTCATTGTCGCGCCAGAAGGTGCCGCGCTCGGTCGATTTCGAGGAACAGTTGCCGCGGCTGCCGACCGGCAAGCTCTACAAGCGCCTGCTGCGCGACCGCTACTGGGGCAACAAGACTTCGCGCATCGTTTGAGCGAAGCGGTTCCGCGAGGCGCGTTGCAGCACGCCAGCCTGTTCATTGTGCACGCCGTCCGGCGATTTCCCGCTGCTGTTGCTCCCCTGTTACATACAACGGCGTGCATTGGGAATTAGCTTCGAAAAATAAGTGAGTCGTGCAATGCGTTAGTTTTGAAAGCATTGAAATGACCAGGAATTTTCGAGGCCGGTTGGCACTACCGATCGCGGTGACCGCGACCGCCCTTCTCTTCGCCGGACCGGCCGCGAGCCAAACGCTGAACCAGTTCGTCGGCTTCGGCGACAGCACCATCGACAGCGGCTATTATCGTGCCCTTCCCAATCCCGGCGGCGGCGGGACCTACAACGGGTTTTGGGCGCAGGCGGTCGCGGCAGGCGCCGGAAAGCCGACGACCAGTCCGGGCGCGATGAGCAGCGAGGCGCTGGCAAACGCATTCGGCCTGAACGGCGCACCATCCAATCAGGGCGGCTCGAACTACGCCACATCGGGCGCGAAGAACGTCGACGTCAACACGGCGGTCAACGGCGGCTTCCAGCAAGCCATCCCGACGGTGACCCAGATCAACAATTACCTCACGGCGAATGGCGGCCGCGCCAACCCGAACGGGCTTTATCTGATCAGCTCCGGCGGCAACGATGTTTCCTTTGCGACAGGGAATTCGGGAACCGGACCACCTCCGACCAATCCGCAGGCCTATCTGGTTTCTGCCGCCAATAGCCTGGCAAATTCGGTTACGACGCTGCACGCCGCAGGCGCGCGTTACATCGTCGTACCGGACCTGCCGTTTTCGTTTCCGCAAGGCGGCGGCGCCGCCAATGCGACCGATCGGGCCGACCGGCTGCTCTACAGCCAGACCCTCTGGTCGAGCCTGCAGGCCAACGGCGTGAATTTCGTGCCAGCTGACTACAATGCCATGCGGCTGGCGATCGCATCCAATCCAGCGCTGTTCGGCTTCCAGTTCATCGGCAACGGCGCGGGTCAAACGGCCTGCGCTCCGCCCCCCGGCGTCACTACGGCGTGGGCGCTGTTGTGCTCCGCCAGCCCGGGTGCGCCGTCGCAACTGGTGGCGCCGAACGCCGATCAGACCCGCCTGTTCGCCGACGATCAGCATCTCACCACAGCGGGCCAGAAGATCCTCGCTGACTACGAATACAGCCTGCTGGTCGCGCCGATGGAGATTTCCTTCCTCGCGGAAACCGCGGTCAAGACCCGCGCGGCAATCGTCGATTCCATCTTCAACCAGATCGCGATCTCGGAGCGCCAGCGCAAGGCGAATACCTTCAACGTCTGGGTCACCGGCGCCGCCGCTTCGCTGGCCATCAACTCGGGCTCGCCCGGTTTCCCGAACGATCCCGGCGTGCCCGCCGCCGTCACCGCCGGCATCGACTACGCGATCGCAAGCAACATGATCGTCGGCGCCGCCTTCTCCTGGGGGCAGACCACGCAAAGCTTCAGCCTCGGCGGCAATTTCAGGCAGACCGAGGTCGCCGGCAGTTTGTACGGCGCCTGGACGGCCGGCCATTGGTGGGGCCAGGCGATCGGCACCTATGGCAACCTGAGCTACGACGTGAACCGGGTCGTGCCGATCGGCATCACCCAGCAATCCAACATCGGGAGCACGTCGGGTCGCAACGTGTCGTTTGCCGCCGAGTTCGGCTACAACTTCACGATTCCGCTCGGCGCTGCGCCGGCCGGCATGCCCGTGAAGGCGCCCGCGCCATGGCCGCAGATCACACACGGTCCGTTGGTCGGCATTATCCTGCAGCGCGTCCATGTCAACGGTTATACCGAGACCGATCAGTTTGCAGCGATCGGCGGATTCACCGCGCTATCCTTCGGCGACCAGACGCGCGACTCTGCGGTCACCGAGCTCGGCTATCAGGTGGGTATCGATCTCGGCAGATGGCATCCGTTCGCAAAGCTGGTCTGGGATCACGAACTCGCGCCGACCGACCGCAACGTGACGGCGTCGCTGACCAGCGTCGTCGCGCCGTCCTATTTCATGCCGGCCGTCGTCCTCGGCAAGGATTGGGGCACGGCGACCGTCGGCACCACCGTGACCTTTGCGTCCGGCATCACCGGCTACGGCACGGTGTTCAGCCAGATCGCGCAGCACAACCTCGTCACCTATGGCGGGCAGGTTGGCCTGAACGTCGCGCTACGCTGACAGGTCCGCATTTCAGAAACGCAACGGCCGAACCGAGGGTCCGGCCGCCGCGACAAGATCAATCGAAAATCAGTTCGGCCAGCAACGGTTGCCTTCGGGCCCGATGTGATAGCCGGGAGGGCACATCCGGTTGACGACCATCGGATGGCAATGGCCGCCCGGACCGCGCCAGAATCCGCGGCCGCAGCCTTCCGCAACCTTGATCGTCAAGTCTGAGCTGACTCCGACCGGTGCCGGCAGGATGGTCGCGCTGCACGCCGTTGCAAAGCTGAATGCCAACGCTGCACCGAGAGCAATTGTTCGTATCATCGATTGCTTCCTTGTTCTTGAGGTTGAACCCGCCGCCCCGCTTCGCCGATTCGAAAAACCGGCGCGCGGGAAGCTAGCATCGGTTGCAGCAAAGACAATGACGATATGATTACGCGCATCGTTCATCTTGCTGAACGGCGTGCTGTTGCGGCGCAAAAGCTTGCGATTTCCGCCAAGGGACGCGCGCAAAAAATCAGGGCGCGGGATTATCCCGCGCCCCGGCATTTCGAACCTCAGCGGATCAGTGCTTCGTCATGCCTGGAGGCGGCGCAGCCGGAGGAGGCGTTGGTGGCTTGATCGCCGGAGGAGGTGTGACCATCTTCGGTGCGCCAGCTCCAGCGAGAGCCGGCGGTTTCGGAGCAGACGGGGGTGGCGTTGCAGGCTTGACCGGCGCCGAAGGCGTGGCCACGGCTTGCCTGGGCGTCTGCGGCGGCTGTCCGGCGTTATTCATGTGATGCTCCGGAATCATATCCTTTTTCTCGCCCGCGCCTCCTCCCAGCGATGGCGACGGCGCCGGATTCGCGTGCGCGACCGGCGCCGTGCCGTTCGGCATGTGATGCTCGGGAATCATGTCCTTCTTCTCGGTCGCCGGATTGGACACGGGCGTCGTCGGGGTCGTGCGCGCAATCGCCTGGTCCGGCTTGACGTCGGGGCCTTTCTGCTCCGGCCGTTTCACCATGTCGGTGACCGGCGGCGTAGCACCTTTGCTCTCCATCACGGGCGGCGCAGCGATTGGCTTGCCGAGTTCGGGCTTGGTACCCTCGCGAGTGGCGATCGCGGGCGTCTGCTCCGGCTTGCGCGCAACCGTGATCCCGGTGCCGATCGCATTCAGGCCATGCTGCTGCTCGGCCTTCGGGTGCTTGTCGGCGAGCGCCGCAAGACCGGCCTTGAGCTGGGTAGCTTCGTCGGTCGTGAGACCCTTGCTGGTCGCCTTGTCGACCAAGGTCGACAGCGTGTCGAATTGCTTCTGCTCCGACTTGTTGAGATTGCCGGGGATCGTGCTCAAGGCCTGATGAACGGCCTTGCCCTGATCGGTGGTCAGCCTGGCTGGCGCGCCCGACTGTTCCGTAGTCGCGGGAGCCGCAGGCGATGTTGCGGCCGGAGCGGCGGTCGCAGTTGGCGCCGCGTTAGCGACCTTGGGTGCTTCCATCGGCTGTCCAGCGCGCGGCGGACTGGTTCCCGTCTCGGCTTTCACCAGCGCAGATTTGGCGCTGTCGACCTGCGCCTTCGCCGTATTCAGCTGGCCCCGTAGCGAGGCTTCGGTCTTCGTATCGCCCTTCGCCTGCGCGGCGGCCATTTCTTTCTGGATCGTCTGAAGAGCATCGGTCGCCTTGGCGACACCCTGCTGAAGCTTCGCGACCTCAGCGTTGTCCCGGTTTCCAATTGCCGGCGTGCCGACGATCTTATCGCCCCCACTCGATATGATGTTCCCACCCTGTCCCGGTTTGGCCAAGTCCACCGCGGGAGCCGCAGCGGCAGCAGAGACCGACGTCGCGTTAGCGGTCACTGTCGGTGTCGCCGGCGCCGCTATCGGCTGGCCCGCCGCCGGAGACTTCCTGTCGGGATCCAGCATTTGCGTGCCGATCTTGATCTCGGCTGTGATCCTGTCCATGTCCCCCTGGATGCCCTTGATCTTCGCCGGGTCCTTCTCGGATGCGAGCATCTGCTTGAAACCGTCCAGCACCTTGGGGCCGGCGTCGACGATTTGCTGCACGCCCTGCCGCGACAGGCCCTGCATATCCTTTTGCGCCTGCAACTCGGCTGGACTGGGCACAATCGCGCCAAGGCCCTCGACCTTCCCGTTGGGGAGGGTCACCGTCGGCGCACCACCGCCTGTCGGATTGGCCCCGTTCGCAGTCGTGGTCGCCGGAGTTGTTGGCGTGGCCGAACCCGGCAGGTTCGGCGCGGCCGTAACCGCTGGATCGGGCGCTTTCGGGGTTGTAGCCAGATTCGCCGTTCCTCCTGGCACATTCGCCGCGGCCGGCATGGATGGCGTTGGTGCCGCGGGCGTCGTTAACGACGCGCTCTTGTATTGATTGGTCGAAGGTGTGAATGGCGGGGGCGTGGTGGATGGCGCAGTGAGTTTGTCCTTCCTGTCCGTATAGGCCGTAACTGACTTCGCGAGCGTATTGTCCAGGTTCGTCGTCTGAAGGGTCTTGACTTCAGTCTGCGAAAGATTTGCTGCGGTTTCGATCCTCTTGGTGAGATCGATGACTTTCGCCTCCACATCAATCGGCTTGCCGTTACTATCGGTCTGGCCCTGCATCTTCATGAGGCCGTTCTGCAGCGCCGAGCCAGTAAGCAGGCCGTTCAGGAGTATCCTGTCGTCGCTGCTCAAAGTCTTCGCATCGTTGAGTGCCTTGACGCCCTGCGCCAACTTAACTTGTTCCGGCGTGAGTTCAGCCTGCTTCAATTTCCCGTCGTATTCCTCGCGCACCTTGCCCGACGTTGCGGAGGCCAATATCCTATCCACAGGAAGCGTTGCGGGATCGGATGCGATATCGAAATTGCTCAGTACCTTCATGGTATTGACCATATCGGTGGAGCGGGTCGCGTCCTTGTTGACCTGAATGTTGACGGTGTTGGTGGCGGTTTGAATCGCCTTGCTCGCCGCATCCACCTTGTTGACCGCGTCGGTGAGTTGCTGTTGCTTGGCCGACAAATCCGACGAGGCATTGTGGAGTTTGACATTGATGTCGCCCACGATGCTGTCGGCGCCGCGCGCATCCGCCAGCCTGTCGTTGGCGTTTTTCTGTGCGCCTTGCAGCTTCGTGACGAGATCAGCAGCGCTATTCGCGGCCTTCGTCAGGTCGTTCAGTTTTGTTTGGGCCGCGGCTTTGTCCGTCGGCGTTTGCGCCTTGGCCAAGTCGTTTCGCGCCGTAGTCATATCCGCGATCGTCTTGTTCCTGGCCTGTACGGCCGCATTGGTGACCTCGTCGGGCGTCATTTTGACAAGCAGCTTTGCCTCGTCGACCCGACTGCCAGCGCTCTGCGCAAGCGTACTCTGCGCGGCCTGGGCAGCCGTCTGATAAGCCGAAACCGCAGTCGCCAGATCTTCCGTTCTTTGATGGAGGAGCGAAGTCGCAAGCGTGGAGGCCGCTGTGAGTTCGTCGACGCTTTTCTTGCCTGCCGCTATTGCGGGGTCGAGGTCCGTCCTTATGGTCGTGAACAGACCGTTGAGCTGCGTGAGGTTACCCTGTGCGTTAGTCTGTTGCTTGCTTAGATCATGTTCCGTGCCGTCGAATCCGAGTTTCCCATTTCCCCCATAGGTATTCTTTTCATCCTGCACCCCGGTTTGGATACCGAGGACCTGGTTGTTCGCAATTCCCCACAGGTTGTCGAGTTGAGAATAGGCTTGGGGAGGGGCGTAGCCCTCGTGAGTCACCGGCGGCGCCGTCGCCGGCGTCGCCGCTTCGTAAGCACGCGGCGGGCTCAACGTCACCTGCGACGCTGACGGCGCGGCGGCGCTCTGCTGAGGTGCCCCCTGAGCGGGCGCCTTCGACGCTGCGGCCGCGGGCGCAGCCGATGAAGCTGCGTTGCTGGTCACCGTCACCGGAGCGGCCGATGTGGCGGCCTTGTTGGCGGTCGATGTGGCGGACTGAGCCTGCGGGCTGGATGCGGCTTGCGGGTTCGGCGCGGCCGCTGGCGCGGCCGTCGTCGTCGCGACCTTCGCGGCCGCGGTTGCCGCCGGAGCGCTGTTCGGCGCAGCGGACGGCGTCCCCGCCTTGGTGGCGACCGATGCCTGCAGCGATTTGACGTTGGCCGGGTCCATGTTCTTGGCGATCTTGTTAGAGATCGCCGCGACCTGATTGGCCTGATCCGCGGTCAGCGGCTTGCCCGATGCGACCTGCGCCTTGAGGTCGGACAGCGTCTTGTTGTCCTGCGCGCTCAACCTGCCGACGGCATTCTTCAAATCCTGGTCGGCAGTCGTGATATTCGCGAAGCCCGAGATCGTGGAATCCTGCTTGAACGCGTTCGACGCGGTCACCTGCTGCGCACTTGCGACCGGAAGCGACGCCAGCAGCGCACTCGACTGGGCGATCGCGCCCGCGCCGTGTTCGCTGATCAGGCCTTCGGTGTTGTCACTGATGATCTTGTTGCCCGGACTACCGGTCGCGAGCATGCCGTTGTCGGTCAGCACCCCGCTCGAGTTCTTGCTGACGAGACTGCCGGCGTCATGGCTGATGATGGTGCCTGCGTCATGACTGATGATGCTGCCTGCGTCATGGCTGATGATGCTGCCACCGTCATTACTGATCACTCCCGCACCGTGCTCGCTGATCAGGCCTGCCCCGGGGGCGTTGGGCGTGACGACGATCGGCGCCGGCGCGACGATGGGCGTTCCACTGGATGGCGTCACCACCGCGACGTTGCCTGGCGCGGACGGCTTTGCAGGCGCCGCCGGCTTGTTTTGAAAACTCACCATGTCGGAATTGGCGTCGTTGAATGCCTTCGTGGCCTGACTGGTGGCTGCAGCCCCCGTCGTATCGACCTTATTTTGTGCGGTCTGAGCCACGGTGTTGGCGTTGTTCACCGCCGCAGTGGCGGCCGTCGACACCTGCTGGTTGGTCGCAAGTGTTGTTTTTGCCGCCTGCAGTGTTTTGTTGGCGTCCTGCAGCGGGGCAAGGCCGTTCTTCGGATCCTTCACGGCATCGGACGCGACCTGCGCCACATACTGCGCGGCCCATGTCTTGGTCTGGGCATTGGCGAAACCCGTTGCCGCATCCACCTTGAACTTGGCGAAATCCGCCGATTTGTAGCCGGCGACCGCCTTCTGGACATCCGGGTTCGTGCTCTTGAGCGCCGCATCGAACGCAGCCTGCCCCTGATTGGCAATGGCGAGCGATGTTGTCGCGGTGTCGAGCCAGCCCTTCTGGGTATTGTACTCGGTGACCGCCTTGTTCAGGGCGACAGCGGCAGATGCGGCGCCCGAATAGACCTTGTTCGTCGCGTCAAGCTTGGCCTGCGCGTCGTTCACCGCTTTCTGTGCGGAATCAACATCCGACTGCGCTTTGACTGCCAAGCCCAGCTTGGTCACCGCATCGTCTTGCGCGGTCTTCAGGTCCTGTTTCGCCTTGAAGTAATCGGTGCCGGCCTGATTGGCCTTGTCGATCTCCTTTTGCGTGTCCGACGAGATGGACCCCGCCGGCGCCAGCCCTTCGATCACCTTGATCTGTGACATGGTGTCGTCCGCGCTTTGCGCGCGCGCGAGGCCGAGCGAACCCAACAGCAGCGCCGACGCGGTGACCGAAACGAGGAAAATCTCCTTCAGACGCTGGCCGTGCGAGCCTTTGGTGATGAGCGACGTCGGCAGTCTCGTGGTTGTCATGGAGCCCCTCGGGTGAAGACGCCGCCGGAGGACTGACCGAAGTTCGGTCCATTGGCGGCAGTTGAATTGACTTGGCTTTGGTTGAGTGCAGGCGATCGGCCTGCGCATCGACGAAGAATTTCGTGTGGCAATTTTGTCTCAGCGAACGAATAAAAATTCGCAGCCATTGTCGCGCAAAGGAGATTCGCATTTCAACGGCGCCTCGCTCCCCCACTTGGGGGATGGCGATGCGTTCGGAATTGCCGGACGGTGACGGGCAATAATTTTACCAGCAAATACTTGCAGTTGTAGCTGGTCGGCGGGGGCTATTATGCGTTGCTTGATTGCCGTTGTGGCGATGGCGTTTGCGTGCGGATTGAATTGCGAGAATGCGCTTGCTGCCGACATGCCGGTGAAGGCGGCGGTTGCCGCTCCGGATCAAAGCTGGGCCGTCAGCTTCAACAGCGAGGTTCGCTATTTCTCCTGGGACAACACCCGAGGCTTCCCGACCGACCGCGCGCCGCTGGCCGGGACCGGCCATGGCTCGCAGGTCTATATCCCGATGTCCCTGTCGGTAACGACCAACCCAAGTCCGAACTGGAAATACGATTTCGTCGTGCGCGGCGGCTATGTCAACGCATCGCAAACCACCGCCGGCCAGAGCGGCACGGTCGACACCGCCGTCGACACCCAGATCTCGAGCACGGTGACTTTCAACGGTTTCACCGGCTTCCAGCCGTTCGGTGCGATGCTGATCAACGCGCCGACCGGCAGCTCGGCGCTGTACGGCAACTCGCGCTTTGGGCGCATGGACGGCGATCTCGTCGACCAGGGAACGTATGGCGAAGGCTGGAACTTCGGTCCGACGCTCGGCGTGAACATCCCGATCAACCAGTATCTCATCCTGACGCTTTCAGCCGGCTACACCCAGCGCAACCCGTTCGCCAAGGAAACAGCCAACCCGATCACCGGGCTAATCACCGATACGATCAGCGCCAAGAACGGCGATGAAACCACGGTCACCGCGTCGCTGGGTTACTCCAAGGGCCCGCTGTCGCTGCAACTCTCCGGCTCGCATTCCTGGGACGAGGTTTCGACCTCGAGCATGTTCGGTATGCAGGACTACGGTAAATATCGCGTCGGCCCACGCACCACCATCTCCGGCAGCGCGTCCTACGCCTTCGATGCGATGTGGTCGGTCTATACCAACGGATTCTGGACCCACACCGATAAGAACGACGTGCTCGACTTCACCGGCCTCAATCTCGTCCCCGACATGTTCAACGGCAACAGCGACCTCTACCGGGTGAATGCCGGCGTGAACTATCGGTTCGCCAACGGCCTCACGGTCGGTCCGATCGCGAGCTACCTCTATCGCGACCATAACGGCTGGGATCCGACCACCTTCGCCTTCGTTCCCGCCAAGACGCGCTATTCGGTCGGCGGCGTTGCAAATTACAACGTGACCAATAAGATCAACGTCAACGGCAGGTTGGAGCGGGTCTGGATACGGGAGAACGAGTTGACGGGACCGCCGGCGTTCGCGCCGGTGGTGCCCTTCATGTCGGGCGACGCCTGGCAGGCGGCGGGCGGCGTCACGGTGAATTTCTGAGGAGGCCGACATGACCAGATATTTCAGCACCATTCTCGCGGCCGGCATCGGATGCTGCATGCTGGCAGGCACGGCTGGCGCCGCGCCGGTTTGCGCGCCGGGCACGGAGAACGTCGCGGGCACCTGCGTCACCTCAGGGCTCGCGGCATCGATGACGCTGCGCGGCACGCTGATGAACCAGCTCAAGATCGGCTACAACTATCCGATCCCGCCGCGCAAGGACTACACGTATCCGTACAACTTCGGCGTGAACCGGTTCGAGTTCAGTCAGCCGGGTAACTTCAGCACACCGTAGTAGACGCGCGAGGAGCGCTGTTTCGAAGGTTGGGGGACTTTTGAAGCAATGCCTAACGAAGATGCCGGCCAGCCACGGAGCTCTCGCTTCGTGACGGCGCGCGCGCCCATGATGTCCGGATCGTGACATGGCCGCGAACGTATTCCTGATCATCGACGATCATCCGATCTTCAGCGGCGCACTCGTTGCGCTGTTGACCGATGCATTTCCGGGAAGCCGGTTTCTCTCCGCCGGCACGCTTGACGAGGGACGGCGGCTGCTGCTTGCGACCAATCCGCTGCCGATCGTGCTGCTCGACATCAACCTGCCCGACAGCAAGGGCGCGCACGGCGCCCGCGAATTGATCCGGCTCGCGCCGGACGTGAAGATCATCGCGCTGTCGGCAGAGGACACGCGCGACCGTCAGGCGCGCCTGCTGAAATCCGGGGTGCACGGCTTTCTGTCGAAGACGGTGCAGCCGGAGATTTTCATCGCCAAACTGAACGAGCTGATCCGCGAGCCGATGGCGGTGCATCGCACCGAGCCGGCGCAGCCCAACATGGACGAGTTCGATTTCTTGTCAGAGCGGCAAAAAGCCGTAATAATCGAGCTGGCGCGCGGCCGATCCAACAAGGAAATTGCGCTGAGCCTTGGTATCGGGGTCGAGACCGTCAAGACCCACGTCAGCGAAATCATCCGCCGGTTGAACGTCCGGAATCGCGCGGAGGCGATTCGTCAGTTCATGATGCGCGGAGCTTCAGTTGAGAGCAACGAGTAGCAAAAATGGCCGACGGCTGGTCCGGTCGGCACTTGCTGCTCTCGCCCTGATTCTCCAGACGAGCCTCGCGCTAGCCGCGGCCGAGCCGCCGGTGCCGATCACGGCCGACAACGAGACCTCGATTCGCTTCCACGTCCGCGCCATCATCGAGAACGGCACGCCGCTGACGCCGGAATATGTCGCCGCGCATCAGGACGAAGCGAAGCCGCATCCCCACTCCCCGCCGAACTACGGACGCTTCAACGTTCCGGCCTGGGGTTATGTCGCCGTCGTCAACAAGTTGCCTCGCCGCGAATGGGTCTTGCGTTACACGCTGGGCACTGTCGAAGACGTCCGCGTCTACATTCGACCCCAGGGCGAGGCCAACTTCCACCAGATCGAGGAGCTCGGCACGGGGGCGAAATTTCCGTTCACCGGCTTCCGCAGCCCGACTTTCCTGATCTCGCTCAATCCGGACGTCCCGACCGAGATCGTGACACGGCTGCACACTCGTGCGCCAATCGGATTTCACCTGGTCATTTCCTCCACGATCGAATTTTTCGAGTCCGATCGCAGCTTCATCGCGGGCGCGGCAACGATGGGCGTCATTCCGCTGATTGTCCTCGTCTATATTGCCATGCTGGCAACTGTGCTGCGCCACCGCGGCCTGCTCAGTGCGATGGTGATGCTGCTGAGCAAGCTCATCCTGGATGCCTGGGTGACGGGCTTCGCATCGCTGATCTTTCCGTTCATCGCGCGCGGCTTCTGGCCGACCTTCGGTTACCTGATGGTCGGTACCTTCCACATGTCCTGCGTGCTGCACATGCGCCGCTATCTCGACCTGCCGCGCCTGGCGCCGCAAGTCGACAAGCTGCTGCTCGCGGGCGGAATGCTGTTCGTAGTGCTGTCAGCGATCGAGATCAGCGGAATCTATAACGTCCGCTTCTGGGTGCAGTTCTTCGCGCCATTCCTGTTTCTCGCAATGATGGCTACCGCCGCATGGGACGCGTGGCGGCGTCCAAGCATCGGCGCGGTCTGCTACGCGCTGGCCTGGATCCTCTTCTTTACCGAAGCCGCAATCCTGCTGCTGCGCCTGCTGGCGCTGGTTCCCTTCAACATCCAGATGGCGGAGTTCGCGCAGACCGGCGTGGCGTCGATCCTGCTCGGCGCGGCGATCTTCCGCCGGATCAAGGATCAGGATCGGGCGCTCAACCTGTCGCTGGCGGAAAGTAACGAGCGTTTCCAGCTTGCGATCGAAGGCTCGGCCGCGGCGATCTACGAATATGCGGCGTCAACCGGGAGATTCTTCTACGCGCCGCGGCTCACCCAATTGTTTGCAGCGCCGTTCGGCACGGCGCTGCCGCGCCTGCTCGCAAGATTGCCGCGACAGGCGCGCCGGCAACTGCTCGGCGATGTCAGGCATTCCGCCGCGGACCGGTCCCGTTATTTCCGCACCGAGATCGAGCAGGAGAACGGCGACGGATCGATGCGCTATCTCGCCGTCACCGGCGCCATCCAGTACGAGGAGTCCGGCGCCCTGCAGCGCATCTGCGGCTCAGTGATCGACATCACCAGCGAGCGTGCACTCGCAACCGAGCGGCAGCTCGCCGCAGCACTGGCGCGCGAAAAGGATCGCGCCGAACGCGCCTTGACCGCGCGCACCATCTTCTACGCCGCCGCCAATCACGATCTGCGGCATCCGCTGCTGTCGCTCGGCCTTTACCTGCAAATGCTGGCAAAGGACACCACGCTCAAGAAGCTGATGGATCTGCTGCCGCGGATGCAGGAGGCTCATCGCTCCGTGTTCGGCTATGTCGATCATATCCTCGATCTGGCGCGCACCGACGCTGGCGCGGCCACGCCGGCGCCGGCGCTGCAGCCACTGCAACCGATCTTCTCCAAGCTGATCGATCAATACCAGGCGGACGCAACGCAAGCCGCGTTGTCGTTGCGCGTGGTGCCGACCTCGGCCGCAATCTTCACCGACGCCTTCCTGCTCGACCGCATCCTGTCCAATCTCCTGAGCAATGCGATCCGCAACACCCACAAGGGCGGCGTGCTGCTCGGCTGCCGGCGCCTGAGCGAAGGTGTGAGGATCGACGTCGTCGATACCGGTCCCGGCGTATCGGACGAAATCCATCAGCGCGTGCTGAACGGCCGCCTCACCGGAGCCGGCGCCGACGGCTCCGGCGCTGTGCAACTCGGCCTCATCATCGTCCAGCGCACCGCCGAGGAGCTCGGCTGCACCATCGACATCGCGACCCGCGCAGGACGCGGAACCAGGGTCTCCGTGATTGTCAGGTGAGACAATTTGGCGCGACTTTTCGCGGCAGATGTGCGCGCAAATTGCCTTCATGCGGCGGAATTGAGCATTTCCATCATCCCAATTGCCAATGCGGCCGGAGGCGCCGGACGTTGCCTCCCCTCCCTCCCCCCGATATCGTCGCCGCCAATCGGTCAGGGCAACCCCAGGGACAGACCGAAAATTGTCAAGGGAGGACAGCATGTTGGGCGTGCGCGCATTTGCCGCCGCGATATTGTGTTTGTCGGCGATTTGCGGCGCGGCGCTTGCGGCCGACCAGCCAAAATCCGGCGGCATTTTGCGAATGTATCACCGTGACAGCCCCGGCAGCGCTTCGATCCATGAAGGCGCGACCTACTCGCTCAACGTCCCCTTCATGCCGATCTTCAACAACCTGGTGCTTTACGACCAGCACATCGCGCAGAACAGCATGGACGACATCCGGCCGGAGCTTGCCGAGAGCTGGGCCTGGAGTCCCGACGGGAAGAAGCTGACCTTCAAGCTGCGCCAGGGCGTGAAATGGCATGACGGCAAGCCGTTCACTTCGGCCGATGTCAAATGCACCTTCGACATGCTGATGGGCAAGTCGCAACAGAAGTTCCGCCAGAACCCGCGCAAATCCTGGTACGACCAGGTCGAAGACGTCAGCGTCAACGGCGACTTCGAGGCGTCGTTCAACATGAAGCGGCCCGAGCCGTCGCTGCTGGCGCTGCTCGCCTCCGGCTACTCGCCGGTCTATCCCTGTCACGTCTCGCCAGCGGAGATGCGCACCCATCCGATCGGTACCGGCCCGTTCAAATTCGTGGAATTCAAGACCAACGAGTCGATCAAGCTGACCAAAAACACCGATTACTGGAAGAAGGGCCTGCCCTATCTCGACGGCATCGAATACACCATCATCACGAACCGCTCGACCGCGATCCTCGCCTTCGTCGCCGGCAAGTTCGACATCACCTTCCCGACCGAGGTGTCGATCCCGCTGCTCAAGGACGTCAAGCAACAGGCGCCGAACGCGGTCTGCGTGACCGAGCCTATCAACGTCTCCACCAACATCATCGTCAATTCCTCAGCACCGCCGTTCGACAATCTCGACATCCGCCGCGCGCTGGCGCTGTCGCTCGACCGCAAGGCCTTCATCCAAATCATGTTCGAGGGCCAGGGCGACATCGGCGGCACCATGCAGCCGGGCCCGCAGGGGCTGTGGGCGATGCCAAAGGAGATGCTGGAGCAGATCCCGGGCTACGGCCCCGACATCAACGCTAACCGCGAGGAAGCAAAAAAGCTGATGCAGAAGGCGGGCTACGGTCCCGACAAGCATCTCGCGGTCAAGGTCTCCACCCGCAACATCCCGGTGTACCGCGATCCTGCCGTGATCCTGATCGACCAGCTCAAGAGCATCTATATCGATGGCGAGCTCGACGTGGTCGATACCGCGCAATGGTTTCCGAAGGTCGCGCGCAAGGACTATGCGCTGGGTCTGAACCTGACCGGCAACGCCGTCGACGATCCCGACCAGTCGTTCTACGAAAACTATGCTTGCGGCTCGGAGCGCAACTACACCAATTATTGCAACAAGGAGATCGAGAAGCTGTTCGACGAACAGTCGGCGGAGCCTGATCTCGCCAAGCGCAAGAAGATGGTCTGGGACATCGACAAGAAACTTCAGGAAGACGTCGCCCGTCCCATCATCTTCCATGGCCGCCAGGCCACCTGCTGGCAGCCCTATGTCAAGGGCATTACGGTGATGTCCAACAGCTCGTATAACGGCTATCGTTACGAAGACGTCTGGATGGACAAATAAGGCCTTCTACGCGCTCAAAACTTTAGCGCGGCCGTTTCGACAGGAGCAGGCCCACGTGTTTGGCTATATCGTGCGCCGCCTCGGCCTGATGCTGGTGACCCTGTTCGGGATCTCCGTCGTCATCTTTTTCCTGTTGCGGATCGTGCCCGGCAATATCGTCGACATCCTGTTCGACGCCGCGGGCTTCGTCGATCCCGCCGACAAGGCCAATCTGGAGCGCGAGCTCGGCATCGACCAGCCGCTGGTGTTCCAGTATCTGCACTGGATCAACGGGCTCTTGCATGGCGATCTCGGCTATTCCTATGTGTCGGAAAAGCCGGCGCTGCAGGAGATCCTGCCGCGGATTCCGATCACGGCGCGGCTCGCCGCCTTTGCGCTATTATTCTCGGCCTCGATCGGCATCCCCTTGGGCGTCTTGAGCGCGGTCTATCAGGGCTCGAAGCTCGATTATTTCCTGCGGGTGATCAGCCTCAGCGGCTTGTCGCTGCCGTCGTTCTGGCTCGGCCTGCTGATCCTGATGGCGGGCGTTGCGATGTTCGGTACCATCCCGATCTTCAATCCGAACCCGCAAACGTTTGGCGAGATGTTCTCGACCTGGTGCCTGCCGTCGCTCGCGGTCGCGTTCCGCAGCTCGGCGCTGACCATGCGCATCACCCGCTCCTCGATGCTCGAAGTGTTGCGGCAGGACTATATCCGCACCGCGCGCGCCAAGGGCGCCTCGGAGCGGTCGGTGAATTTCCATCACGCGCTGAAGAACGCCATCCTGCCGGTGATCACGGTGGTTGGCATCGAGGCGGCGTTCCTGATCGGCGGACTCATCGTGACTGAAACCGTGTTCAATGTTCCCGGCATCGCCCGCTACCTTGTCGAGGCGATCCGCTGGCGCGACTATCCGATCGTGCAGAACCTGGTGATGCTGATCGCCGTGGTCGTGGTCTCGGCCAATTTCATTGTCGACATGCTCTATGCCGTGTTCGACCCGCGCATCCGCTACACGGACTAGAGGGCGGAGCATGGTCACCATCAATTTCGACAACGAGCTGAGGCGGGCGGGCGCAACGTCGACGCATGGCTGGCGCCGCTACACTTTCCTCGCGCGACAGCACGTGCTCGGCACCGTCGGCCTCGTGATCATGGTTGCCTTCGTGCTGACCGCGCTGTTTGCCGACCTGATCTGCCGCTACGATCCGCTAACCGTCGATTCCGCGCATGCGTTGGCGCGTCCCGGTGCGCAGCACTGGATGGGCACGGATTCCTTCGGCCGCGACGTCTGGTCGCGCATCGTCCATGGCGCGCGGATTTCGCTCGCGGTCGGCATCGGCTCGACCACGCTCGGCGGAATCATCGGCGTCATCGTCGGCCTCACCTCTGGCTATCTCTCGGGTTGGGTCGATCTCGTGTTCCAGCGAGTCACCGACATTTTCCAGGCGTTGCCGCTGCTGGTGCTGGCGCTGGTCATGACCGCCGCGCTCGGCCCGTCCCTGCCCAACGTGATCATCGCGATCGCGATTCCCTTGATCCCGGTGGTGTCGCGCGTGATCCGCGCCAATACGCTGGCGCTGCGCGAGCAGCCCTTTGTCGAGGCCGCAAAATCGATCGGCATGAGCGAGACGCGGATCGCGCTACGCCATGTGCTGCCCAACACGCTGGCGCCGCTGATCGTGCTGGCGACCGCGCAACTCGGCTCGACCATCCTGACCGAGGCCTCGCTCTCCTTCCTCGGGCTCGGCATTCCCGAACCTTATCCATCATGGGGACGCATGTTGTCGGAGTTGGCGGCCGAATATGTCCGCACTGCGCCGTGGCTAGTGATCTTCCCGGGAATCGCGATCAGCCTTGCGGTGTTCGGCACCAACCTGTTCGGTGATGCGCTGCGCGACATTCTCGATCCGAGGCAGCGCGGCTGATGAGCGCAACATCGGCCGACGCGAACGTCCTCGAGGTGAAGGGCCTGCAAACGGTGTTCTTCACCAACTCCGGCCTGTTCCGCGCCGTCGACGACGTGTCCTTCCACGTCAAGCGCGGCGAGACGCTGGCGATCGTCGGCGAATCCGGTTGCGGCAAGAGCGTGAGCGCGCTGTCGATCATGCGGCTGGTGCCGAACCCGCCCGGCCGCATCGTCGGCGGCGAAATCCTGCTCGAGGGCACCGATCTACTCACACTCGACGAAGCCGAGATGCGGCAGATCAGGGGCAACCGCATCTCGATGATTTTCCAGGAGCCGATGACCTCGCTCAATCCGGTGATCCGGATCGGTGACCAGATCAGCGAGGCGGTGCGGCTGCATCGACAGATGACGTCGAAGCAGGCGTGGGCCCAGGCGATCGAGATGCTGCGGCTGGTGCGCATTCCCGAGCCGGCGCGGCGCGCGCAGGAATATCCCCATCAACTCTCAGGCGGCATGCGCCAGCGCGCGATGATCGCGATGGCGATGGCATGCCGTCCGGCGCTGTTGATCGCGGACGAGCCGACCACGGCGCTCGACGTCACCATCCAGGCGCAAATCCTCGCGCTGATGCTCGACCTCCAGAAAGAGCTCGGCATGGGGCTGGTGCTGATCACCCACGATCTCGGCGTCGTCGCGCAGACCGCACAGCGCGTGATCGTGATGTATGCCGGCAAGAAAGTCGAAGAGGCCGACGTCGACACATTGTTTGCGAACCCGCGGCATCCCTATACGCGCGGGCTGATGGCCTCGATCCCGGGCGTGCCGGCGCTGCAGGAGAAGGCGGAAGCGCGCCTCACCGAAATTCCCGGCATGGTGCCGTCGCTGACTAACCTCCCAGTGGGTTGCGCCTTCGCGCCGCGCTGCAAGCTCGCGATCGACAAATGCCGGGCCGAATATCCGCCGCTGATGGATTTTGGAGCACATCTGGCGGCCTGCTGGCGCGCCGATGAAACGGTGGCGCTGGCATGAGCGAGACCACGCCGCTGCTCGAGGTCACCGACCTCGTCAAACATTATCCGGTGCGCGCCGGCGTGCTGCGCCGCCGGGTTGGCACTGTCCACGCGGTCGACGGCGTGAGTTTTTCGGTCGGTGTCGGCGAGACGCTGGGGATGGTCGGGGAATCCGGCTGCGGCAAGTCAACAGTGGCGCGCAGCGTGCTGCGGCTGGTCGAACCGACGTCGGGCGCGATCCGCATCGACGGGCAGGACATCACCCATCTCAGCAAGACCGAGCTACGGCCGGTGCGCCGACAGATGCAGATCGTGTTCCAGGACCCGTTCGCATCACTCAATCCACGCATGACCGCAGGCGACATCGTCGGCGAGCCGCTCAGCGTGCATGGGCTTGCCTCCGGCGCAGAGAAGCGGGACCGCGTCGCAACCCTGTTCCGGCAGGTGGGCTTGCGGCCGGACCAGATGCGCAACTATCCGCATCAATTCTCCGGTGGCCAGCGCCAGCGGATCTGCATCGCGCGCGCGCTCGCGCTGGGACCGCGGCTGATCGTCTGCGACGAGCCGGTCTCGGCGCTCGATGTCTCGATCCAGGCGCAGGTGATCAACCTGTTGATCGACCTGCAGCGCGAGCACGGCTTCTCCTATCTCTTCATCGCGCACGATCTCGCAGTGGTCGCCCATATCAGCCACCGCGTCGCGGTGATGTATCTCGGCCGCATCGTCGAGATCGCCGACAAGGCCGAGCTGTTCAACAATCCGCGCCATCCCTATACGCAGGCGCTGCTCGCCTCGGTGCCGGTCGCCGATCCCCGAATGAAGCGACTGAAGCCGCTGGTCGACGGTGACGTGCCGAGCCCGGTCAATCCGCCTTCGGGCTGCGCGTTCCATACCCGCTGCCGCTACGCCATCGACCGTTGCAAGACCGAGCGGCCGGCGCTCAGGGATGCAGGTCCCGGACATCAGGTCGCGTGTCTGTTGAACGACGGGACGGGGCGGAATCAATAGCCCGTCGTCCCGGGCGAGCGCAGCGAGACCCGGGACCCATACCGCGGAATCTATCCGTGATGTACAGTCGCCGACGGCGTTCTTCGCAAAACAGCTGCCTGTGGTTATGGGTCCCGGATCGCGCTCGTTGACGCTCGCTTGTCCGGGACGACAGCAGCGGCTTCGATCTCCACGACGATCTTCCCCATCGCGACCTGCTCGCCTTCGGCGACGTTGACCGCGCTGACCGTGCCGGCGATACCGGCGCGATGGACATGCTCCATCTTCATGGCTTCCAGTGTCATGACAGCCTGACCGGCTGTGATCCGCTCGCCCTGCTTCACCAGCACTGCGACCACGCGGCCGTTCATGGCGGCACGGACTTTGCCATCGCCGCCACCAGCCGCAGCGCTTTCGGGCGCGGCCAGCGTGAGATCGCGGACCACGTGGGTCTCGCCGCGATGCAGGAACCAAAGCCGGTCACCGTCGCGGAAGTATTCAGCGCTCTCGATGACGGGACCATTGCGGAAGCGAATCATGTCTGCGTCGATCTCCTCGATCTCGAAGAGATAGTCACGACCGCAATCGCTGACGCGATAGCCGCCCTCGCGGTCGCGCAGTAGCTCCAGATCATGCACCGATCGATTGATTTCGACCCGCAATGGAATCGGAAAGGTCGCGGCCAGCGTGCGGCCATTGCGCCAGCTTCGCGCACCCGGATGGGTGGCATGGAGCAGCAACGCAGCAAGCGCGGCCTCGGACGCGACGCCCTCTGCTGGGGCCTCTTCGCGATGGTCGCTGATCACGAGCGCGTCGCGGTGATCGCCAATGAAGCCTGTGGTCGCCTCGCCCTTGGCAAAGACCGGATGCCGCAGGCAAGCCATCAGGAAGGATTGGTTGGTGGTCACACCAAAAGCCACGGTCTGCTCCAGGCCGCAGATCAGGCGGCTGCGCGCCTCTTCCCGGCTCACACCGGAGGCGATCAGCTTCGCGATCATGGAGTCATAGAACGGCGGGATCTCCGAGCCCGATTGCAACGCGTGCTCGACACGCACGCCCTCCGGCATCTGCCAGCGCGCCATCGTGCCGGATTGCGGCATGAAGTCGGCACCAGCGTCTTCCGAGCACAGCCGAATTTCGATGGCATGGCCGGTGAACTTGATGTCTTCCTGCACCAGACCGAGCGGCTCGCCGGCGGCCACACGGAGCTGCAGCTCGACCAGATCGAGCCCGGTGATCGCCTCGGTGACGGGATGCTCGACCTGCAGCCGCGTGTTCATTTCCATGAAATAGAACTCGCCGCTCTCGTCGAGCAGGAATTCCAGCGTGCCCGCGCCCTCGTAACGCAACGAGCGGACGGCGGCGACCGCGACCTCACCCATCCGCTGCCGCAGCTTTGGCGACACCGCGGGCGACGGCGCCTCCTCGATCAGCTTCTGGTGCCGCCGTTGCACCGAGCAGTCGCGCTCGCCGAGATGGATGGCATTGCCGTAGCGGTCACCGAACACCTGGACTTCGATGTGACGCGGATTTTGGATCGCGCGCTCGAGGATCACAGTGCCGTCGCCGAACGCCGCTTTCGCTTCCGAGCGCGCGCTGCGTAGCGCGTCGGCAAATCCAGTTTCGTCCGCGACGAGCCGCATGCCGCGCCCGCCGCCGCCCGCGACCGCCTTGATCATCACGGGAAAGCCAATCTTTTTGGCCTCCGCCAGCATCACGGCGTCGCCTTGGTCCGCGCCCTGATAGCCGGGAACGACGGGCACGCTGGCCTTCTCCATGATCTCCTTGGCGCCGGCCTTGTTGCCCATCGCCTTGATCTGTTCCGGCGACGGGCCGATGAAGACCAGACCAGCATCGCGGCAGGCCTGCGCGAAGTCCTCGTTCTCGGCGAGGAAGCCATAGCCGGGATGCACCGCGCCGGCGCCACTCGCCTTCGCTGCAGCGATGATCGCGGGAATATTGAGATAGGACTGCGCCGACAGCGCCTCGCCGATCCGCACCGCCGCATCCGCCTCGCGCACATGCAAGGCATCGCGATCGGCGTCGGAGTAGACCGCGACCACGCCATAGCCGAGCCGCCGCGCCGTGCGCATGATGCGAAGCGCGATCTCGCCGCGATTGGCGATCAGGATCTTGAAGAACGGCGTCCGCTTCATTACGCCATTCATGGGCGCGCCACCGAGAACTGCATGCGCTGCGGGTGTCGCGCTTCCGACTCGCGGCAGATCGCCAGCACTTCCGACAGCACGGCGCGGGTGTCGCGCGGATCGATCACGCCATCGTCGAGCACGCGCGCCGAGGTGGAGAATACATCCATCTGGCCGTCGAACACGCCAACGATCTGCGCCTTCATGGCATCGAGCTTGTCTTTCTCGATCGGCTTGCCGCGGCGCGCCGCGGCGGCCTCGGTAACGATCGCCATGGTTTCGGCGGCCTGCTCGCCGCCCATCACCGCGGTCCTGGCATTCGGCCAGGAGAAGCAGAAGCGCGGATGGAAACCGCGGCCGCACATGCCGTAATTGCCGGCGCCGAAGGAGGCGCCACAATACAGCGTGATCTGCGGCACCGTCGCCGAGGTCACCGCCTGGATCATCTTGGAGCCGTGCTTGATCATGCCGGCTTCCTCATACGCCTTGCCGACCATGTAGCCGGTGGTGTTGTTCATGTAGAGCAGCGGCGTGCGGGTCTGGCAGCAGGCCTGGATGAAATGCGTCGCCTTGTTGGCGCCGGGCACGTCAAGCGGGCCGTTGTTCGTGATGATGCCGATGGCGTGGCCCTCGATGCGGGCGTGGCCGCAGACGGTGGCAGGGCCATAGCTCGGTGAGAACTCGGTGAAATCGGAATCGTCGACAACACGCGCGATGGCCTGACGCATGTCGACCGGGCGCTTGTGATCCATCGGCATGATGCCGAGCAGTTCTTCGGCGTCGTGGCGCGGCGGCTTGAAGTTGGCTGCGCTTGCGACAGGGCGATCCCATTCCAGCTTGGACATGATCTCGCGCGCGATGCGCAGCGCGTCGCGATCGTCCTCGGCGAGATAATCGCCGAGCCCGGAAATGCTCGTGTGCATTTCGGCCCCGCCGAGCTCTTCCTCGGTCGCGATCTCGCCGGTCGCGGCTTTCAGCAGCGGCGGTCCGGCGAGGAAGGCGCGGGTGCGGCCGCGCACCATGACGATGTAGTCGGACAGTCCGGTCTGGTAAGCGCCGCCCGCAGTCGACGAGCCGTGCGTCACTGTGACGACCGGTAGACCCGCCGCCGACAGCCGCGCGAGATTGCGAAAAATGTTGCCGCCGCGGACGAAATCCTCGACGCGGTAACGCAAGAGATTGGCGCCAGCGCTTTCGACCAGCTGCACGTAAGGAAGTTTGTTCTCCAGCGCGAGCTCTTGCACGCGCAGCGTCTTGTCGAGGCCGAAAGGCTGCAGTGCGCCGGCATCGATACCCGCGTCATTGGCGCTGACCATGCAGCGGATGCCGGAGACAAAGCCGATGCCGGCAACCACGCCGCCGCCGGGCACGCTCTTGTCGGGATCGGGTACATCGAACATGTAGCCGGCCAACGTGGACAGTTCGATGAAGGGGCTGCCGGGATCGAGCACCAGCGCGACCCGCTCGCGCGGCAGCAGCTGTCCGCGTTTGTGAAAGCGGTCCTTCGCCGCCGATGACGCCGTGCGCGTGCGTTCTTCCAGCGCGCGCATCCGCGCGATCAACGCCAGCATGCCGTCGCGATTGGCCTTGAAGGCGTCGCCCGATGCGGCGATGGTGTTTTCGATCAGAGCCATGACCTAGTGTCTGGTCCCGAAAATCTTGCGCGCTTCGGCAGGCGACGCGATCTCGCGCCCCGCGCGGCGCGCACAGGCAGCGAGCGCCTCGACCAACTGGCCATTGGAAGTCACTTTGGTGCCGTCGCCGAGATAGAACGTATCCTCAAGCCCGCTGCGCAAATGGCCGCCAAGATCGGCGCAACGCTGGTGCAGCGGCCAGATCTCGCTGCGCCCGATCGCGGTGACCTGCCATTGTGCCTTAGGCGACTTCAGCTTCAACAGGATCGGCAGCAAGTCCGGATCGGCCGGCATGCCGGAAGCCACACCCATCACGAAGTTATATTCGAGCGGACCGGAATACATGCCGGTCTGGCCATACATACCGACGCAGCGCACGATGCCAACATCGAAGCACTC
The DNA here is from genome assembly GCA_963794775.1 of uncultured Alphaproteobacteria bacterium. Lineage (GTDB taxonomy): Bacteria > Pseudomonadota > Alphaproteobacteria > Rhizobiales > Xanthobacteraceae > Bradyrhizobium. Next base: position 38,889 of record CAWCGA010000010.1, on the reverse strand, counting down.
GAACTCCGGGACCGTGTCGGCCGCTTTCATTACGTCGAGATAATCCTGCACTTTCTCGACCGAATTATCGAACAGCATCGGCGGCCAGGCCCAGCTGTTGTCGGCTTTGACTTTGAGATAGTTCAGCGAGCCGGCGTTGCAGGCGGCTATCTCCGGCCTGGTCTCTCGCACGCAATTGAGTGCGCCCTGATAATTCGGCCCCGAGGTGCCGGTGGTGTGGTTGATGATGACGCCGGGACAGGCCTCGCGGATCGCCTGCTGAATCTCCTTGCTGACGCCAACATCCCATGACGGCAGATGACCCTTGTTCGGCTCCTGCTGACGCAGATGAATGTGCATGATGCTGGCGCCGGCGTTGAAGGCGGCCTTCGCCTCTCGCGCCATCTCTTCGGGCGTGACCGGCACGTTGTGCTGTTTCGGATCGGTCAGCACGCCGTTCAGCGCACAGGTGATGACGGCCTTGTCGCTCATGGCATGCCTTTTCAGGAAACGTGATCGGCCGCGATCATCAGCGGCGCGTTAACCCGCTTCTTGCGTCAACGCGCTATCCGTACGCCCGCTGGAATAGATCGCCAGATCGCGTGAGCCGGAGAAAATGGCACGCGGCTTCAGCCCATAGAACCTTCGGATCGAGTGGCTGAAATGCGTGGAGTCGGGATAGCCGATGTCCTGCGCCAGATGCGCCAGGTTGAGGTCCTGGTTGGCGAAGTGCAGGAGATGCCGCGCGCGCTTCCAGGCGCGGAAAGAACGGAAGGAAATGCCAGTCTCCTGCTTGAACAGATGCAAGAAGCGCGAGGCTGATAAGCCGGCTTCCGCTGCACAGTTCGCCGCGGTGACCGGCTCGCCCGAGAATTTGCCGATCGTGACCATCGCACGCACCACGCGCGGGTCGAGCGCGCGGCGCGGCAAGGCTTCGCCAAAACACATCTCGTCGAACGCGGCGCTGTCGATGTCGTCGCGGCGCGCCCGCGTGAGCAGCGTCTCGTAGGCCATGCGGATGCGATGCGCGAAGAGGTCGCGCTCGATGCCCTGCAGCCGCTTCTCCCAGATCTCGAAAGTGCCGTCGGGCACGCTCTCCGGCTCGATCACGAGGCAGATCGCGGAGCGATGGTCGCTGGCGATGGTGTGCCGCATGTTCGGCGCCACCGCGACCAGTTCGCCATAGGTCTCGCGGCCGTCGGCAGTGGTGAGCCACAGACCGCCGCGGAGCGCGACGTAAATATGAAACGCACCCGGGCAACGTTCGCGTGGACGGCCGAGCAGGCCGGCATAAAACACTCGCTCCGGCGTGATCAGCATCAGATGGCCTGAATTGCGGGCTCGGTCGTCCATGGCGATCCTCCGCGCACGGCTCTTTGGGCCGCTGCGATGGGCGGACATTAGCGCAAATTAGCGGCCTGTCACCGGTATCATTACGGAACAATCACGCCCTCACCCGCGGCGCGATGTTCTGCTCGATACCGGCGCGCTGTTCCGCCGCGACCGCACGTTTGTAGCCGTCACGTTGTCGCAGTCGGTTCCAATAGGCCGCAACGTTCGGGCCGAAATCCTTGGCAAGCCCGATCGAGTTAGCCAACCGCAACGCATAGCCGATCACGATATCGGCCGCGGTGAAGCGGCCGGCGCACAGGGTTTCGGCATTGCCGGTCGCGGCCTCCACCACACGCAGCCGCCCGAGGAACCATTTGGTATAGTCGGTCGCGACCTGCGGATTGCGTCGCTCCTCCGGTTCGAGCTGGGTGTAGCGGAGCACTAGCGTCTGCGGGAAGGTCAGCGTGGCGTCGGAAAAATACATCCAGTTCAGGAACGCGCCATAGGCCGGATCGTCCTCGCCCACCATCAACGGCGTCGGGCCGTGCTTCTTGCCGAGGTAGTAACAGATGCCGGACGACTCGCTCATCCTGGTCTCGCCGTCGACCATGAAGGGGATCGTGCCGAGCGGATTGATCGCCATGTATTCCTTCGCGAACACTCGCGGCGGGAACGGCAGCATTTTGAGCTCGTAAGCGAGCCCCATCTCCTCCAGCATCCACAGCGGCCGGAACGACCGCGCGCCGTCGCAATGATAAAGCGTGATCATCAGGCGTTCCCCTTCTTCAGGCCCGGCAGGATACCCATCATCTTGCACAACACCATCAGCATCACCTCGTCGGCGCCGCCGCCGATCGAGGTCAAGCGGAAGTCGCGATAGGCGCGGCTGACATGCGTCTCGTTCATGAAGCCCATGCCGCCCCAGAATTGCAGGCAGGCGTCGGTGACTTCGCGTCCCAGCCGCCCGGCCTTGAGCTTTGCCATGCTGGCGAGTTTTGTCACATCCTCGCCTAAGACCAGCGCCTCGCCGGCGCGATAGATCAGCGAGCGCAACAGCTCGACCTCGGTCTGCATTTCCGCGAGCTTGAAGTGCACGACCTGGTTGTCGAGAATGGTGCCGCCAAAGGCCTTGCGGTTGCGGGTGTAGTCGATGGTCTCGTCGATGATGGCCTCCAGCGCCTTCAGGCAGGAGGCCGCGCCCCACAACCGTTCCTCCTGGAACTGGATCATCTGATAGGTGAAGCCCTTGCCTTCCTCGCCAATGCGGTTGCGCTGGGGCACGCGGACATTGTCGAAGAAAATCTGCGCGGTGTCGGACGAGCGCATCCCCATCTTGTCGAGTTTGCGCGCCACCGTGACGCCCTTGGTCTTCATGGGCACGCAGATCAGCGACTTGTTGCGATGGACCTGTCCCTCGCCGGTGTTGGCGAGCAGGCAAATCCAGTCGGCTTGCACGCCGTTGGTGATCCACATCTTGCCGCCGTTGATGACATAGTCGTCGCCGTCGGATCGCGCGTTGGTCTTGATCGAGGCGACGTCTGAGCCGGCACCCGGTTCCGACACGCCGATGCAGGCGACCGCATCGCCCGCAATCGCGGGCGCGAGAAAGTCGCGGCGCACTTCATCGGAGCCGAATCGCGCCAATGCCGGCGTGGCCATATCAGTCTGCACGCCGATCGCCATCGGCACGCCGCCGCATGTGATGGCGCCGAGCTCTTCGGCCATCATCAGCGCATAGGAATAGTCGAGGCCCTGCCCGCCATACGCCTCCGGCTTGTTCAGGCCGAGAAAGCCGAGATTACCGAGCTTCTTGAACAGCTCATGCGCGGGAAAGATGTCGGCCTTCTCCCATTCATCGACGAACGGGTTGATTTCGCTCGCGATGAATTTTTGCAGAGAACGGCGGACCTCATCGTGGTCGGCGGTGAAGAGCATGTCACAACCCCATCTGCCGGGACGCGAGATCCTTCATGATCTCCTCAGTGCCGCCGCCGATCGCATTGACTTTCACCTCGCGGTAGATCCGTTCAACTTTTATGCCGCGCATAAATCCGGCGCCCCCAAAGATCTGCACCGCCTCGGACGCGCAATAGGCCATAGTTTGCGTCGCCTGGTTCTTCATCATGCAGATTTCAGCGACCGGGCTTTCGCCCTCCCCGAGCCGCCAGGCCAGCATTTCCAGCATCGCCTGCGACGCAGCAACGCGCTGCGCCATGTCGACCAGCTTGTGACGGATCACCTGATGCTGGGCGATCGGTTTGCCGAAGGTCTTGCGTTCCTTGGCATAAGCGATCGCCTCTTCCACGCAGACGCGGGCATAGGCCGTGCAGCTCGCCGCCATACCCATGCGCTCGCTGTTGAAGTTGTGCATGATCAGCTTGAAGCCCTGGCCTTCCTCGCCGATCAAATTCGTGACCGGCACCCGGCAATCGTCGAAATGCAGGCTCGCCGTATCAGACGCCCACCAGCCCATTTTCTTCAGCTTGATACGCGACAGGCCTGGCGTGTCGCCTTCGATCAGAAGCAGGCTGACGCCCGAAGCACCCTCACCGCCGGTACGTACGGCAACCGTGAGATAGTCGGCGCGCACGCCCGATGTAATGAAGGTCTTCTCGCCGTTGACGATGTAATGATCACCGTCGCGGCGCGCCTTGGTGCGCAGGTTGGCGACATCGGAGCCGCCCCCGGGTTCGGTGATCGCGAGCGCGGAGATCTTTTTCCCCGACAGCACTTCCGGCAGCACCTTCGCGCGAACCTCGGGACGCGCGGCGCGCGCAATCGGCGGCGAGCCGATGGTGTGGCTCATCAGGCTGGCATTGATGCCGCCGGCGCCGGCGCGCGCCAGCTCCTGCGAGGTTACGATCTTCATGAACTGGTCGGCTTGTGTGCCGCCAAATTCCTCCGGGAAGCCGAGGCCGAGCAGGCCGATCGCGGCAGCCTTTGTGTAGAGCTCGCGCGGAGTTTCGCCGGCCTCGTCCCATTCATGGGCGAATGGCTCGATCTCGTTCTCGACAAAGCGGCGCACCACCGCGCGCCAGGCCTCATGCTCGGCCGTGTAGAACGGGCTCTTCATGCGATTCCCTTGAGATACGGTTCACCATGGCTGTACGGCGCACGGCCAACTTGCGTCCAGTGGCTAGCTCATCTTATTCCGCATAGCGGACAAAGCTATCTGCCCAAAAGTCCGACTGGCGGCAGCCATCCGGTTTGGGCATGGTGCCACGAAACACAGGCGGCACAGACCGCCCGCAGGGAGACAATTTTGGCCGTCCGCCATTACGACTGGATCGCGCATTTCAGCCGGCGCACGCCGGACAAAATCGCCGCCATTGATCTCGCCAGCCAACGCCGCTTCACCTATCGCGAGTTCGACGCACGGATATCGCGACTTGCCGCGCATCTGCGTGAGAATCTGAAAGTCGCGCGCGGCGATCGCGTCGCGGTGCTGGCGCTGAACACGACCGATACGCTGGAAGTGCAGTTCGCCTGCGGGCGGCTCGGCGCCGTGCTGGTGCCGCTCAACACGCGCCTCACCGTTCCTGAGCTGCATTTCATCGTCGGCGATGCCGCGCCCAAGGTGATGATCCACGACGGCGATCTCGCCGAGACCGCTTTCGCGATCGCAAAACTCTGCAACACCGAGCACACGATGCTGCTCGGCACGGGCGGCAGCTATGAAGCGGCGATCGCAAGCGCGAGGCCGCTCGCGCAAGCCGAGCCCGTCACGCTCGATGACATCTCGACCATCATGTACACCTCGGGCACGACCGGCCAACCCAAGGGCGCGATCATCACCCATGGCATGACGTTCTGGAATTGCGTCAATCTGGGCGGCCCCGCCTATGTCTCACCGTCGTCGGTGCTGCTCACCGTGCTGCCGCTGTTCCACACCGGCGGACTCAATTGCTACACCAATCCCGTGCTGCATGCCGGCGGCACCGTGCTGATCATGCGCGCCTTCGATCCCGGTGTCGCACTGAAATTGATCAGCGATCCCGCGCAAGGCATCAACTGCTTCTTCGGCGTGCCGGCTATCTATCAATTCATGGCACAGCATCCCGATTTCGACACATCGGACTTCAGCCGCTTGATCATCGGCGGGGTCGGCGGCGCGCCGATGCCGGTGCCGCTTCTGCAGGTGTGGGAAGCGCGCGGCGTGGCGCTGCAGCAGGGTTACGGCATGACCGAGACCTCACCTTCGGTGCTGGTGCTCGATCGCGAGGATGCCGCGCGCAAGGCGGGCTCGGCGGGCAAGCCGGTGCTGCACACGGAAGTGCGGATCGTGCGGCCCGATGGGTCAGATGCCGATGTCGGCGAGCTCGGCGAGCTCTGGACCAGGGGGCCGAACATCACGCCCGGCTACTGGAACCGGCCGGACGCCAACAAGTCCTCCTTCACCGACGGCTGGCTGCACACCGGCGATGCTGCGCGCGTCGACGCCGACGGCTTCTACTACATCGTCGATCGCTGGAAGGACATGTACATTTCCGGCGGCGAGAACGTTTATCCCGCCGAAGTCGAGAACGTGCTGCACCAGATCGCGTCGGTCGCCGAAGCCGCAGTCATTGGCGTGCCCGATGCGCAATGGGGCGAGGTCGGCATGGCCATCGTCGCGATCAAGCCGGGCCAGTCGCTGACCGAGGCCGACATCCATGCGCATTGCGCCAAAAACCTCGCGCGCTTCAAATGCCCGCGCCTGATCCGTTTTGTCGATGCGTTGCCGCGCAACGCCACCGGCAAGATTCACAAGCCCACCTTGCGAAAGGATTTTTCAGTCCCCGCGGCCACCGACGTGGCCCGGGCCAAAGCGTCGTAAGTCCAACCACAAGAAAACCAGGGAAGACCATGAACAAGAAAATGACACTGCTTGCTGCGGCAGCCGCTTTCTCGCTGTTCGCAACCCAGGGCGCGCTGGCGCAGAAGAAATACGATACCGGCGCCTCCGACACCGAGATCAAGATCGGCAATGTCGAGGCCTATAGCGGGCCCGTTTCCGCCTACGGCGTCATCGGCAAGACCGAAGAAGCCTATTTCAAGATGATCAACGATCAGGGCGGCATCAACGGCCGCAAGATCAACTTCATCTCCTATGACGATGGCTACTCGCCGCCGAAGACGGTGGAACAGATCCGCAAGCTGATCGAGAGCGACGAAGTGCTCCTGGTGTTCAATGCGCTGGGCACGCCGACCCAGACCGCCGTACAGAAATATCACAACAGCAAGAAGGTGCCGCAGCTCTTCGTCGCCACCGGCGCCAGCAAGTGGAACGACCCGAAGGAATTCCCCTGGACCATGGGCTTCCAGCCGAGTTATCGCGTCGAGGCACGGATCTTCGCGAAATACATCCTCAAGGAGAAGCCGGACGCCAAGGTCGCGATCTTCTATCAGAATGACGATTTCGGCAAAGACTACGTCGCTGGTATCAAGGATATCTTCGGCGCGAAAAATGCGAGCCAGATCGTGGCGGAAGAAAGCTACGAGACCAGCGAGCCGTCGATCGATTCGCACATCGTCAAATTGAAGGGAACCGGCGCCGACGTGCTGGTCGACATCTCGACGCCGAAATTCGCGGCGCAGGCCATCAAGAAGATGGCGGAGATGGAATGGAAGCCGATGCACGTGCTGACCGACGTGTCGATCTCGATCGGCGCGGTGATCAAGCCGGCCGGCTTCGAAGCCTCACAGGGCATTCTGTCGGCGATCTATCTGAAGGATGCGTCCGACCCGCAGTGGAAGGATGACGCCGGCATGAAGAAGTTCATGACGTTCATCGACAAGTACATGCCGGGCGCCAACATCAGCGATGCCAACCTGGTCTATGGTTACGCCGCGGCGCAGACCATGGTGCAGGTGTTGAAACAGTGCGGCGACGACCTCACGCGTGAAAACGTGATGAAGCAGGCCGCCAGCCTGAAGGATTTCACGCCCGACACGCTGTTGCCCGGCATCAAGATCAACACCTCGCCGGCCGACTTCGCGCCCATCGAGCAGCTCAAGATGATGCAGTTCAAGGGTGAAAACTGGCAGTTCTTCGGCGATGTCATCAGCGCCGAGACGGGCGGTTAGTCCATCACAATACGCAATACGTCGTCCCGGCACTCGCCGGGACGATACTAACTTTGCATGAACACCGCGAACGACTCCTCGACGGTGCGGCGCAGATGCTGCCGGTAGAGTGTGTAGTTCGCATCGCCTGACGCGATCCGTCCCACGCTCGGATTCGGGACGGTCTTGATCGGCAGCAGCGCGATGGGAGCTGCGATCGGCGTCAGCTGCGAGGCGCGCCCGGCGAGCAGCGTGGTGATGATGCCGTACATCTCTCCCGTGATGGTCGGCCGCGAGATCGTGATCACGCGATGCTGGCCGTGGCGGTTCGTCACCAGATAGACGAAGCCGGACTCGTTGGGGACCGCGACCTCGCCGAACTGGCTGAAGGCCGTATCCAGCCGCTCGCCCTCCTTGAACAGCAGGCCCGGCACCGCCGCGTCCCAGGCGATCACGGTGTGATAGGCGTAGATCGCGTCCTTGACGCCAAAGGACGGCCGCACCGTCAGGTACGTCCCTTCGAGCCGCGCAACGGCGCGCCGCGAGTAGGACCCAAGACCATCAGGGGCGACATCGCCATTGACCGCGACCGGCGCGGGCGGCGGAGCCGACTTGCGCAGGGACACGCCGAGCGCCTGCTCCAGCCGCACCGTGGTTGCCAAGGTGAACGGCCGCCGGCCACCCAGCACTTTCTCCAGGGTCGACAGGCTGAGCTTGGCCTGCTCGGCAAGGGATTGCCGGGAGATGCGGCGCCGCGCGATTTCCTCGCGGATGGTTTCGGCTATCTGGCGGCTTTGCTCGGCGGAAAGCTGCTTGTCCGGCGTCGGCATCGATTCTCCCGTTCGGCGCTCTCGCACCTTACCAGACCGCACGGGTGCGCACAAAACCGCACAAGACCGCCCGGGCCGCGGCGGAGGGCGCCGGAGGCCGCCGGGGGGCGGCCGAACATTGCCGATCATTCTGCTCGCGGCATTCGTCCACTTCCCCGAGATTTCACGGCGTCGAAACCGTCCCTTGGGAGAAGGAAATGACGACGATTGACGAGATCGCGACGCCGGCGCCCAAACGCCTGTCGCGCAAGACGCGAATTATCCTGTTTTTTCTGGTTGAAACCGTCGCCGCACTCCTGATCGGGTTTGCGGCCTTGTTTTTGAATTTCTCGCCGGCCTGGTCGGCGGAGAGCGCGCCGGCCGCGTTGGCCAAGAAGAGCGACGCGCGATCCGGCTCGCTGCTGTTCAAGACCGAGGACGGTTATACCGATGCGACGCGGCTCGGCATCGACGTCGACCTCGATGTGTCCGGCCCGACCATCCGCGCCCGGGTTACGCAGATCTTCCGTAACCCCACCAAGGACTGGATGGAGGCCACTTACGTCTATCCGCTGCCGCCGGGCGGCGCGGTCGACAAGCTCAGCATGGTGGTCGGCGATCGCATCGTGGTCGGCGACATCAAGGAACGGCAGCAGGCGCGCGTGATCTACGAACGCGCCAAGGCCAACGGCCAGAAGGCGGCACTCGTCGAACAGGAGCGGCCGAACATCTTCACCAACTCGGTCGCCAATATCGGTCCCGGCGAAACCGTGCTGGTACAGATCGAATATCAGGAGCCGGTGCAGCAGAACGGCAACGAGTTCTCGCTGCGCGTGCCGCTGGTGATCGGGCCGCGCTATAACCCCGCGCCCGTGATCCAGAGCGTCGATATGCGCAGCGACGGCGGCGGTTGGGGCGCCACCACCTCCGATCCCGTCCCCGACCGTGACCGCATTACCCCGCCGGTGCTCGATCCCGCCTTCAATCCGAAGGTCAACCCGACCAGCATCACCGTGCATCTGAAGGCCGGCTTCCCGCTGGGCGAGGTCAAGAGCCACCATCACCCCGTCAAGATCGCAACCCCCAATGAGACCACGCGCGTCATCACGCTGGCGCAAGAGCTCGAGCCTGCTGACCGCGATTTCGAGCTGAGCTGGAAGCCCGCTTCCGAAAAGGCCCCGTCGGTCGGACTGTTCCGCGAGCACATCGGCAATGCCGATTATCTGCTCGCCTTTGTCACGCCGCCCGCCGTCGAGCAGGCCGAGAAGAAGGCGCTTCCCCGAGAGGTCGTGTTCGTGATCGACAATTCCGGTTCGATGGGCGGCACCTCGATCCAGCAGGCCAAGGCAAGCCTGCTCTATGCGCTGAAACGTCTGCAGCCGAGCGATCGCTTCAACGTGATTCGCTTCGACGACACCATGGACGTGGTGTTCCCCGCTTCGGTGCCGGCCGACGCCGAACATGTCGGCACGGCGACAGCCTTTGTCGACGCGCTGCAGGCGCGCGGCGGCACCGAGATGGTACCGGCGATGCGGGCGGCTCTGACCGACACCAACAATGGCGACGGCAACAACGTCCGCCAGGTGGTGTTTCTCACCGACGGCGCGATCGGCAACGAGCAGCAGTTGTTCGAGACCATCGCGGCGATGCGCGGCCGATCGCGGGTGTTCATGGTCGGCATTGGATCAGCCCCGAACACCTTCCTGATGACGCGCGCGTCCGAGATCGGCCGCGGCGCCTTCACCCATATCGGCTCGGTCGACCAGGTCGAGGAGCGCATGCGTGGCCTGTTCGCCAAGCTGGAGAATCCCGCGGTGACGGGTCTCACCGCAAAATTCTCGGATGCGAAGGCCGACGTGACACCGGCGGTGTTGCCTGACATCTATCGCGGCGAACCGCTGGTGCTGGCGGCGAAGCTCGACAAGCTTGCGGGCAGCTTCGAGATCAAGGGCAAGGTCGGCGACCGGCCGTGGGTCGTGACCTTGCCGATCGCCAGTGCCGCCGAAGGTAGGGGCCTGTCCAAGCTCTGGGCCCGCCGCAAGATCGACGATGCGGAGGTGTCGCGTACCTTGCGGCAGGCCAGTCCCGAGGACGCCGACAAGATAATCCTCGCGCTGGCACTGGAGCATCAACTGGTCACACGGTTGACCAGCCTGGTTGCGGTCGACAAGACGCCGAGCCGTCCCGACGGCGCGCCGTTGAAGCTGACCGAGCTGCCGCTCAATTTGCCGGCGGGCTGGGATTTCGCAAAAGTCTTCGGCGAACACGCGAAACCTCCGGCGCCGCCGACGGAACGCCGCGCAGAGCTGGGCAACGCCCGCGCACAGCTCGCCTTGCTGAAGCGTCCGGTGGTCCAGCCTGCGCCGCGCACGGTCGTGCTGCCGAAGACGGCGACCGATGCCGAACTCAGCATGATTGTTGGCTCGATCCTGCTGGCGCTGAGCCTGATCATGTTCGTCTTCAACCGGCGCCAAACGTTTGCGCGTAACGACGGATGAAAGGAGGAGGCACGCGCCTCCTCTTCTCCCAGCGCGCGCGGCCTTCCGTCCCCCCGAGGCCGCGCGCGCAACTTCGTCAACATCGTCATTGCGAGGAGCGTCAGCGACGAAGCAATCCATCTCGCCACAAGCAAAGTCTGGATTGCTTCGCTTCGCTCGCAATGACGAAAGGATGGATCGATGCCTCGCCTCGCCGCCCCACTCGCCCTCGCTCTTGCCGGCCTCGCGCTGTTCGGCCATGGCGGCTACATCCACGCCAAAGCACTGCTGGCGCAGGTTCTGCTCGACCGCGCCTTCACCGAATCCATCGCGACCCGCCACCCGGTCAAACCATGGTCATGGGCCGACACCTGGCCGGTCGCACGCATCGAGGTGAAGCGGCTGAATGCGAGCGCAATCGTGCTGGCGGGCAGCAGCGGGCAGGCGCTCGCCTTCGGCCCGGGGCATGTCGAGCTGACGCCCGATGCCGGCGAGCGCGGCGTCGCCGTCTATTCAGCGCATCGCGACACCCATTTCCGTTTCCTGCGCAATGTCGTTGTCGGCGACGAGATCGATGTCACGCGCAGCGACGGCCGGACGTTTCGCTATCGCGCGGACGCGACCTCGATCGTGCGCTACGATCAGTCGGGCATCGATCCTCTCGCGGAAGGATATGAGCTGGTGCTGACCACCTGCTGGCCGTTCGATGCGCTAACGCAGGGGCCGGAGCGCTACATCCTGCACGCCACCATGATCGGGCCGAATTCCCTGGAATAGCCGGGTAGGACGACACCGCCGTCATGGCCGCCATCCAGCTGCCCGAGTTGCCACTCGCGCGAACTCCCCATAATAGAGGTAAGAAAACATGCTGCCCGGCCGGTCCGCCGCGCGGAAAATATCAGGGGTGAGGTTACGCCGATGGAAGCTCAGGTTCGTGCCGCGTCTGTTCCCGCAAGCAAATGGGAGCCCGCTCCTGACGCCAGCCATATCGTCAAGCGCATTCACGCGATGCTGCACCCGCGCAACATCGCCCTTGTCGGCGCCACCGACAAGCCCGGCAATTATGCCGAGCGCATCTGGACCAATCTGATCAGGTACAAATACGCCGGCGGCCTGTTTCCGATCAACGCCAAGCGCGAGCAGATCTGGGGCGTGCCCTGCTACAAGGATTTCGCGAGCCTCCCCGAAAAGCCGGATCACGTGCTGGTGCTGGTGCCGGCGCGTTTCGCCGTGCAGGTGATCCGCGATGCCGCAGCCGCCGGCGCGCGTTCGGCGACCATCGTCACGTCAGGATTCTCCGAGCTGCAGGATGAAGACAGCCAGCGGCTAGCCGGCGAACTGCAGCAGGCGGTGCGCGAGACCGGCATGGCCGTCACCGGCCCGAACTGCCTCGGCAATCTCAGCGCCGGCGAGAACATGTTCACCAATATCGACGACCGCATCGTCACCATGGAAGCGGGCCCGGTGGCGATTGCCGGGCAATCCGGCGCCATCGTGATGGCGATCCGCCAGGCGCTGGAGGATCGCGGCGTCGGCGTCGGCTATATGGTCACGACCGGCAACGAGGCTGGCCTCGAGACGCCGGACCTCATGAACTATTTCGCCGCAGACCCATCGATCCGCGTCATCGTCGTCTATCTCGAAGGCGTGCGGAACACCAAGGCGTTCCGCGATGCCTGCAAGGCCGCGCGCGCCGCCGGCAAGCCTGTCATCGCGCTCAAGCTCGGTGCCTCCGAAGGCGGCCGTGCCGCCGCGATGGCGCATACCGGGGCGCTGGCCGGCTCGATCGAGACGTTCGATGCGATCTCAACCCGCGAGGGCGTGATCCGCGTGCGCGGCCTCGACGAGCTGATCGAGACCACTGAATGCTTCGTCCATACGGCCACGCCCAAGGGCAACCGGCTCGCCGCCGTGACCTTGTCAGGCGGCAAGCGGGGATTGCTGCTCGATGCCTTCTACGCGGCCGGATTGAATTTCGCGCCACTAAAAAAGGGCGCGCACGACAAGCTTGCGAAAATGCTCGGCCCGGGCTCGATCGTCGGCAATCCACTGGATGCCGGCTTTGCCGCCGTGGTCGATCCTTCCGTCTATATGCAATCGATCAAGATCATGATCGACGATCCCGACACCGACATCGTCATTATCGATGCCGAGTTGCCGAAGGCGCCGCATGAACTCCGCGAACGCAATCTGCGGATCGTCAACGAGATGGCGGCCCGCGGCGGTAAGCCGGTGATCTACATCAGCGCGATGTCGATCGGCTTCACCGATTTCATGAAAGTGCTGCGCAAGTCGCTGCCTGACATCGCAGTCATGCAGGGCATGGACCGCGCGGTCACCGCGATCAAGTCGCTGATCGAATATGCCAGCCTGCGCAAGGAAGTGCCCGACATCCTCTCGAGCTCGAAGGCCGCCGCGCGCAAGGTGCTGGAAAAGGCGCTGAAGGACGCGAGGGGCGCCGCGCTCGACGAGGTCGCCTCGAAGGCGTTGCTGAAAGCTTATGGCATACCGGTTTCGCAAGAGGCGATCGCGCAGACCGCGGCCGACGCTCTGAAAATCGCGAAGACAATCGGCTTTCCCGTAGTCGCGAAAGTCGTCAGCGCCGACATCCTGCACAAGTCCGACATCGGCGGCGTCGTGCTCAATATCAGCAGTCCCGCTGAGGTGAAGAAAGCCTTCAACGACATCACCGCGCGGGTGAAGAAGCTGAAAAACAAGCCGAAACTCGAGGGGATCCTGATCGCGCAGCAGGTCAAGGCCGACCTCGAATTGGTGGTCGGTGCCTCCCTTGATGCAGAGATGGGGCCTGTGGTGCTGTTCGGGACCGGCGGCGTGGACATCGAGCTCCTGAAGGACGTGGCGCTCGCCGGCGCGCCGCTCGATGCCGCGGAGGCGAAGCAGCTGATCGCCCGCACCAAGGCCGGTGTGAAGATCAAGGGTTATCGCGGCAAGCCGGCGCTGCACGAGCCATCAGTCGTGAAAGCGCTGGTCGGGCTCTCTAACCTGATTGCGGATGCGGGCAATCGCATCGCCTCAATCGACGTCAATCCGTTCCTGATCAATCCGAAGACCGGCGTCGCGGTCGACGCCCTGATCGTGCTCAACAACGAGGCTGCCAGGGCCGCCGCAAAGCACTGAGGTCCGAACTGGGATAACGTCCTTGTGAAAGCGTTGAATAGGCCAAAGGTCGAAACGAGGTCTATTGGCAAAGGCAATCGGAAGAGGCTACGGTCGCGCGCGCAAGGCATCGAAAGCATGCCGTCAAAACAGACATAATCACCTTCCGGGAGGACTGAATGCCTAGTTCAAATCGGCCCTGGTCGATCAATCGTCGTACGATCCTGAAATCCGGCGCCGCGATTGCTGCAGCGCAATTCTCATCCCCCTACATCATATCAGCAAGAGGCGAGACCTCGATCAAGATCGGGATGGTCGATCCCATGACCGGCGTCTATGCCGCGATCGCGCAGAACGAGGTCATCGGCGCCAAATATGCGGTCGAGCAAATCAACGCCAAGGGCGGCATCATGGGCCGGCCGATCGAGTTGCTCGTCGAGGACTCCGCAAACGACGTCGGCACCGGCGTGCAGAAGACCCGCAAGCTGATCGAGCGCGACCAGGTCTCCTTCATCATCGGCGACGTCAACTCGGGCATCGCGATCGCGATGGCGCAGGTCACCAGCGAAAAGAAGGTGCTGCACGTCGTCTCCGGCGGCCATAGCGACGTCGTGACCGGTTCGAGCTGTTCGTGGAACGTGTTTCGTGTCTGTAATTCAACCACCATGGACTCGGCGGCGATCGCCCAGACGCTGATCGAGAAGTTCGGCAAGAAATGGTATTTCCTCACGCCGGACTACGCCTACGGTCATTCGGTGCAGGCCGGCTTTGAGAAGTTCCTGAAAGCCGCGGGCGGCTCGTCGGCCGGCTCGCTGGTGCCGCTCAGCACCCCCGACTATTCGTCCTACTTGATCCAGGCCAAGGCCTACAATCCGAACGTGCTGATTAACGTGATGGGCGGCAACGACCAGGTCGCGAGCCTCAAGCAGTTCGTGCAATTCGGCCTCGACAAGCAGATGGCGGTCGGCGGCGCCCTGTTCGAGCTGGAGAGCATGCGCGCGGTGCCAGACGCCGCCCGCGTCGGCTGGTGGACCATGGAATGGTGGTGGGATCAGCCAGGCGTGCCGCATGTCGCCGAGTTCAACGCCGCGATGAAGAAGCTCACCGGAGGTGCGGCGACCGCGCGCAACTGGTTCGGTTTTGCCTCGGTGCAAACGCTGGCCGTGATCGCCAATCAGGAGAAGACGCTGGATGCGCCGAAGCTCGCCAAGGCATTGTCCGGCTTCAAGCTGCCGCCCGAGATCGCGCTACAGCCGGCCGCGCCGGAATACCGGACCGGCGACCATCAATTGATGAGCACTGTGTTCGTCGGCGAGGCGCATCCGCCACAGGGCGATCCCGACAACATGTTCACCATCAAGAGCCCGGTGCCCGGTCAGAAGGCCGCCGGTCCTGTCGAGGAGACCGGCTGCAAGATGCAGTGGCCGGCTTGACGTAAGGCCATCGGCGCCCGGATGATCCGGGCGCCGTTTCCTTGTGGCTTTACGGCTTCCGGTGAACCATGACCCTGTTGCTTCTCTTCAACATCACCAACGGGCTGATCGTCGGTGCGTTCTATGTGCTGATGGCGCTCGGCCTTTCGCTGATCCTCAATCTCAGTAACGTCATAAACTTTGCCCATGGCGGTTTCCTCGTCATCGGCGCCTATATCGCCTATGCGATCACGCCCTATGTCGGGTTCTGGGGCGCCCTGCTGCTTGCGCCTCCCCTGACTGCGGTCATCGGTCTTGCCGTCGAGCGCGTGCTGATCCGTCCGTTGTACGGGCGCGATCCGCTCTACAGCCTGCTGCTCACTTTCGGCCTTGCTTTCATGATCGAGGACGGCACCCGCTTCATCTTTGGCCCGCAAGGCAAGCCGTTCACGATCCCGCCGTTCCTGGCACAGCCGCTCAGCAACGACCTGTTCTTCATCACCGGCTATCGCCTGTTCATGGTCGCGGTGGTCGTCATCGCCATTGCGTTGTTGTTCGTGCTGCTGCGCTACACACGGCTCGGCATCCGTATCCGCGCCGGCACGCTCGACCTCGAGACCGTCGCCGCGCTGGGCATCAATGTCGGCATGCTGCGCTCCCTGAATTTCGCGGTCGGCATCTTCCTTGCGGGACTCGCCGGCGTGCTGGCGGCGGGACAGCTCGGCCTCGAGCCGACCATGGGCACGGGCCTGTTGATGCCGAGCTTCATCGCCATCATCGTCGGCGGCATCGGCAGCCTGCCGGGCACCCTGGTCGGCGGCCTCCTGATCGGCGTGGCGTCCGGTGTCACCGCGGTGTTCTTTCCCGCGGCGAGCGAGGCTGTCATCTACGTGATGATGGCGGTCATCCTGCTCACCCGCCCGCGCGGCCTGTTCGGCGAAGAAGGAATGATGAGTTGAGCGAGCAGTCCCGCAAGCTGATCGTGCTCGTCGCGATCTGGGCCGTGCTGCTGCTCGCGCCCTACTGGATGCCGCCGCTCGGCGGATATACCGCGCTCGCCACCCGCGTGCTGGTGCTGGGCCTGGCCGCGATGTCGCTCAACTTCCTGCTCGGCTTCACCGGCGTGCTCTCCTTCGGCCACGCCGCTTATTTTGGCCTCGGCGCCTATGGCGCCGGGCTGTCGCTGAAATACCTCGCCGCGAGCACGCCGCTCGCCGTGCTCTGTGGCATCCTGCTCGGCGGGATCTGCGGCGCCATCCTCGGCACCCTGATCGTGCGGCGGCGCGGCGTCTACTTCGCCATGGTCACCATCGCCTTCGGCCAGGTGTTCTATTACATCGCGTTCCAGTGGAGCTCGGTTACCGGCGGCGACGACGGCCTGCGCGGCTTCGCACGCGCGCCGATCGACCTCGGTATCATCAAGCTCGACATCCTCACCAGCGCCAATGCCTTCTATTATTTCGTGCTGGCCTGCTTCGCCCTCGCGGTCGCGGCGATGGGCTTCATCCTGCGCTCACCGTTCGGCCGCACCATGATCGCGATCCGCGAGAACGAACGCCGATCGCGCTTCCTCGGCATCCCCATCGAGCGACATATCTGGATCGCTTTTTCGCTGTCCTGCTTTTTCATGGGCTTTGCCGGCGCGCTCTACGCATTGACGAATAATTTCGCCGACCCGCGCGGCCTGCATTACAGCCAGTCGGGCGACTTCGTGATGATGGCGGTGATGGGCGGCATGCGCAGTTTCTGGGGCCCGCTGCTCGGCGCATTCATCTTCGTGGTACTGCAGGACTATCTCTCCAGCATCACCGTGAACTGGATGTCGTTCGTCGGCCTGCTGTTCGTGCTGGTGGTGCTGTTCTTCCCGCGTGGTCTGCTCGGCTTCCTCCAGAGGAGCAAGGCGTGAACGTTCTCGAGATCAACAGCGTTACCAAGCGTTTCGGAAATCTCGTTGCCGTGCGCGACGTTTCTCTCAATGTCGCTAAGGGTGAGCTTTGCGCCATCATTGGTCCGAACGGCGCGGGCAAGACCACTTTCTTCAACCTGATCAGCGGATTTTTTCCTCCGACTTCAGGCACGATCATGTTCGACGGCCAGGATATCACGAAGCTCGCGACCGATCAGCGTGTCGTCCGCGGCATGGCGCGCACGTTCCAGATCACCGAGATCTTCCCCGAGCTGACGGTGTTCGAGAATGTCCGCATCGCCGCCGAAGTCGCGAGCGGCTATCGGCTGCGCGCCTGGATCAACCGTGCCGAGGCGGCAAAGGTTCACCAGCATGTCGAGGAGACATTGAAGCTGGTCGCGCTGGAGAGCAAGGCCGATCGGCTGGTCGGCGAACTCTCGCATGGCGACCAGCGCGCCGCCGAGATCGCGATGGCGCTGGCATTGAAGCCGCATCTTCTGCTGCTCGACGAACCGACCGCGGGCATGGGCGACCAGGAGACCTACCAGATCACGCAGCTGATCCGGAAGCTGCATCGCGACTCCAGCTACACCATCGTTCTGATCGAGCACGACATGCGCGTCGTGTTCAATCTGGCCGACCGGGTCTGCGTGCTCGACCAGGGCCGCATGCTGGCGATGGGGACGCCCAAGGAGATCGCCGCCAACGAGGCGGTTCAGGCCGCTTATCTGGGCAATGCCGCATGAGCGCCGCACTGACAGCCGAGGGCCTGCACACCTATTACGGCAAGAGCCACATCCTGCATGGCGTGAGCCTCGAGGTCGCCGAGGGCCGCATCACCGCGCTGCTCGGCCGCAACGGCGCCGGCAAGACCACGACCCTGCGCAGCCTGATGGGCCTGACGCCGGCGCGCGAGGGCAAGGTCACCATCTTCGGCGAGGACACCACGCGCTGGCCGACCTACCGTATCGCCTCGCAAGGCGTCGGCTACGTGCCGGAAGGACGGCGCATCTTCGCCAATCTCAGCGTCGAGGAGAATCTCAAGGTGCCGTTGGAGCGCGCCGGCCCCTGGACGGTGGAGCGTATCTTCAAGCTGTTTCCGCGGCTGGAGGAGCGCAAGCTGAGCCGCGGCCGCCAGCTTTCCGGCGGCGAGCAGGAGATGCTCTCGATCGCCCGCGCCTTGCTGATCAACCCGCGGCTCTTGATTCTGGACGAACCTTCGCAAGGACTTGCGCCGCTGATCGTGCAGGAAGTGTTCCGTATCGTGAAGCAGATGAAGGCGGAAGGCATTTCCGTGCTGCTGGTCGAGCAGAATGCGCGCATGAGCCTGGAAATCGCCGACGACGCCTATGTGCTGGATGACGGTGCCGTGGTCTATTCCGGGTCGGCGCGCGAACTCGCGGCCGATGACGCACGGGTTCGTGCGCTCGCCGGCGCCAGCGCCGAGGAATGGACGATAGGCTGATTTTCCCTTAAAATGCGGTCATGCGCGCGACCAATCTGGCAATAGGAGCGACGACGCTTGCGGTGATTGCCGCAGGTTTTGTCAGCATGCTTGTCGTTCAGAAGGTGCGGGCGGTACGCAACCAAAGCCCGATCCGCATCGTGTTCGACGGTTCCGCGTCGGGCCTGCGCAAGGGCGGCGGCGTCAATTTCGACGGCGTTCCCGCCGGCCAGATCCTCTCCATCAAGCTCGAAAACCCGCGCAAGATCGTGGTGGAAGCCATGCTCGACAACAACGCGCCGATCCGCAAGGACACCGTGGTCGGGATCGAGTTCCAGGGCCTGACCGGGGTCGCGGCGCTCTCGCTGGTCGGCGGCGCGCCTTCGGCGCCCCCGGTGCCGCTCGATGCCGACGGCGTTCCCATGCTGACAGCGGACCTGCGTGAGCAGCAGGAATTGGTCGTCGATACGCTGCACCGGGTCGACAACTTCCTGATCGAGAACCGCGAATCGATCAAGGACGCCATGCTGTCGGCCGAAACCTACACCGCCTCGCTGAAGAGCAAGGCCGATGCGATCGACCGCATCCTCGGTAAGGCGGACACTGCGTTCGCCGGTTTCGACAGCGGCATGGACAGGATCACCAACGCGCTGCCCGGCTTTACCGACGGCAAGGCGGAAGAGCTGTTCGAGAAGATGAAGTCGCTGCGGGAACTCGCCGACACCTACAAGAAGAAGGCAGCGACCTTCATGGACGACGGCCGCAAGATGCTGAGCGATCTCAGCGAAAGCGCCAACAACATGACGCGCAAGATCGACCCGTCCTCGCTGCCGCCCCCGGCCCCGCCGCGACGGCCGCAGCAAAAGCGGCAGTAGGGCGTCTCTTGTAATCGAAGCGAGATGCTCGTGCTCCCCTCCCCCTTGCGGGGAGGGCATAGGCCGCCTTCCGCGGCCGTCCTCTAAAAGGAACGCCGAAGCGAAGCTTCGGCTATGGGTGGGGGTATCACGAGCACCAAATTTGACGCTTACCCCCCACCCCAACCCTCCCCCGCAAGGGGGGAGGGAGTCCGACCGAATTCGCGGCGAGTAGTTCGCGTTCAACTATAAACAAACGCCTTGTCGTCGAGATCGATTCCCGGAAACTCGCGCTGCTCGGTCCAGTATTCCTGGCTATGCTGCCATTCAGCCTTGTCGCCGCGCCTGGGCAGGCGATGCATGTCGCGCATCAGATAGTTCGGATTGAAATTCTCCGGATCGATCCACGACAGCAGCGGCATGTTGTGATCCTCTGCGCGCAGCGCCGGCACCACCTTGCGCATGCCCTTGCCCTTCATATGGGTCAGCAGCCGGCAGACGAACTCCGCCACCAGGTCGGTGCGCAGGGTCCAGCTGGCGCGGAAATAGCCGAACACCCAGGCCATGTTCGGAATTCCCGTGAACATCATGCCGCGATAGGTCACGGTCTCGCCGAAATCGAGCGGCTTGCCGTCGACGGCAAAGTCGATATCGCCGAGCACACAGAGATTGAATCCGGTCGCGGTGACCACGACGTCGGCGGGTAGCCGCTTGCCCGACTTCAGCAAGATGCCGTTCTCGACGAAGCGCTCGATCTCATCGGTGACGACGGAGGCCTTGCCGTCCTTGACAGTGTGGAAGAAGTCCGCATCCGGCACGAAGGCGATGCGTTGCCGCCACGGCCGGTAGCGCGGCGTGAAATGGGTGCCGACATCGTAATCCGGGCCCAGCACGGCGCTAATCTGGCCGATCAGCTCGTTCTTGACCTGCTCGGGTTCCGCGAGACAGCGCTTGGTAAACGCATCCTGCTCGTAGACGATCTTGCGCCGCACGATCTCGTGGATCCATTCGTCCTTGACCTGCAGCCGACGCAACTCCTCGACGATGTCGATCGCATTGCGGCCGAGACGGAAGAACGTCGGCGAGCGCTGCAGCATCGTGACATGCGCGCACTGGTCCGCGATGTTGGGGATAAGCGTCGCCGCGGTCGCGCCGGAGCCGATCACCACCACCTGCTTGCCATCGAGCGCGAGATCGTGCGGCCAGGTCTGCGGATGCACGAGCCGGCCCTTGAAGTCGCTCATGCCGTCCCACTCCGGTGTGTAGCCTTCGGAATGGCGATAGTAGCCCTGGCACATCCAGAGGAAGTTCGCGGATATGACGACCATTTCACCGCTGTCGGTCTTCTCGGCCTCGATGGTCCAGAGATTCTCCTCGCTCGACCAGCTCGCACGGAGGATCCTGTGCTTGTAGCGAATGTGTTTGGCGAGATCGTTGTCCTCGATCACCTCGCCCATATAGTCGCGGATTTCGTCGGCAGTCGCGATCGGCGGCCCGACCCATGGCTTGAAGCTGTAGCCGAAGGTGTGGAGATCGCTGTCGGAGCGGATGCCCGGATATTTGTGCGTCCACCAAGTGCCGCCAAAGGTCTCCTGCATCTCGAGGATGACGAAGTTCGTACCGGGCATCCTGGTGCGCAAATGCCAGGCGCTGCCGATGCCGGAAATGCCGGCGCCGACGACGAGCACGTCGAAATGTTCGGTTGCTTGCGAAGCGGACGCAAATGTCCTGCGGGCGGCTTCTACGTTCATTTTTCTTTTCCTCGGGAGGTACGCGAGGTGACCTCAACTGTCCGCACCGGTCAAGCGCATGTTGGTGCAGAACTGCAAATCAAACAACGTTTGATTTCTATCGAAGCGCAACGCCCCATTGCCGCGCCGTCTGCAAAATCCAGTCGCGATAAAGCGTTAGCGGCGTCACTCCGGTGATACCGCCGCATCCGCCGCTGCCGTTCGCACCCGTCGACCAGCTCACCAGGCCAATAATTGTGGCGACACCTTGCGCGTCCTCGAACACCGGCGAGCCGGAATTGCCGGTGCAGGCGCCGAGGCCCTCGCGCGCACCCATCGTCAAGGGATCGATCAGGCGAATCTGCAAGCTACCGGGCTTGCCAGTCGCGACCAGTGCCGCGCTGCGGATCGTGCCCCCGCTCTTGCCGTCGCCGCGCACGGTGACGCCGACGCCCGCGATGGTGAATGTCGCGCCCACTGCAATTGGCAGCTGTGGCGTGCCGAGCGGCGCCGGCGTCTTGCCCGCGACTGGGCTGGCCAGCCGCAACAGCGCCACGTCGGCGGTGGCGCGATGCGCCAGCATCGCCTCCATCCGGAACCCGGGATGGATCGCAACGCTTTTCACATCTTGAAGCTGCGGCGTCTTGTCTGCGCCGTACTGCACGATCTTGTAGTCGGCGCCGGGCTGCACGCAGTGTGCAACCGTCAGCACCAAGCCAGGCGCGATCACGCTGCCGGTGCAGAAATTGCCACGCGAGCCGACAATGGTGACGACGGCGCGGGCGATTGTCTCGGGCGCCGGCGCTGCACCGCCGACGATGGCGTGAGCGGGCGGCGCGAAGGCCAGTACGGAAAGTGCGATAGCGGAGCTGAATTTCATTGCCGAAGCATTAGCCCGCGACGCATCCGCCGCCAAGCCGTGAGCTCAAAGCCTTGAGCTCAAAGCCTTGGGCAGGCTGGCGTCATCGGCCGCATCATGCTAGCGGCTTCCGCGAACATGCTGGCGCGGGGAATTTGATGATCGAAGCAGTGATCTGGGATTTCGGCGGGGTGCTGACCACATCGCCGTTCGAGGCCTTTGCGCGGTTCGAGCGCGAGCGCGGCCTTCCCGCCGACATCATCCGCCGTACCAACGCCACCAATCATCTCGAAAACGCCTGGGCGAAATTCGAGCGCGCCGAGGTTGATATCGAGGCTTTTGACACGCTGTTTGCCGTCGAATCCCGCGCGCTCGGCGCTGAGGTGCGCGGCAAGGACGTGCTGCCATTGCTGCAGGGCGACCTGCGCCCCGAAATGGTCGAGGCGCTCAAGCGTATCAAGGCCAAATTCAGGACCGGTTGCATCACCAACAATTTGCCGGCCAATGCGATGGGCTCGACCAGCGGACGCAAGCTCTATACGGAGAACGTCATGGTGCTGTTCGACCATGTCATCGAGTCCGCCAAGATCGGCTTGCGCAAGCCCAATCCGCGCATCTACCGGATGATGGTCGAGGCACTGAAGGTCGATCCGAAGAAGTGCGTCTATCTCGACGATCTCGGCGTCAATCTGAAGCCGGCGCGCGAGATGGGCATGACGACGATCAAGGTGGTCAGCGCCGCCCAGGCAATCGGCGAGTTGGAAGCGGCGACGGGGTTGACGTTGCGCTAGCTATTCCGCCGCCGTCGCGAGTCGTTCGGGAAACGCGGCCGCAAGCGAGGCGCGATCTGCCTTCAACACCCCACGCTCGGTGATCAGCCCCGTCACCAATCGTGCCGGCGTGACGTCAAAACCGTAATTGGCGACCGGCGAGCCCTCCGGTACGATCTGCACCGTCTCGATGCGGCCGTCGCGCGTGCGGCCGGTCATGTGCGTGACCTCGTCCGCGCTGCGCTGCTCGATCGGAATTTCCGCGATGCCATCGGCCACGCTGAAATCGATGGTCGGCGACGGCAGCGCCACATAGAACGGCACGCCATTGTCATGCGCGGCAAGCGCTTTCAGGTAGGTTCCGATCTTGTTGCAGACGTCGCCATTGGCGGCGACGCGGTCGGTGCCGACGATGGCGAGATCGACCATGCCGTGCTGCATCAGATGCCCGCCGGTGTTGTCGGGAATGACCGTGTGCTTAACGCCGTGATGGCCGAGTTCCCAGGCGGTGAGCGAGGCGCCCTGGTTTCGCGGCCGGGTCTCGTCGACCCAGACATGGATCGGGATACCACGATCATGCGCGAGATAGATCGGCGCAGTCGCCGTGCCCCAATCCACCGTCGCAAGCCAGCCGGCGTTGCAATGGGTCAGCACATTGACCGTCTCGCCGGGCTTCTTCGCGGCAATCGCCTCGATCAGCGCCAGACCGCTTTTGGCAATGCCCCGATTGATGACAACGTCTTCCTCGGCAACGTCGTCGGCGCGCGCATAGGCAGCAGCGAGCCGTTGCGACGGCGCCAGCGGCCGCAGCACGCGCCGCATCTCGTCCAGCGCCCATTTCAGGTTGATCGCGGTCGGTCGCGTCGCAATGAGCAGATCACAGGCGCGATTGATCGCGGCATCGGACCTGTCGTCGCGCATCGCCAGCGCCATGCCGTAAGCGGCTGTGGCACCGATGAGCGGCGCGCCGCGCACCAACATGGAACGGATGGCGTCTGCGGCCTCAGCGCAATTGGACAACCGCGCCACCACAAATTCATGCGGCAGCCGGCGCTGGTCGATCGCGCTGACCGACCAGCCGTCGGTATCGCGCCAGATACTGCGAAAATGCTTGCCGTCGACCTTCATGAGGTGGAACTTAAGCGCGCAACACGCGGCCCGCAACCGCATCGAGCTTCCTCAGCAGCTCGGGATCGCGGGCTTCCGGCGCCGTGATCAGCGCCGTGTCGAGCGCGCGGTCCGATCCGACTGGGCACGGCTCATGCTGGCGCGGGAAATCCCGCGCCAGCCGCGCCACCAGCGCCTTCGCCTTGCCGGCGTTCGAGCTCAGCACACGGATGATGTCCTGCACGGTGACCGCGTCGTGGTCGGGATGCCAGCAATCGAAATCGGTGACCATCGCCGCGGTGGCGTAACAAATCTCGGCTTCGCGGGCGAGCTTGGCCTCGGGCATGTTGGTCATGCCGATCACGGCGTAGCCGAGGTCCTTGTAGGTCATGCTTTCGGCATAGGTTGAGAACTGCGGTCCTTCCATGCAGACATAGGTGCCTTCGCGTGCGATTCGGATGCCTTCGGCTTCGGCCGCGGCGGTCAGATGAGCGCGCAGTCGCGGCGAGACCGGATGCGCCATCGACACATGCGCCACGCAGCCCTTGCCGAAGAAGGAGCTCTCACGCTTGTGAGTGCGGTCGACGAACTGGTCGACCATCACGAAGGTGCCGGGCGGCAAATCTTCCCTGAATGAGCCGCAGGCCGACAGCGAGACCAAATCGGTGACGCCGGCGCGCTTCAGCACGTCGATATTGGCGCGGTAATTGATGTCGGAGGGCGAGAGCCTGTGACCCGCGCCATGCCGCGGCAGGAATATGATGGGGAGTCCGGCGATGCTGCCGCGGCGGAGTGGCGCCGACGGTTCGCCCCAGGGGCTTTCGATCGTCTCCTCGCGGACATTCTCCAGGCCCGGCAGATCGTAAATGCCGGAGCCGCCGATGATGCCAAGGACCGCGTGTGTCATGCCCACTCCACGAAAGTGGAAGAGCTATGCCAGTTTTATCGGAGATTTGGAATGGGTACTGTCGTCATTGCGAGCGAAGCGAAGCAATCCATCGTGCCACAAGCGGAGATGTGGATTGCTTCGTCGCTTCGCTCCTCGCAATGACGAGTTACGCCGCCTGCACCGCGCGCAGCTCGCCGGCGACCATGCGCTCGAGCGTGGCAACCGACTGGAAATTCTCCGGCGTGATCTTGTCCTGCGGAATGGTGAAATCGAACTCGGCTTCGACGCCGAGCATCAGATTGACCATGTCCATCGAGGTCAGCCCGATGTCGACCAGCGGCGCATCCGCGCCCACCTCGGCGGAGATCGCATTCTGCTCGAGGATTCCCTGCACCAGGATCACGATCCGGTTCCGAATATCGGCATCAAAGCTTGGCATCGCTGGCCTCATCACTCACGCTGGAAGCGGCGCTTATAGCCGCTCAATTGCTGAAAAACTGTGTCGCGGCTTTAGCGTAAATGCTGGTTTTTATTTTAACGCTAACGCGATCCTCGAAAATCGGGATCGTTAAAATACGATGGGTTAACCGTCGATTTTGAAAGGGACGCGTTTACCCTGAATTTGATCGACGCATTTGAATTAAATCCATAGCCTTGGGGTCAAATCGCAAACTGAGGAAACGCTTGCCCGCGGCATCGCTGCCGAGCGCAGGCGTTCATAACAACAAAAAGTCGGAGCGCGTCAGACCATGAACGTCCAGGAAGCCGGCCTTCGCATCACGGATGAGCGCAGCGAGCAGCTGCTCAATCGCGGTCCCTCCTTCCAGGAGCGCACCGCAACCGTCGCCGCCGCAGCCGCAGCGGACGCCGAAGAGGTCGACGCGAAAGCGCGCTTTCCCAAGGCAGCGCTCGATGCCGCCCGCGAGCGCAAGCTGCTCGGCGCGCAAATCCCGGTCGAGTTCGGCGGTTTCGGCGCCTCGATCTTCGACATCACCGAGATGTGCTACACGCTCGGCCGCGCCTGCTCCTCGGCCGCGATGATCTTCGCCATGCATCAGACCAAGGTCGCCTGCCTGGTGCGGCACGGAACCGGCAGCGGATATCACGAGGCGCTGATGCGCCGCGTGGCCTCGGAGCAGCTGCTGCTGGCGTCCTCGACCACCGAAGGCAACAATGGCGGCAATATCCGCTCCAGCGCAGCCGCGGTCGAGACCGATGCAACCGAGATTTCGCTCAATCGCAACGCCACCGTGATCTCCTACGGCGCCGAGGCCGACGGCATCGTCACCATCGCCCGCCGCAATGGCGATGCGGCGTCCTCCGACCAGGTACTGGTCGCTTTCACGAAGGAGAACTACACGCTGGAGCGCAGCCTTGCCTGGGAGACGCTGGGCATGCGCGGCACCTGCAGCGCCGGCTTCGAGCTGAAGGCGAAGGCCTCGGCGGAGCAGGTTTTCCCTGAAGCTTATGAGAAGATCCACGCCCAGACCATGACGCCGGTCGCACATCTCTGCTGGTCCTCGGTCTGGGCCGGCATTGCTGCCGCCGCCGTCGACCGTGCCCAGCGCTTCGTCCGCAAGGCCGCCCGCGGCGCCAACGGCCAGATGCCGCCCGGTGCCGCGCATTTCACCGCCGCGAAGATGTCGCTTGCGAAACTCCGCGCCATCATCACCGCCAATCTCGACAATTACGCCGCGCGCGAGCATGACGAGCGCGCTCTCGCCTCGCTCGACTTCCAGTCCTCGATCAACCTGCTCAAGGTCGAGGCTTCCGAGCTTGCGGTGCAGACCGTGATGAGCGCGATGCGCGCTTGCGGCCTGTCCGGCTATCGCAATGACGGCGAGTTCACGGTTGGCCGCCTGTTGCGCGACGTGCTGTCGTCGCCGCTGATGATCAACAATGAACGCATTCTCTCCAACATCGCCACGTCGAGCCTGATGAGCGGCGTGCCGACCTCTTTGCGCGACTAACAATAATAACAGGGAAGACCAGCGATGAACGCCCCCGCCCCGATCCGAACCGAATCGCCCGAGCTCGCGCCGCAAGCGGCCGATCCCCTCGATCATCTCGCCGACGTGCTGTTCCACAAGATGGGCGCAGACGGCGTCTATGCCCGCACCGCGCTCTATGAGGACGTGGTGGCGCGGATGACCTGGCTGATCACCCGGCAGCGCGAACCCGGCACCGAGGTGATGCGCTTCCCGCCGGTGATGAGCCGCGCGCAGCTGGAGAAATCCGGCTACCTCAAGAGCTTTCCGAACCTGCTCGGCTGCGTCTGCGGTCTGCATGGCACCGAGCGCGAGATCCACGACGCCGTCAGCCGCTTCGACAAGGGCGGCGACTGGACCACGTCGCTGTCGCCGGCCGACCTCGTGCTGTCGCCGGCCGCCTGCTATCCCGTTTATCCGATCGCCGCGAGCCGCGGCCAGCTGCCCAAAGGCGGCCTGCGTTTCGACGTCGCCGCGGATTGTTTCCGCCGCGAGCCCTCGCGGCATCTCGACCGCCTGCAGTCGTTCCGGATGCGCGAATATGTCTGCATCGGCACGCCCGATGACGTCGCCGATTTCCGCGAGCGCTGGATGGTGCGCGCGCAGGGTATCGCGCGCGATCTCGGTCTGACCTTCCGCGTCGACTACGCCAGCGATCCCTTCTTCGGCCGCGTCGGCCAGATGAAGGCGGTGAGCCAGAAGCAGCAATCGCTGAAATTCGAGCTGCTGGTGCCGCTGCGCTCGGAGGACCAGCCGACCGCCTGCATGAGCTTCAACTATCACCAGGCGCATTTCGGCACGACCTGGGATATCAAGGATGCCAATGGCGAACCCGCGCACACCGGCTGCGTCGCCTTCGGCATGGATCGCCTCGCGGTCGCGATGTTCCACACCCACGGCACCGACCTTGCCGCCTGGCCCGCGAAGGTGCGCGAGATGCTCGGCCTGGATACGCCTGTCACCGCCGACAGCCACGGCGAAGGCTGGCGCTGAGGCGCTGGCCCGCGGACGTCACCGATGAACGCGCTCAGGCCTCAGATCCGGTGCCGGGAAATCGGCGAAGCCGATATCGATGGCATCGCCGATCTGCTCGCGCGCGGCTTCTACGGCCGTTCCCGCGATTACTGGCTGCAAGGATTGCGGCGACAGGCGGCGCGCAAGGTACCCCAAGGCTGTCCGCGTTTCGGCTACATGCTCGACCATGAGGGCGTGCCGGTCGGCGTGCTCTTGTTGATCTATTCGCTGCGCGATGCCGGCGGCGAGAGCGCTATCCACTGCAATCTCTCGAGCTGGTATGTCGAGCCGTCGTTCCGCAATTATGCGCCGATGCTGACCAGCCTTGCGCAACGCCGCAAGGACGTCAGCTACTTCAACATCAGCCCGGCGCACTGGACCTGGCCGATCATCGAGGCGCAGGGCTTTCGCCCTTATTGCAAGGGCCTGTTCTTCTCGTTTCCCGCGCTATCACGCAACGGGCGCGACGGTACGGTGGAGATCGTCCTGGCTGATGCGAAATCGATCGAGGGGATGCCGGCTGCCGATGCTGAGCTGTTGATGCGGCATGCGGCCTATGGCTGTCTCAGTATGGTGTGCCGCACCGTTGACGGCGCCTTTCCCTTCGTATTCCTGCCGATGCGAATTCGCCGCGGCTGGATTTCGCCGCCCGCCATGCAACTCGTCTATTGCCGCGATATTTCCGAATACGCTGCTTGCGCCGGCGCGATCGGCCGCGCGCTGCTGCGGCAGGGCAAGATCGCCGTGATGCTCGACGCCAACGGTGATATGCCCGGGGTGACCGGCTTCTACACGGAAAAGCGCGGCCGCAAATATTTCAAGGGCCCACACCGGCCGCGGCTTTCCGATCTCTCCGATACCGAGCTCGTGATATACGGGCCGTAGCAAGCAACTTCGTCATTGCGAGGAGCGCAAGCGACGAAGCAATCCATATCGCCGCAAGCGGACAGATGGATTGCTTCGCTTCGCTCGCAATGACGAGTAACCCTAAGCCGCCATCCGCCGCGCGTGCGCATAGTCCCAATAGAGCTTTCGCGCGCGCGTATAGAAGCGCCCCGGCGTAAGCTGGCGATCGTCGATCCGGATCACGGGCGCGACCTTGGCGAAATTGCCGGTCGAGAATATCTCGTCCGCTTTCTCAAAATCCTCGTAGCGCAGCGTCTTCTCGACCACGGTGACGCCGTCGCCACGCAATAGATCGATCACACGTTGCCGCGTGATGCCATTGAGGAAAGTGCCGTTCGGCGCCGGCGTGAAGACCACACCGTCCTTGGCCATGAACACATTGGCATTGCCGAACTCCGCGACATTGCCGAGCATGTCCAGCATCAGGCAGTTCTGGAAACCACGCGCGGCCGCTTCGATCAGGGCGCGCGAATTGTTGGGATAGAGGCACGCCGCTTTGGCGTCGACCGGCGCGGTCTCCATGGTCGGGCGGCGGAACGGCGACAGCGTGATCGCGCTGCCCGAAGCCGCCGGCATCGGCGCCTCGTAGATGCACAGGCACCAATTGGTGGTGTCGGGGTCGAACAGCACGCCGCCGCCGCTGCCATGCTGCGCCCAATACATCGGACGGATATACAGCTCGGCACCGGCACCGAAACGCGCGATGCCCTCGCGCGCAAGGTCCATCCAGGTCTCGGTGTCGACCACCGGCTTGAGGCGAAAATTGGTTGCAGACCAATTTACCCGCGCGCAGTGACGGTCAAGATCAGGCGTCACACCCTCGAAGGCGCGCGCGCCGTCGAACACGGTCGAACCGAGCCAGGCCGCATGCGTGCGCGGCCCCATGATCGGCGCGTTGCCCTCGTGCCATTTGTCTTCGAAAAAAGTCCAGGTCTGCGAATAGCTGACGGGCTTGATGATGTTGGTCATGTGTCGATCCGTGCGGCGCTTGTCGCGCATCCTTGTCCGGATTGCTTAAGGATTTCATCCTAAGCCCGGATGCAGGCCGATTCACGGCGGATCTACCGCCATGGTAAGCTCGCGTGGTTAACCGGACCAGACATGCCGCTCGATCCCCTCGCCAGGCGCCTGCTCACCATGATGGCCGCGGCCGCACCCGCGGAACGACGGCGGCCGACCCCGAGCGAACGCCGCGCATCGCTGGCCAAGCTGATGCAGTTCGCGCGTTCGGACGCGGCCGGCGTGAGCGCGAGCGACGGCACCCTGCCCGGTCCCGGCGGCGACATCGCCTATCGGCTCTATTCGCCCGAAGGCGATGAAGCGCTTCGCCCCGGCTTCATCTTCTTCCATGGCGGCGGCATGGTGGCCGGCAGCATCGAGACCCACGATCGTGTCGCCGCCGCGCTTGCGGAGGCAACCGGTTGCCGGCTGATCTCCATCGATTATCGGCTTGCGCCCGAGCACAAATTCCCGGCGGCGATCGAGGATGCCCTTGCCGCGACCGAATTCGTCGCGCGCAACGCTGCCAATTTCGGCATCGACGTGGAAAAGCTCGTGATTGGCGGGGATTCCGCGGGCGCGACGCTTGCCGCGGTGGTGTGCCAGCACGCGCTGCGTCATGGCCCTGCCATTGTCGCGCAATGCCTAATCTGCCCGGTGCTGGATTTCGAGGAGACGTCGCCCTCGCGCGAGGCCTTTGCCGAGGGCCATCTGATCGACCGCGCAACCTTGGAGGCTGATCTCGCCGACTATTTGCCCGAGGGAACCGACCCGGCCGACGTCAGGATTTCGCCGCTGCGCGCACTGCATGTCGCGGGCCTGCCACCCGCGATCATCCATACTGCCGAGTTCGATCCGATGCGCGACGAGGGCAACGCCTATGCGCGCAAGCTGCTGGCGGCCGGTGTGGCCGTGGAACATGTCTGCCACGACGGCATGATCCACAATTTCCATGCCATGAGCGCGGTGCTGCCGCAGGCGCGTTTAGTATTGTCACAGATCGGTGAGCAGGTGCGACGCGCAGTTGGCTAACGCAACGTAAACACTTGCTTCAAATTTTACTTAATTCGCCGCCCTTCATTAGGGTTATTTCATCAATGTTGCAGCGAATTATTGCTCGCTTCATCCCCCGCCTCTAATCAATCAGCAGCGCAAGAAAGGCACCGGAAAAGAGTGCCTTGCGCTGGACGTGGAGGCCGACAATGCGCAACGAGACGATCGCTATTCACGCGGGCTACGAACCCGATCCCACCACCAAGTCCGTCGCTGTCCCGATCTACCAGACTGTCGCCTACGCCTTCGACAGCGCCGATCATGGCGCGGCCCTGTTCAATCTCGAGAGCGAAGGTTTCCGTTACAGCCGCATCGCCAATCCGACCACTGCCGTGCTCGAGAAACGCGTCAGCGAACTCGAGGGCGGCGTCGGCGCGCTTGCGGTCGCCACCGGTCAGGCCGCGCTGCATTTCGCTTTCGTAAACGTCGCCGACGACGGCGGCAACATCGTTTCCGTTCCGCAGCTCTACGGCACGACGCACACCCTGCTCGGCCATGTGCTGCCGCGCCAGGGCATCAAGGGGCGCTTCGCCGACAGCGACCAGCCCGATGCGATCGAGCGGCTGATCGACGAGAACACCAAGGCGGTGTTCGCCGAGACCATCGGCAATCCCGCCGGCAATGTCTGCGACATCGAGGCCATCGCAAAAGTCGCGCATCGCAACGGCGTGCCGCTGATCGTCGACAACACGGTGGCCACACCGATTTTGCTGAAGCCGTTCGATTACGGCGCCGATATTTCGGTGCACTCGCTGACGAAATTTTTGGGCGGCCACGGCACCACGATGGGCGGCGCCATTGTCGACAGCGGCCGATTCCCCTGGAAGAACCACGCCGAACGCTTTCCCTCTTTCAACAAGCCGGACGCCTCCTATCACGGCCTCGTCTATGCCGAGCGCTTCGGGCCGACGGCCTATATCGAGCGGGCGCGCAGCATCTATCAACGCACCATGGGTTCGGTGCTGTCGCCGTTCAACGCTTTCATGTTGCTGCAGGGCATCGAGACGGTGGCGCTGCGCATCGAGCGTCATGTCGAGAACGCGCGCAAGGTCGCCGAATTCCTGCGGAAAGATCCGCGCGTCGCCTGGGTCAACTATGCCGGCTTCCCCGACAGCCCCTATTACGCGCTGGTGCAAAAATATCTCGACGGCAACGCCTCTTCGCTGTTCACCTTCGGCATCAAGGGCGGCATGGAAGCGGGCAAAGCGTTCTACGATTCGTTGACGCTGATCACCCGTCTCGTCAATATCGGTGACGCCAAGTCGCTGGCCTGCCATCCCGCCTCCACCACGCATCGTCAGATGTCGGCGGAGCAGCAGCGCATGGCCGGCGTATTGCCGGAGACCATTCGTCTCTCGATCGGCATCGAGCACATCGACGACATCATCGAGGACATCGACCAGGCGCTGGCGCGGGCCAGCGCGGGTTCGTCGCGGCTTGAGGCCGCGGAGTAAAGCGGGCAGCGGAATGACGCTCCTGTACGACAAGGATCGGCCGATCAAAAGTCCGGCGCTGGCACCCGCGCAGGACGAGTCATGGCGCGCCGGTGAGGCCGAGCTGACCATCGGGCTGATCAACAACATGCCCGACAGCGCGCTGAAAGCAACCGAGCGGCAGTTCATGCGGCTGGTGCAGGCGGCTTCCGGAAACGTCAGCGTCAACTTCCATTGCTTCTCCTTGCCCGCGGTCGCGCGATCGAAGCAGGCTAGCGAACACATCGCCCACGACTATGCCGACATTACCGATCTCGATCGGCTCGAGATCGACGGGCTGATCGTAACCGGTGCCGAGCCGGTCGCGGCAAACCTGCCGGACGAACCATTCTGGCGGCAGCTCACCGAGATCATCGATTGGGCCAGGACCAACACCCGCTCGACCATCTGGTCGTGTCTTGCGGCGCATGCGGCGGTCAAACATCTGGACGATGTGGATCGTCATCGTCTGAACGCGAAGTGCTCTGGCGTCTTTGATTGCAACAAGGCCGGCGACGACTGGCTTACGCGCGGCCTGCCCGCCACGCTGAAAGTCTCGCATTCGCGTTACAACGAGCTGCGGGAGAGCGAGCTCGTCGCGCGGGGCTATGAAATCCTGACGCGCTCGAATGTCGCCGGCGTCGACATTTTTGCGCGCCAGCTCGAAAGTCGCTTCGTCTTCTTCCAGGGGCATCCCGAATACGACGCCTCGTCGCTGCAGCGGGAATATATGCGCGACCTCGCACGCTACCTCAGCGGTGAGCGCGACAGCTACCCCGATATCCCCGCCGGTTATTTCGATGCAGGGACGGTCGAATTGCTCGAAAGCTTCGAGCAACGTGCGCGCGCCAATCGCGATCCGATGCTGGCCGCAGAGTTGCCCGGCTTGACGCTTCGCTCCGACATTGCCGCAGGTACTGCTGCCAACACCATCTTCCGCAACTGGCTCGGTTTCCTTCGCGAGGAAGCGCGCGAGCCCGCATCGTCGCGGAAATGACCATGGCTTCCAGGTCGAACCTCCGCTCGCGTCTCGCCAATCGCCTCGCCCGGCATCTCTTTGCCGCGCCGATGCAGCTCAAAGGCGGGCAGCCGATGGTGAGTTTCACCTTCGACGATATTCCCATGAGTGCCGCCACCGTCGGCGCGCCCATGCTGGAGGAGGTCGGCGGCCGCGGCACCTTCTATGTCGCGGGTGGACTGGTCGACAAACCCAATAACCATAGTGAGGGCATCGACCCTGATGGCATCGTCAAGCTGCGTCGCGACGGCCACGAGATCGGCTGCCACACTTTCTCGCACCGGCGCGCCATCGATCTCGACGCGACCGCGATGGCTGCGGAGATCGCACAAAACCGGCGCTTTCTCGAAGGGCTTGATGCCTCGATCCAGCTTGAGAATTTCGCTTACCCTTACGGACTTGCGACGGTTGCGCGCAAGCGGCAGTTGACCAACAGCTTCCACTCGGCGCGTGGCATCCTGCCGGGCGTCAACAGCGGCACGATCGACCTGCAGTTCCTGCGTTCGACCCCGCTGATCGACAAGGATATCGACCGCGCCGGCATCGATCGCGTCTTCGATGAAGCCGCCGCGACCGGTGGATGGCTGATCTTCTACACCCATGACGTGGCGGATACGCCGAGTCCCTGGGGCTGCACGCCCGGCCTGCTGCGCCGTGCGCTGGATGCCGCCACGCGGCGAAACATGCCGATGGTCAGCGTCGCCGAAGCGTTGCGACGCGCCGGCGGTTAAGCTGTTTGCTTTTTATTTTGCGCATGATCTTGTCGGAAAACCGCTTTACACTTTTCCGGATCATGCGCGTGGCGCTCCGACATATCCCATGAACAGGATCAGGCCGGTCTTGCGGTCGCGCAATGCGAACACGAACGGCTTGTCGACGATCATCTTGACGTGATCGTCGGGCGCGAGCGATCGCGTCGTCACCACGGCGGTCGCGGCCGCCGCCTCCGTGCCCTCTTCGGAGAGGCGCAACTCCAGCTTCTGCACGACGCGGCTGATGACGAGGTCCTCGTCGGAGAATTGCTCCAGCGCATCCTTGCGCTGACGCGCGGCCCGCAAGCCCATCGCGTCCAGCGGCCGCAGCAATTCCTCCACCGACGACAGCGACAGTTTCGGCATGCTGATTTCGCCGTTTCGCGACTCAAAACCCTGGCCGCCGAGCCAGCCTGCGACGGGCGCAAAATCTGCCGGGCCCGCGGGGGCGGATTTGGTCGTCACCACCACCAGCTTGAAATCGTCATGGGCATAGCCGAGTTCGGTCGCAATGAACCGCTCGTCCTGGCGGAACGCAAATTTGGCGACCGGCGAATGCATCATCGCAACATCGACATTGCCGGACAGCGACTGGAATTTCTCGGTCTGGGTCTTTGTCGGATTGAACTGAACCTGCCACTTGTCCTTGAAGTAAAGCGCATTGATTGCGACAAGGCCCAGCGTCTCCGGCGCCTCCTCCAGGATCGACGGAATCAAGTCGCGGGTCTTTTCCTTGACCCAGCGATTGATGCGATCGACGATCTCGGGGTTGCTCAGGCTGTCGACCAGCACGTCGGCGCCGGCACCTGAAAGGCCGAGCAGCGCGAGCTGCTTCGGCCGCACGGCGCGATCGAAGGCCAGCAGATTGGCCAGCGCGAGCGGACTGTCGCCCGCACTCTTTGCGATGATCGCGGACACGCTGTTGCGAAGCGCGCGCAAATCCTCATCCGCCTGCGCCCGCCGCGCGACCGGCTTGAAGCCGAGGGTGCGATGGATCGCCGAGCGCATCATGTTGCCGGCGCCGAGATCAACGAACGACAGGATCGATGCGATGCTGGCAGGCGAGACCACGAAGTTGCCGGCGGCGTCCGGCTTGCCACGGCCAGCGAGATAACGGATTAGATTCTCGCCGAGTTGGGCTTGGGCTGCGAGCAGATCGTCGCTGCCGATCGCCTTGTTGTTCGGGTTGGTGGCGCCCGCGGCATCGAGGATCGCCGCGTAGGCATAGCTGTTGGCAAGGCCAGCGAGACCGACAAGGCCCGCCTTCAGCAACAGTCTCCGTTCAACCGATAAAGGTTTCATATCCAGCCTCATGAGAGCCGCCGCGCCCATGCGCATGCAAATTCTAGCATGTTATCGCAGTGTTGTTACCGGGTGGATGTGACCGGGATCACTCTTTTCCGGACCATGCCTGGCGACGGCACCCCTTCAGGAACAGCGCGGCGCAGGCCTTTGCGCGTTGCGCGAGTTCATTGCGGCTGAGTGGCGGTCGGTGCCCGAACATCACGGCGCGCTGCGGTTGCAGCGCCAGCATACCGAGCAGCATGCCGGCAGCCGCATCGGCATCGTCGAGCGCGATCGTGCCACGCTTCACCTGCACGCGCAGCCAGTCGGCGAGCGCGCTCTGCGTTCGCATGATGGCCTTGTCGAAGAAGGTCTCGGCGATGCCAGGGAATTTGTCGCTCTCGCCGATGATGACGCGCTGGAGCGCGATCACCTCGCCGTCGAGGATCAGTTCGCCACAGACCAGCAGCGCGTCGGCAAGCGCCGCCTCGACGTCGCCGCCGTCGCAGGCGCGCAGCTTTACGAGGGAAACAAAGGCATCGATGCGCTCGGTCACCATCCCCTCGAACAGCGCCTGCTTGTTGGGGAAGAGCCGATAGAGCGTCTTGGTCGAAACGCCGGCGGCGCGCGCCACGCTGTCCATGCCGGTGCCGGCAAAACCTTTGGCCGCGAAGGCATGACGCGCGGCATCGGTGATGACGGCGCGCGTCTCCTCGTCGCACCGGACCTGCGGCCGGCCGCGGCCGCGCTGCGGCCCGCACTCATCGCTGTTTCCCGGCTTCGTGATCGCCATGCTTTTAGATGATGCCTGTCATTCTATTGACAGTCCCAATATGAGGGCTATTTTGGAAAATATCAAGTTTCCTAATTATCCCACTGCCGGGATTAAGAAATTCTCCTTTCTTGGCAATGGGATAGGTCGATCAGGAGGGCACCATGAGCCGTCATTCCACCGCTTTCGAAGCCGAGCGCGAGGTCTCCGCAGAGACCGCCCAACAGCTGCGCGCAGGGCCGAATTCCCCTTCCAATCCAACGGCTAAGCCGGTTCAGGTTGCCGCAGCGAAGCCCACAGGCCCTCTGCGCCGCTTGTTGCTGGCGGGCGTCGCCGTGGCGGCGCTGGCTGGCGCGTCCTGGTACGGCTTTGACTACTGGACGGTCGGCCGTTTCCTGGTTTCGACCGACGACGCCTATGTGCGCGCCGACAACACCACCATCGCGCCGAAAGTGTCCGGCTATTTGCGGGAAGTGCTGGTCGGCGACAACGAGCCTGTGAGGGCCGGGCAGGTGCTGGCGCGGATCGACGAGCGTGACTTCAAGGTCGCGCTCGATCAGGCGCGTGCCGATGTCGCCGCGGCGCAGGCGACGATCACCAGCAAGCAGGCGCAGCTCGAAGTCCAGCAGTCGGTCATTGCGGCGGCGAAGGCAACCATCGAGGTCGACATCGCCAACAAGACTTTCGCGGGCCAGGAGAACAAGCGCTACACCGACCTTGCCGCCACCGGTTATGGCAGCTTGCAGAATGCGCAAGCCGCGCAATCGAAGAATGCTGGCGCGGAAGCGGCCATCGCCCGCGACCAGGCCAATCTGGTGTCGGCACTGAAACAGGTCGACCTGCTCAAGGCCGAGATCGCGCAGGCCGAGGCGGCCGCGGCGCGCGCATCCGCGCTGCAGGCGCAGGCCGAACTGAACCTCGGCTACACCACCATCACCGCGCCGATCGACGGCGTCGTCGGCAATCGCACGCTGCGCGTCGGGCAATACGTGCAGGCCGGCACGCAATTGATGTCGCTAGTGCCGGCCTCCGGCGCCTATGTGATCGCCAACTACAAGGAGACGCAGCTCACCCATGTCAAGCAGGGCCAGCCGGTCAACGTTTCCGTCGACATGTTCCCCGGTCAGGTCGTGCATGGACATGTTGACTCGCTCGCGCCAGCCAGCGGCCAGGAATTCGCGCTGCTGCCGCCCGACAACGCCACCGGCAACTTCACCAAGATCGTGCAGCGCATCCCGGTGAAGATCGTGCTGGAGGGCGGCGCGCCGATCGAATTGCGGCCGGGCATGTCAGTCGTCCCGCATATTTCGACCGAGTCGCGCAACGACGACTCCAGAAAGATCGCATCGATTGCGAGGTGATGTCATGAGCGCCCTCACCCTTTCAGCTTCAAGCCAGATTCCGGCACCCGCCGCGGCCGCCAATCCCGATCGAGCCAGTCCGACGGTATGGATCGCCATTTCCGCCGCGATGATCGGCGCCTTCATGGCGATCCTGAACATCCAGATCACCAACGCCTCGCTGCTGGACATCGAAGGCGGCATCGGCACCGGCGTCGACAACGGCTCATGGATCTCCACCTCCTACTTGATCGGCGAGATCGTGGTCATTCCGCTGACCGACTATCTGAGCCGCGTGCTCTCCGTCCGCAAGCTCATGCTCTCGTTTGCGACGCTGTTTGCGATCTTCTCGGTGCTGTGCGCCTTCACCACCGACCTGCCGTCGATGATCGCGATGCGCGCCTTCCAGGGCTTCTTCGGCGGCGTGCTGATCCCGATGGCCTTCACGCTTGTCTTCACCAAGCTGCCGCAGCGGCAGAAGCCGATTGGACTGGCGATGTTCGCGCTGGCCGTCACCTTTGCCCCGGCAATCGGTCCGACCATCGGCGGTTATCTCACCGAGAATTATGGCTGGCAGACCATCTTCTTCGTCAACGTCGTGCCGACCGCGGTGATGGTCGCCATGCTCTCGCTTACGCTCGAGCGTCAGCCGATGCAGCTCGGCCTGCTCCGCGAAGCCGACTGGCTCGGTATCGCCACCATGGCGATCGGGCTGTCGGCGCTGCAGGCGGTGCTGGAGGAAGGCAACAAGGACGACTGGTTCGGCTCGCCCTTCATCGTGCGCCTCGCGGTGATCTCGGCAGTCAGCCTCGCGCTATTCGTCTGGATCGAGCTCACCGTCGAGAAGCCGCTGCTGCGCCTGCGCCTCCTGACCCAATGGAATTTCGGCGTCGGCACGGTTGCCGCAGTGTTCCTCGGCTTCGCGCTGTTCGGCTCGGTCTATCTGCTGCCGGCCTATCTCGGCCAGGTGCAGCGCTACAATGCCGAGCAGATCGGCAACGTTCTGGCC
The DNA here is from genome assembly GCA_963794775.1 of uncultured Alphaproteobacteria bacterium. Classification (GTDB taxonomy): domain Bacteria; phylum Pseudomonadota; class Alphaproteobacteria; order Rhizobiales; family Xanthobacteraceae; genus Bradyrhizobium. The sequence continues at coordinate 552 of CAWCGA010000010.1, read as the reverse complement.
TGGACCGGCCTGCCGCAGCTCCTGCTCATTCCGCTGGTGCCGAAGCTGATGCAGCGCTTCGATGCGCGCTACATCGCGGTCACCGGCTTGCTGCTGTTCGCCGCCAGCTCCTTCATGAACATCTGGATGTCGCTCGACTATTCGGGCGACCAGTTCTGGCTGCCCAACATCGTGCGCGCCGTCGGCCAGGCGCTGACCTTGGCGCCGCTCAGCTCCGTCACGCTCGGCAGCGTCGCGCCACAGGATGCGCCGGCTGCGTCGGGCATCTCCAACATGATGCGAAATCTCGGCGGCGCGATCGGCACCGCGGTGCTCGCCACCATCGTCACCAAGCGCGAGCAGTTCCATTCAAACATCATTGGACAATCGGTCGATCTCGGCCGCGAAGAGGTGCGCACGCGCATCGCGCAACTCACCAATTACTTCATCTCCCACGGCGTGCCCGATCCCGCCAATGCGCGGCATCAGGCCATCGTCGCGCTGGGCGATACCGTAAAACGCCAGGCGCTGGTGATGGGATTTTCCGACACCTTCGCCGTGATCGGCGTCGTG